>NZ_CADIKK010000001.1 GCF_902859915.1 Paraburkholderia ultramafica
ACCCGACCGAAGTCCGTGCTGCCGTTCGACTTGCATGTGT
This sequence comes from Paraburkholderia ultramafica, assembly GCF_902859915.1. Taxonomy (GTDB): domain Bacteria; phylum Pseudomonadota; class Gammaproteobacteria; order Burkholderiales; family Burkholderiaceae; genus Paraburkholderia; species Paraburkholderia ultramafica. The sequence goes on from NZ_CADIKK010000001.1 coordinate 41, forward strand.
AAGGCATGCCGCCAGCGTTCAATCTGAGCCAGGATCAAACTCTTCAGTTCAAACCTGTTACTGTTTTCGGTCTCTTCCGAGACCGGTCGCTCACTCAACGTACTGACGAATTGTTCGATCATCTTTCGACTCTCAAACCTTCCTTTCATTACTGTGTGAGACTTGATACTTTCGCTTTTCGCCAGATTCCGGAGAATCCGGCTCGCGTCCCGCATCAAGCGCCCACACTTATCGGCTGTTAATTTTTAAAGATCGATCCGCCAACTTCGCCGCACCCGTTTCAACCACCCGGCACCGCTTCGTTCTGCGTCGCTGCATCAGCAGCAGAGAAACGGGATTATGCAGAACTTCCGCTGCGTCGTCAACAGGTTTTTATAATTTCCTCAACCTGCCCACTGCGCTGGAAGCCTTGCCACTGCTGGCTTTCCCGCTTCCCCGTGCCCCGGTGTCCGAAGCACGAAAGAGCGAGATTCTAGCGAGCCCGAAGAGGGCTTGCAAGCGTTATTTGATATGCATGGATTGCGCCGGAATGGGCGCAATGACAGTGGCACTAGCTGTTGATCAAACGCAAGCAGAAACACCCTGGTTCACGCAGCCGCATCCTTGCGCATCACCCGCTCGACCACGCCTAGATAATGATCGAGATCCGGCGTCGCGCGATTTTGTTCTTTTGCGCGATCGTCCCATTTACGCACGCGCAACGCATCTTCCGCGTAGGGCTTGCGCAGAAACGCCTCGGCTTCATCCTTACTGAAGATGCCTCCCTGCAGTTCCAGACTGCGCACCGAATCGGCGGAAAGCTGGCCGAAATACGTATCGTCGATTGCGCACAGGCAGCGCTTCGCGTCGACGTGCAAACGGATCGGCTCCAGCACCGCGTCCAATAACACCGGCCGCAAGAACGGCAGCGCGAAATACTGATGCAGATCGTCGATACCCCGCTCGGTCGGCGTGTCGCCTTGCAGATTGAGCAGATGCCCCAGGTCGTGCAAGACCGCGGCGGCGACCAGGTCGTCGTCGGCACCCGCCTCTTCGGCCAGCGCACCGCTTTGCAACGCATGTTCGAGTTGCGTCACCGGCTCGCCGCTATAAGCCAGATTGCCGTATTGCTCGAACAGGGAACGGATATCGTTCAGACTCAATGCCACTCTTTTACTCCCACGGTAATGAAAAGGTCTTCAGATTGGTGAAGCTCTTCATCGCTTCCTGAACACCTTCCTTATAGCCGAGCCCAGAGTCCTTGATGCCGCCGAACGGCGTCAACTCGATCCGGTAGCCCGGCACTTCCCACACGTTGACCGTCCCCACACGCAGTTCATTGATGAAGCGCGTGATTGCGTCCTGCCGGTTCGTACACACCCCCGACGACAGTCCGAACGGCGTCCCATTGCTGATCCGGATGGCGTCGTCGAGCGTGTCAAAGGTGATGATCGGCGACACGGGCCCAAAGGTTTCCTCGCGCACCAACGTCATCGACGGATCGACACCATCGAGCACCGTCGGCGAATACAGCGCGCCATTGCGCTGATTGCCGATCCGCAGCCGCGCGCCGCTCGCGATCGCTTCATTCACACGCGCTTCGAAAAGCTGCGCCGCGGCGACGTCGATCACGGTGCCCATCTGATTCGACACATCGAACGGATCGCCGAACGACCACGCCTGCGTCTTCTCCACCACCAGATCGGTGAAATCCGCGGCGATACTCTTTTGCACCAGCATCCGCTTGACCGCGGTGCAGCGCTGCCCGGAGTTCTTGTACGACCCCTGCACGGCAAGCGTTGCCGCGCGCTCGAGATCGGCGTCGTCGAGCACGATCAGCGGATCGTTGCCGCCCAGCTCCAGCACGACGCGCCGGTAAGCCGCCTTCGCTGCGATGTATTTGCCGATCGCCACCCCGCCCGTAAAAGTGACGAGTTCCGCCAACGCATGCGTGATCAGTTCATCGGCGATTTCACGCGGATCGCCGGTCAGCACCTGCAGCATCGGCGCGGGCAAGCCGGCTTCGTACAGGACATCGGCCAGATAGAGCGCCGACAGCGGCACCTTCTCCGATGGCTTCAACACCACCCGATTGTTCGTCGCGATCGCCGGCGCGACCTTGTGCGCGACCTGGTTCATGGGATGATTGAACGGCGTGATCGCGACAATCACACCGGCCAGCGGCTCGCGCTGCGAAAACACGCGCCGCTTCCTGCCATGCGGCGTCAGATCGCAGGAGAAGCTTTCCCCGTCGTCGCGCAACGCTTCGATCGACGCAAACTTGAACACGTCGGCCACGCGGCCGATCTCATACCCCGAGTCCTGCTTCGACAAACCCGACTCGAGCGAAATCAGGTCAGACGCCTCCTCGGCCCGTTCACGCAACAGCACGGCCGCGCGTTCGAGAATCTGCGAGCGCTCGTAACGCGTGAGCGCCGGCTGATAGGCCGCCGCGTATTCGAACGCGGCGCGCACATCGTCGACGCTTGCCAGCGGGACCGTGCCCACGCGCGTCCCGGTAAAAGGATCGAACACGTCGAGCGTGCGCGCGCGGGTCGCGCGCTCGCCTTTGAGCCGCAGCGCTTCGGCGCGAAACGCCGGATGGTCCCGCAGCGTGGTGTTCATGATGCCGACACGCGATTCAACGCGACGTCGAAGATATCGAAGTTGCGCAGCCGCTTGTCACCGCTACCGGCCGGCAACGCTTCGACACGCCGGTTGAACAGCAGCGGCACTTGCTGCTCGGAAATGCCGCCATGCGAGCGCAACGGCACGGTCAATCCGGACAGGTCATGTTCATCGCGGCGCGTGCCGAGCACGACATGTTTCGTGCTGACCACGACGATATCGCCGACGCGATCCTCCGGCAGCTCGAAACGTTTGCACGCCGCGCGGTTGTCGAGCACGACCTCGATGCCCTGCAAGCGGCCGATCCGCTCGATCATAAGCACGGGGTCGACCTCGCGCGGCAGGTAGATCGTCGCGAACGACCCGAGCGCGCCGTGATGCACAACATACGGGTCGGTAATCGGCAAGATCACGCGCGCCTCTTTCGTGCCGAGCCAGTCGTCCAGCACGTCCTGCAGATAGATCACGTTCGGCTCGCCGGTCTGCGGATCGTGCTTGGCGTTCATGCCGTGGTCGGCGGTCAGGCCGATCACCCAGCCGAGCGAGTCGAGCTTCGCCAGATAACCGTCCATCATCGCGTAGAACGCATTCGCGCCCTCGGTGCCCGGCGCCCATTTGTGCTGGATGTAGTCGGTGGTCGACAGATACATCAGATCGAGCTTGCGCGTTTGCGCGAGCCGCACGCCGGCGGCGAACACGAACTCGGACAGCCCCGCGCTATACACGTCGGGCAACGGCAAGCCGACCAGATCGAGCACTTCGTCGATGCCGTTTTCTTCGCGCGTGACCTTGTCGGCTTTTTCCGCCGAGAAGCAGATGCCCTTCAGTTGCCAGCCGAGCAGGCTGCGCAGCTTGTCCTTCGCGGTGACGACGGCCACCCCGACGCCCGCCTCGGCGGCGGCGGCCAGCAACGTGCCGGCGCGCAGATAGGCGGGATCGTTCATCATCACTTCCGCACCCGCGCCGCCGTTCGCGTGCGGGTCCCAGAAGTAATTGCCGCAGATGCCGTGCACCGACGGCGGCACGCCGCACACGATCGACAGATTGTTCGGGTTGGTGAACGACGGAATCACGCAGTCGCCCTTAAAGGCCGCGCCGCCCTTGAGCATCTTGCCGATGAACGGCGCGACGCCGGCCGCGACCGCGGCCTCGAGATAATCGAACTCGCAGCCGTCGACACACACTACGACGGTCGGTTGTGAAGGGAGCCGGTAGCTGCGGCCGTTGACTTCGATCGTGGGTTCGCCTGAGTTTGCCATCGTTGCCTTCCATGCGTGCCCGGCACGCGTGCAGTAGTCAATCCGTTCGTTGCAACCGTGCCGCACTCAATCGTTCGATACCGGCGCCGCCGGCACCCTCGGCACCCCGCCCAGCGGCCCTGCCGCTTTGCCAGCCGCTTTGCCAGCCGTTTCGCACGCCGCGTGTGCGCGCTGCAAGCCGCCGTGCACATGCGCGTGCATCAGCTTCGCCGCAAGATCGGCGTCGCGTGAAGCGAGCGCCGTCAAGATCGCGCGATGCTCGGCCAGCGAACGCTCCATCGCGTCGGCATGCACCACCAGCGCGGCACGGCGAAACAGGCTCAACTCGCTCACCAGCCTGCGGTACGTCTCGTACAGCTTCAGGTTGCCCGACGCCGCCATCAGCGCGTCATGAAACGCGACATTGGCGCGCGCGTACGCATCGTGATCGTGCGCCTCGGCTGCCGCGCGCATCGCGTCGAGCCAATTGCGCAACCCCGCGAGCTGGCGTGCGTCGATACTCGCCGCCAGCAACCGGCACGCCGCTTCTTCGAGCACCGCGCGCACCGCGTAAATCTCGTCCGCTTCCGCCAGCGACACCGTGCGCACGAACACGCCGCGGTTCTTCTCGGTGCGCACGAGGCCGGCCTGCTCCAGCGCGCGAAACGCTTCACGCACCGGCCCGCGCGACACCTGCAGACGCGCGGCCCAATCGGTTTCGTTGAGCTTGTCGCCGGGCGCGAGCGCCCCCTCGATGATGTGCCGCTCGATTTCGTCGCGGACCAGCGTCGTCAGCGAATGCCGGCGCAAAACCTCGATCGAATCGACAGAAGTAGAGTGCATATATTCGGTCATTTTGACAAATTTTGCCACATGGATCGATCGGTGTTTGCGCGCCGTCACGGCACGCGAACACCGACATCGGCAGTTGCCCGTCAGTCCATCCGACGGCGTGGGACGCGTGCGGCGATCAACAGCAGCGCGGCCAGCGAGACCAGCAGCAGAATCAGCGACAGTGCGGAGGCCGGCAGGTAATAGCCGCGCTCCACCTGCCCGACCACGACGATCGGCACCGTCGCAAAACCCGGCGGATACACGGTGAGCGTGGCGCCGAGTTCGCCGAGCGACAGCGCGAAGCCGAGCGCGAGACTGGCGCGGATCGCCGGCACCAGTTGCGGCAGCACCACGCGGCGCAACACCATCGACGGCGGCGCACCGAGACTGGCCGCCGCTTCGCGCAGGATCGTCAGTTCCGGGCGCAACGCCGCGGCCGCGCACCGGTAGCAGAACGGCAGCACCAGCGCGAGCTGCACGAACACGACGATCGCCGCGGAACTCGACAGATCGATCGGCCGCTTGTGATACGCGATCAGCACCGCGAGTCCGAGCACCACGCTCGGCACGCCGTTGGGCATCATCGCGATGGTGTCGACGATGGCGCCGAGGCCGCGCCGGTCGCGCCCTTCGAGCGCGAGCGCGAGCCACAGCCCGAGCATCGTGCCGAGCACCGCGACGCCCATGCCGACTTCGAGGCTGGTCGTCAGTGCGTCGAAGTCGCTCGAACTGAGACGCTCGAACCAGCGCATGCTGAAACCATCAGGGAGGATCGTGCCGGACCAGTGCGAGGCCACGCTCGACAGCGCGACCACCAGCACCGGCAACACGAACAGCCAGAAGCTCAGCAACGCGGCGAAGCCGAGAAACAGGCCGCCGAGCATGCGCACCAGCAAACTGTGGCGCACCGGCCGCGCTTTCTTGTGCATGACCGGCAGCACGGTCGGGTCGAGTTCAACGGCCATGGCCCGCTCCTTTCACCTTGCGACGGTTGACCCGGCGGTACAACGCGTACAGCGACAAAGACATCATCAGCATCACGACCGCGCCGGCGGCGGCGGTCGGCAGATCGAGGTCGACGGTGGCGGAACCGTAGATCGCCACCGGCAGCGTGATCAGATGCGCGCTGCCGAGCACGAGCAGAATGCCGAACTCGTTGAGCGTCAGCAGGAAGCAGAGGATGGTGCCCGCCGCGATGCCCGGCCACGCGAGCGGCAGGATCACCTCGAACGCGACCATCATGCCGTTCGCGCCGAGGCTGCGGGCGGCCTCGATCAGACTCCGGTCCAGCAGCGCGAACGAGGCCAGCGTGGGACGCACGACGAACGGCGCGTAGAACACCACTTCCGCGAGAATCACGCCGCCGATGCCGAACAGGAAATTCAGCGGCGGCGCCGGCAGATTGAAGAGCCGCTGCAAGCCGATGCTGACCGAGCCTTGCGAGCCGTACAGAAAGATCAGCGTGAACGCGACCAGAAACGACGGGAACGCGACGAACAGTTCGAGAAAGCGCGTGATCATCCGCGCGCCGGGAAACGGCTTGAAGAACAGGAGCGACGCCAGCGCCACGCCGAGCAGCGACGCCAGTCCCGCGCTGGCGAACAGAATCCACAGCGTCGTGCCGATCACGCCGCGCGTTTCGGGGTTGCCGAAGAAGGTCGAATAAGCCTGCACGCTCAGACCGTGCGGGCCGGTCAGACTCAGCATCACCAGACGCACGAGCGGATAGATGACCAGCGGCCCGAGCACCACCACGGCAATAAACAGCAGATGCCATTGCGCCGCGCGTTCGCGCCGCTTCACCGCGGCCGTATGCGACGCGGCGCTGGCGCTGCGGCGCGCATTCGCGGCGGCCTCGGCCGCGCTGAGCGGATTGGGCGTATCAGCGGTTGATAAGGACGACATCGTCAGCCTCGTAACGCAGGGAAACACGCGCGCCCTTCTCCGGCATCATGCCTTGGCCGCGCTGCATGGTGACGAGCACCGGCTCGTTGGGCAGCGCGTCGAGCACGACCGAGACCGACAACACCGCGCCGTACCATTCGACCGACGTGATCGCGCCATGCAGGTGCCCTTCGCCGAGCGGCACGATGCGCAGCGCCTCGGGACGCAAACAGGCGACCCGCTCGCGCTCGTTATAGCGCACGTCGTCCATGCTGAACGCGACCTGCGGCGGCAGCAGATTGGCCGCGCCCAGATAACGCGCGACAAAGCCGTCGGCCGGCGTGTCGTACAACTGCTGCGGCGTGCCGAGTTGCGCGATGCGGCCTTCGCGCATCAGCAGCGTGCGGTCGGACAGCACCAGCGCGTCGTCCTGATCGTGCGTCACGCAGACGATCGTCAGATTTGGCAGGCGCTCATGCAGCGCCTTCAGTTCGGAACGCACCGACGCGCGCAGATTGGCGTCGAGTGCGGAAAGCGGTTCGTCGAGCAACAGCACGTCGGGCTCGATCACCAGCGCGCGGGCGAGCGCCACCCGCTGCTGCATGCCGCCCGACAGTTGCGCAGGCGTCACATGACCGGCGTCGCCCAGTTGCACCAGCTTCAACGCATCGGCAACACGTCTTGCGACGTCTTTCGACGGCGTGCGGCGCGCGCGCAAACCGAACGCCACGTTCTCGAACACCGACAGATGCGGGAACAGCGCATAGCTCTGAAACAGCAGACCGAGATTGCGCCTGTGCGGCGGCACGTGCGTGAGATCGTGGCCGGCCACGGTCAGCGTGCCGGCCAGGCCGTCCGCTTCGATGAAGCCCGCGATGAAACGCAGCAAGGTCGTCTTGCCGCAACCGCTGCGGCCAAGCACGGTCAGCAACTCGCCGCGCTGGATGGTCAACGACAGATCGTCGAGCACCGTGCGCGAACCGAAGCGCACCGTCAGATGATCGATCTGCACGCCGCCCGGCGTGTTCGAACGCGCGGCATCGAGCGCGTCCGGTGAGGCGTCGTGCACGCCGGGTTGAGCAAGACTGGCCGTATTCACCGGGTCCATCCTCCAACAAGATTAATGCTGACGCGGCGCCTCGCGATACCGGGAGGCGCCGCCTGACGCAATGACGTCACTCAGTTACGTCACTCAGTCACGTCGGCTACGCCGTGAACCGCGGCTTACTTTGGCTTGACCACGTCGATCTGCTTGCCCGACGACCCGATCACTTCGTTCTTCCAGCGCGCGGTCCAGTCGGCCTTCTTCACCATCACCTGATTCCAGTCCACCGGAATCACCTTCACGCCCGTGATCGCCTGCTTGACCGCTTCGCCGTTCTTGCCGGCGAGCGGCACGTCGGTGCGGCCCGGAATGCCGAAGACGTCCGGCACTTTTGCCTGCACTTCCGTCGACATCAGGTAGTCGATCAGCTTCTTGCCTTCAGCCTGGTTCGGACCGTTCTTGATCAGGCCGATCGCGTACGGCAACTGGAAGGTGGTTGGCTGGCCGCCGGGCTCGGCGGCGAGGAACACCGGCTTGAGCGACAGGCCGCCGTTGGCCGCGTCGTCCAGATCCATTTGCAGGTCGCCGTTGGCGACGGCGATTTCGTTGCGCGACAGCAGCACGTCGAGGTAGCCGGTGCCCTTGGTGTGGAACTTGGCGCTCTGCTCGAGCTTCTTCAGATAGTCGAACGCCTTGTCTTCACCCATCAGCGACGATGTCAGGATGATCACGGCCATGCCGTCGCCCGCCGTGGCCGGGTTCGAATAGGCGACCTTGCCGCTAAAGTCCGGGTGCAGCAGGTCCGCGAAGGTCTTCGGCTGGGTCTTCGTAACCTCGGGGTTGATCGCGAACGAGAAGTAGTTGTTCACGAAGGTCGCCCACGCGCCGTTCGATGCCTTGGCGATCGCCGGCACGTTCTTGTAGTTGGCGCTCTGGTAAGCCTGCAGCAGGCCGGCCTGATCGGCTTGCTGGATGAACGGCGGCAGCGTGACGAGCACGTCGGCTTTCGGCTGATCCTTTTCGATGGTGGCGCGGTTCACCACTTCACCACTGCCCGCCGTGACGATGTTGACCTTCACGCCTTCCTTCTTTTCGAAGGCCGGCAGCACATCCTTATAGAGATTTTCCAGGCCGTCAGCGGTGTACAGCACCACGGCGTCGGCTGCGTGAGCCTGGATTGCCGCGCCGCCGAACGCCGCGACGGCGACCAGCGCCGGCAGCAGCTTGCGTGTGAGGCCGGCCGTGGTGTGAAGGGAATTCGTCTTTGTCATGTCGTTTTCTCCGAAAGGCAAAAAACCAGACGGTCGGGATAACCCGATACCTGTTGTGATTGAACGGCGCTGCGCGCCGTGCCTCTTGCGTGTTGCCCGCGGCCAGCTCTCGTGCCGATTTTCGCGGATTGCAGATTGCCGACAACTTTGCCGCCTCTTCTCCAGCCTGACTTACAGCCCACCTCCGACACTCGCGCTGCCTGCCATGCCTGAACGGGCACGGCAAGAATCACAGGTTTGCATGACAACGCCATGACTATTCTCGCGAATTCCAAAAAATGACACAATTCGCCAATAATAACCAAGCCGCGCTGTTCGCCACCGCGCCCGGGCGCTGAACGTTCATGGGACAGCGGAGGGTTGTTTGGCGCCGGTGCCCGGCTCGTGAAAATCGTACACGGCGAAAATGACGATGTATGCGGGCCGCCTGAAGGCAGCGGCATTTACTTACGCGGTCGAAACGGCTGCCGACTGGCCGGCGCCTCGCCAGGTCTGTGTGCTGGTTCTGGACAACGGCGCGCATTGTGCCCGTCCGGTCAGGATCTTGCGGCGAATGAGGATGGCTTATATCGGACGGGCGCTTTTGCAGGGAGGAAAACAGTCAGCGTCATGCCGTGGAATATGAGTCCGGCCAGGTGGGAAACGGTGCGCATGCCCCACGTCGGCATCCACGTCTGCGCGATCGATAACAACGAACCACCCAACGCGGCAGCCGCGTTCGACCTCACGCTCAATCGATCCCACATCCGCGTGATAAACAGCACAGCCGCGCCGCGCCACCTTCAGGCAATCAGAATTTCCGGACCAAGCGCGGCGATCGCCTTGCCAAGCGCGCGCTCAGGCGCCAGCTCGGTCACCAGATAACGCGCCGATTCGATACCGTTGATCCGCACCGGCGTCACGCGGCCGAACTTCGAATGGTCGGCGACGATCACCACCATGTCGGCGGCGGCGATCATGCGGCTGCGCACTTCCGCGGCCATGCGGCTGTAGTCGGTCAAATAGCCTTCCGGCGAAATCCCGCCCGCGCCGATGAACGCGAAGTCCGCATGGTATTGCGTGAGTTGCTGGACCGTGTCGAGCCCGAAGGTGGCGTCTTCGATATCCGACAGTTCGCCGCCGAGCAGCGTGACGCGGTTGTCGTTGCGCCGGCCCAGCAGCAGCGCGATGCGCCAGTCGTTGGTATAGACCGCGAGCCGATGACGGTCGAGCAACGCTCGCGCCACCGCCTGCGTGGTACTGCCCGAATCGATGATCAGCGACGCGCCGTCCGGCACGAACTCGGCCGCGCGCTCGCCGATCGCCCGCTTCGCACCGGCGTTCGCGGCTTCGCGCGTATCGAGGTCGGGCTCGCGCCGGTCGCTCGACAGCGCGCCGCCGTGTGTCGTGACCAGCAGGCCGCGCCCGGCCAGCGCGTTCAGATCGCGGCGGATGGTCTCGCGCGACACGTTCAGTTCGCGCACCAGTTCGGCGACCGAGAGCGCGCCGGTTTTAGCAACTTGCGCCAGGATGTATTGGTGACGTTGTTCTGCGAGCATTGAGCCTTTCCTTCGTCATCCCGCGAGAGACTTGTCACGCAGGGCATTTCTTCATCAAACGCCCTTCAGACAAGGGCTTTCTGCATCTGCAATCGGCGCCGCAAGTGGCGTCTACAGTCGTCTCCAAGTTGCTAAACTCGAGACATCGGCGTTGCCTTTCCCTATCATTCGCCGAAAACCTACGCCGATCATGCGATTTGATGCCAAGGCCGCGAAACAGCTCAAACCGGATACCCACATGAGCTTCGAGGCGTTCCCGGGCCTTCGTCTGGAAGCGACCGCATCGCGGCGCAGTTGGACCTATCGATTCAAGTCGCCCGTCGACGGCCGGATGCGTCAACGGAAGCTGGGAGAGTAGCCAGCAATGTCCTACGCTGCCGCGATAGCCGAGTGGCAACAAATCCGGGCGCGCCGCGACGCTGGCGAAGACCCCGTTCTCACACGCAAGGCATCAAACCGGCCTGTGATGGTTTCGACGCCGGAATCATACACGGTGCGAAAACTGTGTGAGGATTTCCTCACGGGCCACATTGAACGGCACCGCGATTCGCACGGCGCCGCGCAGTCCTGTCGGCGCATCATGACAAAGATCGCCCCGATTGCCGGCTTGCCACCCACCTCGATCACGCGAAAGCAAGCGTTCGACCTGCTCGATGGGGAGCGCCAGGCGCCGCGCAACGCGGCGATTCTGCGTTCCGAGCCAGGCGCTGCGTGGGATTACGCACTGGACTCGTGATCGACACGAACAATCCCATCGAGGCGCCGCTATTCAAACCGGCCGAATTGCACGGCCGGATGTCGAGCGAAGTCGTAGCGGATCTCGTGCCGGGCGCGCGCGTTGTGAAGGCGTTCAACCACCTTCCGGCACACTTTCTCTCCGGCGATCCGGAAGCGGAAGGCGGACGCCGCGTGCTGTTCTTCTGCGGCGACGACGCGTATGCGAAAGCGGCCGTGGGTGGGCTGATCGATCAGCCTGGCTTCTTTGGCGTGGACCTGGGTTCGCTCGAAGTTGGGGGTCGGCTAGCTCAGATCCCCGGCGGCCCGCTGATGATACACAACCTCGTCAAATTCGGATAACTAATAACTTGAAAGACGAACGCGAAATGCGCGGAATACCGCGCCTTTCGCTGTTATCCCTTCCATCGGAACGATTCAAGCATTCCGGCAAACCGCGGCGGCGATAACCGCGACCTGCACGCCAATCATTCGCCGCACCTCCGCACCATCGCGGGCGACGTCCTTAAATCCCTTGATAGCAAACACGATCGCTCGCGCCAGGTCCGTGGCTTCAATATCGAGGTCCGCTTCGGCAAGTGGCGCGCTGATGATGTCGACCAGCAAGTCTCCGAACGCGGAGTATCCATTGCAGACGGATGCGAATCCCAGATCAAACATGTCTTTTGCATCCGGGTGGGCCTGGACCAATTCGAATCCCTCGGCACCCCACGCCTCGCAGGCAAAGCGCAGCTTTGCTTCGAAGCCGCGATAGCGTGGCAAGCGCTGGCGAATCTCGTTCAGCTTGTCGGCAACCATCGCGTCCACGACCGCATGGAAGATTGCGTCCTTGTCGGGAAACGCCAGATACAGCGTGGGACGTGACAAACCCGCCGCTTGCGCGATGTCTGTCATTGTCGTGCGCGCATAGCCATATCGCAGAAATACGTCTATCGCCGCCTGGACCACCTGGTCACGGCGCATGGAAGTTGGTTCGCTCATGCTGGAGATTATGGCATATCGGCGGAATGACACTTTGACGAAACGTGTAAAGCGGACTAGACTGAAACTGACACATTTTCCAAATTTGTCAGTTCGTCATGCCTCATTGCCCCAGGAGATACGCATGTCCAGTCCCAAAACGTGGTTCGTTACGGGCGCCTCGCGTGGCTTTGGCCGTCGGTGGACGGAAACCGCATTGGCACGCGGCGACAAGGTGGCCGCCACCGCGCGTGATCCGCAATCGCTCGAAGCCCTGCGAAGCCAGTACGGCGAAGCCGTGCTGCCGCTCGCGCTTGACGTCACCAATCACGAAGAAGTGGTCCGCAGCGTCAATGACGCGCATCAGCACTTCGGACGCCTCGATGTCGTCCTGAGTGTTGCCGGATATGGCTATATGGGCGCCGTCGAAGAGGTCAGCATGCAGGACGCCCGCGCCAATTTCGACACCAACGTGTTCGGCACGTTGTCCGTGATTCAGGCCGCCCTTCCCCTACTTCGGGCGCAAGGATCAGGACACATCCTGCCGGTGTCGAGTGCCGGCGGAATCGTTGCCTTCCCCACCGGCGGCATCTACGAAGCAACTAAATTTGCCGTGGAGGGCCTTGCCGAAGCACTCGCCGGCGAGGTTGCCGGCTTCGGGATCAAGGTAACAATCATCGAACCAGGACCGTTCGCCACGGATTTCATGAATGAATCGTCGGTCAGGCAGGCACCGCCTATGCCGGCATACGACACCGTGCGTCAGCACCTGGCGTCCATGCTGACGACCGACGCGTTCGGCGATCCTTGCGCAACGGGGGACGCGATCCTGAAGGTGGTCGATTCACCGGAGCCCCCGCTTCGCCTCATTCTCGGCACGATGCTGCCGCTGGTCAAGCAGGTCTACGCGGAACGGCTGAAGGTTTGGGAAAGCTGGGAAAGCGTCTCAAACGCCGCGCAAGGCAGCCGCAACTAACGCATCCGGAATCGCGATGCAGGTCAATCGCGTGTTGCGGTCCCATGCTGCGACTGTGACTAAGGTCGTGGTTTTAATCCGTTGAATGACTAATGAGGTTCACTATGTCTGATACTTCCAGAACCTGGCTGGTAACCGGCGCCGCTCGCGGACTTGGGCGCCTGATCAGCGAGGCCGTGCTTGCCGCCGGCGATCGTCTGGTCGCCGGTGCCCGCGATCCGCAACGCCTCGCGGATCTGGTCGATCGCTATAAGGACCGGATTCGTCCGGTCTCGCTCGATGTCACCGAGGAACTCGCTGCGCAGCGAGCAGTCGACCACGCGCTCAGCGCCTTTGGCCGCCTCGACGTGCTGGTGAACAACGCCGGCTATGGACGCACTGCTCCGTTCGAGCAAATGACGGCGCAAGTTTTCCGCGACCAGGTGGAAGCCAACCTGTTCGGCGTGGTCAACATGACCCGTGCGGCACTGCCAGTGATGCGCAAGCAACATGCCGGTCATATCTTCCAGGTGTCATCGGCGGGTGGCCGTACCTCGACGCCGGGATTGTCCGCCTATCAGGCAGCGAAGTGGGCCGTCGGCGGCTTTAGCGACGTGGTGGCGAAGGAGGTTGCCCACCTCGGCATCCACATCTGCACACTGGAACCGGGCGGGATGCGGACAGACTGGGCTAGCGAAGCGCGCCGCGGCATTGATGACATGCTGCCGGACTACGAGCAGTCGGTCGGCAAGATGCTCAAGCTTCTGGAAGCCTACGGGGGCCACGAAATCAGTGATCCCGCGAAGATCGCAACGCTGATCGTCCAGCTGTCGCGGCGCGATGATCTTCCATCGCGCCTGTTGTTAGGCGGCGATGCGCTGCACGTGTGTCAACTGGCGGACGCCGAGCGCGCCGCGGAAATGGAGCTGTGGCACGAAACCACGCTTTCCACGCATTTTCCCGACGCGCAGTTACCGGAGGGACTGGATGTGCTGAAGAAGCGGCGATGAGTTACTGGCCCGCTACACGTCCGGAAACGGACGTGCCGACGGATTCGCCACCATAGCCCGACACGCCCGCTTGCGCCGTAGCATTCTGCGCAGCGACTTTTGCCTCGGCAGCCTGCAAATTCTCCGGGTAGTGCAGCCAGTCGCCGGGTTGGTAGCCGGCCTCCTCGACTGCCTGCATGAAGCGTTGCATGATCTCTTAACCTCCAAATTGTTGTTGGTGGCGCGTCAGACAGCGTTTTGCCACAAGCGAACAGAGTTTAAGAGGCAATCTGCCAAGGGCAAACGCCAGCTTTCAAAACTCACTGTCTCGCCAAAGTCAGCAATGGAGGACGGAACGTCGCCGATCGCTTCGTCAGAGGAACGCAAGCGGGTCGTCGCGTAATGCAGCTCAGCGCGTCACCTCTTCCCGGGCGAATCTTTCGTGGAAAGAATCGACCTGACAAGCGCCAGATATTCCGACACTATCAACGGATTACTGCTCTTCATTCCTGCGGTGTACACCATCTCGGCCCCAAACATCAATTGCCGCGCTCGATGTCTTCGTTGATTCCACGCCGTCGCAGTTGCGCAATGATCCTGTCCGGAGCGATCTTATCGACTGGCGTGGCTCCGTGCGGGGTTGGTCATCGAGTCGCCCAGTCTCTCCAAAAGGAAGTCGGCAAAGACCGCTACCGCGGGCGGTACCGGTGGGCGGCTCGTGTAGACAAGCTGCAGGCCGAGGTCGGTGCTCGAGCGCCGATAGCTCGGCAGCACGCGCACCAGGTTCCCCTTCTCGATAATTGGCTCAACTATCAATTGCGGCAGAAGCGCAATGCCCAGCCCCGCTATACAGGCCTGCGCCAACACTCGCATATCGTTCACCGCGAACCGGCTGTTGATCGACACCTCCTGACTACCGCGTGGGCCGTGCAGACGCCACGCGTTGCGCCCCTGACGACTGGAAATCGTCAGACAGTCGTGTTCGCTCAACTCACGCAGCGTGCGTGGTGCAGGGCGCCGTTTCAAATAGGCCGGACTTGCCGCGAGGATCATTTCACTCGGCGCCAGCCGACGTACCCGAAATCCGCTACTGGTCTCGATGCCCATGCGCAAGGCCAGATCGATGCGCTCGGCGATCAGATCGGAAGGCGTATCGTCGAGCAGAAATTCGACACTGATGTGTGGATAGCGCGCATAGAACTCCGCCAACCATTCCATTCGAAAGAATTCGAACAGGCCGGCCATCGCGGTGACGCGAACCGAGCCGGACGGTGCCTGCGCATCTGAATGGAGCCGCTCGATCTCGAAGATCTGGTCAAGCGCCGGCGCATAGCGCTCGAATAGAACCTGCCCCTCCGTGCTCGGCGCGAGCTTGCGCGTCGAGCGATGCAGAAGACGTGTACCGAGTTGCCCTTCGAGTTGATCGATACGCCGGCTCAGCGTATTCGCCGGCATGCGCAGACGCCGCGCCGCCTCGGAGAAACTGCCGGCGCGGACGACCTGCACGAACATCGCAAGATCATTTAGATCGAGCATGGCATTTCTCCAAAAATGGATAAATCAAATCCCATTTTACCGTCTAGTGTGAAACGCTCTCCGTCACCATACTTGAGGCATCCCACAGTACCCTTTCGGAGATCAGTCTCATGAAACTCTTACACGTAGATTCCAGCATCCTCGGGCCAGGCTCGGTCAGTCGCCATCTGTCCGCGGAGGTCGTCGCGACCTTCCAGGGCAGTCATCCCGACCTCGATGTTATCCGTCTCGACCTTGCCTCCACACCGATCGGCCACCTGACGGCTGCACACCTCGCGGCGGCGCAAGGCGCGCCCGTCGACGATGCGTTGAAGGCCGACGTTGCCATGGGCCAGACCGCGCTCGAGACGTTCCTCGCGGCCGATATCGTGGTCGTTGGCGCGCCGATGTACAACTTTGGCGTGCCCTCCCAACTGAAGGCCTGGATCGACCGCATCTCCATCGCCGGGAAGACGTTCCGTTACGGCGAGCAGGGCCCAGTCGGGCTGTGCGGCGGCAAGAAGTTAATCATCGCCTCGTCGCGCGGTGGCGTGTACAGCGAAGGCTCGCCCACCGCCTTGTTCGATCATCAGGAAACCTATCTGAGAGCAGCCTTCGGATTTCTGGGCATCACGGCTATCACGTTCATTCGTGCGGAAGGCGTTGCGATGGGTGAGGAGGCGCGCAACGCGGCCATTGCCTCGGCGAAGAAAGAGACCGCCGCGCTCGCCGCGTGAGGCCGCACCGCCCCCAAAGATACTCACGGGAGAACACCCATGTCGAATACTCAGAAGCTCATCGCCGTCGTCGGCGCAACCGGTCAGCAAGGCGGCGCCGTCGTGCGCGCGCTCCAGGCGAGCGGTCAATTCAAGGTGCGCGCGTTGACGCGCAATCCCGCCAGGCATCCGAAACTGGGCGACGAAGTCGTTCTGGCGGAACTCAATCGCCCGGAAACCCTTGAAGCTGCATTTGCCGGAGCGCACGGCGCTTTCGTGGTGACCAATTCCTGGGAAGCCGGTGCGGAAGAATCCAGACAGGCACTCGCCGCCGTCAACGCAGCGAGAGGCGCCGGCGTGCAGCACTTCATCTGGTCGACGCTTCCGAACGTGGAGGCGATCAGCCACGGCAAGATCGACGTCCCGCATTTCACCGGTAAGGCGAAGGTCGAGCCTATCGTGAATGAAGCCGGATTTGCTCACCACACATTTGTAATTGCTCCGTTCTACTATCAAAATCTGATCGGCGTGATGGCTCCGCAGAAACAAGAAGATGGCACCGCGGGTTGGGCGCTGCCGCTCGATCCCGAGCGGCGCGTCATCCACATGGGCGATATTTCTGAACTCGGCCGCCTCGTGGCGGGTGCGTTTGCGCATCCCGAACTCGCGGGGCACGGTGAGCATTTGCCGCTGGTCGGCGACTTCCTCAGTTTTAACGAGGTCATCGACACCCTGAATCGTCAGGGGAACCGGGTCTCGTTCAAGCAAGTCCCCCGTGAGGTTTTTGCCAGCTGGTTCCCGGGCGCCGAGGGCATAGCGGCGATGCTTGCCTGGTTCGAAACGCACACGTATCTCGGCTCGGATTCGCACGATGCGATCGCGCTCGCGAACAAAGTCGCCGGCCGGCAGCCGACGAAGTTCGCGGCATGGGCCAAAGCGAACTTCGCGCTTCCCGCAGCCACCTGAAATCACCTCTCACGAACGAGCGAATACCCATGATCCGGATTCCTGCCCACACTGTCGAGGACGCGCCCGATGCGTCGCGCCCGTTTCTGCAAAAAATTGCCCAGTCCTCGCCGACGGGGCAGCCCCTGAACGTGCATGCCCAAATGGCGCATTCTCCGGCGGTGCTGGCGTCGTACGCATCGCTGCGTGCCGTTACCGCCGAGCATGGCACCCTCGATCCGAAGGTGAGTTGGGCGCTCAATCTCGCAACGACGGCCGTGGTTGGGAGCGACTACATGATGGCTATCGCCCGTCGATTCGCCCGCGTGAACGGTTGGACTGACGCACAGATCGCCGCCCTGCAGACAGGCGACGCGACGGGTGACGCCAGGATCGACGCGCTAGCCAGTGTGGTCAGGGAAGCGGCCGCCAATTCTGGAAACGTCAGCGACGCCACGTGGAAGGCTGCCCAACAAGCCGGCTGGAGCGATGAGCACCTGGCTGAGGCATTCGCGTTCCTCGGGCTGACGATGTTCACGGGGTACTTCCTCAATTACGCGCGAACCGATAGGGATATCTGACCACGCGCCTCGTCTATGGCAAGTCAAATACCTGGAGAGCACCTCATGAATGCAAGTGTCCAAAATTCGCCTACGCCCGTTGTCGGCGTCGGCCGTCACATCATCTTCCGCACGCGCGGCAACGCGCACGGACCGCTCATCCGCATGGTGAGTGCCACCGACGTCGGCGAGATGATCAAGCCATTCGTATTTCTCGATCTGATCGATACGCAGGAAGCGATGGGCCAGCAGGGTTTCGGCTGGCACCCGCATTCGGGGATCGCGACCCTGACCCTTGCGATGGAGGGGCGAGGCCGCTATGCCGAATCCACCGGCCACGAAGGCACGATGGATGCGGGCGATATCGAATGGATGAGCGCCGGTCATGGCGTCTGGCATTCCGGTTCCGCCGAGCCGCCGCTCAAGGCGTTCCAACTGTGGGTTGCATTGCCGCCAGAGCGCGAACTGGCTCCCGCGTTCAGCCAGCATCTTTCGGTTAACGAAATCCCCTCGGACGGCCCGGCGCGCGTGCTGCTCGGCCGCAGTGGCGAGGCGGTCAGCCCGATCGATGCGCCTCCCGGCCTCAACTATTTCGTTGTGGAGCTCAAAGCCGGCGAGCGCTGGGCCTGCCAGCCGCCGCGGGGCCATCGGGTTGGCTGGGTTGCCGTGATGGACGGTAGCCTGCGCACGCCCGACCCGGTCGACAAAGGCGAGTTGGCCGTATTCGACCCGTCCGATGCGGCGATCGAATTCGAAGCGGTGACCGATGCGCGTTTCGTGCTCGGTACGGCCATCCCGCATCCGCACGATCTTCACCTGGGCCGCTACTCGGTGCACACGAGCCCCGCAGCGCTGGTCGAGGGCGAGCGCGAAATTGCGCGCATCGGTCGCGAGTTGCGCGCCAAGGGCGTGCTGCGTTGACCCGTCATTTCGATCTTGAACTGGCAGTGTCCGAAAGGAGTAGTTAAATGACGCATGGCATTGACGAACGCAAGCGCTGGCTTGCCCTCATCGTGCTCTGCCTGGGTGTGCTGATGATCGTGCTGGACACGACCATCGTGAACGTCGCACTGCCGTCCATCCGGGCGGACCTGGGCTTTACCGAAGTCTCACTCGTGTGGGTGGTCAACGCCTACATGCTGACCTTTGGCGGCTTCCTGCTGCTGGGCGGGCGGCTGGGCGACCTGTTTGGCCATCGGAGGCTGTTCCTGCTGGGCATCACGCTTTTTACGCTGGCCTCGGCGGCATGCGGTCTGGCAAATTCGCAAGGCATGCTGATTGTGGCGCGCGCCGTTCAGGGGCTGGGCGGTGCAGTCGTATCGGCCGTGTCGCTGTCACTCATCATGAACCTGTTCACCTCGCCCGCGGACCGCGCGAAGGCGATGGGCATCTACGGATTCGTGGGCGGGGGTGGCGGCAGCATCGGCGTGCTGTTGGGCGGGCTGCTGACCAGCACATTTAGCTGGCACTGGATCTTTCTCGTCAACCTGCCGATTGGCGTGGCGGTGAATGCCGGGTGCGTGGCGCTGCTGCCGGCGGTGAAGCCGCCGGCGGATCGCGCAAGGCCCGACGTGGCGGGCGCCATCGCCGTGACCGCATCGCTGATGCTCGCGGTGTACGCCGTCGTGCACGGCAACGAGGCCGGCTGGACGTCCGCGCAGACGCTTATCCAACTGGGAATGGCCATCGCGCTCATGATCGCGTTCCTGGTCATCGAATCGCGCGTGCCGCACCCGCTCATGCCGCTGCACATGTTTGCGCTGCGCAACCTGGCCACGGCTAACGTGGTGGGCGTATTGTGGGCGGCTGCGCTGTTCGCGTGGTTCTTCATCTCGGCGCTTTACCTGCAGCGCTTGCTGCACTACAACGCGATGCAGGTGGGCCTGGCGTTTCTGCCGGCCAACATCATCATGGCGGCGTTTTCGCTGGGGCTGTCGGCCAGGCTGGTGATGCGCTTCGGGATTCGCGCGCCGTTGTCGCTGGGCCTGCTGGTGGCGGCGCTAGGGCTGTTGCTGTTTGCGCGTGCGCCCGACGGGGGCAACTACGTGCCGGACGTGCTGCCGGGCATGCTGCTGATGGGCCTGGGGGCAGGCGTGGCCTTCAACCCGGTGTTGCTGGCCGCGATGAGCGACGTGGCACCGGACGAGTCGGGGCTGGCATCGGGGGTGATCAACACGTCGTTCATGATGGGTGGCGCGTTGGGCCTGGCCATCCTCGCGAGCGTGGCGGCGGCGCGTGCGGAAGGCCTGGGTGCTGCAGGCGCCGACGCCGTTACCGCGCTCAATAGCGGCTACCACCTGGCTTTCCTGCTGGGGGCCGTTGCGGCGGTCATGGCTTCCGCGCTGGCTGGGGCTTTCGTGCGTACGCGCACGCACGGTCAGGCGCATGGCGAAACGTCGTCCGCAGCGACCATTTAATGCGGGCTGAGGCTTTCTTTATCTGCCATGCCGAGACCCGTCCAACGGCGGTTTGACCGATTCGAACGACAATCTCTTCGGTCGCCAGGCGTGGGGCGGGATAGCGGGAAACTTCAGCACCGTCAAGGCAGGCGTACAGTTGTCTCCGTTCGTGCTCTCGCTGATCTCAACAGACGCGCGCAGCGCGTCGTACTATGCCATTGGCGTGCCCATCTACACCGGCAGTGTATTCGTCACCGGTGCCTTCAACTCAAATGCGATTTCGTATTCGAGCCCGACTCGCCAAGCGCGCTCGCCAGGCGAGGCACACGCGCTGGCGCCGCCAGCGCGAACAAGCGGCGTTGCGATCGCTCGCAATGCTTCGGCGCCGCGCCCGATTTCCGATCGATATCAAACCGTGATGACGGCAATCTCGAATCGCGCCTGTCGAATAGCGGCCCCCCTGGTATCGGGACCCAATGCGAGTCCTTCCGCTCGCACCACCGTTACGTCATGCAGACCGAGGAAGGAGAACACGCTATGCAAATAGCTTTCATGGTGTTCGTGCGCGGCTGTCGGCATGCCAGGTTGATAAACGTTGCCGCGCGTGGACACAATGATGATTTTCTTGCCGGACGGAAGAAACGTCAGGAGTTCGCCGGATTCGCTGTACTCGAAAGTCTGCCCCGCCACGACAATTCGATCGATCCAGGCTTTCAGTTGCGACGGCACCGAAAAGTTATACATCGGTGCGCCTATGACGACAATGTCGGCCTCGAACAACTCGGCAAGATATTCCTGCCCGGTTTCAAGATCGCAACTGAGCGCCGCGCCTTCGACCGACCCACCGGCCCATGCTGCGACGTGCGCTTCGGACAAGTGCAACGCGGGGTCGGCCGCAAGATCGCGATAGACGACCTTGAGTCCGGGGTGTAACGCCTTTTGGCACTTGACGATTTCCGCGGTAAGCGTGCGGCTAACGGACTGGGCACCGAGAATGCTGGAATCGATGTGCAACAATTTCATTTCGGGGATCTCTGGCAGCCAGTTGCCTCACGTCGATGCATGAGATACCTGGCCGGACGCCAATGCGTGGGGACACTTCGTCAATGTCGCATGGTTGCAATGAACCCGAATAGCCATCATTTTCCGATCATGTCCATCGCCCCGGACGATAGATGAGGAGGTCTCAATGCTGGACGGCGTATCGTTAGATCAGTTACGAACATTTATCGCGGCGGTCGATGAAGGCAGCTTTTCCGGAGCGGCCAGAAAGCTTCGCCGGGCGCAATCCATGGTCAGCGAACTTGTCGCCAACCTTGAAGGCCAGATCGGGGTGACGTTGTTCGACCGAAGCGGCAGATATCCGTTACTCACAGCCGAGGGCAGGATATTGCTGGCTGACGCGCGCAGCGTCATTGCCGGCGTCGACTGGATGAAGGCGCGCGCGAAAGGCATGGCATCGGGCCTCGAGCCCGAACTGGCGGTCGTGCTGGACGCTTTCTTCCCGATTGACGCATTCATCGAAGCGGCAAAGCCGCCGCTTCGGCAAACGACAATGGCCCGGGCTTGGGTCCCACGATCCGCTCATCGACGAGGTGAAACTCCGAGTTGGTTCCGGGCCGGTCCATCGCGCCCGCATAGAAGACCTCGTCACCTGGCTTGAACAAGGTGACCTCGCTGCCGACCGCTTCGACAATGCCTGCCGCGTCGTAGCCCAATATCCTGTGATCCTCGCCCTCATCGGGATTCTCCCAGCGACGGCGCTTCACATCGACGGGATTCACCGACACTGCCTTCACCGCGACCAGAAGATCACGCGGGCCTGGCTCGGGCGTGGGGAGTTCGATATCGGTCAACACCTCCAGACCGCCCTTTGTTCGATATCCAACGGCTTTCATAACGCGCTCCGACACTGCATCCTGGCAATCAATGTGTAATAGCTAAAACGTTCACTACATTCCGTTCAATCGGTCGAGTGCATCTGCCGGAAGAACGACCTCTGCTGCCGCCAGGTTCTCTCGCAGATGTTTGAGCGATGAAGTGCCTGGAATCAGCAGAATGTTGGGGGAGCGTTGCAGCAGCCACGCGAGTGCGACCTGCATCGGGGTTGCGTCCAGAGATTCCGCGACCTGCGACAACGTCGAGGACTGCAACGGGGAGAAACCACCCAGAGGGAAGAACGGCACATAGGGAATGCCGCGATCAGCAAGCGCATCGACTAGCTGATCATCGTCCCGTTGCACCAGATTGAACAGGTTCTGCACGCAGACCACCGGCGCGATCGACTCCGCTTCCTCGATCTGCGCGGCGGTGACATTGCTGAGCCCCAGGTACCGGATCAGACCCTGCCGCTGCAACTCGGCAAGGACAGTGAACGGCTCGGCGATCGAGCCCTCGACCGGGTGCCGATTGTCGCCCATCGCGCGTAGATTCACGACGTCGAGGACATCGACACCCAGATTGCGCAGGTTGTCGTGCACTGCTTGCGTGAGTTCGGCCTGACTCTGTGCGGGGTTCCACGAGGCATCCGGCCCGCGCACGGCGCCTACCTTGGTCACGATCGTGAGGTCGGAGGGATAGGGGTGCAGCGCCTCGCGAATGATGAGGTTTGTGACGTGCGGGCCATAAAAGTCGCTGGTGTCGATATGGTTCACACCGCTTGTCACCGCCTCGCGCAGCACGGCAATCGCCGCGGCGCGATCCTTCGGCGGCCCGAACACGCCTGGCCCGGCGAGTTGCATTGCCCCATAGCCCATGCGGTTCACGAGACGATCGCCGAGCGCGAACGTGCCGGGGATATTTGTAGCCGTCATAGCTAAACTCCAATATTGCCTGGGTGTCGCTGCCACCCTGTGACAGACCAGCCGGGCGATCACCAGACCTTCATTCCTCCGTCGACGACAAGGTCCACGCCGGTCACGTACGAACTGTCATCGGAGGCCAGAAAAAGCGCGACCTTCGCCACTTCGTCGGGACGTCCAAGACGACCGAGGAGCGTCTTGCCAAGCATGTAGCCGGCCCACTCCGGATCTTTCAGTTGCTCTCGCGTCTGGTTGGTTTCAATCACCCCAGGCGAAATCGAATTGGCGCGAATCCCATGGTCCCGCCCTTCCATCGCCAACTGGCGCGTCATGCCGATAATCCCCGCCTTGGCGGTGGTGTGGGCAAGCGAGCCAAGGCCCTTGAAGCTCATGAGCGCGGTCAGGGACGCCGTGTTCACGATCACGCCCCGGCTTGATTTCAGATGCGGCCAGGCGGCCCGGGTAAGGTAAAACACCAGATCGACCTCTTCGCGACGATTGCGGTCCCATTCGTCGTCCGAGATGTCCTCGATCCAGTTGAAGTACGCCATTGCGGCGTTATTGAAGAGGACGTCGACACGGCCATAAGTCCGCACGGCAAGCTCGACGAGCGCCTCACAGTCGGCGGGTTTCGTCAGATCGCACGGATGCAGGGACACCATGGTGCCGCCGGCAGCCTGAACGGCATCGACTGTGGCTTGGGCATCGTCGGCATACAGACCGCAGCCGGCTACGAGCGCACCTTCCCGCGCGAACGTCAGCGCGGCTTCGCGCCCCATGCTTCCGCCCGTTCCAGTGATGATGCACACCTTTCCCGCGAGCCTGTTCGACACGTTGGATCTCCGTTCGGCGATAGCGGTGGTAAACAGAGAAGCGATCCGGACGAGACGAGCACCTACCCATTCAGGCAAGCGTTCGCCTCGACGGATCCGTCTTCTTAGCTCGCGTTCAAAGACGCCGCACTCGAGCTCGTCCGTCCGGCACGCGCGTCGAGGCTGAACGCACCGGCACCGAAGTAGGCGATCTGCAGCAGGCCACCCGCCATCATCACGTTCTTCAGGAAGTGAATCATCTGGTTCTGATCGGCGAAATTGTGGTGGAAGAAAGCCGCCGTGACGACACAGAACACCGCCATCACCAACGACACCGAGCGCACGCGGTAGCCCGACAGCAACAGCAGGCCGCCACCCAGTTCGATGACCACGGCGCCAATGTACGCGAGCGGCGGTACCGGCAAACCCATCGCCGCGATATAGCCGACCGTCGCGGCGTACGCGGCAAGTTTGCCCAGCCCGCTCATCGCGAACGGTGCTCCAATCATGATACGACCCAACAGTGGAAGAAACTTATAACGATCCATGATGACCTCCGGAAATTGTATTGCGTAGGTGGACTATGAAAATTACACCTTGCCGGTATCCACCATCACCAGCTCGGAATCCTCTAGCGCGGTTATGTCTACCGCCTGCACTTGCGTGATCGCGGCACCGTCCAGAGAACCCATGGATTCGCCGTTGATCTCGATTCGTCCCGATGCCACCGTGAGATAGGCACAACTTGACGAGCTCAAGTCCTGTCGAATGCTCTCGCCTGCTTTTAGCGTTGCACAAAGCAGGCGCGCATCGGCCCGAATGGGAAGCGCGCCTTCGTCTTCGGGGAACCCGCTCGCAAGCACGACAAAGCGCCCTGAGCGATCATTCCTGGGAAACGGCTTCGTATCCCACCGTGGGGCGCCGCCAGCCACCCGAGGCAGCAACCAGATCTGATAGAGCTTGAGCGGCACGTCGCTCTTGTTGAACTCAGAGTGGCGTATGCCGGTGCCCGCGCTCATTACCTGGACATCACCCGCATTGATAGTTCCTTCGGATCCCAAAGTATCGCAGTGTCCGACAACACCCTGGCGCACATAGGTGATGATCTCCACGTCGCGATGCCCATGCATCGGGAAACCACCGCCGACCGCAATCTCATCGTCGTTCCAGACGATCAACGGGTCCAGCGCGCCGTGTTCGGGATTGTCGTCGGCGCTGACAGCGAAATGGTGCTTCGCGCGCAACCAGCCGAGATCAGCGCTGCCCAGTGAGTCCCAACGACGGTGTACTAACATTTCGCTTCCTTTTCCCTTCTGCCCGAACATGGACAGCCGCCAGATCGACGGCCACTGCGACCCGTGATGATTTAGACCGTGACCGAATGCTATATGCGCAACGATCACGCGCATATCTCCTGAATTGCAATGCATCATTGCTCGTGGTAGAACGATGGAAACTCAATGGAAGGCCGCCCGTGAACCAGATCACCGACCTCAATGACCTGAGAATCTTCGCGGCGGTGGTCGACCATGGAAGCTTCACGGCGGCCGCCCGGGCACTCGGCACACAGACGTCCAAGCTCAGCCGGCGCGTTCGCGCCCTGGAAGAGGAGCTTCAGGTCCGTCTGCTCAACCGCACGAGCCGGAGCCTGTCCCTGACCGAAACCGGGCGGCAGTTCTATCAGCATTGCCTTGCGGTGGTGGCTGAATCGAAGGCGGCCAAAGATATCGTCGACAAGACGCGGACAAAACCGCAGGGCACAGTGCGCGTCAGTTGCCCGGTGGCATTACTGAGCTCCGGCGTCTCCGCGATCATTTCCCGTTACGTGGAGAACAACCCTCAAGTCCAGGTTCAGCTCGATTCAACCAACCGCCGCGTAGATGTAATCGAGGAAGGTCTGGACTTTGCGATCCGGGTCAGGCTTCCCCCACTCGAAAACACCGATCTGGCAGTTCGGCAACTGGGCCTGTCGATTCACATTCTGGTTGCCAGTCCGGAATTGGCGGAGCGCCACCCGGCGCCCGGCTCCATTGAATCGCTGAAAGATTGGCCAACCCTCTCGATGGCGAGCAACAGCGGGCGGTTTGCATGGAATCTGGTGGACACCAAGGGCCAGGCGATCTCGTGGGCACATCAGCCTCGATTGGCGACAGACGACCTGGCCAGCCTGAGAATCGCGGCAATACAAGGAGTCGGCGTGGCGTTGCTACCGCGGGAACTGGTGGGAGATGACATTCAGGCTGGCAGGCTGCAGCACCTGCTGCCCGATCTGGGTACCACGCCAGGGCTCGTGCACGCGATCTTCGCCACGCGCCGCGGCATGGTGCCCGCTGTCCGGCACCTGCTCGACGCACTCGTTACGGAATTCGAGGCGTTCAACAAGAAGTGGTACAGCGGCCGTTGATGCGTCAGCCCGGTCAGTTCTTCTTTTGTGCGCGCGAAATGCTGGTCGGCAAGGTGGTCCAGCGGGCTTCCAGGTCCAGTTTCCTGACATGCTCGCTCAATGCATCCGCAAATACGCGAATCTTCGCTGGCTGGTTCCGGCGGCTCTGGTACGCGATGTTTATCGTGAGAGGCGCTAACTCCCAGTCGCCCAGCAACGGAATCAGGCGGCCCGCAACGATGTCGTCGTGCACGATGTACAACGGCTGAATGACGATTCCCAGACCGGCGCGGCCCGCCGCGCAAATCACCTGCCCTTCGTTCGACTCCAGTGCGGCGCCAATCGGGATGTTGCGCCGCTCGCGCCCTCGCTTCAATTGCAACTGATAGGGGCTCTCCGCATAGGTATAGACGAGCATATGGTGCCGCGCGATGTCTTCCGGTGTCTCCGGCACGCCGTGCTGCGCCAGGTAGCCAGGCGAGGCGGCCAGCACGCGCCGCGTATGCGCAAGCCGCCGCACCGTGATGCCCGAATCGCCCTCGTGTTCGCGCGTGCGGATCGCCACGTCGATGCCTGCCTCGATGAAATTCGGATCGGTTCGCCGCCGTTATCTGCACAACGAGTTCTGGATTGCGGACCCGCACATGAAAGAATGGCACACCGCATGAGGCGCAAGCGCGTCAGCCGGTGTGAACGAACGCGTCGCTGAAGAAGTCGTCTTCGGGCAAGCCGGTCTTCACGAAGGTGTCGCGCGCGGCGCTCGTCATCGACGGGTTGCCGCACGCGTACACCTCACACCCCGCGAGCGAGCCGAAGTCTTCGAGCACCGCCTCGTGTACGAAACCGCGCCGGCCCGTCCACGCCGCGTCAGCTTCGGACAGCACCGGCACGAACTTCACGCGGCCACTGTCGTGCCATTTCTGCGCGAGTGCCCCGAGATAGAGGTCTTCCGCGCGGCGGGCGCCCCAGTACAGATGCAACGGCCGTTCGAGCTTGCGCTTGATGGCGTCCTCGACGATCGACTTCACCGGCGCGAACCCTGTGCCGGTCGCAAGCAGCACGGCAGGCCTGTTCGACCCTTCGCGCAGCGTGAACTCTCCGAACGGCAGTTCGATGCGCAGCTTGTCGCCCTTCGCGAGGCGGCCCAGCACGGCTTCGGAGAATTGGCCGCCGGGCACGTGGCGCACGTGCAGTTGCACGCTGTCGTTTTCGTGCGGCGCATTCGCCATCGAATAATTGCGCCGCGTGTCGTCCTCCAGTTCGATCTGCAGATACTGGCCAGCGCCGAATCTCGCGCGCACACCTGTGGGCAGCCGCAACTGCAGGATGCTGACGTCGGCGGCCGGCTGCGTGATGCGGTACACGGAGACCTCGAGCGTCTTGCGCGCGACAGGGTCGCGCTTCTCGATGCGGCGCGGCGCGATCGTCAGGTCCGTGTCGGGGCGCAGGCAGCACAGCAGCGCCCGCTCGGCCGGCGCCGCCACTGCGCCCTGCACCGGCGAACGCGCCTCGCCCGCCACGAGACGTCCTTCGCAGGACGCGCAAACGCCCTTGCGGCAAGAGTACGGCACCGCATAGCCGGCGCGTTCGGCCGCGTCGAGCACGGTTTCACCGGTCGCGCAAGGAAACGTTATGTCGCTGTCAGCGACGGAAATAAGAAAGTCCAAGATGTCACCTCAATGCGTTGTCAGCAGGCGCCGGTCGAAAGCGGATTTGCGGGCGTCATAACGGCAACGCGAGCAGCGTGTCTATACGCGAGCTGTCGCACACAACGACGCGTTCGCGCAACCGCACGCCCGCCTCGTCGCGCAGGTAAGCGTCGCAATAGCGGCCCGTCGCGAACAGATCGGTGGTGCCGTCGCGCATGATGCGCGCGACCATAAACGAGGTTTCGCTGCGTGCCTCGGTGCCGTCGTCGCTGATCACGTACGGTTGTCCGAGCAGATGACGGTAGGCATGCCGTTCATAGATATTGGCGTCGCGCAGCGACGCGACCCGGTCGACCAGCATGCCGCGCGAGGCCGCGTAGATCATGCTGCCCACGAGACCGCGGCGATGGTTGTCAGCGGTCGTGACCCGGTACACGCACGACGTGGTGAAGAACCCGGGCCATTGCCCGAGGTCGCCGTCGTCGATGCAGCGCACGTATTCGGCCTGCGCGCGGGCGATCAGTTGATGAATGTCCTGCGTCATCGTCAATATCCCATTGCGTTACGGTAGGCCTTCCAGAAGCCGCGAATCGAGGCTTCCGTCACGCGGCTCGCGCTGCTGGTCGTGCCGTCGCCACCCATTTCGATCACCGAGTGTGCGTCGCTTGCTCCGTCGATGCCGCGCTGCACGAAGCCGCCCACGCAGCCGTCCTCCATCGAGACATACCCGGCCGGGCCCACGAGGTTCGCCTGGCGCAGACGCATTTCCCGCAACTCAGGTGTATCGTCCTCGAAGCCGAGATAGATCCAGTTGAGTTCGGTCTGGCGCGCTCCGCGCGGCAGGATCTGGCGCACCGCGATGGCGTTCTGGATCTGCTGGAGCACGAAGCCCGGGAAGACTGAAAGAATCTGCAGCGTGATACCGTCGCCGAACTCGTCAGTGCCTGCGAGCACCGAGGTATCTTCGAGGCGGTGGCCGCTCTCCGAGCGGATGTTCTGAGCCGCGTAGTCCTGCGTGGCCGTCGGCGCTGCCGCTTGCGCCGCGTGATCGACTGCCGAATAGCTGACGTGATGTCCGCCGCTCGGGTCGACGATGATGCCGCCGCGCTGCGACAGCTTGTTCAACTGGAAGGTTGTGAAGAACAGATGCAGGATGCTTGCATGATAGGAATCTTTAACGTTCTCGAAATAGAGCTTCCAGTTGTTCGGCAGCATCTGCGTGAAGCGGCCGAGCACGACGGACGTGCGCCCTTCGAGCACGCGCGCAATGCGTTCGACGATCTCCTCGCCAAGGTATTCGTCGAGCGGCGGCACGTCGTCGGAAAAACTGCCGAACACCAGACCGTGGAGCGTCGCCACGCGTAGCTTGCGCAAACCGTGATCGCCGAGGCAGAAGTCTTCTTTCATGCCGCCCTGGCCGTTGATACCGTCCCGGAACGCGACGCCGAGCAGATCGCCCTGCAGGCTATAGGTCCAGGCATGGTAGACGCAGCTGAAATCTTTCGCGTTGCCCGCGTCTTCCAGGCAAACCATCGCGCCGCGATGCGCGCAGCGGTTTTCAAATGCATAGAGCTCGCCGTCCGTGTCACGCGTCACTACCACGGGTGCGTCGCCCACGAACGTGCTGCGGAAGTCGCCCGGATTCGGCACCTCGGCTTCGAGGCACAGATAGCTCCAGTTCGGACCACGAAAGATCGCTTCCTGCTCGTCCGCATAGACTTCATTGCTCTGGAACAGCTCATAGGGCGCGCGCGTGACGCCCTCGACGGGCCACTCGATGCTGGCGCGGCGCGCCGGATGGATGGGGATGATGTTCAAGTTGCGGACTCCGTAAAGGGCGGTTGCCAGATGCAGATTGCCGGGGACATCGGCGGAACTGTCGTTGACAGCTCCACCTAGATGTGTTCGAATATCGTACGTTGTTCGATATTGGAACCCAATATGACACCCATCAAAAGTCCTGTCAATACAGAGACCGGCGCCTTGTTGTCCGTCGAGGACGAGGCTGGGACAAACCAGGCCCGCGCGAAGGAAGGCATGGGGGGCTTGGCCAAGGGGCTGGCGATCATCGAGGCTTTCGGCGCGGACACGCGGCGCATGACCGTCTCGGATGCGGCACATCTGGCCGACCTGAGCCGCCCCGCGGCCCGGCGCTGCCTGCTGACGCTCGTCGATCTCGGGTATCTCGCGCACGACGGCAAGTTCTTCACGCCGTTGCCGCGCATGCTGCGGCTGGGTGGCGCCTACCTCAGCACGTCGTCGCTATCGCAGATTGCACAGCCGCTGCTGGCGAGCGCGCGCGACAAGCTGCAGGAATCCGTGTCGCTGGCCGTGCTGGACGAGGGGTATGCGGTGTTCATCGCACGCGCCGAGGCGGTCCATATCGTGTCGACGGGCGTGAAGCTTGGTGGCCGTCTGCCCGCCTATTGCTCAGCCACGGGACGCGTGCTGCTCGGCGGTCTGCCTGAACAGCAGGCTCGCGCTCACCTCGAAAGCGTACCCATGAAGCGGTTCACCGATCGCACGGTGGCAAATCTCGACGGCGTGCTGAATGCGATCCGGCGCGCGGCGGAGGACGGCTACGCGATCAGCGACGAGGAGTTGGAAATCGGCATGTCGGCGATGGCGGTACCGGTAAGGAACAGCGCCGGGCAGATCGAGGCGGCGCTGAGCGTAAGCGTATTTTCAGGGCGCGTGAACCTTGAAACGTTGCGGGAAAACTTTCTGCCAACGCTGCTTGAAACGGCCGGGCGCCTGCAACGCTCGCTTTAGCCCGGCTGGCGCTTCGCTTATCCGGCTACAACAGGGCGGCAAGGTGGCGGCGTGCGCTTTCAAGTTCCGGCAGCAGGTGTTCCACTACGCCTTCGCGCGTCATGCGGCTTGTGGACACCGAAAGGCTCATGGCTGCGATCATTTCGCCATGTGCGTTGCGGATCGGAACCGCAATCGAGCGAATACCGATCTCCAGTTCTTCGTCGATGATGGCGTACCCGTGCTGGCCCACAAACTCAATCTCCTTCACGATGCTGCTGGTGGCAGTCAGAGTGTGAGGCGTCAAAGCGGGACGTGACATTCTGTTCAGCATGAATCTAACCTCGGCCGGTGGTCGCCCTGACAGCAGAACGCGCCCTGTGGCGCTACAGTAAGCCGGCAAGCGCGAACCCACGCCCAAACCGCTGGACAGGCTGCGCCGATGCGTCGAGCGCGCGACGAAGACTGCATCCTGCGCATCCAGCACAGCGATCGAAGCAGCCTCCTGCGTGCGTTCGCTGGTGATCTCCAGGATAGGTTGCGCGACCTTGGTCAACGGATCTGAGACGACATAGGCATAGCCCAGCCTCAGAGCGCGCGGCGCCAGCACAAAACTGTGGCCATGCTGCACGGCATAGCCCAGCCTGCAAAGCGTCAGCAAACTGCGGCGCACCGAACCCTTGGTATGGCCGGTTATTTCTGCCGCCTGTGTCAACGTCAGCGGCCCCTTCTTCATACCGAATGCTTCGATGATGGAGAGCCCTTTCTCGAGCCCCATCACGTATTCCGGTTCGTTTTCCCGTGATTCTTTCCCTTGCGCGTGAGACGCCATAAACACCTCGCGATAGTCGAAATCCGTACAAAGGTCCGGTATGCGGACATAGTAGCCGGGATCTTTGACATCGAATCAGCCTTTGCAGATATTTCGCTACATACCACGGGGCAAGCGACCCACAGGAACTACCTGAAATCTTCTGATCTGCGAAGGAAACCATGAAACCTGAATTACCCAAGCGCATTATTGTCACCGGCGGCGCCAGCGGCATTGGCTACGCTTTCAGCGAACACCTTGCACGACTGGGGCACCGCGTCGTCATCGCCGACCTGCGTGGCGCCGACGAAGCCGCGGCGCGGCTTCGCGAGTCCGGGCACGAGGTCCTTGGTGTGCGCACGGACGTTGTCAGCGAGGCAGATGTCGCTGACATGGCGGCCGCGGCAGTCTCGCAGTTCGGTGGAATCGATGGCCTCGTCAATAACGCCGCGCTATTTGCCACCCTGACGCTCAAGCCCTTCGAGCAGATCACCAATCAGGAATGGATGCGGGTGATGGAAGTCAACACGCTGGGCCCATTCAACTGTGCCAAAGCAGTGTTGCCGCATCTGCGCAAGAGCGGCCGGGGGCGCCTGGTGAACATCGCTTCCACCGTGCCAATCAAGGGGCCGGTGAATATGGCGCACTACGTGGCCAGCAAGGGGGGCGTCATTGCCTTCACGCGCGCACTTGCACGGGAACTGGCGAAGGACAGCATCACGGTCAATGCGATTGCCCCCGGCTTCACGCTGAGCGACGGCGTGCTGCAGACCGATCTGCAAGACCGCATTGGTGAAAACGCCCGTACTTCCGGCCGCTGCATTCAGCGCGATCAGGTGCCGGGTGACCTCGTGGCGGCGCTCGCGTACCTGGTCAGCGATGGTGCGGGCTTTGTCACCGGCCAAACCCTCGCCGTGGACGGCGGCAGTGTATTTCTTTGAGTCAGGCCGCCATGGACACCACAACCGCACAATACGAAGCACTCGCCCTCTACATCGGTGGCCGTTTCCTGAGCGCCCGCGGGCGGCCCGAACAGGAGGTGATCAACCCTGCAACGGGCGAAGCGTTCGCCCAATTGCCGCACGCCACGCGCGAGGACCTGGATAATGCCGTGAACGCCGCGTCTGATGCATTCCAGAGCTGGCGGCACACGCCGGCAATCGAACGCTCAGCACTACTGCGCCGTGTTGCCTCGTTGATCCGGGAGCGAGCCCCACAGATTGCCCGCAACATTACCCTCGACCAGGGCAAGCCTTTGGCCGAAGCCATTCTGGAAGTACAAAGCTGTGCTGAGCATGCTGAATGGCATGCGGAGGAGTGCCGGCGTATTTACGGGCGCGTGATCCCGGCGCGCACGCCGGGCGTACAGCAGACAGTCTCCCGTGAGCCCATAGGTGTTTGCGCCGCGTTCACGCCGTGGAACTTCCCCTTCAACCTGGCACTGCGCAAAGTGGTCGCTGCTTTGGGGTCGGGCTGCACGACAGTACTCAAGGGTCCTGAGGATTCGCCAAGCGCAGTCGTCGCGCTGGCGCGTATCTTTCACGATGCAGGTTTGCCGGCGGGATGCCTGAACGTCGTCTGGGGCGTGCCGTCCGAGGTGTCCACGCATCTCATCAACGCGCCGGCGGTGCGAAAGATTTCGTTTACCGGCTCCGCCACTGTCGGCAAACAGCTGGCGTCAATGGCCGGCGCGCAGATGAAGCGCATGACGATGGAACTGGGTGGCCACTCGCCGGTGCTGGTGTTCGATGATGCCGACGTAGAACAGGCCGCGCGTTTTCTGGCGCGCACCAAGACACGCAATGCCGGTCAGGTCTGCATGGCACCGAGCCGCTTCTTCGTGCACGAAAAAGCCTATGAGCGGTTCGTGGATGCCTTCACTGCCGAATACGCACCGCTACGGGTCGGCGACGGCCTCGATCCCCAGACCCAGATGGGACCGCTAGCCCACGAACGACGCATCGACGCAATGCAGGCCCTGGTGACGGACGCGCGCGAGCGCGGCGCATCACTGGTGTGTGGTGGCAGCCGTCTGGATGAAACAGGCTATTTCTTTCCCCCAACCATCCTCACCGGCGTGCCCGATGACGCGCGTCTGATGGTCGAGGAACCGTTCGGCCCCGTTGTTCCAATCACGACATTCAGTAGCACTGAAGATGCGTTGTCACGGGCCAACGCGCTGCCATACGGCCTGGCCTCCTACGTGTTCACCAACTCGATCGCGACCGCAGAATATGTTGCCGGCCGTATCGAGGCTGGAATGGTCGGCATCAACCATTTCGGTCTGGCACTGCCCGAAACGCCGCTGGGTGGCGTGAAGGAGAGCGGCATGGGCAGCGAAGGTGGCATCGAGACGTTCGATGGCTACCTCGTCACCAAGTTTGTGTCGCAAGCCAGTCGGGTGCCCTGACAACAACGCGGCTGGACCATTTCTCCGACTGGATTCCGATCATTGCGCTGACGGATGGGGCAGATCGGACTTCCCGGAATCCCGCCTCCGTCTCCTCTCTCATTTTCGACCTGCGGGCGGGTGCGCTGCATTCGCCCCTTCCTCATCGCTTCGCGCGAAGCGCATTCGGCCGCACCCTTCACGTTCACATGCCCCCTTGCCAGGGACTTTCCCCAGGGTGCTTGACTTCACTCATCCCGAGACACATTATTCGATATGAATCTATCCTGCAACACACTGTTTCGCTTAGCATCACATACCAATGTCACCACACGAAGTTCCATTTTCCTGATCGACCCAGTTCCATGACTCATCCATCACCCACGGCGAGGATCACCATGTTCTTCAAGCTTCGCGCATCGCAAGCTGCAATGCAAAAACCGCAAACTACGTTCGTTGCGCAAGGGACTATGGCCGCTCATCAGTGCGGCCTCGAGGACCGACGCGATCTTCAATACTGGCGACGGAAGACGCTCGTCCCGATTACGCAAATAAGCGCCAGCCTGCTTCTTGCCATGGGTTTGATCCCTACTCCTGCCCACGCGGCGGGAGATTCCATCACCAACCATCAAGGCGACATCACGCCGATGTGCGGTACGAAGCCGATGATCGTCGGCGTGTCGGACGGCTACGGTGGCAATACGTGGCGCAAGACCGGCCTCGCGGAAGTCAAGGACGAACTCAGCCGGTGCAAGAACGTCACGCGGATCATCTACAGCAATGCCAACGGCGATCCGCAGAAGGCAAATTCCGATATCAACAGCATGGTCGCGCAGGGCATCAACGTCCTCATCCTGCTTCCTGACTTCGGCGCGGTGCAGCTTCCCGCCATGCGGGCGGCCATGAAGGCGGGCGTCGCGGTCGTCCCGTACTCCGCTCAGATGGCAGGCACGCCAGGTCGTGATTACGTCGTCAACGTGGTGGGCGATACGCAGCAGATCGGTGTTCTGTGGGCCGACTGGCTCGGAAGCACGGTGAAGAAGGGAAATGTCGTGTTCATGGGTGGATCGCCGGGAGCGACCACCTCGCAAAACTTCATGGACGGTCTAAAGGCCGGACTCAAGAAATACCCGGATCTGAAGTTGCTCAACGAGCAGTACATCGTGACGAACTGGAATCCCGTCGACGCACAAAAGGCCACCGTCGGTCTCATCGCGCAGTATCCGAAGATTGACGCCATCGTGACGGATGGTGGCGAAACTTCGCTGGCCGCCGTCAAGGCATTCGAGCAGGCTCACCTGCCGGTCCCCGCCATCGCGACGATTGCAAGCGACAACCAGGTGAATTGCCACTACATGTCGGCGAAGCAGGCAGGCAAGCCCTATTCGTATTACACGCTCGACGGCACGACGACTTACGTCCGCTTTGCCGTGCGGCAGGGTGTAGCGGCCTATCAGGGGAAGGTCAACAAGGAGTCGCCGTCGATTCTGCCCTTTGCCTACGCCGATAGCACCAAGGGCCTCGATCCGAAGTGCGATCCGACCGCTCCGCCGGATGCCGACCTCACCTCCGCGCTTCCGCCGCAGAAGCTGAAGGCCGTGTTCGAGCGTTGATCGCTAAACACGGGTCTCAAACGACCCGCATTTACTGCCGCAGACCGATAAGGCCACAAACGACGACATTGTCCAGCGCGACGTCCGCCACGAGCCGCGTGGACTTCGCGCTTTCTTCCTCGAACGGCCTCCTGCGCCTTACCTACGAGGGTGCCAGGCCTCCGAATATCCCCCAAGACGTAACCTCCTCGCCTCAGCAGGGTCGTTGCTCACGCGCGGCTCCCCAGGGCATTCCCCAGGTTCCTTGACTTACTTGATTCTACGGCACATCATTCGATATAAATCGATTGTGCATGGAATCATCTTGATGCACACGATCTGATTACGGGAGGGGTGTGCTTTTTCGGCGCGACCCACCAACACCTCTCCAGTTTGGTTGCCGTGGGTTCGGAAGATTTGCGAGCCTAAATTCACTACCTGTGTCGAGGATCATCATGGTCGAAAAACTGTCTCTCTGGGAAGCCGCCAAACGCGAAATGGAGGAGTACCAGTTCATTGCCGGAGCCGAGCTGCAACCCAAATGGGACGTGTCGGACAAGATTGCGATCAATGCCGCCGTATCGGGGCGCTTTGAGAGCACCACGTCGCTAGCGGAGTATGTGGATGCCGCGTCGAGCGTCATCGAAGCCGGCGCCTGCGGCGTGCATATCGACTTTTCGTTCATGACCGACGAGAAGGGGCGGCGCCTCGACCGCGACATTCCGCCAGTCGAGGCCTATTCCGCCGTTCTCGAGCCGCTGCGTGCGCGCTTTGGCAACGACTTCGTGCCGAATCTGAACGTCCTCAACGGTTCGTCATTCGATGAGTGCGTGAGCCCCGCTCGCGCAGGTCTGACCGAAGTCGCACCGTGCGCGCCGGGCCATCCGGAAGCCTTCATGGTGCCGGCCATCATGGAGCTCGAGGCAACCGGCGTCAAACCTGAACTGGCCGTCCATAGCTCCGGCGAGATCGAACTCGCGAAGCGCAAACTGATCGATACCGGCATTCTCAAGAAACCCTACAACTGGCTGATTCTCTATGGCCTGCCGTTCAACGTCGGTCGCACGCTGGTGTCCGGCACGTGGGTGAGCGATGCCCAGGACATGACGCAGCACATGTTCCTGATGGTCGACCAGATCCGCAAGATCGATCCGACGTCGGTCATCAGCGTCTGTGCGGCCGGCCGCGCGTCGCTCTACATGACTACCCTCGCCACGATGATGGGCCTGCATATCCGGATTGGCACCGAAGACACCCCGTGGAAGTACCCGAACAGCGACGAGCGTCTCAAGGACAATCTGGAAATGTTCAACATGGCGCGCGACATCGCCGGCCTGCTCGGACGCAAGCCTGCCTC
This sequence comes from Paraburkholderia ultramafica, assembly GCF_902859915.1. Classification (GTDB taxonomy): domain Bacteria; phylum Pseudomonadota; class Gammaproteobacteria; order Burkholderiales; family Burkholderiaceae; genus Paraburkholderia; species Paraburkholderia ultramafica. The sequence goes on from NZ_CADIKK010000001.1 coordinate 36,777, forward strand.
GGCCAATGAATACCGGGCGCTGGTCGGCAAGCCGGCCCGGAATTAAAAGGATTGCGCGGCCATGACCGCGCAGGCGTACAGCGTGCAGGCACGACGGAAGCAGGCAATCGTGCTTTGCACCCGAGTTCAGTTGCGACGACCCAATCAAGGAGACCGAAGTGGAAGCGAAACTTCAGCAGCTGCTGGATGAGGCGGAGATTCGCCGCGTTCATATCCGCTATTGCCGTGGCATCGATCGGATGGACTGGGATCTCGTGCGGTCGTGTTATCACCCGGATGCGATCGACAGGCACGGTGCGTACACCGGCGACGTAGAAGGTTTCATCGACTGGGCAGCCGAGTTGTTGCCGAGCTTCGAATCGACTCAACACTTCACCGGCAACCAGTATGTCGAGGTGCACGGCAACGTGGCGTTCGCGGAACACTATGCGCAGGCAAGCCACCGCACGAAGCCCGACGGCGACAAGCCAGCGATGGATTGGGTGGTGAACATTCGCTACGTGGACCGCATGGAGCGGCGCAACGGTGAATGGCGCATTGCCGATCGGGTGGTCGTGCTCGACTCGCAGCGATCGGACCCGGTTCCCACAGATATGGCACCGCTCGAAAACTTCACTGTCGGGCGCCGTGACAAGGAAGACCCGTCGTACCAATACCAGATCGTATGACGGCTTTCGTTACTGCAGTTATCTAAAGGTCAGAGGAAGCAATGCAAGGAAAATATCGTATCGGTATCGTCGGCCTGAGCCCAGGACGCGGCTGGGCGGCGACAGCCCATATTCCGGCCTTGCGGGCCTTGTCCGACGTCTTTGAACTCGCCGGCGTGGCAAATACGAGCCTCGCGAGCGCGCAGGCCGCAGCTGCTGCTTTCGACATCCCGCGAGCATTCGAGAGCGCCGCTGCGCTGGCCGCATCGCCGGATATCGACATCGTCGTCATCACCGTCAAGGTTCAGCACCACAAGGAAGTCCTCACGGCGGCCCTGCAGGCAGGCAAGAGCGTGTACAGCGAATGGCCACTCGGCAACGGGCTCGAAGAAACCATTGCACTTGCCGAACTCGCGCGTGAGAAAAAGGCATTGGCCGTGGTTGGCGCGCAGGCGATCGCCTCCCCCGAAGTGCAGTTCATGCGCAAGCTCGTCGCGGACGGCAAGATCGGCACTGTCCTTTCTTCGACGTACGTCGGTTCGGGTTTCAGCTGGGGCGACGACGTCCTGCAGGGTGACGCCTACGCCATGGACAACCGCAACGGCGCCACACTGCTTTCCGTGATTGGGGGGCACGCCATTGCGGCGATTGATGCCGTCCTCGGCAATATCGACCAGATCGGCGCGGTGCTCTCGCAACGCAGGCGAACCGTGCGCATCATCGAGACTGGCGAAACCGTCGAGATGAAAACGCCCGACCACCTCATGGCGAACGCAATTCTGCGCTCCGGAGCGCCGCTGTCGCTGCAGCTCCGCGGCGGCGTGCCGCGCGGGACGAAGCTGCTGTGGGAAATCAACGGAAGCGAGGGCGATCTGCGTGTCACCGCAAGGAATGAACATGTCCCGGCGGTGAACATCTCGCCCTTGCGGGTCGAGTTCGGACGCAAAGGCCAGGACGGCTACGAGGAACTCGACGTCCCGGATCCGTTCCCGATCGACGCCGGCGATGCCGTCGCCGCGCGCAATGTCGCCGGCGTTTACCGGTTGCTCGCCGATGACCTGCGCCATGGCACACGCACGGCGCCCAGCTTCGATCACGCACGCGCCCTACACGAAGTGCTACATGCAATCGAGCAGTCGAGTGAAACAGGCAAGCGGATCAAGGTGAGCAAATAGGCAGCTGGTTGTAGTCACGCGATCAAGGCGAGCGTGGTAAGGAGAAGATCATGGCTAGCGCAGGAAAGTCGTTGCACTCGATGGTGGAACACTGGCTTGCTCCCACCTCGATGGACACGGTGCACGTGGTCGAATTCAGGAACCAGCGTGCGAGGCGGCAATGTTACGTGTGCGTCGAAGCACGCAGGGCCGCCGGAACCGCGGCCATGTTCTTCTTCCGCCACAAGGACGGACTCTGGTGTATTTTCCCGCCGTGCCGTGAGCGCCCGACCATGCGCGTGGCGTGAGCGCATGCCGCCGTTGGCCGCACGTCGATGGGCGATGCGCCCAACGACCCGCCGGTGGCTAGTCGATCACGGAGTCGCCCTGAGACATCTGGGTCAGATTGTCTTCGATCCCGTGCATGACTTTCCAGAAAACCCGGAGATCTTTTGCCGAGATGCCTTCGAGCGAAGTCGAAATCATCTCGGTGAGCTCAGGCAGCATTTCGTCGACAAGGCGCCGCCCTTCATCCTGCAGACTGACGTAGTATTTTCTTCTGTCCTTGGGGTCGCGCGTGCGTCGCACGAGATTGCGCTTTTCCATGCTATCGAGCGCCGGTACGGCCGTGGTCGACGCGATGCCTACCCGCTTGCTGAGTTCGAGCTGGTTCATCTCGCCACGTTCGGCCAGCACCCGAAGATAGAACCAGTGCGCGACCGAAACGCCCTCCCTGTCCAGCAGCTTCTGGCCTTGGGCGTCGTAGAGACGGTATATCGTGCGCGCCATCCAGGGCACAGTTCGGCCGCGGTCGTCAAAAACGTCTGAGCGCTGATTACTCGGCGCTTCCAGCCCCTCGAGCGCATCATGCATCGCATTCGAACCTAGTTTTGACATTGGCCATTCCTCAACTGGGGCCACCCGGCCGGCAACGCACGGTCCGGGTTTGGGCAGCAAGCGTCATGCTCCCGATACAGGAAATTCCCTGGAACTCTTGACTTTGTTCGATCTATAACACATCATTCGATATAAATCTATTCCAAAAAGCATTATCTCTTTGAAGATAATCCGCTTTGCGAGGATTATACAGCATGCGCAAAATGGATGTGCAAGCGAAACTCCCGGGACCTCTCCAACAGGACAAGCGCTATGAGTACTGATATGACGGCAGGCTGGGATTTCGAGGTCGATGTCATCATCCTGGGAGCGGGTGCAGGTGGCATGTCGGCGGCCATCGTGTCGAAGAACGAAGGGCTCAAGCCGCTCCTGCTGGAGAAGACGGACCAGGTTGGCGGCACCTCCGCCTGGTCGGTCGGCATGATGTGGTTCGTCGATAGCGCGCCGATGCAGGAGGCGGGCTTTCAGGATTCCTTCGAGAAAGCACGTCGGTACTTTGCGGCGACCGTCGGCACCACCGTGGGTAGTCCGCTTCAGGAAAGCTACATCACCCAGGGCAGGGTTGCGCTGGACTATCTGGTCCGCCATTCCGAGCTCGAGGTGATGGCGGTCCATTACCCGGATTACTATCCGGAGTCCGATGGCGGCATGTTCGGACGGGCTCACGCCCCGCTCGAGTTCGACGGGCGCGTGCTCGGTCCACACTTCAAGGACCTGCGCGCACCGTTGCCGGCATTCGCCCCATTTGGCGGCATGATGCTCGACCTTCTGGATTTGAACCACTTCCTGTCCTTCACGCGCTCGTTCAAATCGTTCTCGCATGTCGTGAAGCGCTTCCTGCGCTACGGCAAAGACCGCCTGAGCTATCATCGCGGCACCCGCCTCGTGGGCGGCAATGCGCTCATTGCGCGCCTGTACAAGACGATCCTCGATGAGCAGATTCCGGTTTGGCCAGGCGCGCATGCAACGCGGCTCATCACCGAGAATGGCGCCGTGATCGGTGCCGAAGTGACGCGCAATGGCTGCACGTCTCGCGTCCGCGCGCACCGCGGCGTCGTTATTGCGACCGGCGGCTATAGCGGTAACCTCGAAATGCGCCGCGAGCATTCCCGTCAGCCGACGGTCGAACTCGGCCTCGGTTTGCCAAGCAATGTCGGCGAAGGCATTCGACTCGGAGTTTCAGTCGGTGGCCGGCTCGATCACAATGCGCGCGACACAAGTTACTACGTGCCGATTTCGCAATACCGGAACGAAAAAGGCAGTACGCTGTGGGGCCACTTCATGCTTGATCGGCCCAAGCCCGGTTTCATTGCGGTGAACAAGGAAGGCAATCGCTTCACCAATGAAGCCGCGTCGTACCACGCCTTCACCCAAGGAATGTTCGACGCCGGCGCGATCCCCGCGTTTCTGGTCGCCGACGCAGCAGCCGTGAAGAAGTATGGCATTGGCATCATCCTGCCGGGCATGTCGCTGCGTCGCTATGAGGAGTCAGGTTATCTCTATAGCGGCAAGACACTCGAGGAGCTCGCCGCCAAGGCAGGCATCCATGCCGCCGGGCTCGCGCGCAGCGTCGTACGCAACAACCGCTTCGCGGAGACCGGGGTCGATGAGGACTTCGGCAAGGGTGCGTCGGCCTACAACATCTACAAGGGCGACACCACTCACACCCCGAACCCGTGTATCGGCCCGATCACGAAGGGACCCTTCTACGCAGTCAAGCTGATGCCGGGCGACTTCGGCACGAGCCGCGGTCTTGTGACGGGACCCAACGGTGAACTTCTGGACAACAACGACCATCCGATTCCCGGCATCTTTGCATGCGGCAACGACATGAACTCGCCTGTTGGCGGCCACTACATTGGTGCCGGCATTACGCTGGGACCGGCGATCACGTTTGGTTATCTGGCGGCGATGGCGCTGGCAAAGCGTAGTCAGTCAGAAGACGGCCCTGCTTCCATGGCCGCTTCTTCGACGGCTCACAAGATCGCACAAACCTGACAGCACCGCTGGCGTTCGCGATCAGTAAGTCAGTCAGTCGACGATCGTGTCGCCTTGAGCCATCTGAATCAGGTTTGCTTCGATCTGATGCATGACCTTCCAGAAGACGCGCATGTCCCTCTGCGAGATTCCCTCGAGTGACCCGGAAATCATGTCGGTCAGATCAGGCAACATTTTGTCGACGAGGCGCTTGCCTTCGTCCTGTAGTTTGACGAAATACTTTCGCCTGTCGTTTGGATCGCGCTCCCTCTTCACCAGACCGCGCTTTTCCAGGTAGTCGAGCGCGGGTACCGCGGTCGTCGACGCGATGCCCACGCGCTTGCTGAGCTCGAGTTGATTGACCTCGCCGCGTTCGGCCAGTACGCGAAGGTAGTACCAGTACGCTATCGGAAGAGTTTCCGTGTCGAGAAGCTTCTGCGCTTGAGCATCGTAAAGCCGGTGTACCGTTCGCGCGATCCACGGAATGGTTCTGCCGCGATCATCAAATACATCTGATGGTCTCTGCGCGGTTGCCTCGACTAACTTCGGAGCGGTGGTGGCTGCCTTGACTGCAGACGTATTGGATTTGGGCATTCACTCATTCCTCAGCATGGGATGGAGGCGTCGGTTGGTACTAGCTGTTCAAACTGATTCACCAAAGAGAAATCATACAACAGGTTTGGGCATGGCCTCTGCCACGAGTTCTTCGACCTGTTCTTCATCCGCTACGTTCGTTGCTGCAAAGATTGCATCACCGCCTGCGCGTTGAATCGCCGAGACCGTCTCCTCTCCCGCGGCATCATCAATATCGGCGACAACAACGCGTGCCCCCGCCACGGAGCATGCCAGCGCCGCCGCACGCCCGATACCCGAGCCGCCGCCGGTGACGATGATGGTCTTCCCCTCAAGATCGCGATTCATTTCTTTGCCCTCGTAGATCAACGCTCGAACAGCGGAGAAATATCGAGGTAGATACGGCACTCATCAATCAATCTGTCCTGCAACTTCCAGATCGTCACGGCCGGTATCGTTAGTGTCGAGCCGTCCTTGCGTGTGTAAGTCACGGATATTTGCGAAACAATGACATCCTCGAACGTCCATACGTTAAGGAGGCGATGCTTGATGCCCGCAAGTTGCTTCAGGAAATTCTGTGAAGCCGCAGCAGCATTTGCTCGACCAATGACAGGATCGCTATTCGCAAAGACGAAAGTGCAGTTCTCGGTCAAACAGTTCGCGAATCCCTGCTGGTCCATCGAATCGATCGCTTCATAGACCTTTGAAACAAACTCGGTCGCTGCTGTGGGTGTTTGCGTAACCGACATCGTGAATCGTCTCCTTGTTGATGATTGGGTTCGGGACGCTGAAGGCATCGACACAGGCTCGCGATGCCTTCAGTCAATTTCGCTCAGAAGAAGTGCATGATGCCGAAGTAGCCACCTTGCTGGTTGTGGCCCGGCAGTGGCAGAGAGTCGGTCGCTTCAACAGGGAACGCGGACTGCTTGCCGTTAAACATTGCTCCGACGGTCAGATAGAGGAATGTCCGTTTCGACAGGTTGTAGGTGGTGCCGATGGCACCGAGATTGCCCGTTCCACCGCCATGATTCACATTGCCGTGATACCAGCCGGCCTGGAGCGAAAGCGCAGGGGTAGCCTGATACGAGGCGCCGACCCACTCCTGCTGGGAGCGTGTGGCGGCGAATGGGTTAAACGTAGTGGCGACCGTGTCCTGTCCGGATGAGACCAGTTGCTGATAGCCCGTGTAGAACTTGACCTGGCCCAACGTGTAGGTGACACCGGCCATGTATACCCGGGATGCGGCGTACAGGTCTGAAAACTTCCCGTTGGCGTCGCGGAGTTCTTCGTATACGCCGTACGCAGCGAAGCTGGCGGCCGTGTATTGCGCGCTCGCACTGAACTCGCGCCCGCCGCGGAAGTTGCCGGCCTGGTTGCCAAAACCATTCTGCAGGCGGAATGAGAAGCCGCCCCAGTTAGGTGAATTGTAGGTGACCACGTTTGATCGCGGCCCCCACGCTCTTCCGAACGCGAAGTTGGCAATACCGGTCCCAACCTGCTCTCCCAGCGGGTCAATGTACCAGCCGGTTTCGTCGGCCAGGCTCATGGCCGCGCCGAACCAGATGCTCCCGTATTTCTCGTGGGCCAGGCCCACGTACGCGTAGCGGGGAAAGAGCTCGTTAGCAAAAATCTGGCCGGTTCCGGACGAAAACAGGCTTTCGAGTTTAAAGACCGCATGCACGCCACCGCCGAGGTCTTCGTCGCCTTTCAGGCCAAACCAGCTGTACCCGTACTGATTGCTGCCGAATCGGAAATTGTTCTTTGACTGGCCGTTCGTCGCCACATTTGTCACGAAATCGAGGCCAGCCGCAACGCGCCCATACAGGGTCACTGAGCTCTGTGCGTTTGCATTGCAGATCCCGATGACTGTCAAAGCTGTAAATAATGCCAGTCTTTTCATTTTGTAATCCTGAACGAAAAATGATCTCCATGGATAAAGCGGAGGCCTCTTTCCGGACCACACTGCCCATAATCCGCTGCCTTGCCGCCGATTAGCACAGATAGACCGTAGGGCCTTTCAATCGCCTGACTCGACCTCCGGCGCAAGCCACAAGCGGCCAGAATCGAACAAAGCAAATCATCGCACTGCTAATTACAAACCGAAAATTTTCAGATCTGGTCAATAAGCGTGCGCCAGTGGCTTGGCGGACGCGGTGCAAAACGACTACCCCCTTGACTTGCGAATTGTCCGCAGAACTTCCGGAAGATGACGTACCGTTGTCGCCAGAAGAATCGCGCAAGCCTGAACGAGGAGCTGAACAGCGGGGCCAGCGCCAAGCGCCAGCACGAGCTGACCGAGTTGCGCCATGAACAATGCGGCCACCGCACTCGCAACGACACTGCCTCTGCCGCCCGTGAACGGCGTGCCCCCGACCACCACGGCCGCGATCGCCGGCAGGAGATAGTCGTTGCCGGAAGTTTGCGACGCGCTTCCGATAAATCCGGCGAGCAGCATGCCCGCCGCGCAAAAGCAAACGGCGGACGCGAGGTACGCCCCAATCCTGTACTTCAGCACGGCGACGCCTGCGGCCTCGGCCGCGCGCGGATTCACCCCGACGGCGACGAACCTGCGCCCTACCGTGGTCTTGCGGGTAATAACCCACGCGGTCGTCACGAACGCGAGGGCGAACCAGACGTTGGCCGGAAGCCCGAGGAACTGGGCGTGCGAAATGGTTTGCATGACGGTCGGAACGTCCACCGGAACGTTACCGGTCAACGAGCGTGCGCAGCCGATCAGCAGCGCGTTGACGGCAAGCGTCGCCACCAGCGGCGTGATCGCGACCCTCGAGATGAGCGCACCGTTGATGATTCCGACGACCACGCCAATGCAGACCGTAGAAATGACGGCGAGGACTATGGAATTGAACGCGAATCCCGTTCTGGCCATGACAATGCCAGCGAGCGAAACCATGCCGATTGCCGACATGTCCAGCCCGCGCTGCTGGATAACCAGCGTTTGGCCTGTCGCAACGATGGCGAGAATGCCGGCGAACGGAAGCATGGCCAGGATCGAGCCTCGCGTCATCGTGCCCGGCGCGACGATGGAACTGCAGACGAAGAGCGCGATCAGCCCAACCCAGATCCATGAGAATTCATCAATCACGGGTAGCCGTGCGGGCTTTGATTTTGATTTCGACGTAGAGGGCTCAAGGAATTCCGACATAACTTCCGCCTGATTGTGCGTTGCGTTTCTCATTTCGCCACCACCATTTCTCTGCTCTTGGAATAGAGCGCGACTGACGTGAGGATCATCCCGCCCAGAAGATAGGACTGCCACGAGTCACCGATATCGAGGAACGAGGTGACGACGTTCACCTGAATGATGAGGAGCGCCCCCAGCAGTGAACCGACAAAGGAGCCGCGTCCGCCAAACAGGCTCGTGCCGCCGATCACTACCGCTGCGACACTTCCGAGCGTGTAGTTGATACCGGCGCTGGGGTCGCCAGTGCCGACCTGCGCCATCATGGGCACGGCAGCGACGCCCGCAAGAAACGAACACCCCATGTACGCGGCGAGCGACGTCAGTTGCGGGCGGGCACCGGACATGCGGGCCGCTTCGACGCGGGAGCCCACGCCGCGCAGCGTGAGACCGGCCCTCGACTTGAACAACGCGATTTCGAGCACCACGGCAAGCACGATTGCCACGATCGCGATAATGGGCATGACGCCGACCTGCGCACTGATCGACTCCGCAATGGAATCCGCGATCAGGCCACCCGGAACCGGGCGCAGCAGCAGGGAGACGGCCTGCAGCGCCATGTACGTCGCGAGTGTCGCCACCATCGGATGCAACCGGAACGGGCCGACCAGCATCCAGTTCACGAGTCCGACGGCGAGGGCGACGAGCAATACGATCCCCCATCCCGAGAGCTGATGGGCCAACGAGGCGCCATCATTCAGGAAGAACGACTGTATGACGACGATGAGCCCCATGAGCGGCCCAACCGAAAGATCGATCCCGCCGACCAGCATGAGCATCTGCTGCCCGTACGCGACGATGGCCAGTGTCGCCACGAGCGCCAGCATTCCGCTCAGGTTTCGCGCAGAAAGGTAGGCCGGATTGACGTGCGCCGCATACAAGCCGAGTGCACAGACCGCGACGGCAAGCATCACGAGCGGCGCCCAATCCCCGGCAGCCCACTTCCAGAGCCCGGAAGTCCGCGAAGCGCCCTTCTCCCGCTCAGTCGTTGCGGTCAGGACGGCAGACGTGATGTTGTTCTCGCTGACGGCGTTCTCGCCCAATTCCTTGACGACGTGTCCGCGCGAGAAGATGAGCACGCGATCACAGAGTCCCGCCACCTCGTGCGCGTCCGACGAAACGACGATCACGGCGGCGCCGGCGGCTGCAGCCTCGCGAAGCACCCTGTAGATTTCCATCCGCGCGCCAATGTCCACGCCTTGGGTCGGCTCGTCGACCAGCAGCACCTTGGGATGACTGGCGAGCACGCTCGCCAGCACGAGCTTCTGCTGATTACCGCCCGACAGCGTACGAATAGGCGTGTCGATGGACGGCGTCTTGACAGCGAATCGCGTCACGGCGTCTCTCGCGCGCTTTGCTTCGCTGCGCTGGCTCACCCACCCCTTGATGGAATCGAATGGCAGACTGCGGAGAGAAAAATTCTCGCGCACCGACAATTCGCCGAAAATGCCCTCGCGGTGACGGTCGCCCGGCAGATAACGGATGCTCGAATCGGCGGCAGACCGCGAGTTGTGAAGCTTCGCGGGAACGCCGGCAACCGTGACGCTGCCGCGGCTTCGCGTTTGTCCCGCGAGAGCCCGCATGAACTCTCGCTGGCCATTGCCGTCGATTCCCGCAAGACCAACAATCTCGCCTTTCCTGATCCGCACAGATATGTCGGTAAAGCCGGCACCACGCAGCTTTGCCACTTCGAGAACGACGCTTGCGCCGCTGTTGTTGCCCTTGGCCGGGAAGTCGCGGTCGAGCGCGCCGCCCACGATCAGTTCGACGATTTCCTGTTCGCTGAGGCCCGCGGCCTCATAGGTGCCCTGGCCCTGACCATCGCGAAGAACCGTCAGGCGATGTGCAATTCTCTGCACCTCGCGAATCCGGTGCGAGATATAAACGACCGAACAACCCGAAGCGGTTATCTTGCGGATGCGCGCGAACAAACGGTCGACGTCTTCCGTCAACAGATGCTCGGTCGGTTCGTCGAGAACCAGAACCTTGGGCTTTGCAGCAAGCGCTTTGACGATTTCGACGATGAACCTCTGCTCGGGGCCCAGGCTCCCCACGCGCTCGTTCGCATCGATTGCGACATCGTCGCTCCATTGCGTGAGGAGCCCTCGTGCCCATTGCGCAACCTCTATCAAGGACGGACGCTGCTCGGCAGGCACGCCGAGATAGAGGTTTTCCGCTACGGTCAGGTCGGGCATAAGCGCCGGTTCCTGCCGTACGATGGCCAGCCCCAACCGGCGTGCCTGCTCCGTGTCGCCTCGCGTTTGGGTGCCGTCGATCACGACGCGCCCCTGCTCCGGAACGAGGGCGCCGGACGCAACGGCCATCAGCGTGGACTTGCCTGCCCCGTTCTCGCCAACGAGACCGTGTACCTCGCCCTCGACCACCGAGAACGTCACGTTGTCGAGCGCCCGGACTCCGGGGAAGATCTTGGTGACACCATCGACCTGCAGCAGCGTTTTCTGGTCATTCATGATTCGTCTCGAACAAGTATTGCGCAAATACTTCCATGAGCTTGTTGGCAGGAAGCGCGGAGGATAGTCAGCATCATGCGGAGCGGTTTAAATGTTTCACAACGCGCCTATCGTTTGCATTTATCTGTTGTACGAAATATTTACAAATGAATTTGCACCTGATTTCTTGTTCTTTTATCTATCTGCGCCCTGAGTTATTACGAAAAATCTTGGTTCCGGAAGTGGATGCCGATTGATAGCCTCGACGGCGGAATGCAATAGCTCGAAAATAAACGGAGGAATGCGGGCAGCGTATTCTCGCGCACATCAATTCGAATACGATGATTCCATGAGCGATTGATTTATATCGAATGATGTGTTTTAGAGCGACCAAAGTCAAGAACCCTAGGGAATCTCCCTAGCCATGCCGCATGGACCGCGGATGTCTTTAGTGAGTGTGGTGCAATGCAAAGACAGACGACCCGCCAGCAGTGTCACTTGCGGGTTCGTCGAGCAGGTCGGTGTGGTTGAGGATCAACGTTGAGATGTGTTGTTGCCGCTGGCAACACGATAGTCTGCGTGCGGCGTGCCAGTGGCCCCGATCGCAGACCTCAACAGATCAGTCGATTCGCACCCGCTTGCGGGTCTGATCTGATCGCTCGATGGCATCAATCACCTTGTGAAGGGCCACAGCGTCATCGAAATCAGGAGCAGTGCTGGTTCCGTGAACCAGGTCGTCGGCCATCTGTCGATAGATGGCCGCCACATTGCGCGCAATGACCACATCCGCGAAATCGGATTTCGCCGCCTCGACCTCGCGATACCCCTGCTCGCCCTTGCGGCCCGCCTCCACGCGCAATGGCGCGATATTGATCACGGGATAGTGGTCATGCGCAGCGGTAATGCGCAGATCGCCCAGCGTTCCGTTGATCTCCCACAACAGCTGCGTGCCACGCGGCAGGCCGCCGCGAAGCTCCAGCGACAACGCTGCGCCCGATTTCAGAACGGCATTGACCATCACATGATCGTGTGTTCGCATTGGGATCGTGTCGCCCGTCTCGACAATGCGCACAGTCTTGCGGCGCTGCGACATCAAACCTTCCACCTCGTCTACTGGGCCGAGCACACTTTGGATGGCCGCAAGTGCATGGCCGCCGATGATCCTCAGCAAGGTTGCGCCGTTGGCCGCATCCATCGCGTACGAGTCACCGCGCGTGACTTCGTCGCCCCAGGTAGGGCCGCAGCCGAGGTAGGTCGACGACAACACCTCGCCCACGTATCCGTCAGCCACGAGCTTGCGCACGAGTTCGACTTCGGGCGACGCGGTGGCCTGGGTGCCCACCACTGCCCGTGCGTGGCTCGCCCTGGCGAGGTCTGCAAGCTCGATCGCTTCTGCAAGGCCATTGCCGAGCGGCCACTCACAGTAGACATGCTTGCCCGCCGCCAAAGCCGCGGCGACAACTTCACGATGGTGCGGAACTTTGACCGTGACGGCCACGACGTCGATATTCGGGGAGGCGATGAGCTCCGCCACGTTCTCGAACGCGCGTGGAATGCCAAAGGCAGCAGCGGCCGCCTTTGCGCTCGCGAGACTCGTGTTTGCCACGCCGGCGGTCTCGAATACGTCGGATAACGCACGCAACGCAGGAATATGCGCTGCGGTGCCCCAACCGCGCTGCGCGCTCACTCCCACGATTCCTACTCGAAAACGTTTTTTCATTGCATCCTCGAAATACGAGTCGCGTCACGCCGGTCAATTGTCCACACTGGGGTGCGGCCGGTATTGGCCCGTTTCCATCAACTCCGAAGCGGCAAGGGCGTTCGGTGTCCAACGCAGCGTCGCGCGCGTTTCCAGCAACCATGCCTGATAGCCCTCAGGAACGTCCTCCGACGGCCCGTGGTGGATGACCCCCTTTGGCACACAGGTCAAGGTACCCGGTTCCGTACACCCGCCCCAGGCGCCGGGGCCTCGCACGTAACAGATCACTTCGTCGAAATCGGCGTTGATGTGAACCGGTGGCCGCCCTCCGGGACGTGCGCTGAGGTTGAACATCAGAACGTCGCCCGTGCTCGACGACAGAAACTGGCTGGGCGGACCACCCTCAGGCAGGTACGCGTGAAGCTGGATATTGGCCAGATTCAGCTTCCACACCGGGACGGACTCCGACAGGCACACGCCGAGTGCAAGCGGATCATGCGGCATCGTGAAGACCGTGTTCTCGGGGTCGAGGGTTTTCAGCACCAGCCGCGTTGGACCGCCGGCCGGCATGGCGGAGTCGATCTCGGCAAACTTGAGATCCCGTGCTACGTTGAGCAGGCCACTTGGCGCGGGCGGCGCAAGCTTCAGGGCCGCAGGACTCTCGACGATGATGCTTCGCATGGCATCGCCGGTCGGCGCATATCGATACGCGACGGATTTGGGAATGCAGACGAAGTCGCCTTCCGTCGCCGTGAGACAGCCCACGTCCGTTTCGAACCTGACCGTGCCGGATTGGATGAAATGAATCTCGTCCGCTTCGACATTGCGCACCACGTACGGCATGGGCTTGCGCCGCCCCGACACATGCAGTTTGACGCCGAGCCTGGACGTCGCCACGGTGGTCGGAAGAGCCTCAGGGTCGTCGTGATCGTCAGGCGTCAAGCGCTCGAGGACGGCTCGCCGCGGTGCGTGCGGCCCCTGCACGGAAAGATAATCAGGCGCATAGGTGGGCCGGGTCACAACTGACAGTGCACCCTGGAACCCGTCACGGCTCCAGAGTTGCACCAGGGGGGGGCCTGCATCATGCGTTTTGTCACTCATTTGTCCACCTCCTTCGTTCTCTAACACCGCCTCCGCCGGCTCTTTCTACGCCTCGCGGACGTCGGCAAATAACGTCCATCGCATATCACTTTTGCGATGATCGCATAACGGATAGATTTATATAGAATGATGTGTCGTGGAGCAAATCAAGTCAAGTCAAGAGCACCAGGGAATCTCCCAGGCAACCGGTATCAGTCAGTCCAAGGCCGCATCGTCCTTGGACATCTGGATCAGATTCTGCTCAATCTGGTGCGCGACCTTCCAGAACACCCGCATGTCCCGCGCAGAAATTCCGTCGAGGGAGGCCGAGTGGATGTCCGTGAACTCCGGCAAGATGTCGTCGACCAGGCGTCTACCCTCTTCCCTAAGACTGACGTAATATTTTCGTCGATCTTTAGGATCCCGGATCCTTTGCACCAGCCCACGCTTTTCCAGGTTGTCGAGCGCCGGCACCGCGGTCGTCGAGGCGATCCCCACTCGCTTGCTCAATTCGAGCTGATTCAGCTCGCCGCGCTCGGCCAGCACGCGGAGGTAATACCAGTACGAAATGGCAAGGTTTTCCTTGTCGAGAATTTTCTGACCCTGTGCATCGTAGAGCCGGTGCACCGTCCTGGCCATCCACGGCACAGTTCGGCCACGCTCATCAAATAGTTCGGGCAACAACTTCGCGGCTGCCTCGCCTGACGGTTCGCGATCCAGAGTTGCCCTGGCGGCGCTGGGATTCGACTTGGACATTCCGTGTTTCCTTTCCATATGGGCCAACCGGGCAAATTTCCGGGCCACGAACAAACGGTAGTCAGGGCATACCCCACCATGGGAGTCCTTGACTTTATTTATACCAAATAACATCATTCTATATAGGTTTATTTTTTTAGGTATCATTGCCTTACAAATGATCCGCTCCAGTTAGGATCATACAACGTGACTGACCGCTGCGTCGCGCTGCTCCGTAAAATTCGCTTATCAAGGGCAATTCAGAACAACCTCGATCGGTGCCTGAACGGCAGTCGTTGCGTCCAATCAAAGCCCAGTTCTGCTCAGGGATGACATTCTCATGCAGCGAAAAATCCTTGTACTTATCCTCTGGCTCATGCCGACCGTCCTGCGTATGGCGGCCCGCAAGTTTCCTGCCGTGCGCGCGCATCTCGCCACAGGAAGTGGAGTCATCCAGCTACGGCTCAGAAACAACAGTCTCGCGAGGCAGCTCCATTTCAGGGACGGCAGCGTGTCCGGACGCTGGGGAGTGTGCGCCAGGCCCGACGCCGAGCTCGTCTTCATGGACGTCGCGACCGCGCACAAGATGCTCGCGCCGAAAACGGATCATGCGTTCCTGATCGATGCGCTCAAGAACTTCAAGATCACGCAGGGCGGAAGCGACGAGAAGCTCGTGTGGTTCGGCCAACTCGTCAACACGATGAAGACGGCTGCGTGGCGTAAGGGCATGCCGATGAAAGACGGAACCACGCGTTTCGTCACCCTCACCAATGGCGGCCCTGTGTTCGTCTTCGTCAAGGACGGCAAAATTGTCCGCACCACGCCCATCGATCTCGAAGAGGAAGACGGACCGAGCTGGAGTATCACGGCAAGAGGTCGCCGGCTTTCGCCGGCACGGCGTGCAACGGTCAGTCCGCACGCGCTCTCGCTCAAATCGCTCGTGTACTCCGACAAGCGCCTCCTCTATCCGATGAAGCGCGTCGACTTCGATCCCAATGGCGAACGCAATCCCCAGAATCGCGGGATCTCGGGCTATGAACGCATCAGCTGGGACGAAGCGCTCGATATCGTCGCCGGGGAAATTCGCCGCATGAAGAAGGACTACGGCCCCGGAGCCATTGGCATGGTCACGGGCGCGCACCACCAGTGGGGAAACATCAACTACTACCTTAGCGCGATGCTGCGTTTCGGCAACCTGATCGGCTTTACCCGCATCGAACCGAGTCCGATCAGTTGGGAAGGCTGGTACTGGGGGGCCATGCATCACTACGGCAACAGCCTGCGCCTGGGCACGCCGAGCTTTTACGGCACGACCGAAGATTGCCTTCAGCATGCCGAGGTCATCGTGTTCTGGTCGAGCGATCCCGAATCGACCAATGGTGTCTATGGCGGATTCGAAGGCACCGAGCGCCGGCTGTGGGCCAAACAGCTCGGCATTGAATTCGTGCATATCGACCCCTATCTGACGCATTCCGCTCAGTTCCTTGGCGGGAAATGGCTGCCGATCAAACCCGGCACCGACTCGGCGCTCGCGATCGCCATCATGCACGAATGGATGGTTAGCGGCAGCTACGATAAGGAATACGTGGCATCAAATTCGACCGGCTTTGACGAATGGAGCGCTTACGTCCTTGGTAAAGAGGACGGCGTACCGAAGACGCCCGAGTGGCAAGAAGCGGAAACCGGCGTGCCCGCCAAGGATGTCCGCAGTCTCGCGCGGTTGTGGGCGTCCAAGAAGACTTATCTCGCGGCGGGCGGCCTGGGCGCGGGCTTTGGCGGCGCGTGCCGCACCGAGACGGGCGCGCAATGGGCGCGAAGCGTCGTCATGATGATGGCCATGCAGGGATGGGGAAAACCGGGGATCAACTTCGGCAATTTGCAGATCGGTGCGCCGCAGGACCTCAATTTCTACTTTCCCGGGTACGCCGAGGGCGGAATCTCAGGCGATCTGAACAACACGGCGAGCGCCGCCAACAACTACTGCCGCATGCCTCACATCATCACGATCAACCCGGTGAAGCAGGCCGTCCCCCGGCAACGGCTTGCCGAAGCCATCGTGGAAGGTAAATCGGAAGGCTACGCGTGGGACGGCTTCTCGGTCGAGGGACAGTTTGCTCAATACTCGTATCCGAGGCCGGGCCATTCCCGCATTCACATGCTGTACCGTTACGGCTCGTCATCGTTCGGCACAACGCCGGGATCGAACAGGCTCGTTGAAGCGTATCGTCACTCATCCCTGGAGTTCATCGTTAACCAGTCGATATGGATGGAGAACGAGGCCCAGTTCGCAGACGTCATTCTGCCCGCTTGCACCGCGCTCGAACGTGATGACATCTCCGAATGGGCCAATTGCGGCGGCTACATCCAGCATGCGCAGAGCCAGCTCAATCACCGCATGGTGATCATGCAACACAAATGCATTGAGCCCCTCGGCGAATCGAAGTCGGATTATCAGATCTTTCTGGAGATCATGACAAGGCTTGGATACGGTGGCATGTTCTCGGAAGGCGGTTGCTCCGAACTGGCGTGGTGCGAGCGGATGTTCAACTCCACGGACCTGCCGAAGCAAACCACCTGGAAGAAGTTCCTGCAAAAGGGCTATCACGTCGTCCCTCCTCCTTCGGACAATGAAAAGCAGCCCGTCGACATGCGCTGGTTCGCGCAAGGGCGGCCCAAGGATTTGCCGGAAGCGAACCCGCTTCCCGGCGTGTATTCGAAAGCGTTCGGCGAGGGACTTCCCACTCAATCAGGCAAGTTCGAGTTCGTGCCGTCGAGCCTGCGTCGCATCGAGCAGATTGATCCCGCAAGGCCGGCCGTCAACCGATACATAAACCGCGCCAGTGCGGCGAAACAGCCGTTCCCGTTGCAGCTCGTCACCAACCATCCGGTCTACAGCTTCCATACGCATGCGGACGGAAAGAACAGTCACGTCAGCACGATCGACGAACACCGGATGGAAGTCGGCGGATATCGATATTGGGTTCTGCGAATGAGTAACCGGGATGCGGAGACGCGCGGCATACAGCGTGGCGATCTGGTTCGTGTCTACAACGCGCAGGCGTCGGTGATCTGTGCCGTGGACGTTTCTCAGCTCGTGAAAGCGGGCGTGACGCGCGGCAACGAGTCGTGTGCGGAGCTCGACCTGATCGAGACTTCGGTGGGCCTGGTCGATCGCGGAGGCTGTCTCAATCTCCTGACGCCAGGTGGAAAAATGAGTCCGACTGCAGACGGGATCATGCCTAATACTTGTTGGGTGGAGGTGGAAAAATGGGACTCGACTCTCGAGAAAGCAGCGTGAGCGGCTGGGCGCTGGTCGTTGACGTTTCACTCTGCATCAATTGCAGAAACTGCGTCCTCGCGACCAAGGACGAGTACGCCGGCAATGCCTTTCCGGGTTATTCCGCGCCGCATCCGCCGGAAGGTCTGGAAACGATCCGGATCGAACGTCACGTTCGCGGAGAGGGCTCGCTCGTCGATGTCACCTATATCCCGAAGACCTGTAATCACTGTGACAACGCACCCTGCGTCAAAGCGGCCCCGGACGGCGCGATCTACAAGCGCCCGGACGGGATTGTCGTGATCGACCCAGTCAAGTCGCACGGCCGGCGCGATCTGGTCGGCACATGCCCTTACGGCATGATCGAATGGAATGAACAGGAACAGGTGCCGCAGAACTGGAACTTCGACGCTCACCTGCTCGACGCCGGCTGGAAAGAGCCACGCTGTGCGCAAGCCTGCCCTACCAAGGCGATCCGTGCGTTGAATGTCGGAGACGCCCAATTGGCGGAGATGGTCGAGAAAGAGCACCTGTCAGTCATGCGCCCCGAGTTAGGCACCAAGCCGCGCGTCTTCTACAGGAATCTCGACGATGCGCTCAGCCATCTGGTGGCAGGCAACGTCTGCGAAGACCTGGGTGGTGGTCAACTGCGTAATCTGGAGGGTGTTGAAATTATTCTGCGCGACTCCGCCGATGGAGGCGAACGCATCGCCAGAACCGACCATTTTGGCGACTTCCGGTTCTCTGGGCTGATTGCGCCGTCCTCGCGTATCGAATTGCGGGTGAGAAAGGACGGAAAGGAAAAGGTTCTCGCTACAAGAGATCGCATTGGGAGCGTCAACCTCGGCACGCTACTCTATTGAAACCTGGTCTCCAGCGAATTTGCATGTCCGTCTGTTCGTTGCCGGACATGCAACGTTCTGGACGATCGGCTTGCCAGTAGCCAGTATGTGGCGTTCCGGGGCCCGCGCCCGGCTTGGACGCGTGACCCCGGACAAGGCTCGACACTGGAATCAGATCTTGAAGCTTTCGAGGCTCGCGGGATGGAACAACTCACGCGCCTGAAGCCGACGGCTGGATAAGCCCTCGGCATGATGCCGGGCAAGGAAGCGGTCGATTGTGTGCTCGTTTTGCGCAAAGCCATACGGCCAGAAATCGAAGCCCATCAGCTTGCGCGCCGCCCGCAACTGGTCTTCGACAAATGGCAAGGTCACCTTGGTCGCACCGGTCTCGCTAAGCCGCTCGAGCGCGAGCGCCTTCGACTTCTCGAACGCCTTGACGAGTGCACCCGGCAGCCACGGATGCTGATCCGCGAGCGTCTTTCTGACACCGAGCGTGTGCATGATCGGAAACAGCTTTGTGCGCGCATACCAATCGGCCGCAGTCTTGTGTGGATCGTCGAAGAGATACCGAACCTGCGGGTGGCCCTGGTCAAAGCAGGATGGCGCACGCGGACCGATGACGGCATCGATCTCCCCCGCCGCCAGAAGCCGGGAGATGGTTTCGCCTTCCGGGGTGTCTTCCACTTTGATGTCGTCCGGCAGGTTCAGCGAGATCTTCTCGACTCGGGAAGGATCTTCGTAGCCGCCACGCACCCAGGTCACATCGGACGCTTTTACCCCATACTCTTCCTCGAGAAAGAGCCGGACCCAGACGTTGGCGGTGAGTTGGTACTCGGGTACCCCAATGCGCTTGCCCTTCAGGTCTTCAGGCTTGTTGATGCCCCGGTCCGCTCGCACGTAGATCGCAGTATGCCGGAACGCCCGCGACGGAAAGACCGGCACGGCGATATAGGGCGACGTGCCCGCAGCCGTCTTGACAGAATAGCTGCTGAGCGACAGTTCGCAGATATCGTAGTCGGCGTGCCGAAACGCACGAAAGAAGATCTCCTCAGGTTCCTGCAGCATAAAGACCGGATCTACGCCGTCGATCTGAACATCCCCATCGACGAGCGGCCGCATACGGTCATAGTTGCCAACGGCAATAGACAGCCGGAGCTTGTGATTTCCCATTACCTCTTCTCCTTGTTGCGGAACGATCGAAACGAAAACGTCAACACAGGTCAGCCGGGCGGGTCCGGAGACCGCTTAAATCGCAATCAATTTATTCTGCATCGCATGATCCTATGAAGGATTACATATGTCAAGGATCATGGAGGACCATTGATCGGCGTGCCATGTCGATGGCAACACAGTCACGTGTTGTCGAACGGCACGGGTAATCATATGGCCGGCCTGCTCTCGGTCGAGCAGAGACGGCCAGCGTAAAGTCAAGGTCCAAACCGAATTGATGCACGGGAGGTCAGCATGGACAAGTTTGGCGGAATCGACTTGCACTCAAACCACAGTGTTGTGGTGGTCAGTGATGAGGTTGACCGGGTCCTCTACCAGCGGCGGTTACCCAACGATCCGATCCAGATTCGGGCCGCTCTGGCTCCGTACCGCGCCGAACTGATCGGGGTGGTCATCGAAGCGACGTTCAATTGGTACTGGCTGGTAGATGAACTGATGGAGCTTGGCTATCAGGTACATCTGGCGAACCCAGCGGCAATCAGGCAGTACGAGCGCCTGAAATATAGCGGCGACTTCATCGATGCAGCCCATCTCGCGCAACTCCTGCGTCTGGGGCTATTGCCAGAAGGCTACATTTATCCAGCAGAAGAGCGGCCGGTACGGGACCACTCGCGCAAGCGAATGCAACTGGTGCGCTGCCGGACCGCACAGATATTCTCAATCGAAAACCTGCTTTCCCGACAGACAGGTCAGCGGATGACCGGAGAAGTGATCAAGCATCTGAGGGACGAGCGGGTGAATGCGCTCGGTTTTGCGCCCGATGTGACGGATTATCGACAATATGCCCACGTGTGTCGAACGGCCGTTTGCAGGTGGCTCCCACGACTCCGAGCGCCCCGCAGTTCGATCAAAGGTAAAGCAGACCTGCGTTGAAACCGTTCACGCTACGATGGACTCGTCCGTAACAGCTGCGATGACAGGCTCGCCCATCGCAATGACTTTAGGAAAATACCGGGTTCGGCGAATACGACGACAACGCGATAGTCATCGGCAACATCAAAAAGAAGGACCGACCACTGACAGCGAGTAACGACCCATGTTCATTCCGGCTATCTGATGAGACTGCCCTCCATTCCGTTTGACTTTATTCATTGACGCCTGCTTCTGATCGTTGGAATTCAAAGATTGGTACGTCGTTTTTTCTTGAACTAGCTGCGCCCTTACGTCTTCATTCGCAGCCAGCGGCGTCGATTGAGCGAACGATGACACAGTTGGAATTAAAATAGATATAGCGACGATGAGCTGAACGAGTTTCATCACGGTTCCTCCAGGAGATGTCCCGCAAGCACTCGTTTGCGGATTTTATGAGTGCAGTATAGATCGGTGACTGCTCAGAATTGGCGCAAACAGAGCAATTCATTGTTGTCGGCTTATGCACGAAACGAAAGAGGCCATACAAACATTACTTGTAAGGTGTTGATCTCTTTGGTCGAGGCGAGAGGATTTAAACCTCAGATCGCCTGTTTCCCACAGGCAGGGGCAGTTATCGGCGTTCTGCCGATCCGTCTGTGGTCTTCAAGGCTGTGCAACTATTTGCAGGAATTGCGAGCGCCACGCGGTCTTGTAGGTCGCGGAAAAACAAAACCCTACTGAGTGGGACGGACCGTCAGGCGCCATTACTGTATATCCGTACAGGACGCTCACTGTCGACGCGCAAGACAGCGTACGATGCCGGTGTGCAGGTTTCAGCGCGGGTTTTGCAACAGAAGACCGTCCGGAAAGGGGACTGACGTAGTTCTGAGAGCATCAGCGGAAGGCCGGAAGCCGGCACGCCTGGTTTCGCCGCGGTTGGAGAAGGCCGGCGTATTGTATTACGCGTGGCGCGCCGACGCTCCCAGCGGCGCGCTCACTTGCCGACTTACCTGCTAACCTTATTGCCCTGGCCGCGCGCCGACGTCCGGTCGTTGCGTGTCCCGATACTGCCGGTCCGTCAACCGAACTACCGATGCCGCCACTGTTTCGCCGTCTACTGCTGCTGTTCCACGCGCTGCGTTACGGCGCGCGCCTGATCTGGCTGGCCGCCCCGCCCGAGCACAAACTGCACTGGATGATCGAGCTGGTCGGCCGCGTGCATGCGTCGGGACGCGGCGGGCGGAGCCTGCATAACGTGCTGCCGGCGCTGGGGCCGCTCGCCAGCCGTTTCGCGCAGACGCTCACCGAACGGCCCGAACTCGCGACCGGCACCTTGCACGACGCGATCGACGCAATCGATCACATGGAAGCTCCACTGCCGCCTCACGAGTCCGAACAGGCGCTGGCGCGCGCCTTCGGCCAGCCGCTCGCCACGCTCTTCAGCGCGGTCGATCTGGTGCCGGTGCGCGGCGGCTTTGCCGAACAGACGCATTTTGCGCGGCTCGTCACGCCGGTCAAAGGCCATCACGAAGTGGCGATCAAACTGGTGCGCGCGGACCAGCTGCAACAGATCGGCGACGAACTCGCGCTGTTGCGCTGGGTCGCGCGCTGGCTGGAAAAGCTCTCCGGCACCGCGCGTCGTCTGCAACTGCGCGCCCTCGCGCAGACCTTCACCGACGACATCCTGCGCCGCTTCGATCTGCGCGCCGAAGCCGCCAATCTGAGCCAGACCGGCCATCATTTCGACGGCGACAAGCGCATCGTCGTGCCAGCCGTGATCTGGGATCTGTGCACCAACCACACGCTGACGATGCAGCGCATCAGCACTTTGCCGGCGAGCGACCTGCCCGGCCTGCACGCGCATCACATCAAGCTCGCGCCGCTGGCCGCGCATATCGTCGAAGTCGTGTCCAGGCAGGCGTTCGAGCATGGCTTCTTCCACGCTACGCTCGATGCGCGCCACGTGCGGGTGAGCGTCGAGCCGGACACGCTGGGTCGCCTCGTGCTGGCGGAATTTTCGATCATGTCGACGCTGTCGACCGGCGAGCGCGAATTCTTCGTGCACGGCGCGACCGCGTTGTTCGACCAGGACTACGGCCGGCTCGCCGACATGCATCGCGAGGCCGGGCACGTGCCGCACGACACGCGCGCGGAGATGCTCGAAGCCGAGTTGCGCACGCGCGCCGAAGCGCACTTCGCGGCGGAGCCGGAAGACCGCTCGGCGGGTTCGCTGTTTCATCATCTGCTGCACGCGGTGCATCCGTTCGAAGGCGCGGTGCCCGCCCGCCTCGCCAACGCGCAGCGCTCGTTCCAGCAAGCTGAAATGCTGGCGCGCGCACTGCATCCGGGCGTCGATACGTGGAGTATCACGCGCGGCGTGCTCGCGGATATCGCGCGGCGCGACCTCGATCATCGCGGCTGGATCAAGCGCATCTCGCGCGAGTTGCCGCATCTCGCGCATATGCTGCCGCGCGTGCCCCAACTGGCGGTCCGCTATCTTCAGCATGAGCACGCTCGCGCGCGCACACCACAGCAGAACGCGCAACTGATCGCGGATATCGCCCGCGAATACCGGCGCACGCGGGTGCTGCTGTGGGCGTGTGTGTTGTGCGGCGGCGTGCTCGGCGCGGGAACGATGTTGCTGATGTGGTGACGCAGTCAGTCAATCCCGGTGACCGCTCAGGACGCGCCCCGGCGCAACGTGCTTGCGGACCATGAGGACGTGCCGCCCGTCGCAATGCGGCCGCCTTGTTACAGCGGGCAAAAAGACGGAGTCCAAGCGCAACAGGGGTTGCGCTTCATTCGCGCGAACGAAAATATCGCGCAAAGCTTCGCGCGACACGCTCCCGCCGATTGCAGCTTCGAACAAGACATGCAGCGCGTAGCCCGACAAGATGGCGGCTTTTCACGTCATCCCTTCCGATGCTCGCTTCCTTCATCGCCGCTGTCTTCGTCGTGCTATGGTCGACCGGTTTCGTGGTCGCCCGGGCGATCACGCCGTATGCCGATCCCAATCTCTTTCTACTCGCACGCTTTGGCGGCACCGCGCTGATCTTCGCGCTCGCCGCCGGGGTCGCACGCGCGGCGTGGCCGACCGGCCGCGACTTCGGCAAGCATCTGGCGGCGGGCGCCCTGCTGCAAGGTGTCTATCTCGGCGCCGGCTACTGGGCTGTCGCGCAAGGCTTGAGCGCCGGCGTGATGGCCTTGCTCGGCGCGCTGCAGCCGCTCGCGACGGCCGCCGTCGCGGCGCCGCTGTTCGGCGAGCGGCTTTCGCGGCGCGGCTGGACCGGCATGGCGCTGGGCCTCGCCGGCGTCGTGCTGGTGCTCGCACCGAAGCTCGCGTCGGCCGCGCCGCCGTCGCATGGCAACGCGCCGGCATGGCTGGTCGTGTTCATCTCGATCGTCGCGGTCGCCGCGATCACAGCGGGCACGCTGTTTCAGAAGACCTCGCTGGCGAAGGCCGATATTCGCAGCGCGAGCGCGGTGCAGAATGTCGGCGCGGCGCTCGTCGCGACTGTGCTGGCGCTCGCGCTCGGCGAACAGCGCTGGATTGCGTCGCCCACTTTGTGGGCGTCGCTCGCGTGGGGCATCGTGATGCTCTCCGGCATCAGCGTCACCTTGCTGGTGTGGATGGTCAGGCGCGGCGATGCGGCGCGCGCCACCGCGCTGATGTTCCTCGCCCCGCCGCTCGCCGCGCTCGAAGGCTATGCCGGCTTCGGCGAAACGCTGCTGCCGGTGCAGGTCGCCGGCTTTGCCGTCGCGCTGGCGGGCGTATTGCTGGCGCGCTCGTGAGGCGCCGGGCAGCCGGGAATCAATCGGCCGTATCCGCGCCGGCCGGCACCTTGGCGCGCACCTTGCTGCCGGGCGCCGGCGCCCACGCCGGGCGGCCCTTGCGCGCCGAATCCACCACGACGATATAACGCCCGGCCCACGGCACGATCTGCCGATCGCTTTTCAACACCCACAACGATTGACCCGAGTCGACCAGCGCCGCATATTCGGCATCGAGAATGCCGTAGTGGTCGAGAAACGCATTGAGCGACGCGGGAATCCGCACGCAGCCCTTCGAGTGGCGAATGCCGAGCAGCGGCTCGAGCCGGTCGGGGTCGGTGGCATGCATCTGGAAGCGCATCTGCGACATGCCGCCCTTGCCCCAGCCGCGTTCGCCCTGCGCCCAGCCGAGGTCGAAAATCCGCATATCGCGCTTGCCGTAGCCGCGGATATGGTTTTCGTTCTGCGTGCCCTCGGAGCGGAAATCCATGTTCGCGGGCGTATGTTCGAACACGCCGAGCGGCGTAATGAAATGGTCGAATTCGCCGGGCCGGCCTGTAGCAACCGGCGACGCGCCGATCATCTGCCAGTTGTCGGCCGGGGTTGCGCGAAAGTAGATGAGCAGCGCCTGCACGTTGGCATTGCGATCGACCAGAGCGACGTACTCGCCCGACAAGTTGCCCAGCACGTTCGCACCGAGTGCCGCCTTCAGACGATCGGCGTAGGCGCGCTGCTCGGCGGCCGGCACCTTCAGCCGGCGCGCCACGTCGCGCGCGAACACGTCGCGCAACAAAAACGCGCGACGCGGATCGACGACGCCGGCCGCATCGGGCGCGGCTAACGCGGAAGCGTTGACGGCGGCTGGCGGACGGCTCGCCGCGATCGATGCCGATGCCAGCGCCGATGCTGACCCCTGAGCCGATGCAGCCAACGCAGCGGCGCACGACATAGCGCAAAAGGCGGCGGCCAACGCGTGCGTCAGAATCCGCAAAGCACGCGTGCCGGGAGTCATACTGGATACGCGCGACACGGAGCACGGGCGCGGCATACACACCTCGTCACGCCGACGAACTACCGGTACGAAAGTCAGGCGGTCCAATACAGGCTGGCCAGGCCGATCTGGGTAGTTCATCGCGTATTAGAGCAAACCTGATTATTATTGACTACTCGCCGGGTCATGCGGCGCTCGGAACGAGGATGTTACTAAGCACATTGCATTCTGTCGATGAAGATGCACACAATTTATCAATTTCACTGTAATGGCTGGACATTTTCTACAATCCTCGTGGCAGTTTTAAATCAATCTAATACAGGATTTAAAGCCAATATCGCCGATAAAACCCGATACCAATCCGTCACTCCGTGCAAGCTGAAACCGCGCCGCGGCCGCCCCGCTCGCAGGTTCGCTATTTATCTTATTGGCACGCAAGCGTTCATTGCTGACAATGCGTAAGCGTGCGAGGAGTTAAAAGAAATCATGACGCAACACGATCCCATCGCCCGCCAGGCAAGCATCGCGGCGGAAATGCACGTCGCCGCCGAGTTTGACGCCGAGCGGGAAATTGAGCACCGGGTCGCTTTTCTCGCGAACTATCTGCGCAACAGCGGCCTGAAAACTTATGTGCTTGGCATTAGCGGCGGCGTCGATTCGACAACTGCGGGGCGCCTTGCGCAACTCGCCGTCGAACGGTTGCGCGCTGCTCATTACGACGCGCATTTCATCGCAATACGTCTGCCTTACGGCGAACAAAAAGATGAAGCCGACGCGCAGCAGGCGTTGCGCTTCATTCGCGCGGACGAAAATCTTGCGATCGACATCAAACCGGCCGCCGATGCGATGCTGGCCGCGCTGGATAACAGCGGCGTGCTATTTAAGGACGAATCGCAACGGGATTTCGTGCACGGCAATATCAAGGCGCGGCAGCGAATGATTGCGCAATACGCGGTGGCCAGCGCACGGGCCGGCGTGGTGATCGGCACGGACCACGCGGCCGAGTCGGTGATGGGCTTCTTCACCAAGTTCGGTGATGGCGGCGCCGACGTGCTACCGCTCGCCGGGCTGACCAAGCGCCGGGTGCGTGCGGTGGCCAAGGCGCTGGGCGCACCCGAAACGTTGGCGCACAAGGTGCCGACCGCCGACCTCGAAATGTTGCGCCCGCTGCGCCCCGATGAAGACGCCTATGGCATCCCGTACGACGCTATCGACGACTTCCTGGAAGGCAAGCCCGTGAGCGATGCCGCGCGCGACATCATCCTGCGTTTCTACGATGTGACGCGTCACAAGCGGGCATTGCCGTACACGCCGTTCGACTGGACGGCGCAGGCAAGCGAAGAGTAGGACCGGGGAAGAAGCAGGGAAAGTAACGACGGGAAATGCGGCGAGCGTGCGCGGAGTGAACCCGCTGACCACCGCGCGTTCTTGCCGCGCACCGCATTCGAAAGAGCTGACTACGGAGCTGACTGCGCGGGGTCAGTGGGCGGGCGGTTCGTCGGTGAACAGATCGGCGCTCGCTTCGAGCGTCTGGCCGCCCAACTGCTTGCCGTGAATCTGCCGCGCGATCACCTCGGCAACATAGGGCACTTTTGCATCCAGTTCGACCGTGGCGTACGCGCTGGGTTTGCCAGCGTCGATCACCTCGACGTATTTCGCATAATGCCCAAGTTCGCGCTTGAGGAATTCCCGCACTTCCTGCTCGCTGCACGATTGCGCGATGTTGCTCACGATCAGGTTCATGCTGCCTACCCTCGCCGCGCGTTGCCGCCTGTGTGTCGATCCGCGGCCCGCACGCGCACCGGGCGCAGCGCGGCGCGTTGTTTCGTCCGAGCGGCGGCGAGTTCGCGGATCACTGCAACACCGGCGGCGCCCACGGCGACCAATGACAGATAGAAGGCAATCATTCGAATCTCCTCTACGAATTTCGTCCTGAGTTCAGGATAGCCACATCCGATAGCAAAAGCGACGCGACACGGTATCGTAAAAGACGGGCTAAACATCCCCGTTAATGCACTGTACCTGAATCAGCAGGATCGGAAACAGCAAAACATCTGTTCATTTAGCGCGGTGCAGGCGCGGCCAACGCTTCAGCAGCGATAGGCCGGGGGCGGACGTGTTGTCGCGCTATGTGAAATGCGCCTGGCGAACTCGCGCCGGGCTCGTGTAAAGGGCGACGCCATTGCTTGCGCGCCACCCTCCCTGCCCCAATGACCGCGGGCACCTTGCCCGTCAATCCGGCAGCGCCCCGCACCGCGCCGCTTCACACCGCAAGCGCGGCACTTTGGCCCGCTATGACTTCACCACTCGAGCCTGCAAAGCGCGAATCCGCCCGAGCGCCTGCGTGTTGGACACCGTTGCGTCGTACATCTGCGCGAGGTCCGCCTTCAGCGCGGTGCGCGAACCGCCGTCGAGATAAATCATGTGCCCTGACGGATAAAAACGCGCCGACAGATTCTGCCGGACCTGCTGACTGAGCAGCGGCATCTGCTGCAGATCGAGCACGGTCTGATAGAACGGTGTCACGAAGTCGAAGAAGCCGTTCGCCGACAGTACCTTCAGATCGGGATTGAGCGCCATCACAGCGGCAAGATCGCCGGCGGTGTACAGAATGATGTTGCCCTTCGCGTCGAGCCCCTTCTGCGCACCGGTCGGATCGATGTGGCTGAAATCCCAGTACTTGAAAGCCTGATCGTTCAGGTCGGTGAACGACGAATTCGACGTGTATTTCAACTGCTCGTTCAAATACACGTTCCACATCGTCGTATAGACGCCGGTCACCGCCGTCATGGTCGGATCGTTGCCGCCGGAGTTCGGGTCGATCTTGCCGGCAATGCCCGTGTCGATCGCCGTCACCCGGCCGTCATACTCGCCGAGCGCGAGACCTTGCGGTTTCAGCAGCGTGGTCAGGAAGAGCGAATTGCCACGGCTGTCATACGCCGCGATATCCAGGCTCCACGCAAGCAAGGTCGTTTTACCTATGCCGGTGTACTCGCCCAGTTTTTCGACGGTCGCCGAATCGGTGGTCGGAAACTTGCGCAGCGCCGCCAGATAATCGGTGCGCGCGAATTGCGCGACCTCCTCGGCGAACACGCCGAGATCGGTCGGCCGCGGCGCGACGCCGAGCTTCTTGTGATACCAGGCGTCCGCGGCCGCCGTGGGCAGCGTGCCGACCGGGTTGCCGGATTGCGTGTAGTCGAGAATCGACGACTGCAGCGTGATGCCGTTCAGATCGACGCCGTCTTCGTGCAAGCGGTACGCCAGCACGCAGCTGCGCGCCGTGCCATAGGATTCGCCGAACAGGTACTTCGGCGAATTCCAGCGATTGTTCCTGGTCAGAAAACGCTTGATGAACTGCTTGATCGAGTCGGCGTCCTGGTCGACACCCCAGAAGTCGCGGTTCTTCTTCGGCGCGATCGCCGCCGAGTAGCCGGTGCCGACCGGATTGATGAAGACGAGATCGCTCTTGTCCAGCAGGCTGTCCGGGTTGTCCTCCATCGCGTACGGCGCCGGCGGCGTAAAGCTCGGCATCGACGTCTTGATGCGGCGCGGCGCGAACGAGCCCAGCAGCACGAATACCGAAGACGACCCCGGCCCGCCGTTATAGAAGAACGTTACCGGACGGGTTTCCTCCTTCTGGTTGTCCTGCGTGAACGCGACGTAGAACATCCGGGCTGCCGGCTGCGAACTGCTCGGGTCGACGATCACCAGATGACCCGCCGTCGCCGTGTAGTTGATCTTGTGGCCGCCGATCGTGACCGAATGATGCGTGATCGCCGCGGTTTCAGCGATTTCGGTGACGGAATCGTCCGGCCCGTTGCCATACGCGACCGGATCGAAGAACGGCTGATCGCCGGCTTTGTGCGCCGCGGCGGGTGCCGCTGTGCCCGCGGTGGCCGAAGTATGTGCATTGTGCGGCGACTGCGGACTAGCGGAAGCTGACTCTGTATTCGTCATGATCGCTCCATGGGTTCGTTCACGTCTTCCAGGTCGTCCCCCAAGGGGACTTCCTTCGGGGCGCGCCCCAAGGTGACTTCCTTCGGGGCGTGAGTTGCTGACTATAGTGCGGCCGCCACCTTCTGACCATTGGGACTGCCGAGCCCCGTGCAGGCATCCCAGCCCGCGGCTGCCGCGAAACTGCCGTTGTTGCCTTGCGTGATGTCGTTGCAGACGCCCGGCGTCTTATAAAGCTTGGGGTTGATGAAACCGGCCGGCTGCCCTTTCGCCGCGTTGATCCGCGCAATTAGCGCCGCCCACAGCGGCGCGACCGCACTGGTGCCGCCGACCACCGTCTGCGTGCCGTCGATCAGCACGTCGTAGCCGGTGACCGGCGACGCATCGCCCGCCACGTCCGGCACGCCGCGCCCGCTGAGCGCCGTCTTGCCGCCGTGCGTCGCGGTAGCGGACAAGCCCTGTTGCCACACCGGCACCGGGAAGGCCTGGCTCACGCCGCCGCCGCTCGCGCCGCCCTGCGCGCCGTCATTCCACACCACCTCGTGCGAGATCGAGGTGCCCGACGCGGTCAGGCTCGTGCCGCCGCACGCCAGCACATAGGGGCTCGACGCCGGAAAGTCGACCTGATCGCCGCCGCCCGCGCCGTCGCTCGAGCCGCTATCTCCCGACGCCGCGCAGACCGTCACGCCGAGCGCCGCCGCGCTCTGCAACACGCTGTTGAACGCCTGCAGCGACTGGCTGGTCCAGATCGACTCCGGTCCGCCCCAACTGATCGAGATCACCGACGGCTGGTTGGTCGTGTCGTGGACCGCGCTGCTCACCGCGTCGATGAAGCCGGCGTCGCTGTTCTGCGTGAAATACACGGCGATGGTCGCGCCAGGCACGATCGCGCCGACGATTTCGATATCGAGCGTGACTTCGCCGTCCGGCCCGTTCGGGTCGCCGCTCGGCTGATTGCTGCCCTGATCGACGCTGACCGCTTTTACCGTCGGCGAGGCGACGCCGAGACTCGCGAAATAGGACTTGAGATCGGAGGTGTTATAGCCGCCGCCAAGTTCGATGATGCCGACGCACTGCCCGCCGCCGTCGCCCTGCGGAAACTGGTAGAGCGACGCGAGTTGCGGCGGCGTGAAAGAGACCTGTTGTGCTCTAGCCGGCACGAAAGGCGGCCGGATGCGAAAGTGCGGCCGCGCCAGGGGCCGGTTGTCGAGCCCGAGCACCGCTTCCACCACGCCATACAGATCGTCCGGCACGCTGATCGTGCCGGTGCGGCCACGGAACTGGCCGGTCGCGTGATGCTGATAATGTTCGAGCTTGACCTCGAACGCGCTCTGGAATTGCGCGATCGTGCCGCACAGCAGCACCGAGCGCGCCGCCGGATCCTCGCGCACCACGCTCAAGCCGTGCGCGGTGGCGAACGCCTTGACCTTCGCGATGTCGTCCGGCGCGGCGCCGTAGTCTTTTGCGAGCGCCTCGCGCGACAGCGGTTTGACGCCGGGGTCGCCGGCTTCGATCTGGCTCATCAGCGCATCGAACTGCGCCTGCTGCTGACGGCGCAGTATCACGAAAACCTCGATCCGCTCCGCTGGATCGCATTGTCCAACGACCTGCGAACCTTGTTCTACGGTTCGCTCACTTCCCGGCAACGGGTGCTTGTTGACCATTGTGTCGACTCTCCTGTTAGCGTGACGGCGCGGGCCACCAGCTGGCCTCGCGCACGGCACGCGCCTGCACAACCTCAGCGCCCGACGGACGGCGGCAGGTTGCTGTTTCAAGGGCTTCGTCAAACTGTCCGACCCGAGCATTCGAACACAGTTCCGGCGTGTGCGGCAGTTATCCGGATGGCTAACCCGGTGCTGCATCAATGCGCATCGTGGGCCGCTCGCGCTATGATGCTGCAGCGGCAATCCAGCCGTTACATCGCCTCGCGCGCCAACGCGCGCACGATCGAAGAAGCAGAGGAACCCCATGTCAATTTCGATGTATCAAGCATCCCTGCCCGTGCTGATTCGCGGCCTGACGAACCTGCAAGCCATCCTGGGCAAAGCCGAAGCGCACGCTGCCGAGAAGCAGATCGAACCTTCGGTGTTCACGAACGCCCGGCTCGCACCTGACATGCTGCCGCTGGTGCGCCAGGTCTATATCGCGAGCGACACCGCGAAGGGTTGCGCCGCGCGTCTGGCCGGTGTCGAAGCGCCGAAGTACGAAGACGTCGAACAGACCTTCGACGAGCTGCAGGCCCGCCTTCAAAAGACGATTGATTATCTGAAGGAATTCAATGCGGCACAGATCGACGGCTCGGAAGGGCGCCCCATCACGCTGAAAATGCGCACGGGCCCGATCGAGTTCACCGGGTTGTCGTATCTGCTCGGTTTCGTGCTGCCGAATTTCTATTTTCACGTCACGACGGCGTACGACATTCTGCGTCACAACGGCGTCGAACTCGGCAAGCTCGATTATCTGGGCGGCATCAAGTAAAGGACTTGCGTGAATTGGGTCGCGATACGTGCGAGACGCGTGCCTCGTGCGTCGTGCACCGTCCGTCGCGCGATGCCCGGATGCTAGATGCGCGGCTGGAACGCGATGACCACCATGCCGGCCAGCGTCAACGCCACGCCAGCCGCGTCCCACAGCGTGGGCCGCACCTTGTCGACGCACCATAGCCAGGCAAGCGCCACCGCCACATACACACCGCCGTAAGCCGCATACACGCGGCCTGCGGCGGTGCCGTGCAGCGTCAGCAGCCACGCGAACAGCGCGAGGCTGAGCGCGCCGGGCAGCAGCAGCCAGACGGAGCCGCCCTCTTTCAGCCAGCGCCACGGCAAATAGCAGCCGACGATCTCAGCAACAGCGGTCACGACATACAGCAGGAAGGTTTTCATCGACGGATAGAAGCAAGTGGTTGTGTCGCCGCGGACTCGTGCGCAGCTCTCTATCAGCTTTATTAACACAATCACTTGGCTCAGCGGGCATGCCGCGTGCGACAGTCGCCGTATTTTGGTCCCTGATGACTATCGGTCATGAGCATCGCGTCACCCTGCATCGAGATCTGCAAGTTCGACGGCAAAACCGGTTTTTGTATCGGCTGCATGCGCACGCGCGACGAATGCAAAAGCTGGAAGAAGATGAAAGACAAGCATCGCAGGAAGATTATCGAGGACCGTCCGCGTCGCGAGCATATGCTGAAAAAGTGAGCGGCTCGGCGAGGCCATCGCGCTTCGTCAAGCCGATGGTTTGAGGATCGCGGAACGCGTCGGCGTCAATCCAATGAAAGCCGTAGCGCGAAGCCGATCAGCGCGGCTGAAAACGTCCAGCGCTGCAAGGTCTGCGCAAGCGGATGAGCACGCATCCAGCCGGCGATCCGCGCGGCGCCGATCGCATACATCACGTCGAAACACGCGCCGATAGCAAGCAGCACCAAACCGAGTTCGACCATCTGCAACGCAACCGGCCCAGCCTCAGGGCGCACGAATTGCGGCAAGAGCACCGAGCAAAACAGCAACGCCTTCGGGTTCAGCAAATTTGTCAGCAAGCCTTTGACGAACGCGGCCCGCAACGGACGCACGCCGGGATTCGCGATTCCCGCCGCATTGCCGCCTTCGTTGCCACCCTCGGGCAGCGCGAACACCGGCGAGCGGAAGATCTGAATCCCCACCCATGCGAGATAAACCGCGCCGCCGTATCGCACGACGTCGTACAGCCAGGGCGCACTGCGCAACAACGCCGCCACTCCACACGCCGAGAGCGTCACATGCGTGGCCCGCGCCAGACCCAGCCCCCCGGCGGCCGCGAAGCCGCTGCGCATGCCGCGTCCGATACTGGTTTGCAGTATCAGCGCCATGTCCGGCCCAGGGACCGCATAGACCACGAAAAGCGCAGCGATATAGACGGCCAGCAGGTGTGCGGAAATCATTAGAGCCTCCAGTTCTCAAGGGCTCTATCTTGCTATCGTCGGCGGAGGGTTTGCTGGCGAATTACCGGGGCGTACGTTCCAATTTTGGAGGAATACGCTAATATTCACGCTTTCAGGCACGTTTTCCGCTAACCCGCCGCAAGCATTCCCAAGCCATGACGACCGACCTCGATAAAACAGACCGTGCGATCCTCGCGGCGCTGCAAAATGACGGCCGCATGTCGAATGCGCGGCTGGCCGAAACGGTCGGCCTCAGCGAAACGCCTTGCGCGCGCCGTCTCAAGCGCCTCGAAAGCGAAGGCTATATCGACCAGTACCGCGCGATGCTCTCGCGCTCCGCGCTCGGCTTCGGGGTGGTCGCGTTCGTCTATGTGCGCTTTGCGGTGCACGACCGCACGGTGGCGACCCGCTTCGAGCGCGAGGTGCAGGCGATCCCGCGCATTCTCTCGTGCCATAACGTGTCGGGGAGTGCCGATTACATTCTGCAAGTGGTGGCGCGCGACCTCGACGACTACGGCACTTTCATGCGCGACGAGATGCGCAGCCTGCCGGGCGTGACTTCGGTGGAGTCGGCGTTGTCGTTGCGGGAAGTGAAGGCCAACGGCGGCTTGCCACTGTCCTGAGCGCGAACGTGGCATAGTCACCCATTTGATACGGCGTGAGCCGACCAGACGAAACCAGACGAACACGGAGTTTTCATGGACCACGAAAAGGCGCGAGCCGAAGAATCAGCCGCGATGGAACGCGTACTGACCGCGACCAAACGGGTGCAGACGGCCTTTGCATCGCTGCAATCGCAATTCCCGCCTGCCGGCAGCGGCAAGCCTTCGCAGTTCGCGTTGCAAACATTCGACGCCGCGTTGCAGGAACTGGAAGACGCGCAAGCGGCATTCGACGAACTGCTCGGCGATCTGCTCGACGGCAATCGTTGAGAGAGAACTGGACGCCCGCATCGCCGCGGGCACGGCATACACGCGACGGCGCTCGCGTGCTTTCACCGCGGCGCCCTGCGCAACCGCCCACACAAGAATGCTTCGTTTAACGAAGCATCTTGACGTCTGACTGCTCAGGCATGGAGCTATTCTGACGGACGGTGAACAGCGAGCGCCACACGCTCGTCAACGCGCGTCCGTTTCGATCACCGGCTCGCAAAGAACAGGAAAGTTGACCGAGTTCGCGATGTAGCACTTCTCGTGCGCCACATGATGCAAATGCGTGGCCAGTTCGACATCGCCCCCGGCCCGAATGACGACCTGCGGGCGCAGAACGATCTGTGAAAAACGGCCTTGCTGCGCACTGTCGAGCATGGTGCCTTCGGCGGCGTCGCGATAGTCGAGCACCACGATGCCGGCATCCGCGCAGAGATGCAGATACCAGAGCTTGTGACACGCGCACGCCGAAGCGACCAGCAGATCCTCCGGATTCCAGCGGTTGGCGTCGCCGAGAAAAGCCGCATCCGACGAACCCGGGATGGCCGGCTTGTTGCCCGCCGTGATCAGATGATCCCGGCCGTAATCGCGGTAGCCCGAGGTGCCGCTTCCGCGGTTGCCCGTCCACTGCACCGATACTTTGTATTTGTGCTCGCCGTATGCCATACGCCTCTCCTTGTCGAACCGGATCCGGTTGCCGGGATGTGCATTTTATACGCGGCAACCGGCCCGGCATACGCGGGGTGACGAACTACCTACCGAGGCGGCGCTACCCTGCCGGCCAGGTTCGGCGCGCGCGGATCGGGGCTCGCTTCCAGGCTCGTGCCGTTTGCCCGCATGTTGTTGAGCACCGGGCCCGAACGGATGCCGCCTGTCGTGCCGGCCGATGTTCCCACGCCCGGCATCGGACTGAGACCAGCCCCGGTGCCCACACTCGTTCCCGCCGCGGTGCCCGCGTTATTGGCGCCGCCTGACTGCGTGCCGCTCATGCTGCCGCCGGCCTGGCTTGACTGCTGCGCATAAGCGGCACCCGCCACGCCGATCATCAGCGCCGCCATGAGCGCCGATGCCGACACCGCGATACTGCCCGTTACAATCTTCATTGCCTACTCCGTCATATCGTTGAATTGCCCGAGCGCGACGCCCGCACTGCGGACCGCTCAAAACATATGACGTCGCGCGCCCCGCTTCGTTCAAGTGGTCGCGAGCGACTCACCGAGCGCCTCACTGAGCGGCTCACCGAACACTTCGCAATCTTCCAGCCGACTTTCATCGCTTGCCGGTTTCCAAAAAGGAATAAGACCGACCCCGTGCGCGTTATGATCGATTGTCACGCCAGAACGGCCGATCGCGCACGATGGAGCACGCCTACATCCAGCTTCTGCATCAGCTAGCCGGCCATTCGGCGTGGATGCTCACGGTCGTCTTCCTCGCGGCCTTCCTCGAGGCCATCGCCGTCATCGGCACCTTCATCCCTGGCAGCACCGCGATGTTCCTCGCCGGCGCGCTGACTGGCACCGGCTCGCTGAGCCTCGGCTGGGTATTCGTGTGGGCAATCATCGGCGCCATCGCCGGCGACGGCATGAGCTTCTGGCTCGGCGGCCGCTACAAGGAACGGATCGTCCAGCTATGGCCGTTCCGCAAACACCCCGAACTGCTCGACGCGGGCCACGGCTTCTTTCACAAGCATGGCGCGAAGAGCGTCGTGCTGGCCCGCTTCATCGGCCCGTTGCGGGCCATCGTGCCGGTCGTCGCGGGCATGCTCGGCATGTCGCCGCTGCGCTTCTATGCGATGAACGTGCTGTCCGCGCTGCTGTGGGCGCCCGCCCATATCCTGCCTGGCGTGGTGTTCGGCGCGTCGGTGCTATTGGCCGGCGCGGTGTCGTTCCGGCTCGTCGTGATTCTCGCGCTGCTGGTGTGCATCGTCTGGCTAAGCTTTCGCGGCGCGGGTTTCCTGCTGTCGCACGCCAATGCGTGGTCGAGCGCCGCGGGCCGCTATCTCGGCAACTGGGCGTGCCGCCACCCCGGGCCGCTCGGCCGTGCCGCACGCCACATGCTCGACCCCGAAACGCCGGATGCGACCAACATCCTCGTGACGTCGCTGATCGTGCTGGTGGCCGGCGCGCTGTTTTTCGGGGTTCTCGAAGACGTGATCAGCGGCGACCCGCTGACGAGCGTCGACCTGTCCGTCTATCACTTCCTGCAATCGGTGCGCACGCCGTGGGGCGACACCGTCCTCGCGAGTCTCGAGACGCTCGGCAGCGGCATCACGCTGACGGCGCTGATCGTGCTGGTGGTGCTGTGGATGCTGTGGGAGCGGCGCTGGCGCACCATCGGCTACTGGCTTGCCGCGGTCGTGTTTTCCCAATTACTGATCTTCGGACTGCAGTTCGCGATGCAGCGTGCGGCGCCCAATGAACTGATGACCGCCCACTACGTGTTTCCGAGCAATCACGTCGCCGCGACGGTCATCGTGTATGGCTTCCTCGCGTTTCTGCTCGGCCGGCGGGTCGGCATGCTGGAGGGTGTGCTGGTGGCGGCCGCGAGCATGATCGTGGTGATCGTGGTCGCGCTCGCGGGGGTGTACTTCGGCCGGTACTGGATGTCCGACGCGATCGGCGGCGCCGCGCTCGCGTATGTCTGGGTGGCGATCGTCGCGCTGACGGCGATGTGGCGGCATCCGCAAGCGCCGCCGCCCAACACGGTCATGCCCGTGGTGGTGCTGGTGGTCGTGCTGGTCAGCGTGGCGGTGCAGATCGGCGTCAATCCGCCGATGCCGCCGCCGGGCAGCACGCAGCGCGTGCCGCCCGTGCTGGTCACGCAATCGGAGTGGACGCTCTCCTTGTGGAAGCGGCTGCCGTGTTATCGCTCGGACATGGGCGGCGACCGCAAGGAACCGCTCACCGTGCAGTGGGTGTCGGACCTCGATTCGATCCGTGGACAACTACGCGCCCAGGGATGGGTCGAGGGCACCGACGTGTCCGCGCACAGCCTGCTCTCGCTCGCGTCGCCCGATGTTGCGGCGGTGTCGCTGCCGGTCTTGCCGAAGCTCAACAACGGCGTGCCTTCGTCGCTGGTCTTGATACGTCCCGGCGACACGCGCGCCGAACGCGACGTGCTGCGCTTCTGGCCGAGCGGCTATGCGGTGGAGAACGGCGCGTCCGCCACGCCGCTGTGGATCGGCGCACTCGCGCACGAGCGGCTGTCCAGGCCGTCGTGGCCGCTCAACATTCTGCGGGTCGACAAGGAACCGGGTTCGTTCGACGCTCACGCGAAAGCGGACGCCGGACTCGCCGCGGCGATTCTGGCCAGGGTGGACTGTCATGGCGTGCCGGTGTCGCTGCTTGCGTCGCCGGTGGAATGAGTGGCCAGGTGAAGAGGTTTGCCGCTGGCTCGCACGGCGCGCGCGTTCGTTGTACCAACTAGCAATTCGCCATGCGCTCAAGGAGTTAACGCGGTTGGCCAGGACTTGTCCACAAGGTTATGAACGTTTTCTGTGGATAAGCTGGGCGGTGCGAATGCCGTTCTTTTATGCCGTTGCGCTCCGTTCCGTTCCGTTCGGCAAGCATGCCGAACCGTCCTGGACGCGGGCCGACGCAAAGACCTGATCTTCCGGATTGTCAGCACAACGCCAACGCCGCGCCGAACCCGGCACACACCCATTCCTGTCGATTGACTGTCAATCGCAAACACCCGCGCAAACACTCGACCGGCAAGCCATCCCCGCGCCAGTTTCGGTGTGTATGCCTGGATCCTCAAGCACGCTTCATTCACATCCATCGCGATCCTCGCCAGGTCGCCAATTCGCTGCTGCATAAACATTGGATCGGGTCCATCGACGACGCCGTGCGCGTCTGGGGGCAATACGTGGGAGAGATCCTCGACTTTTTCGAAGGGCTTCCCGCCGGGTTTGCGTTGACCATTCCGTATCGCGGTCTGATCGAGAATCCGGACGCGACAGGCGCAAGCATCGGGAGCTTCCTCGGTCTGGCGGACGCGTCGCCGATCAGCGATTTTCAGATCTCCCAGCGTCATGCGCCGACACCGTTCAGTGATCCGGTGACCGACATCGCCGATCTCTATGTGATCCCCAGCAAGCCTGCGGGCGACGACAAACTCCTGGCACTTGCAGGAAGCGCGGCGACGCATCTGGGATATGCAGCCCCATAAGTTAGGCATGCCTACTGATCTATCGAGGCGAACACCGAATCTGATAGAACGTACGCCGTCCACGTGCAAGTGTCCAACCTCTGTTGCCCGTTGAGCGGCAACGCATCCCGAGCACCCTGTCCGTCATCTCGAAGTAACGAGGCCACGACAAAATCGTAGCCCGTTTGAGCTGGTCACCGATCGCGTAGTGCGGCACGCGTGCAAGCCACGCGGCGACTCCTCGCCGATGCGGCCGCGTCGTTCGCCCCGCTGCTGGACGAACGCCCTGCCTCGAAAGCGACCGCCCTGTGCCGCGAAAACCGGCATTGGGTCGGGTTCTTTACCGGATATGGTGAGGATGTTCTCGACTACAACCAGCATCGGTGGATTGCGAGAATTGGGTATAGCATTACGCGGTAGGGGCCTTGAGGCAGATACCTGCCACGATCAGTGACGGTTTGGGACGAACGACCCAAGGCCGCGCGACATCAGAGCCCCCGACCCAACGTGGCTCTGGCGGATGGGCTCGCGCGCCGGGGCGTCCGCGTTATCGATCGGTCATTTGTTCCGTTCCCGTCGGAATGCCGATTGCATAGACGACATCGCGCTTTCCCCACAAGCATCTGGAAAAACGGCCTGGCATCGACAGTGCTGGCATCCCGATTCGCAGTCAATCCCTCTCCGCTTGCCGGTTCACCGACAACAAGTCCAGCGAACGGGGCGACTCGAAAGAGCCGACTCAATGCTTTGTGAACGAACAGACGGGCACACAACGGCACTTTTCTCTAGAGTTGAAGGATCGCCTGTCAATCCTGACCGGCGACACTGCGCTGATTTTTCAGCGTAATTTCAATCTAAGGGAAAACCAATGAAAACTCCTCTTCACAAGGAAGTGTTGACCAATTCCGACGAGCACGCCGGGCTCCATTTGCATCTAAATAGTGCACCTCTGACGCTCAAACATACAATTCACCCGGAACATATCCGGGATAACCTGCCCGCGGGTCATGGCGGCGTCGGCTTTTTGTTTCACGCTACGGACTGGGATACACTTTCATTTTCTTTTCATAACGTCAAGCACCGAAACGCCTCATTTGAAGAGGAGCTTTGGAACACCAAGCCTTTTATTGCCTCGCCTATCTATTCGGGATCCCAGGTCATCGGGGCCAATATTGCCTGTCCGGTGCCGCTCGAGATGTGGCTCGGCAGCCCGCGCGGCATCAAGCGATTCAGGGAAACGCAATTTTTTCCGGCACTGGAGCTGGCAAGACAGGCGGGCCTGAACATGGTGGCAATGGGCGCCTCGACGCCTTACGCGTGCAACTATGGAGCCCTGCCGCGCCATACGAAGCCGCCTCATATCACCACGGGGCATGCGGCCACGGCGGCGATGCTGAAGGACTGGGCCGTCCATTGCTGCAACGAACTCGACCTCGAATTTGGCAACACGAAGCTCGCACTGTTTGGTGCGGCCGGGCGGCTCGGCACGACGGTGGCCAAGTATCTGCTCTATAAAGATGCACCGAAAGAGCTGGTTCTGATCGATCTGCCGGACAAGGTGAATCTGCTCACCGAGCAGGCGAGAGAGTTGCTGGCGTCGGACCTGCTGGGCAAATCGCGGGTGTCGGTGCATACCTTCAGTCCGGATACCCTGCTGCCGCAGTTCGACGGCGCCATCCTCGCCAGCAGCACCAGCGTGCCCTACCTCACCGCGTCCGATCTCAAACGGGCGCAGTTCTGGATCGACGACTCCCACCCCCGGGCGGCGAGCGTCGAAGCCGAACTCGCGTCACGCGGCCAGACGCTATATATTGAGTGCTTCGCCCGTGGCCCCGTCGGACTCGACACCACCTTTCCGTTCAGGCTGCCGACCACCCGCGATTGCTACACCTGTTTCGCTGAAGGCTACTCCGCCTGGCAGGAAGGCATTGCTTCCGATTTCATCATCGGCAGCCCGCCCGTGTGGTCGGTCTCGTATACTCACAGTCTCTTGAAGAAGTACGGCTTTTCGGTCGGTCCTTTTCACGGGAAAAACGGCTCGCCGATCAGCCTGGAAGCGCATCAACGCAGTAACCATGAATTGATGGGGTCGTAACGTCAACGGAGGCCTGATGGCAATACCGCGCGAAAGTATGCGGGATATGCTGGAACGAAGCAGGTTTGCAATTCGATGGGGGGGCGCACTTGGCCTCCTGTGTCACCCCATCTATTACGTTGTGTGGACCTATATCCTGCCGCAGCCATACGACAATCTTTTGCTTCGATTGAGCGCGGCGCTCATCTGCATTCCATTGATTTTTCAGGCTTACTGGCCAAAGCGGTTTAACCATTACCTGCTGATTTATTGGCATTGCGCACTGATCTACGTATTGCCATTTGTTTGCACATTTCTTACGGTCAGAAATTCCTTCTCCACGATGTGGATGATGACCGAAGTCATGATGATCTTCATCCTGGCGCTCTGTATCGACAATCCGCTTTTGCTGATCGCCTGTATCGGCATTGGCGCATTTTCCGGCACGCTGGCGGCAGTGATCAGCTCGCCGGTGCCGATTGTCCTCAGCGCGGCCGACAAGTCGAATCTCGCGGTGATGCCAGCGGTCGT
This sequence comes from Paraburkholderia ultramafica, assembly GCF_902859915.1. Classification (GTDB taxonomy): domain Bacteria; phylum Pseudomonadota; class Gammaproteobacteria; order Burkholderiales; family Burkholderiaceae; genus Paraburkholderia; species Paraburkholderia ultramafica. Next base: position 77,701 of record NZ_CADIKK010000001.1, read on the forward strand.
CCTGTGCAGCATGGCTTTCAGCCATGCGATCAGCAAGGGACGCATCTTTGTCGAAAAGAACCGGGCGTTGCAGGCCCTCGCGGGCTCGATCGCCCACGAAATGCGCAACCCGCTCAGCCAGTTGCGGCACGTTCTGGATCGGGTGGAAGAAGCGCTGCCCGCCACCACGCCAGCCAATCGGGCGCCCGCGTTATCGCACGACAGCGCGGCGTCGCTGTATGGCCATCTCGCTCACGGACAGTTGTCGATCGAGCGCGGCCTGCGCATCATCGCGATGACGCTCGACGAAGTCAGCGCCAAGTCCATCCGCTCGGATCGCCTGATCTATCTGAATGCGGCGGCGACCACGCGTAAGGCGCTGGAAGAATACGGCTTCGACGATGACAAGGAGCGCAGCAAGGTCAGCCTCGTGGTGCAGGAAGACTTCATCTTCAAGGTTGATGAAACGGTCTATCTGTTCACCCTGTTCAATCTGATCAAGAACGCGCTCTATCACATTGCCACGCATCCGTCGGCGACGCTTACACTCACGGTCGACCGGCAGTCGGTCATCGTTCGCGACACCGGCGCCGGCATCGCGCCGGAGATCCTGGCGCATCTGTTCGAGCCGTTTCGCACGGCGGGCAATTCGGGCGGCACAGGCTTGGGTCTCGCGTACTGCCAGCGCGCGATGCGCGCGTTCGGCGGAACCATCGGCTGCCAGTCGGAAGTCGGCAAGTTCACGGAGTTCACGCTGCGCTTTCCGGTCGTCTCGAAAGACGAAGTCGCGGACTATGAGCGCCGCATTTTCGAACGCGCCGCGCCGGTGTTCAAAGGCAAGCGCATCCTCATCGTCGATGACGACGCCGGGCAGCGGGCCAGAACCCGTCGCGCGTTGACCAAGGCAGGCGCCTATGTGAGCGAGGCGGAAAACGGCGAGATCGCGTTGACGACGCTGCGGCAGTCATCGCCCTACGACCTCGTCCTGATGGACATCAGCATGCCGGTTCTGGATGGCTATGCGGCCACCGAGACAATTCGCGCCGACCATGAATGTCCGAACCGCAGCGTCCTGATTGCCGCCTATACGGCGGAGCCCGGCAATGCGGTACGCGTGCATGCCCGGCGAGCCGGCATGGATGAAATCATCAGCAAATCGTCCAGCGTGCAGGAATTGATCAGCGCTCTGCAGACGCTCTTCGAGAACGGCAACCAGCACCATCTGAGCGAGCGAGCCGACGGCTTCTCCGGCAAATCGATCCTGGTGGCGGACGACGACACCTACAGCAGGCTGGTTGCCAAGGCCTATCTGGAGCGGTGCGGAGCGACTGTCGTCGAGGCCGAACATGGGCAAGCCGTGCTCGCCCGGCTGCAGCAAGATGGCGTGATCGACGCGATCCTGATGGATATGAACATGCCGGGCATGACCGGCATCGAAACCACCGCGTCGATTCGCGCGCGCACCGACGCCTGCGCCAACGTGCCGATCATCGCGTTGACCAGTCAATCCGATATCGAATCGGTGCACGCGTGCCTCGCCAGCGGCATGAACGAGGTGATGATAAAACCCGTGCAGGCCGGCTCTCTTTATGCATGCCTGACAAGGCAGTTCGCACCGCAAAGGGCGTTGGACGTTCCAGCCAAAACAGATTTGTCGGCGACGCCGGCTGCCGCCGCTCCCGCCGGTCAACTTGCGGCAATCGCGGACGATGATCTGCTCGATGACGAACACCTGGAAGAACTGGTCGCGCTCGATCTGCTCGACGAATCGTTCCTCAACGGGATCGAGCAGATTCGCTCGTTAGTGGCGCGGCTCGCGACCAGTGTGGCGGCGCTCGACCTCAAATCGACACACAGCGCCTTGCACGTGTTGCTTGGCGTCAGCGGCAATATCGGAGCAAAGGCGCTGCATCGATTCGCGAGGCAAATCTATCCGCGCGTGATTGACGGCGAATGGCCTTCGGAGCCCGACTGGCTCGCGCATATTTGCCTGTTGGGCGAGCGTTCAGCTGATGCGCTGCAGTCGTATTACGCGTCGGCCAAAGCACGTCGCGATCATCGGGATGCGCTGAGCGATTAGTGGCTCTTGGGCGGCATGAGGGTTCGCTCGCACGACTCCAATGGATCTCGCGCGAACGGCCTCACTAGTCGGTGGTATGCATCCGGCCTGTCGAATTGGGAAACCCCATCGTAATGGTGGTCCCCTCGCCCAACATGGACTCGATCCGCAGGCACCCACCGAAAGACTGCATGATGCGGTTGCAAAAGATCATGCCCATGCCGTGCCCGCCGGCGCCGGCGTAAGTGGTCACGGGGTCCAGCAGCAGACGCGCCTTGATCTCCGGTGCAATGCCGGGGCCGTTGTCGCGCATACGGATCTCGGGCTCGGGGTTGTCCACCACTTCGAGGTGCAGCGCAGGCGCGGTCGCACCGTCGAGCGCACGCAGCGCGTTGGACAGCAGTGAAGACAGGACGAGCGCCACGCAATTGGGCATCGCGCGCACGACAAAATCCCCCTGCACGTCGACCTGTATCCAGTCGCGCTGCGACGCGACGAACGGATAGGTATCGAGCAACGTGGCGATCAACCGCGTCGCTTTGACCTCGCGAATCCCGGCCTCCGAGGCGGACTGCTGGCCCCCGCTTTTGTGCACCGTCTCCCAGAACGACGAGATCAGCGTCAGGCAATACTGCGCGTTATTCAGCATCGATCTTGCCGCGTGACCGATCTCCCTTTGACGCTCCGGATCGTATTGCTCGCCGACATCGGTTTCGACGGAGCGCGCAAACAGCGAGATGGTTGCCAACGGCGTATTCAACTCGTGCGCGAGGAACGCCAGCGTCTCATCCATCGCCAGTAGCCGCTGTTGACGCGTTTCCCGCTCTGCGTAGCGCGCGATCGCCAGTTGCAGGACTTCGCGCACCTTTTCCGTTCGCAGCGGCTTTTCGAGGATACGGAATACGTCGCCGGTATTGACCGTCTGCAACAGCATGTCCTTGTCCGCATACGCTGTCACGAGTATCCGCACGATTTGCGGATACTCCTGCGCCACCTGACGCAGCAGGTCGTCGCCATCACGACCCGGCATGCGGTAATCGGTCACCAGTACGGCAATCTCAGCGCCGTGCTGGCTCAGCACGGCAATCGCCTCGTCAGCGCTGCGCGCGACGTGCACGCAATAGTCCGCACGGATCGCGCGTGCGAAGTGGTTGCGCGACATCTCCTCGTCATCGACGAAGAGGATGGAAAACGGTGGCTGCGTGGTGTCACTCATTGCGTTCTCAGCGGATCGCGGCAGGTCGAAATTGAACCGGGCCAACTTTGCGGGTGATAAAAACGGTGTTCGCCAGGATCATAACTAAAGCTTGGCCGGATAGGGGTTCCGGTTACTCAGCGATTTGCAGCAGAACCGAATGATCGACTCCGCTGCGACCCGCAAGCGGCCCGGTAAGCATTCGCCAGAGTCCTCGGAATAAACGCGAAAGATCGGGCGTTCTGTACAGGCAATGACGAACGTCGAGGACGCGGCCGTCGCGGGCAACTCGAGGCCCGATGCCGCAGCCGGTTCCTGAGCGCGTTCGGAACACTACCACGAGCGCCGTGCGACGCATGTCCTGTGGCCCGGCACTGATTTACAAATCATCCGACGATCAGGAATCAACATGCGTACACTTGCAACCGCGCTTTCCATCGCAGCAGTCGCGGCATCCGGTCTCGCCGCGTGTGGCGGCAATTCGGACTCCAATACACCGCCGGCATCGTCTGCCGGCACGTTCAGGGAAACCGTTCTCGTCTCGGACGGCAGCGTCGCCGCGCCGAACATCGATCCCAATCTGAAGAACGGCTCGGGCGTAGCGTTCAATCCGACCGGCGCCTTCTGGGTAGCGGACAACAACACGCAGAAGTCGACACTCTATGACGGCAACGGCGTGGTGTTTGTGACAAGAAGCGTCGAGTTCGGCGCAACGGGCACGGCGTTTTCTATCGCGGCGCCGAAACCGGGCGTGGCCTGAACAAGGACAACCGCGCCCTGCACGCACGGCAGCATCGCGCGCCGATCACGCGGGAGAACTAACCAAGGTCGGGCCGGACGATATCGCTGCTGGCGAACATCGCATTGACATCGCCGTTGGAGATCTGTCGAGCAATCGTCCGCAGGTCGCCGGAATCCGGTTTGCCGATTAGCGCGTAGGAAAGTTCGTTCTGTCGCCACGACACGACGGTCATGCCGTTCATCTGCCGTTGCGCGATCGGCTGATCCGGCCGCGAATCCTTCATCACGCAGAGCGCGACGGGCGTGCCGTGGTCGGGCAGATAAACGATCTGGATGAGCGGCTTGCCGTTGTAGCGCAAACGCTCGACCGACTTGAACGACAGTCCGGCCGGCCGTAGATCCGGCACGCGCAAACGGATGCCGTCGACCTTGCGGATCGCATCGACTGTATCGGCCGACACGACGGGATCGGGCGAGACATTCGCGACCGTCTCGCGCGTGTACATTTGTTGATAATCCGCCGCGACGCTGATCCACGGCCGGGTGTTTCCGGCGGCGACCAGCGCCGCACGGTTGCCGAACGCGCCTAACCACCCGGCGCCGAGTTGCTGCACGAGGCCCGCGCAGAACGCGCCCGCAACGAAAGCCGCAGCGAGCCACCAACGCCGATGCGAGCGCGGCGCCGGCTGCGCGGCCAGATGATCGGCCCGCTGGCTGGCGGTGCTCGCCATCGCCTCGATTCGACGCCGAAGTTCGTCCGGCAGCGGCGGCAGCTTCTGCGTCGCGAATGCCTCGCGATACGGCAGGCGCGACGCCCGCAACAATTCGACGCTTTCCCGCAGATCGGGCGACTCGGCCAGCGCCTCTTTGACCGATGCCGCTTCGGAAGCGCTGAGTTCGCCGTCAGCATACGCGATCAGTTGGCTGTCGTCGGGTTTCATTGAACGATAAGGCTAAAAGGACAGAGGCGTGGTCGCTCTATGTGGATGACGTTCGGGCCGGAACGAACCCTCGTTCGCCCGCCGACCTTTATGATAACCGCAGTTCCACCTTCTTCGCAGGTAGCGTTTAAACCGGACCGCATTCACGCCACATCGCGTGCGCTTGCCGGCCCTCGGAATCCGCCGCGCCGTCGGCCAGCGCACGCAATCGTCTGCAGAGCGAACGGATCGGATCGGCGACGAATTGCGGCCGCGACGGCGTTCAGTGCCCATTCGCCAAAGCGGCCGCCTCTTCCCACGTGCGGCGCTCGAGCGACACGTGGTACGTGGACGATCGCGCGGCGAGCAGTGGATCGGAGGATGGCGCAATGCCGGCCGGCAGGATCGTCGGGTCGAACACGATATCGCGGCACGGCCCGTCGATCTGCGTCTGCGCGCGCTCGATGACGAAGGTGCCCGCGTCGATCCGTGGCCGGCTCGGCGAGTTCGCCCATTGCCGGGTCGAGTCGTCGATCGAGTCGCCGGGCATCGCGACGTTCAGCACCAGATGCCAGCGCAACGGGCCGGTCGCGAGCTGCCTCATCAGATCGTAAGACAGGAAGTCCGGATCGCGCCGCTTGCGCGCATCGACCGGACGATACGGAAGGTCCGGCACCACCTCCCAGCGCACGAAGCGATGCACGCCGTGCGCGTCGGTCATCCGGAACGCGCTGATGCCGTAATACGTCGCGTTGTCGTAGCGGGACGACGGCAGGTGCTGATCGAGATATCGATCAAACGCGCGGACCTCCGGATGGCTGTCCAGAAACGCCTGCATTTTCTCCGGGTCCGGCCGACCCGTTTGGGGATCCCGCGCATCCGCATTCAGTTGCTCGAACAACGCCTGCGGCGTGCGCACCGCGAAGATCGGCACGGAGTTCATCGCAATGCGCCAGTCCTCGCCGTGCGGTAGCACAGTGCGCAGCGCGAAACTGCGTACCGCGCCCGCGCCATCGTCCTGTCCGGGATCGCCGCCGGGTATCGACAGCCGTCCGACGAGCGGATAGCGACCGGGCGCAAACACGCTCGCGCGCGACACCAACTCGCCATTTCCGTTGCTTTCGAAGTGTCCGGTCACGCAGATGCCTTTCGCGTGATTGCGCCGAAAACCCGGATGCGGCGTGGTCGTCGCCTCGAACGCATCGACGATGCGCGGCGCGCTCGGCCGCGGCGAAAACCAGCCGGCGCACCAGACGAACAGTGCGGCGATCGTCGCGGGTATGGCGAGCACAACGACCCAGCGCAGCCCCAGATCAAACCTCTGAGAGCGCGGCGGCAACCCGCGCGAGCGCTCGAACTTCATCAGGACTGCGTGACGGACCAGCGAAGCCCGCAGCGAGGCGGCATCGGCCTTGCAAACCGATGCGGATCAGGACGGGGCACTGCAGCGTGATTAGCTCGGCACATGATTGATCGTTGACGGTCGGATCAGGTCCGATGGGCGTTGTCACCGGCGTCGTTGTCGTTGTCACTGATGGTGGCCGATACCTGGCCGTTGAAGAGCCGCTTGCCGAGCGCGTCCAGATCGACGGCGCCGGGCTCGCCGATCAGCGCGTAGCCGAGCTGCCCGCGACGCCATGCAACCACGGCCATTCCGCCGACGCTAGCGGTCGACGGCGCCGCATCGGCCTTCACCTCCTGCAGCACGCACAGCGCGACCGGCTTGCCCTGCTCCGGCAGATAGACGATCTGCACGAGCGGTTTGTCGTGAAAGCGCAGGCGCTGAACGCGCTTGAACGTGAGGCCCTGGCTGCGCAGATCGGGAATCTGCACAGCGAGATTGTCGATGTTGCGGATGTCGGCGACAGTGCTGGCCGTCACGCGCAAGTCGGGTTGCAACTGTGCAATCGTATCGCGCGAGTAAAGCTGCTGATAGCCGGCTGCCGCCTTGATCCACGGCGCCATTCTGGAATCGTTCGAAGCCGTGATGAACCCGCCCCTGCCACCGGTCATTTGCGGCACCAGGTACAGCGCGAGTCCGCAGCAGAACGCGCCCGCGACGAACGCCACCGCGAGCTTCGGCCATGTCAGCCGCGGCAGCGATCGAGCGCGTGGCTTTAGCCGATGCACGTTATCGCCGGGGTATTGCCCGGCTGCGCCGTCGACGCTGGAATCGGCAACGTCTGCGGCGCGCTGCGCGGACGCGCCCGAGAGGTGTTGGCGGATCAGCTCATCGACACTTCGGCTCAGGGATTCAGGCACCGGCGGCAGCGACTGCTGGTCGAACGCTTCCATATACGAGAGTTGCGACGCACGCAGCATCGACACGCGCAACGCAATCTCGTCGGATTCGCGGATCGCCTTCTCGACTTGCGCGCACTCGTCCGTCGACAACTCGCCGTCGACGTAGGCCAACAGGCTGGCGTCATCGATCTTCATCGCGTTGCTCGCTGGGTTCTGGCCGACCGTGCCGCCGGCGCATCGCGGTCGCCGAATTGCGCGCCGATAGTCTGCCTCGCGCGGGACAGCCGGCTCATGATCGTGCCGATCGGCACGCCGAGCACCTCAGCCGCCTCGGAATAGCTCAAGCCCTCGACCGCGACCAGCAACATGACGATCCGTTGCGCTTCGGGCAGACGCTCGACGGCGGCGATGACCTCACTGCTCATCAGGGTCGCTTCCGGATTACGCGCACCGGGATCAGCCACGGTCTCGAGGAAGTTGTCGTCCCATTCCATGCTCGAACGAGTGCGCACGTTGCGCGCACGCAGTTCGTTGATCCAGGTCGAATGAACGATGGAGAACATCCAGCTCAGCGGCGAGGTGCCAGGCTGCAATTGATGGGCGCGTTCGAGCCCCCGTATGCAGGCACGCTGGAGTACATCCTCGGCGTCGTGCTGGTTCCCGCACAGGCGCAGAGAGAACGCCCAAAGCCGCGGCAGCATGCCCGGCAGAAGACTGGGCAAATTCTCGACATCTGCTGTTGACATGATTGACTGGCTGAAAGCAGGGTTGCCGGCCGGCGTGCCGGCCGAAAACTGGCCGTTACTGCGGGGTGAAGAAATTCGCAAATTGTACAGCGGACGTCAAACGTTTGCCGATGCACGCAAGCACGGTTTTCCGCCAAAAATAAGCCGTTTTCGTCGCAGCCGCAAGCACGGATACGTCGTGGCATCGGCGCGATCCGCCGTCGTGCCGGATGCTGCGCAGAACCGGAAAAATTGTAAGCAAATGCTAGCGATGCCCATACTTCAAGTAGGGCTAACTAAACAAGGTGATTCCCGGAACTAAACAATCCGGCCGGAGAGTTTCAATTAGCCGCTTCCAGCATCGGCATCGATGCACAAGTGATCGACAGGAACCGCACCGTTACGCAATAACGCACGGAATAATTATCTGTTGCCAGTTGTTCTGCTGTACGAGGGCGCTTGTGCACGTATCGCCGGTGATCCGGTACAAATCGGCAGCGCGTCGACTATCTCCCAGCCCATCATGAGCCAATCAGACACGACCGATCCCCTGCTCGCCCCGATCGATGGTCCGACACCGAGCGGCCCGAACCTCGAATACGATCCGGCCTTCACCGAGCTCGAGCAGATCGCGATGCCGACACCCGAGCGCGCGATGGGTGACAGCTTGAAGGCCGCGCAGGAGCCCGACTGGGACAAGGTCGCGAGCGCCGCCGAGGCGCTGCTCGCCCGCACCAAGGACCTGCGCGTCGCCGTCCACCTGATTGCGGCTCGAACGCGCAGGCACGGCCTCTCCGGATGGGCCGCGGGCCTTGGCCTCGTGCGCGGCCTGCTCGAACAGTACTGGGACGACGTGCACCCGCAACTGGATGCCGACGACGACAACGACCCGACCGCCCGCGCGAACGCGGTGATGCCGCTCGCCGATCCACAAAGCGCACTAGGCTATTTCCGGATCGCGCCATTCGTGCAGTCGCCGCGGCTCGGCCGTTTTTCGCTGCGCGATCTGCGCGTCGCGACGGGCGCGATCACCGCGCCGCCATCGGCGGACAGCACGCCGGCTCCGACACTCGTCGATCTCGAAGCGTGCTGCATGGATTGCCCCGACGATCAGTTGCCCGCGTCAGCCGCGATGCTGGCCGACGCGCACGCGCATGCGCAAGCCATCATCGCGCTGCTGCGGGAAAAACTGGGCACGGCGAGCCCTGACATGAGCCACCTGTCCGGCGATATCGAGGAGCTGAAGAAGTTCGTCGATGCGCAACTGCTCCGGCGCTTCCCTGATCGGCTCGAAGCAAGCGCCGCCGCCGAAGTCGCCGTGCGGGACAGCGACGCTCACCCATCGAGCCCGGCGCTCCAGCAGGCACACGGCAAGATCGCGGACCACCATGACGTGATCCGCCGACTCGACGAGATCTGTGAGTATTACGAACGAATTGAACCTTCGAGCCCACTACCGGTTCTGCTCAGGCGGGCACGGCGTTTGGTCGGCAAAAGCTTCGCCGAAGTGCTGAAGGACATCGCGCCGGGCGCACTGCCGGAATTTCAGACACTGTCCGGGTCGGATAGCGAATAAGTGCTTCACGGATCGCCGCGTCACACCACGGCAGTCGCGGCACCACAGTCCGTCAGGCAGTCATCAAGAACCAGCAGACGGCGGCGGCGCCCGCAACGACACCGAGCACCACCACGCACACGGTGGCCAAGCGTGAGCTGACCCGACGGCCACGCGGCGCGGCCACTTCCGCTTTGCCGGCAGCGTGCCGCGGCACCGTCGTGCCCGCCGACAGCGTGACACCCGCCGGCAGCGCGCGCCGTACGGTATCGCTGCCGTTGCATCCGCTTGCGTCGCATAGCGATTCGAGCAATTGACGCCGGCGTCGCCGGTACTCGTCGCGTTCGATACTGCACAGCCGGTGCATTTCATCAAGCACGCGCAATGCGTCGTTGACCTGCTGCTCGCGCACGCTCATCTCCCTTCCCTCATCGGGCGCGGCCATATCCGTCGCGGCGTTGCGCGTGGCAACGCGCTTCGAGCCGCACGATCACGGCCGAAAGGTTGTCGCGGGCGCGACGTGCGAGCGAGAGCGCAAACAGCCGGTCGACCAGTTGCTGCGGGCTGTGCGGCTCGCGACACGCGTTTGCCAGTTCGTCGTCGCTCAGTTCCTTGTTGATCCCGTCCGAGCACAGCAGGAACTGCATGCCGGGACGGTTGCCGGCCACCACCCAGTCGACGAACAACGTCTCCTCGACGCCGACGGCCCGGGTCAGCACGCCCGCGCTCGCGGCCGGTGCCGGCTGCGCCCCGTAATGGGTGATGTCCACCGGCTGGCCCTGCACGTGATCGCGCGTGAGCTGAATCAGCGCGCCGTCTTCGTGGACGTAGACGCGGCTGTCGCCGACCCAGCCGCACAGCATGAACGCCGGGGCGTGCACCAGCAGCGCGACGGTCGAGCCGATCACGTCGACCTGCTGCGCGATGGCGGCGGCGCGCAGCTCGGCGTTCACCTGCTGCAGGCTGTCCTCGATCGCGGCGATGAAGTCGTTCACGTCGCCGCCGCGAGTCAGCGCGCCCAGCCGCTCGACAATCAGCGTGCTCGCGTAATCGCCCGCCGCATGGCCGCCGAGCCCGTCGGCGACGACCCACAGGCCGAGATCGTCGCGAACCAGGATCGCATCCTCGTTGCGACGGCGCACGTTGCCCATCTCGGTACGGCCGGCGCAGCGGTAGAGCGTCGTCATGGCTGGACTTCCACGACCGCGAGCGGCCATTGTGCGGACGGCCTGCCGAGCCCGGCGCGGATCGCGAGATGCGCGCGCGCGTCGTCGCATGTCGTGAGCGCGAGCGCTTCGGCAAGACAGTCGGGTGGAAGCTGCGTGAGTTCGCGCGTGGCGAGCAGCAGCAGGCGGTCGCCGGGGGCGAGCCGGAGCGTCGCTTCATCGCAATCCGGTCCGCCGGCCGTGCCGATGCCGGGCATGTTCAGCCACGCGTCGCCGAACAGCAGATCTTCGAATTCGCCGCCGGCGCCCGCCGCGCGTTCGACGAACGGCGCCTGCAACTGCCCGCGCCGCCAGTGCCATAGCACCGCAGCGCCGACCCGCAGCAAATGGGCGTACGTGCCGTCGAAGCGCACGACGATCGCCACGCCGTTTTCGTTCGCAGTCCCGGGCGCATCGTGGCTCGCGCCACGCAGACGCGCGTGCAGCGACATCAGGCCGACCCGCAGGCTGACGGGATCCGGCGCGCTCGCCGCCACCGTCTCGCGGATGCCCCGCGCGGCCGCGCGGCGTGCGTCGTACGGGCCGTCGTCGGCGCTCAGGACCAGCATGCGGCCGTTGTCGAGCCACAGCATCGTGTCGCCGGCCTCCGCCGTGTCTTGCGCCGTGTCTTGCGCCGTGCGCGAACCGTCGAACCACGATGCGCCATCCACGCTCGCCACCGTGACGTCGCCGCGCGCGGGGTCCGTCGCATCGATGCGCGACGCCGTGAGCGTGGCCGTCAGCGGGTCGCCAGTCGAATGCTCGCGCCATTTGTCTGACGCGGCACGTCCGCGAGGCGCGTCGTCCGCGAGCCAGTCGCTTCGTATCGTCTGCGTCGCATCGTGCGACGGCGGCGCCACGGACGGCAGGCCGCCGGCGCTACGCTCACCGAATCCGTCGGCCAATCCATCGGCAACTTCGACCTCGTCGTACCGTTGCGCCCGGAGCGCATCGAGCAGCGCCGCATGGCTGCGCGGCAATCCACGCGTCGCCAGCAGGCGCGCCGCCCCCTCGGTCCACCACAGACACCAGGGCCCCGGCCGCAAGCAAAGTTGCCGCCACGCCTCGGTCAGTATCACGCCGGCGGCCGCGCCGCCGGGCATCTCCAGTTGCCACTGCCCGCTGTCCCACGGCAGCCCGCGCCAGAACGCGGACAGGTCGCTCGCGTCGGCCAGCGGATGAGGCAGTGCCGCGACTCCCGCATCGAACGTCTCGACGCCGACCGGCTCGTGCTGTGCACTCCGATAAACGCATTCGAGCGCGTCGAACCACGCGTCCTGGCCGAAGATTCGCGCGACGTCGCCGTCACACGGCGTCGCGAGCACCATCGGAAACGCGCGGCCCAGCCGGTCGACGGCCGGCCCGGTCAAGCCGCACCACGAGCCGTTGCCGCACACCTGCGGCGGCAGCACGAAACGCCATGCCGTACCGTGCCGCCATTCGGCAGTCCAGCGCTCACCCATTTCGCGGCGGCCGGTGTCGACCGCGCGCTGGAAATGACGGTCCCAGCCATCGACGAAGTCAGACGGCAGCCGGCGCCGGACGAAGTCGCCCGCGCCTGGCAGCTTGCCATAAAAGCCGACGACGCCGCTCATCGCGGACACCTGAAACGCCGCACTTCATCGTTGAGGAACGGATTGCGGAGGCTCGCCGGCTGGATCGGCAGCTTGACCGCACGGCCGTCGAAAACGAAGCTCGCGAGATAGCGCTGCTCACCCTGCTTCTGCAGGCGCCCCGCGTCGAGCGCATGGAAGAACGCCCAGTCGCCGTCGAATCGCAGCGGTGCGCCGACCGGATGGTTGGAGCCGTCGAACGCGCTGACCACCACGTGGCCGGGTTGCGGACCGGGCCATGTCATCGCGGCGCCCGACGCGCCATTCGCCGAGGAGTCGTATTTCTGCCCGTCGATCTCGACGACGACCCGCACGATCGACGGATCGAGCTGCGGCGCGAGCAGCGTGAAGCCGACCTGGACCTGCGCGCCATTGCGCAAGAAGATCTGGCGGATATCGTCGGCAACCTGCGCCCCGGCCAGCACCTGGTCCGGTCCCGGCGGCATGCCGGGCTTCCAGCGCCATGTGCGGCCGCCCGTATCGACCCGCTGCGCGAGCGTCGACTTGAAGAAACTGTCGAACCGTCCGCCGTTGCCGAACAGTTCGGCGAAGTTCTGCACCGGAATGTCCGACGCGCCGCGTGGCGCGAACGGATAGCGGCCGTCGACAAAGTTCGCGCAGTCGTTGCCCGCGGCAGCACGAAACTTGTCGGCCAGCGCCGCGCTGCCGCCGCCCGCGACCAGATCCGCGCTCTTGCCGGTGAGGCCGGAGATCAGTCCCGCCACTTGCGGCGGCAGTTGCCCCGCTTCCTGGCGCGCGGCGAGCAACGCGGGATTGTTCTGCGCGGCGGGATCGCTCAGGTCGTTCATCGTCAGCAGGGTCTTGCCAAGCTGGTCGAGTACGCCGATGGTGTGGTCGAGCGGCGTCGAGCCCGGCGTCCCGATGCTCAGCTGGTCGATCGGCGCGAAATGCTCCTCGATCGCGGCACCCGGCTGACGGGTGCCCGCCGCATTCGCCGCATTCGCATTCCCCACGCCACGCGTGATGCCGTAAGGCAGCGGTGCGCCGGAGTTGCGCAATTCACGGGCGAGGTGCGTGTTCAGCGCGCGCCGCGCGACGACGTTCTCGCCGACCGTCTTCGCCTGCGCCGTCACCGCATCGACAGCGGACGCGCCGCCGGCGCTTGCCGGGCCACGCAAGAGATCGCTCGTGTTGTCGCGGACCAGATTGAGCAGCGCTTTCAGCGGCGAACTCGGTCCGGACAGTTTCGCGGCGAGCGCGCTCGCGTCCTGAATGTTCGCGACCGGCTGCAGTTGCAGATCGGCGAGCAACGCATCCCAGCTCTTGATGTAGTCCTGCTCGTACAGCGTCAGCACCTGCTGCTCATAGCGCGAACGCGCAAGCGGATCGACGCGGCCGGTATCGAACACCCAGTAGTCTTTCACGAAGCGATCGACCGACTGGCCGAGCCCGCCGTCGACCTCGAACGCGAAATACGGCCGCGTGAACAGCACCGGCAGCGGCTGCGACAGCGGCGCCCCGCTCGTGCGGCGGAACACATTGCCGAGCAGTCCCAACGATTCGTCGAGGCGCACCGGCGAGGTGCCCGAGCGCCCGGCTTCGAGCTGCACGCTGCCGTAGATCAGCGTGGCGAGATCCGCGGTCTTCAGCGTCGCGCGCGCCTGGTCGACCAGCGCATTGTCGAGCGACAGCGCACGCGGTTTCTGCGGATCGCCGACCCGCGCCGAGAAGTGCTTGTCGAGCGCCTTGCTGATCGCCGGATCCTGCGGGAACAATCGTTGCCACTCGAGGCGCGCGAGCGCGGCGAGTTCGCCCGGATCCAGATGCTGCGGCTCGCCGAGCATCAGATAGCCCTTCAGATAGTCGTACAGCGACTGCGGATCGCTCGCGCTCGCGCTGAGGCCTTCGCGAAAGCGCACGCCGATGCCCGGCAGCAACGTAGTGTCGAGTTCGCGCAGGTACGCGCCGTGCGCCTGTGCGAACAGCGCATGCCCCTGGAACAGGCCGAAGCGCATCAGCAACGGCACATGATCGCGGTACTGGCCCGCGACATCCTGCGTAGCGGAGATCACCTCGAGCCGTGCCAGCGCCCGCGCGAAATACGACTTGACGTCCGGCACGCCGGCCAGGGTATCGGCGCCCGGCAGATCCTTGAGCGCGCCCTGCACGTCGGCGACGAACCCGCGGTTGCGCGCGTAGCTGGTCGCGAAGCCGGCCACCAGCAGCACCGTGACCAGTGCCATGCCCGCATAGGCGGCCGCCTGGATCAGCAGCTTCTGCCGTTCGAGCCGCGGATTCGTGCCGGCGAGGCCCGACTCGCGGAACAGCACTTCCTTCAGCAACCGTTCGACGAAGTAGGTGTGCCGCTGCCCGGCGCCGACCTGCACCCGCGCCGCATCGACGCCGAAGGTGCGCGCGACCGCGCTCAACATCCGGTCGATCGGCGCGCCTTCCTGTGTGCCGGAACTCAGATACGCGCCGCGCAAGAGCGGCGGCGTGCCGTACTCGTGAGGTCCGAACGCGCCTTCGACGAACTGCCGGGCGATCTCGCGGAACGCGCCGAGCTGCTGCGGGAAGCTGAGCACAGCCGCGCGCCGGCTGCGGTCACGCTCGGCGTGCAGACGCTCGATCAGCCGCGTATTGAGCCGCTCGAGCAGCAGGTCGTATTCGCCCGCGAACCGGCTGCACGCGCTGCCGTCGAGGCTGGCGTCGAGCGGGAACGTGATGCCCCAGACCTGGCTGCGCAGTTCCGGCCCGAGATCGTCGAAGAATTCGCCGAAGCCCGCGACCAGGTCGCACTTCGTGAACACGAGATAGACGGGCACCGCGACCTTCAGATGCTGCGTGATCTCGTCGAGGCGCCGGCGCACCGTGCGGATGTGCTGCTGACGCGCGTCGTCGTCGAACGTCAGCAGATCGGACACGCTCATCGTCACGATCACGCCATTCAGCGGCCGGCGCTTGCGATAGCGGCGCAGCAGCGTCAGGAACGACTGCCATGCCGACGCGTCGACGATCGCGTCGGAATCCTGCGTGGTGTAGCGGCCGGCGGTATCGAGAAACACCGCCTCGTCGGTAAACCACCAGTCGCAGTCGCGCGTGCCGCCGATGCCGCGCAGCGCTTCCTTGCCGAAGCGCTCCGACAGCGGGAAGTCGAGGCCGGAGTTTTGCAGCAGCGTGCTCTTGCCCGATCCGGGCGGGCCGATTACGACGTACCACGGCAGCGCGTACAGATTGCGGCCGTTACGGCGCGTCTTGCGCAACATGTCGATCGCCTCGCGAAAGCGCTGCTGAAGTTGCGCACGCTCGGCGCTGCCCGGTTCCTCGGCGGCGAGCTGCGCTTCCTGCCCGGCGAGAGCGCCGGACAGCCGCGCGGTCTTGCGCTGCGCGCGCCATTGCAGGAGCTGCATGACGAGCAGCCAGACCAGCACCATCGCGAAGATCAGCGCGAGCCGGGCCGCTGGGCTAGCAAGCGGCTGCCGGTCGGCAATGCCGAGGTACGGGCCGCCGAGCCAGATCAGCGCCGCGACCAGCAACAGCCCGATCGCGATTGCGAACCACCGGGACTTCACCCAGGTTTTCAGCGTGTTCATGGGTTCAGTTCTCCGGGATGTACAGGATTTCCACACGCCGGTTGCGCGCCCGGTTGGCCGGCAGGCTCGGCGGGGTCGCGATCGGCTGCGACGAGCCGGCGCCATTCGCCTCGAGCCGGCGCGGATCGTCGAGCCCCTGCGCGAGGATCGCCAGCGTGTTCTGCGCGCGTGCCGTCGACAGTTCGAAGTTGTCCTTGAATTTCAGCGAATGCACCGGCTGGTCGTCGGTATGGCCGACGACGATCACGCGCCCCTGCACCTGGTTCAGCGCCGCAGCGACACGGCGCAGCAGCGGGATCTCGTCGGGCCCGAGGTCGGCTCCGCCGGACGGGAACAGCGCGCTCGCGGCGAGACGCACGGTGTCGCGGCCGTCGGCTTGCTCGTCGACGCCCAGCGCGCCGGACTGTTCGAGCGGCGCGAGCAACTGCTTCAGACTCTTGCGCGCGGCCTTCGGCGCGACCGCGCTCTGCGGCGGTGGCGCGCTCTCGAGGCCGATCGCGGCGAGCTGTGCGCTGACGGGCTCCGTCAGCGCATTGAGCCGCGTGAAGAAGTACAAGAACGCGCCGAGCACGATCACGGCCGACGCGGCGAGCGCGACCCACAGCGGCACATGGCGCATCACCGGATTGCGGCGATCCTCGACGCCGCGCCAGTGCGGCGCGAGCTCGGCGGCGGGCGCTTCGCGCAGCCCGCGGATGCGGCGATACAGATCGTCCTGGATGTCGGCGAGACGGCCCAGGCCACCCGGCTCGACGAGATAGCGGCCGCCGAAACCCAGCGCGAGGCAGATGTACATCATTTCGATCAGATCGAGATGACGCGAGAAATCGACGCTCAGGCGATCGAGGATCTGGAAGAACTTCGCGCCGCCGTAGGTCTCCCCATGGAACGTGACGAGCAGCGTCTTCTGCGCCCAGCCGCTCAGATCACCCCACGGCGCGTTGTTCACGGCCTCGTCGAGCATCGTGCACAGCACGTAGCGCGCGGCCATGACGGTCTGCGTGTTGATGCCCGCGTTCTGCGCGTGGCGCTCGAAGCTGTGCACCTGCGCGACTGCCTGCTCGCGCAGCCGGGCGACGTCGGCGGGCGACGCCACACTGTGCCGCAACTGCACGGTCAGCAGCAGCAACGGATTGGCCGCGCGCACGAGCGGGTTCGCCACGCCGCTCATGAAGTCGGCTAGCTCGGCGCGCCGCGCCGAACGTGCGGAAGGCGCAGCAGGCGAAGGTTGTGCGAAGCCGGTCGACGGCGTACGCGGCGGCACGCGCGGTGGCCCGAGATGGGTCGCGCCGTCGGCGCCCGCGCTCCCTTGCGGCCGCAGCACGGTCGCGTCGATGCGCGGCGTCGGATCGTCGTTGCGATGGCTGGTACTCATGTGCGTACCGCCCAGAATTGCAGGTCGAGCCCGGCGAAGCCGCTACCGAAGTGCATCGCGATGCCGCCGGACGTCTTCAGCATTCGCCACATCGACGAGTTGCGGTCGCACTCGAAGTAGAGGAAGCCGGACGTGTAGGGCAACTGGCGCGGCGCGACCGCCATCGGCGACACGCCGATGCCCGGCAGTTGCAGGTTCACGAGATCGCGGATCTTCTCGACCGGACCGATCTTCGACTGCGTCGGCAACTGCCGGCGCATGTCTTCGGCCTTCATGTCGGCCTTCGCCGCGAGCACGAACGTCGCCGTGTCGAGCAGCGTCGGATCGGGCACCACGCCGACCCACACGCCGTACTTGCGCTGCTGCAGCGGAATCGGCACCGCGCTCTGCTCGAGCACCGCGCTGAGCGCGATCCGCAACGCGGCGATCACCGGCTCGAAGCTCTCGCGCAGCGCCGTGTGCCGATATGGCGGGAACGTCTGCGCGCGCTTGCCCGGTGCGGTGAACGTCGCCAGTTCGCCGGCCAGTTCGAGCAGCAGCCGGTACAGCGCTTCCGGATGCAGCAGCGGCGCCTCGGCGAGATGCGCGACGAGCGGCTGATAGCGGTTGATCACCTGCAGCATCAGGAAGTCGGCGATCTCGGCCGCGCCGCCGCGATCGGTCTCGGCGACACGGCCAGCGAGCGCCTCGCCGCGCTGGTGCAGCAGGCCGAGCAGTTCGGACAGGAAGGTCACGAGACGGCCGGCGGCCTCGGTGTGCAGCGCGGTGGGCATGAAGCCTTCGTCGAGGATCACGCGCCGGTCCGCCCGGCATTCGATCACACGCGCGACAGGAATCCGCACCAGGCCTTCGGCCGGTTGCGACTCGGGCAGCAGCCGCGTGCTCATGCCCGCCACCTCGAGCGCGGTGAGCCCCTCCATGCTGCCGGACGCGTCGCGCACGTCGGTTTCACGAACCCGATAGCGGAACATCTGCTCGGCGCCGGAATCGGCCCATGCACTGTCGGGCTGCGTCGACGAGCGCAGCGGCAAGCTCAGGTGAACAACCTGGTCGCGCCAGTTCGAATCGATGTCGAGCGGCGGCGGCAGCGGATCGTCGCCGGGCATCGCGAACGGCGTGCCGTCGGGGAACACGCCCCGTGCGCGTTTGATGCCAAGCTTGCCGATCGCCAGCAGGTCGGTTTCGAGCTCCAGCTGCTGGAAGCCCCACGCATACGGGCGCAGTCCGCCGGCACGCAACTCCACGTAGCGCTCGAAGTAGCGTTCCTGCTGCTGCATGTGCTGCGGCCTCAGAAACAGGCCTTCGCTCCAGATGACTTTGTTGCTATGGGTCATGTTCGTACGTCGATCAAGGTTCTCTATGCGTCGTCCGGCTGCTGGACGACGGGCGTTCGCGATGGTCAGTTGCGACGGCGTTTCAGCCGCGCTAGCTGTTCCTCGTAGGCGCGCGCGAATTCGTCGCCGAACAGGCGCTGGAAGCATTCGTCGGGATGCCTGGTGAGCGCGTCGAACTGCGCCTTGTAGCGCTCCCAGTGGCGCGGTCGGCCGCCAAGCGGCAAGCGTCGCACGCTGCCTTCGGACTCTTCGATGCGCGCCGGATCGAAATGCGCGAGCAGCGACTGGAATGCGGAGCGCACGCCGGCCAGCATCGCCATCTGGTGATTGCGGATGTCGTCGGCGGCGTCGTGGAGCGCCGCGCTGCCCGACAAAAAGCCGTTGTCCGGCGGCGCGAACAGCTTCCTGACCGCTTCCTGCGCGGTCGGCGCGAACTTCAGCGGGTTGTTCTCCGAGCGCTGGATCAGCGTGGCGGGCAGCCGGAAGCTGTTCTTCAGTTCCGCCCGTGCGCGCAGCACGTCCATCATCGCGTCCACGGCGATATGGAACATTTCGGTCAACTCCGGCGACGCGGTGCCGGCGGACGACGCCGGCTGCACGGCGGCGGTGGACTCGGCCGCGGCCGCCGAGCTGGCGACTGACGGTGCCGGCGCCGGCGTCGAAACCGGCATCGACGTCGGCCCCGGCGGCCGCTGTGAACCGGGCACCGGCGCGACCCGGATCGCGGGCGCCTCGTGCGGCGGGGGATGTGGCTGTACCGCCGCGGACGACTCGGACGCCGAGGCGCCCGGCTGCGAAGCTGGCGAAGCTGGCGAAGCTGGCGAAGCTGGCGAAACTGGCGAAACTGGCGAAGCTGGCGAAGCTGGCGAAGCTGGCGAAGCTCGCGCGAGCAGCGAGTCGCCCCGCTGCGGCTCGGGACGCGGTGCAACCCGGCTGCCGCTCACGTCCCAATCGTCCGGCAGCAGCGGGCCGCTCGCGCGCACCGCTTCGATCTGCGGCGGCCGGAAGCGGTCGGACACGGCCGGCGTGTGGTTCCAACCCTGCGCGGGCGGCGCGGGCGGCGCCGCCTCGTCGAAATACGACGACGGCGCATCGAACAGCGCGAGCGGATCGAGACTCGCGCCCGGCGCCGCCGCATCGGTCGCGCCGGGGATCAATCCTGCGGCATGGCCCGCGTCGCCCGCGCCGGTCTGCGCATCGGTCCGCCGGGGCGCCAGCAACAGGCTCAGATCGAGTGGATCGATGTTCTGCGCGGTTGCCGGCGCGGGCGCCAATGCGGAGACCGGCGCGGGCGGCGGCATCGCGGACCGGCCGCTGTCCGGCGAGGCATCCGATAGCGTCGCCGTGTCGCCGCTCAGACGCACACCGATCTCGAATGTGTCGATCTGCAGACGGTCGCCGTGCTTCAGCGCGGCGGGGTCGCCCCTGCGCAGCGATGCGCCGTTCAGCAGCATGCCGTTGGTGCTGCGGTCTTCGATGAAGTACAGGCCGTTCAGGTAGCGCACGAGCGCGTGCAGGCGCGACACGCCTTCCGCGCCGAGTACCCAGTCGCACTCGTCGGAGCGGCCGATGCTGCCGTCGCGACAATCGAATCTCTGCTCGCGCCGGCCGTCGAAACGCCCGGCCCGTTCGCCCTGCACCGACAGGATCAGACTCGGCGCGCTGCTCATTTGAACCCTCCGTCGATACCGTTAGGGACGCCGAGCAGGCCCAGCGCGTCGCGCACGAAGTCGGTGCGGCGCACGTCCAGTTGCGCGGGAATCAGCGCGGCCATGTAGGTCACGGCCGCCATTGCCGCGATCGCGGTCAGATGCTCTGGCGGCGGGGTCGGCTGCTGATGCCGCGGATTCAGGTTGCCGCCCGTCCAGCCGGCGGCAGCGGCGGCCCATGCGCCGATGGTCCGGTAGCGGTGCGCGTTTGCAAACGACGCCGCGGCCTGCCGATGCGCTTCGCCGGGATCGCGCACCCACGTTTCGGCCAGCGCGAGGCCCGCGTGGTCGTGCTCGCCGAGCGTCTGCCGGCTGCCGCACTGGCACACCCACGCCACCGCGTAGCGGCGCGGCAGCAGCCGCGCGAGCAGGCTCAGCGCGTCGGCCGTCAGGCCGTCGTCGAGCAGGGTCTGGACAGCCGCATGGGGGTCCATCGCCGGCCGCAGGCGGGCATTCGCCGGCGCGGAAAGCCGCATCTGCCGGGCGGCGTCGAGGATCGTGCTCATAGGATCATCGGCGCCGCGCCGCCGAGTACCGCGGTGGCCGTGCCGATCAACTGCAGGTTGGTCGATTGGACCAGGCAGTCCGCCTCGGACAGGATCTCCATCGCCGCGATCGAACTCATGTTCAGATTGGCCTTCGAGTTGATCTCCATCGCGAGGCCCGAGCTCATCGTCACGTTCAGGTCGCCGTTGATCGTGAGGTTGGTGCCCTGGATCGCGATCTCGCCGGAGCTCTTCATCGTGATGCTCGCGAGCCCGGTGACGAGCTTGATCTGGTCACCGGCAGTCAGCGTGTAGTTGCGCGCGACCTGCACGTCATGGTCGTGCCCGGACTCCTCGCGCAGATCCCGCTGCGCATGGATCAGCACCTGCTCGCCGCCCTGCTTGTCCTCGAAACGAATCTCGTTGTAGTCCTCGCTGCCGCCGCCTGCGTGGCTGCGGCTCTTCACGCCGCTCTGCGTCTTGTTGTCGGGCAGGCTGTACGGCGGCATGTTGTCCGCGTTGTAGACACTGCCGATAATCAGCGGCCGGTCCGGATTGCCGTCGAGAAAGCTGACGACCACCTCCTGCCCGACGCGCGGAATGAACTGTGCGCCCCAGCGCTTGCCGGCCCACATCTGCGCGACGCGCACGGGGCACGAGTTCTGCGCGTTCGGCTTGCCAGGGCGGCTCCAGAAGAAGGTGACCTGCACGCGGCCGTACTTGTCCACCGCGATGTCCTCCGGCGTGTCGCCGTAGATCACCGCGGTCTGCAGGCCGGCGATCACCGGGCGCGGCGTCACCGGCATCGTGCGAAACGGCTGGCGGCTGCGGATCACCTTGAACGCGCAGCGAAACGGCTCCTCGCCGTCGTCCGCGCCGCCGCCCGTCACGTAGTCGGGCTCGACGAGCCGCATCTCGGTCTCGATCACCAGATATTCCTGGTTCGCGTCGGGAAGCGGGAAATCCTTCAACCTGAATAGGGCGCCGGTTGCGAGGCCGCACGCGTCGGTGTGGCCGGCGCTCGTCAGCAGCGGCACATTCAGCGCGTCCGCACGCGCCTGTGCATAGCGCTGTCCGTCCGGCAGCCGCTGGTCGTAGCCGACGTACTCATACGGGTAATCGTAGATGTCGAGGCCGCCGACGTTGTGCGCATCGTCCTTGTCGGTCAGCTCCTCGGTCGCGAGCAGTGACGCCTTCGGCTTCAGATAGTCGTAGTCGTCGAGCTGCACACGGGTCGTGTTTACCGTGCGCGCGGTTTTCCATTCGCTGATCGATGCCTTCATTCGCTTGCCGCGCTCGATCGGCGGTGCATACGGAATCTGCTCGAAGCTGGACACGCTCGAGTGCGCGCCGAGCGCATCGGCGAGCACCATCGTGTGCGTGCCGTCCGTGTGCGTGAAGAAGTAATAGATACCCTCCTGCTCCATCAGCCGGCTAATGAAGTCGAAGTCGCTCTCGCGGTACTGCACGCAGTAGTCGCGCGCCGGATAGCTGCCGCTCAGGCTCAATTTCACGTCGCCGTAGCCGATGTCGCCGAGCACCGACTGGATGATCTGCGGCACGCTCATGCTGCGATAGATCCGGCAGTCGCGCCGGCGTGTCGACAGCCACGGTTTCGGCACGAGCCCGAACTTGTAGACCGCATAGCGCACGTTGTCGATGTTGACGAACCCGCGCTGCTCGCCCTCGCAGACGATGCCGTTGAAATACCGCGTGTAGCCCTGCGGGCTGACGAGCTTCACCGTCATCGGGGTGCCGAGCAGCGCGCGAAGATCGACCTCGGCGTTCTTGCTGATCGCTTCGAGCTGATACGAAAACAGCCGGCCGAGCGACTCGGTCGCGGTCATGTTCGAGAACAGAAGGCTGCTGCCGAGATTGGAGGTGAGCGTGATTGCGTGAGCCATAGGATGATCTGCGAGCGTTTGTCGATGTGCATCACGACAAAGAACAGCTGGATACCCTTATCTATTCCGTCGACATGGCGGGCTCGGCTTGCGCGACGCCAAGGATGCTGGCTCCGCAACAGAGCGGCGCGGCACATCCGCGCGGGATCGCGCGCGCCGGCGAGCAGACCGCTTTAGTACTCGGTGGTAAGTCTCGTGATATTGAAGAGCTTCACTTCCGTTACCTTGTAGCTGTCGAAGTTGTCCTTGAGCAAGGCCGAAAACTTCGGCGGTGCGCCCTGGGCATCGCCGGCATACGTCCACGTGCCATAGTTCGGATCGAACAATGCCCACACATTGCGCCATTTGACGACCGCCATCGCGTGTCGGCCGATCGCACAAGTGAAGACGATCATCCCGAAATAGTTGTTGCCATCGCTCGACAATGCGGACGTGATCGAGATTGCCTTGCTCATCGAGAGAAGCCCCGCCGAAGAGCCGGCGGGGTTATCGATCCGCGAGTCGCGCGCGCCATCGAGTCGACCGGAGGAGAGCATGACGATTCCGTTCGCGATCTGACTGTCGCCCGAGATGCCGCTCAGGAACTGATTGGCCCGTTCGGAATGGTCGATCAACGCCTCGTGCCCCGTCGTACCATGATTGATACCCAGGCCGGCGACACTTGGGCCACCGGAGAAGCAGTCTCGCAGCCATCTGACGGTTAGCCCCCAACATGCTCCTTTTTTTAGCGAACTCGTCATGCCTTTCAGGAGATCACCCTGCTTGAACACAAACGTCGGTTGTTCCATCGTTTCCTCGTTGTCAGAATTGCTTTCGTAGCCGCGGAATGCGGCGGTCGCTGTCCAGATGAGACGGGTAGTCAACAATCGCGGTTTCGTTGCGGGATGCCGCCGCCGATCCAGATAATAAGAATTGCCTTTGGAATGGCTTTCACGTTTCGAACTCCTATACAGGTCACTTTCTTTGGACCGACTCAGCGCACGGCGCTCCCGTCACGCCAGGCGGCAACGCCGGGCATCGCAGTGGTAACCGGCGCACACTCGTCGAAGCGATACGCAAAATCGCCGTCCTCGACGCTCACGCGAACCCGCTTGACCGCGCCGCCGCCGATCATGCGCGCGAGAAACTCGCGGCTGATCGACGGCAGCATCGTGTTGGTCAGAATCGCGTCGATCATCCGGCCACCCGATTCGCTCTCGGTACAGCGGCCGACAACCAGACGCACGACCGCGTCGTCGTAGCCGAACGGCACGCGATAGCGTTCCTCGACACGCCGCCTGATCCGATTCAGTTGCAGTGTGACGATCCGCGCGAGCATCGCGCCGCTGAGCGGGAAGTACGGAATCGCCACGAGGCGGCCGAGCAGCGCGGGCGGGAATACTTTCAGCAGCGGCTCGCGTAGCGCCTTGGCGAGCCCGTCCGCGTCGGGCATCAGGTCCGGGTCCTTGCACAGCCCCGCGATCAGCTCGGTGCCGACGTTCGTGGTCAGCAGGATCAGCGTGTTCCGGAAGTTGATCGAGCGGCCCTCGCCGTCCTCCATCGCCCCCTTGTCGAACACCTGGAAAAACATCTCGTGCACGTCGGGATGCGCCTTCTCGACTTCATCGAGCAGCACGACCGAATACGGCTTGCGACGGACCGCTTCGGTCAGGACGCCGCCTTCGCCGTAGCCGACGTAGCCCGGCGGCGCGCCCTTCAGCGTCGATACCGTATGCGCCTCCTGAAACTCGCTCATGTTGATGGTGATCAGGTTGTGCTCGCCGCCGTACAGCGCCTCGGCCAGCGCGAGCGCGGTCTCGGTCTTGCCGACGCCGGACGTGCCCGCGAGCATGAATACGCCGATCGGGCGATCCGGATTGTCGAGGCCCGCGCGCGACGTCTGGATCCGCTTCGCGATCGCCTCCATCGCGTGGTCCTGGCCGATCACGCGCTCGCACATCAGGCTCGCGAGATTCATCACGGTTTGCAGTTCGCTGCGA
Organism: Paraburkholderia ultramafica; assembly: GCF_902859915.1. GTDB lineage: Bacteria > Pseudomonadota > Gammaproteobacteria > Burkholderiales > Burkholderiaceae > Paraburkholderia > Paraburkholderia ultramafica. Next base: position 102,277 of record NZ_CADIKK010000001.1, read on the forward strand.
ACCATCCGCCCGACCGGAATGCCGGTCCAGTCGGCGACGACCGACGCGACTGTCTGGTAATCGACGTTCGGCAGAATCAGCGGGTTCTCGCCCTGCAATTCGGCCAGCTGCGCCTGAAGACGCTTCAGGTCGGCGAGCACCTCGGTCCGTGCGTCGTCGTCGAGCGCGAGGGTTGCCGGCGACGCCGTGCTGTCATCGCTGGCCTCAGCGGCGCGTTCCACCTGGGTCTCCTGCGTCTTCTGTTCAGCCTCGGCCCGCGCCGCCTGTTCGAGTTCGCTGCCTGTTCCTTCGACCGGCGCGGTATCGGCACGCAGTTGCGCACGCAGCGCGAGAATCTGCTCGACCAGCGTCTTTTCTGTTGCCCACGCAGCCTCGCGTTGCGACAGGCGCACGCGCTGCGTATCGAGCGACGCGACGACCAGGGCTTCGCGCGCCGCCACGTCGATACCGACGCGCTTCTCGCGCGCGATGATCCTCTGTTCGGTCTCCAGCGCCTCGATCCGCTTCAGCGTGTCGTCGATCTCCGCCGGCACCGCGTGCTGGCTGATCGCGACGCGCGCGCAGGCCGTGTCGAGCAGGCTGACCGCCTTGTCCGGCAACTGGCGCGCAGGGATATAGCGATGCGACAGCTTCACCGCCGCTTCGAGCGCTTCGTCGAGAATCTGCACGCGATGGTGCTGCTCCATCACGCTCGCGACGCCGCGCATCATCAGGATGCCCTTCTCCTCGCTCGGCTCGTCGACCGGCACGGTCTGGAATCGCCGGGTCAGCGCCGGATCTTTTTCGATGTGCTTGCGGTATTCGGCCCAGGTGGTCGCGCCGATCGTGCGCAGGTTGCCGCGCGCGAGCGCCGGCTTCAGCAGGTTCGCCGCATCGCCGGTGCCGGCCGCGCCGCCGGCGCCGACCAGCGTGTGCGCCTCGTCGATGAACAGGATGATCGGCTGCGGCGACGCCTGCACCTCGTCGATCACCTGGCGCAGACGGTTCTCGAATTCGCCCTTCATGCTCGCGCCGGCCTGCAGGAGCCCGACGTCGAGCGTGCGCACCTGCACGTCCTTCAGCGCCGGCGGGACGTCGCCACGCGCGATCCGCAGCGCGAAGCCCTCGACCACGGCCGTCTTGCCGACGCCCGCCTCGCCGACCAGCATCGGGTTGTTCTGCCGCCGGCGCATCAGGATATCGACGAGCTGGCGAATCTCGCCGTCGCGGCCGACGATCGGATCGAGCCTGCCATCGCGCGCCTGCGCGGTCAGATCGACGGTGAACTGCTGCAGCGCCTGCCGCCGGCCCATCTGCGCGGGCGCGATCGCGCCGCTGCTTTCACCGGGCGCGGCGGCGGCATCGACACGAAAGCCGTCAGTTGCCTGCAACTGGTCTTCCGGCGATCCGGCGACGATCCCGGCGAACCCGTCCGCGAGCGCCTCCGGCTTCAGCTTCGCGAACTCGGCCGACAGCGCGTGCAGCGCATGACGTAAATGACGCGTGCGCAGCAGCCCGACGAGCAGATAGCCGGTGCGCACCTGCGCCTCGCCGAACATCAGCGTGGCGAACACCCAGCCGCGCTCGACGGCTTCCTCGACCTCGGCGGACAGATCGGAGATCGTCGTGCTGCCGCGCGGCAGCCGTTCGAGCGCCGCGGTCATGTCGCGCGCGAGATTCGACGGGTTCAGGGCGAAGTGCCTGACGATCCGGTGCAAATCGGAGTCCTGCAGTTGCAGGATCTGATGAACCCAGTGCGCCAGTTCGACGTACGGGTTGCCGCGCAGCTTGCAAAACACGGTGGCGCTTTCGATACCCCGGTAGGCAACCGCGTTGAGCTTGCCGAACAGGGCGCCGCGACTGATCTCGGCCATGATGTCAATCCTGTAGAGAGTGAGGCGGCCGCTCGGCGGCCACCGGTTCAACTTGAAAAAGCCACGGCAGGGGTGCGATGCGTTTCATCCGACGAGCTTCATTCGACCGGACTCAGCACGACCTGGTCGGCATCGACGGGCTTCGGATAGTGGCCCATCCAGGTACTGAGGCCCATGCGTCCCGACTGGCCCAGGTGTGTCGTCGGTACGTCGTCCTTCTTGAGCACGAGCTGCACGTCCCAACCTTTCTCGCCGCCGACGTAAAGCTTCACCGCGGCCACCAGTTGCCCGAGCGCGTCGCCACCAGGCAGAAAGCGGTTGAAGTCGTTCAGGCTCAGCGGCCCGATGCGCAGCCGGAAGTGCTGCTGTGCGCCGCGCACCTGCGCGCCCATCGTCGCGTTGCGCCCGATTGACGCCATGCCGGTGCCCATCCGCAGATGCGCATCGCGTGGCAGCTGCATCCAGCCGACCACGAACTCGAGTACGCCCACCGGCACGCCGAAGTAATGTTCGAGAAAGCCCTTCAGCCCCTCGGCGTTGCGCGCCTGCGGCACGAGCCGCCCGGCGAAGAAGCGCTTGTACTGGTCCGGCAGTGCGTCGCACCCCTCGAGCTGCGGCGTCGCGATGCCGATCAGCGCCCCGAGATACGTGCGGAAACGGTCCTGCTCCGGGCGGTCGAGCTGCACGGTCGGCTGTGCGTCCGCCCACGCGCGGTAGAACAGGCTCAACATCCGGTGATGAAAGATGTCGGCAAACGCCACGAGCGTCGGGTCCTTCGCGTTCCGCTGACGATCGACCGCATGCTCGGTCAGATGCAGCGGGAGCGGCCCGTTCGGCCCGAACAGCCCGAGAAACAGTCCGTGCAGCCGGCCGGGCGCGCCGGCCGTCCCCGGCTCGAAGCGCTCGATGCTGCGCGGCGGGAATTCGAGCGCCGCCGCATGCGCGAGCCGCACGGGATCCTCGGCCGGCTTCGTCGAATGACCGAGCCGCGGACGATCCGGATACGCGCATTCGAGCCGGCGCATCGCCTCGAAGAACTCGAAGTCGAAAGGCCGGTCGCGCAGCGCCGTCTCTAGCGCTACAGGATCGGACGCTTGCCGGGCGTGGCGGGCCATCGGGCTACCTCGTTACGTTCGAACGTGCGCAATACCGTCTCCGTGAACGAATTCAGCGAAACGTAACGCGCGAAGAAATGCTGCAAGACCGACCCGAGGAGAAACGCGCTGCCGCCCTCGAACGCCGCGTCGGCACAGGTCAGCGTGATCTCGAGCCCGCGGCCGTAGGTGATCGGCCCGGGCACGGGCACCCGGCGCGTCGCCGGTTTCGCGATGACCTGCTTGATGCCCTCGATCTGCCGTCGCGTGGCCGCGTCGAACTCGTCGTGATACAGGCCGAGCATCTCGCGCAATGCCGCCGCGCCGTGCTCGCCGTCCTCGTCGGGCAGCGACAGATAGTTCAGTTGCAGGTGGCTGATCAGCCGCCACGCGGTTTCGCCGGTGGCGGTCGGCGCACGTGGCCGGGTCGGCCCGGCCACGCAGCGAATCGATGCGACCGGCGCGTCGGTGTCCAGCGTGAAATCGGTGTATGACTTGCCGACCGGCATATGCAACGGCAGATCACGGTTCGTGCATAGCAGCCGCAGGCCGAGTTGGCGCAGCGTGGTCGAGTACGGCGCGTCATTCGCGTCGACCAGCGCGATGAACGTCTCGCTGCCGACATAGCTCGACCGCGCGCCGTTCTGCTTCTGGCGGCTCGACAACAGACGTGGTTCTCGGCGCAGCGTGTAGAACGCCGCCTGCGTGTCATGCCAGGTGCGCGACGTGCCGCCGTAGAATGGCATGAAGCTTTGTTCGGGTTCCTGACGATCACCGTAACCCTGCACGTCGAGCACGCTGTGCACCTCGAAATCCATCGGACGCGTGCGGTCGCCGAGAATGTGATACTCGGTCCTGCCCTGTTGCAGATGAATCCGGTCCGCGCGGCGTTCGAACAGGTTGATCACCGGCGTGCAGAACAGCCGGAAATTGCCCGCGTCGATCGCGTTGTGCAGGCGCGCGACGCTGCGCTCGAGCCACACGACGATCTCGAACTCGTTGCCCTGGGCGCGCGCGAGCAGCGAGCGCAGCCCGGTGAATTCGACGAAACGGAAGCGCTCGGGACACGCGAAATATTCCTGCAGCAAACGGTAGCCGCTGAATGAGCGGTCGGCGTACGGCAGCATCGCCTCCTGCTCGTCGAAGCCGATCGCGCGCAAAGCCGCCGCGTCATGAGATTGGCTGACGAATTCGCCTTCTTGCGCCGCCGCGGCGCGCACCGTGTAGCCGACGCCATTCGCGAGCAGCTGTTCGTAGATCAGGCCGGGCAGTTGGTCAGCGCCGGCGAGATGGACCGGCAGGCGGTCGAGCGCGAGCATCTTCGCCTGCACGCCGGACAGCGTCCGGAACCGCAGGCGCAGGCCCGCGCGAACCTGCCCGCCGGACGGCGGCACGAGTCCCGCCGCGGCGAGCGCGGCCGGCGTGTCGAAGTAGCGTGCGTCGGCGAGTTCGAGCGGCCACAGGGTCACCTCGTGCGCGCTCCGGTATTCGCACGCGGTGCGCTCGCCGAAGCCGGTCACGCTGCGCAGCACCGTATGCGGTGCGACCGCATGGCCGGCGGGCGGCAGATCCTCGGACGCGTCCGGATGCATCTGCACCACCGCCATCGACGGAATCGGCGACAGGTAGTGCGGGTAAATCATCTCCAGCAGGTGCTGGGTGAACACCGGATATTGCGCGTCGAGTTTCAACTGCACGCGTGCGGCGAGAAACGCGAAACCCTCGATCAGCCGCTCGACATAAGGATCCGCGCACTCGAAGCCTGCCATGCCGAGCCGGCCGGCGATCTTCGGGTACTCGCTTGCGAATTCCGCGCCCATCTCACGGACGTGCTGCAGCTCGCGGTTGTAATAGTGAAGAAGTCGTGGATCCATGATGGTCAGCCGAAGTATTGCGACACGCGGAATTCGCCCGTTTCGAGATCGACATCGGTTCGCAGGTAGAGGCCGAGCGGCATCGGCTGCGCCCACATCTGAGCCTCGATGCGGAAACTGAGCGAGCGGCCGTCCATCCGCGCGTCGTCAATGCTCACACTCACCTGCACGGTTTCGCCGATCAGCCGCGGCTCGAAGTCGAGCAGCGCGACGCGGATGCGGTTCTGCAGCATGGCGGCATCAATGCCCGACAATGCGGCGCCGGCCAGATCGGGAATACCGAAATTGAGCACGGAGTTGCCAACCTGATCGAGCCCGTCGAGCTCGTCGCCGTTCCATTGACGGGTGCAGTTCAGCAACGCGGCAATGTCGCGGGTCACGCACTCGCGCAGGCGCGCCGCGGTGATCACCCGCTGTTCGCGGCTCTCATCAGGCTCGGCCGGCGCCAGATCGGTCAGCCGGTCGAGCAGCGAAGGCTGCAGGCGTTCCTGCGGTGTCAGTTCCGCCATCCGTGCATTCTCCTCAGCGCGTGCCGAACGTCACCGAGCGCACGTCGAGCAGCGAATACTCGGCGGTGTCGGTGACGAACATGCGCTGGCCGCGGCCGGCGAAGCAGTCGTCGCCCTGCGCGATCCACTCGGTACGTGCCGCGAGCGCGAGCCCGGCGACGCCGGAGCGTTCACTGCCCGGATAACGGCATGGCACGAAGCCGACCGCCTGAGCGCCGCTCTGCCAGGTGATCTGCGCCGGCGCCCAGATCTTGTCGCGCAGATCGGCCGGCGCCTCGAACGTCAGCGCTCGGATCTGCGCGAACGGAACCCACGCGTAGCCGGTCTTCAGGATCAGTTCGAGGCACGGGCCGAAACGCGGATCGGCATCCGCGAGCCATGCGAACGGCTCGCCGTCGATGGTGCCGGCAACCGTCCCGGCCGCATCGAACGCGTTCGCGCGCAATTCGAGGGCCTGCGCGACGCGGCCGGCGCACAGCGCTTGCAGCGACTGCGCCAGCGACGCATGCCACCGGGCCGGCTCGCCGATCAAGTTCGGGCTCGCGCTGCCCGTCATCACCGCTTCGCGCTCGCGTTCGCCACGCAACGCGCAGCCGTAGGCGGTCACCATCAGCGCGTTCTGCTCGTCCAGTTCGCCGGCCACTTTCAGCTGATTCGCGGCGCGCTCCCAGTCGCCCAGCAGCGCGAGCAGCTGGAACAGGAACACACGCAGCACCGCATCGGCGGGCCGGCTTCTGACCTCGGCGGACAGTACGCGCAATGCCTCGTCCAGTTGCCCGTTCACGAGCAGCGTTTCTGGATTGGCGACGCCTGGAGAAATGCTCACGGTAGATAGTCCATTTAACGAATGAAGGCAGGTGACGGGCCCGGTGCGTGCCGGAAGCCGGCTCGCACGCGTGCGTGCTTACTGCTTCGCAACCTGCTGGATGTCGAAGGTGAAGTCCTTCGTGCCGCCATTTGCCTTGCCTTCGTCGTCCTGCGGCTGGAACGAATACTTGAACTTGCCGAAGTGCAGCGTGATGTTTTCGGTCAGGCGCTCGTCGCCACCGCTGCCGCCGGTCGACACCGACGTGATCAGCACGCCTTCGCTGAGCTCGATCGTCACGAAGTCGGTCTGCTGACCGGTCGCGTTGGTCACGTACAGGTACGCGGTTTCGACGCGCGCGCCCGTGCAGCACGCGTTCAGGATTGCGTTCGAGCAGCTGTCGATGTACTTCGTGATGGTGATGTCATGGATGTTCGCCTTGCCGCCCGATGCGTAGCCCGCGCCTGTGTGCAGGTTGCCGGTGTTGCTGACGCTCCACGACCACGCGATGATCGGAACCTCGTTCTTGTGCTTCGAATGGTTGGACGCACCCTGGATCGTGACCGAACCAGTGCCGAATTTCAGATGCATGTCGAATGCCATAATTACCTCTGCTGATTGCTAATGAGTGTGCTCGCCGGTCCGACGAACGATGGGACCGGAGCGTCTGCGCTCCGGATAGGGTTCTTGCGCGCGGCGTACCGCCGGATGCTCACGCGGCGCGCGCGGCAGGCAGACGCGACACGAGACGCAGCGACACGGTCAGGCCTTCGAGCTGGTAATGCGGTTTCAGGAAGAACTTCGAGGTGTAATAGCCAGGGTTGTCCTCGACTTCCTCGACGACCACCTGCGCGGCGGCCAGCGGCTTGCGCGCCTTGGTTTCCTCGCTGGAGTTCACCGGATCGCCGTCGACGTAATTCATCACCCAGTTGGAGAGCCAGTTCTCCATCTGCTCGCGCGTGCTGAACGAGCCGATCTTGTCGCGGACAATGCACTTCAGGTAGTGCGCGAAGCGGCAGCACGCGAACATATACGGCAAGCGCGCCGACAGGTTCGAGTTCGCCGTCGCCGACGGATTGTCGTACTCCTCCGGCTTCGCGACCGACTGCGCGCCGATGAACGCGGCCAGATCCGAGTTTTTCCGGTGGACGAGCGGCATCAGGCCCATCTTGTCCAGCTCGGCCGAGCGGCGGTCGGTGATCGCGATTTCGGTCGGGCACTTCATATCGACGCCGCCGTCGTCGCTGGGAAACGTATGCACCGGCAGGTTCTCCACCGCCCCGCCCGATTCCACGCCTCGAATGCGCGTGCACCAGCCGTACAGCTTGAACGAGCGGTTGATGTTCACCGCCATCGCGTACGCCGCGTTCTGCCACGTGTACTTCGACGAATCCGCGCTTTCGGTGTCCTCCTCGAAGTCGAACTCCTCGACGGGGTCCGTCTTCGCGCCGTAAGGCAGGCGCGCGAGCGTGCGCGGCATCGTCAGCGCGAGATAGCGCGCGTCGTCCATCTCGCGTAGCGAGCGCCAGCCGGCGTAATCCGGCGTCGTGAAGATCATCGATAGATCGCGCGGATTCGCGAGCTCGTTCCAGTTCTCCATGCCGAGCAGCGTCGAATCGGCGGCCGAGATGAACGGCGCGTGCGCGGCGGCGGCGACCTGCGAAATGCCGCGCAACAGTTCGACATCCTGAGGACTCTGATTGAAGTAGTAGTCGCCGATCAGGCAACCGTACGGCTCGCCGCCGAGCTGGCCGTATTCCTCTTCATAGATCCGCTTGAACACCGGGCTCTGGTCCCACGCAACGCCCTTGAAGCGTTTGAGGTTTTTTCCGAGCTCCTTCTTCGACACGTTCATCACCCGGATCTTCAGCATTGGATCGGTTTCCGAATTCGTGACGAGGTGGTGCAGGCCGCGCCATGCGCCTTCCAGCTTCTGAAACTCGGCGTGGTGCATGATGCGGTTCAACTGCTCGCCGAGCTTGCGGTCGATCTCCGCGACGTACGCATTGATCGTCTGCGTCACGTCGTCGGATACGATGTTCGAATCCTGCAATACCTGCTCCGCGAGGGTGCGCACCGCCGCTTCGACTTCCTCTTTCGCGCGCTCGTTCTTCGGCCTGAACTCCTTGCTGAGCAGCGCCGCAAAGTCGCTGGTCTCGCTGAGTGCAGCGTGCGCGTCCTGCGCGGCCGCTTCGAATTGATTCTGGCTTTCCATGATCGCCGTTACTCCTGTCCGGGTTCGGTGTCGGTGGGCTTCGGGGCCGCGCTCAGCGATTGCAGCAGCGCCGGATCCCTGATCGCCTGCGCGATCAGCTTTTCAGCACCGGCCTTGCCGTCGAGATAGGTGCCCAGGTTCGCAAGCTGCGTGCGCGCCTCGAGCAGCCTGGCAAGCGAATCCACGTTGCGCGCGACCGCCGCGGGTGAAAAGTCGTCCATGCTCTCGAACGTAATGTCCACTTCGAGATTGCCTTGACCTGTCAGCGTATTGGGGACGTTGAAGTTCACACGCGGCTTCATCGAATGCATGCGGCTGTCGAAGTTGTCGACGTCGATCTCCAGCGCCTTGCGCTCTTCGATCGGCGGCAGATCGCCGGCATTCGCGCCGGACAGATCCGACATCACGCCCATCACGAACGGGATTTGCACTTTCTTCTGCGCGCCGTACAGCTCCACGTCATACTCGATCTGGACGCGCGGTGCCCGATTCCGCGCAATGAATTTCTGACTGCTCTGCCTCGTTGCCATACGCTTGTTCCTTTGGGGTACGTAAGGTTTTCAGGGATTCGACGGAATCGCGCGACCAAGACCGGCCGGCCGGCAATGGACTCGTGTCGTTCCGCGACCGTCGTTCACGCTCACAGAACAGCGCAGCGCCGCGATCTATTCCACGTTTCCTCAATCGACCTGCACGGGTTTCCGGTCGTCACCGCATTGCCTGCGCAAAACAGAACAATCCGGAGGCCGCGAATATTCCATGGCTCGGATCGATGAATCGCAATTCGCCCGCCAGGGGATCGCGCATCGCGCATTGGATTGATCGGCGCGCAGAGGAATAAACGCGCGGGGCTGGCTGTTCAGTCCGTATTACCGCCTTAGCCGACAGTGGATTCACTGCACCGCACCCAATGACACGTTCAGTAAAACCCGATCGAACGCTCTTCAGAGCGCCGCTGCGGCTCGTGCCGCTCGTCCTGCTGGCGATCGCGTCGTACGCGCATGCAGGCTGGACGCTGGCGCGTGCCGACACGCCGGTCACCACGATTCACGCGACGAGCGTGTATCAGGCCGAGGCCGGCCAGCGTCTCGTGCAGGACGACATCGTCCAGACGCCGTCCAGCGGCGTCGTACAGATCCAGGACGAGAGCGGCAACATCGTCGCGTTCGGCCACGACACGCGCGTGCTGCTGATGCGCGACGCGCATGTCGCGTTGCTGCGCGGCTGGGTCAAGGTGCTGAACGCATGTAGCGTGGCGAACTGCGTGCCGCCCGTCGTCGATACCGAACGCACGCGCTTCACGCTGGCGGATCGCACCGCGCTGGTCATTGCCGCGGCGCCGCCCGGCTACGACAGCGCAGACGCGGTGTACTGCGAAAGCGGCTCGGCCCAGCTGCTCGCACTCGGCAAGTCGCGCAGCAAGCCGGTCGACGTCCGGATCGACGCGCATCAGTTCGCCCTGCGTGCGAAAACGAATGAGGCGATCTCGATTTACGCAAGCCCTGATTCGAAGTTCGTCGCAACGATGCCGATCACGTTTCGCGATGCCTTGCGCACGCTGCCGTCGCCGGCGAACCCGCGCAACCTGCCGACTCATGATCTGCGCCCAGTGACCTACGACGACGTGTCGGACTGGCTCGGCAGCGCGCTCGCCGTACGGACCGACCCGGCGACCCGCTTCACCGGGCGCTTCCGCGCGCGCCTGTCGGATCCGGCATTCCGCCGCGACGTGAGGCAGCACGTTCGCGAGCTGCCCGACTGGCGCCCGCTCGTGTTTCCACAGCCGCGGCTGACGCCGCGCGCCGCGATCCTCGCGGTGCCTTCCGCTTACCCATCGATATCCGCTCGCCCATGAAGCTGTCACTCGCCATCAAATTCAATCTCGTGTTCGTCACGATCTTCGCGATCGGACTGACTGCGGCCGGAGTCGTCGCCGACCGGGTACTGCAGCAGCAGGCGCTGGACGAGACGCGCCACGACGCCAACGTGCTGATGAGCGCGGCCGAGGCGATGCAAAGCTACACCGCGCAGCACATCACGCCGCTGCTCGCAACGCAGATCCAGTATTCGTTCGTGCCGGAATCGGTGCCGGCGTTCTCCGCGATCGAGATGCTGAACACGTTGCAAAGCGCGTTCCCCAACTTCTCGTACCGTTCGACAATGCTCAATCCGACCAATCCGCGCGACCGGCCGACCGATTGGGAAACCGAAGTCATTTCACATCTGCACGACCAGCCGGCGCTCAAGGAGATCACCGGGCAGCGCCGCACGCCCGGCGGCGAGCACCTGCTGTTCCTCGCGCGCCCGGCCAGCATCACGGATTCGACCTGCATGCAGTGCCATAGCACACCGTCGGCCGCGCCGCGCACCATGCTCGACAAGTACGGACCGGCGAACGGCTTCGGCTGGAAGATGAACGACGTGATCGGCGCGGAGTTCGTGTCGGTGCCGATGTCCGAATCGATCGCGCGCGGCCGCGCGCTGTGGCGCAACTTCATGGAGGCGCTGACCGTCGTGTTCGCCGTCGTGCTGGTCGTGCTGAACCTGATGGTGCATGTCCTCGTTACCCGGCGCCTGCAGACACTGTCGCGTGCGGCCGACGAAGTGAGCCTCGGCAAGCTCGGCGAGGTCGAGCTGCCGACCCGCGGCAGCGACGAGATCGCATCGCTCGCGGTGTCGTTCGGGCGGATGCGCACGAGCCTCGTCACCGCGTTCGAGATTCTCGACGAAACCGGCGCCGGGGCCACCGTGCCAAGCGGATCGCAAGCATGATCCAGCGCACGGAACCGCCGCCTCGGCGGATCGGCCGCTACCAGGTCGAGCGCGTGCTCGGCCGGGGGGCAATGGGCACGGTCTATCTCGCGAGCGATCCGCATATCCAGCGGCAGGTCGCGCTGAAAACGATCCGCACCGAGCTGCTGCACGACGCGCATGACGGCGGCGGCGCGTCGGAAGCGGAACTGCCGGCGCGCTTCATCAACGAAGCGCGGGCGGCCGGACGGCTGCTGCATCCGCATATCGTCAGCGTGTTCGACTACGGCGAGGCCGACGGCGTCGCGTTCATCGCACTCGAATACGTGCCCGGCGAAACACTCGCCGCGCGGCTCGCGCAACACGCCGACAACGGCACCACGATGCCGCTGACGAGTGTGCTCGTCTGGTTCGCGCAGTTGCTCGACGCGCTTGCTTACGCGCACGAGGTCGGCGTGATCCATCGCGACATCAAGCCGGCGAACCTGCTGATCGCGCCACGCGGCGAGTGCAAGATCACCGATTTCGGCATCGCGCAGCTCGATACCGGCCGCCTGACCCAACCCGGCATGATGATTGGCACGCCTAGCTACATGTCGCCAGAGCAGTATGCCGGTGTGGAGATCGACGCACGCAGCGATCTGTTCTCCGCCGGCGTCGTGCTCTACGAAATGCTGACCGGCAAGTGTCCGTTCACCGGCTCGTCGGCCGCGGTGATGCAGCAGGTGCTGAACGACACGCCGGCCGCACCGTCGAGCCGGACCGCGAACCTGCCGGTCGAACTCGACGCGATGGTGCAAAGAGCGCTCGCGAAGCGGCCCGACCAACGTTACGCGTCCGCGCAAAGCTGGCGCGGCGAAGTACTGGCGCTGCTCGACAAGCTGACGGCGCGGCTCGATCCCGACCAGACGGTCGTCGTCGCGCCAGTGCCCCGTCAAGCGCTCGCGCCACCGTCGCCCGCCGCCAGCCCGGGTTCCTTCCCGGTCGACTGGTCGCCCGCCTTGCTTGCGCAACTGGAGCAGCGGCTCGTCAGCCATGTCGGCCCGGTCGCGTCGCGCCTGGTACGGCGCGCCGCGGCGCAGGCCACCGATTCGCGGATGCTCGCGGCCCAACTCGCGCGCCATCTGCCCGACGACGCCGCGCGCCACGAATTCAATACGCTGCTCGAGCGTCATGCGGCGGCTTCGGGGATCGAGTCGACACGGGTCGCGCGCGAGACCAGCGCCGCGCGAACGGCAGTACCGGCACTTGATCCGGCGCACATTGAATCAGCCGCGCGGCGGCTTGCCTCGCATATCGGCCCAATCGCCCGCATCGTCGCTCAGCGCGCCGCTGTCGGCGCCGATACGGCGACCTTCCATGCGCGGCTTGTCGCTGCGTTACCCGCTTCCGTGGACAGGGACGCGTTTCTCAATACGCTCGACGATCCGGCTGCCTGACAGGCGGCGCGGCGTTTGCGGCGTAACAGATCCCGCATCGGGTCTCCTTGTCGCTGCGACCGCGTGCCGGGATCGCGCGCGGTGCGACCGACTCCATCAAGGCGACTCAAATTTGCCGCAAAGCGCTGTGCAGTACGTCCACTATCTATAGAACACATATTCCGCAAGATACGGAGAGCTGCCGACCTCATGCGCGGTCGAACATGGCGCCGCCGGCATCAAGCCGCCCATCGTGTTCACACGCTGCACATACCGCACAGCCGACAACACACCGCTTCCCGCCGTGCCATGAGTTTCGAGCAACAGTTGCGGCACGCTCGCCTTCGTCTCGCTCGGCAGTTGCGCGATCGCTTGCCCCACGATGCGGCTTCCGTCTTCCGCTTCCCACGACGGCCCCGCCCCATGCCGCACCACAGCGTGGCCACCCGCGTCGAACAGCGTCGCCTGAGGGCTCCTGAACACCCATCCCAGACGATGCTGCGCATCGAACTCGCACGCATAGGTCTGTACGCCCGACGCAACCAGTGTCATGACGCGTTCGGCCTGAGGCGGATCGATGGAAGACGACGAAGGACCCGAAGGCGTCATCGCACAGGCGCTCAATGTCGACACGGCGACAGCGATCACAACGCCTGCTTGCAGAGTATTTCTGAACATGGCTCTCACCTTGAATGAACAACGAAGCGCACGCGATGCCGCCAATGCCGGCTTAGACGCGCCCGAAGTTAGCCGATGCGAACGCCCAGTTCAGGTGACGCGAGACGGTTGCCACGAGGTAGTCTGGACGGCGATTCTGATAGTCGAGATAGTACGCATGCTCCCAAACGTCGACGGTCAGGAGCGGCACAAGACCTCGCGTCAACGGCGTTTCCGCATTTGCTGTCTTGATCACTGCAAGCTCGCCGCGATCGACAACGAGCCATCCCCAGCCGCTGCCGAATTGCGACGCCGAGGTTGTCACGAGAACTTTCGACAGCGCCTCGATTGAACCAAACTTGCGTTCGATCGCTGCCTGAAGTTGCGCGCTGGGCGCGGTCGCGGCGGGACTCAGCGAACTCCAGTAGAAATTGTGATTCCACGCCTGCGCCGCGTTGCTGAACACGTCGGCAAGCGTGGGCTGATCGTGCGACTGCATGATGATCTGTTCGAGCGACGCCTGCTCGAGCGGCGTGCCGGCCAGCAGCTTGTGCAGATTGTCGAAGTACGCCCGATGATGCTTGCCGTAATGAATCCCCACCGTGCGCGCAGAGATAGTCGGCTCGAGCGCATTTTCCGCGTACGGCAGCGGCGGCAGCGTTTGCGGCGAATCGCCAGGATGGGCGGGAACGATGCCCGCCATCGGCTTCGAGTCGGTTTGCAGGCCAGCCGATGAATCCAGCGTCGTATTGCCGAACGCGAACCTGGAGAGCGCGATACCGATTGAGGCCAGCGATCCGGTTGCAATCAGGCGACGGCGGGAGATGAGTGATTTAAGCATAGCGAACACCGTAAGTGTGGAGAGAGCGCGCCCACCGTCCAATTGCCGGTCGGTCATGGCCGCCCACACATAACAGCTGAAGTCGCGCGGCTATTCCAATCGCGGCGCTGGATACGGAAAAGGAAGGGTTGCGGTGCTGCATGCCGCGTCGAGGATGACTGTCTAGTCCAACGGCACGGTAATAACAGCACGCCCTGCGGCACGTTTCACAAGTTCCGCGTGGTTGGATGGCTGGCCCCACCACCTTGCCATTCCACGCGGATTCCGGTGACCCAGCACAAGCAGGTCCGCGTTGAGCAAGCCGGCATACCTGGCCATGTTATCGACCACGCTGCCTGCGGCAACATACCCGCGTGCAACCGTTCCACTCTCTGATAAATGATCCAGCGCTTCCTGCAGGGTCTGCTTTACCGCCCCTTCGATTTGCAGACACGCCACGTCCGACAAGTTTCCAAGACTGGAACCGATAGCCCAACCGAGATCCACTAACGACAGTACATGAACAGTAGCACTCAACGCATACGCTAAACGGCTAACGCGCAGCAACGCTGATCTTGATTCGGGTGATCCATCGTAGTAGACGAGCAGATTGTAGTGGTCAGGCATAGGAACCTCGAGTTGCGCGACGAAGGGAGTTTCGCCGGATCTTTACCCTCCATAACGCTTTGCCTGGCGAGGTATTCCAGAAAGCGCAGTGCCTTTTGTCGCCGGCGGCTGGCGCACGTACTAATGCACGTTCATCAAGGCGGCCGCCATTTTGGATTGGTTCGGTTTTCGGCGTTGCGTCTCCAAGAACACTCGACTCGTCCCGTTTATTTCACGCGAACACCTATCGCCCCCCTTGCCAGTAGTGCCTCCACCTATATCGTTAAATTCCGATATATAATTCGCACTGTAGCGATGCAGTTGCGTCGACGCCACCGGCGTCCCGCCTGCCGGTTGTTGAAACCCTTGAAACGAATCCCGATGACGCCCGATATCGACGCGATCCACAAAGCGCTGGCCAACCCGGTTCGCCGGGAGATTCTCGGCTGGCTGCGGGAGCCGTACGCGCATTTCGCCGATCAGGAGTTGCCGCTCGATCACGGCGTGTGTGCGGGCAAGATCGACGCGCGCTGCGGCCTGTCGCAGTCCACCGTGTCGGCGCATCTTGCGGCCTTGCAGCGCGCGGGGCTCGTCACGTCGAAGCGGGTCGGTCAATGGGTGTTTTTCAAGCGCAACGAGCCCGTCATCCAGGCGTTCCTCGAACATATGAACTCCAGGCTCTGAGCGCTTCATTCGCGTCGCCGCGCGCTTCTTTCATCACGTTGTTTTTTTCAGGCTCGGGCCGCGCCCGCCGCCAAAGGTGAACTCTTATGCCGACTCTTTTCGATCCGCTGCAAATTGGCGATATCACGTTGTCGAACCGCATCATCATGGCGCCGCTCACGCGTCAACGCGCCGAAGACATTCGCGTGCCGAACGCGCTGATGGCGAGGTACTACGCCGAGCGCGCGACGGCCGGCCTGATCATCAGCGAAGCCACCTCGGTCACGCCGCAAGGCGTCGGCTATGCGGAAACGCCGGGCATCTGGTCGCAGGAGCAGGTCGAAGGCTGGAAGCTCGTCACGAACGCCGTGCATGCCGCCGGCGGCAAGATCTTCCTGCAACTGTGGCACGTCGGCCGTATTTCGGACCCGCTGTTCCTGAACGGCGATCTGCCGGTCGCGCCGAGCGCGATCGCGGCGCAAGGTCACGTGAGCCTCGTGCGTCCGGAGCGTCCGTACGTGACACCGCGCGCGCTGGAACTCGATGAAATCGCCGGCGTGGTTGAAGCATTCCGCAAAGGCGCGGAAAACGCCAAGGCGGCGGGTTTTGACGGCGTTGAAGTGCACGGCGCGAACGGCTATCTGCTCGACCAGTTCCTGCAGGACAGCACCAACAAGCGTACCGATGCATACGGTGGCCCGATCGAGAATCGCGCGCGTCTGCTGCTCGAAATCACCGACGCATGTATCGGCGTGTGGGGCGCGAACCGTGTCGGCGTGCACCTCGCACCGCGCCGCGACGCGCACGCGATGGGCGATTCGGACCCGGCCGGCACCTTCGGTTATGTGGCCCGCGAACTCGGCAAGCGCAAGATCGCGTTCATCGCCGCGCGCGAATCGCTCGGCGACGACCGCCTCGGCCCGCAACTGAAGCAGGCATTCGGCGGCCCGTACATCGCGAACGAAAAGTTCACCAGGGAAACCGCGCAGCAGGTGCTCGACGCGGGTGAAGCGGACGCGGTGGCATGGGGTCAACTGTTCATCGCCAATCCGGATCTGGTGCGCCGCTTCGCGACGAACGCGCCGTTGAACAAGCCGAATCCGGCGACCTACTATGCACGCGGCGAAGCCGGTTACGTGGACTATCCGACGCTGGAAGCGGTGGAATAAGCGGCCACGCGTGCTGAGCAACGCAGTGCAATGCGCTGCGTAGTCAGCTCAGGCCGAGCCGCTTCGTTAAAGTTAAAGCGGCGCATGAATCGCAGTACGCTGTAAAACCGCGCGGCGGGTATGACCGAACGATATTTCGGTCATACCCGACGCGCTTTTTTTTGCCCGCTGCCGGTTCACCCGCATGCCGCGCACGACAAGCACAAACTCAGCAGGCACGCTTGAACCCCACACGTCACGCAAGATCACGCCGCATGAACACGCGCTTCGATTCGTCGAGCCCTTGCGCGATATGCGCGTCGCGCCGCGCGATCAGCGCCACGTCGAGTTCGGCTTCTTCGATATCGCGAAACCCAAGCCGACGATAGTACGGCGCGTTCCACGGCACCTCGCGATACGTCGACAGGATGAGTTGCATCAGTTGCCGCGTGCGCGCGAGTTGCGCGACCTGTTCGATCAGCGCCGCGCCGATGCGCCGCCCGGCATGCGAGGTCAGCACGTCGAGTTCCTGAACATAGATGCGCGTGGGCTGCGGCTCGAACATCACGAAGCCGGCGCACGCCGCATCGGCGTCCACGGCGACGATGATCTCGCGCGCGGCGATCTTGCGCTCGACGAGCGCCAGCACCATCGGCGGCGCATCGGCGATACCGGTCATGCCGACGCTGACAAAGCGCTGGCCCGCTTCGAATTCGATCGTACGAATCGCGCTTGCATCGTGCGCTGCGGCAAAACGGAAGGTGACAGTGGGTGCGTGCTGCATGGCGTTTCGAAGTGTGCGCCGGCTGCGTGGTCGCCGCATGCCGGCCGTCATGGTTGAAAACACTGCCCGATATTGACATCCCAATCGACAAATAGACAAGTGCACGCGCCGCCACGGGACTACACTCCTGACATCTGATTCCCCTTCGGCCCAAGATGGACCTCCTGAATCTGCTGCAGGTCGCGCTGCACCTCGACCAGCACCTGAACGCCCTGATCGGGCAATTCGGCACCGGCGTGTACGCGCTGCTGTTTCTCGTCGTGTTCGTCGAATACGGCTTCCTGCCGTTGTTCTTCCTGCCCGGCGATCCGCTGATTTTCATTTGCGGCGCGCTTGCGGCCACGGGCGCGCTGAATGCGTGGATCGTGGTTCCCGTGCTGTTCGTGGCGACGGTGGGCGGCAGCATCGTCGGTTATGCGCTCGGCCATGCAGTCGGCGAAAAAGTCTATACCGCCGACTATCGCTGGCTCAACAAGCGTGCGCTGCGTAAAGCGCACGATTTCAGCGAGGCACGCGGCGGCCTGACCTTTCTGCTGTCGCCGTTCATCGCCGTGGTGCGCACCTTCGCGCCGTTCGTCGCGGGCGTCTCGCGCATGACGTTCTCGCGTTTCGTGTGGCTGGTCAGCGCCGGCGCGGCGATATGGGTCGTGTCGCTGATGGCGGCCGGCTTCCTGTTCGGCAACATGCCGATGGTGCGCGAACATATGAGTTCGATCGTGTTGCTGGGCATTCTGCTCGGCGGCGCGATGTTGCTCGGCGGTACGGCGTGGCGCGTGGTCCACCGGCGCCTGCGCGCCGACTGAGTTCGCCAGGATCGCCGAAATCGCCGGGATCGTCATCACGCCATCTGTGCTGCGGGACTTCGCGTTGGCGCCGCCAACTTGACTCGAGCGATATACGAAGGTAACCTTCGCAGGCAACCTTCACATCTGCCATCGTATGAGCAAGAATGCCCTTCCGGCTGAACCCGACGCGCTGCACGCGATGGCGGAAGACCTGCGCGTGCTGGTCGGCAAGCTGCGCCGCCGTTTGCGCGAAGAGTCCCACGTGGGCGATTTCACGCCTACGCAGGTGCAGGTACTCGGTCTGCTGGAGCGCGAAGGTCCAGCCACGGTCACGGCGCTCGCACGCGCTCAGGGCATGCGCTCGCAATCCATGGGCGAAACACTGTCGATTCTGAAGGCCGCCGGGCTCGTCAGCGGCGCGCCCGACCCGAATGACGGCCGACAGACGGTTCTCTCCCTCACCCCAGCCTTTCGCAAGAAAATCAAGGCGAGCCGGGCGGCACGCGAAGACTGGCTGTTTCGCACCATCCAGACCCGCTTCTCGGCGGCCGAACAGCAACAACTCGCAATTGGCGTCGACTTGCTCAAACGCCTGATCGACTCGTAACTCGCAGGAGTACCCCATGGCACTCACCACACTTGATGCAAAGACCGCACTGGTCGTCATTGATTTGCAGCGCGGCATCGTCGCATTGCCCACGGTTCATCCCGCGAGCGAAATCGTCCAACGCTCGGTCGTGTTGCTCGACGCGTTTCGCCGTCACGGCCTGCCCGTGGTGCTCGTCAACGTCGCCGCGGGCGCGCCGGGCCGCACGGACCAGGGGCGCCATACCGGCGACTTCCCCGCCGGCTTCGCGGATCTGTTGCCCGAGTTGAAGCAGCAGCCGTCGGATCATCTGGTGACCAAGCGCACCTGGGGCGCGTTCACCAACACGGACCTCGCAGCGTATCTGCGCGAGCAAGGCGTCACGCAAGTGGTGCTGGTAGGCGTCGCGACCAGCATCGGCGTGGAATCCACCGCGCGTTACGCAAGCGAACTCGGACTGAACGTCACGCTCGTCGTCGACGCGATGACCGACATGAATGCGGACGCGCACGCCAACAGCATCACGCGCATCTTCCCGCGCCTGGGCGAAACCGGCACGACGCAGGAAGTCCTCGATCTGCTCGAGAGCTCGCGCGCATGAAAGCGCGCATGTGCGCACGCGCCAGCCTGCCCGCCGCCGGCTCCCTGCAAAGGAGAACCATCCGGTGACAGGCACGTTCCGTTCGCTGCGCAATTTCAATTACCGGGTCTGGGCGAGTGGCGCGATCGTCTCCAACGTTTTGCGCCGGCGCTCGTCGGGCTGTTTTATCTGATGACGTACCGCCAGTTGCGCGTGTATGTCGAAAGCCGACGGCTGCGCTACAGCATCGACGATCCACGGCCGGCGGCGTCCGCGGCGGCCTCTTACATCGGCCCGGTTGCCGCGGTGCAGAGCGCCGTTCTGAGCGAAGCGGAAGAAGACACTTCTCCGAGCGTCTAAGCGACGCCGCCGGCTCGATGCAAAAAAGCCGCGCCTGAAGAATCAGGCGCGGCTTTGTCATTGCAGCACAGCGCTGCACGACGACTTACTTCGCGACCGGCATCGTGAATTCGGCGCCCTTCGCGATACTGTCCGGCCAGCGCTGCATGATGCTCTTGTAGCGGGTATAGAAACGCACGCCCTCTTCACCGTACGCATGGTGATCGCCGAACAGCGAACGCTTCCAGCCGCCGAACGAGTGCCACGCCATCGGCACCGGAATCGGCACGTTGATGCCGACCATGCCCACCTGAATCTGCCGGCCGAACGCACGCGCGACGCCGCCGTCGGAGGTGAAGAGCGACACGCCGTTGCCGAACTCGTGCGCGTTGATCAACTCGACCGCGCTCGCGAAGTCGGGCACCCGCACCACCGCCAGCACCGGGCCGAAGATCTCTTCCTGGTAGATCTTCATCTGCGTGCCGACATGGTCGAACAGCGTGCCGCCGATGAAGAAGCCCGCCTCGCCCGCCACCGGATGCGCGCGGCCATCGACGATCAGCTGCGCGCCTTCCGCCTCGCCCGACGCGATATAGCCAGCCACCTTGGCCTTATGTTCGGCGGTAACCAACGGGCCCATCTCGGCATCGAGGTGCTCGCCGTTCTTGATGACGAGCGATTTGACGCGCGGCACCAGCTTGTCGATCAGTTGATCGGCGACATTGCCGACCGCCACCGCCACCGAGATCGCCATGCAGCGCTCGCCCGCCGAACCGTATGCGGCGCCGATCAGCGCATCGACGGCCTGGTCGAGATCGGCGTCCGGCATCACGACCAGGTGATTCTTCGCCCCGCCCAACGCCTGCACACGCTTGCCGTACTTCGACGCTTGCGTATGAATGTATTCGGCGATCGGCGTGGAGCCCACGAACGACAGCGCCGCGACGTCGGGGTGCTCGATCAGCGCATCCACGGCCATCTTGTCGCCGTTCACGACGTTGAACACGCCGTCCGGCAGACCGGCCTCCTTCAGCAATTCGGCGATCCGCAGCGACGCCGACGGATCACGCTCCGACGGCTTCAGCACGAACGTGTTGCCGCACGCGAGCGCGACCGGGAACATCCACATCGGCACCATCACCGGGAAATTAAACGGCGTGATACCCGCGACCACGCCCAGAGCCTGACGCAGATTCCAGTTGTCGATGCCGCCGCCGATCTGGTCGGTGAAGTCGGTCTTCAACAGGTTCGGAATGCCGCACGCGAACTCGACCACCTCGATGCCGCGCACCACTTCGCCTTGCGCATCCGTGAACACCTTGCCGTGTTCGCGCGTGATCAGCATCGCCAGTTCGTCGTGATGCTGGTTCAGCAGCTCCTTGAACTTGAACAGAATGCGGGCGCGCTTGAGCGGCGCGGTTTCGCTCCACGCGGGAAACGCGGCCTTCGCAGCCTTGACGGCCGCGTCCACCTCTTCAACCGATGCCAGCGCGACCGAGCCGGTCACCTTGCCGGTTGCGGGATTGAACACGTCCTTGAAGCGGCCGCTGGTCGGCTCAACCGGCGCGCCGCCGATGTAATGGCCCAGTTGCTGCACCGACAGCTTCGCTTGTTCGTTGGCTACATTCATGTCCTTACCTCGGGTTCGGGATAGGCCTCGGGGCATCGCCACCGGCCGCAAGAAAATCAGATCGCACAGCGCGCGAGCGGCGATCCGCTTGCCGGCTGGCTCCATCAAGACCCGCCAACTGTATCGACGGCGCCGGTCATATTCCCGACACAGCGCAATAAAACCGCGCCTCACTGTATTGCTTTTTGCGTGGCAACTGTATTGGAGCGGGGGCCACCTGCCCGCTCAAAACCCACCCACGCCGCGCGTAACGAGCGCATACGGTCCACTCGTCAACTGCTCCTTGAGGAACTCGATGCACACCTGAATCTTCGCCGACGACGACAGGCGCTCCGCCGTCACAGCCCACACATCGGCGGACTGCTGGTAGTCCGGCAACACCCGCACCAGTTCACCGGCGCGCAGGCTCTCGGCCACATCCCAGATCGACACCATCACCACGCCATAACCGTCCTTGGCCCACTGCACGACGATGTCGCTGAGATTCGACGCGACCGTGCCCGTCACCTTCACGCTCTTTTCGCCATTCGGCCCGCTCAGACGCCAGACGCCGAAGCGATCATCGCGCCCGCGAAACAGCAGGCAGTCGTGCTGTGTCAGGTCGGCCAGATCGACCGGCGCGCCACGCCGTTCGAGATAAGCCGGCGATGCGCAAAGAATCCGCGCACTCTCCACCATCTTGTGCGCGATCAGGTGCGGCTCATGCACCTCGCCCACGCGCACGTCGATATCGAAGTTCTCTCCGACCAGATCCGCACGCCGGTCCAGCAACTCCAGCCAGATCTCGAGATTCGGATGACGCTCGCGCAGCATCGCGAGAATCCGCGACACGTGTTTGCGGCCGAGCCGCAGACTCGTGCTGATGCGCAGCAGGCCGCGCAACTCGGTACGTCGATCGGCGAACGCGTCGGCCATGCCCTGCACGTCGTCAAGTATTTTCTGCGCCCACTGCAAAGCGGCTTCGCCGTCGGTCGTCACGCTGACCCGGCGCGTGGTGCGCTGGAACAGCTTCACGCCGAGACTGGCCTCCAGCATCGCGATCCGCTTGCTCACATGCGACGGCGACAAGCCCATTTCGGTCGATGCCGCGACGAAGCTGGCCCGCCGCGCGATATTGCAGAACAGCTGAAGATCGCGCAGGAACGACTCATTGCTGGCTGTGAGCGCATTCTGATTTTCCATCTGGTCGCATTGTGTCGGTGCAGAAGCACATTACCCTAGCCGTAACGAATTGATCGGGCAAGCCAGGGCAGATCGGGCTGAATGCTCCGGACACCCAGGCACTGGTTAACCCTCTGCCGCCGATCAGATCATCGCAACCGGTCAATGCCGCAGCGCGGCAACCGGCAAGGACTGGCGGCAGAGCGCCCAGGAAAGTCCTGGCTTGCATTGTTTCAATTTCGGTACGCCAATGAGTCAGCCATAGAAGCTGACAAAAACATTTCTGTTCAGGAGACGATATGGAAACGAACGCATCGGCGAGCACCCACGCGCATCGCTCGCAGGCTCGCAAAGCAACGGCCAGCGGCTGGATCGGCTCGGCGCTCGAGTACTACGATTTCTTCATCTACGCTCAGGCAGCCGCCCTTATCTTCCCTCAGCTGTTCTTTCCATCGGGCAACCCGAAGATCGCGATCGTCGCGTCGCTCGCAACCTATGGCGTCGGGTACGTCGCACGGCCGATTGGCGCGCTCGTGCTCGGGCATTGGGGCGACACCCACGGCCGCAAAAACGTGTTGCTCGTCTGCATGTTCCTGATGGGTTTCTCGACGATGGCGGTCGGCTTTCTGCCCACCTACCACAGCATCGGCATGCTTGCTCCCGCGTTGCTGGTGGTGCTCCGTCTGATTCAGGGCTTCGCCGTCGCCGGTGAAATCTCGGGCGCGAGCTCGATGATTCTCGAACACGCGCCATTCGGACGACGCGGCTATTACGCGAGTTTCACGCTGCAAGGCGTGCAGGCCGGTCAGATTCTCGCCGCCGCAGTGTTCCTGCCGCTCGCCTACTACATGAATGAAAGTACCTTCAACGCATGGGGCTGGCGTATTCCGTTCCTGCTCAGCGCGGTCGTGCTGATCGCCGGCTACATCATTCGCCGCGCGGTGGACGAAACGCCCGCCTTCGAGAAGGAAGACGCCAGCGGCAACGTGCCGAAGTCGCCGATTATCGAAGCCTTCCGCTACAACTGGGGGGACATGCTGCGCGTGGTCGGCTGCTCGCTGATGAACGTGATTCCCGTCGTCGCCACCATCTTCGGCGCGGCGTACGCGGTGCAGCAGTCCTACGGCATCGGCTTTTCGAAGAGCGTCTATCTGTGGATTCCGGTGGTCGGCAACATCGTCGCCGTGCTGGTGATTCCGTACGTGGGCAATCTGTCCGACCGGATCGGCCGGCGCCTGCCGATCATCGTCGGCGCGCTCGGCGCGGGCCTGCTCTCGTTCGCGTACCTCTACGCGATCAGTATCAAGAACGTGCCGCTCGCGATGGTCATGTCGATCCTCATGTGGGGCATCATCTATCAAGGCTATAACGCCATCTTCCCAAGTTTCTATCCGGAGCTGTTCCCGACCCGCTCGCGTGTCTCCGCAATGGCGATCGGCCAGAACATCGGCACGACGATCACCGCGCTGCTGCCGGCGCTGTTCGCTTACGTCGCGCCGCCCGGATCGAACAACATCCCGCTCACCATCGGCGCGATCACGTTCGGGATCACCATCATCGCGGCGGTGACCGCATGGAGCGCACGCGAGAACTTCCGCGTCAAGCTGAGCGATCTGGGCGAGCCCAAAGCGGTGCCGATCGACAAGCACAGCTATGACGCGCTGCGCGCCCAGACGATGGCCGAAGCGAAAAAAGCCATCGCATAAGGGCTGCCGCCTGACCCATCTCATCGCAACCGCAGAGGACACGTTTCATGAACAGAACCCGGATCGCCGTGGCCGGCGCGGGCTACATCGGCCGCGCTCACATGGCGGTCGCGCAACAAAGCGGCACGTGCGCGCTGTCGGCGATCGTCGATCCGTCGCCGGCAGCCGGGCCGATCGCGGCCCACGCTGGCGTGCCGCTTTACCGGACGCTCGACGAACTGCTCGAACGGGATCGTCCGGACGGCGTGATTCTCGCGACGCCGAACCAGCTGCATGTGGAGCATGCGTTGATCTGTCTCGCGGCCGGCGTGCCGACGCTGCTCGAAAAGCCGATCGCGCCGAGCGTCGACGAAGCCGAAATGCTGGTCGGCGAAGTCGAACGCAGGGGCGTGCCGTTGCTGATCGGCCATCACCGCGCGCACAGCCCGATCATGGCGCGCGCGCGGCAACTGATCGACGAAGGCCGGCTCGGCAAACTGGTCGCGGTGATGGGCAGCGCGGTGTTCTTCAAGCCGGACCAGTACTTCGCCGACGCGCAATGGCGGCGCCAGCCAGGCGGCGGCCCGATTCTGCTGAACATGATTCACGAGGTGCACAACCTGCGCATGCTGTGCGGCGATATCGTCGCCGTGCAGGCTTTTTCGTCGCGTGCGACGCGCGGCTTTCCGGTCGAGGACACGGTTGCGATCAACCTGCGTTTTGCCAGCGGCGCGCTCGGCAGCTTCATGCTGTCGGACACCGCCGCGAGTGCACGCAGCTGGGAACAGACGTCGCAGGAAAACAAGGCCTATCCGTCGTACCCGGACGAAGATTGCTACGTGATTGCGGGCACGTTCGGCTCGCTGTCCGTGCCGACGATGCGCCTGAAAACGTACGGCAAAGCCGAGGACCGTTCGTGGTGGAAGCCGTTCGACGTGAGCGTCGCCGCGATGACGCGCGACGATCCGCTCAAGCTCCAGCTAGACCATTTCGAGCGCGTCATTCGCCGCGAAGCCGAGCCGCTGGTGAGCGCCCGCGACGGCTTGCAGAATCTGCGCATTACCGAGGCGATCGCCGAAGCCGCCAACACCGGTTCGGTCGTCGACACGACGCCAGCCGTCGCGGCGGCCAACTAGTTCCGCGCGGCATATGCCGCGCAATTTCATTCTTCAGGGATGCTCAATGAAAACGTTCGTGATGCTGCACGGCATCAACCACAATATGTTCGGCAAACGCGACCCGGCGCAATACGGCACCGTCACACTGGCCGAAATCGATAGCAAGCTGCAGGCGTTGGGCAGGGAACTAGGCGTTCAGGTTGAGAGCTTTCAGACCAACAGTGAAGCCGATATGTGCGAGCGCATTCACCAGGCGTTCACGGACAACGTCGACGGCGTGCTCATCAACGCCGGCGCGTGGACGCACTACAGCTACGGGATTCGCGATGCCTTGGCCATTCTGACGGTGCCGGTGGTCGAGATCCATATGTCGAACATTCACGCTCGCGAAGCGTTCCGGCATCAGTCGGTGTTTGCGGAGATCGTCAAAGGGCAGATTTGCGGCTTTGGCGTCGACAGCTATCTGCTCGGGCTGCGGGCGGCGGTGTCGGCGGCGGGCTAGATAGCTAGTGGATGCCTGGCGCCGCGTGCGGTTTTTGTCACGGCGCGCGGCGCAATGTAGCGCATGTTGCACGCGGTGAGTCGCAGCGCCGCGTACACAGCGAACCCTCAGCGCCACTGCTCGGTCAGTTCGTTGGCCAGCACCATCTTCTCGCGGACCACGTCGACCAGGCCCGCATCGACGCCACCCTGCGTCTTCAGGAACTTCAATGCGGCAGAGTGCACGGCGCGCATCGAGCGTCCGTCGATCCCGGCCATGCGCGCCGCGCTGCGCCGCGTCTCTTCGACCAGATCGCGGGCGCTGCCGAAGTCCGGCGACAACCCGCTTTGCGATTCGAACCCGGCGCGCAAACAGGCCGCGTAGCCGCGCGACTGCCCAAGCCGGTCGATGTCGATCAGCAGATCGGCGCCCTGCGTCACCCGCAACGCACAGAGAATCCACAACGCGACGAACGCGCGATAAGCGTTATTGCCTTCCGCCGTGCGCGCATATTGCTCGCACGCCATTGCATAGGCGTCATCCGACATCGACGCCGCGGGCGGCAAACTCACGCCGCAGACGTCGATGGCCTGCCTGACCAGCGGATCCGACTGATTCAGACCGAGCACGCGAAACGGCGCGGCGACGAAAAACGGATTGCTCCATTGCTGACTGAGCAGCCACCCCGACGCGAACTGCGATGCGGGATTGCGCAGCACGCCCACGTGCATCGCCTGCGGAAAGGCTTCCTTCAACCAGGGCAGCCGGCCCGACGAGCGGCAAAACTTGAAAACCGGCACGCTGCGTTGTTCGACGGTGCGCTCGCACAGATTGCGCAAATAGGCGTGCAACGCGGGGAATTCCGCATCCGGCACGCTCGCGAAACGATCGATGCTGAAACTCTTGCGATATCCGGCTACGCCGCGCGCGCTTTCCTGAAGAAACGGCCGGTACTCGTCGAAGTACGGCGCGGCGAGCGGCGGGTGCCCCGAGGTCAGCGTGGGACGGGACGCGGAAACATCGGCGAGGCTCAGCTCGGCGAGCACGTTGCTAAGCGGCTCATAGAATCCGGTTACCGCGTCGAGCTCGCGCAGACGCGACCAGACCCACGTGCCCGCGCTGCGCCAGCCCGTGTGCAGAAATACCGCCTGTTTCAAGGCACTTTTCCGCGCGACATCGTCGGGACGGCGAGCCGGCTCGTTCGACCTGGAGGCAGGCTCACCAGCGGCGCTTGACGGGCCATTCATCGGCGCTTGTGACATCGGCATTGGACTTCTCTTCTAGTGAAAGCGACAACAATTCGATGGAAAGCGGACGCTGCCCGCGCCACACGACGGAGGCACATACTTTAGCGGGTCAAGCTGTCGGCTTCGTTACGGAAACATCACTGCTGCCGCCGTGGCGGCGATAACCATACGAATTTAATGCGATCCGGCATGAATTCAGTTTGACTGAATCTATGAGTTACTTCGTCTGAACGTTTGGCCACCAACGAAACTTTATAATCAGCTCACCGCCCACAGCCGGTTAGATCATGACTTCCGCATCCGTTCCCGCCGCCTACCCCAAAGCGGTCCTCTTCGACCTACTGACCGCCCTGCTCGACTCGTGGACCTCATGGAACCACGCGGCGGGGTCCGAACCGGCGGGCCGCGCATGGCGTGCCGCCTATTTGCGTCTGACGTATGGCTGCGGCCGCTACATCGCGTATGAACAACTCGTGCGCGACGCGGCCACGGAAGTCGGCCTGCCGGAATCCGCCGCGCTCGCACTCGAAGCGGACTGGCTGAAACTGAAGCCCTGGCACGGCGCACTCGACGCGGTGCGGGCACTCGAACCGCACTGCAAGCTCGCGATCGTCACCAATTGCTCCACTCGCCTCGGCACCCAGGCGGCCAACCTGTTGCCGATCCGCTGGGATGCGATCGTCACCGCCGAAGAAGCCGGCGTCTACAAACCGGACCCGCAACCCTACCGGCTCGCGCTCGAAAGACTCGGCGTCAAAGCCCACGAAGCCGCGTTCGTGGCCGGCTCCAGCTACGACATGTTCGGCACCGCCGTCGTCGGCTTGCGAACATACTGGCACAACCACGTCGGCCTGCCGCTCGTCGCGGGTGCACAGCCGCCCGAACTCGAGGCGCCGACGCTCGACCAGTTGGTCCCGTGGCTCAGCCGCTTCGGCCGCTAAGCCCAAACCACCTCAATCCCCGGTGAAAGCATGAAACTCGAACAGATCGAAACCCCCGCCGCATTGATCGACCTCGCGCGTATGCAGAAGAACATCGCGCGAATGCAGGCGCAGATGAACACGCTGGGCGTCGCGTTCCGGCCGCACGTGAAGACCACCAAATGTATCGACGTGGTACGCGCGCAGATCGCCGCCGGCGCGCGCGGCATCACGGTGTCGACGCTGAAGGAAGCGGAGGCTTTCTTTGCCGCCGGCGTCGACGACATTCTCTACGCGGTCAGCATGGCCCCTTCGAAGTTGCCGCGAGCCCTGGCGCTGCGCCGCCAGGGCTGCGATCTGAAGCTGGTGGTGGACAACCCGACCGCCGCGTCGGCGATCGCCGCATTCGGCGACCAGCATGGTGAAACCTTCGAGGTGTGGATCGAAGTGGACACCGACGGGCATCGCTCGGGCATCACGCCGGAACAGGACACGTTGCTCGAAGTCGGCCGGATTCTGCATGAGAACGGCGTCAAGGTGGGCGGCGTGATGACCCATGCGGGTTCGAGCTACGAGCTCGACACGCGAGAAGAGCTCGCCGCGCTCGCGGAGCAGGAACGCGCGGGCTGCGTGCGCGCGGCGCAACGGCTGCGCGACGCCGGCATCGAGTGCCCGGCGGTCAGCGTCGGCTCGACACCGACCGCGCTCGCCGCCACGCAACTGGACGGCGTCACCGAAGTGCGGGCCGGCGTCTACGTGCTGTTCGATCTGGTCATGCACAACGTCGGCGTGTGCGCGCTCGACGACATCGCGCTCAGCGTGCTCGCCACCGTGATCGGCCATCAGGCGGACAAGGGCTGGGCGATTCTCGACGCAGGCTGGATGGCGATGAGCCGGGATCGCGGCACGTCGAAGCAGTCGCATGATTTCGGCTATGGCCAGCCATGTCTGCTGAACGGCACGCTGCTGCCCGGCTACCTGGTGTGCGGCGCCAACCAGGAGCACGGGATTCTGTCGTCGACCGAAGCGGGCGCGCACGATGACGACATCGAGCAGCGCTTCCCGATCGGCATGAAGCTGCGCATTCTGCCGAATCATGCGTGCGCGACCGGCGCGCAGTTTCCCGAGTATCACGCGGTGGCGCCGGACGGCAGCAGCGTGGAGTGGCGACGTTTTCAGGGTTGGTGAAGCACGTGCGGCCCCAGAGCCTCGGAGCCGCCCGTCACTCGTCTTCTTCTCCAAGGCCCGCCAGCAGATCGTCGACAGCGCGATACACGCGCTCGACGATCTCCGGTCCCACCTTGCGCTCCAGCTCGCGATAGTGCGCTTCGAGATCCTTCGAAATCACCCGCACCAGTTCCACGCTCGTGTCCGTCAGCGACACCATCACGCGGCGCTGATCTTCCGCAAAACGCTCCTTGATCACCAGGTCCATGCTCTCCATGCGCGCGAGCACACCGGCCATGCTCGGGCTCGAGATCGTGCAGATATCGGAGATATGGCGCGGCTCCATCGGGCCGTGTTCGTTGAGCGCGCGAATCACGCGCCATTGCTGTTCCGTCAATCCATGAGCGGTAATCAATGGACGGAAACGCTCCATCATTTTTTCTCTGGCGCGCAACAACAGCATGGGCAGGTTGCGGTGCAAAACTCGGGTGGCAGCGGACATGTTGTTAGAAAAGAATAAATGCAGCCGTCGAAGCTTAAGGGAAAACCCGCGATCAACCGACAGACTATTGACCGTGAATGATATCAAGCGCAATACTACTAACATGTTAGTGTTTTCGCCGAGATTTTTCCACGAGGCCGCTCATTTATGTTTGCCCTTGCCGATCACCTGCTGCATCCCGAAGGCGACGCGCTGCCTCGCGACGTGGACGCGCGCGCCGTGGCCGCGCTGCTCGCACGCGGCATCGCCTGCCGTGCGCCGGTGCGCGGCGCGGTTTACGGGACCCTGCTGAACGACCACGCCGCTCTGGATGCGTTAGGCGATGCGGTGCATGCCGCGCCGTATAAAGCGCCGCCGAAGGCCCCGATTCTTTATCTGAAGCCTCGCAACACGCTCGCCGGCCATCGCGCGCGGGTTGTCGTGCCGGACGACGCGTTGGGGGTGGAAGTCGGCGCGTCGCTGGGTATCGTGATCGGCCGCACGGCAACACGCGTTGGCGCGGAGCGAGCGGCTGACTACATCGCCGGCTATACGCTGGTCGCCGATCTGAGCGTGCCACATGCGAGCGTGTACCGGCCTTCGGTGCGCTGGCGTGCGCGCGACGGCTTCTGTGTGGTCGGCCCGGCTGTGGTGGCGGCGCGTCATGTCACGGCGCCGGACGCTCTCGGCATCAAGGTCTCGCTCAATGGCGCGGAGACCTTCACGGCAAGCAACGCGTCGTCGGTGCGCAACGTCGCGCAATTGCTCGCCGACGTCAGCGATTTCATGACGCTCAGCGCAGGCGACGTCATTACGCTGGGTGTACGTCACGGCTCGCCGGTCGCGCATATCGGCGACACGGCCACGCTTTCGATCGGCGCATTGCCGCCACTCACGGTGTCGTTTGTCCGCGCACCAGAACACGATGGAGAACAGCAATGATGCGCGGCCGCGTTGCGTATGCCGGGGCGATTCACGAAGCGTATCCGCACGTCGATGGCGTGCGCCTCGCGGATGGCCGCGTGCGTCGCGAGGACGAAATGGTCTGGCTCGCGCCAATCGAAGTCGGCACGATCTTCGCGCTCGGCCTGAACTACGCCGAACACGCCAGGGAATTGCAGTTCAACAAGCAGGAAGAGCCGCTCGTGTTTCTCAAAGGACCGGGTACGGTGCTCGGTCATCGCGGCGTCACGCGGCGTCCCGCCGATGTCACGTTCATGCACTACGAGTGCGAACTGGCGGTCGTGATCGGCCAGACCGCGCGCAACGTCACGCGCGAAAACGCAATGCAGCATGTGGCCGGCTACATGATCGCCAACGACTACGCGATCCGCGACTACCTCGAGAACTACTACCGCCCCAACCTGCGCGTGAAGAATCGCGACGGCGGCACGGTGCTCGGTCCATGGTTCGTCGACGCCGCCGATATCGACGACGTCACGCAACTGGAATTGCGCACGTTCGTGAACGGCACGCGGCAACAGCACGGCAACACGCGCGATCTCGTCACCGGCATCCCGGCGCTGATCGAATATCTGAGTGGCTTCATGACCCTCGCGCCCGGCGACGTGATTCTCACCGGCACGCCGGAAGGCATCGTCAACGTGAATGCGGGCGACGAAGTGGTCTGCGAAATCGACGGCCTTGGCCGTCTCGTCAACACGATTGCATCCGACGCGGACTTCGGCCGCGCGTGAGCCTATGTGCTCTGCATGGGATCAGAGTAGCGCTGAAGCGCCAACTCCGATCGACCGCCTTGCATGGGATCGGAGTAAGCGCTGAAGCGCCAACTCCGATCGACCGCCTTGCATGGGATCGGAGTAAGCGCTGAAGCGCCAACTCCGATCGACAGCAAAAAGAGAAAGGACAACCCAATGCGAATCGACCATCTGATCAACGGCGAAGCCTGCGCCGCGAAAGACTATTTCGAAACGGTCAATCCGGCTACCCAGGACGTGCTCGCCGAAGTCGCCCGCGGTGGCGCGCTAGAAGTCGACGCCGCCGTGCGCGCGGCCAAACACGCGTTTCCCGCCTGGGCCGGCAAGCCCGCCGCGGAACGCGCGAAGCTGGTCCGCAAGCTCGGCGAACTGATTACGAAGCATGTGCCGGAAATCTCGGAGACCGAAACGAAGGACACCGGCCAGACCATTTCGCAAACACGCAAGCAACTCGTGCCGCGCGCCGCCGACAACTTCAGCTACTTCGCCGAAATGTGCACGCGCGTCGACGGCCATACGTATCCCACTGATACTCACCTGAACTACACGCTGTTTCATCCGGTCGGCGTCTGCGCGCTGATCTCGCCGTGGAACGTGCCGTTCATGACGGCCACATGGAAGGTCGCGCCCTGCCTCGCGTTCGGCAACACGGCCGTGCTGAAGATGAGCGAACTGTCGCCGCTCACGGCGTCGATGCTCGGCCAGCTCGCCCTCGAAGCCGGTATTCCGGCCGGCGTGCTGAACGTCGTGCACGGCTTCGGCAAGGAAACCGGCGAACCGCTGGTCGCGCACCCCGATGTGCACGCGGTGTCGTTCACGGGATCGACCGCGACCGGCAATCGCATCGTGCAAACGGCGGGGCTCAAGAAGTTCTCGATGGAACTCGGCGGCAAGTCGCCGTTCGTGATTTTCGACGACGCCGACTTCGAACGCGCACTCGACGCCGCCGTGTTCATGATCTTCTCGAACAACGGCGAACGCTGCACGGCAGGTTCGCGCATTCTGGTGCAGCGCTCGATCTACGCGCGTTTCGCCGAGCGTTTCATTGAACGCGCGAAGCGTTTGACCGTGGGCGATCCGCTCGCCGACGGCACCATTGTCGGCCCGATGATCAGCCAGGGGCATCTGGCGAAGGTGCGCAGCTATATCGAACTGGGTCCGAAAGAAGGCGCAACGCTCGCGTGCGGCGGCCTCGATACACCCGGCTTGCCCGACGCGATGCGCAAAGGCAACTTCGTCATGCCGACGGTCTTCGTCGATGTCGACAACCGCATGCGCATCGCGCAGGAGGAAATCTTCGGCCCGGTCGCATGCCTGATTCCATTCGACGACGAAGCCGATGCGATCAAACTCGCCAACGACATCTCATACGGCCTGTCGAGCTACATCTGGACCGAGAACACGGGCCGCGCGCATCGCGTCGCCGCTGCCGTCGAAGCCGGCATGTGCTTCGTCAACAGTCAGAACGTGCGCGATCTGCGCCAGCCGTTCGGCGGCACCAAGGCCTCGGGCGTGGGCCGCGAAGGCGGCACGTGGAGCTACGAAGTGTTCCTCGAACCGAAGAACGTCTGCGTGTCGCTCGGCTCGCATCACATTCCGCGCTGGGGCGTGTGACGCATTGAAGCGGAGTGGATCGACGCGCGGGTGCAGCGTGCCTCGCGCGGAACCAGCCACACAGAACAGGAGACCACCACGATGGGCAAACTCGCGTTGGCAGCAAAAGTGACTCACGTCCCGTCGTTATATCTGTCCGAACTCGACGGTCCGCATAAAGGTTGCCGTCAGCCCGCGATCGACGGCCATCATGAAATCGGCCGGCGTTGCCGCGAACTGGGCGTGGATACGCTCGTCGTGTTCGATGTGCATTGGCTCGTGAACAGCGAATACCACATCAATTGCGCACCGAAATTCGAAGGCGTGTACACGAGCAACGAGCTGCCGCATTTCATCAGGAACATGCCGTACGCGTATCCGGGCAATGTCGGACTCGGCAATCTGATCGCGGAAGTCGCCAACGAAATGGGCGTGAAGAGCCGCGCGCACAGCGAGACCACACTTGGACTCGAATACGGCACGCTGGTGCCGATGCGCTATATGAACGGCGATCAGCATTTCAAGGCGGTGTCGGTCTCGGGCTGGTGCATGTGGCACGACCTGGAAACCAGCGCGCGTTTCGGCCTCGCGGTGCGCAAGGCGATCGAGGAACGTTATGACGGCACCGTCGCGATTCTGGCGAGCGGGTCGCTCAGTCATCACTTCGCCAACAACGGCACGGCCGAGCAGTTCATGCACAAGGTGTGGAACCCGTTCCTCGAACGGATGGACCGCAGCGTGGTCGAGTTGTGGGAGGCCGGCGACTGGAAGACCTTCTGCGCAATGCTGCCGCTGTACAACGAGAAATGCTGGGGCGAAGGCGGCATGCACGACACCGCGATGCTGCTCGGCGCACTCGGTTGGGATCGTTACGACGGCAAGGTGGAAGTGGTCACGCCGTACTTCGGCAGTTCAGGCACCGGCCAGATCAACGCGATCTTCCCAGTCACGCCGCTGCCCGCTTAACTTCCAGAGAAAGGAGCCTGCCGTGCCGCATCTGACACTCGAATACAGCGCCAATCTCGCCGGCGCGGACCGCATCGGCCAACTGTGCAACGCGCTCGCGCATTGCCTCGACGCGCAACGCGACCACGATCAGCGCGTCTATCCGCTCGGCGGCATCCGCGTGCGCGCATTGCGCTGCGAGCAGTACTGCATCGCCGACGGGCGCCCTGACGCCGCGTTCCTGCATGCGAATCTGACGATCGGCGCGGGCCGCTCCGAAGCCACTAAAAAAGCCACCGGAGACGCGCTGTTCGCACTGATCAAACAGCACTTCGCGGCGGAGTTCGAACAGCAGGGTCTGGCGTTGTCGCTGGAGATCAACGAGTTCAGCGAAGCCGGCACGTGGAAGCACAACAATCTGCACGCGCGGCTCAAGGGCAATACCTGAACCTGAAGCCTGACTACCCGGGAGCCGATACCTGATATTCAGGCCCGGCGGCGGCTCATAGAGAAACCATCATGCTAGACGAACAGACCATCCGCGACCTCGCGGCCCAACTCGACCACGCCGAGAAAAACCGCACTCAGCTGCGCCACTTCTCCGCCCAGTATCCGCAGATGACCGTTCAGGACGGTTACGCGATTCAACGCGAGTGGGTCAAGCTCAAGCTGGCCGAAGGCCACGTCATCAAGGGCCGCAAGATCGGGCTGACCTCGCGCGCGATGCAGCGCTCGTCGCAGATCGACGAACCCGACTACGCGCCGCTGCTCGACAGTATGTTCATCGAAAACGGCCACGACATCCGCGCGGACCGCTTCATCGCGCCGCGCGTGGAAGTCGAGCTGGCGTTCGTGCTCAGCAAGCCGCTAAAGGGCCCCGGCGTCACGCTGTTCGATGTATTGGACGCCACCGCTTACGTCAGCCCGGCGGTGGAAATCATCGACGCGCGCATCGAACAGTTCGACCGCGAAACCAAAGCGCCGCGCAAGGTCTACGACACGATCTCGGACTTCGCCGCGAATGCGGGCATTGTGCTCGGCGGCCGTCCGGTGCGTCCGCTCGATGTCGACCTGCGCTGGGTCGGCGCGCTGCTTTACAAGAACGGCACCGTGGAAGA
Organism: Paraburkholderia ultramafica; assembly: GCF_902859915.1. GTDB lineage: Bacteria > Pseudomonadota > Gammaproteobacteria > Burkholderiales > Burkholderiaceae > Paraburkholderia > Paraburkholderia ultramafica. Next base: position 137,028 of record NZ_CADIKK010000001.1, read on the forward strand.
AAGCGGACTGGCGGCGGCGGTGTTGAATCACCCGGCAACGGGCGTGGCCTGGCTCGCCAACAAGATCGCCCCGTACGACGAAGCCTTGAACGCGCACGACGTGATCCTGAGCGGTTCGTTCACGAGCCCGATCCCCGCGCGCGCGGGCGACACGTTCCACGTCGACTATGGTCCGCTGGGCGGCATCGGTTTGAATTTCATCTGAATGGATCGACATGTCCTTACCGCACAACACATTCAAGCGCGCGCTGGTTGAAGGCCGGCCGCAATTCGGCCTGTGGGCCGCGCTCGCCGACGCCTACGTGACCGAGTTGCTGGCCACCGCCGGTTTCGACTGGCTGCTGATCGACAACGAGCATGCGCCGAACGACGTGCGCAGCACGCTGTCGCAATTGCAGGCGGTGGCCGCGTATGCGTCGCATCCGGTGGTGCGTCCGGTGCGCAGCGACAGCGCGTTGATCAAGCAGTTGCTCGACGTCGGCGCGCAAACGCTGCTGCTGCCGATGATCGATACAGCCGAACAAGCCGCCGATGCGGTGGCGGCCACGCGTTATCCGCCGCACGGCATTCGCGGCGTGGGCAGCGCGTTGGCGCGCGCGTCGCATTGGAACCGGATCCCCGACTACCTGAACACGGCCGCCGACGAGTTGTGCGTGCTGGTGCAGGCGGAAACCGTGCAAAGCATGGAGAATCTGGCGGCGATTGCACGCGTGGAAGGCATCGACGGCGTGTTTTTCGGGCCGTCGGATCTGAGCGCGTCGATGGGCCTGCTCGGCAAGCCGGGCGACCCGAGCGTGCGCGAAGCGATTCGCCGCGGCATCGAGACCGTGCGCGGCGCGGGCAAAGCGGCGGGCGTGCTGGCGCCCGATCCGGCGATTGCCGCGGAATATCTCGCGGCGGGCGCGACCTTCGTCGCGGTCGGGACGGATACGAGTCTGTTGAGCCGTGCGGCGGCAGATCTGGCGGCGTCGTACAAGAAAACGGCGGCAGTGGCCGCGCCGACTAAAGGCGGATATTGAGCCGGCTCCCGAGCCGGGAGCGGCCAAGCCTGCGTAGTGGGAAGAGGGAAAAGAGCAGAGAGAAAAGCGCTACTCCCCCGCAGGCCAAGGCAACCCCAGCTCCGACCAGTCCAGTTCCACGCCGATCACGGAGCGCTCAGCCGCGAACTGCACGGCCAGCGTCACCGCGATACAGGGCCGGCCGCTTGCCAGCGAAAGATAAGGATTACTGGTGACCACCACCCCCGGCAACAGCACCGCATTGCGGAAATACGGCCGATGATCCCAGCGCGCATCCCGCGGATTCGCTACCGGATGCAGCGACGCCCCCTCCTTGCTCCACGCCGGCCCCGCCACCTCATAACCGATCTGCCGGCCTGAATCGTCGAGAATGAAACAGCTGATGCAGCGTTCGAACGTCGCAAGCGTTGCAAACGCGTCGTCCATGACGACGCCGGCCAGCAACGCATCGGCGGCAAGCCGCAACGCGATCCGGTACGGCTCCACTTCGGATTCGAACAACGCATGCTGATGCGCCCGGCCTTGGGCAATCACGTCGAATGCGTCGTCGATTTGCCGGTGCACCGACTCCGGCGGCGCAATCTCCGCCGCCGGCCGGCCGAGCAGATAGCCCTGCGCGAAATCCACATTCGACTCCACTGCGAGAATCAACTCCTCGGTGGTCTCCACGCCTTCGACCACCACCAGCATCCCCGCCTGGTGCAGCAGCGAGACGAGCTTCGGCAGGATCGGCTGTTCGGTGCCGTGCGTGGTCGCGCGAATCAGTTCGCCGTCGAGCTTGACGAGGTCCGGGCGAATCCGCAACAGCCGGTCGAGATTCGACTGTCCGGCGCCGAAATCGTCGACGGCGATCAGGAAGCCGTGCTCGCGGTACAAAGCCGCCGCCCGCGACATATCGTCGACACTGCCGCCATGCGATTCGAGAATCTCGAGAATCACCCGGTCGGTTTCGAGTCCCGACGCCCGTACGATCGTGGCCAGCTGATCGGCGTAACCATCGGCGATAAACGTGGCCGGCAGAATGTTGAGGAACAGCCACGCGTCGTCCGGCAGCGACCGGCATGCGTTGCCCAGGTGCACCGCATGACTCGCACGGTCGAGCGCGCCTTCGTCCTGCGACGGCTTCGGCGCGAACATCACCACCGGCGGCACCAGCGTGCCGTCGTCCTGCTCGCCGCGCAGCAGCGCCTCGAACCCCACCTGCTTCTGATGCGACAAACTGTAGAGCGGCTGGAAGTGCGAGATCAGATAAAAGTCCTCCCACCGATGCCGCTGCGCCGCCCCGCTCCCGGCACGCGCGTCGTCGCCGGTGAACGGTTGCAGCGCGCGTTCGGCGCACACGCGGTTTCTGCCCGAGTGCTTCGCGCGCCGCAACGCTTCGTCGGCACGGTCGAGCAGCACCATGATGCTTTCGCCGTGCCGGTGTTCGGCCACGCCGAAGCTGGCGGTCAGGTGGCCGTCCGGCCGTTCGATCGCCTCAATCGCGCCGCGCATCCGCTCGGCCAGTTGCAGCGCGCCGGTCAAGCCGCCGAGCAGCAGCACCGCGAACTCCTCGCCGCCGATCCGGCTCACGCTGTCGTCGGCGGTGGTCTGGTCCATCAGCACCTGGGCGACCTGGTGCAGCGCGTGGTCGCCGAGCGCATGACCGAAACGGTCATTCAACGACTTGAAGTTGTCGAGGTCGAGAAAAATTGCGCTGACCCGCGCGTCGGGCGCGATGGTGTCGAGACGGCGCGCGGCCTGCTTGACGAACGCGCGGCGGTTTTGCAGGCCGGTCAGCGAATCGGTCGCCGCGAGTTGCGCGAGTTGGCTTTCGAGCAGGAAGTGGTTGCGCCGGAAGCGATAAAAACCAAAGTGAAACACCACGGAAGTCGGTATGCCGATCACCGCGATCCACATCCACACGACCGCGTCGACATCGTACGCACGCGGCTCGCCGAGCAGCAGCGCGAACGCCGTCGCATAGAACAGCGCGCTGCCGACGAAAAAGTGCGTCGGCGTGAGCCACAGCGGCGCGGCGCAGATCGGGATCACCACCAGCGCGGGCAGCACCCACAGCAGCGGCTGCGCGAGCCCGGCGGCGTTCAGCGCAAGGCCGGCCACCAGGACCTGCATGTACGCGACGCCGATTGCGCCGAATACCCAGCTCGACTTCGCACTCGGGATCGCCAGCACCAGCAGTCCGAGCGCGAGCGCGCAGCACAGCCGGTAGGCCAGCGGCGGCGCCGGGCCGTCGACCAGGTTGCGCGCACCGACCATGCACAGGAACGCGACAACCGTGAACGCCATCGTCACGGTGGATAGCGGGCGCTGGTGTTCCAGCGAGCGCCGGTGAAAGCGATCGCGCACACCAGGATCGGGCAGGTGCTGCGTTGAGGTGGCAGACATATTGATAGATATCAGACTGGTTCCGGTCACTTCGCCAATGGTTATCGGCATAAATCTGACAAATATTTATGCCCGCTGCCGCAAATAGAGGGAGAAGTTGCCCGCTCTCGACCGGCTACGCCGCCGCCATCACGCGATTGCGGCCCGATTCCTTGGCGGCGTACAGCGCACCGTCGGCACGGGCCATCAACTGGGCGAGCGATTCGTCGCGCCGATGCTGGTCCACGCCAACGCTAAAGGTGTACCTCAGTCCACGCGGCAAGTCGGCCGCCGCGGTTGCGGCGAGCCGTTCGCGCAGACGCTCCAGCAGCGTAACCGCTTCGGCGGTGGTGGTCGCCGGGCACAGCACGCCGAACTCCTCGCCGCCCAGCCGGCCGAACACGTCGCCGACCCGCAGGTTGCCGGCGACGAACGCCGTGAAGTGGACCAGCACCTGATCGCCCGCTGCGTGGCCGTGGGTGTCGTTGACGGCCTTGAACGAATCGATGTCGATGATCGCCATCGCCAGCGGCGAGCGGCTGCGCAGCGACGCGTTCAGCAGCGCGCCGCCGATCGCAAGGAAGGCGCGGCGCGACAGCGCGCCCGTCAGGTCGTCGAGATTCGCGAGCCGTTCCAGCCGCTCGGCGAGGCGGTCGTGCGCCAGCATCACCACGCCGATCGACAGACACGGCGGCGCGAGAATCCCGAGCGCGAGAAACACGATGTTGGACGGCGAAACCTGCATCAAGCCGGACTGCTTCAGCATGCCGAAGCCGTACATGACGCCGCGCGACGCATGCCCCGCGCAAAACAGCAGCGCCGCCACCGCGAGGAAGTAATAGCTGTAGCGCGGCCGGTTCGACGGGCGGCCACGCAGCATGATCGCGGCGAGCGCCGCGTAGAGGCTCGCGTGAAACGCCGACACCAGCGCGACCCGCGCATTGAAGTCCGGCACGACGAAGGTCCAGTAGGCAATGCCGATCAGCACCGCGACCAGGCCCGCATAAGCCGGCCAGGGTCGCGCGCGGTGCCCGAGAAAACGCAGGCAGCCTTCGACCACCAGCAGCAGCGAAACGGCCAGCAACACGTTGGCCGCCACGAAGGTCAGCCAGCGCGACGCATGTCCTTGCAGCGCGAACGCGAGCAGCGCGACGATCGCGACCGCGTTGGACGAGATCCAGTAGCCGACGCCGGGGATCGTCGCGCGCCATAACGACCCGAGCACGGCCATCGCCATCGCGCTAGATAAAACCGTGACCAGCAGAATAGTGAGTGGATTGAGCATTGCAGTTGAATGAATCGAACAGCGTGACGACGGCGCGAAGCGCTTTGCTTGGGCCAGAACTCGCGCTTGATACGCGCGATTAATGCGCGAACTGAACTGCGCCATTGCATGCGCGACCACGCGTTACAAGTTCGTAAGCTTATCTGCCCTGCGAAGAATTTGGGTGGGCAGCGCGTCGGCAAGATTCTGCAAGAACCGTGTGACGACGAATCCATGCGGCCTGCGCGCCATCTCGAAACGTTGCATTTACCACGAAACGTAAAAGGCTAGAAGAGCGGCGAAATCATCGGTTAATACACCTGGCGGGCTCGAATGGGGTCGACGGCTCGCGCCGGCAAGGGGCGGCGGCTGACAATGCGGCGTGCGCCGGCAGCGGGGTGGACAGTGGCGCGGTTTATCCCGGCCAGAGCAAGACCGGCGTGGCGTATTCGCTCAGCGCGGTGGGCGAATATCAACTGGCGCCTCAACTGGCGTTCGGGGCGATCGCTTCGCTCGGCAATGCTTATCAATGTCGCGAGTGGCTCGCGGCGGTGTAGGTGCGCTACAGTTTCACCAGGCAGACGGGCTTGCAGCCGTTCCCGCCGTCGCCGCTCAGTTCGCCTTATCTGTCATTGTCGAATTAGTGGGTGCGGTTGGGCTTTGGCGGCGGATGCTCCGGTCAAGGTCCGCCCCTGTTATAGAACGAAAAAAAGCCGCAGGCGAAGCTGCGGCGAACAAACACACACGCCGAACGTTGGGGACGCTGACGTGTTTCCTCATGCTACCCAGACTCGCTGCGGATGCAAATCGGGTGTCTTGTGTGATGATTTCCGTCTGCTCGCCAAGGCTTGCAGGACGTACCCGTCGCGATATCTGAATGGAACGGTAGTCGCAAAAAAACTACACTGGACCATCCATCAGACGGAAATAATCAGTGTCGCTTTAGCGATGATCCGCATAGACGATCATCCAGCGATGTGAAATCGTCTTGCCGATGTGCTCGAGGGGCATTTTCGCTCGTCGCCGGATCGCCACTAGCGTCGCGCAGTTGCCTCGAAGTATGCTTCGGCACCTGCCGCGAGGAGGCAGGACAGCGCTGACACCCGATGCCGGCGATGACCAGTGAGGGATGCAGAAACGCCCGCCCCGCCGACCGCTCAACCGTTTTCGATGAGCGCGTTCCACCCGACCACGCTCCTTGGCCCGCCGGGTATTTATCGCCGCGTGCCGCCCCGCCTCCGTCGTCATAGAATGATCAATACGGGGGCAACATGAAACATGGACTGGTAGTTGGGCTGCTGTGCGGCGCGCTGCTTGCCGGCTGCATGTCGGCCGGGGTCGAAGTGAGACCTGAACAGATGTCGAACTTCAAGCCCGGCGTGACGACGCTGCAAGACGTGACGGCCAGGCTCGGACCGGCGGCGGTTCAGACCGCGCTGGACGACGGCTCGACGTTGCTGGTCTACACGTACGTGACATCGAGGCCGCATCCTGAGAGCTATATTCCGTTCATCGGGTCGCTGATTGGCGGTGCCGACACGCGCTCGTCGGCGACGGTGTTCCTGTTCGACGCGCACGGCATCCTCAAGACTGCAAGCACCACGACCTCGAACGTCGGCACGGGTCTGAGCGCGGGCTCGAGCACCGACGTGCACAGCGCGCCCGTGTCAGAAGCTCAGCCGTCCGTCGTGGTCAAGAGCGTTCAGCCGCCTGCCGTGGTCAAGAGCGTTCAGCCGCCCGTCGTGCAGAGCGCTGAGCCGCTTCTGGAAGAGGAAGTCCCGCCGGCCCCGGAAAACAGCACCGAACCGTCACCGGAACAGAGCATGGAGCCGGCCCCGAACAAGTAGCGACGGACCTCGGCCATTCACACCAGTGAATATCCGCCGCGAGCCGATGCGATGAGAACACCGTAAAGCCAAAGCTGCGCTCGAAGCGCCAGCCTGCGCTCAGCCGATCGGCACGGGCCTGCATCAGACTCGCCGTCGCATAGCGCATTCAACTGGGCCCGCAAGGTCGAGGTCGCCTGGATCAGGCCCGTTCCGAACAGGCCGAAAATCACCAGGAACTGCGCCAATCCCAGTGCGGCGCCATAGCTGCCATACCAGCACGCCGCCGCGATGGCGACGATGGCGCTAAGCGCGACAATCGTCCACTGCACTCGCAGGCTCCAGCGACGCAATGTCAATCCGAGCGGCAGAGACGGGGATTGTGCGTGGGACAGGCCGGCGGTAACGCGTGGCGGCTCTTTATAGGTCGACATGGATATTGCCCCACCGTCTTTTTATTGGCTTTCGCCTTCGATCGCTGGCCCGCTGCATGGGAGTGCAGTCCGAGAGCGCGTTGCTAGCGTGCATGTTCTTCTGTTCCGGAAGACGCCTCCGTAAGCGAGGTTGTCACGGCACGCATCGCTGCGGCGAACCTCCGTCTCCCTTGAATTCGCTGTGCGTGGCGCTCACCGCAAAGGCCACGCTCGCGCGGCGATTTTGCCATAGGGGGCGTCGCGCGGTTATCGCAAATGCCCTCATCTCACTTCTAATTTTCTTATCGCGCGAATGCGCTCCGGCATGCCCCACGGACGCCCTATCCGCCCGCGTTCGTACCACGGTCGACGCGATTGCGTTGTCGCTCCCGCCGCTGTCGCGCGCGGACTATGCTGACGACGATCAGCACGATCGCCAGCAAGGTCAATTCGATAAACGCGGGGATTTGAATAGGATCGTGGAACATAACGGGTCTCCACTACATGACGCGCTCATATTACGCCCGGTAAGCTACTACCGTACGCAATCCTGTTCGTTCGGTTTGCTGGCGAGGAAACAGTCGCGAGCAGTCACAAACCTGCCACAAACCAGGCGCCAGAAATGTGTCCGTTGGCGATATGCGCGGCAGCGCACAGAGTCATCTGGATCAGCCGCCATACTCTTGCCGATACCGCAGAAACGCCTCCCGCTTCGGGAACCCGCATTTCTGCACGTCCTTCAGCAGCCCCAGCTCTGCGAGCAGTCGGGCAATTATCGGTCACAACACCACGTCGACATCGGCAAGCCGCGCTGCGCCGTGGAAAGTAGCGCTTACGCCATCAGGTGCCGCCGATGCGTCTCCAATCCATCGCCTATGCGTTGATGCTTGCCTGCGGGAGCACGACGGTCACCGATGCAGTTGCAGGCGAGGCAGCCGATGCCGCCGGCGTCGTCAAGACCGTCAAGGGCACGGTGCAGATCGAGCGGGCTGGTGGCAGTTCGGGCGCAGCCATCGGCAGCGACGTCTACAGCAGCGATCGCATCGTGACCGGCCCGCAATCGTCGGTCGGCATCACGCTGCGCGACACGACCCAACTCTCGGCGGGCGCCAATACCTCGCTCGAACTCAACAAGTTCGCGTTCAATAGCACGACCCATGACGGGGTGCTCGACGCCACCGTCAAACGCGGTTCGCTGGCCGTGATTTCCGGCAAGCTGGCCAAGGCGAATCCGGACTCCGTGCGCTTCAGCACGCCGACCACCACGCTAGGTGTGCGCGGCACCGAATTCATCATCGAAGTCGGCGATACCGGGGGGAGTGCACGTTGAAGATCATCAGCCGACATCATCGGCGGGTATCGGCAGCGGCAGCGGCATTCGTCACGCTGGCCTTGCTGAGCGGATGCAGCACGCCGCCGGACCGGATTATTTTATTGCCTGATCCGGAAGGCAAAGTCGGAGCGGTCGTGGTCCGCAGCGCCCACGCAGAGCAAACGATCGACAAGGCTTACGCCGGAGTCGACGTAGCGAGCAACGGCGCGATAGAGAAGACCATGGATAGCCAATCCAGTGTACAAGCTCGTTATGGTGAACTGCTCGCTGCCCGGCCGCCTCGCCCGATGACCTTTACATTGTTCTTTCTCTTCGACTCGGCCACCGAATTGGCCCCGGAGTCACCCGCCACGGTCAAAAAGTTAAAAGCCGTGCTGGCCACCTGGCCTGCGCCTCAGGTCGTGGTGATCGGTCACACCGATCTGGCTGGCTCGCAGGAGTTCAATGACCGGCTGTCGCTGCGGCGGGCCGAGAGTGCCGCGGCGTTTCTGGTCAAGGAGGGCATTCCCGCCCGCCAGATCGAGACCGCTGGCCGGGGCAAGCGCGAGCCACTGGTCCCGACGCCGGATGGTGTGCCCAACCACATGAACCGGCGGGTCGTCATCACCATTCAATGACCCGCCCGGTCATCGTCGCTGCATGGCCTTCCCTTCGATGAAACGCTATTACGACCGCTGGAGTATCCCAATCAGGAAACTGATGAAGGCGGCCCAGGGGCGTCCGGTGGCACTGGTGGTGTTGTTCGGCCTGAGCCTGCTCAACCTGTCCAGCGAATGGCCGAGCAACCTGGCGCGTCCGGCTTTCGTGCGGGCGCTCGACGATGCGCTTCCGGACTCCTTCAAAACGGCCCGGCAACTTCTGTTCGACCAATTTCAACGTCACTACCCGCGGACTCCGACAGCACAACCCGTCACCATTGTCGAGATCGACGAGGAGACGCTGGCATCCGTCGGTCAATGGCCTTGGCCGCGCAACCGGCTCGCGGTTCTGATCGACGCCATTGCGGCGCACAAGCCGCTGGCCATCGGTCTCGACATCTACATGCCGGAGCCGGATCAGACCTCGCCCGACAAGGTGGCCGACAATCTGCCGAAAACGGCCGCGGCGCTGGCCGCCGCGTTGCGGGCCTTGCCGGGTCACGACGCGATTCTCGCCGGATCGCTGCACGCGGCGCCGACCATCCTGGGTGCGGCCGCGCTCGATCACGCCACCCTCACGACCAGCACCGATCTGCGCAGCGCTCCGATCCTCCTGCACGGCGCCGACCCACTCCCGCGCGTGCAGCGGTACGACTTCGTGCTCGCCAGCCTGCCGCAATTGCAGGCGGCGGCTCACGGGCAAGCGATGCTGAGCGTCGCGCTCGAACAGGGCGTGGTCCGGCATATCCCGCTCATCATGGGCCTCGGCGAGAAGCTGGTTCCCAGTCTGCCGCTGGAGATGCTGCGCGTCGCCACGGACTCATCGGCGATCGAGGTGTTTGCCGACACATCGGGCGTGCAGGCGGTAGGTGTCGCCGATGTGCAGGTGCCCACGCAACCCCGCGGCGACATCTGGCTGCATTTCGCGTCCATCCGCTCGACACTGAGCCGCTACGTGTCCGCCCGCGACATCCTGCAGGGAACCGTGGAACCGGAACGCCTCCGGGACAAACTGGTGCTGGTCGGACTGACCGGCGCCGGCGTGACCGACATGCGCACGACCCCACTGGGGGAACTGGTGCCGGGTATCGAGATTCAGGCGCAGGTCATCGAGACGATCTTCGAGGGACGTTTCCTGCTCCGTCCCACCTGGCTGAAATGGGCCGAAAGCGCCTTCATCATGGGCTTCGGTCTGCTGATCATCTGGTATGTGCCGCGCAAGCAATCGCGGTTCGCGGTGTTCATCAGAGCCTTCCCCAAGGGAGTCACCGCGCTGGGCCTCTTCCTGCATTTGCTGAATCTTTTGTGCTGCTTCTACATTTTCATACGTTTCGGACTGCTGGTCGACGCAGCCGCGATCTTCATCATCCTGTCCGCGGTCATGGGCTGCTTCCTGTCTCCCGCCTTGCTCCATCTCCAGGAACAAACCCGCACAGACACCGCCGCCGCTCAAGCTCAAGAATCCGCCAGGGACGCCGCCGGCAAAGCGCCAGGCGCTTGAGTCAGCGCTCACGCGGATGGCCGTTGTAAAGCTGCCAGCATCTGTCTATCCACGCATAGCTGGCCCTAAAGCACGTTATTTGAGCTAAAGTACATTCGCGGTCAGTCAGATCGCGAGCCGTTTCGATGGTGTTCCAGGTTTTTCCAACGCGTTCGACGCAACGACGTGTAAGGTGACCGAAATGTCAGATGCGGAAAGTCTCCCGGTGAGCGTGCTGGTCGGCGATCAGTTCTCCCACACGACCAGCGGGCGCGGATCACGAAGAAAAGAGCGGGACACGTGTGATCGCATTGAACCCGGACGACCGGACGATATCGCGTCATGCGCTATCTTCTAGTCGCCTACTGTGGGCCCGCCGCCGTCCCTGACGATCTCTGGCTGCGCTGGAACACCGACCCGCTGCTGCTCGCCGCGCTTGCCGCCCTCGCGTTCGTCGTCTCCAGCGGCCGCTCCACCGATGTGCGAGCGGGCTGGGCCGCGATAGCGCTGATGGCCGTCGTGTTTGTCTCCCCGCTGTGCGCGCTGTCGTCGGCATTGTTTTCGGCGCGCGTGACCCACCACATCATTCTCATTGCGGCCGTCGCGCCGCTGCTCGCCCGCGCGTTTCCATTGCCGCGCATCGGCTATCCGCCGCTTGTCCCGGTGGTCGCCGCGCATGCGGTGCTCGTCTGGCTTTGGCACGCGCCCGGTCCGTATGCGTGGGGGCTCGCCACCGTGCCCGCTTACTGGTTGATGCAGATGACACTGCTTGGCAGTGCCTGGCTGATGTGGCGTGCCGTCTTTGCACCGTCGGTGCAGACCGGCGCCGCCTTGTTGGCGCTCGTCGCGACGATCGGGCAGATGGGTCTGCTCGGCGCATTGATCGTCTTCGCTCCCGCACCGCTGTATGTCGTTCATTTCGCCAGCAGCGCCGCGTGGGGCATCACCCCGCTCGCCGACCAGCAGCTTGCCGGACTGTTGATGTGGGTGCTGGCGATGATCCCTTATCTCGCAGCGGGACTCTGGATCGTCTGGTCCAGCCTGGGCGCCAGAGAGCCTGCACTGTGACGACCCTCCTGAAGTTCATCCATCTGGGCGCGATCGCAATCTGGTCAGGTGGCCTGATCGTGTTGCCCTTTCTGTTCTGGCAACGCCGCACGCTGACAACCGGGCCCGAGCTCGACCGGTTGCACCGCATCACGAGACTGGTCTATGTGGAACTGACTTCGCCCGCCGCCTTTGTCGCGATCGCGAGCGGCACGGCGCTGATCTTCCTGCAAGCCACCTTCGTCGAATGGTTCTCGGTGAAGATGGTGCTGGTCGGCATCATGGCGATGCTGCACGTGCTGGCCGGCCTCGTGATGCACCAGCTGTTCCTGCCCGACGGCCACTTCGGCAAGCTGTCGTCGATCGCGCTGACGACCGCCTACGTGGTGGTGATCGTCGCGATCGTCTGGGTCGTGCTGGCCAAGCCGCACATCGACTCAACCCTGTTCGCCCCGCATCTGTTCGAGCCCGGCGGACTCGCCCGATGGCTGCATCAGTCCTTCGGCGAAACCAGAATGCCGACGCCATGATCGAACACGAGCTTGCCCCCATGCCAGCCGGCGAAGCCCGTCATCACCGTGGCGAGCGCCGACAGTGCGAGCCCATGCGGCAGGATCTGCTCGGGATAGTAGAGATGCACGCCCCAGTTGGCGCCCGCGACCGCGACCAGCGTCATCGCGGCGACCGCGTGGGACCAGCTGGCCTCCCTGAGCCGGATGCCGCGCACGAGCAGCAGCTCGGCGGTGCCGACGAGGCTCGCGCCCACGCCGCTCCAGAACGCGAAGCCCGCTGCCCAGAGGCCTGCCCTCACCCAGAACGGATCGCCCGACCACCAGTAGATGACGTCCACGCCAAGCGTGGCGACGACGAACGCGATCGGGAAATGCACCATCATCACGTGAATCGGATGGCCAACGAATGCGACGGCCGAACCCGCATCGAGCCGCAACAGCTCCAGCAGCACCTCGCTCTTGCCGTGCGATCCGGCATCGCCATTCTTTGCCATGGTCAGTCTCCCTCGCGTTGGATGCGTGATCCTGCGAACCATCATAGCTTCTTGCGGGTAGCGGTCCAAGCAGGATTGACGGCGGGACTGAGCGCGGCGCTGTCCGGCTGCGCCGGCCCGCTGTCGACGCTGGCGCCGTCCGGACCCGCTGCGGCGTCGATCGCCGGGCTGTGGTGGGTGATGCTGGCCGGCTCGGCCGTGCTGTTCGCGCTGGTGTTCGTGCTGTTCGTGATGGTGATCCGGCGACCCGGCTGGGGTTCGGGTGTGTCGCCCGCGCGCTGGATCGTGCTCGGCGGTCTGGTGCTGCCCGCCGTGATCCTGATACCGCTGATCTGTTATGCGCTGTTCGCCGGCGAACGGCTGCTGCCGCTGCCGGGCCATGCGCCGGCGCGCATCGACGCGATCGCCAAGCAATGGAGCTGGACCTTCCGCTATCCGGATCAGGGGGGAATGGAAACGCAGAACGTTCTGCATCTGCCGGCGGGGACGCCCGTCGACATCGTCGTCACCAGCGAGGACGTCGTGCACGCGTTCTGGATTCCGCGCTTCGCCGGCAAGATCGACGCGATACCTGGACACGCCACGCGTCTGCGCGTGCAGGCCAATCAACCCGGTCAGTACGAAGGGCTATGCAACCAGTTTTGCGGACTGGGGCATGCAGGGATGCACTTCACGGTGATTGTCGATCGTCCGGAAGACTTTTCCGCCGCCGTCAAAGAAGCGGCCGCCACCGGGGAGGTGAAGAAATGAGTGTGCCCGTCGAGCCGCCGTCACAAGGTGGGAGCGCGTTGCGGCTGCACCGCCAGCTTGCCGCGATCTGGGCCACCGGACCGGGAGTGCAACAGCTGGCCGCCGTGAACCATACGGTCCTCGGCATGCGCATGATGATCACCTCGTTCCTGTTCTTCGCGATTGCCGGCGTGCTCGGCATGCTGACCCGCGTGCAACTCGCGACGCCGCACGCGGCCTTCATGGACGCGGAGACCTATAACCAGGTCTTCACGATGCACGGCTCGATGATGCTGTTCCTGTTCGCGATTCCGATGGTGGAGAGCTTCGCGGTCTACCTCACGCCGAAGATTCTCGGCACGCGCGACTTTGCGTTTCCGCGGCTGACCGCTTATGGCTACTGGTGCTACCTGCTCGGCGGCACGATCCTGACCGTGTCGCTGATCATGCGGGTCGCGCCCGACGGCGGCTGGTTCATGTACACGCCGCTCAGCTCGAACGTCTACACGCCGGGCATCAACGCCGACGTGTGGCTGCTCGGCATCACCTTCGTCGAGATTTCGGCGCTGTCGCTGGCGATGGAGATCGTCGTGTCGATCCTGAAGATGCGCGCGCCGGGCATGTCGCTCGACCGCATGCCGATTTTCGCGTGGTACATCCTCGTCACGGCGATGATGATGATCGTCGCCTTTCCGCCGCTGATCCTCGGCTCGATCCTGCTCGAGGTCGAGCGCGCGTTTGACCTGCCCTTCTTCGACCCGCGGCGCGGCGGCGATGCGCTGCTCTGGCAGCATCTATTCTGGCTGTTCGGCCACCCGGACGTGTACATCATCTTCCTGCCGATGGCGGGCGTGCTGTCGACCATCATCCCGGTCTTCGCGAGACGGCCGCTGGTCGGTTATCGGGCCATCGTCGCCGCGATCATCGCGCTGGCGTTCCTGAGCTTCGGCATCTGGGTCCACCACATGTTCACGGTGGGCATTCCGCATCTCGCACTGGCCTTCTTCTCGGCCGGCTCGGCGATCGTCGCGGTGCCGACCGCGATCCAGTTCTTCGCGTGGCTCGCCACGCTGTCGCACGGCCGGCCGCGCTGGGACGTGCCGATGCTGTATATCTTCGGCTTTTTCTTCGTGTTCACGGCGGGCGGGCTGACCGGCGTGATGCTCGCGATGGTGCCGTTCGACTGGCAGGCGCACGACACCTATTTCGTGGTCGCGCACATGCACTATGTGGTGGCCGGCGCGCTCGCCTTTCCGATGCTGGCGGCGTTCTACTACTGGCTGCCGTTGCTGACCGGCCGCACCGCCGTGCACAGGTTGTCGTTGCCGGCCTTCTGGCTCGTCTTCATCGGCTTCAACATGACGTTCTTCATGATGCACCTGACCGGACTGCTCGGCATGCCGCGGCGCATCTTCACGTATCGCGGCGACGAGGGCTGGAACTGGCTCAATCTGCTGTCGTCGGTGGGCAGCTTCGTGATGACGATCGGCTTCGCGCTGGTGGTGATCGACATCATCGTGCAATTGCGCTTCGGCCGTCGCGTGCGGCGCAACCCATGGGATTCGACCACGCTCGAATGGGCGATGCCGATTCCCCCCGCACCGTATGCGTTTGCATCGATCCCGCAGGTCGGCGCCGAAACGGAAGGCGTCGCACCGGCCAAGCTGGCGGCGCTGCTCGCGCGCGGCGACGGCTATCTCGGCTTCACGCGCAACGGCTGGCAGGAAGCGCTCGGCGTGCATATGACATCGGGCGAACCTGAGCAACTGATCGTGCTGCCGCGCGCGACTTATCTGCCGCTCGTCACCGCGCTCGTGACCTGCGCGGCGGTGCTCGCGATGCTGTTCAAGTTCTATCTGCTGTCGCTGGCCTTTGCGTTCGTGACCTTCGGGCTGTTCATTTACGCCGGCCAGAGCGCCGGTCACACGCGCGATTACGGACCGCTGCCGGTGGGCCGGGGCGTCAGCGTGCCGCCGCATACCGAAGTGGCCGGCGCGCCGGCATGGCTCGCGCTGATCTGCACGCTGGTTGCCAATGGCACGCTGTTCACGTCGCTGGTGTTCGGCACGTTCTATTTGTGGATCGCCGCGCCGAACTGGCCCGCTGCGGCGACGCCCGAGCCGGGCCGGTTGCTCGCGCTCGTCACGGTCGTCGCGCTAGCCATCGCGGCCGCCGCTGCGCGAGGCTCACTGCGCGCCGCCGCAGCGGAGCGTTTGCCGCATCGCTGGATCGGCGTCGGCGTGCTGGCGCTGGTCATCGCGATAGCCGCCGATGTCGCGCTGATCGCCGGCGTCACGCCGCATCCGACCGAGCACGCGCTCGGCGCGACGGCCGCGGCGCTGCTCACCTATGTCGGGATCCATGCCGGCATCGGGTTGCTGTTTCTGATCAGCAATGTTCTGCGCATCGGGGCCGGTTTCATTTCGCCGCGACGGCTCACCGACCTGCGCCTCACGCGCTTATGGATCGATTACACAGTGGCGACGGGCATCATCGCGCTGGGCCTCGTGCTCGCGTTGCCGGGCCTGGTGGCAATGCTGGGAGCCCGGCCATGAACGGGCGTCCGTTGCCGCCGCGGCGCATGTGGTGGCTCGCCGTGGGCTTCACCATCTGGTGTGTTGCGCTGGTGATCCTGTATGCGCTGCATGCGATCGGCTGCGCGTTCGGCTGGTCGACCGGCCCGCTGCGCATGAGCCTCGCGATCGTGCTGCTGCTGCATCTGATCGCGATCGGCTGGCTGTGGCGCTATCGCGCGGCGGCCATTCGCGACCCGGGCCCAGAGCGCATCAGCACGTTCATGCATACCGTCGTCATCTGGACCTTGATCGCGGCGCTGGCCGCCACGGTCATCACGTTCGGGCCCGCGCTTCTGCTTACCACGTGTATCTGAGCGACGCGGGTCGCTGCGAGCTTCAGGACTGGCGCCCCGGTTTGACGTCACCCGGACGACGGCCAGCGCCACGGTCCGCTGAACCAGCTTCGCTACTGGAACAGAGAGGGATTTCATGCAGTATCGCGATCTCGTGCACAAGGCCATCTGGTCCGCCATCTATCTGCTGTTCATTCTCGCCCCGCTGTTCGCGCTGCTCGCGGGCAACCTGCCGCCCGCGCGCAATTTCGCCACCGAGTTCTCGGTGGCGCTCGGCTATTCCGGCCTCGCGATGATGGGGCTGCAATTCGGCCTCACCGCGCGTTTCAGGCACGTCACCGAGCCGTGGGGCGAGGACGTCATCTATCACTTCCACCGGCGCATTTCGCTGCTGGCGGTGGGCCTCGTCGTCGCGCATCCGCTGATTCTGATCGCGATCCGTTCGCCGTCGCTCGCGCTGCCCGACTCGCTCTGGGATATCCCGTGGGGCGCGCGCTTCGCGGTGCTGTCGATCGGCTCGCTGATCCTGCTCGTCGTCATGGCGCTGTGGCGCCAACAGTTGAAGATCCGTTACGAGCTTTGGCATCGGTCGCATATCGTGCTCGCGCTGATCGCGATCGCCGCCGGCATGCTGCATATGGTCGGCTGGGGCTTCTATCTGGTCGATCCGCTCAAGCGGATCCTGTGGATAGGCATGACGATCTTCTGGATCGGCTTGCTGTTCTATGTGCGCCTGTTCAAGCCGCTGTTCATGCTGCGGCGTCCCTATCGCGTGACCCAGGTGCGCACGGAACGCGGCGACACCACCACGCTCGTGATGCAGCCCGAAGGTCACGCGGGCTTGCGCTTCAAGCCAGGCCAGTTCGGCTGGCTCACGTTATGGGCGAGCCCGTTCCGCATCACCGGGCACCCGTTCTCGTTTTCATCGAGCGCCGAAGCCGCCGGCGGCCGCGTCGAAATGACGATCCGCGACCTCGGCGATTTCACCAGCGCCATCAAGACGGTGCAGGCCGGGCAGCGGGTTTATCTCGACGGGCCGTACGGGGCTTTCACGATCGGCAATCCGACCGACATGCACGTGCTGATCGCGGGCGGCATCGGCATCACGCCGATGATGAGCATGATCCGCACGCTGGCCGATCGCGGCGACAGGCGTCCGCTCGTTCTGCTGTATGGCAGCAAGAGCTGGGAATCGCTGACTTTCCTCGAGGAACTGGAGACGCTGAAAACGCGCGTCGACCTGAAGATCGTCTATGTTCTCTCTGAGCCGCCGGTGGGCTGGAGCGGAGAAAGCGGACGCATCACCGCTGAAGTGTTCAGACGTCATCTACCGCCGGAGTACGCCGAGCACGAGTACTTTATCTGCGGGCCGGACGTGATGATGGATGCGATCGAAACCGCGCTGGGCGAGATGAACGTGCCGCTCGCCCGATACCATTCCGAACGCTATAGCTTCGTCTAGGAGAGTTGCGATGCGCCGACTGTTAGCTGACCGCCTGGTTGTTGCCACGGGCGTGATTGTGGTGGTGCTGTCGTTGTTGTTTGCGCTGTTGCGGGTGAGTTCGGCGCATTAGCAATGACGGAGAGAGGCGCCCGCGCCACACAACTCGAACACATTACATCCGGCCCGCCCCTCGAAAACCCGGCTTGACGCCGAGACATCATGACGTCATGATGTCTCGCATGGCCACTGACCGCCCCACTCAACTCCCGCTCTACGCGCAAGTCGAAGCGACGCTTGCCGCGCGCATCGCCGACGGCACCTACCCGCCGGGCACCCAGTTGCCCAACGAAGCCAGCCTGCTCGCGAGCTTCGGCATCAGCCGCACCACGCTGCAAAAAACGGTGCAGAACCTGATTGCGCGCGGACTGATCGAAATTCGCCGCGGCAAAGGCACTTTCGTCACGCAACCGCGCCTCACCCAGCCGCTCACCGAACTGAGCGGCTTCGTCGAAGACATGCGCGCGCACGGCCGCCAGCCGAGCGCGCGGCTGCTCGCCAAGCGGATCGAAGCCGCCAGCGAAGCCGTCGCCGGCAAGCTCTCGCTGAAACCTGGCGCGCAGGTCGTGCACATCCAGCGCGTGCGCATCGCCGACGGCACGCCGCTCTCATTCGACGAAACCTGGCTGCCGAAAGACATCGGCGAAAAGATCATCGAGAACGATCTGGAGGCGGAGCCGATCTTTGCGCTGCTCGAAGAGAAGTACGGGCTGCCGCTGATCGAGGCGGAATACCGGCTCGAAGCGATCGCCGCCGACAAGGCCGTCGCGCGGGCGCTCGAGATCGCGGCCGGCAGCCCGATCTTTCTGATCGAGCGCACGTCGTATTGCGACGGCAACCGTCCGGTCGATTATGAAAAGCTGTACTACCGCGGCGACCAGATCCAGTTCGTCACCCGCCTCGCCCGGCGCAAGCCGCAAGACCCATGAGCGGCGCGGCGGCGGCGCTGGACCTGCACTACACGCTGTGGCTCTTCGCGGTGTCGCTCGGCGCGAGCGCGTTGGGCGGCATGCTCGGCATGGCGAGCGGCATCTTCATCGTGCCGGTGCTGACGATGTTCGGCCACCTCGATATCCATGTCGCGATCGGCGCCAGCATCGTTTCGGTGATCGCCTGCTCGCACGGCGGCGCCCATCCGGCAGCGGCCGGCATGTCTATCGTGACCATGGGAATTGCGCTTTTCATCCTGCTGCCGATAATGCGGCTTATATTGATGTTAGGGGTGTTCCTGCATCAACGCGACTACCGGTTCAGCGCGATTGCCGCGCTCGTGCTGGCGATCGTGGCGGCGGGACTGCTGGTCGGCGCGGCGTGATCCGCGTGGCCGGAACGTGTGCGGATATGATGCGTTGCGCGCGCCCTCCCCGGAGCGGCAATGACGGTCGCTCCTTACGCAGCATTTTTCCAGCCACGAGAATCATCATGCCAGCCCAACACGACGAAGCCCCCGCCGCCAGCCCCCCGCCGGACGAGGTGCAGCGCAAGACGCTGTCCATTACTTCGCGCAACCTGCTGATGGTCACCGTCGGCGTCGTGGTGTTCGCGATCGTGGCAAGCGTCGTGCTCTACAGCACGGTCATGTATGGCGACGAGATTCCCAATTTCGGAATCATCCTGATGCTGACCGTGCCGGTTATCGCGGGCGTGGCGTTCCGCGTCGGGCTGGACGCGTGGCTGGATCGGGAGTGAGCGCTGCAGATTCGGCGGGCGCGACGGCGGCGGCGACGGCGACGCACCGATGAACCGGTCGTCGCAACGCACCGCCGTCAAATAGCCGCCACCGGCAACACCACCCACACCTCCAGCCCACCGCCGTCGCGTGGATGAAACTGCAAGCTGCCGCCGTGCAGCCGCGCGATCCGCTCGACGATCGACAACCCCAGCCCCGTGCCGCCGCTATGCGCGCGAGCATTGCGGCCGCGCTGAAACGGCGCCTTCAACTGCTCCAGTTCCTGCGCCGACAGACCCTTGCCCCGATCGCCGACCGCGACCGTCACCGCGCCCCCGGCCGTCCAGGTTCGCACGGCGAGACCCGTGCCGCCGTACACGATCGCGTTCTGCATCAGGTTCATCAAGAGCCGCATCATGCTGATCGGCCGATACGCGAGCAGCGGCAGGTTCGCGAGCGACAGTTCGAACTCGTGCCCGAGTCCCGCGAAATCACCCGCGAGCCGTTCGATCAACGCATTCAGATCGCCTGGCTGCGGCGCCTCGCGTTCGCCGCTGCCCGCGTAATCCATGAACTGCTGCAGGATCGTCTCGATCTGGTCCAGATACGACTCGGCGGCGACCACGAAACTGCTGTCGCTGCCGTTCGGCATCGCCATCGCCATCGACAGGCGCAGCTTGGTGAGCGGCGTGCGGATATCGTGCGAGATGCCGGCCAGCATCAACGCGCGCGTCGCGTCGGCTTCCTGCAACGCCTGCGTCATCTGATTGAAAGCGCGGCTCACCGCGGCGATTTCGGTGGGGCCGTCGGTCGGCAGCGGTGCGGGCGTTTCGCCGGCGCTCACGCGGCGCGCGGCGCGCGTCAACTCCTGAAGCGGCTCGTTCAGGTGCAGCTGGATCGCGTAGCCGGCCAGCGCGGCCAGCACGCCCAAACCGAGCGACAGGAAAATCGCCACTTCGAGCCCGTTGCCCTGCGCGTCCTCGGGAAGCGGCAACGCGATCCAGTACGGCGTGTGCGGCGCATCGGCCGGCGCGTGCATGCGAATCCACAGGCGCTCCCCGCCTTCGGTTTGCCAGCGCGCCGGCATGTCGGCGGGCAGATGCGCGCGCAGGCTGTCGAGAAACACGTTGCGCTGATAGGTGCGATACGCGCGCAGCAGACTGGGCGGCGGCGCGGCGACGGCTTCGGCCGGCAGTTGCGTGTGCGCGTCGAGACGCGCGGTCAGCGCGGCGCGCGCGCCAGCCGGTGTGGCAGCCAGCAGGTTGTCGAGCGTGGTCACGTAGGTGGCGAACACGGCGGCCGCGCGCTCCACGCGAGGCCGCTGCACGTAATGCAGCAACACGCCGAGCACGCACACCTGGCTCAGCATTACGAGCACGATCAGCAACGCGATATTGCGCGCGAGCAGCGTTCTCGGCAGCGCCCGTTGCAGCAGCGAGCGCGCCATCACTCGACGTCCGCGGCCAGCATGTAGCCGACGCCCCACACGGTCTTGATGAAACGCGGCTTGGACGGATCGTCCTCGACGATCTGCCGCAGGCGCAGCACCTGCACGTCGATGCTGCGATCGAGCGCATCGTGATCGCGGCCGCGCGCGCGCGCCAGCAGGTTGTCACGGCTCACCGGCCGGTTCGGCGACGACGCGAGCGCAACCAGCAGCAGCATCTGCGCCGAATGAATCTCCAGCAGCGCACCCGCGCGCGAAAGTTGCTGCTTGCCGACGTCGAGACTGAAGTCGCCGAAGCGCACGCTTTGCGAGGTCACGGTGACATCGCCCGAGGCGATCTTCTGGCGGCGCAGCAGCGCATTGATACGCGCCACCAGTTCGCGCGGCAGGAACGGTTTGGCGAGGTAGTCGTCGGCGCCGGTTTCGAGGCCGACCACCCGGTCGAGCGGATCGCCCTTCGCGGTCAGCATCAGAATCGGCAAGGTCTGGCCTTGCGCGCGCAAACGCGCGCAGATCTCAAGGCCGTCCTCGGCGCCGATCATCAGATCGAGCACCAGCAGATCGAACGGCTCGCGTTCCAGATAGCGGTCCAGACGCTTGCCGTCCTCGGCGACACGCACGTCGAAGCCGTGGCTGCGCAGAAACCGCTGCAGCATGTTGCGCAGTTCGACTTCGTCATCGAGCACGATGATCTTGGCGGGGCGATCCATGCGAAAGCTCCTCGGTTTAAGCGTCGGGCGACGTCTCAGGCGGCGTCCCACGCGGCGTCTCGCGCGCCGCATGCCGTTCGGCAAGACGCTGCAACAGCACGTAGAACGACGGAATGAACAGCACGGCGATGCAGGTGGAAGCGAGCATCCCCGAAAATACCGCAATCCCGAGCGATCGGCGCGCGCTCGCACTGGCGCCGGTCGCGATCACGAGCGGCACCACGCCGAGAATGAAGGCGAACGAGGTCATCATGATCGGCCGGAACCGCAGCCGCGCCGCCTCCACCGCGGCCTCGGCGATGCCCACGCCTTGCGCGCGCAGATGCCGCGCGAATTCGACGATCAGGATCGCATTCTTCGCCGACAGCGCGATCAGCAACACGAGGCCGATCTGCGTGTAGAGGTTGTTGGCCGCGCCGAGCAGCGCGAGCGTGCCGGCCGTGCCGAGCAACGCGAGCGGCACGGCGAGCACCACGGCCAACGGCAGCAGCCAGCTTTCATATTGCGCGGCCAGCACGCAGAACACCAGCAACACGCCCATCACGAATACCCAGTACGCCGAATTGCCGACCAGCTTCTCCTGATACGACATCGCGGTCCATTCATAGCCGATGCCGGCCGGCAGGATGCGCGCGGCTTCCTGCTCGAACGCGGCGATCGCGTCGCCGGTGCTGTAGCCGTTCGCCGGATTGCCGTTGATGGCCGCGGCCGGCGCGAGGTTATACAGCGTCGCCACCGCCGGGCCGACGCCGGGATGCGCGTCGATGAAGGTGCCGAGTTCGACCATATGCCCGCTGTTGCTGCGAATCTGCAAACGGCGAATGTCGTCGGGCTGACGGCGAAACGCGCCGTCGGCCCAACACGTTGCCGACCGGCACTTGCAGCGACTCGGCCTTCGCGCGATCCAGCGTGAGCTCGACGGTCGGCACCGCTGCGCGAAACGGGCTGAACACGCGCTGCAATTCGGGCCGTTTCGCGACGCTCGCGATCAGCGTGTCGGTGGTGTCCTGCAAACGCCGGTAGTTCTGTGTGCCGTCGGTCAGCATCACCTGCATCTGCACACCGCCGCTATTGCCCAGGCCCTGGATCGGCGGTGGCACGATCACCAGCGAACGGATGTCGGGCAGCTTCGCCAGTTCGCTATTCATGCGCATATACAGCGAGCGCAGGTCTTCGCCCTTGCCGCGCGCGCTCCAGTCGTCGAGCGTCACGTAGATCAGCGCGGAATTCGCCAGCGACGCGTTGTTGTCGAGCGGCGAGATGCCGCCGATCGACACCACGTGACTCACGCCGGGAATCGCGCCGATGCGCTTTTCGATCTGCCTGCTCGCCTCGCGGGTGCGTTCGAGCGACGCCGCGTCGGCGAGCTGTGCGGCGATCAGCATGTAGCCCTGATCTTCGAGCGGAATGAAACTGGTCGGCACGCGTGTCAGCAGGAACGCGGACGCCGCGCCGAGCACCAGCGCAATCATGAGCGCAAGGCCGCAACGCTGGACGAACCACGACACCACGCGCACATAGACGCTTTCGACCCGCGCATAGCCCTTGTCGAACACGCGATACACGACGTTCGGCTTGCCGGGCCGCGCGTGCCGCAGCCAGCGCACGCTTTGCACCGGTTTGAGCGTCACCGCGTTGATCGCGCTGATGACGGTGGTCGCCACCACCACCAGCGCGAACTGCCGGTACATCTGGCCGGTGACGCCGCCGAGAAACGCCGACGGCAGGAACACGGAAATCAACACCAGCGTGATCCCGACGATCGGCCCGAGCAGTTCGTGCATCGCGTCGATCGCGGCCTGCTTCGGCGTCTTGCCCTGCTCGATGTGCTGGGTGATCCCTTCGACCACCACGATTGCATCGTCGACCACGATGCCGATCGCCAGCACGATCGCGAACAGCGTCAGCAGATTGATCGAGAAGCCGAGCAGGTAGATCGCGCCAAACGTGCCGATGATGGTCACCGGAATCGTCGTGGCGGGCACCAGCATCGCGCGCCAGTTCTGCAGAAACAGCAGGATCACCGCGAGCACCAGCAAGGCTGCTTCGAACAGCGTCTTGTACACGTCGATCACCGATTGCCGCACGAAGGTGGTGGTGTCGAACGGCAACTGGTAGCTGATGCCCTTCGGCATGTCTTTCGCGAGACGCGCCATGGTCGCCTTCACCGCGTTGCCGACTTGCAGCGCATTCGCTTCGGGCAACTGATAAATGGCGATGCCCGCCGCCGGCTTGCCGTCGAGGTTGAAGAACTGCCCGTAGCTGGACGAGCCGAGCTCGGTGTGCCCGACGTCGCGAATCCGCACGAAATGGCCGCCGTCGTTGGGATCGGCCTTGATGATGATGTTGTCGAATTCGTACGGCGTGGAGAGCGCGCCCTGCATCGTCACCGTGAGCTGGAACGCCTGGCCGCCGGCGTTCGGCTCCGAACCGAGCTGGCCCTCGCTGACATCCTTGCTCTGGCTCTGGATCGCCTGCATCACGTCGGCGGCGCTCAGATTGCGTTGGCTCAGTTTGCGCGGATCGAGCCACACGCGCATGCTGTACTGGCCGGTGCCGAACACGGTCACGTCGCCGACGCCCGGCAAACGCGCGAGCGCGTCGCGCAGATTGATCACCGCGTAGTTGCTGAGGAATAACGAGTCGTAACGCGGGTCCGGCGACTCCAGCGTGTACAGCTGCAGGATCGCGGTCGAGCGCTTGCGCACGGTCACGCCCTGCTGCTGCACCGCTTGCGGCAGTTGCGCGGTGGCGGCCTGCACGCGGTTCTGCACCAGCACCTGGGCCTTGTCGACATCGGTGCCGACGGCGAAGGTGATGGTGAGCGTGTACGTGCCGTCGTTGGTGTTGGTCGACTGCATGTAGAGCGCGTTTTCCACGCCGTTCACCTGCGTTTCGATCGGCAGCGCCACCCGGTTGATCAGCGTCGCGGCGCTCGCGCCGGGGAAACGCGCAACCACCTGCACGGTCGGCGGTGTGATCGGCGGATATTGCGCGATCGGCAGATTGATCAGCGCGACGGCGCCGAGCAGCATCACGATCAACGCGATCACATTGGCGAGGACCGGACGCTCGACGAAGAAGCGGATCATGAGTGGCCCTGCGCCGCCGCGGCGACCACCTGCACCTTGACGCCGGGCGACACCGCCAGCGCGCCGCCGGTCACGACCTGATCGTTCGCGTTAAGACCCGCTGTGATCGCAGACACCGCCGCGAGCGCGGCGAGCCCCTGGTTCTGTGCGAGCGAATCGCCGTCGCGCAATGCCGAGCGCGATGCGTCGAGTACCGAGTCGTAGGTGACCGAGCCCGAGCGGTACTGTGCGTTGGCGAGCGTCAACGCGCGTTGCGAAGCATCCAACGCACGCGACGAAGCGGCCAGCGCATCGAGCGTGGTGCGCAGCCCCGAGATTGCGTCTTCCACTTCCTTCTGCGCTTGCAGCACCGTGTTCTGATAATCGAACACGGCTTCCTGGAACGTCGCGTCCTGAATCCGCACCGCGTTTTTCAACTGACTGCGATCGAGGATCGGCAACGTGATGACCGCGGAAAACAGGCCGATCGTCTTGCTGCCCCATTGCGTCAGACCGATGCCATGCTGTCCGCCCGACGTCAGACCGAACAAACCGGTCAACGACAGCGACGGGTACAGCTTCGCCTTGGCCGCGCCGATCAGCGCCGATTGCGCGGCCGCGTTGAGCGCGGCCTGACGCACGTCGGGCCGGCGCCGCAGCAGATCGGCGGGAATGCCGACGTCGATCTGCGTCGGCGGCACCGGGATCGACGTGCCGCCTTTGAGCTGCGCGTCGACCACGCTGGGCGGATCGGCGAGCAGCACCGCGAGCGTGTCGCGATCCTGCGCGCGCGCCTTGATGAGCGGCGGGATTTGCGCCTCGGTTTCGGCCACCAGCGTGGCGGCCTGTTCGACATCGAGCTGACTCGACGCGCCGCTCTTATAGCGCGCCTGGGTCAGCGTGAGACTCTGCTGCACCGACTTCAGGTTTTGCTGCGCGACCGTGATGCGCTGTTCGAGCGCGCGCAGGTCGATGTACGCATTGGCGACGTCCGCGAACAGCGACACCAGCGCGTTGTCGTACGCAGCTTCCGACACCCGCAATTGCGCGCGGTCCGATTCGATCTGCCGGCGATATTTGCCCCAGAAGTCGAGCTCCCAGCCGGCATTCACGTGCAGATGCTCGGCCCACAGATGCGCCGGCGGAATCGGGCCGACGCCGCTGGTGTTGATATGGCTCGCACCCACCGACATGGTGCCCGACTGCGGCAGCAGATTCTGCTCGCTGATCGCGAGCTGCGCGCGCGCCTTGAAGATGTGTAGGCCGGCCACTTGCAACGTCAGGTTGCGTTCATATGCGCGCTGTTCGAGCGCCGTGAGCACGGGGTCGTTGAACGCGGTCCACCAGGCCGCCTGCGCGGCGGGCGTGGTCTGCGCACCGTGCGGCAAACTCTCGAACCACTGGTCTTCGAGCGTCACGTCCGGCTGTTTGAAATCCGGGCCGACTGTCACGCAACCGGTCAGCGAAGTACAGAGCGAGACGATGAGTGACACGCTGACGATGCGCAGACGGCGGGACGTGGCAGGTTTCATCGCGCGTTCTTTCAGGCATCAAGGTACGGCCGATGGTTCGACCGGATGGGCTCGCGGCGCTGAGTGCCGGCGCTGGGGCTCGCGCGCAAGCGGCCCAGCCGGCACGTTGCGCCGCGCCACGCCCCTATGATTCCGCCGATGCCCGCGCGGCTCAGTGCGCCGCCCCGCGTTCCTGCATGAATGCTTCGATTTGCGCCAACGTGATGTAGCCCGCCTTCTGCGTATCGATCTCGTCGAAATGTTTGGCGACCATCGGCATGCCAGCTTCGGCCTGTTGCTTCGTGAGCTTGCCGTCGTGCGTGGTGTTGGCATTCGAAAAGCGCACCTGCAACTGCTGCACCATGCGTTCCATCCGCTGCGGGTTGCCGCCTTGCGGCGCGACGCTCTGGGCGAACGTGACGGTGGAAGCGCAGCACAGCAGCACGGCGGCGAACAACTTCTTCATGACTGACTCCTTCGATTGAGCCATCGTGCGTCGCCTGCTGATGCCGCGATCCGTTTCGATGACAGGCCGAATTCTTGTGGATGCGTCGCCGGCTGGCAAATGCAGAATCATGTCGACTTATGTCATGAGTCTTCGCGAGTACCCGCGCCGGCCGTCACGCGGATTCGCCCGCGAGACGCAACAAGTACTTCATACATACGCGCACCGCCCACATGACGGACACCGCTTCGTCGTGACATCGAATGAAATGAGTTTGTCGTGCCGTTTTGACGGCGCTTTGCGTATCTTTCGTCTGCCGGCGCAGCAGGCATCGCAAGCACCGCATGTGCCGCCAGCAGCATCAGCGCCACCAGCGCATCCACGGAACGGGCGAGCTTCCACGCGAATCCGGACCACCCGGCCCGCTGCTTCGACAGCAGACGCGCCACTCAACGCTTCAGGAGTACCAAGTGACTATCCGTCTCGCCTGCGCCTCTACTTTTACCGCCATCGGTCTCGCCTGTTCATCGACCGCATTCGCCGGGGTCGTCGTGTATATGCCCGCTGCCGTGGTCTACGCACCGCCGCCGCGGCCGGTTTATTACTCCGTGCCGGTCAATCCGGTGTATGTGACGGCGCCCCCGCCGGTTGCCGCTCCCTTGGCGGTTCCGGTCACGGCAACCGTCACCGTGCCGCCGATGATACCCGTGCCCATTTACACCACCGTCGTCGTGCCCCCGCCAACCAACTACGCGGTCGTGCCTGCCCCAACCGTGACCTACGCGCAGCCGCTCATGACGATGCCGCGCTGATTGCGCGGCGCGAAGCGCACCAAGCGTGTTGAGCGCTGCCCGCAGGCAGACCGGTCACAAAGTGCGCTCAGCGTGTCCCAATTCGATAAGTTGATTGCAACAAAGACAAAGGTCCCCGGACCAGCACAGAACATGCGTTACACACGAATGCATGCTGAATTCCCATTGTCCTGAAACACCGCCGACCTGCCGCGCAATGCCGATGAATGCAGGGCTCCGGCAAACTGCTGAAGATTTGATCCGGCGGCAAGACAGCCCGCCGCCGGCGCGCGTCAGCCCGGCTGGGAACGTCGTTTGCTGATCGCTGTTGGCTAGCGTCGTCCACACTTAAGGGAAACATCAGATGAGTTATCAAGACATAGACAAGGAAATAGCCCACCTCGAAGTCGTCTTCGGGTTGATCTCCACGCGCGACCGCTTTCCTCTGTCGTACTGGCACCAGCGGCTGCGCGTGCTGTACCGCTCGTCGATGATGCAGGCGCAACGCGTGCGCGTCGAACGGCTCGAAGCGACGCTACGCTCGCTACACGCGGCGGAAGAAACGCGCAGTGCGGCGCCACCGCAGTGCGCGGCAGCTACGCAGTCATGACGCCAAGCCGCTTGCCACGCAACGACGCGGCGGCCCGCAAGCCATCCGGCGGCAGCCGCGCCCGCCCCGCTTAACCGGTCAGCAGCCGCGCGCCGAGCGCCAGCACGAGGGCCGGCACCATCACCAGCGCGCCCACCTTCAGAAACTTCAGGAAGCTCACGTCCTCGCCTTCGCGGCGAATCGCGTTGAGCCAGAGGATGGTCGCGAGCGAGCCGGTGATCGACAGATTCGGGCCGAGGTCGACGCCGATCAGCAGCGCGTCGATCACACGCTCCGGACTCTGCGCCTGCATCACCGTCGAACTGGCGATCAGCCCGGCCGGCAAGTTGTTCATCAGATTGCTGCCGAACGCGATGAGCGCGCCGGCCCAGCCCGCCGTCGCCAGTTCGTTGTGCCCGGTCGCGCGCCGCAGCGTCGTGGCCAGCGTCGTGATGACACCCGTGTGATCGAGCATCTCGACCAGCACGAACAGCGCGGCGACCAACGGCAGCACGCTCCACGAGATTTCCCGGATCATCGGCAGCGGCGACTTGCGCTCCAGAATCAGCACGACCAGCGCGGTCAGCGTGCCGAGTATCGCGGTGGGCATGCCGAGCGCGATATCGTACGCGGAGACCGTCAGCAACACGCCCGCGGTCACCGCGATGCCCGCAAGCGCGACCCGCCCGCTCGACGACAGTTCGACCGCTTCGAGATTCGCCTCGCAGATGCCGGCGAGCGCGTCGCGCTGGGTCCAGCGCAACATCACGTAGGTCGCGACGATCGACAGCAACGACGGCAACGTGAAGCGCATCATCCAGGCGCCGAGCGCGGGCGTGTGATTGCCGTACAGCACGATGTTGGCCGGATTCGAAATCGGCAGCACGAAGCTCGCCGCGTTGGCGACGAACGCACAGATAAACAGCAACGGCAGCGGCGGCGTCTTCGCTTTTTTGGCGGCGGCAAACACGGCCGGCGTGAGGACGACCGCGGTGGCGTCGTTGGACAGAAACGCGGTGATCACCACGCCGACCAGGTACACCAGCACGAAGAGCTTGCGCGGCGAACTCTGCGCGTGATTGACCGCGAGCACCGCGACCCAGTCGAACAGACCTTCGCGGCGGCCGACTTCCGACAGCAGCATCATGCCGAACAGGAACAGGTAGACGTCGGTGCCCTTGCCGATCGCCTCGATCGCCAGATGCAGCGGCAACAGCCTGAGCGACACCAGCAACAGCGAGCCGGCGACGGCCCACACGGCTTCAGGCCATTTGAACGGCCGGGTGATCACGCCGGCCGTGGCGATTGCGGCGATGCCCCAAGACAGGAAAACGGAATTCACAACATAGGCCCTGGATGGTTGGTGGTGCGCGAGCGCGGTGCCGCGCGGTGTGGTGACGAGGCGTTTGCGACTCAGCCGGAAAATTACCACAGCGCGCGTATTTCAATCACATTAGCGTCACCGCTACAACAATCTGTTCCCTTCTGCCCGCCTATTCAGTTTTCATTGGCCTCCCTACCATCCGCATTCACTCGCGACACCTCGCAATCAACGAGCACAAGAGCACAAAAACATGCCATCACGTCCTTCCGGTTCTGAACGCTACCACGGCGCAAGCATTGCGCTGCATTGGCTGATCGCGGCGCTGATCGTCTGCGGCTTCTATATCGGCTGGATCATGACCGATATCCCCGGCTTCACGCCCACCAAGCTGAAGTACTTCTCGTGGCACAAGTGGATCGGCGTGACCGTTCTCGTGCTCGCCGTGGCCCGCGTGCTGTGGCGCGCCAGCCACCGCGCGCCGCCGCTCGACAGCGCAACGCCCGCGTGGCAGAAGGCTGCCGCCCATCTGGTGCACGGCGTGCTGTACCTGCTGATGCTGGCGATCCCGCTGTCCGGCTACTTCTACAGTTCAGCGTCCGGCATTCAGGTGGTGTATCTCGGCATCGTGCCGCTGCCCACGCTCATCGGCCCGGATCAGGCGCTCAAGGCCACGCTGCGCACGGTCCACGTGCTGCTCAACTACACGCTGCTGACGCTCGTCGTCATGCACGTGCTGGCGGCGCTCAAGCATCAGTTCGTCGATCGCGACGGCTTGCTCGCCCGGATGATTCCGTTCCTCAAGTAACGATCGTCACGATCAACCGACATACGCGTGGCCGTCAATTGGCCACGACTTGTTGGCAATCTAATTCCCAGCGGTGTGCAATCAACGCACGCGGATTCGATAGGATGCGTACCACCATGAAATCAACCACTTTTCAATCCGTTCATCGCGCGACGCTCGCCGGCCTCGCCGCCCTTGCGCTGTCCGGCGCGGGCCTCGCGCACGCCGACGTCGACCTGAGCAAGAGCACCGTCGTTGCCACGACGAAGCAGATGAACGTGCCGGTCGACGGCAAGTTCAGGAAGTTCTCGGCGCAACTGAATTTCGATCCGGCCAGGCCGACCGCGGGCAGCGCCAACGTGTCGATCGACACCGGCAGCTACGACCTCGGCGCCGACGACTACAACAAGCAGGCGCAAGGCAAGGAGTGGTTCGATAGCGCAAGCTGGCCTGCCGCGACCTTCGTGTCGAGCGCGATCGCGCCGGCCGGCGGCAACCAGTACAGGATCACCGGCAAGCTCACCATCAAGGGCAAGTCGCAAACCGTCGTGGTGCCGGTCGTCATCGCGAGCCAGGGCGCCACGCAAAGCTTCGACGGCTCGTTGCCGATCAAGCGCTCGCAGTTCGACGTCGGCACGGGCGAATGGAAAGACACGTCGGTCGTCGCCGACGAAGTCGTCATCAAATTTCATCTCGTCGCTTCAAAGAAGTAACGCACAACACCGAAGCTTCACAGCACTTTCTGAAACCTGGAGAACACCTTGAAGAATCAATTTTTGCTCGCCGCGGGCGCGCTGGCCGCTGCATTGTCGTTCAACGCGATGGCAGCCGATACCTATCAGCTCGACCCGACCCACACGTCGCCGAGCTTCGAGACCGACCACTTCGGCGGCATTTCGACCTGGCGCGGCAAGTTCAGGAAGGGCAGCGGCACCGTGGTGCTGGATCGCCTGGCGAAGACCGGCACGGTCGACGTGACGATCGACATGAACTCGGTCGATATCGGCAACGACAAGCTCGACGCGGAACTGGTCACCGACAAGTTCTTCGATGCCGCCAGGTACCCGAGCGCCACCTACAAGGGCACGCAGATCCGCTTCGACGGCGACAAGCCGGTGGAAGTGATCGGCACGCTGACGATGCACGGCATCACCAAGCCGGTCAATCTGAAGATCGATTCGTTCAAGTGCTTCGTGAACCCGATGCTCAAGCGCGAAGTCTGCGGCACGGAATCGACCGCGACGTTCAATCGCGACGATTTCGGCGTCGACTTCGGCAAGACCTACGGCTTCAAGATGCTGACTACGCTGCACATTCAGGCTGAAGGCATCAAGCAGTAAGCGCCGGTCTTAGGCAAGCTCGCCTCACGCGGTTGCGGCAACGGGTCGACGTTGCCGCAACACGACGTACAGCGCGCTGGCGAAGACGGAGCAAGGTACTATTACGGTTTGGCAGCCGGCGCGCGGCGCATCGTGTTCTGCGCAGGCCGAGGCCCGACGCAGCAGGCCATACCGCGCGGCAGCACGGCACGCGCTTAGAATGAACTGTCCGCTGCCGTTGCCGTCATCCGTTTTCGCCACCCATGAGTTCTCCAGTCCGCCACATCGCGCACCTCGACATGGACGCGTTCTACGCGTCCGTCGAGCTTTTGCGCTATCCGGAACTGCGCGGCCTCGCGGTGGTGATCGGCGGCGGCCGCAGCGGCGTGCCGCAAACGCTCGAAGACGGCAGCCGCCGCTTCGCGAAGCTGCGCGATTATGCGGGCCGCGGCGTGGTGACCACGTCCACTTACGAAGCGCGCGCACTTGGCGTGTTCTCGGCGATGGGCATGATGAAGGCGGCCGCGCTCGCGCCCGACGCGATCCTGCTGCCCACCGACTTCGACTCGTACCGCCACTACTCGCGTCTGTTCAAGTTGGCGGTCGCCACATTCACGGACCGTATCGAAGATCGCGGCATCGACGAAATCAAATGATGGTCCTATCCCCCTTTTTGTCTTCTTAACGCACCATCCCTTACTATTCAATGAACCGCCCCGGATTTGGTGGAGGCTCCAACTCTTGAGAAAATGGAGCCATGAACAAGTCGACCAAATTTTCTGCTGAAGTCCGGGAGCGTGCAGTGTGCATGGTGCAAGAACATCGGGGCGAGTATCCGTCACAGTGGGCGGCGATCGAATCCATCGCCCCCAAGATCGGCTGCACGAGCCAGACATTGCTGGGGTGGGTCAAACGAGATGAAGTCGATAGCGGCGAGCGCGAGGGCGTGAGCACGTCGGAACGCGAACGTCTTAAGGCACTGGAGCGCGAAGTCAAGGAACTGCGCCGCGCCAACGAGATTCTGAAACTGGCGAGTGCGTTTTTCGCCCAGGCGGAGCTTGACCGCCGCCTGAAGTCCTGAAGGCCTTCATCGATCAGCATCGCGGCACCTTCGGGGTCGAGCCGATCTGCAAGGTCTTGCGGATTGCCCCGTCGGGCTACCGGCGCCATGCAGCACAGCTTCGCGATCCGTCGCGCCGCTGCGCTCGTGCGATACGCGATGAACGCCTGCGGTCCGAGATCCAGCGTGTCTGGCAGGCCAACATGCGGGTCTACGGAGCGGATAAAGTCTGGAAGCAGATGAACCGGGAGCGTATCGCGGTGGCTCGCTGCACGGTCGAACGACCGCTGAAGACACACCGGCTATGGCTGCCGCTTCCTCGCTTGACAGACCCTGTGCAATTGCTTTCCAGAACCGTTGCAGGTTCTGCTTCTGATTGACGCCAGGGCGCCCGATAGAGCCTACCAACGGCCGGATTCCCCGGCGGCACCGCCCGTGTTTCTTTGCCATTTCACCCTTTCGATTTCGGGGGTGTTGCGACGACCGGTTGAATCCGCCCAATACGTTAGCATTCGCTATAGCGAGCGACTGGCCGAAGCGGGCATCGAGCCCTCGGTTGGTAGCCGTGGCGACAGTTACGACAACGCACTGGCAGAGACAATCAACGGTTTGTACAAGGCCGAACTGATTCATCGCTGCACCTGGAAAACACGGGAGTCCGTCGAGTTGGCAACGCTGGAATGGGTGGCCTGGTTCAATCATCATCGATTGATGGAACCCCTCGGCTACATCCCGCCTGCTGAAGCTGAGGCAAACTACTACCGGCAACTTGAAACACCGGTCGCCGAACCCGCATTAACTTAAACCAACCAGCCTCCACGATTCCCGGGGCGGTTCAGTTCACGGCCGCTAGTTAGTTGGGAACCGGCGTCGGGTCCGGTGTGATCAGGAGATCCTCAGGGTGAAATCGCAACTGCAATTTGTCGCCGTCGATAGTGAAGGTGTCGTGCATATTTCCTTTCTCGCCGTCCGGCAACCTCAGCGTATCATCTCGATGGACCGGATCGTCACGGATCCACTCATCAAACTGCGCAATTCCGACATGCCCTTCATCGAGGAACGTCGCGAGCCTTCGGAATAGCTTCGGCCACATGACCAGCGCCTGAGCGTCCTCAATCTTTTGGATCAGAGCTGCCTTTTCGGTAGTGACGCTTTCGTGGGGGAAAAATCCCTCATTTGCTCTTCGCACCTTATGCACGACATCGCGCAGATGCTTTACGAGCGACATCGGCATCGAATCGTACGGCTCGACATAGGCAAGTCCAGCAGCGACTAGCTTCGCATTAACGCTCTGGTCTAGCATCGCCGTATCAATGAACACCCTTTCACCGTCGTCGTGGCCCGGCGCGCCGGCGTACACCAATCCAAGCAACCGGCCGTTGGCTTCGATACCATTCGCCAACACGTAACCGAGTAACGGGTTCTGGTCCACAGACTGAACCACGTTTGGCAAATCTGCGAAAAAGCGAACATTCTTAAACCCCAACAGCGCCAAATTTCGGTCGCGGGCGGCAAGCGCAAATTTAAGTTCCTGATGTGCGCCCTGAAAGTGCGTTTCAAGCGCATCAATACCTTCATAGCGAACGTTGATCCGCCCACCATGGATATCCGCCGGTCTGCCCGAAATCTTTCGCAACTGACGGACAACATCTAGAGAATCAGGAATGAATGCGACGGTGTCGCCGTCGGGTTGTGGGCCTTGACGCGGCTTGTCTGGGTTGTGAATCCAATACTTCCCCTTAACTAGGGTATAACGCGATTTCTTTGCTGCGACCATGGCTTGTTCTCCTAGCTGGCCACGATGCGACATTGCAGTACGAACGTGAATTGCTTGCGCCATCCTCGCGTCCGCCAGAAAAATAACCAGAGTCAGCGTAGCCGCCACGGGGCAGCGCCAACATCACAACCGGACGTGTGTTCGGCCACTTTGGAAAGAAGGCTGTAAAAATTATTGGCCGTGCGGTTCAAAAATCAATACATTTGAAAAGAATCTTTTATGACAATTCGAGGCGGCTGCCGCACGACAGTTAGTCAGCGCACTGCACGCACGCTGTGGTGTCGATGGCGTCGCGAGTCCCCTACACGTGCACTCCACCGAGTGCAAAGAGCGATCGGCGCCACCGACCGCGACAGACTATAAGGAGAATCCATACTGTCGCACAGATACCACGAGACACGCTAAACCTGACCCGCTACGCCTCGTCGTTCGTGCGGTGCGGGTGGCCGTGACCACGCGCACATCTATCCAAACGATCCAGCCGCTATACGACAGGAAACCCGACTTCCTGGTGTCGCAGGCAAGATCGACTCGCTTGCCCGACCTTGCAACGTTCACAGTCGTAAGCGGAACGGCCGCTTGTTGATGCGGAGTTGCCGTTTGAGTGTCCGGGCAAACGAGTGAGCGAACGGCGGCTCGTGGCCGTTCTGAAACCGTCGTTCGTCGAGCACATGGACGTAGTGGTGTAGCGACACGCGCTCGCTGGCCCTTCAGCAGCCAGGCGCAAATCCTACGTCGCGCCCGACGAATCTTAACGGCAGCTTGCTACAACGGTTCAGCTGGGCTGGATATCACATGGAGGTCGTGGCATCGGCTCATCGTCCGCGAATGCAGTGCCGCACCGCACGGCAAACGCGAAGGCTGATTGCCGGTTCGCAAAATACCCCAGATCACCAAGCGAGGTGGCCCCGCCATCTTCCTCAAGAATTGATACCCGCGCGACAAAAGTATTACCGTCCCTTGCTACCGACGGCTGTATTGCTACACCGTGGTGATAGAAGTGCATAACGTCCCTCGGACTGACATCAGGCGCAGGCGCTCCGTTTGGCGGCGGGCGACGTGATACAGCGCGATCTCGTGAGTGGACCGAAGATACGCGCCAGACGTGGCACGCGCGTGACCGACAATTTTGTTGGCGGGTTGCAGCTCAGGGTTTTCGGGCAATCGCGCGAAGAACTGAATCGCCGTCGCGGGTAAGACGGGGGCGTTGAGTTCCGGACCCCAGCTTTTCCAGGGCGACCAGCTGACAGTCCAGCAGTGTGTCGAACTCTTCGCGGTTCAGGTCAATCTCCTCCGGCGCAGCCGCGACTAGCATCAGGGTGGCAAATTCGTGCGGGCTCAGCATGTGTGTGTCTCCGCTTACTCTGGAATGAACCGAGACTAACTTTGACGCAACTGGCCGTTTCCAAGTTCCAAGCTTCTGAGCGCCGGCAGATCGCCAACAATCAAAAGAAAAGGGGCCGAATTCGGTTGACGTTTATCTACCATCACCGCCCCGTATCCAGGAGTAGGATCTGATCTGTGAGAAACGGCCTTCTAAGGTGATGATGGGCGGGGAGCTGTCGGAATGAAAAAAATCGCTTTGCTATGGAAGGTTGTCCGGGACGATTTGCGCGTGCTCTTATATGCGCTGCGGCATCCCGACCGTCCAAGATGGCTGATGCCCGCGACCGCTCTGGTGGCGCTGTATGCGATCGATCCTTTCAATGTCGCTGTTCCATTCGTCGGGATTGTGGACGACGGTGTGCTAGTTCCGCTGGCATTGCATTTGATAGTCCGTTGTCTGCCAATCCAGTTGCAACGGCTACGCCGCCTGTGATGAAATCAACAAAGAACATGTTGCAGAGTTCGCGCCACGCCGCATGAATCAAGGCGCAGGACCCGAGATGATCGCACAGGACCGCACCGCAAAGGTGAGTGACGTCTCTTAGTAGAGCTGAGTGTCTCTTGTGGGTCGGGAAGACTAATTCGTCGATAGAGAGAGAAGACATTCGTCGGCACGGGTTTGCGAATGTCAGTGAAGCGACCTTCAGCCGCCGCACAGCGGCTGATCGGCGACCGTCGGCTTTGGCCGATGACTTGTCTTTGGCTGACGGCACAGATGACTGTGCGCACTGATACCTGCCCTTCGCACTTCGAAGGCTCGACAGGGAGCGCCGGGGCCGCTGGGCGTCGGTCGTCATTGACCAAATCGATTCCATGTACCACCCGCGCGTGCCAAACGCGTCGATGCGATCCAGCAAGTTCCGAAGTTCCACCAAGTCACGGACCGCCCACGCCGCACACTTGCCGCACTTGACAGTCAAACACTCCGCGGAGCCCCTCTGCTATGGGAGAATCGATACCGTCGCTGTGACAACAATGCAGGCAAACGTTAACGGAGTGGTGCCTGAGGAATGGTCGGCCCTCAGGCGCCTGGCAGGATGCCAAAATCGAGCTGGCCCACACCGCAGGTCAACGTCGTGAGACATGGGTGCTGCGGCCGAAACGGTGATGCTGCGCCTGCCGACATCCAGCGCCAGGCAGTTGGCGCCTCGTGCCGGCGGACTGGTTCGCGCCGCCGGCATTCGGATCGGATCAGCCGCGCGCGCCTGCCCCTCAACCTTTTCCCGGCACGGAAAGCCGGCGGCATTCGGCGTACTGGTTTCGGATCGTCGCGTGGCCGGGCCCGGACACGTCGATTTCGAGTACATCGCCGACCTGCCAGCCCTGAGCCTCGAGCTGCGCCCAGAGAGTATCGGGCAGTTGAAGCACGCCGTCGCCGCTGCCATCAGCGGCGTCCATAATCTCGACTACCCAACGTTTTGGCGGTACCACAGGACGTCCTCCATTTTCTACGTGTGACCATCGGCAGGCCACCTGGCGTTGCGTGATAACACGCCCCGATCGTTGATACCGATGGCCCGGCCGACCAGGACGAAGTGTTCGACGAGTTCGCATGCTCTCGGAAGCCAAATCGCTCGATGCCGGGCACCGCATCGTCAATCGCCAGCCCATGCTTCAGGCGTTGCCGGCCGCATGGCGGATGATGACATCGGGGTTCGCTCGGTGCCGGCGAACCGGTCGACCCAGCGGGGGCTTGATAGGGTCGCGGTTCCGGCAACCCGATGACGCAGCGCGCGTAGTAGCGCGTCGATCACCTTCTGCTCTGGCATTGTCTGAAGCCATGATGTCGTGAGCACCAATTCGACCTTCGGTTAGCCACTCGCCCTGGCCGAACACGGTCTGCACGGTTTCCAGGTGACGGCGCTTATCCAGCATGACCATGCGGAACATCCTCTGTGGGAATTGACCTGGTGAGCATGCCTATCCGCTTTGCGCGTGCCTGACGGAAAAAAACTCGGCACCCTGTTTCCAGCGATCCGGCTGGACAGGACAACTGCTGGCATCCGGGCTGGCGCGTCTGGCGACCGGCTCCGCCGTCCCGCAGTCGCACGCCTTCAGTACAGCCAGTCTGGCCGCCTGCAGCATCGAAGCCTCCCACTGGCCGGCAGGCCCCCTTGCCGCACTGCCCGATTCAGTCATGCCCGCCAACGCGTGACGACAACATCGTATGAGCAGGCCCAGGGATTTCGAGCAGCGATCCGCGTCGCACGCAGGTCCGACCCGCGGGTCACATGCGCGTGGCCCCTGGCATCAGCGGTGGCCGTTGAGGAAGTCGAACCAGTCGTGCGCGAAGGCGCAGCCGTGATCAGGAATGCCCGAACCGGCAAGCTTCTGGTCGAAGTATGTCCTGGCAGGCTCTGGAATTTCGTCCAGACGCACGTAACGGAAGCCTGCTTCGTTCATGCGAACCGTCACCGCCGGGGGCACGGGTCGCGGTGGCAACGCCTCGCACCCCTGATTCAGTGCAGCGGCAAGACAGCGCGCCACGAGGTCCCATACGCTGCCCGCCCACCTCGGATAACCGCGCACCCTCGCCCGCTCGCCGACCGCACCGAGCATCGCCTCTTCCAGGGCAACGCTGTAGTTAGCGAGTGCCCCGTCGCTCACCCGTGCGATATCCGCCGTGGCGATGACACGCTTTCCGCTTTCCCGTCCACCGGGCAGCAACTCAATGGTGACTCGAAGCATCCGCCTCTCCTTTTAATGACTCTTTCATCGGGCGCAGCAGTCCTGTGGACGCACACTGGCCGAGGGCCCGTATATGGACCGCGGTCGCCTGCACGCCCGACGGAACAATCGCCGCTTATGCCGGGATGCTCGTGCAGGCCACAGCCATGCGGGCATCGGCGCCGGCGATCCGCCGGGACACGATCTCACTGGCGAATGCCGCGGCGCGTTCGACAGACAGCGACGGCCCGAGCAGCTCACGCATGCGGCCCTCGGCGAACACGGTGGCGGACGACAAACCTGCGGAACTGGCCTCCACGATGGCATCCAGCACCGTGATGTCAAACTCGAACTGTGCCGCCCGCGCGATCATGCGGGCGATAGTCCGGTGTGCGTGCGCGAGCGTGATCCCGTTGGCGACGGCGACATCGATCAGTGGCCAGCGATGCCTGCCAATTCCGTAGCGGTGGGCAAGCAGGTCGGCATCCCGGCCGGCTTTTGCATCCAGCGGCTGCTCCGGTCTGAGCAGGTGTCGTCCCCGGGTGGCCAGGCATTCCGCGACGCGACGGATCGCGCCTTCGAGCGTGCCAGCCTCAACGGTCACGCGCCACCTGCCCTCGCGCACCGCGGGATGTGCCGCCGGCGGCGCCAGCAGTTGCCCCGGCGCCAGCAGTAGCGCTCGCTCCCAGGCACGCAGGCGCTGCGCTGTCATCGCCCTTTTGAACGTTCCCTGCTCCCACCTTGACAGCGTGGTCGTGGACACATGACAGGCGTTCGCGACTTCGGCCAGAGCAAGTCCGAGTTCTGCCCTGAACCTCGCCGCGTGCCTGCCGATTGCTTCGCAGCTCATAGCGGAAACGCCCGTCGCGTGCGCGCCAGACCCCGCAACCGGGGTGGCTGACGCAACGTCCACGCTGACGGCAGGATCCGGCAACGGCTGGGCCGCATGACTGACGAGCCATCCTGGCGGCACCTGCAGTGTGGTCTCCAGCGACTTGAGCAAGTCAGCTGACATGCTGCGGGGTAACCCTCCCTTTTCCCAGCGCACAAAGGTCAGTCGGGCGACGCCCGACTGGCTGGCGAGGCTCTGCTGTGTCAGGCCCATCGCCCTGCGGCGCTCACGCAGGCGCTGCGCGATCCGCGGTGCGTCGGATCGCGGAATCCACTCACGGTCTCCGGTCATGCTGGTCTCCTGCCTGGCACCCCTGTGTTTTAATGAAAGGCGGTCTTTCCCCGACCGGACAGCCGGCTCTTCCAGCGACCGTATGCCGTCCGCCGCCTTCAGCCAGCAAAGGCATACGCGTTGGCCCGCGCGTCATGCAGCGCGTGGTGCTCGCCGCCATGCCGTGCGAACCAGGCAGCACGCCGCCCCCGGTCCCACCGGCCCGCGATGTTTTCGAGCCGCCAGCCGCGCGGCAGCGGACCGTCCAGCAGGAACCGGAACAGGTTCAGGTCCGTCTCGTAGTCGTAGCAAAGCACCGGCGCCCCATCGCCCGGGATGCCCGCGAGCCAGGCGCGCAGTGCCTCGCGCAGCGCGGCGAACGGCATCGCGCGCCCCTCGAACTGGCCGAGTTGCGGTAGCACCACGGCGCGGACAAAGTCGCTGCACAGCGTCGGATCGAAGTCGGTGCGCTCGCCGTAGAACTCGTTCCCGTTCTCGCCGACGACAGCGAGACTGATCAGCTGGCAGCGCTGGAAATCGGTGAACTCGGTGTCGATGAAGTAGCGGTTGTCCCAGCTGGTGGCAGCCCCGGTCGGGATGGGATACACCAGTGCGCCGTGAAAGCGGGTATCGGTCATGGCCGCGCGCGCCTCTTCGCGTGACCGGGACGCACCGGTCCATCGCCATGACTGGTCCGTTCGACATTCAGCATCTGTTCGCTCCTGCTTCATTGAACCGGCCCGGACCGCCCGCACGGTGTGTCGCGCGCCACCAGTCATCCACATCTCTTACCGTATTCGTCATGGCCCGCCGTTGTCATCCCGGTCCGGAGCGCCAGCGCTGCGGCCAGCCTGCGCCGGCCGCGTGCCCGGCGGCCGTACGCGGCGCAGCGAACCGGCGAGCACGCTCACCTGCTCCGGAAACGGGATCGTCGCGGTCGCGGAGGCCCTGGCGTCGTCGCGGGTCGCGAGCGCGAAGCGCCGCAGCCGCGTGCGCAACTGTTCCTAGGTTTCATCGGGCGGCAACACCGGCTGTTTCCTGTGTTTTCCCACGTCAGCTCCCGGTAACGTCCCGCCGTGGCGGCGGCCGCCCGCTCGCCGTGATAAGGCGGATTATCACGGCGAGCCCCCTTCCGGCCGGTGCAGCGCAGCAAGCCGCGCCGGCAGTTCTGCCAGCACCGCCGGGGCACTGACGCCCCGCGCCGGATCCGTGTGGAGCAGATGATCGCGGCACACGGCCGGCCAGCCCGCCTCATCGTCGTCGAGCGCGAACCACGCCTCGGGCTGGCGGCGGCACACCTCGCCCCACACCGGCGCGCCGCGCGGCAGCGAATCCAACCACTGCGGATCCATCCGGCCGTGAAAGCCCCGACCACCCGGCCGCGCAACTCCGGCGGCAGGCGGCGGGCGGCCTTCCGCACGCTGCCGGGCACGCGCACCCAGCCCGTCGACAGCACGATGCGGAAGTCGGGATACGGCTGGACGCAACGCTCCAGCCGCGCCGCGTGTTCAAACAGCCCATGCCCTGGCGGGTCCGCGGCAGACGGCCCGGCAACCGGGCGGCACCACACATTGTCCGGATGCAGGACGCCGTCGACATCCAGATAGAGCACAAGCCCGCCTCGCCAGCGCGGCAGCCTGTCCGTCGTCTCGCCGAGCAGGCGTGACCCCTCGCCCGTGCAAGCTTCCACGGCCAGCCCGGGTCAGGGATTGGCTGCGGCGCCTGGCACTTTCGCCCGCCAGAGCCGCTTGCCGCGCGCCGGACGCGTGGCCACGGCGTACGGCACGGAAAACCGGCGCCCCGCCTCGGTCGTGAACTGGGTCACCGAGACCAGCAGGTCATCGCCGTCGTAACCGCCTTCGGTCGCCCCGATGCGGATCTCGCTCAGCGGCTCCAGGGTCCACTGCCCGACCTCCCGGGCCTGGCGCGTACTCAGCACCGCGGCGCCGCGCAGCACGTTATCGCCGTCCGCGAACTGGTCAAGCGACGGCGCGCTGCCCTTCAGGTCCATCATCACGATTGTCGGCACGCCCCGCGAGCCGCGCGACGACACCCGCAGAATCAGCACGTCGCGCGGCACCAGTTGCAAGATCACGCCCCACACGCCGGAGCCCTCCGGCACGAACGGCACTTCCGACGCAGGCAAACGGTTATTTTCACTTGTCACAAACATACAGCCTCTACCTCAAACGCTTTCTCTATCACTAGCTGCTCGATGAGCATGCCAGTGACCTCAAGAGAGTCAAACATCCCGCTGGAGAACATTTAGCCGCCATCAAAACTCCCCAAACCCCGGTTGCATATGGGTTCCGGCCAGACATCACCCATCTAATTCCCAGTTCACTGGGAAGACAAATTATAGCGCCAACTGGACAGTGCTCCCATTTCACTGGGAGAAAAATTTGGAGTTGGCCGAAGTCTTTGGCGCGGTCTTACGCGAGCACCGCATTCGCGCCGAGCTAACACAGGAGCAGTTCGCCTTTGAGGCGGATATACGGCGCAATTACGTCAGCATGCTGGAACTTGGCCAGCATCAACCGACTTTGACAATGCTGTTTTCGCTTGCAGCCGCTTTGAAATGCTCGCCCAGTGAACTCGTCGCCGAAGTTGAAAAGAAACTCAAAAGACCTCCTCGCTCGACCAAGAGAGCGCCGACGTCGGCCGGAAAGCGCATGAAGGCCGCCGCCGACAAAGCTGGCAGCCCGGGTACTGATCGCTCAGACCGGAGGCCCCGGCGAGGGAACTAAGTGGTTTTCCTGCCGGCCAGTCAACGTGCTTCCCACCGACAGTGCGCGCTTCTTGACTTGGAATACGCGCTGAAACGGTCGCTGCAGGATGCCGCCGGCTAGCCATGTCGTTCGTGGTACACGAGCGTCGACTTGAAATAGCTGAACGTCGACTCGGTCGCCTGAAGTGCAGGTGCATCAGTCGGTTCATCGCGTCGCCGACATAACCAGCAGCGTGCAACCAGACGCCCCGTCACACGAACAGTGATGGTTACTCCGGTCGATCTGCAACAGTTCGCCGGAACAGGGACAGCGGCCGCCCAAAATCGGCGTAACACTCGTGAATTTGTCCGAGTGCGTGGTCAAGTAGCGTCTGGGGCAACTGGTGATTGTTGCGCATGCCGTACCGCCACGAAGTCAAAAGCGGCGTCGGCACGGCAACGGGTCACGAGCCGCTCGACCTGGCGCAGGCTCAGACCCAGGCGCTCGGCGGACGCCAAGTCATCAGACGCGCCTCTGCGATCACCTCAATGACCCTCAGGGGATCAAGCTCCGACACTGCGGGCGTCACTTGGCAAAGCCTGGCAGAGTGAGGGGTTGTGTCGCAATAAGGATGGCAGGACAAGGCATCTTCTATATAATCAGGAATGCTTACATAACCAGCGAATAGAATTGGTCGGCAACAGTCCGCTGGTATACGATCCGGTCAGCTTCGTCGCTGACCACGACCACACTGTTGTTCGAGTGCAGGTCGATTCCACTAAACTTGTCCATGCCGGCCTCCTGTGCGTCAAGTCGGTGGGTTTGCACCCTGACTCTACGCCAGCCGTTCTATCGGAACGGAGCCGGGCCGGCTATATGATTATCAGAGCCGCTTGCAGTAGTCATGCCGCATCCGTCGTCAGCGCGTCCAGGACGCTTCAGGAGCATGGATTCCACCGCAGCCGTACGCCGCGCCTTTGTTGTCGTTGTTCAAGGAAACTGAATTTTGCAGGCCCGACTACTTACCGCGAGCCACCGAGACAAGCTCTTTCACACGTCGCGCGATATTGACCAACACGCTCCCGGACGGTTGTCTGTGCGGCATACGTTGCACGTCATTCCAGTCGTCCTTCAGCGCCCGCGCATGGCCCGCTGGAGTGAATGGCCATTCGACTACTACCGCTCGCAAGACCGCTGCGCGCTCCCCCCTCTCCGTCCTGTCGATATAGGCGTTCATAGCCGACGCCTCCTGCTCAGCCGCTTCTTGAGAATCGGTGGCAATGAAGTCGTTAAGTCCTTCGATATGGACGCACCATAACTGGTCGCTCACGTCCCGTCTCCGTAGGGGGTCCTGAATCGCCGATCACCGCGCCCTGCACCTTGCTCCTGGAAAGAGTTCAATGACGCGCGTGTGACCTTCCTCCATGCAGTTCTCATTCAAACAGCAGCTTTGAGTC
This sequence comes from Paraburkholderia ultramafica, assembly GCF_902859915.1. Lineage (GTDB taxonomy): Bacteria > Pseudomonadota > Gammaproteobacteria > Burkholderiales > Burkholderiaceae > Paraburkholderia > Paraburkholderia ultramafica. Next base: position 180,397 of record NZ_CADIKK010000001.1, read on the forward strand.
GTTCCCACTTCAAGTCAGAAAAACAAGGGCCTTGGGTGGCCTCACTGAACTTCACGTCATTGTGTTCGCCGTTCCATTCCATCACCTGAACATTGTCGTCTTCATCGACGGTGATATCCCATCCAACGCATCGCGCAAACGGGATCTTCTTATGAAGTTCGAGGACCGTGGCGACGCATTGTCTAAATGCCGGAACCGTCACGCCGCTGAACGGAATCCTCGAATCCGGATGCTCTTCTGTAGCGGCCCAGTCACTCATGTAACCTTCCCGATCAAGCTCGCCAGTCGCCAGGTTGACTGGCACGCAGATCTCCCGATCAGTCTGCACATGGGTATCTTCCGCTCTTCCCAAGCGCAGGAAACATGCTCGAACGGAGATACCGCCGAGGTCGTCCACCACTGTCGTGAAGCGCAACGTAGCAACGGATTTCGAAGCAAAAGCATTAAACACACTGTTTTGAATAATGAATTTTTGCATGACTCCATTGCCAAGCGACTTGATGATTTCGACGTCGAAAGTGCTCTTATCAAAAATGTAAGCACCTTTGCCTTGCTGGGACCGATCCAGTTTGAAAACGACTCTATCGCAGTGCCGGAAGACAACGCCCTCAATTTCGCGCTCGGGAACCACCACGTTTTTGTCCGTTAAAAACAGGCCGTTTGCGAAATAGGCAACGTCCGGAATTGCGTCGCCGTCGAAGATCAGCCGCGAGATCGCCTTCAGACCTGATATCTTGCCATACCAGCCTTTCATACTCGGCACCACAACGCTGCCATAGTAGTTATCCGGGATCCAACCTTCCTTGAAGGTGCCGCTGAACGCCGTGTAGACGCGAAGCCAAGGCGCGTAGATCGCATCCCCGAACACTTCGCGCGCGTAAGTGTCGGCGAGCCTCAGGTTCACCGGGTCGGCCTTTCCGTATTCCGTCTCCAGGAATTGCAGGATCTTCCTCGCCTCGACACCATGATCCCGGTGGAACTTATATTGTCCCACCCTCTTTATGGACCGTCTCACCATGCTCTCTGCGTCAAGTAAGATCATGTTCTGCTCAGGAGATACTCGGTTAAGTTTCGCATATGGTCCCTACGAGGAATGCTGGGTTTATGAAGCCAAAACACCGTACCGCTTCACTTCCTGTACCAGTATTACTGGGGCATCAATCTAAAGATCAATAAGCATTAGGATGATGGAGCCCCTTGAATACAGTCGCAAAAATGATCTTTACGTCGAGTCTGAATGACCAATTCCTCAGGTAATACAAATCGTGTGCTACCCGGCCCTCCATCTTTTCGATGCGATCGGTTTCGCCCCGAAAGCCGTTGATCTGCGCCCATCCGGTGATGCCAGGCTTGATGCGGTAGCGATGGATATAGCCGGAAACGATGTTCTGGTAGAGATCGTCGTGTTCAAGTGCGTGAGGACGTGGTCCCACTACCGACATGTCACCGCGTAGCACGTTAAAGAACTGCGGCAATTCATCAAGGCTCGTGCGACGAAGGAACCCGCCCACGGTGGTAATGCGTGGATCACCACGTGTAGCTTGCTCGAGGACGCCCTGCTTTTGCACGTGCAGACGCATGGTGCGAAACTTGTAGATCGTGAAGACGCGTCCGTCGGCCCCTTTCCGGCATTGCTTGAAAAATACCGGTCCGGGTGAACTCAGCTTCACTGCAATCGCACATGCAAGCAGGATTGGCGATACCGCAATCAGCGCAGCTAGTGCAAAGAGACGGTCAAACACTTCCTTCTGCACCATCGCATTGGGCGGCAACGGCGGCGCCGCCAGGTTGATCGCCGGAACGCCCAGCAGGTCTGTCATGCTTCCTTCAAAAAGCGCAAGCGTACGCACATCGGGCATGAAACGTATATTGATCAGGTCATTGCGAAACTCGTCGACCAGCTTGAAAATCGCGCGCTCTTCGGTCAGCGGCAATGCGAGCCAGACTTCACCGATGTTCTGTTCACGAACGTACCGGGCGAAGGCTGAATGCTCTTCAAAGACCCGCACGGGCGTCGTGGTCGTAATCGCGGTACCGGGCCGAAGATTATAAAGCGCGTTGGCACGAAAGCCGGCAGCGGGTGTCACCTCCATCTTGCGAATAATCTCATCGCAATGGTTCCCGCATGCAGCAACCGCAACCTGCTGCAAATTCAGTCCCGCGTTGCGCACCCGGCCAAGCAAAACGTGCGTAATCATGCGGCCGGCAATCATTGCGGCGCCCGAAATGCCCGTCCAGTACGCAAACCAGAGACGAGAAACGAAGTCGATACGATGCAACGAGAACATCAACGCCATCGCACAGGCCTGCACGACTAGCCACCCGAGCGCGACATGCCCTGCGAGTGCTCTCTTGGAACGGCCGCGCCATGATTCGTAGACGCCCAGCGCCGGAAAGACCGCAAGCGAAAACGCCGCTGCGAAGGCCACGAACGCCAGATAGAAACTTCGTTGGGAGCCGTCATCGAAGCGGATCCGGGAGGCCACGAATGCGCCCGCCAAAATCATCAACACGTCGAACAGTCTCGCCATCAGACCAGCAATCAATCGCATTGCAGCCCCCAGAAAGCACGCACCGGACGCATCAACCGTTCGTTCAACGCGACCGAATTAGCCGCACCGCCCATACTTGTCGTCGAATCTGACAATGTCGTCTTCGCCAAGATAGGTTCCCGACTGAACCTCGATAATCTGAAGCGGTACACAACCTGGATTTTCCAAACGATGACGTATGCCTAGCGGGATGTAGGTCGATTCGTTTTCGCCGAGAAGAAATTGTTCTTCGCCACGCGTGACGAGCGCCGTTCCGCTCACGACGATCCAATGCTCGGCGCGATGGTGATGCATTTGCAACGACAGTCGCGCGCCAGGCATCACGACAATTCGCTTGACCTGGAAGCGGTCGCCGTGATCGATCGAATCGTAGAAGCCCCACGGCCGGCGGACTTTTCTATGCGCGTCGGCCTCTGGCGACTTCTCACGTTTGATACGTGACACAAGTCCCTTGACGTCCTGCACGTGCGAGCGGTCCGCAACCAGCACTGCGTCGTCGGTCTCGATCACGATTAGGTTGTTCGTGCCGACGCACGCCAGCAGTCTGCCGCCTTGCGAACGCGCATAGGTTGCCGTTGCGCCTTCGAACAGCACGCGTCCGTTCGATGCATTGCCGCACTCGTCCTTTTCCATCGCTTGCCAGACCGCGTCCCACGAGCCGAGATCCGACCAACCCGCTTCGAGCGGCACCACTACGCCAGTGAACGGCGAATCAGGCTTGCCGAGGTGCTCCATCACCGCGTAATCGATTGAATCGGATGGCGACCGCAGGAACTCAGCGGCATCTGGAATGACACACTCATCTGCTCTTTTGGCGCCGTGATAGGCGTGGACACTCGCGGCATGTATCTCTGGCTGGAACTGCTCGATGGCAGCGAGCCACACGGACGAACGAACCACGAACATCCCGCTGTTCCACCAGTATTTGCCGGAGTCGACGTATTGAGCGGCGAGCTCCGCAGCGGGCTTCTCCACAAAACGCTCAATGCGATGCGCCCCGTCCTCCAGCGCGCTGCCGAGGCGGATGTAACCGAATCCTGTGTCGGCGCGGTCAGGCGGAACGCCTAACGCGGCGATCGCACCTGCTTGCGCATAGCGGGCTGCGTTCTCGATCGCACTGTGAAGCGCCTCCAGGTTCACAATTGCATGGTCCGCGGGCATAGCAACCAGGATGGCGTCGTGCCCGTCCGCGCATGCGTCCAATGCGGCAAGCGTGAGAGCCGGCGCGGTGTCCCGGCGAGCGGGTTCCACCACGATGCGCGCGTTCACGCCGACCTCCCGAGCCTGTTCGTAAGTTGCGAAGTAATGCTCGGCGCCACAGACAATGACGGGGTCCGCTGCGACATCCCACGTAGTACTAAATCCGGCCATCCGTCCCATGGTAGCTTGTAGCAGCGTCTGGTTGCCGATCACGTCGATTAGCTGCTTGGGAAACTGTTCGCGCGACACGGGCCACAGACGAGTTCCGGATCCGCCAGCGAGAATCACTTGCACGAGCGGTGGACAATCCACCAAAGCCTCATCAATGGCATCGATATCCGTCTCGTCCGCAATTACCGTTACCTTGTCCATTTAAAGATCCTATATATTGAAGCCAGCTCGCAGAAGATCATGTTCAGTTATGCAAACAACTCTTTGCGCTGGTAAGCGCGCCGATGGCTACCTGTGTGAACAATGACGGACGTCCATAACAGCGGACAGAGCCAGCCTTTGAGTTCGCGGCGACAAGAGGATGCACGCATTAGCCGAAAGTCCGGCTCGACCGGGAAGCATGCGTACCATCGTGGCCAGACCGTAACTGCCTGGCGTGCAACAGGAACGACACGCATCGACGTTATGCCCACAAGCAGGTGCAGCCAGCGCAGTACTCGATATGGTTCATCATAGTCAGGTTACGCTGCAGCACAGCATTTCTGGCGCGAACAGTTGAGGTTTTGTCCCTGCTCGTCGGACCTGTCTCTCGACCGCATTGGATAGGCCATGGATTTCTGGATTGAAGGGGACGGGTAGCGTGGAAATCAGCTCCTACACGTGGTACCGTTTATGCCAACAAGCTGATGCTTCGGTCTCAAAGGTAGGACACCGACATTGTCCATTGCCGGTACCACGCCGGCCCTTTACGTCCGATTTCATGTCTATTTTTTTCAGGGCACGGACTGGCCTTCAGCAACTGTGCGCCATTCGTTTTTTTGGAGTCGCAATGGCTTACATTTCGTTACTTGCACTATTTCTGACCGTCACCAATCTGGTACCCGTGAGCGCCGTCGGGTTCGTTCCGATCGTCCTTTGTTCATGGCGTTTTTTCGGCAGACGTTACCCGGCGTTTATCGCGCCGCTCACGGCATTCACGCTTCTCTTAGTGGTCTCAACGCTGCACTACGACCCCCGTTCGTTCACTGAATTCGATTTCTACCGGCGCGACGGCAATTTCTTCATTTCGTACGCTCCTATTTTCGCCGGTTGTCTGTACACGCACCGCTGGGACCTGAGCAAAGTACTTCGCACGTTCTTCGTGTTCGCGGTGATAATCAACCTGCCGCCCTATGCTTACTACGTTCTTGAAACCGGCTTGCTGAGCATCTTCAGGCATCCCGACGACAGTTTCGGCAGTTACTTCATCGCGCGCAATGCGGCTGGCGGGTTCTTTGCCATGCTGTTCTGTCTGGGGGTGGCGTGCTACCTGCAGAAGCGAAGCAACCTGCTTCTTGTCCTGCTCGCCAGCAATGCGCTGATGCTTTTCTCGACCTATAGCAGGGGCTCGTTGCTGGGTGCCATTGCAATATTTCCGTACCTCTACTTCGGCCGTAAACGCTGGATTCTGGCCACCTTGATAGCTGGCCTCTTGACGGGCTCCATCGCAATGGCGATCTATCACACGGACCCGACGGTCGACTATATGAGCTACGCCTTCTCCATTCACAATCAGGATGCGAAAGTCGCCAACCTGGACATTCGCTACGAATGGCTATGGCCGCGGGCTCTCGCTTACTTCGAGCAGAGCCCGATCGTCGGCCTCGGTTTCGGTTCATTCGACGACCATATCGGCAGCGTAGTCTCTTACTTTCATCTGCTGGGCGTACCGTCCGACCTGATCATCGAACATAGCGACTCTCACGCCCACAACTCCTATCTGAACTTCCTTGCGGAACTCGGCATAGTTGGCCTCGCTCTAATGCTGAACTTTTTCTGGAAATTGATTGACTGGAGCAAACAGGGCGCAGCGGTTGCCGCGCTGATTGGAGGTGGACAGAACTTCGCCGCCTACAGATTTGTTGAGATCTCGTCTATTTGCCTGCTTGTTATGGCTGCAACCGAACATCGGCTGGTTTCGCCATCGAATGTTCTGATCCTTACACTCGTCATTTCCCTGTTGCTGGCATCGAGGTCGGTCAACGCCATCACCTCCGAACAGCGTCCTCAGGAGTCAAGCGGCCGCGCGCATTCCTGAGAGAGCGCCGGCGCGCGCGCCAAACCGGTCTACCGCGAAAGATTTTTTGTGTCCGCGTGGTAGCGAAAACGAAGAAGAGAGAATCCTATGTGGACCGTGTTCACCAACATAGGCGACGCCGCAATGACGTTGCCCGTTGCAGCTATCTGCGCAGCTTGGCTGGCGCTATTCGATGTCCGTCTCGCATCCCGGTTAATCGGCGCGCTCGTCGCCGGAATCGCCATAGTTGGCGCAACCAAGATTATCCATGCGGGGTGGGGCCTATCTTTCCCGGCTATTGATTTCCGCGTCATCAGCGGGCACACCATGTTGTCGACGTCGGTATGGATGGTAGCAATTACCCTCCAGTTGAAGTGGTGGCGTCAACCGCCGCTGGCAGGCAGCGTCGCCGGTATGGCGATCGGCGCACTGACCGGCATTTCCCGAGTCATGGATCACTCGCATTCAGTGTCGGAAGTGATTTCCGGCTGCGTGTTGGGCGCACTTGTGGCCATGTTTTTTTTGCGAACCGCGCTTAACCTCGAATTTGAGCGCTTCCGGCCTGCATGGTCCACCATCAGTCTTCTGCTAGTCTCGACGTTCACCTATGGACACAAGGCGCCGCTTCAACATCTCATTGAAGCGCATTCGCCGGGAATCCGTAACCATACGCCGTCCGTCACAGCCCTGCTCCGCCAGATGCGACATCGCGTCCATTCTCATGACTCTACGTCAGCGAGATGACGCTCATCGACAGGCAGTTGTTCTCCGACACGATAGGGAAGAAACTGCTCGAAGCCCTCGTATGGAAGGTGGGAGTCGATGAAATTCGTCAGTGCCGTCTTGAAGTTTTCCGACGAAAAACGTTCGGCGTTTCTGCGACATTGCCGGGGATCGAACAGATTCGCGTTGTGTTCAAAGCTGCTGACCGCCGCCAGCAGAGATTCCGGTGTCTGCTCCCCAAAGAAAACGCCAGTGGGTCGCTCAAGCGGCAGACCAACTACCGACTCTAACGCGCCGCCTCTGCCGAACGCGATGACTGGCGTGCCGCATGCCTGAGCCTCCACCACGGAGATGCCGAAGTCTTCTTCAGCCGCAAACACAAATGCTCGAGCGCGCCGCAAATGATCGACCAGAACATCGAATGGTTGATGACCGAGGATAGTCACGTTGTCCCCGGCGACGGACTTGATCTTCTTCATCTCGGGGCCGTCGCCAATCACCACGAGTTGACGTTCCGGCGTCTGCGAAAACGCTCGTACGATCAGATCGATACGCTTATAAGGCACCATGCGCGACGCGGTCACGTAAAATTCGTCCTTCTGCGTGCACATCGCCATGTTCGCCAGATCGACCGGCGGATAAATGACGGTTGCTTCACGTTGGTACGCTTTTTTGATCCGCCGGGCGATGAACTTCGAATTCGCGAGAAGGTGATCGACTCCGTTGGCCGAGCGCGAGTCCCAGCCTCGAATGTAGTGAAGTAGAACGCGCGCCAAGACGGACTTAAGCCCAGTGTTCAGATGAGATTCCCTGAGATATTGATGCTGCAAGTCCCATGCATAGCGAATGGGCGAATGAACGTAGCTGACGTGGATCTGGTTCGGTCCGGTCAGCACGCCTTTCGCGACCGCGTGCGAACTGGAAATGACGAGATCGTAGCCAGACAGGTCGACTTGCTCGATCGCGATTGGCATCAGCGGTAAGTAGGCACGATAACGCTTGCGAGCGAAAGGCATACGCTGGACAAACGAGGTCTTGACTGGTTTCCCCTTCACGCATTCGCGATCTTCCAGAAAATCTACAATTGAAAAGATGTCCGCTTTCGGGAAACACTCTATGATATTTTTCAATACCTTCTCTGCGCCACCCGAAACCACCAACCAATCGTGAACAATAGCGACTTTCATTTCGACCTCCTGTGAGATTATGACGCGAGATCCTTCCCGCTCAACAATCTGATTCACTCATCCTTCGCAGCGCGTGCCTGAGCTCGGACACCGCATGCAACGCGAACCATTTCAACCGCCCGCTCAGCTCCAGGCACGAGGCAAATCAACTCGAGGCGGATCATGATGCCCATTAGCATCGCCGCCAACGTTATCTCTCCAATCACCCGGGCGGATGCCATCCCAATGGCACCGTATCGAGGCGCAAGGTAGAGCGCGGCTGCAAGATTAGCCGCGCCCGACACGACACCCGCGATCGCAAGTAGGCGATCCTTCCTTCTCGGCACAAACACATAGAAGGCGACGAACTCGTTAAAGGCCGCGAACGGGAACATCCACGCGAAAACCTGGAGCACGCGAGCGCTCGGCTCGAAAGCGGCACCCAGGACCAAAGGCAGCATAAAAGGCGACAGCGTCAGCGCGCCACAGAGAATCAGTAGTCCGTAACCCATCAGCAAGGTGGCGCCTCGCCGGGTCGTCGCCTGCGCACCGTCCTTGTCTCCCTGCGCGAGTTGCCGCGAGATGGTCGGGATAAACACCTGCGACGCCGGCCCCATCAGGGCGAGCCCGATCGTCGCGAAGCGTTCCGCTGCGCCGAAGTAGCCCACTTGAGCGGGCGTGGACAATAGCGTCAAGAGATAGGTCGACGAAGCGGTGAGCACGACCGAGCCGGACGAGTAGCAGAAGAGCATCGTCGAGCTTCGCACCAGAGGAACGACGCCTGCCAGCTTGAGACGCGGCCACCCTAACTGAAAAGTTGTAAGACCATAGGAAATAACTGAAGACGCCACACCCGAAACCAGCAGGCTCGCAAGCACCCATACGGAGTCCTCGGGCCCTCTTACGAGGTTCAGAACCAATACAAGGCTCAGGGCGAAGCCGAACACCTCGATCATGATGGGTGTTCGAAAGTGCTGACGCCCCTGAAATAGCCAACCGAGATTAAGCCCCGAGACGACCCCCAGCAGCGTAGCCAGCAGACCGATCACGGGCCGCTCCGACAATACAGGCGAACACATCGTGGCGGCGATGCCGATGCATCCGCCCAACACGCCCAGCAAGAGGCGCGCGCTGACATGCAACGAGTAGATGGCGTTGCATCCTGCAACCGATTGCGCTTTCGATACCTCGCGCATTCCGACAAAGGTGAATCCGTAGCCTACGAGCATCCAGATCACGTTCATGAGTGACATCGACGCCAGCACCCGACCGTATTCGGCTACACCGAGTATCCTGCCGTAAAACGGCACCACGATGATGAGGTAGACGTACCTCATCAAATATCCACCGTAAACAAACGCAATAACGTTAGCGTTCTCTCGTCTATCCATACTGCCCTCCTTACGCGCGTTCTGGACTTCAGCGCCCAGCCACGCGACGGCGGGCAAGCGGGTTGGCGATATAACGCACCACAAAGTCAGACAGTGGCGAATACGGCACAAGACACAAACTGGAAAGCACAAGCGCGCCGAGCTTCTTCTGGAGACTCCAGAAAGGGTTAGCGACGATCGCATGCAAATAACCGCTGGAATCTCGCATCATCCAGCGCCAGCGTGTGAGCAGCGTCGCGCGATAGACGCTTGAGCAGAAGCGAGCCTTCTCGTGACCAAAGTCATGAAACGTTGGCGGAAGCTCCACCTGGAGCCGGGACTTTGCGATAGTCCGCAATATCGTCCATCGCATGCTGAAAGCTCGTGGGGCTTTGGTGATGTGCTCCGAGTTTGCGAACGACACGGACGAGCTAGCCGCGTTATGTACGCGATAGGCACCAAGCGACTTCGAAACGGACGCAACAGGGCCAGTCAAAGCAGCGCCGTAGATCGCGTAGAAGTCTGCGCCGTAGCGGTTGATGCCGGCCGCGGGAACAGGGAAGATCTGCTTGAGCGCACTCACACGATATGCGTTACCCGACGCGGGCGGCGACGGATACAGCCAGCCGCGCAGCAATAATTTTCCACAGTCGGGACGCGTCTCGGTGTTGGGCACATAAGCGCCAGTGAGCGCTCCCGTGCCGTCCATGACGTCAAGGCGAAACTGCACCTTCGCCCAGTCACCGTCTACGAAGAGCTGCATCACTTCGGATACGGCGTTCGGGTACAGGATGTCATCGGAATCGAGGAATATCGCGTATTCCGTTTCAAGCATCTCGATTGCATGGTTGTACGCGGAGACCTGACCGCCGTTTTCCTTGAAAATCGGTGAGACGCGTGCCCCGTACTTTTCGATGATCGCGCGTGAGCCGTCGGTCGAACCATCGTCGATGACAATTACGTCCGTTTTTGGATAGTCCTGCGCGAGCGCCGAGTCGATCGCCGCGGCCAGATAGGGCTCGTAGTTGTAGTTGCAAATAACAATAGTGACGTGATTCATGGTATTCGGGGCTATCTAAAGGTTCGGTGAGTCGGACTCCGACTGAGCGCAAAACTAACGACACGCGCGACAGGCAAGAAGCTTCACACGAATTGAGCATGACCTTTCCTGCATCTGCTTCGCTACGCGCAAGGACGGACCACGATGTAGGCGAGCTGCGTGGGCGGATTGTTCTCGGGACCATTGACTCGATTTGGCACCTTGAATCGAACCTTCAACATCTCGTCGTCCCATGTCAGAGCAACATCGTCGCGAGCACTTGCCGCGCCGGTCAGCGCGTCGATAGACTCAACATGTTCGGTGCGCGCCGGCTTGAGCCCCGACACGGTGACGGTTTGCCAGCCTGGATCCGCGCTCACCTGGAGCACCACATCATTGCCCGAAAACAATGCACTTCGAGCGGTACCTGGACCGAACCGCAACGGCTTCGAAAAGCTTGCCAGCGATCCAGCGACAGTCTGACGAAGCACGATCAGACTTTGCCCCGATACGTTGTAAGTCCGGGCACGCGGACCGCGGTGCGTAAGACGAAACGGTTCGTAGCCGTCCCAGTGATAGACCATAGACAGATACTTGTCCGCATCGTCCCAGTTTCTGTCGAGCGCCCACACGGCGAAGTCGAAGAAATAACCCGGCAAGTGGTGCGGATCCTTCATGTACGCGTCGCCGATCTCCGTTTGCCAGATGCCTCGCGCCGGACCGTTCCTCACGTGCTGCTGATACAGCGGATCCAGATCGGCGACGGCGAGGTAATGCGTGTCAAGGTAATCGACCCAATCGAGCATCCGCTCCTTCAATACCGGGCTCCTGTACTCCAGCCATTTCCTGAAGTTGGAGAGCCCGCCTTGGTCCGGGCATCCACCGTAGACAACATACGCGTGGTAACCGCGGATGATTCGGGCCCGCCGGGATGTGAATTCGCTCGACATAATCTTGCATCGCGCGCTCGTACGGTCCTGAGCGCTTTTCGTCCGCGTTAAAGTCCGGTCCGTGCCAAAAAGTGGCTTGAAGTAGTCCACCCGACAACTTGCCCGCGGCCTCGTTCCAGATCTGAAAATAGCGCAGGTTATAAGGCGGCGCAGAGTACTTGCGCACTACCGCGTCGACATATCGCTTCCACGCCTCGACATCGTTGGGCGCTGAACCGGAGTCACCCGGCACGCTCGCATTCCACCTCGGCGAATAACCGAGCAGCAGGAGCGACCCAATTCCATTCTGGTCGTTTCGGATCAAAACCAACGGTAGGTCGCTATCAAACTTAGGGCCGGTTTTGTCCACTCGCATCAATTCGCCCGGCGAATCTAGTTGACCGGGTCCCACCGAACCACGTCCCCAGCTGATGTCCATCGCGCGCCACATCCGAACATCACCAGCCGATCCCGGCCACCCATTGGTGCCGATCAGATCTGTGATCCGGCGGCCGCGAGCCTCCCGAGAGCGCGACCCCGGCATTAGCGTGAGCGAGGTCTTCCCACGCGCCATTGGTATGGCCCCTCCGGCGAGTGCGGCCAGTGTTCGCAACGCCCGCCGCCTGCCGGCTCCCTTCTTGACGCGGTACATTCGCCTGCCCACGAACATCCACTAGCCCGCCGACGCGCTGGGCGCCAGGTCCGACAGCCGATCGCCGGTCTGGCCATACAGAATCTCGAGCACTTTCAGCGCCGAACGCTCCCAGCTGAACTCACGCGCATGAATCAGACCCAGTGTCCGGTAACGCTGCCGCAGCCCTGCGTCGCTCATCATCCGGGAAATCTTCTCGGCGATATCGTCTGCCGAGGTCGCGTCGCAGTACATGGCGGCATCTCCGCACGCTTCCGGTATTGAGGTACGCGAAGAAGCGACTACAGGGCAGCCGCAGTACATCGCTTCGAGGGGCGGCAGTCCGAATCCTTCGTATAAGGAGGGAAAAACGAGGCAGGCGGCATTCTCATACAGCGCTTTCAACTCACCATCTGACACGAATCCGGCCCACAGTACCTGCTTCGAATGCACCGTTTTCTCAACATGCCGACTACTGAATATCCGTGCATTCTTGCCCCCCACAATGACGAACTTGACATCGGCGAGATGTTCAAGCGTATCGATAGCTTCCAGAACGCGTTGCAAGTTCTTTCGCGGATCGAGGCTGCCGACAACGACACAGTACGCGTCCTTCACGAGCTCCAGGCGTCTCACTACCGCTGGATTCGATACGACGCGATCCAGGTGATCGGCGCCTGGGGAAACGACAGTGACGCGCGATTCATCGATCTTCAAGTGATGGCAGATCCGCATCTTCGAGAATGTCGAGACCGTCAAGATCATCGGCTTCATTCTCGGCAGCATTGCAAAGCAAATCCGATACCAAAGCAGGAATTTCCTTGAGAATCCTTGCGGCATATCGTAGACCGCCATGTCGTGAACCATCACAACCTGGCCGCGCTTGAAGATCGGATTGGTATTGCACAGACTGAGCAGCGTCACGCCTCTCGCAGCAATGGGAAGCGTAATCTGCTCCCAAAGCGTGCCCCGCAGCCACGGGAAGCGCCGCTGCCGCTTGAGCAGCGCACCCGGCTCGACCGTATTTTCAGGTACGAAAACTTCCAGTTCGTCACCAGGCGCCGCGCGCATCTGCATTGCTCTCGTTAGTTCATACGCCACCCTTTGAACACCAGTGACGGGCTGCGAAGTGAATTTTCCGTTGATTGCAAAGGCCATCAGGTTCTCCGTTTAACCAAGTCACGAAACTTCTGTTCGCAACTCGCTTACGAGCGAAGACATCAACTCGTAGCGTTAAGGTCGCTTAAATCGCTGGCGTAGTTCGTCGCGTAGCCATAATTTCGTGTACTTCGCCGTACCGGGATACCATTGAAGACTGCACCCGCGATACGTCCCTCTGCCCGTTCCATCTTCTTGACCGTGTCGAAAATTTCCTCCTCGCTCTGCATTCCCGAACGCAAGACAAGCAAGGACGCGCCGGCTTCACTCGCGATGATGGAAGCGTCGGTGACGGCGAGAAATGGCGGCGTATCGATGATCACCATGTCGAACTGGTTGACGAGCCGCTCCAATACGTCCTTAAAGCTTGGTTTCATCAGCAATGCGGCTGGATTCTCAGGCCGCACGCCGCAAGACAGGAACGTGAACCCATCGATGCTCGTAGGCCGCAGCGCATTACGCAAAGCCATCCGCTCCGAGAGCACCTCCGAAAGACCGCCACGATTGCTCTGGTTGAAAAACGACGCGAGGTGGCCACGACGCATATCAGCGTCTATCAAGACGACTCGCGAGCCGATCTCCGCATGCAGGATCGCCAGGTTCGCCGCAACAAAGCTCTTGCCCGCAGAAGGCGTCGGCCCGATGACCATCAGGACGTTATTGCGCGCGCGCGCAAGATCGCGCGTCACCGCTGTGCGTACGTTACGAAGCGCTTCGACCGATGTGTCATGCGGAAAACGTGCGGCAAGGACTCTGCTGCCATCCGCATTCGGGGATGCTGGCATGCCCATTCCGGGAGCACCGCCTCGCAATGGAATATCGGCTGCGCCTCGCTGGAAGGGCAGAGTGGTTCGCCCCCCCACACCTGGCAGCGGCTTCCGGCCCGCGCTCTCGGAGTTGCGGTCGAGCAACAACTGCTGCTGGCTGAACAAGATCTCGCCGAATACCGGCACGCTCATTCGACGTTCCACGTACGTGGGGTCCGTCACTCCGATCATCACGTGACGGCGCATGAAGACCAGCACGACGCCAGAGACAAGACCGAGGACCAAGCCGCCCGAAAGTACGAGTGCGGGCTGCGGCTTGACTGGGCGATGAGGCCTGATCGCAGCGTCGACGATATGTGCGCCGCCCGTCGTGCTGGCACGCCGGACTTGCAATTGCTCAGCCTTCTGGACCATACCGAGGTAGATGGTTTCCGCAACCTTCTGAGCCCGGAGAAGATCGACGCTCTCGCGTTCGGACGCCGGCATGCCATTAAAGTGACCGTCGAATTGCCCCTTCGCTTCCTTCAATTGCGTGAGTTGCTTGTCGACGCTCTGCACCCAGCGGCTTTCCGGCGTGTAGCGCTCGAGAAGTTGCGTGCGTTGCAGTTGCAGGGTAGCGATCTGCCTATCGAGGTCCAGGCCTCCCTGCAGGTAGGCCTGTGCCTCGTTCGTCGGTTGCATGGACTGTGACGTCGCTCTGAAACGCTTGAGTGCTTCCTCGGACTTCCTGAGATCCGCGAGCAAACGAGGAAGCTCACCGCTAATGAATGCGAGCGTGTTCGTGTCGTTGAGCTGCCGGCTCGCGATCGCAGAGGCGAGGTACTGTTGCCCCAGAGCATTGGCGACTTCGGTGGCCTTATCCGGACTCTTATCCACGTATTCAATTTGAAGCAGGCCGGAGTCCTTCACCTTATCGCCGACCTTCACCAAATCCCCGAAACGCTTGACCGCATCGACCGAATTCCAACGGACGACCTTGAATTTCGTACCCGGCCGAGCATCCAGTTCCTTAACCAGCGTGGAGACTCCATTGTCCGTGGCGGGTTTGCCCACCATGCCCTTGATCAGAAGCTCATCAGAAGGGCCACGCAATTCATACGCGCCGCCTTCGAGGGCGACCAGGGTCAACTTCTCTTCCTCGAGGTCCTTTGGTACATCCAGGGCTCCGATCTGAACGCGCTCTCCGCCCCATGCAAAAGACTTCAACCCAAGCCAAGGCGCTGCGGGCTCTCCCGGGGTCGCGAATTTCTCCGCGATGTCGCCCAGTAGCGGAATCTTGTGCGGCGTCACCGACACGTCGAATCTATATTTCTCGATCACCGGCTCGAGCACTGAACGGCTATGCATCACGGCCATTTCAGTGACGGGGGACGGCGCGGGCGGCGGTAGGGTTTCCTGATTCTGTAGAGCGAGGCCGAGCGCATTCGCTTCCGGCGGGTCCACACGCACAAGGATGTCGGCGGAGTAGATCGGCGTCGCAATGAGTAGATAGGCCACCGCCAACGTCATAACAATGACCGTCGTGCTCACAATTTCCCAAATGTGATCCCGCATCAGCGTGAGCATCGCACGCGCGCTGAGTTGGCCACGCTCGGTGCTGGCAGCGCCAGAGAGCGAATTCAGAGGGTAATAATCCACCGGCTTCATCTTCCATGTTCGATGGGCAGAGTAATGACTCGATACAGCGCTGCTGCGCCACCAGTTCGCGATCTGGAACCGCCGCCGGCCAATGTGGGTACGGTATTGGCCGGCGGCACCTCGGAGTTATATGTGCTGGGCCAGCGTGGCTCGGAGAACCGCGCTCATGACCGCGTGAACGACAGTCGGCGGCACTGCCTATGGCTTATCACCAGCGGAATAGCCGACCTCACCAGAAACGCCTCGTTTGCGTAGTCGATAGAACGACGAGTTCTATACATTCAAAAGCTCCTGTCTATTCGTACTACGAACTATTATCAAAGATAAGCTCTGTAACCTGGACCGCATTGGGTGTCACGAACAGGCGTCCACCCCTGCTCCAAAAATAGGGCGAGACATATGAACCTGCCCGGTATCGACGATGTCGACCACCAGTTATACGGAAAGTTCGTGAGGAAGCCTTGCCACAGAGGCCTAGCACGATATGACGGCGCAAGACCGGCGCGACCAGGTAAACACGGCTTGGTGTGGTCGCGCACCTGCTTATTCGCGTCGCGTGTCAACCCTGACCAGGCGTTCCACGGCCCGGAAAACGGTAATTGGACATGCTCTTGCCATAGCAAGGTGAGGGCGCGTTAAAGCAGATTAATCATCATGCGAATTAAAAAATCGACCAATGCGATCTGCAATTTCTCTATGCATGTTGCGGCGAAGAATAGCTCCCAAAGAATGCACCAAATCGCCTTGGGCATAAATTCGGGTGTTAATGGCCGATTACGTGGAGCGCATTACAAATGCGGCGGCGGTAGAAAGCATTGTTGCTATCTGCAAGCGATGTAACAGACTTATACAGGATGGGCCATGGACTGTAGCGAAACCTTAGTGACAGTTCACTATGAGCAAACAACTGTTTAAAGCGGTCTTGCCGGCTGGAACCCTTGTCACGCAAGCACGTCAGCCGCCATCACGAACGTCTTATGGGCCGCCGACCTGCGCATCAGCTACGGAGAAAGTTTCTGAGTTGAATTATATGAGAACGCCTTTTCTCAAATTACGAGGTAAGAATTTCTCCCATCATGACAATTACGCCAAAACACCCTTGAATACCGGCCAAGTTCGCTCTGCACATTTGGGTACGGTACTCTCGCTATGCTATGTAGATAGTGACTCGCCTGTTTGGAGAACTAAGCGTGATGACCTCAAGCGATTTTCTTACGTCGTGCATCAATGGGCGTCAGGATGGACCGAAAGCTATGAGACACATTGGTCTTTTGGTTTTTCAGGAATGCTCCATTGCGACCGCGGGAGCGATCGGAGACGCCTTCCGTCTTGCCAACGAGTTTGAAAAGGCCGGGGGAGACGAACCTCCTTATCGGCTTTCAGTGCTGTCAGATGAAGGAGGTTTGGTGACCAGCTCATCCAGCATCTCGATCTGGACACAAAGCCTTGAGCGATACAGCCTGGCCGACTTCCACGCGTTCTTCGTGGCTTGCCGCGACGCTACGGAAACCGTGGAATCGAATGATCGCTTTCTTTCATGGATCTCACGCCAAGGTTCCATTGCATCATTCGGTGTTCAGCAAGGAGCGAATCTAGCCGTCGTTTGCAGGAACCCATTGCAATCAACAGTGCCGATCTTTCTCTTTGATGACGGACCCGATACCACGCGGACGAGCAGCGTGACGCCCACCGGCCTGGCACTTGCGCGGATCGAGCGCGACCTGAGTTCGGACACCGCTCGAAAGATCGCGCGCGTGCTACAAACAAATTACATCGAGCAGAACAAGCCCGAGCTGGACGATGCAAGCATCACCACGACGACCGAGAAAATCCGCGAGTCAGCGCGCTGGATCAGAGAAAACTACAGCAAGCCGATCTCGGTCGCCCAGGCAGCGGAATCCGCTGCAATGAGCAAGCGCAATTTTCAACGTCGCTTCAAATGCGAGTTTGATATGACACCACTGGAATACCTACTGCGCACGCGCTTTGAGGTCGTATGCGCAATGCTAAGGAATACCGATTTACCCGTCGACAAAATTGCAAGGCGGTGCGGGATGGGCGACGGCAATCGCCTGGGGCGCCTGTTCAAAGAGCGATACGGCATGGCACCCACGCAGTTCCGCGTGCAGCAGCATGTATTCGAATCCGAAGAGCGGGGCACGACGCCTGACGAGGGCTGGAATACCGCAAGAGAGATGTTGCGAGAAACCCCTTGACTCATCGAATAAAACAGTAAATGCCACTAGTGATATAGATTGATACATGACGACTACCAAGTCCGTACAGATCGACCAGGAAGCTGGCGCCGCCGGCCTAAAGGACAAGGACGACTTCTCTGAAGACAGTGCGTCCAACGATGTAACACCCTCACAGCCAGACTTACATCGGTCGGCGCAGCAGTCTGCGTCTATCGTCAGAAGAATCAAGGAAGCAGCGAAGTCCATGCTACCAGATTCAATATTTCTGAGCCTGTTGCATCATAGACTCATTGGCCGCTATCCCAACCTGATTTGCCCTGCCACCTTCAACGAAAAGATCCTGCAACGAAGCTTGAATCCGGACCCTCGCTACATCGACTTGACCGATAAACTTACAGTTCGGGAATATATCGCTGCGAAGCTGGGAGAGAAGCATCTGATACCGCTAGTCGCGGCACCGGACGCGTTCACGCGCGAGGTCTTCGATACTCTCCCCAATTCCTTCGTGATGAAAGCCAATCACGGCAGCAGCTTCGTCGAAGTGGTTAGAAACAAGTCGGAGACGTCGTTCGAAGAATTGCAGCGTCTTGCCGCGCAATGGTTATCTACCGACTTTTACAGCATTGCACGAGAGAGGCATTACCGGAAAATCAAGCCGCGCATCTTTTTTGAGCATCTGCTTCTGGACCAATCTGGCCAGATACCCGCGGACTACAAGTTGCATTGTTTCAATGGTCGACCGGGACGGCCGGTCATCTACATACTGGTGATCTCTGACAGGTTCGGGAGCGCGACGCATGGCGACGTTTACGACGTCGACTGGAATCATCTCGATGTAGCCATCGGCTACTACAAACGTAGCGCGACGCCCGCCCCTCGTCCACAGAACCTGGAATCAGTGTTGGACGCTGCGGTTACCCTATGCGAAGACTTCGATTATGTCCGTGTGGACTTATACGCACCTGATAACGAGGTATATTTTGGCGAGTTGACATTCACGCCCGGCGCTGGTGTATTGCCTTTTACACCTGACCGCATTGACTATGAGTGGGGGAAACTGCTCGCGTGAATACGCGTAGGTCAGGAAAGCGCTTCATGCTACGCCCCGCTTGAACTCGCGGAGTTTTGAGTTGCAAGTCTTGACAGAGAAACCTGGTCTTTCTCTGCGAAGCAAAGGGAGATCAGCCCTATCTTCACATACGAACGCTCACCGGGTTAGTTGTCCTGGTGGCTCGCAGTGAAGCTCGTAAATGCACTGTACGGCTGGCTCACCGCGACATCGTTGATCATAATGCCGTAGGTATTGTCGCCGCTATCGAGCACGTAGTACATCACCGACTGGATATTGTGAGTCTTTCTCGCCTGATAGAACGCACCCAATCTCCCGGTGATGTAATTTGCCCGGTAGGCCTCGGTTCGCTCCGGACCCGTGTTCCATTCCGTGATGATGAAGGGCACGCCGTATCGGGCCTTGCAATACGTCGGCAGATCAAAGCCGGGACCTGAACCGTGGGACCCGATGTTGAAAATTTCTCCGTACACTTCGTAAGTGTGCCAGGTCGTGATGTCCCAGCGCACCCTCATATAGCCACCGCTACCGTCAGGTGCATGCCGTCCCACAGCGTCAGCCGCGTCAATATCCGCAACGCAGAAGTCGATACCGCACTTCGCGGAAGGCTGAATCGATTTCACGCCGTCAATCATGCCGCGCATGGCACCGCGCATTGCGGGCCAGTTCGCATTGTTGAAATCGACGGCTTTTGTCCCTTCGTTGGTGAAGTGCAAGATCGTAGCGTTTAGCCGCGTCACCTCATTTCCGCATTCGTAGATGGTCACCCCATACGGTTTCAGTGCGGTTACAATCGTCCTGGTACACGCGAAAGCGCGGTCGTAAGCCGGCGACTCACCGGCGAAGACGTTACCGTTGCTGTCGTGAACGCCTTGATTGATCAGTAAAAGCAGAGTGAGTCCGGCCGACTGGAAAGCTTGTGCCAGTTTGACGACAGCGCTGATCTGATTCGGGTCGTCCGTGCAGCCGACGCGATAGCTCGTACAACCTATACCCCTCAGGATCGAGACGAGCTGCGTAGGCGTGTACGTGTAGTCGAAGTGCCCGTTCATACCGAAAAAGGTACCCGCGGCAGGAGCGGCGGCGATGCGCGGATCGCTGCAGGGCAACCGTTGGTACAGTTCCACCAGGTGGCCCTGGATCTCGGGTACGCTCATGCCGCGCGCGTACATGCTGATGACGTGGTCGTCGAACCCCGGCAGCCGGCGTTCATACTTGCCGAACAGTTGCGGCTCGAACGTCGCCTGCCGGTCGCGCGGAATATCCAGCTCCAGTTCGCCATTGGGCGTGATGACCGTCTTGGCAGTGTTGCCGTTGCGGTGATTGCCGCTCTTGCCTTGCCCGGCCTCCGTCTCCAGGTGATGCGCAGCTCTGCCGCCAGCATCCGCTCGGCGAGCCGCTTCTTGAGTTGGCCAGCCAGGCCCGACTCGCCGAGAATCGCCTCGGCGTCCTTGCTCTGCACCTGGGCCAGCAGTTGATCGATCAGTTCATCCGGAAAAAGCTTTGGCGCCTTCTGGTTCTTGCTCTTCTTGGTCATGCTCGTTATGTCGGTCATGGGGGCGTTACTTTCCGTATCGTCTCATGACCTCGGCACACAAGAAATCTGACAGGCTCCGAAGATGTTGACAGACCCCGCATTAGAGCGACACGTGCGTTTTCTATTCACTTTACGCATGCGTTGCCCCCCGAACTCGATGAGGCACCTGCCACCACCGACCCGGCACTTACACAACGCCCTGCTCTACACACCTGCATAGCACGACAGCGGTGGAGAGATACCCAGGCTAGCCCTAGTTGTCACGGTCGAGAACGAACCCTGTTGACCGCAGCTTGCTGTTGTCGAGCCGGAAAAAACCCATCGGGTAGCGTTTCCGAAAGGACTTTCCGATTGCGAGGCACTTCAGAATGTCCAGCAACAATGGCAGGTGAACGGCGAGCTTGTGGCCCGCGCGTAGATAGACGTCCTTGTAAGTGAGGGAGTTCGTGTCTGCGACGTTAAACGCTTCGACTCCAGTGGTTTGCGCGCTTTCGGACGAAACCCGTAGCAAATGCGCGATTGCCTTCGCAGCATTACTGGTAGAAATATAGTGACTGTTGCGATAGAGAACGAAAAACCGCTTCTTGCGGCTCCAGGTCAGCGACTCCTCAAGATATCCAGACTTTTGCACCAAGGCGATCCGATACAGATCGACGTGCATCTTGTCGGCATATTTCGCAAGTATGTCTTCCCCCTCCCTTTTGCTCCGTGCGTATTCCCGCATCTCAGTCGCTGCAAAATACTGTTTCTCGATCGGCAGATTCACGTCAATCAACGGAGCTTTCTCGCTCACGAGCCGGGAAGCGGGTGATCCATAGACCACCATTGAGCTGGCCTGCCCGAAATACCTTACGCCCTCACGTACACAAGCCTGTGCAAGGCGTTCGAGATTGGTGACATTGGTCGTGTGTATATGCGGCCTGCCCGGCAGGCTCGCCGCCAGATGGATAACTGCCTTAGCTCCTTCGACGAGCTTGTCGAGCGCCTCGTCCGGCAGATCAGGATCTGCAAAATCCGCCTTGGTCCACTCGACGCGCGGATCGGACGGCACCTTCCTGTGGAACTGGCCCCGGACGCGATAGCCCTGCTCAATAAGCTTCTCGACGATTTCTGTCCCAAGATTGCCGGTGGCCCCCGTGACCAGCACCAAAGAACCTGCAGCGTTTGTGCGAACAGGCATTTCCAACGTGGCCAATCGTTTCGCCGCAAGCCTTGATTTCAAATGGTCAGCCAATCGAATCGCCAGCGCAATGATCACCATCGTCGGATTGGCATGGCCGCTCGTGGGGAAAACGGAGGCGCCTGCCACGTAAAGGCCGCGAACGCCGTGCACCTGACACGTATCATCCACGACGCTTGTAGCAGGGTCGCGTCCCATGCGCGTTGTCCCCGCAGTATGGGCCATGTCGTGCAGGATGACTTTCGACATATCGCCCGCAGCAATTTCCGGCCAAAGCGTGAACCCGCGGATGTCCGCTGCGCGAAGGTCTTGTTCCAGAAGCTGCGCGAACGTCAGAACCGATCGCTTCAGGAAATCACCCGGCTCCCAGGCAACACGTGCGAGGGGCAACCCGAGGCGGTCGCACCGATCAGAAAGAGTGACACGGTTTTCAGGCAAAGGCGGTTGTTCGCAGATGACGTCTAACGTAATGTGATCGATTTTTCGACCCGTGCCTTTGGCTGCGTAATCCCGGGCGACAAAATTGGCGCTAATCAGGACTGCAGCATCTGCAATCATACGGCGCAGTCGGTAAGGAAGTTTTGGATTACCCAATATCTTACGACCAACGGAACTCAAAACCAGACCCGAGCTTTTCAAAACGGCCACGATATCCGACACGGGGTGCTGGCTTTGCTTTTTTGCCAATCGCTTCAACGCCACCAGCGGATCATTTTCCGAAATACGGATATTTGTATAAACTGCCATGTTCGGCAAAGATTTATCTTGCTGAATCTCAGGTCGAAGAGCAAACCCGTGAGAATACATAAAAGCTCGATAGTTCTTCTGCAAAGCGAAAAAACCCAGCAGCGTAGCCGCACGCTCCTGGCCGTCTGGCGAGAAAGAGCCCAGAGACATGCTGGGGTGATCCGTCAGATAGCGCCCGACCACATCATGGGCGTTGCCTAACGCCCTGCCCGCACCATCCTTTGATATGAGAAGCAGTCGAGCGTTTTCTATCGCGCCGGCGGCAAGCGTCACATGGGTCGATTTAATGATGCAACGCCTTTGCCCCGAGAGTGATGATGTGATCTCCACACCCGTAACCCCGTCGACATCGGTCTTTACCGCGCACGCCGTGGCATTGAAAAGCAGCGTCACATCCTTATGCTCTTCTGTCCTGAAGTCGGGCCCAAAACGCATGACGTCTGTCATGTTGTGGCGAGAGCGGGCAAATTGCCAAAAGAAAGAGGACAAGTATTGCATCCGCGAAACTTCAGAGGGCTCTTTCAGTTTCGAAGCCACCCAAAATTCGCGATCAGTGATGATGGGTCCCAGATCAAGCCGTTCCGCCGCCCGGTTGATGTAGGGTGCGATGGCTGCGGAACCTATCGGCCAGCCGGAGTGCGGTATCCACCCACGTTGCGCAAAATCCGCGGAATCGAATGGCGCCACTTTGCCCGCCCACGCGGTCGTGGAACCCCCCAATACACGGCAACGGACGCCAAATTTCTGAGTCTCCGAGTTCCAGAACTTCAATTGATACGCGTGCGATTCCTGACGCGCCTGTTGCAGATGAGCCCCCTCGAGGGAGCCCAGCGCTTCCACCTCGTTCAGCGCTTCATGCCTGGAGGTTTCTTCAATACCACCGCTTTCCAGAAGGAGGATCTTCAGACCCAAGCCGGACATTTCGCGAACAATTGTTAATCCTGCGGCACCGCCACCTACAATCACGAGATCGAATGATGTGTCGTCGATGGAGGTGCCGATATCTGCCTCAAAATCGATAAAATGCGTCATTTCTCAAAGCGCCTCTGTCTCGTAGTGAAAATCGCTGCGAATGCCGGGAATAAGACTGACGAATCTGACTGAGTCCGGTCGCGGCGGGGTACGCACCTTGGAGCTGGAGCATACGGGCGCAAAGCCACTCACAATGAATAGCTACACGCGATAACTTTGCTAAATACGGTGGTGAATTGAGTGGTCTAGTACGTTTCTTGCACGACTAAACAGGCAGCAGCGGTTTTGCTCTACCAGCATTCGTACATGTAGTTATGTCCCTAGTCATCATCTGGTCACGAATCAGCTTTTTCCGTGGCGGGAAACGATGTCTGCTTGTCGGGCTACAACCTGATGTGTTGTCGAGCCGCACGAGCCGCGGTGCTCCGGTTGGCGGGAATCTTGCCAACGCTCCTGCTGTCGACGAAATATCACCTGCTAGACCTACCGTAGTACCGAAGACAGGATAGACGCGCAAAAATCAGCGGCGTCGAACGCGGCGCAAAGTGGTGAACTATTGGCTGATAAATCACCGCCTAAGTTGCGTTGCCGCGACAACTGGCAACCAGACGCGTTCCATCTCGAATTCGTGTTCGAATCCAAGCGGATCGCGCACGACCACCTTGAGCCGAATATCGAACCTGTGACCGTCGAACTCCACCACCTGGTAAGGGTGGATCGCCTCAGGCGTCGCAGCTTCGTCGTCCTGGCGGGGCAAGCCCTTGAGGTGTGATGCGCCCGCCGAGTGCGCTGCCGAGCTGAAACTGCGCAATATTTCCGCCGTCAGGTGACGTGAGAGGGAGCGAATCGCGTGTCCCGCCGTGTTGAATGGGTAGTCCGCAGCCGTGAGTCCAACCGCGCGGCAGTGATGTAGGAAATCGTCGTGCAGCGCCTGTGGCGCGTCAATCAAAGTGAGAGCCGCACTGACTCAGGTTTTTTGTTACCGAGCGAGGGTCGTTGCCTCATGTAATTTGCTACCCGTCAGAATGCAGACGGGAGTGCCTTGAGCTTCGCTCCTGGCGTGGACCATGTGACGCCATCCACGCCCGGAGTCTTCCTGCCACGATTCCCAGTCACCCGTTTGACGGCGAGAGCCTTGCCGCTGAACGAGTGGATCAGCAACCACTGCAGGGCTTTCACCCTCCCGTGCCTGCCGGCCTGTTCGGCCTTCACGATACGCGAATGCGACTGATCCGGTTGTGGCTGAATCAGGAGCGGACGTGTCCGGTCTGCCGTCAAATGATCACGAAGTCCAGTGGGTGGCGTCTCTTCCACCTGGAACGAGTGACCGACGGGGGCACGGACGCAAGTCGCAGCCTGGTGATGCTGCACCCGGACTGTCACAGGACCGCGCGTGGTCGCCGATTCCCGGTGGTGAAACCGGCTCCGGTGACGGGGCTTTGAAAGGCTTGAGCGGAATGCGGGGAAACTCGCACGTTCCGTTCCGAGGGGGCGGTGGCGCAGCAAGGCGCCGCTGCTACCCGACCCCGTGTTCGAATTGCTGGAGTCGCGTGGTTTCACGGTCATGCTGATCAATGCGCGTCACGTCAAGAACGTCTCGGGGCGCAAGTCCGACGTGCTGGATTGCCAATGGATCCAGCAGCTCATGACGTACGGTTTGCTGCGCGGGGCATTTCGCCCGGCCGACCAGGTGTGTGTGCTGCGCTCGCCGTGGCGCCAACGCGGGATGCTGTTGCGCAGCCAGTCGCGCCACGTCCAGCATATGCAGAAGGCCCTGACTCAGATGAACGTCCAGCTCGCTAACGTCATCTCCGACGTAGTCGGTGTGACGGGCCAGAAGATCCTGCGCGCGATTGTGGCTGGCGAGCGGGATGGCCATGCGCTCGCGGGCATGAAGGATGTACGTATCCGCGCCAGCGTCGAGGAGATAGCGAAGAGCCTGCAAGGCAACTGGCGTGCCGAGCACCTGTTCGCGCTCAGGCAGGCGGTGGACGCGTTCGACTTCATCTGTACGCAACTGGCCGAGTGCGACCGCGAGATCGAGCAACAGTTGCAACGCCTGCAAACTCATGAGGGTGAACCTGCCAGGGGCAAGCAGCGCGGCAGGACACGCAACGGGCCGAAGTTTGACCTGCGCACGCAGTTGTTCAGGATGTGCGGCGTGGACCTCACGCGCATTGACGGCATTGACGTCACGACGGCGCTGGCTGTCATCTCGGAGATTGGCGTCGACATGTCACGTTTTCCCTCGGCGGCACACTTCGCGAGCTGGCTGGGTCTGTGCCCGGGCACCCGGATAACCGGAGGCAAAGTGATGAGTGGCAAGACCAGGCGCTGCGCTAACCGCGCGGCCCAGGCCCTGCGAATGGCCGCTACGGCGTTGCGCGCCAGCCAGTCGGCACTGGGTGCGTACTTCAGGCGGATGTGTTCACGCATGGACAAACCGAAGGCCATTACCGCTGCCGCGCACAAGCTCGCGCGACTCATCTACACGATGCTCACCAAGGGCGAGGAATACACCGATCAAGGGCAGGACTACTACGAAGAGCGCTACCGCGAACGTGTTCTTCGGCAGTTATCCCAACGCGCCCAGAAGCTCGGCATGAAGCTCGTCGCCACAGAACAACCGCAACCCGTCTGAAAAACTCATTCCCAATCAGACGCTTGGAGTGTGTTTCTTAAGAGGTCGCTTCTAGAAGCGCGCGATCGCTTTCGGCAACGTCGGCGGGACGAGGTCCCGGTTGGCGACAAGGCACGGCGGTTTCGAGGTGGATCATTCGAGCGTGCATCGCTGGGTGACAGTGACGTGGTGCATGGTATCTCGACGCTATCTGAAAGGTTAGGCCGGGCGGAATCGCCTGGCCACTGCATTGACTACCACCCACTACGCTTGCGGCCGCACGACGACATAAGCGAGATGTCCGGGCGGTTTACTGTTTTGACCATTTACACGGCTCGGTACCTTGAAACGCACGCTCATGGTTTGTTCATTCCACGACACCGTCGCTTCTTCGCGCGGACTCACGAAGCCGGTCAACGCGTCGATGAACATGACTTGCGCCTTGCCCGACGACGGTGGTGGCACACCAGTAGCGCTCACCGTCCGCCAACCCGGATCGGCATTCACCTGAAACACGATGTCATTGTCCGAACGCAACGCACTTCCGGTTGCACCCGGCCCGAACTGCAACGGCCTTGAAAAGCTTCCAAGCGATCCGAAGACCGTCTGGCGCAGCACGATCAGACTTTCTCCCGGCACGTTGTAGGTTCGCTCCGGCGGACCACGGTGCGTCAGTCGGAATGGTTCGTAGCCATCCCAGTGATAGACCATCGAGACATACTTGTCCGGGTCATCCCAGTTCCGATCCAGCGCCCACACCGCGAAATCGAAGAAATAGCGCGGCAGGTAGTGCGGATCGTTCATGTACGTGTCGCCGATCTCCGTCTGCCATATGCCGCGCGCCGGGCCGTTCTTCACATACTGCTGATACAGCGGGTCCAGGTCTGCCACATTCAGGTAGTGCGTATCCAGGTAATCGACCCAATCCAGCATGCGCGCGTTGAAAGCAGGACTGCGCCATTCGAGCCACCTGGTGTAGGTATCGAGTCCACCCTGATCCGGCCAGCCACCATAAACAACGTATGCGTGGTAACGACGGATGATTCGCGCAGCAGGAATGTGAATCCGCTCGACGTAGTCTTGCATGGCGCGCTGATACGGCTGCGAATGCTTTTCATCGGCGCTGTTAAAACCAGGGCCATGCCAGAACGACGCCTGGGGCGCACCACCAGACAACCTGCCGGCCGCCTCGTTCCAGATCTGGAAATAGCGCAGGTTGTAGGGCGGCGCAGAGTACTTGCGCACCACCGCATCCACGTAGCGCTTCCAAACATCCACATTCACCGGAGCCGATTTCGAATCACCTGGCAAGCTCGCGTTCCACGACGGTGTATAGGCCAGTAGAAGCAGCGAACCGATTCCATTCCGGTTATTCCGGATCACAACGGGCGGCAGATCCATGTCGTATGCCACACCGGTCTTGTTCACAAGCATGCTGTCCGAGCGCACGTTCAACTGACCGGGGCCGACCGCATCTCGTCCCCAGGTGATGCCCATTTCGTGCCACATTTCCAGATCGCTTGCCGATCCCGCCCATCCGTTCGTCCCAATCAACTCCGTAATCCTGCGGCCGCCAGACAACGGTGCCGCAGGCGCGCCCTGGGCCGAAGGCGCTGTCTTCGCGTGCGCCGCCGGCAACGTGGCGGCCGCGAGAGCGGTCAGTGTCTGCAATGCCCGCCGTCGGCCGGGATTCTCCAAAGGCCCGTTACTCGACATCGGCTAGACCATCGACGCGCTGGGCGCCAGCTCAGTCACGCGGTCGCTCGAGCGCCCATACAGGATGTCGTCCAGCAGTCTTTGCACAGAACGCTCCCATTTGAATTCACGGGCACGTGCAGCACCTTTAGCCCGGTAATGCTCGCGCAATCCTTCGTCCGTCCTGAGACACGACACCTTCTCCGCAATGTCCGCGGCCGACGTGGCGTCGCAATACAACGCTGCGTCCGCGCACACTCCAGGTATCGCCGTTCGCGACGACGCGATGACCGGACACCCGCAGTACATTGCTTCGAGCGGTGGCAATCCGAACCCTTCGTATAGCGACGGGAAAATGAGGCGTCCCGCGTTTTCGTGGAGCGCTTTCTGATCGCCATCGCTAACGAATCCGCTCCACTTGACCTGCTTCGAATCCGCGAATTGCGAAACGAGGCCATCGTTGAAGATGCGGGAGTTCTTCCTGCCCACCACGACAAACCTGATATTCGTAAGGTGCTGGAGTTGAGTGATCGCTTCC
This sequence comes from Paraburkholderia ultramafica, assembly GCF_902859915.1. GTDB lineage: Bacteria > Pseudomonadota > Gammaproteobacteria > Burkholderiales > Burkholderiaceae > Paraburkholderia > Paraburkholderia ultramafica. The sequence continues at coordinate 208,353 of NZ_CADIKK010000001.1, forward strand.
AACACACGTTGCAGGTTCTTTCTCGGGTGGAGGCTGCCAACGATCACGCAGTAAGCGTCTTTCGTCAGTCCGAGACGCTGCGTGATGCCCGGATCAGCGACGACGCGATCCAGATGATCCGCGCCGGGCGGCACGACCTCGACACGCGATTCGTCCACGTTCAGGTGATGGCAGATCCATTGTTTTGAATACTCGGAGACCGTCAGGATCGTCGGATTGGACTTTGGAAACATCGAAAAAATGATGCGATACCAGAGTCGAAACTCCTTCGAAAAGCCCTGCGGAACGTCGTAGACAGCCATGTCGTGAACCATGACCACGTGACGGCGCTTGATAGTCGGATTCGTGTTGCACAGACTCAACAGCGTTCTTCCGCGCGCAGCAAAAGGAAGCGTGATCTGCTCCCAAAGCGTGCCGCGCAGCCAGGAGAATTGCCGCTGACGTTTCAGCGACGCACCGGGCTCGATAGCATTGCGCGGCACGAAAATCTCCAGTTCTTCACCGGGCGTGGCGCGCATCTGCATTGCTCTGGTCAGCTCGTACGCAACTCGCTGAACACCCGCCATGGGCTGCCAGGTGAACTTGCCGCTTATTGCAAAGGCCATGGGTTCTCCGTCCTTTGAAGTCACTCAGATCTGTACGCACCGGACAATCTCGTCTACTTTGGCGAACTCACTTTTACGCCTGGCGCCGGCGTGCTGCCTTTTACGCCCGACAGTGTGGATTACGAGTGGGGAAAGCTACTTGGTGCGACTCCCTACTGCCCTGGCTGACACCGCGCATCATCCAGAAAAGCGGGCTCCTGGTGAGCCCGCTTTTTTTATTCCTTACTTCTTCATAACCATCAACTGGTCGAAGTTGACGGTGCAGTCAGACTGCGTCGGCGTGCTGTTCGTGGCCATGCGGATATGGTCGTCACGCAAATCGAATTCCCAGTTCATTTGCGAGAACGGCAGTGCGACTGGCTGATCCTTACACAATTCCCGCACCGAAGCTACAGCCTGCTTGTAGTGCGTCTGTTTCAACAGAACGTAGCCGGCGACGCTCGCCATGGATAAAGCCGAATTGGCAAATGCAAGCACGATGATGACGTAAAGCTGTTTGCGACTAGTCGAGAACGCTGCAGTCAGAAGAAATGGAACCGTGTAGAACATCGGCACATATCGCGCCCACCACGATTGCGGGTGGATCAGCACGATAACCAGTGTTGCGAGCAGGTAGATCGCGATGACGTGCGCGCCCTTTCTCTTCCAGAAGAATGGAATGACGCCCACTATCAGCATGGAGCCAAAGAATGGCCCGAACCCGGCGAAGCGCGTATCCGCGGTGTGAAGTGCGATGAACGCATCGCGCAACTGCCCCATTGACGGCACGAAAGTCGGCTCAGCCATGCCGCAGCTACTACAGTTGAAAGGGATGGAGAAATACGACAAAAACAACCTGTGCAGTGGATTCAGATGCAGGAAATGAGGCGAAGCATGACCAACGATAATGTCGATCTTCTCTGCGCCCAGAAGCGGATAAAAGATATGCTTTCCGGCCAGAATGTTCTGCACGTAAGGCGAGTAGCCGACAAATGCAACGGCGACGATCGACCAGATGGCAAGCTGCCCAATCAGGCCTTTGTGCCTTACAAGAAATCCTCGCTTCTCTCCGGCGATGAAAGCCACGGCGAAAAACACGATGGTTGACAGGCCGCCGAACACGAGGCCCGTCATCTTCGAGCCGATCAGCAGCACGAGCGCCGCGCCGAGTTGCACGGCGGAATACGGCCGGTTTCTGATCGCGAATAGCAGATTGACGGAGAAGATAGTCCAGCAGTAGAAGTGAACCGAATCCACGTACATCGTGGTCAGTTGACCGAACGCGACAGGATTGTAGATACACGCGGCCGCTGCAAAAAAGGCCGTCTTCCGCGATTCAATGGTCGTCTCGAACAACTGCATCAACGCAAACAGCGCAGGTACGCTCAACAGCAAGGTGAAAGACTTGCCACTGTTGAAATGCGAGGTCAGCATTTGCGCTGCGTACGCGAAGAACTCGAAAGCCTTCGGGTAGTGCTCGACCCAGAATATGCCGCCCAGTTGACGCATGCCGGTGGACCACGGCTCTCCGCGATCCAGCATCAGTGCAACGGCACCGTGGTAATTCAGGCCGTCGTAACTGAATTCCCGCAAGTATCCGTAAGCAATCAGCACGATCACAACGAATGCGACGGCCATGGCAGTTGTTCGCCACCCCGATCGGAATACATACGCGTATACCGCAAGACCGGTGACAAAAACGAGTCCGACTATTCGCTGCGCAAGAGGGTCGTGAATGCCAAAGTTGTAGAGGATTGCCGCATATATCGAAGACGCCAGCACGAAAACAACGACATAGTCACTGAATCTTGCCCAGTCCACGTGTGCGAAGGTACTGGTCGTTGTATTCGTCGCCGTGCGAGTCACCGAACTTGTCGTCGTAGTAGACATGGATGGCATTCTCTCCGTTAAGGGAAAACTTAAAGGTCGTTGCTGCGTCCACGCTGTTTCAGCGGTAGTTGCCTTGCCCTGACGCGATGCGGGGAAGGTTGGGGAGATTGTCGGCGTCAGTGAATTAAGTTGTGCGCGAGGTTGTAACTGATTATGGGTGCATGTGTCGCGTTGCACAAGGCGCCGTAAATCCGGTAGTACGCGGGCGTCTCGACCAGTTTCACGCGCTCTCAAAGAACAGTTCGTAGCGCAGCGGCAAGCATGACGCCGCGAGTCGGCAATTGGACACAAATAGACCGGTAAGAATCAACCTTCTGCTCGATCGGCGCGATTGGCCGTCTCCGTTGATATTCCGTCATCTTTTCGGGAGACCTGAGCAACACCGCGCGCGGATTCGTGTGCTACTTTACAAATGCTGCGTTGCAGCGTCTTGCGCGCGGGCGAACGATTACCCATCGCTACGAAGCCTGCTTTACCGTGCCACCCTCCCGGCGCTTGGGCTAACACTCCGATAACTGCTCGAGGCTACCTATGGCTGCTGCAAGTGTCCCTCTTTGTGTTGATCTGGACGGCACACTGACTCACACGGATCTGCTGATCGAGTCGTTTCTCGTACTGATCAAAAAGAATCCCGTCTATCTGTTCCATTGCGTCGCCTGGCTGCTGCGCGGCAAGGGATACCTGAAGGCGCAGATTGCTGCACGCGTCGCGATCGACGTATCGGTGCTGCCCTATAACGCGCGCTTCGTCGATTTTCTGAAACATGAGCAATCGAGCGGTCGCGATCTCTATCTGTGTACCGCGGGCGATCAACGCTTTGCCGATCAGATCGCTTCGCACTTTGGTTTCTTCACAGGGGTCATGGCGAGCAACGAGTCACGCAACCTTTCCGGCACGAACAAGGCGGGCGCGCTCTCGGAGAGATTCGGCGTGCAGGGTTTCGACTACTGCGGCAACGCACGTGCGGACATACCCGTGTGGAAGCAGGCGCGCAGGGCGATCGTCGTGGGAAACAAGCACATGCAGGCGGTGGCGCAGAAAGTAAACAAGACCACCGTCTTCTTTGAGAGCGAGCACTCTTTCATTCGGCTCGCACTCAAGGAGATGCGCGTTTATCAGTGGGTGAAGAATCTACTGATCTTCGTGCCACTGCTCGCTTCGCACCGCTTCACCAATGTCGACACATTGATTGCCGGCGGGATCTCCTTTCTTTCGTTCTGCTTTTGCGCGTCGTCGGTGTATCTGCTGAACGACATGCTCGACCTCGACGCGGACCGGCGTCATAGCCGCAAGCGCAACCGTCCGTTTGCGTCGGGTGAGTTGTCGCTCGTGTCCGGCATCGTATTGATGTTCGCGCTGCTTGCGGGTTCGGCGAGCCTCGCACTCATGCTGCCGCAATCTTTCCGACTCGTGCTGGCCTGCTATATGGTCACGACGCTTGCGTACTCGTTCCGCCTGAAGCGCGTGATGCTGGTCGATGTGTTCGTGCTCGCCGGCCTCTACACCACGCGTATCGTCGCGGGTGGTGCAGCCGTTGGTGTCGTGCTCTCCGACTGGCTGATCATGTTCTCGGTAATGATTTTTCTCAGCCTGGCCATGGTCAAGCGTTACACCGAACTCGACAAGATGCAGCGTGACGGTAAAGCGTCAGCAGCAGGACGCGGTTATCTTACCGACGACATGAGCATCGTGCGTTCGTTCGGTACGGCAGCGGGTTATGTCGCCGTGCTGGTGCTTGCCCTCTACATGAATTCCAAGGATGTCGCCGTGCTGTACCAGAACCCGCATCGACTGTGGATACTGTTCTGCCTGCTGCTCTATTGGATTAGCCGCATGTGGATGGTGGCGTTCCGCGGAGAAATGAACGACGACCCAATCGTCTTCGCCATCAAGAACCGGTCGAGCCTCTTCGTGATCGTGCTGTGTGTGCTGACCGTGATAGCGGCCATCTGACGTAAAAAGGAAATGAAAAAAGGGAGCACCTGGCGGTGCTCCCTTTTTTCATGGAAGGCGTTACTTTGACCGCGACAATCCCGGCCGCTCTGCGCCGCTGCGGTTGATATGAACGGCGATGTCTCTCGCGATTCGTGCATTCGAAAACTGCGGTCGCCAGCCAATAGCCAGAGATTCGTCGATCGACAAAACATGCTGAAGTTCGAGCATCAGCAATTGCTCACGTGCGAGCAGCCGATAACCCGCTATCGTCGAAAGCCATTTCACAGGTAACAGGGGAATGGATACCTTGCGTACATGTTCCACGCGGAGTTCCGCCGCGATCTCGTCGATCCACTGCCGGATAGATAACGGTTCAGGGTCCGCGGCATTGAAAAATCCGCTAGCCCGCGTTTCCGCGACACGATAGATCAGGCTCGCCACGTCGATGACGTGCACCATATGGATTTTGTGTTCGCCACGGCCGGGAAACGCGACAAAACCAAACTTCGTCATCATATTGACGAAGCCCCGGAACAGTCCTTCTCTTCCTTCGCCGCCAATGATGCACGGAATGATCGTTGCCGCGCCGGGAATGGTATCGATAAACCTCTGGGCGGCCAGTTTCGAGCGGCTGTACACGCCCTCGCCACCCATACTGCTCTGTATGGCATACGTTTCCTGTCCAGTCTGTCTGTACATCATGCTCGTACCCACATGGACGAAACGGGCGCCTTGCGTGCGATAACGCTCCGCAAGGTTCTTCGCCGCGTGCACGTTGTTGCGCTCGAAAAATGATTTTCTGAAGATCAGCGGCACACCCTTCGTCACGTACTGAACCGCGGCACAGTTGACTACAACGTCGACGTCGGGCAACGAAGCCGTGAACGCTTCATTCGCGAGGTCGCCGGGGATATCGACCGCTCCGGTCCTGTCGGTTGTAGCCACGTCGTGGCCGCGCGCCTTGAACTGTTTGACGCACTCCGTTCCCAGAAAACCCGCCGCACCAGTAATCAGTACTCGCATAATGTGACTCCATGTTCGTCGCCTTACGATTTGGCAACCAGATAGACACCAACGATGATGACCGCGATGCCGATCAGCTTCTGCGTCGAGAGAATCTCTCCGAACAGATACCATGCCGCCAACGCGTTGACCACGTATCCGATCGACAGCATCGGGTACGCCACGCTCACTGGGACCTTCGACAAGGCCACGATCCAGATAGCGACGCTCAATACATAACACGCTAGCCCCGCCATGATGTGAGGCTCGAAACCCACTCTGAAAAGCGTTGAGAACGCTGTCTGGCGACTGATACTAAGCGCTCCGAGCGCATTGGTTCCGGCCTTCAGCCAGAGTTGCGCCATAGCATTCAACAGCACACCGGTCACGATCAGAACAAAGCTCAGAATGCTCACTTACCCTCCCGAATGAATCCAAGAAAATGGATGTCGCGACGGTCTCGTGGTAACAGGACAAGGCACGAAGACTGTGGATGCGTTAGCGATACCCGCGCCGATAGATAACCCGGCGCACTGGCGAGAAAAGCGCGAAGCGTGCGTAGCTTCATTATGACCCGGTCATTCCGAACGAGTTGCACACATCGATCGCTCATGAAGTATGACCATGATACGTGACATGAGCTCGAAAAAAATTGCGCTTTCAGGTCTCGCGACAACTTGAAATGCAGCGGCCGAAAAGAGCTATGACATGGCGGATTTGGGCGAATCGTGCCGAGGCGACCTTGGCCATACCCGCTGCAAGTTTCGATGGTTCTTACGGCCAATCTCCGCAGCGCCGGCAATGTCTCTAGCCGAACCAATATGATTCGCCATCCTGATCAAATTGACTGGTACTACAGGCAAGTTTTCGAAGCTTGCCTCACGCAACCGCACCTGGCCGTCGTTGTCAGGTAACGTCGCGCTTCACCGCATCGCGCCTATTGCGCGCAGGGTCCAGATTAATGGACGCATCCAGTCGCTTTCCAGCGCGTGATGCTCGTCGGCTTTTATTGGTCGAATTCCGTATCGCAATCAGAAATTAAATGCAAAAAACATAAATTTCGCTCCACGTCGCCGCAGTAGATTATTTAGTACAATCCCCTTCCGCGTAAAAAATACTGCTGCGTTGTTAATTCAATTATTGTCAGCACAATTGTTTACAAAACGTAATAAGAAAAATAATACCTGCCTGCAAACTGGGCACTGCAACGGCGCCCTCCGCCGCCCGGATCGATCAAAATTCAAAGTTGACGCAGGCTATAGGGTCGAAGTCTAAAAAATAAAACGAGACCATTCCTCCGATCATCATAAGAAATTACTAATTCTTGCTTTGCAGCAAAAATATCGGAAACATTCGTGCTATTATCGCGGAATTGAACTGTTTTTACTGCATTAAAATACCATTCCGGGTACTATTCACCCCAGTCGAAACAGTTGTTTGCACAAATTACCGAATCAAGCGGGTCACACGGGCTTTAGGTGAAACGTTTGCTTCAAACGCGACACGGGGATAACGAGCAGTAGTCAGATCGTCTCCTTTTTGTATGGCGAATGGTGGCACGCGAATTAGCGTGCCATCAAGTCGTGGGTGTCGCTCGCCTTATAAAAGACTGCATTCACTCGATTATCTATCCGGCAGCCGGTAGAAATTACCGACGCTCGATAATGGATAAATAATTATTTATCTATAAGGAATGCTAATTAAGAAGCGGCCAATTGGACCGCATTGATTAATTCAAAACTCCAAACCCAAACCCTGGAGTTTTTTAATCGAGAATTTTCTCGACACGGAATTATCGCCATGGTGAAACGACGTCAATTTATCGGCGGCCTAGCGGCTCTCGGTGGAAGCTATCTGTTGAGCGCGTGCGGTGGAGGCGGCTCGGATGGCAGCGGCACGAGCAACGGATCGGCCGTCACGAACGCCATAGCTCACGCCAGCACCGCTTCGGCCAGCGGCACCGCCATTCCGCCGGCAAGCTTGATCATCGACAGCAGCGGCGCCACATGGACGCTGTCGGGTGGCTCGGTGTACCGGAACGGGGCAAAAGCCGGCGCTACGTCCGGCGTCACGCTGATGCTGTACATCAACAACAACGTGTATCACCAGGGCAACGGTCAGTTCTACTCGTGGAACGGTTCGGGCTGGGTCTGGTGTAACGATCCGCGTCTCGGCGGCACCTCTGCAGACGGCACCACGCTGCCTGCAGCGTCGTACATCATCGACAAAACCGGCGCCATCTGGACGCTGGTGAACGGTGTGATCTATTGCAATGGCAAAACCGTGGGCAACACGGGCGGCGTGAGTCTGGTGCTCTGGTACGGCGGCAAGATCTGGCACATCGGAAACGGCCAGTGGTATGTCAACGTGGACCCGCGCAACTTCACGGCCCAGTGGTTGCTCTGCACGGACCCGCGCCTCGCTGCCGCGCCTCAGTCCGGCATGTTCTACGGCGTCAACGGACACTTCGACTACACGTACACGCCGACCCAATTGGTCTCGTTGATCAAGGGCATGGGGTGCACCAGCTATCGCGTGGGATGTACGGCCGACCAGAACCAGATCAATGCCGTGGTCAAGATCGCGCAAGCGTTCCAACAGGCTGGTCTGACGCTGCTCGTGCTGATCAATGGCGGCGTGACCGATGCCAACGGCAACGTGTACACGGACGACGTCGTCGCCTACAAGGCCAATATGGCGATCGCACAGAAAGTTGCGTCTGCACTGATGCCGTACGGCGTCACGATCTATGAGTGCGGCAACGAGATGACGCGCCAGAACGCCACCGTGAACAACTTCTCATACGCCGGCTCGCTGGCTATGGACTTCAACAACCAGAACTGGCCAGTCATGCGCAACTCGATTCGCGGCATGATCGACGGCGTGAAGTCGGTTCAGCCGAATGCAAAGTGCGCGGTGAACTTCTGCGTGGCAGACGTGGGCGCGGCGGACGCATTGTGGGAAGGTATGCAGCCTGACGGCACCGGCGGCCATCAAACGCTGCGTTGGGACATCACGACGTGGCACAACTACGATGCGTACGGCGACATTTTCAACATCGGCTCCGACGGCAACGGCCCCGGCTTCGATCTGCCGACGTACTGCAAGGCACGTTACGGCGTTCCGTTCATGATTACCGAATGGAACACGGGTCCGGATCAGTCGGAGGCGTTCCGCGCGAACTACATCACCACGCAGCTGGGTGAATTCTATGCGGCGCGCAAGACGCACAACATCCAGTCCGTCATGTACTACGTGCTGGATAGCGGTGACAACACCTACGGCATCATGATCAACGGTTCTCCGATCAGCCAGCCGTACACAGCGTTCCAGAGCTTCGTAGCGGCTAACCCCGACAGGTAAGCACGCGCACGCCACAAGGTAGTTTGCTGCAGGTGAACCCGGTCTCGCCCTCAACGGACGAGACCGGGTTTTATGCTTTCTGAAAGACCGCCGCGCGTCAATCTGCTGCCGGCACTCGTACCCAGGCTTCCATCAGCACGCGCGCGCTGCGGCTCATGATCGCCTTGGTCACGACCCACTCGCCGCCCTCCTCACGCGCTTCGGCACCCACACGCGGCAGTGTCGCAATAAGGAGACCGCGCCAAAGCGGGGGCTAAATTTTGGCCTGCGCATATGGGCGGAGGGAGAGTTTATAGTGGCTCGATGTACTCCGACCCTTCCGAAGCGACGTCCCTCCTCCAGTTGCGAATCAGTCTGCGCGGCGTCAGCGCGCCGGCGCCATCCGCACGGCCGTCCTCGCCCTGCTCGCCGAGGCGGGCGACCCCGCACCCGCGTCCGACGCCCGCTTCCGGAAGATCGTCTCGGTCCGCAAGCTGCGCGCGCGCCTCGGCGCCGGCGACCCGGCGATGCTCTCCCGGCACCTGAACGCCATCGAGGCGGAAGTCGTGCAGGCGGGCCTCACCGGCTTCGCGGTGCCCGACGTGCCGCTGGAGATCGCCGGGCAGATGACCGAACTGGCGGAGCAGCGCCACGCTCACCAGCAGGCCGCGGCCGAAGCGGCCGCGCTCCTGACGGTGGTCGAGCAGCAGCGCCAGATGCTGACGCTCGTCGGCAAGCCGGCCACCAAAGGGGCCTCCGCGTCTGCCTCGCCCGCCCGCCGCCCGGCCCGTCCCGCCATGCACGCCGGCCACGTCGCCCAGAAACCGGCATCAACGAGAAGACCGCGATGAACCCGTCCGACTGGCTCGATACCGGCTGCCGGCCGCCGCAGCGCCTGCCGGACACAATCGACGCGGCGCTCGACTACCTGGCTCACGCGCTCGGCCATCCACTCTATCTCCGCTGGACCCTGACCGCGCTCAAACGCGGCTGCCCGTCGCTCGCCGACGCGAAGCGCGAACACCCCACCGTGTTCGCGCTGCTGCTCGAGCACGAGACCGCCATCGAGTACTGGGAGCGCGGGCGCCTGCGCGTCGTGCCTGAAGCCGCGGCGCCCTCCGCGTCGACCGTGCTTGAACGCGTCCTGCGGCAGCACCGCCGGCGCTTCCGGCAGACCGCGGCTGACGGGACGCCGCACAGCGCGCCCGTTCCGACCGTCGTCGCGCCGGACGCGGCGTTACTGCCTGGCGGCGTCGGGGCGGCATGGCTAGCCCGGGCGGGCCGCTTCGCGAATCCGGTAGCACTCACCAACACCCTCGGGGTGGCCGATGACGCACAGGCCGTGAAGCGGGCCTCCCACTCGCCGCATACGCAGCGCGCCTACATGACGGAACTGCGGCGGCTCGCGGCCTGGTGCGTGCGCGAGCGCCTCGGTCCCTTCTCGGACCTCACCCGGCTGGACCTGATCGCATACCGCGACGCGCTGCAGGCACCCCGGCAGGACGCCGCAGGCACCATCCGACGCGCGGCGCCGGCGAGCGTGTCGCGCGCGCTTGCTGCAGTCTCCAGCCTGTTCGCGTGGTGGCACCGCACCGGGTATCTCACGGTCAATCCGGCCGAGGGACTCGCCGCCGGACGCCGCGCGCGCATGACGTGGACACCGGTGCGCTTCCTCCCCGCTGTCGCGCTCGCCCATTGCGATGCGGTCGCGGACGGTGACGCCGCCGGGGGATGTCCCGGTCACCGTCTGGACGAGGCGCTGCGCAATCTGGACGCTCTACCGCTACGGCGGCGTGCGGCTCGCGGAGCTCGTCTGGAATGAGGACCTGGCGCTGCCGCACGTTGACGTCGACGAGGCCCGGCAGTGGACGCTGCACGTGCTCGGCAAGGGTCAGCGGCTGCGGGCGATTCCGCTACCCGGCGTCTGCCTGCTTGCGCTGCGGGCGTACCGGCGCGCGGTGGGATTACCAGCCGATCCGCCTGCAGACGAACGCCTGCCGCTGATCCACAGTGAGCGCGGCCGCGCGCTGGGACCGAGCGGACTCTACGACGAGGTCCGGGCGTTATTTGCGCTGGCCGCGAGCCGCGTGCCGGTCGACGACCGTGCGATGCGCGCGGCCCTCGACCGGGCTTCCACGCACTGGCTGCGCCATGGCTATGCCCGGACGCTGGTGGTCGACCACGGTGTGCCGTTGCCGGTCGCGCAGGCGCTGCTCGGCCACGCGTCGGTACAGACCACGGCGGCGTATGCTCGGACCGGGCAGGCTGAGACGCGGGCGTTTGTCGAGGAGAGTTTTCCGGATCGCACGGAGCGATCCAGCTAGTATGACGGCTGAAGTAGGGAATGCAGGCGATCTTGGGTCACGAGCACTGGCATCGGACGTCTCACATCGTAATCACGGATAACACCAGTGGAAGGATCCAACCACGACGATTTTCGATTTCCTCTGGCGACTGCTGCCATTAATATGGATTGCCGTCCGTTTCGACGGCCGCCGCGCGACGTGTGCGATCAAAACAGTTCTGTGACATCAGTCCCAGCGACAAGTCGGCCCAGATCAACGTTCAATAGTGGCATCGGGGTGTCGACTCCACCGTTCACAGCCAGGCCGTGCGCATCCCGCAATCTCCGGCGCGCCCATCGATAATTCTATCGTGGTCGAGTGCCTTATTCGCACTACTGCTATCATTCCAGATAAATTATCAAACTTTTTTGTTACCAATTAGAAAAAGCGAGCAGACCATGCCGTTGAACAAAGCGATGTACGATGCCAACGAGATATATAGGAGTTGGGTAGACAATCCATTGCGCATCATCGAGCCGAGTGAAATCAATAACAACAGCGGATTCAGGAAACCGCAGCGTGCAGCGCTTTTTTCTGCGCTAGGTCATCTAACGTCTTCGGCAGAGCGTCCCGCTACTGTTGTCATGCCTACAGGAACCGGGAAGACCGATACTATTTTCTCGTTGATAATTGCTGGTACCTTTCCGAGAACATTAATAATAGTTCCGTCAGACGCCTTACGGTCGCAAACATCCGAAAAGCTCACGGCACTCACCAATATAAGACGGTTCAACTCTATTGGCCCTGAAACGTTATCACCTCGCGTTTTCGCGATGACGTCGGCCTTATCGGATCAAGACATCCGTTCCATTGCAGATTCCAATGTCGTCGTAGCCACTCCGAATGCACTCACCATGAGTGATCGCGGCGTTTTTGACAGATTTGTCGGCCTCATAAGCCACCTAATTGTCGATGAAGCGCATCATGTCGCGGCACAAACATGGCGAGAGTAAAGAGTGCATTCAAAAACAAACCGTGTATCCAGTTCACAGCCACGCCATTTCGAGAAGATAAGCAAGCTCTTGATGGACATATTATTTATAACTACCCTCTAAAAGACGCACAAGATGACGGGTACTTCCAGTCCATCGAGTTTCATCCTGTTCGAGAATATCAGTTGTCGTTATCAGACGCAGCCATTGCGAAAAAGGCGGTAGCGCTGCTACGTGTGGACCTCGAAGCCGGCAAGGATCATCTTCTCATGGCTCGAGCGAATTCGAAGGCGAAAGCCAGAAAAATTTATGAGCTTTACAAGAAACATCCGGATCTCTCTCCGGTATTGGTCTACAGCGGCATCAAAGGCAAAGACAAAATAATAGAATCTATTAAAAGAAAAGAGCACAAAATTATTGTTTGCGTCAATATGCTTGGAGAAGGATTTGATCTCCCTGAATTAAAAATTGCTGCACTTCACGATCAGCACTGCAGCCCCGCAGTTACACTCCAATTTATTGGAAGACTAACCCGCGTCGACAATCGTCTCGGCGCAGCGAAATTTGTCGCCAACATTGCGAATCAGAAAGTTGATGGGCAGATGACCGCATCTCTACTCGGAGAGCGCCGACTGGGGGATCATAATTAGAGAGATAAGCGAAAAGAAGATTGGCCGGGAATTACAGCGCGAAAAATTCGAATTTCAATTCGAGGAGATGGAGGACGGCGAGAGGATCATCTCTCTAAATCCGACGCCGAACATTAGCGCCGTAGCGTACAGAATCGTCGAGGCGGATTGGCGTCCGCTTGGAGCTGCCGAGATGAAGGCGAAGGGCGAGACGATACAGCTCTACTCAGTGAGCGAAGACCAAACACTCGTGATGGCCGTGACACGCGTTGAGTCACCTGTCTCGTGGGCGAACACTATGACCATCTCTTCGACCGACTGGCATCTATACCTCGCATACTACCGAAAAGAAGACCAGACGCTCTTTATTAGCAGCTCCGGGGATGAGCGGCAGTGCGCGAACTTCCGAGACAGTCTGTGTCTTAGAGCTGACAAGATTGCTGGAGAGAAAACCTTTCGCATACTTCACGACATAAACCTCTTAAAGTTTCAAAATGTTGGACTTACGCGTGGCACAAGAGATGTATGTTTTACCATGCATGTCGGTCGAGATATTAATGCGGTAATGGATGACCTGGAAAACGGCACTGCCATCAAGTCCAATATTTTTGGCATCGGATTCGAACGTGGCACCAAAACAACCGCCGGATGCTCCTATAAAGGAAAACTTTGGGAGATGAACTCTGAGTCTATTGACTACTGGGTTAAATGGTGCGACTCAATATCCAGAAAAATAAACAATCCAAACATTGACACCAAAGATATTTTAAAGAACGTCATTCGATCCGAAAAAATAGAGGGTAAATGGCCAGATGGCTTGTTCTATGCGGACTGGCCAGATACCATCTATATTGAAGCCGAGAGCAAGATTACCCTTGTAGTTAATGGCATGCCCTACAGCTTGCTGGATCTTCAGCTCGGTTACCCGAGCCGGAAGAACGACACCACCCTGAGAATTCCTATATCGACGACCGATGCCCTAGGTAATGAGAAGGAAATCGCCTCAGTCGAAATTATTCTGAAACAAGACGGTTATGCTATTGAATGCGGCGGGATTCAACTTATCTATGGCGGGGAGCGATCGTTTTCCGATTACCTCGAAGACCATCCGCTTAGAATATTGAAGCAAGATGGATCAATAGTCTTGGGTAACTACCGTTATTTCAGCCCACAGACTCTAAATGTAAAACTTCCGAGAGAGCATTTGTCAAGCTGGGATTGGGGTACCACTCAAATAAACAAGGAATCCATGGGCAAAACGAGAAATCTCGACACTGTCCAAGGATTCACTTATACAAAAATTGCCCCCTTGTACGACATCGTTTTCAACGATGACGGCACCGGCGAAATCGCAGATTTGGTCGCAATAAACGAGAAAGACGACCACATCCAGATAGACTTCTATCATTGCAAATACTGCGCCAAGGACGCCAAACCCGGCGCTCGCGTGGATGACACCTACGTCGTTAGCGGTCAGGCAGCTAGATCAGTGAAGTGGTTGCATACGGGCCAAGCAATCTTCGGGCAGCTTCTCGATAGGTATAGCGCCTCGATTGAGAACGCATTTGACAGACTGCTCAAGGGGCGGCCCGAGCAGCTAGATTTACTACGCAACAAATGTCGGGACGTCGAGGTTCGTATAGGGTTCTTTATTGTCCAGCCGGCCATCTCGGAAGCCCGCATTACCGATGAGATGCTGACGGTACTCGGAGCAAGCTATATCTATCTGAAGAACATCTCGGGCACAGAGCTAAAGGTCATCGCCAGCAAATAGCACAGCGAGCTGCGACCGGCTGTTGCCGACACGTGGTGGCAAAGTCGCCCGGTTGGCGGAGAAACCGGAGAGATCTCCAGTGAACCGTCGGCCGCGCGCAAACGCTACCGCAGACGAGGCAACGGTTTGCGACGCAGGTGCAATGTCGGGCGGCGAAACATCGCACGAGCCCTACGCGCGGATTCACCGAAGGACTAGGTGCATCTTCGTCGTCTGTCTCTTACCCGGGCTATCTTGCCAACCGGCCTGAGACCGCCTCGTTAGTAAGACCCATTCGACGGTGATGAGAGCCGCCATTCGTCGACGCCGGCCCGACCGGTCTCTCAACTACCGACGCCCCCTTGTCCTCGCCAGCCTCCCACTCAGACTCTCGGCATGTTGCGCAACCGTGCTGCGGACTATAAAATACTGTATAAATATACAGCACACTTAGTCATGGTGGCGGTTGCCTCGTGAGAAAGATGTAAGGGCAGTCCGGTCCTAGACGTCGAAACGCGGTCAGCTTCGATGTTCATGCCGTATTAGCGACTGCGACGTAACCATGCCGATGTTGTGTTCCAGAAATTTAAACATCTCACGCGACGCTACGTACGGATATTGGAAAATATGTTGTGCAGTGTGGCAGTACAGTTTTCGTGAGCAATCAGCCTTTACGTCGCATCGCGCATGTCGACATGGATGCTTTCTATGCTTCAGTGGAATTGCTTCGCTATCCTGAATTAATAGGCAAGCCTGTCGTAATTGGAGGTGGCCGCAATGCGACACCGGAACTTCAGTCCGACGGAACGCGACGTTTCGCCAAACTCCGCGATTACGCCGGACGTGGTGTCGTCACGACATCGACGTACGAGGCGCGAGCGTTGGGCGTGTTTTCCGCGATGGGCATGATGAGGGCTGCGCAACTCGCGCCGGATGCAGTTCTCTTACCAACCGATTTTGACTCGTATCGACGCTACTCGCGCCTATTCAAGGACGCAGTCCGAACATTCACAGACCAAATTGAGGACAGAGGGATTGACGAGATTTTCGTTGATCTCACGCGGGTGGACGGTGAATCGCGTGTGCTCGGCGCTCGCATTAAAAATGCAGTTAGAGATGCAACTGGCCTGACCTGCTCCATTGCTATTGCACCGAACAAATTGCTCGCAAAGATTGGCTCGGAATTGGACAAACCCGACGGACTGACGATTCTGTCGATGTCGGACATTGAGTCACGCATCTGGCCGTTAGCTGCAAAAAAAGTCAATGGCATTGGGCCTCGCGCGAGCGAGCGGCTAGCCGGTCTCGGCATCGTGACGGTAGGTGACTTGGCGTCCGCTGACCTTGGACTTTTACAGGAAAGCTTCGGACGTACCTACGCCGCATGGCTGGCGCGAATAGCGCACGGAGTGGACGACCGTGAGGTCGTCGTGTCCTCTGAGCCGAAGTCAATGAGTCGCGAAACGACCTTTGAACGGGATATGCATGTCGTGCGAGACCGCGCAGTCCTGACCCCCGCGCTGACTCAGCTTTGCGAAAGGGTCGCACAGGACTTGAATCGCAAGGGTTACTGCGGCCGGACGGTCGGAGTAAAAATCAAATTCTCGGACTTTAAAATCGTTACTAGGGATATATCGCTGCCAGCGGGAGTTCGCGAATCCGCCGCCATCCGGCGCGCCGTTAACCTATGTTTGAAACGAATCGAGTTGGACCGGCGCATAAGGCTGATCGGGGTGCGCGTCAGCGCGCTCGAACGTTCCTCGGTTGACAGCCCAGTTATGGGTCCAGTCCAAGGCGAACTCCCGCTCACTCCTTAAGACGCATCTTTTTCTCTGGCAGGTCGCGACGGCATAAAAGGCGCTGCTAGCGGCATAGGACCGGTTACGGGCCGGTGACGTTTGGATGAAGATCTCAGTTGTCGCCATCCGGGACAAATGTATCCCAACCCCGGAAAACCTCGAAAATAGGCTGGTCAGGATACAGTCTTGGTGAGATTTGTCTTTTCTCGGAATTTTTACTCAAGTTTTCCTCTTTTAGAACAAATGGTTATACTTCGAGGCGAAGGAATTGGATCTCCCGCATTCGCCATACCAGATCTATATCGATCTGACCGAGTTGCCGGGCGAGCCGCGCGAGATCGCCGCGCGCATCAAGGAGGCGGTCAATCAGGCAACCGGCCTCACCTGCTCGATTTGCGTCGCGCCGAACAAGCTGCTCGCGAAGATCGGCTCCGAACTCGACAAACCCGACGGCCTCACGATCCTCACGCCGGCCGATGTGCCGTTGCGCGTCTGGCCGCTGCCGGTGCGCAAGGTCAACGGCATCGGCCCGAAGGCCGCGGAAAAACTGACGGCGCTCGGGCTCGCCACCGTCGGCGATCTGGCGGCGGCGGACGCGGGGCTGTTGCAGGACCACTTCGGGCGCAGCTACTCGGCGTGGCTGATGCAGGTCGCCCAGGGCCACGACGAGCGGCCGGTGGTGGTCGAATCAGAGCCCAAGTCGATGAGCCGCGAGACCACGTTCGAGCGCGATCTGCATCCACGTCACGACCGCCCTGCGCTGTCCAGTTCGTTTACCGGCTTGTGCGTGCGGGTCGCGGAAGATCTCGTGCGCAAGGGCTATGTGGGCCGGACGGTCGGCATCAAATTGCGCTACGACGATTTCCGCACGGTCACGCGCGATCTGACGCTGGACGAGCCGACCGCCGACGCCACCGAAATCCGGCGCGCGGCGACCGAATGTCTGCGGCGGGTGGAATTGAACCGCAAGCTGCGGCTTCTCGGCGTGCGCGTGAGCGCATTGACGCCGGCCCACGAGCACGCGCTCAAGCCGCGCCTGCCGGTTCAGGCGGACTTGCCCTTTGCCAGCGACGAGTAAGCGCCAGCTTCAACCGTCACGCCCGCATTCGGGTGCGCTGTTTGCGCGTCACTCTCGATCTGCGAGACCGCGACCGAAAATGCAAACGTGTTGATCCCGTGCGCGCTGCGCGCCGACACGGTGCCGCGGTGCATCTCCGCAATCGCCTTCACGATCGCCAGACCCAGCCCGTGGTTTTCGCGGCTATTCGTGCGCGAGACTTCCGCGCGATAAAAGCGGTCGAACAGATGTTCGAGGATGTCCGGCGCGATCGGCTCGCCGGGGTTGGCCACCACGACGCGCACCTGATCGTCGTCGCGCACGATCGTCACGCTGATCGCCGCGCCCGGCTCGCAATGCTGGATCGCGTTCATCAACAGGTTCGTGCACGCGCGGCCGAACAGCGAGCGGTTCACGCGCGCCAGCGCGTCGCCGTGCAGTCGTGCATGCACGCGCGCTTCTTCGAGCGGAATCTCGAGAAACTCCAGCGTATGCGCGACTTCCGCGGCCAGCGACACCTCGATCAGGCCCGTCGCGCGCTCGCCCTGATCGGCGCGGGCGAGGAACAGCATGTCATTGATGATCGCGCGCAGGCGCTCGAACTCTTCGAGATTCGATTGCAGCGTATGGCGCAGATCGTCGACCGAGCGGTTGCGCGTCAACGCCACTTCGGTCTGGCCGATCAGAATCGTCACCGGCGTGCGCAGTTCATGCGCGACGTCCGCATTGAACGATTCGAGGCGGCCATACGCGCCATCCAGACGTTCGAGCGCACCGTTGAAGGAGTTCGCCAGATCGTTCAGTTCGAGCGGCAGCGACGCGGTGTTCAGACGTTGCGACCGGTTGTTCGGGCTCACCGCGGACGCGTCGCGCGTGAGGCGCGTGAGCGGTGCGAGGCCGAGGCGCGTCACCGAATAGCTGAGCAGCAGCACGGCGAGACTGCCCAACGCGGACAGCGCGGCGAGCGCCGAGCCGAACACGCGCATCGTGCGTGCGTTGGGGGAATAGCTCGACGCCACCTGCAATTGCACCGGCGGACGCGTGCCGTAAGCGGGTATCGTCTGCGTCGAAGTGAGCATGTCCGGGCCGCCGCCGGCCGGCGTCACGCGCGCGTAGCCCCCGGGCCAGTTCGACACGACCGAGCCATCGACCAGCTTGCCGTAATGGAAATACGGGTCCGTGCTCGACACCGAATACACGGTGCTGCCGTCGTGCGGCGTCATGTCGGTGAGTTTTTCGCGGGCCATGCGCCACTTCTCCGGCGTCACCGCGTGATAGACGATGATGCGCGCGATCTGCGCGCGATCGTCGAGCGACTCGCGCAAGTGATGTTCGAGCTGCGTGCGCAGCACCAGAAAGAGCCCGGTGCCGACCAGCGTGAACACGAACAGCGCGACGAGCGCGAACATCAGCGCAAGGCGGCGGGCAATCGAACGGTTCATGATGACTCCGCCTCCTCGCGCACTTCGAGCACATAACCCATGCCGCGCACGGTGTGCAGCAGCTTCGACGGGAACGGCCCGTCGAGCTTCGCGCGCAATCGTTTGATCGCGGTCTCGACCACGTTGGTGTGGCTGTCGAAGTTGACGTCCCAGACCAGTTCGGTGATCGCGGTCTTCGACAGGATGTCGCCTTGGCGCCGCGCGAGCACGCTGAGCAGCTGGAATTCCTTCGCGGTCAGATCGAGGCGCACGCCGTCGCGGGTCGCGCGCCGGCCGATCAGATCGACGAACAGATCGCCGACCGAAATCAGCGTCGACTCCTGTGAACGGGTACGCCGCGCCAGCGCATGCAGCCGCTCCACCAGTTCGAGGAACGAAAACGGTTTGGTCAGATAGTCGTCGGCGCCTTCGCGCAGGCCGCGCACGCGGTCGTTCACGTGATCGCGGGCGGTCAGCATGATGACCGGCGTCGACTTGCGCATGCGCAGCGCTTTCAGCACGCTGAAGCCGTCGCGTTTGGGCAGCATCACATCGAGGACGATCACGTCGTAATCGAATTCGGTCGCCAGATGCATGCCTTCCTCGCCGTCGAGCGCGACGTCGACGACCCAGCCCTGCTCTGTCAAACCGGAGCGCAGGTAGTCCACCACCTTGTGCTCGTCTTCAACAATCAGCAATTTCATGCGCGTCCCCTTGGCTCCGTATTATACGAAACGCCTTCCAATCCCTCCTGCGGGTACGGCGTCATCATCAGCGGGCGGCTGAGCGTGCGGGAGCCATCGCCTCCTTCGTGTCGCCGGGCCGCGCGTCCTTCGGCGTGTTCGCGAGGTCCGCACCGGCATCCCAGCCGCCGCCGAGCGCCTTCACCAGCGCAACCGACAAGGTCATCTGCTGGCCGTGAATCTGCACATCCTGACGCTCGCTGTTGAGCAGCGACTGCTGCGCGGTGATCACGTCGAGATACGCGACGAGGCCGCCCGAATAGCGGTCGCTGGCGAGCGACAGCAGACGCTGCGCATCCATCACCGCCTCGTGCGACTGCTTCGCCGCGCCGTCCAGCACCGACAGGCCGCTGATGCCGTCCTGCACCTGCTGGAATGCTGTAAGCACGGTCTGCCGATAGGTCGCCTCGGTGGCCTTGTAGCCTTCGCTCGCGAATTTGACGTTGGCCGCGCGGCGGCCGCCGTCGAACAGCACCTGGCCGACCGCCGCGCCGAGCGTCCACATCAGCGTGGGCGCGCTCAGCAGACTGGCGAACTGCGTGCTCTCCCAGCCGATGCCCGGCGTCAGCGTCAGGCTCGGAAAGAACGCCGCCTTGGCGACGCCGATCTGCGCGTTGGCCGCCGCCATCGCGCGCTCCGCCGACGCGATGTCGGGCCGCCGTTGCAGCACGTCGCTGGGCACGCCGAGCGGGATCGCCGGCGCCTTTGCATCGAGCACCTTCGGCTCGATCGCGAACTGCGGGGCCGGCACGCCGACCAGCGCGGCGATCGCATGTTCGAACTGCGCGCGCTGATTCAGCAGCAGTTGCGCCTGCACGCGCGTCGAGTCGAGCAGCGACTTCTGCTGCAACACTTCGAGCCCCGACACCGAGCCGAGATCGTGCTCGGAGGTGACGTAGTCGAGCGCCTTCTGCTGCAGTTTCACCGACTGATTCAGCACGTCGATCTCGGCGTCGAATTCACGCAGCGAGAAATAGTCGGTGGCGAGGTCGGTGGTGAGAACGAGCCGCGCGTTCGCGAGATCGTCCGCCGATTGCTGCGCGGAGGCCGCCGCGCCTTCCACCTCTCGACGTATCCGGCCGAATAGATCGGTGTCGTAGTTGATCGTCGCACCGACTTGCAGACTGTTCTGCACCGTCGACTCGGTCGGCGTCCCGTAGTTGGTCAACGGCCGGTTCTGCGAAATCCTGAAGCGCGAACCCGTCGCGCCCACATCGACTTCCGGCACGCGTTGCGCGCTGGTGTTCGCGAGCGTCGCCCTGGCCTGCTCGTAGTGCGCGCTTGCCGCGACCAGCGTCTGATTCTGCGCGAGCGCCTGGGTCTCCAGCGTGGCGAGCGTCGGATCGCCGAAGCCGCTCCACCAGTCCGGCGAGATCGGCGCATGCGACGGCGCGGCGACGCGCCAGTACGAATCGGTCTGCCAGCTGGGCGGCACCTCGGCCTGCGGCCGCTGATAGTCCGGGCCGACCGTGCACGCGGCCAATAAGGCCACGCTCGAAGCCACACTCGCCGCGCCCGCCAGCGTCGTCATCGCCCGGCATGGACCCGCGAGCTTCACGACGCCCCCTTGCCGTTCTTCTGCGGCTGCGTGACCTGCACATGATCGCCGTCCGCGATCGAATCGCTCGGGTTGATGATGATCCTGTCGTTTGCTTCGATCCCGCTTTCGATTTCGAGCGACTGCCCGAGATCCTGCGCGATCACGATCTTGCGCAACTGCACGTTGCCCTTCGCATCGACCACCGCAAGGCGCGGACCTTCGGCGCGAAACAGCAGCGCATTGCCCGGCACCATCAGTTGCGCATGAGCCGCCGCAGGCACGGCGACCTGAACATAAGCGCCGGGCCGCAGCTTGCCGTCGGGATTCGGCAGCGTCACTTCGATCTGCAGCGAACGGGTGGGCACGTCGATCGCGCCGGAAATGTGCGTGACCGTGCCGTGGAATTGCTGGCCCGGCAATTCTGCCTGCGTGACCACCACCTTCTGTCCGACCGACACGTTTTGCGCATACGCCTGCGGCAATTGCACATAGACGCGCAGCGGGTCCGACTGCGCGAGTGCGAACAGCGCGCGGCTCGTGCCGCTGCCCGCGTCGATCAGATCGCCGACGTCGACGTTGCGCTGCGTGACCACGCCCGCGAACGGCGCGACGATCCGCTTGAACGATTCGAGTTGCTGCAGGCGCTTGACGTTTGCATCGGCGGCGGCGAGGTTGGCGACGTCCTGCGTGTAGGTGCTTTGCCGTTCGTCGAGTTCCTGCTGCGAGACCGCATCGCGTTGACGCAATTGCTGCCAGCGCTCCAGCGAGCTTTTCGCCAGACCGAGGCTCGAACTGGTTTGCTGACGCTGCGCCAATGCCTGCGCGAGTTCCTGATCGATTTCGGGCGTGTCGAGTTCGGCGAGCAGTTGGCCCTGCTTCACGCGCGCGCCGATATCGGCGTACCAGTGCAGCAGATAGCCGGTCGAGCGCGCGTAGATCGGCGATTCGACGTAGCCGCGCAAGGTGCCCGGCAACAGCGTGTTGCCGCCGCCTTCGGTTTGCGTCGGGCTCACCACGTTCACGTATTGGGTGGCGTTCTGCTCGGTGGTCGCCTCGACCGAACGGTTTTGCAGCACGTTCGCGATCACGGTGCGCAACGCGCCCAGCGCGAGCAGCGCGAGCACGATCCAGACCGCGATCTTCGCGCGCTTCCATTCGCGGTGGCGCGGCGGCAATGCGTGCCCCTCTTCAGTTTCTCGCGAGGGGATCGCTAGCGATGCGTGAGTTTTTTCGGTCATCTCAGTCAGCCATCTCAGTCAGCCGTCATTTATCTTTACGCGGGCCGGGCAGCGCCGCCGTGGTCCGGCGCGGGGCCGTCGTTGCCGCTATTGCCGCCATCGCCGCCGTTGCCATTGCCGCCTTTGTCGTCGTCGCTGCGGTGGCGACGCGCGAGGCGGCTATGAATGCCTGCGAACACGATCGGCACGAAGAACAGCGTGGACACCGTGGCGAACAGCAAGCCGCCGATCACCGCGCGGCCGAGCGGCGCATTCTGCTCGGCGCCTTCGCCGAGCCCGAGCGCCATCGGAATCATGCCGATGATCATCGCGAACGCGGTCATCAGCACCGGCCTGATCCGGCTCGCGCCGGCTTCGAGCGCGGCGGTGAGCGGCGGCACGCCGGTGGCGAGCCGCTGGCGCGCGAACGCCACCATCAGAATGCTGTTGGCCGTCGCGACGCCCATCGTCATGATTGCGCCGGTCAGGGCCGGCACGCTCAGATGCGTGCCGGTCAGAAACAGCATCCACACGATGCCCGCGAGCGCCGCCGGCAATGCGCTGACGATGATCAGCGGATCGACCCACGACTGGAAATTCACCACGATCAACAGATAGACCAGCACGATCGCCATCGCCACGCCGAGGCCAAGGCCGAAGAACGAACTGCGCATGGTCTGCACCTGGCCGCGCACGGTGATCTGACTGCCGCGCGGCAGCGACGCCCGCACGTTGTTCGCGAGCTTGTCGACCTGATTCGCCACGCTGCCAAGATCGCGCTTCTCGACGCTCACATACAGATCGATCACCGGCCTGATGTTGTAGTGCGTGACTTCCGCGAACTGCGTCTGCGGCGAGACCCGCACCAGGTTGCCGAGCAGTTGCGTGGGCCCGGTGGCCGAACCCGATACCGGCGTGCGCAACAATTCATCGATCGACGAGACCTGATACTGCGGCGTCTGCACCGCGACGTTGTATTCGACGCCGTTCCTGTTGTTGAACCAGAATCCCGGCGACGTTTGCGAGCCGCCCGACAGCGAAATCAGCACGTTCTGCGCGACGTTGCTCGCGCTCAGATTGAGTTGCTGCAAGCGGGTGCGGTCCATCTGAAGGTTGATCGCGGGCTCGTCGAGCTTCTGCTGGATGTGCGTGTCGACGGTGCCGGGAATCAGCCGCACCTGCTTGAGCAGCTTGCGCGCGACGTCGAAGTTGCCCTGCTGATTCGCGCCGGAAATCTGCACGTCCACCGCGGCCGGCAAACCGAAGTTGAGAATCTGCGTGACGATGTCGGCCGGCTGAAAGAAGAACTCGACGCCCGGAAAACGTTGCGGCAGGATCGCGCGCAACTTGTCCATATACATCTGCGTCGGCTTGTGGTCTTCATTGAGCGCCACCTGAATCTCGCCGTCGAGCGTGCCGATCGTGCCGGAATTGCTGTACGAGAGGTTGATGCCGCTATACGGCAAGCCGAGGTTGTCGAGGATCGTGCCCAGTTCCTTCGCCGGCACGACCTCGCGGATCACCTTCTCGACTTCGTCGGCGAGACGCGCCGTTTCCTCAATGCGCGTGCCGGTCGGCGCACGCATGTGCAGGCGGATGTCGCCCGCGTCGACGCTTGGGAAGAAGTCTTCGCCGAGCACGAAGACCAGCCCCATCGACACGATGCAGAAGCCGAGAAACAGGCTGCCGAACAGGCGCCGGCGCACCAGCAGGCTGCTCAGAATGATGATGTACGCGGCCCGCATGCGCTCGAAGCCGCTATCGAAGCGCCGGTAGACGCGCATGAACAGATTCGGCTGTGCGCCCTCCTTCGGCTTGTGCGCGTGGCCCATCAGCAGCATCGCCAGAGTCGGCACCAGCGTGCGCGACAGGATGTACGACGCGAGCATCGCGAACACCACCGCTTCGGCGAGCGGCACGAACAGATAGCGCGCGACGCCGGTCAGGAAGAACATCGGCACGAACACGATACAGATGCACAGCGTCGACACGAGCGCCGGAATCGCGATCTCGCCCGCGCCGTCGAGAATCGCATCGTGCAGATTCGTGCCCATATGCAGATGCCGTTCGATGTTCTCGATCGTCACCGTCGCGTCGTCGACCAGAATCCCGACCGCCAGCGCGAGCCCGCCGAGCGTCATGATGTTGATGGTCTGCCCGAGCGCGTGCAGCACGATCAGCGAAGACAGGATCGATAGCGGAATCGAAATCGCGATGATGCAGGTGCTGCGCCAGTTGCCGAGAAACAGCAGGATCATCGCGGCGGTCAGCGCGGCGGCGATCAGCGCCTCGCGCACCACGCCCTGCACGGCCGCTTTCACGAACACCGACTGATCGAACAGCGCCGTGATTTTCAGGTCCGGCGGCAACGCGGCGCGCGCGCCCGGCAACAGCCCTTTCAAGGTATCGACGATCGACAGCGTCGACGCGCTGCCGTTCTTCAGCACCGACATCAGCACGCCGCGGTGGCCGTTCTGCCGCACGATGTTGGTCTGCGGCGAGAAGCCGTCGCGCACGTGCGCGACTTCGCGCAGATAGGTCGTCGCGCCGTTGAGCGTGCGCACCGGAATATCGTTGAGCCCTTCCACCGTGGCAGGCGAGCCGTTCATGTTGATCGTGTATTCCTTCGGCCCGATCTTCGCCGTGCCCGTCGGCAAAATCAGGTTTTGCGCGTTGAACGCGCTGACCACGTCGGACGGCGTCAAGCCTTTTGCGAGCAATGCGCGCGTGTCGAGGTCGACCGAGATCAGACGTGATTTGCCGCCATACGGATATGGCACGGCCGCGCCCGGAATCGTCACGAGCTGCGGACGCAGGAAATTCAGCGCGGTGTCGTTGAGCGCTTGCTCGGAAAGCGTCGGGCTCGACAGGCCGAGCTGGATCACCGGAATGCTGGACGCCGAGTAGCTGATCACCAGCGGCGGCGTGGCGCCCGGCGGCATCTGCTTGAGCTGCGCCTGTTCGACTGCCACGGTCTGCGCGATCGCCGTCTGGATGTTCGCATTCGGTTGCAGGAACACCTTCAGGATCGTGATGCCCGCGAGCGATTGCGATTCGATGTGCTCAATGTCGTTGACCGTGGTGGTCAGACTGCGCTCATTGACCGACGTGATGCGATTGGCCATGTCTTCGGCCGACAAACCCGTGTACGTCCAGATAATGCTGACCACGGGAATATTGATTTCCGGCAGCACGTCGACCGGCGTGGTGAACAGCACGAATGGCGTCGCCAGCAAGATCAGAATGGCCATCACGATGAACGTGTATGGCCGTTTAAGCGCTACGTTGACGATCCACATTGAAACGCGCCCGAGAGAATGCAGGTAAGGGAGATGGGTGAATCAGCGTTTATGCTAGATCGGTGGCACCAACGCCTGCATGGCGCGAAAATGGCGGAATTGTCAGGAAGGTTATTGAAAGCAGCGGGGCTGTTTCATGCGCGTGAAGACTTGGGGATAAGCAAACGTTTGCTGAACAAAGATAGGTGCTGTTTAAAGCACGTAGACTTGCGTGGCTTGGCTTGCGGTGGCGGCCAGAAATATTGTGAAGCATGCTTTCAGATTGATTTGCGCAAAGCAAATACTTCACGCGACGCATTACATGAAAAAGACCGGTCGACCTCGAGGGTCGACCGGTCTTTGCTTTACGAAACACCGTTTGCGTTCTGAAGCCTACTTGGCGAACAACGACGACATATCGGCAAACGCCTTGAACTCCAGGGCATTGCCCGACGGATCGAGGAAGAACATCGTCGCCTGCTCGCCGACTTCGCCCTTGAAACGCACATGCGGCTCGATGATGAATTCGATGCCGGCCTGGCTCAGCTTGTCGGCGGCGGCCTGCCATTGCTCCATCGACAGCACCGCGCCGAAGTGACGAACCGGCACCGCATCGCCGTCGACCTTGCTGGTCTGCCGGTGGCCGATCTCGTCCGGCGCGAGGTGCGCGACGATCTGATGGCCGTAGAAGTTGAAATCGACCCACGCGTCCGAGCTGCGACCTTCGGGGCAGCCCAGCAGTTCGCCGTAAAACTCGCGGGCGGCGGCGAGGCTATGAACAGGAAACGCCAGATGGAACGGCGGCAAAACGTTTTCGGCAACGCTCATGATGGGGAGACTCGCTGACTGGAAGTGGGGTTGATGCGATCGGCGTCGCGGCGCACAGGCCGCACGCGTGAGGCCAAGTTTAACCATGACTAAAAATGGTGAAAAACGATATATATTTGACCTCACCATCACCAATTTCGATCAATCGAGAATGCTCAGCGAGCTCAAGACCTTTATCGCCGTCAGCCAGTACGGCACGTTTTCCGGCGCGGGCGCGCGCATCGGCCTGACTCAATCCGCGGTGAGCGCGCAGATGCAGCGGCTCGAAGAGGAGCTCGGCTTCGCGCTGTTCGACCGCACCGGCCGCTCCGCGACGCTCAACGACGCGGGCCGCGAGACCCTCGCGCTCGCCGAGGAAATGATGACGCTCTACGCGCGGCTCTCCGAACGCGGCGCGGGCGCGGCGGAGAGCGGCATGCTGCGGGTGGGCGCGATTGCGTCCGCGCAAGTGTCGTTTCTCGCCGACGCGCTCGCCCGCTTTCGCGACGACCGGCCCGGCTGGCGGATTCGCGTGGTGCCCGGTGTGTCGTTGGGTCTGCTGGGGCAAGTGGATTCCGGCGAGCTCGATCTGGCCGTCATCATCAAGCCGCCGTTCGCGCTGCCGTCCGAACTCGAGTGGCGCACGCTCGTCACTGAGCCGTTCGTGCTGCTCGTGCCGAAGAAGCTCGCGCGCGGCCAGCACTCGTGGCGCGAACTGCTCAGGAGCGAGCCGTTCATCCGCTACGACCGCACGTCGTTCGGCGGCCGGCTGGTCGACCGTTTTCTGCGGCGCTCGCGCCTGAACGTGCACGACGTGATCGAGCTGGATGAATTGCAGGCGATCGTGCAGCTGGTCGCGCGCGGCATCGGCGTGGCGCTGATTCCGAACACCGCGGGGCTCGGCAAGTGGCCCGCCAGTGTCGCCGCGCTCGAACTCGGCGACGCGACGTTTCAGCGCGAGATCGGTCTGGTGCAGCGTCCACGGCATAGCCGGCAAGCGGTGGCGGACGTGCTGGCCGATTGTGTCGGTGCGGCAGCGGGGGCGCGAGTGGCCGGGGAGTAGAAGCGTGAGTCGCTGGGCGAGTTGCCGGTTGAGTTGCCGCGCGCGAGTGGCTGGGCGAACTTCCGCTCGAATCGCCACCTGCATCGCCCAATGAACACATGATTGTGTCCGCTCGGCGCCTGGTCGATCAGGCGGCGGCTATCGTCGACGAAAAAGTGGTCGTTCGCGTAGAACAGATCGGCGCCGAAGCGATAGACGATCAGCCCCGGCGCAGTCTGTATACCGGGCACGGCGGGCACCGGCACCCACACGCCGTCGTCGCCGGGGACGAGAATCATCGTGTGCGGCCGGTAACTGTGCCGCACGTGACGCAGCAGCGATAACGCCACCGCCACCAGAATGCCGTGCTCGACGCCGATCAGCACCACCGCTGCCGCAGTGAACACGGCCAGCGCGAATTCGCCGGGACTTTCGCGGCGAATCGCAAACAGCGCCTTCAGATTGATCAGGCCGATCGCGATCGTAAACACGATGCCGGCAAGAACGCAGTGCGGCAGATACTGCAGATAGCGGCTGAAAAACAGCAGCACCACGACCGCCACGACGGCGATCAGCGGCATCGGCACGCGCGGCAAGAAGCGCTTGCACGCCAGAATCGCGACGACCACCAACAGCGAAATGGCGAGCGTCGGCGGATTGATCCGCGCCGACTCGTGCACCACGAGCATCAGTTGATCGATGCTGCGCGCGGCGTGTCCGGGCACCCCGAACATATCGCCCAGCATCGCGATGCCGACCTGCACGCCGACGCCGGCGAGAAAGCCGACCAGCACGGTGCGCGACAGGAAGTCGGCAAGAAAGCCCAGTTTGAAAATCCGCGCAATGAACAGCAACGCGGCAGTGAACAACGCGACCATCGCGGCGAGCGACGCATATTCGGCGCTCGACGCCGGCGCCATCGTCGAGAGCCGGCTCGCGAAGATCGTCGCCGTGGCGGAATCGGCGGCGACGACCAGGTGCCGCGAGGCGCCGAAAAACGCAAACGCGACAAGCGGCAGAAAGACGGTGTAAAGCCCGGTAACGGCGGGCATGCCGGCAATGCGCGCGTAGCCGAGCACCTGCGGAATATCCATCGACGCAAGCTGCACGCCGGCCAGCGCATCGCGCGCCGCCGCGGCACGGCTCAAAGGAAGAACACCCTTCAGCACGCCGATGCGTGCCGTGATATCCGCCAGAAAATCTCGCATACGCGGTGCTGCCCCAAACTCAGGTAATCGCGCATCGTGCCGCGACCCGGCACGCAAAGGCAAGACTTGGTGAACGATCGGCTGGAAAAACAGCTGGAAACAGACAGCCGGAAGCGGAAATCATCCCGGCAGTACGGCCTGTGAGGCCAAGGCTGCCGCCTTCACCGACGTGGGAATCCAACTAACGCTTGAAGTGACCCGTTTGCGGATCCACATGCCGCGCGAAACCGAACAGCGCGACGATGCAAATTGGACAGGCGACCAGGAAGACGGCCAACATCACACACCCCGTAACATATTGCTACCACTAAGTTTAAGCGATTTGTATGTGAATTGAATGGGAGAAAACCGCAAAGCTCTGTTGCCAGGAATTACAACAATTTCTTGCAAATGGGCGAAGCCGAGTGCGCGAGAACACACACGCCATCGCCTGGCCTCATCGTCAGTCTCCCTTATAATCCGGCATGATCCGAATCCCGCTCCCCACGCCCTCGCAAGCGGCTGCCGATAGCCGCCGCACCGCCCTCCTCTCGCCGGCGGTCGCATGAAAACACCGAAACGTCTGCTCCCGCTGGTCGAGGAAGGCCTGATCGACGAGGTCATCGCGCAGTTGATGAGCGGCAAGGAAGCCACCGTCTACGTGGTGCGCAGCGGCGACTCCACGCGTTGCGCGAAGGTCTACAAGGATGCAAAGCAGCGCAGTTTCCGCCAGGCGGCGTCGTATCGGGAAGGCCGCAAGGTCAAGAACAGCCGTCAACAGCGCGCGATGGAAAAAGGCAGCCGCTACGGCCGCGAAGTGCAGGAACAGGCCTGGCAGAACGCCGAAGTCGACGCGCTGTTCCAACTCGCGAACGCGGGCGTGCGCGTGCCGCAGCCCTTCATCTGCACCGACGGCGTGTTGCTGATGGAGCTGGTGACGGACGCCGATGGCAACGTCGCGCCGCGTCTGAACGACGTGCACCTGACCGAAGAACGCGCGCTCGAATTGCACGCGCTGCTGCTCAACGAGGTGGTGCGGATGCTGTGCGCCGGCATGATTCACGGTGACCTGTCCGAGTACAACATCCTGCTCGCCGCCGACGGCCCGGTAATCATCGATCTGCCGCAAGCGGTGGATGCCGCCGGCAATCTCGAAGCGCCCGCGATGCTCGAGCGCGACGTCGACAACCTCGCCGCGTATTTCGGCCGCTTCGCGCCGCAGTTGCTCAACGCCAGTTACGGCAAGGAAATCTGGGCGCTGTACGAAGCGGGCGCATTGCATGTCGATGCGAAATTGACCGGCCATGTCGAACAGGACACCACGCCGATCGATCTGGAAGCCGTGCTACAGGAACTCGAAGATACGCGGCTCGATGAAGAGGCGCGGCTGCGCTACGAACTGTCGCTGCGCAGCGGCACGTGAGCCGCACAAAGGGCTGCACAAAAGGCCGCACATCAGAGCGCATCTGGGCCGCACGTGAGCGGCGCACGGGCGGCCCTGACGAGGCAAAGAAAAGGGGCTACGAAGCGCTCTCCAATCGGGCCGCCGTCACCGAAGCCGCCACCGCCCCCGGCGCCGGCCCCACCGACTCCCGCATCGTCACGCTCACCGGAAATTCGCGGAAGATCTCCCACGTGGTCCGGTAGCACTGGTTGACAAGCCAACGCACCGCGTTCTGCGTCAGCTCCGCAGTGGGGATATGCACCGAAGTCAGCCCCGGCGCCGTGTATGCGGCCGAGTAGTCGTCGTCGTAACCGATCACCGACATTTCGTCCGGCACCGCAATGCCCGCCTGGTGCAGCCGCGCGAGCGCGCTCACCGCCATCGTGTCGTTCGCGCAAAAGAGGCCCGTCACGCGCCGCTTCGAATCGAGCAGCTTCTGCGCGGCGGTGTAACCGCCCTCCGGCGAGAAGTCCGATTCGATCAGCGTGACGTCGTCGCGCGCAATCCCTTCGCGCGCCAGTTCGGCAAAGAAGCCTTCGAGCCGGATCTGGTTGTCCGACGCGGTGAACGGCCCGGAAATCACCGCGATGTCCCGGTGCCCATGATCGAGCAGCGTGCGCGCCGCCAGTTCGCCGCCGCGCCGATGATCGGCGCAAAACGACGCCTCCGGCAATTGCTCGAACGCCCGGTTGAGGAACACCATCTTCGGATGCATGCGATGCAGCATGATCAGGTCTTCGTCGTGCAGATCGTGGCTGATCACCACCACGCCGTCGCAATCGCGGCCGATCAGAAAGTTCACCGCCTCGATGGCCTGCTCGCGCGGCGAGACTTCCCCGCAGCCGGTCGCCACCACCACGTGACGGTGGACCGCGCGCAGTTCGGCATCGGTCTGCTTGAGAATCGTGCCGTAGTAGGAACCGAAGAACGTCGGCACGAAAATGCCGACCATGCCGAGCGACTGCGTCGCCATGGCCCGGCCGATCGACGACGGGCGAAAGTTCAGCGCCTCGATCGCCGCCTTCACGCGGGCGGCGGCATCGGCTGAGACCGGTCCTTTACCGGAAATGGCCCGCGATGCGGTCGACATGCCGACGCCGGCCAGTGCCGCGACATCCTTGAGTGTAGCCACGCGGTTCTCCGTCTAGCCATGTTGATTCCAACGACGCCGTGCGCGGCGCTACAGGCGCGCGCCGCCCGCCTCGTCGAACAGCGAGACATGCGCGGCGTCGAACGAGAACGCCACGGTATCGCCTGGCGCTACCGGCGTCTTGCTCTGGTCGATCGATGCGACCTGTCCGCCATGATAGTCGAGCCAGATGACGCGGTGGTTGCCCATCGGCTCCACCAGCGAAACTTTTGCATGCCCGGCGAGCCCCTCGCCGATCCGCACGTCTTCGGCCCGCACGCCGAGCACGCTCGGCTGCCCTTGCGCCGGCGCGTTTTTGAACGCGTAGGCCGACACGTCGAGCTGCCAGTGCCCGGTGCAAAAGTGCAGCGCCCCGTTGCGCTGTTCGAGCGTGCCCTTGAGCAGATTCATCGCGGGCGAGCCGAGGAAGGTCGCGACGAACAGATTGTCGGGCCGCGCATAGACTTCGGCCGGCGTGCCGAACTGCTGGATCACGCCGCCGCGCATCACCGCCATGCGGGTGGCGAGTGTCATCGCCTCGACCTGATCGTGCGTCACGTAGATCATCGTCGCGCCGAGACGCTGATGCAGTTGCTTGAGTTCGCGGCGCAATTCGATGCGCAACTTGGCGTCGAGATTCGACAGCGGTTCGTCGAACAGGAACACGTCGGCTTCACGCACGATCGCGCGGCCGATCGCCACGCGCTGCCGTTGCCCGCCCGACAGTTGCGCCGGTTTGCGCTTGAGCAGCGGTCCGAGTTGCAGCATTTCGGACGCCCGCGCCACCCGCCGCGCGATCTCCGCCTTCGGCGTGCCGTTGATGCGCAACGCGAACGACAGATTGCGTTCGACGCTCATGGTCGGATACAGCGCATACGACTGAAACACCAGCGCAATGCGGCGGTCTTTCGGATCGGCCCAGGTCATGTCTTCGCCGGCGATCTCGATGCTGCCGTCGCTGACGTCGATCAGTCCGGCGATACTGTGCAGCAACGTGGATTTGCCGCAGCCCGAAGCTCCGAGCAGCACGACGAACTCGCCGGCCCGCACGTCGAGATCGAGGTTCTCGATCACCGTGTTCGCGCCGAGGCGGATGGTCAGATTGCGCACGGCCACGTTGGCCGGATTCGTGAGACCCGCCGCGTCCGCGATCTCGGACACGCCCGCCGCATCGGCCGCATTTGCCAGCGCATTTGCCACATTAGCCGCGTTTGTCATGCCCAATGCCCTACCCCTTGACTGCGCCCGACGCAATGCCCCGCACAAACCAGCGCCCCGAAATGAAGTAGACCGCGAGCGGCACCATCGAAGTCAGAATGGTCGCCGCCATGTTGACGTTATAGAGACGCTCGCCGGTCGTCGTATTGATGATGTTGTTCAACTGCACCGTCATCGGCAGGTTCTTGGTGCCGGCGAACACGAGGCCGAGAATGAAGTCGTTCCAGATGCCCGTCACCTGCATGATGACCGCGACCACGATGATCGGCGTGGACATCGGCAGCATCAGTTGTAGAAAGATACGCCAGAAGCCGCCGCCGTCGATGCGCGCCGCCTTGAACAGGTCCTGCGGAATCGACACGTAGTAGTTGCGAAACAGCAGCGTCATCACCGGCATGCCGAAGATCGTGTGAATCACCACGATGCCCGGCAGCGAACTGAACAGATGCACGCTCGCCAGCACCCGCACGAGCGGATAGACCATCACCTGCACCGGAATGAACGCGCCCATCAGCAGCACGCCGAACAGCAGGCCGGCGCCGCGCGGCCGCCAGAACGACAGCGCGTAGCCGTTGACCGCGCCGATCGCGATCGACAGGATCGTGCTCGGCACGACGATGCGCACCGAGTTCCAGAAGCCCACCTGAATGCCATTGCAATCGAGCCCGGTGCACGCGGATTGCCACGCGGCGCTCCATGCGTCGAGTGTGAAATGGGTGGGGAACGCCAGCAGATTGCCGAGCCGGATCTCGTCCATCGGCTTGACCGACGTGACGAGCATCACATACAACGGCAGCAGGAAGAACAGCGCCGCCGTCAGCAGGAACGCGTAGACGCCCAGGCGCGCCGGCGTGAACCCCGTGCGGCGCCGCCGCCGGTGCGCGCGGCTCGGCGTGCCGCTTTTCAGCGGCGAACTGAGCGTGTTCACCACACCTCCTTTCGCAAGGCCGCGTGGCTACGGGCGTAGAAGAACGGCGCGAGAATCGCCAGCACCGTCGCCAGCAGCACGATCGACGCTGCCGACGCGAGGCCGATATTCGCGCGCCCAAACAGATAGTCCATGATGAATTTGGCCGGCACTTCGCTGGCGGTGCCGGGACCGCCCTGGGTCATCGCGACCACGGCGTCGTAGAGCTTCACGACCATCACGAACAGCAGCACGAACGCGGTGGAGATCGACGGCCCGAGCATCGGCACGACGATGCTCGCATACACGCGCCAGCGCGGAATGCCGTCGATGCGCGCGGCTTTCCACAGTTCGTCGTCGATGCCGCGCAAGCCCGCGAGCAGCAATGCCATCACCAGACCCGAGGCCTGCCATACCGTCGCGATGACGATGGTGTAGATCACCCAGTCCTGATCGACGATCCAGTCGAAGCGCGCGGGCACGAAGCCGAGCTTGTGCAGCACGGCCTGCGCGCCGAGCTCCGGGTTCAGAATCCATTGCCAGACGAGCCCCGTCGCGACGAACGACATTGCGTACGGATAGAGAAACACGGTGCGCAACGCGCCTTCCGCGACCACGCGCTGATCGACGAAAATCGCCAGCAGCAACCCGATCACCATGCACGCGACGATGAAGCACGCGCCGCAGATCACGATGTTTTGCAGCGACAGCAACCAGCGGTCGTTATGAAAGAGCTTCACATATTGCGTGAAGCCCGCGAAGTCGCCGGAAGGAAACGTGCGCGAATTGCTCAGCGATACACGCGCGGTCCAGACCATCGTGCCGAGATACGCGAACACGACGGTCAGGACCATCGGTAGCAGCGCCAGCCACACCGCGATGGAAACGCGTTTCCTGAGCGGCTTGTTGCCAGGCCTGTTGCTGGACTTCTGACCCGGCCTGGAACTGGTGGCAGGCAGCTTGAGCGCGTGCATCGCCGGCGCCTAGCTCTTCAATGCGCTGGCAAACGCCTTCTGCGCATCGTCGACCGACTGGTTCTTGTTCCAGAAGTTCGTCACCACGTCGGTCAGCGCGCCCTGCGTGTCAGGCGAGAGCAGCATTTCCGGATTCGGCAACTGACGCGACTTGTCCTTCATGATCGCGATGCCCTCCTTCGCGCAAACATCGAGAACGCCGGCGTCCACGTCGGGACGAATCGGAATCGAGCCTTTCTTCGCGCTGAATGCGACCTGCGCGGACGGCGAGGTCATCACCGTGGCAAGCAGATTCTGCGCCTTGACCGCGCTGGCGTTGTCGGTCTTCGGGAACACGAACACGTCGCCCGCGACCAGATACGGCGAACGCGGACCGAAGCCGGGGAAGCAGCCGAAGTCCTTGCCCGCGCTCTGGTTGGCCGCCGAGAATTCACCCTTGGCCCAGTCGCCCATGATCTGCACGCCCGCCTTGCCGGAAATCACGAGCGCGGTGGCGTCGTTCCAGTTGCGGCCCGGCGAGCCCGGATCGACGAAATCGTGCAGACGCTTGAACGACGCCAGGACTTTCTTGAACGCATCCGAATTCACCGCCTTCATGTCGTGATCGCGGTACACCTTCATATACAAATCAGGTCCGCCCACGTCGGCCAGCACCGCGTCGAACGTGATCTTCTCCTGCCACGGCTGGCCGCCGAGCGCGAGCGGAATCACGCCCGCGGCTTTCAGCTTGCCGAGATCGGCAATAAACTCGTCATAGCTGTTCGGCTCGGCGGTAATGCCGGCCTTCTGGAATACCGGCTTCGAGTAGAAGAACCAGGCCGGCATATGGATGTCGACCGGCGCGGCATAGTAATGCCCCTTCACCTTGATGCTGTCGAGAATCGATTGCGGGAACACGCCGCTCCAGTTCTCCTTCGCGGCGACATCGTCGACATTGTTCAGCAGGCCCTGATCGATCAGGTCGTGAAACTGTCTGGACGTATTGAATTGCGCGGCCGTGGGTGGATCGCCGCCGACGATCCGGTTGATCGCCGTGGAACGGGCCTGATCGGCGCCCGCTACCGCGTTGTCGACCCACTGGCCGCCGGCCTTGTTATACGCGTCGGCAAACTGGCGAATCGCGGCCGATTCGCCGCCCGATGTCCACCAGTGAATCACGTTGGCCTTCAGGGGCTCCGCATGCGCGACAACGCCATACAACGC
Organism: Paraburkholderia ultramafica; assembly: GCF_902859915.1. Lineage (GTDB taxonomy): Bacteria > Pseudomonadota > Gammaproteobacteria > Burkholderiales > Burkholderiaceae > Paraburkholderia > Paraburkholderia ultramafica. Next base: position 243,731 of record NZ_CADIKK010000001.1, read on the forward strand.
CAGTGCCGCAACCACGCCTCGCAAGACCATTTTTCTGCTGTTCGTTCCGTCTCCTCCAGGCTTTGTGCCCGTGTTGCAAGTCGACATACAAATCAGCTCCACCCGTTTTTTGCAGCCTTATTGCATCGCTATTACTACTGCTGCGCTTTGCGCTCTTTCAGGAATTTGGCCAGCAGTTCGCCACTGCGTTTGAGCGTGCGTTTCTGCGTCGTGTAGTCGACGTGGAAGATGCCGAAGCGCCGCTCGTAACCGAACGCCCACTCGAAGTTGTCCATCAGCGACCACAGGAAATAGCCGCGAATCTCCACGCCTGCCTTGATCGCCTGGTCGACCGCGGCGAGATGGCGCTTGATGAACGAGATGCGCTGGCTGTCGTCCACGCGGCCGTCGGTCACCTGGTCGTTCGAGGCCATGCCGTTTTCGGTGATGTAGATCGGCGGCAGGTTCGCATAGGTATCCTTGAAACCGGTCAGCAGGTCGCGCAAGCCGTCGGGGTGCACTTCCCAGCCCATCTGCGTGCGCTCGACGCCTGCGAGCGGCACTTCCTTCAAACCGTGCGCACCGTCGCTCGCGACGTTCGTGCGGAAATAATAGTTGATGCCGAGGAAGTCCAGCGGCGCCGAAATGATCTTCATGTCGCCTTCAAGCACCAGCGGCTCGGTGCCCGGCCACAATTCGAACAGCGCCTGCGGATACTCGCCCTTGAGCAGCGGATCGAGAATCCATGCGTTGTGCTGAACCTCGAACAACTCGGCCGCGCGCTGATCGGCGGCGCTGTCGCTGTTGGCCGTGCCGCGGCCGACGTTGGCGACGATGCCCTTTTGCGAACGCGGGTCGTTCGCGCGCAGCACCGGCAGCGCGAGACCGTGCGCGAGCAGCAGATGGTGCATCGCTTGCGTCGCGAAGCGGCCGTTCGCGAGGCCCGGCGCGTGGTGGCCGTTGCCGTAGCCGAGATACGCCGAGCACCACGGCTCGTTGAGCGTCGCCCACGCGTCGACCAGGCCGGTCAGCTCGCGGCTCATCAGGTCCGCGTAGTCGGCGAAACGGTAAGCGGTGTCGCGGTTGAGCCAGCCGCCGCGATCTTCCAGATGCTGCGGCAAGTCCCAGTGATACAGCGTGGCGAAGGTCGTGACGCCCTTCTCTTTCAGACGCGTAAGCAGTCGCTTGTAGAAGTCGATGCCCTTGCGGTTCGGCGCGCCCGCTGCGTCCATCACACGCGGCCAGGCGATCGACAGCCGATAGCCTTCGAGGCCGAGCCCCACCAGCATGTCGACGTCCGCTTCCCAGCGATGGTAGTGATCGCAGGCCACCGCGCCGGTGTCGCCGGCCAGCACCTTGCCGGGCGTCGCCGAGAAGGTGTCCCAGATGGACGGCAGGCGGCCGTCTTCATGCACCGCGCCTTCGATCTGATATGAAGCCGTGGCGGCGCCGAGCAGGAAGTTCTTGCGCCACAGCGACGAGTCCGCCGGCGGCGTGAAGGGATCGGCGAGCGAATGGGGGGAGATTGCGTCGACTACTGCGGATGTGTCGTTTGCCACGGCTTCTCCTACGCTGAGATCGTTGAACCGGGTGGGGTGGAAGACGCTGCGCGACCTGAGTTAAACACTTGAGTGGAAGCGCTTCCATACGAACCAGCGAACGATAGCAGCGGCGGATTCATCGCAGCAATCAGGGTTTGTCTGGAGCGGTACTGGCAGGCGCGGCGGTGTGGTGCGCGGTGCATTTGGGACGGTGTTGGCGGGACGCCCGGCGTTACACCCGACGCAGCGAACCGCCAGCACGAACCCTCAGCTTCGGCAGACGCTCAGTGCTGGCGCAGCGAATCCGCGAGCGCGTGAAGGTTGAATGGCTTCACGCGGATCACGCCGCCACGCGGACTGTCGATATCGGCGATCAGCGTGAACGCCAGCGACACCACCAGCGGCACGACCAGCAGCAGCCCCGCGCCCGCTTTCAACGCGCGCGCGCCGTAGCCGACCAGCAGATTCGCACACATCGCAATCAGCGTCATCAGTATCCACGCCGCGTCAGGGATGCGGTTCCACCACGCGGCCTGGGTGTAGCCCTGCGTGTTGAGCACGTCGTTCATCGCGGCGACGGCGAGCGCGACGACCGGCGTCGGCTGCGCGACGGCAGCGTTCTTCACGGTGGACCACAGCTCCTGCTGCAGACGTGCGGTCTCGGCATTGACCTTCGCGAGCTCCTGCTGGTTGCGTGTCGTGTAGAACAGCACGCGCTCGTCGAGATAGCTTCGCAGCAAGGTGCGGATCGCCGCCGCTTCGGCGGCGGGCAGCAGATCGGCGCGCACGTAGGCGGTGCCGATCGCGTTCGCCTCCTCTTCCTCGAAGTTCTTTCGTTGATCGTAGCGGCCGACCGCCATCGAAAAAGTGAAGCCGATGATCAGCGCGAGCAGCGTCAACGTCGCGGCCTGGATCACGCTGAAGTCGTCGCGGGCCTCGTCCTCGATTTTTCTGAGGCGCCGCAACAGCGCCGCGCCGATGCGCGCCGACAGCCACATGGTGACAAAGGACACGATGAATACAAGCGGCGGATAGTTGAGGATGTTTGGCATGGCGGGCGTTTTTCTCGGAGCGATGGGCGGGAACCGCTTTCTGATTACGACGACGCGTGCACAACCGTTGCATGATAAGCGCCGCGGACCCGGTGTGGATAGACGCGCGGCGCTCATGCCGCCACCCTACCGCCCGCTCCCCGCCATCAGATAGTAACGTCCGTCGGCACTTACGTTGAAGCCGAAACCGCACGCCGTCATCGAGCCATGCGTGCGCACGTCCAGACGCTCACGCGGCGGCCACCGCGCGGCCGGGCATCACGTCGTCCGGGTAGTCGTCGCCACGGCTCACCGCGCTTCGGTAGTAGGCGCGCGCGTCGGACAGCGCACCCAGCTTCAGTTGCACGTCGCCCTGATGGACCAGCGCCATCGCTACGCGCGAGCGCGCCGAACTGGCGTTCGTCGAAGAAATGAAGTCTTGCGGATTCGTGGCCGAATCGCTGGCGCGCCATGGGATCGTTGGTGCGTCGGTCGCGCCGAAAGAGAACGGGGCAAACACCGGTGCGGCCGCGCCGAGGGTCATCGAGGGGCAGTCATCATCCATGTGAAATAGTCGTTGCCCCGGACCAACGCATGCAGCCCCTTTTGTTCCTGGCAAGGCGGTGCTGCCAGCACCGCCTTGCCAGTAGTTGCCCGCTCACTGCGGCTACTGGCAACTGCGCCGACCTAGAACTGCTCGCGATCGAAGCCTGGCAACGTGCGCGTTCCTTCAGTCGCCACCGAGTGCAACAGGTCGGGATCCACGTCAAGCATGCGCAGGATCGTCGGCGCGACCTGGGTGGTCAATACGGGTTCGTCGATGGTCTGGCCTGCGTGATGCGAACGAGGCATGTAGACCACCAGACCGAGATGGCTGTCGTCCGGTGCATTGCCGCCATGCTCTTCGTCCTTGGACTGACTCGACGTATAGATGACCCCCGGGTTCGGCTGCACGACGATGTCCGGCGCGCGGCCGCGAGCTGGATCGCCGAACCGGCCAGCCAACCGCGGTCCATAGAGGATGTACGCCTGCGGGCCATCCGCGCAAATGCCAGGCGCGTTGCAGCTCAGGTTGTCTTTCAGCGTTTTCACGACTGCCGATAGCTGACTCTGGTCGCGCAGCCAGATCAAGCCGACGTCGTCGGTTTGCACGAAGCCGGTATTGACGAGGCCCGAGCCGTCGTTAGGGTTGCCGCTGTTCGTATTGGCCTGCCCGAAGTTGCCGTTGGGATCCAGATAATTGTTCGCTTCAAGCAGTTTCGAGAGCGTGTCGCCGTTCTTCACCAGTTTCGAATGATCCGTCGGCGACTGCCCGTGCTTCGCCGTCACGATCACCGCGGTCGACGAATAAAGATTGCGTTGCTTCAGTTCGGACACAATGCGGCCCAACGCGTTGTCCAGGTAGGCAATCGCCGCCGTTACTTGCGGGCCCGGCGTAAAGCTCGCATCCAGATAGCCGCCACCGTTCGCCACAGTCGCCTTTTGCGCCACGCTCAGCGTCTGGAAGTTCGTGCCGAAAACGGTGGGTACGTCCGCAGCGGAATGGCCTGTCGAGTCCTTCCCGTCGATCTCGTCAATCAGCGACTGCACATGCAGATTGTCGAATTGCTCGGTGTGCGTGTAGACGTCGGTGTAGGCCTTGTGAGTCACCGGATCGATCGAGTTGATTTCCGTACGCGAGAGGTCGTCGACGCCGGTGCCCGATGGTCCGTTCAGCCAGTCGTAGCCCCACGCATGCTTGTCCGCCCAGGCGGTGCGTGCGCCCTTCACGTTCTGTTTGACCACTTCGAAGATCGTGTTGGTCTTCACGTAGTTGTGAGGATAGACCGGCTGGCAGACTCCGTTGACCAACGCATGCGGTATGGCCTGCGGATTGAATGCGCCGCCACCGTCGAGATGCGTCAGCGCGCCACCGTTCTGTCCGTCGATGCCAGTGGTCTCGTCGAATACGACATTCCAGCCCTGCTTGCCCGTGCAGTTGCTATCGGACGGTGCGTAGAGCGTGCGGTCATACGACACGTCGTAGAACAGACCCGCCGATTTGGGCGACCCGCCCGTCACCAATGCCGCCAGACCCGGGAACGAATCCGACAGGCCCGGCGTGTGTGCGTCGCTGTAAGTCGTTCCCGATTTGGCGAGTAACGCGAGATTGGGACACGAGTTCGAACTGATACAGCGTGCAACGTCCTGCTGATGCAGGCCGTCGAAGCTTATCAGCAACACGTGCTTCACTGCGTCATGGTCATGATCGTGGTCGTGCCCATCGCGCGCAGCAGCACCCTGCGCGTGCAGTCCGGCGAGCATGACCACACCCGCGCCGACAACTCTCTGTACCTGCATCCATCTCCTGATCTTCTTCATGTCCTGTCCTTTTGGTTTGGTCTGGAAACATTCGGAAACAATATGAATGTGCAGCGGAATTAAGTCGTCCGGATGAATCGTTACTTTCGATTCACTAACGCAAAGTCGATTGATTAATTGAACATAAATTCGACGTGACCATGCGGAATCCCTAAGGTTTTCTTAAGCATTGGACGCTACGCGCGACGAAAGGCTATGAACGAACAGATCGGCCATTGGGGTTTGCACCGAACTCGCCGCAATCAATCCTTCATGAAGCGTTGGTACGGTGTGACGGTTTTACCTGCTATTGCGTCTGCGAAGCAATCCCCCATCGGTCCGGAGACAACGATGAAAAAGACTTCCGCTCACAAGCTAATTCCCCGCCCTGCTTTTATCCCTGGTGCTACGACAGTCGCACCAACACTCTGCGCCGCCAGTTTCAGCGCGCATGCCGAGCAGTCCGAATTTCATGTACGACAATCTGTCGAGCAACGTTCAGGCTGGTGCTGTCTTGCCGCCGAATTGCGCAGGCACGAAGGCGGGATGCAGCTCGGGTAGCGGCGCACCTAGCGACGGCACCTATCCTTACGTGTGGAACAACGATGGTTATGACGCCAGCTTCGGTATCACGTCGCGGATTTTTCTGGACCAGCTAACGCCGTCGGGCGAGCCCGTGAGTTCGCTTGAAGTGCCCAACAGCTTGCAAAGTCAGTCTGGAAGTGACGAACTCGTCACCAGCTTCAGCTCAAAATCGGAACTCGCTCTACACCTTTCAACCGACGGCCGATACCTGACCTTCATGGGCTACGTCGCGCCGGTCAATACCGTGGATGTCTCCAACTCGAATACGCCTGGCGCAATCGACCCGACGAATCCGGTGGGACAAAGTTTTTATCGCGCGGTGGCTCGCGTCGATCGCGATGGCCACTTCCGCTTTACCGAAACCAATGCGTATAGCGGCAACAATGGACGCTCTGCGATTCTGAACAATCGCAATGATCAGGATATCTTCTACACGGCCGGGAATGCGGGTAACGGCTCGAATCCGCAAATGGACTTCGTAACCTGACCGGCCGCGTCGAAGATGACGGCACAGTCAGCATCTGGGCGATTACCTCAACCATCAGCGGCAACGGCGATGTTGGTGCGGATCCGAATAAGCTGGTCGTGGTGCGCGACATGCTCGCGAATACGACTGCATCAGGCGCCGCCCGCGAGAAATTCGCGACGTTGCGCAGCGCGGGCTTCGCGGAGGTATTGCGTGGTGTTTCGTTCACGCCGGGGACAGAACCACGCCATCGCTTCTGACTGGACGACTCCCTTGCGAGTCGACGTCACTGGGTATTCAGGTAGATATTCACGGACTCAAGCCGGTTTGCTTGATCTCTTCTCTCAGGCAAACCGGTTGATCAATCGCGTGGAACTCCCTGACGGCACATGGGTGCGGGCAGTCTCGCGGTACTAACGTGCTTCTACAGGACGAATACCGTGATAGCCGCGGTTATTCCGTTACGCAATGCATGCACAGCAAACGTAGCGATAAGCGGATGACCGTTTCGCCGGCCTCACACATCTACGATCACATCAAAACCACCGTAGATTAGCCGTTTGCCGTCAAAAGGCATGGGGTTGATGTCAGGCTGCACCCGCGGGTCGGCCATTACCGCTTTCATACCCACATCACGCACTTGACGCGATGGCCACACCACCCAGGAAAATACCACCGTCTCGTCATCCTGGCGTTTGACCGCCATCGGGAAAGAGGTCAGCTTCCCCTCCGGGACGTCGTCTCCCCAGCATTCGACCACCTTCAACGCGCCATGCTCCTTGAAAACGGCCGCGGCAGATTCCGCATGTTTCCGGTACGTTTCACGATTGGCCGTGGGCACGGCCACAACAAACCCGTCTACGTATGTCATCAAAGATCTCCCATCGAGCATGAAAGGAATACGCGGCGCAAAACGGCGTCCTTCCACCCGGCACCGCGCCTGCTGCACTGACGCTCTATACACACGACGAACGACAGTGGGCGGAATCGACACCGTCCGCCATTTATTTCGGGGCGTCTCACATGCAGGTTTGGAAGGTCGGGACTTCTGCATGCCAACCGCAGCGATCCATTCGGCTCGACGCGAGATGAATGCCTTCAACCGGACGCCGGGAGCGCATAGCGCGCCAGAAACATATCGGCCGTCGAATCCGCAAGCTTCTGCTGTTCGTCCTGGCTGAGAGCGGGCTGCCCCATTGTCACTTGCGGCCAGAAAGCGAACGCCTTCACGAGACCTTGCAACTGCTGCGCAGCGAACACCGGATCCGCTGTGCTGAGACGTCCATCGGCGGCGGCCGCGCGGACCCATACGGTCAGATCTTCCTCGCGTTCGCCCAGCCGCGCCACCATGTCCCTCGCGCGCTCCGGCGAATGAATGCCCGCCGCGATGGCGACGCGTGCGAGCGACAGGAATGCATCGTCATTCATCAGCATCAGCTTTCGCAACAGCAGGCCGAGCAACTGCTCGCGCAACGGCCGGTCGGCGCGATATGCCGGCGCCTCTCCCATATGACTGGCATCCCACAACTGCTGGAGGATCTCCGCAAACAGCGTTTCCTTGCTGGGGAAATGGTTGTAGACCGTGCGCTTGGAGACGCCCGCGCGAGCGGCGATGCGGTCCATGCTGGTCGCGTCGAAGCCGGCCGCGAGAAATTCCTCGATGGCCGCACCGATGACGGCGACGCGCTTGCGATCGGTCAGACGTTGGTGAGTGACATTCGGATCCATTCAGAAATTTTACACCGAGCAGTTTACTTTTCCCGATAATAAACTACACTACTGAGTCTACTTTTTGCATCGAGGCGTCTTCCATGACATCGCTCACCGGTTCCATCCGCCGTGCTTTGGGTCTCACAGCAGCGAAGCGCGGGCGCGAGTTGTTCCATGCGTCGGCGCAGCATGACGGCGAGCGCTTTCGCAACCCGAAGCCGCGTCCCGTGGAAGGCTTGGGCAAGACTTTGCGCATCGCGTGGAACGTGCTGCTCAACAAGCCCGCCGGCACGGTGCCGACGGGCGCGCTGCCCGTCGATGCATTGACCCGCGAGCAGCTCGATGCCGCGCCCGATCGCAGTCTGTATCGACTCGGGCATTCGACCCTGTTGCTCAAGCTGCGCGGACAGTTCTGGCTGACCGATCCGGTGTTCGCCGAGCGCGCGTCGCCGTTCCGGCGTTTCGGTCCCAAGCGTTTCCATGCGCCGCCCATCGCGCTGGCCGATTTGCCACCGCTGCGCGGCGTGATTCTCTCTCACGACCACTACGACCACCTGGATCGCGACACGGTGCTCGCGCTTGCCGCCACGACAAGCGTGTTTCTGACGCCGCTGGGGGTGGGCGACCGGTTGATCGAATGGGGTATCGACGCGAGCAAGGTGCGCCAGTTCGATTGGTGGCAGGGCATGCAGATCGATGAGCTGGAGTTCACGGCGACGCCCGGACAGCATTTCTCCGGACGCAGCCTGTTCGACGGCAACAGTACGTTGTGGGCCTCGTGGGTCATCGTCGATGACGATCTGCGGGTTTTTTTCAGCGGCGACACCGGCTACTTCGACGGTTTCAGAACGATCGGCGAGCGTCTCGGTCCGTTCGACGTGACGCTAATGGAAACGGGCGCCTACGACGCGCAATGGCCGTACGTCCACATGCAGCCTGAAGACACGGTGCAAGCGCATGTCGATCTACGCGGCCGTTGGCTGATACCGATTCACAACGGCACGTTCGATCTGGCCATGCATCGGTGGCATGAACCGTTCGAGCGCGTGATCGGGCTTGCCGCCGCGCGTGGCGTTGCCCTTTCGACGCCACGCATCGGCGAGCGGCTGGATCTCGCCGCGCCGCATCGCGGCGAGCGATGGTGGCGCAATGTCGTCGAGGTCGCCGATGCGCCGAAGGCGTCGCGCCGTTGGTTGTCCTGCCGCAATGTCGGGCAAGCTAATCCGTGAAGCCAACGACTGACGTTGAACTATCGGACGCGACGCTTGCGAATCATAAGACCGGTTCAAGTAAAACGAGCCGTGTCATAAACCGGCCGCGTCAGCGCACGCCGTCATCGGCCGCCGCGGCGCGTGCGGGATGGACCGCCAGCATGTGGCTCGAAAACCCTTTGTCCTGTTCGAGCCGCCAGGTCGCCCAAAGGTTTTGGGCCGGCTCGTCGAGTTCGATCGCGAGCCAGATCGAATCCATGTAGATCTGATCGCCGCCCATCACCATCGCATGAAATCGCAGCGGGATGCCCTGCTGAAAGAGTGTGGAATCAACCCATGCCGGATGTTCGTCCCCGTCGAGTTCATGCGCGTTGAGCAGTGCGCCGTCGTGATTCGTGATCAGATCGGACCAGACGTTCTGCGCTTCGTGCTGCAAATCCTTGATCGCCTTCGCTGACGAAAACCCGTTGCACGACACGTAGGTGGAGCGCGGCGTCTGGCCGGCGGTGGGCACGAGAAAGCGCCACGTCGCCTTGCCGCCGAACGAATACGTGACGACCTGTTCTTTAGCCGGTTGCTTTATTGGCATCGCGTAGCGCAGCACCTGCGCGTCCTTCTCCATTCTTCACCTCGTCGTGTGGCCGTCGCCGGGTTGCGCGCGTCTTGCGGCCGGTGGGATGAACGCGCGCCTCAGTGGCGCGCTCAGCCGCTGAAGATTAATGCAGCACATGACCATGCACGCATCAGGATGAACCCTGACAAATACCTTTCCGACGCACCGGTCCCCATCCGCCCGGAGGATGATTCCGCGGAGGGCGCGCAGGAGTCTCGTCCACGTAACGGATGGAATAGACCGCCGCAGGAAATCGTTTAGACCACATATCCGTACCACAGGCAGACTGTGATGGACATTCGACAACACCGGCACCTCGCTCGCGTTTCAGGCGAATTGCTGTGCCTGGCATGCGTCGCGTTGTTCGCAGGTTGCGGCGGGGGCGGCGGAGGCAGCGGCGGAGGCGGAGGCACAAGCAGCTTGTCGATGGTCGCGCTCACCGGTACCGCGGCCACCGGCAGGGCACTCGCCAACGCGACGGTCACGATCAACTGCGCGCAGGGCTCGACGTCGGTGACGGCGAATGCAAACGGAAACTACCACGCGACGTTCGGCGCAGCGATGCCATGCCTGATCACTGCAAGCTCGGCGGGGACCACGCTGCATTCGACCGCGTTCGCCGGCGGAACGTACAACATCACGCCGGAAACGGATCTGCTGCTGTCGTATCTGGCCGCGCAACTCGGCACGAACGAAAGCGGACTGATCGCGAGCTTCCCGGGGAACTCGCAGTTTCAGCAGGTGCTAGCCAATCAAGTCGACGTGCTGGGCGCGGAGACGGCCGTCGCACAGAATCTTCAACAAACATTCGGTGTCACGCTGTCCACACCCAATTTTCTAACCACCCCCTTCACTGTCGGCACGGCTGGCCAGGATAGCGATCTCCAGGCACTCCTCGCACACGGCGCGATCGACGCCAACGGCGAGCCGGCCGCCGCCGCGGTCGCCCCGATCGCAACGGCGGGAGCCGCACATCCGATTGCTACGCCGCCAGCCACCGGCACCGGAGGGACCGGCATTGGGAGCATTGGGGGCACTGGGGGCATGGGGAGCATTGGCGGTGTAGGCGGGATGATGTGAAACGAAGAGACGCAAGAGGGTAGTCCTGCCTGATGCTGCATGCAGTTCTGTTTTGCCGAGGAGACCCTAAAGGCCACGCTGGATAAGGACAACGCGATTCAGCTAGATGCCAACATCGTCAGGACTGGTTCAGTCACGCTCGAAGTCAGCAATGTAGCGAGCACTGGCTGCCCGTCACTGACGAACATGTGCCGGAGAATCGGATCAGGAAGATGGGAGTGGAGAACGTGGCGCCCGGATGGTCTCCATGCCGGCCGACCAGGATGCTCCGCACAGTCAACGGGTCGGCGATCCGACAATCCGCGCCCATGTCGCCCGAAGCCGGCGCGCGCGGTCTTCAAAAAGATAGGTGCCGGCCAGCGTCAGCGAACCTGAAATCACACCGGTCACGATGGCCTCGGCGAAGGGAAAGCCATAGTGATTTGCGTGCGAGTAGGCGTCACCGAACATCGTCAGGAAACCCACCACCAGCGCATTGCCGTATCGGTTCGCGTAGAGCTTCGTTGCCGGCGTGAAAGTCAACAAGACGGCCAGGATTCCGGTGACCAGACCTGTCTGCAATGCAATCGCCCAGTGGCCAAGGCTCATCAAATTGCCCCAGCTCCCCGGCATGCAGGTCATGCATGCGCTGGTCGGCTGCCAGAAGCGCTGGATGAACATCCTGACGCGGCGCTTCCAATCGACAGTTTGCTGGCTCACGGGAGAGCCTCAAGCACCAGATTGAACGGCGTTTCATGCGCGCGCCGAAAGCGCGTAAAGCCGCCTTTCGTCACGACCTCGCGCAAACGTGCCTCACCTGCCTGCGCGCCCAGTGCCATCCGGCCTTCCTGAGAAAGCGAAGCGGCCGTACAGATCATCGTCGACGCCGAATAGTAAACTCGCCCGACAGCGTTGAGGTTGTCCTCCAATCTGTCGTTCGCAAATGGTTCGACGATCATCCATGTGCCGTCGGGTTTCAACGATCTGACCACGTGGGCTGCTGCGGCGACCGGATCGCCCATATCGTGCAGACAATCGAAGAACGCGACCAGATCGTAGTCGGTGCCGGGGTAGTCTTGCGCCGCTGCGATTTCGAACTTCACGCGATCCGAGACGCCGGCCTCGACGGCTGATTCACGCGCGCGCCGGATGGACGGCTCGTGGTAATCGAAGCCAACGAATGCCGCGCCGGGATAGGCCTGGGCCATCAAGATCGTCGATACGCCGTGACCGCATCCCACGTCGGCCACTCGTGCGCCGCCTGCGTTCAGCTTTTCCTCGACGCCCGCGAGCGCGGGGATCCACTCACTCACGAGGTGGGCGGTATAACCCGGCCTGAAGAACCGCTCAGTACCCTTGAAAAGCGATGGGTGATGCTGGTGCCAGCCGACCCCGAGTCCCGTTCGGAATGCCCCTTCGAGTTTCGGAAGCGCCCGGAACATGGCCTCGGCGCAATCGCAGAAGCCTGCGATGAATGTCGGGCTCGTCTCGTCGGCGAAGCACTGCGCCATTTCATTTTCCAGCTCATATTTGCCGGTAGCCGCGTCATAACGGATGAACCCCGAGGCCGCTTGAGCCGCCAGCCATTCGCGCACGTAGCGCTCGGCGAGTCCCGCCCGCCCGGCAACTTCGGCCGAGGTCATCAAACCCTGTTCGGCCATGGCCTTGTAAAGACCCAGACGATCGCCCAACGCGATGAGCGGAGCGGAAGCGACCGCGCCGAATTCGCCGAGCATTCGACCCATGAAGTCCTGTAACTTCTGTTCATCGAACTGCATGACCTGTCTCCTTATCCGCTCCGAAGAGATGGCGCACTCAGCGCGACCGAATGTATTGGCGGAATCGCCGTTTATCGCGTTCGGTAACGAGGAGTATAGGTTTTCAGAAGACTGTACGCGAGATGATGGGCCGTCCGGGCGAAGTCTGGCTGTCCGAATCCGGCACCGATCATCTGCAGCTCTATCGGTCTCACAAAGCCGATGCCGGCGGGAAATGACGACACGCTGTGCCGACACAGAAATTCCGAGGTCCGCTGCGCCACGTGCGCAGGCCCCGGGCAAAAACGGCCTAGAGCAGCTGCAGAGTTTGCGGATCGGCTTCACCGTGGAAATACTTGCGCAGAGCTTCCACAAATACGTCGTTGTCGCTCGTGGCGCGCGCGAACAGGGTAATCGACGATCGAAACTTCAGGTAATCCGGATATCTGAAAATTTCCTCTATGGAACGCTCTTTGACGAGGTTGACCAGTCGCGTTGATTCGCGCAGCCGTGGACCGAGCAACGGGTGGCGCAAATAGGCTTCGGCCTCGGCCAAAGACGAGATCGCGAACCGCTGCGCCATCGCGCTTGCTCCGAGGCCCTGGATTTGCGGAAACACGAACCACATCCAGTGGCTTTGCTTACGTCCATCCGTCAATTCATCGCATACCTGTGAGTACACCGGGTCTTGGGCGTCGACAAAGCGCTGAAGGTCATAGAGATCGTCCATTTGGTATTCCGTTGATGCCGGCGTGGCAATCCACCCTTGAACCCCGATTCTCGCACCTGTTTCCCGCCTCGTCCGCCGGCCGCCGCGGCAAATACCTGCTGCCCGAAGTGGCATCGGGAGTTGTGCTTTTAACAATAGCGCATCGGCGGCCTTCGCGCTCCTGCAACATCGGCGCATCAACAAACCGCTCAGCGTTCCTTTGCATGCGCTGCGAGCAGTTGCTGATGGCGTGCTTCGGTTGCATCATCGGCGGGGAACATGCATTCCAGACGTAGCTCCTGCGCGGCAACAGTTTGCGGTGTGCCAACGCTCGTCACCATCGAAAAATAACGAAGCACTACGCCCTCGCTGACGAAGCCGAGCGGAATGACCGGCATCGTGGGCGTGGCGGAAGGCGCATGATGCGCCTTCCAGTCGCGCGGCACGTCGGGATAGGCAAGCAGTTCGTCGAGCAGACGCCTTGTGTTGTCGTCGATCACGTGCCCGACCGATTCACGGTACACCCGTTGCAGCAAGCTTCGCGAGACGTTGTCCCAATCCGCCACGAACGGACGCATACCCTGCGGATCGAACATCAGATGCAGCATGTTGCGCGGTCCTTCGCGCGCAGCCATGTCAATGAAGCAGTTGAAAAAACGCGGCGCTGCTTGATTGGTCATCAGCACGTTCCAATGCCGGTCCATCACGATCGCCGGAAACGGTTCGTGCTGGCGAATGATCCGCTCAAGCGCGCGGGTGACGCTATGCATCTCCTGTGCGTTCCACGGCGCTTCCGAATACACGGGTGCGTATCCAGCGGCGAGCAGCAGTACATTGCGCTCGCGCAGCGGAACGTCGAGCGTGTGAGCGAGGCTCAGCAGTGTGTCCCGGCCGGGCACGCTGCGGCCGCTTTCGATAAAGCTGATCTGGCGCTGCGAGACACCCGCCTCAAGCGACAGATCGAGCTGACTCACGCCGCGCACGTCGCGCCAATAGCGCAACAAACGACCAAGTTCACCCGGCGGCGCTTTCTGACCACTGCTGACGTTCATGGGATTTCCCTGATCAACGCGGATGACTATAACGGACTCACGCCATCGGCGCGTGCCAGACGAACTCCTCGAACTGTGCCTCGAGCGCCGGCCGGGTCACACTACCGGTGTAGTTCGTGATAGTCGATGCGGCAACCACCGCAATCACCTCGAGTATCTGCCCGGAGCTGAACCCGGCTTCGAGGAAACGTCGCTGGTCCGCTTCAGCAAGGCGGCCGCGCTTTTCGATCAGCGTGCGCGCGAGCGTTGACAGCGCGGCCAGTCCGGCGTCGTCCGGCAGGGCGCCGTGCCGGATCGCATCGACATCGGCGGGATGTACGCCTTGCTTCAACGCGAGTGCGGTGTGAAACGCGACCGGCCACTCACTGGCGTTCGTGACCGCGTTGGTCAGCAGCACCGTCTGGATCTGCGGCTCCGTCAAACTGCTGGCGTGCACGCGCTCGAACAGGCCGATGAACCCGTTGATCAGTACCGGTGAGGCGGCCATCGTAGCCGCGACGTTCGGGATCAGACCGAAAGCCTGCTGCAGTTGCCGGAGCACGGGCTTCGATTGTGCGGGTGCGGATTCAATCGTATGAACGGGATAGCTGGACATGATATCTCCTTGACGGTGAGCGCCACCGGATTGGTGGCACGACAGCCAAAGAGTAGAGGCCGTAGCTCTGTACGCCAATTACACCGGATGTAATCGCCGCGCGACGAGATGCACAGTTGGCCAAACAGGGTATCGATCTGCATGCGCGTCGGGCAAGAAACGTCGACGCACGGGCAGGACGGCAACCGGTTGCAAGCGGCAAAGTTGGTCACAGGACGGGACGTGAAGGATCAGCGTCATCCGTACTTCGCGGCCAGATCTTCCACGGACTCCGGAAGCCCGGCGCGCCACCCAACCTGCGCAGATCGGTTCACGCACAGCGACTTACCGGTTCGGGCAAACGAAATAGCGTGAGATGCCGATGAAACGCCTGATAAGTCGTCCGATGTATCACCCGCTCATCGCGCTATTCATGTTCTATTTGACCGACCCGATGTACCACGTCGACTGCAGTGTCTCCGGCGCTCTGCTCGTTCTCGCAGCGAAATCGAGGTCCCGTGGCTTGAGCGTGTTCAGCAAGGGGGAGCAGTACGTCGATACGGCAAGCCAGGCGGATTCCTCGAACGAAAGATGGAAACAGGCGTACAGACAAGCAGGCACAGCGGACAAATGCTAGTGGTTGGCTTAAGACAGTATGGCTTCAGGTCGACGACTGGCGCCACACTGATCGATCACGCAGCCGGGTGAGCATGTCCGCTGTCGCCCGTCGCTCGCGGATCGTCGTATTCCCGCGAAATGTCCTTGTTCGTGTAATCGCCCAGTTGCGAAGCGGCGAACAGGCTGAGCACCGCGCACAAGAGGATGTAGCACGCGATTGCGAAGCCCGAATGGAAGTAAGCGAAAAGCGCGGTGGCTATCAGCGGTGCGGGACCGCCGGCAATGATGGAAGCCAACTGGTAGCCGAGCGATGCGCCGCTGTAACGCAGCCGCCCTGTGAACGACTCAGCGATCAAGGCGGCTTGCGGACCATACATCATCGCATGCGGCACCAGCGAGAGCACAATGGCCGCGAAGATCCACATTGGATTCCTGGTGTCGACCATTGCAAAATAGACGAAGCCGAATACGCCGACAGCAGCGGCACCGATCATGTACATGCGTCGCCGCCCGATCAGATCGGACACGTGACCAAAGAGCGGGATCGTGCCGAATTCCAGCACTGAAGCTACCAGCACCGCCGTTAGCAACAGGTCGCGCGTGACGCCCAGTGTCATGACGCCATAGGTGAATACGAAGGCCGTGAAAATATAGAAAGGCGCCTGTTCTGCCATGCGCGCAAAGGCCGAGAGGAGGATGTCTTTCGGCTGGCGGCGCAATACCTCGAGCATTGGCGCCTTCTCGATCCTGTGCTCAGCCAGCAGCTTCGCGAAGATCGGCGTCTCGAGAATATTCAGGCGGATATAAAGGCCGATCGCGACCAGTACGATACTGAGGAAGAAAGGTACCCGCCAGCCCCACGTGAGAAATGCGCCGCCGAAGAACTCGCTCATGGCCAGCACCGCCAGGTTCGCAAGAAACAGACCCGCCGGCACCCCGAACTGCGGCCAGGACGCGACGAAGCCGCGATGCGCGTTGGTGCGTGCCCATTCCATCGACATCAGGACCGAGCCGCCCCACTCGCCTCCGACGCCCACACCCTGGATGAAGCGCAGCACCGTGAGCACGACGGCGCCCCAGATACCGATCGACGCATAGGTCGGGACAAAGGCCACGGCAAACGTGGCGAATCCCATCAGCAACAGCGTGACGATCAACGTGGCCTTGCGGCCGATACGGTCGCCGTAGTGGCCGAAAATGGCCGCGCCAACCGGCCGCGCTATAAAGCCGACGGCATAGATCAGGAAAGCCTGCAATGTGCCGACGAGCGGGTCCGATTCAGGAAAGTACAGCTTGGCAAAGACCAGACCGGTCACGGTGCTGTACAGGAAGAAGTCATACCATTCGATCGTCGTACCAATCGTGCTGGCGATCACAGCGCGGCGCAACTGGCGCCGTGCGTCCGCATCTGAGAGGGGCGTTGCCCCTGATTGCGTGGCAGCCATTTGGCATCCCCCATAAAAAAGGGCGATATTCTATATCGACAGTTAGCCTATCTATAGGTTCCGTCAATGCCACGACGCGCAACCGGCAAGAGCGCCTTTTGATTGCCCGCAGCGTCACGCGCCAGACGCATTGGATATCCGGGCGTTTGCGGACCTCAGCTTTCTTGTGGCGCTTTTTTCATCGCCGCCGGATCGCGCACGATCGTGACGGCGCACGGTGCATAGGCGAGAACCTGGCGGGCGACTGAGCCGATCAGCCAGCGATCGAACAGTGTGTGACCGCGATGCCCGACGATAAGATGATCGATATCATGCTGCTCCGCGTAGAGCACGATCTCCTTCGCGGGCTGCCCTATCACGAGATCGAAGTCGGGACGCTCACCAGAAGAGGCGAGCTTCGCCTTGATGTCGTCGAGAATCTCGTTGGCATGGCGCAACTCAAAATCGATCAGCTCCTTTCTTTCCAGTTCTATCGCACCCCAGTCCGGCGCGCGCGCCACGACGAGCACATGCAGGCGCGCGTCAAAACGCTTCGCAAGATCGACCGCGAAAGTGACGGCATGTCGCGCGGACGGCGACCCGTCATAACCTACCAGCACGTTCTGCATGATCAGCTCCTGGCCGGTTCGAACCGGCACATGCTTTGATTGAACCGCGACCGTTCCTCGACTTCGCGGTGTCGGCGGGCAAGCATGCGTGATCGACTTGCGGATGCGCCGCGTGGATCAAGGCGGACGACGTCGACACCGGCGGCGTTGAATCAGTTATCGTCGCTTCGGGGTGGCAGATGCTCGTGAGGAACAGGCTCTGCGGCGTCGGCGTTAGGAAGGTCGTCGGTCGCCGGTTTTGCCGGTTTCTGTGGGCCGGTCTTGCGGGTCGTGGCGGACGGGGGTTGCGCGGGGTCGAGAGGCTTGTCGGTCGGCTCAGCGGACGGATCGGGGGGCATGGTTTGCTCCTGCGCTGATAGATGCAGTTTCTATCATGATACGCTATATCCGGCCCCCCTCTCACCACCGCTACCTCACCCATCATGCCGACACCCAACGCCGTCACCGCCATCCCCGCCGCCGACAGCGCCTCCGCGCTCGCCCACTTCGAAGCGTCGCTGCGATTCGAAACCGATTGCTCCGACGTCAACGCCGCGCTCGCCAGCGGCTCGCCCGGCTTCGTGCTGCTCGACGTGCGCAGCCCGGCACTGTTCGCGCAAGGCCACGTACCGGGCGCGCTCAACCTGCCGCACGGCAAGATCGTCGCGTCGAAGCTCGCCGATTATCCGCCGGACACACTCTTCGTCACCTACTGCGCGGGCCCGCACTGCAACGGCGCGGCACGCGGCGCGCTGCGTCTCGCCCAACTGGGGCGCCCCGTCAAGCTGATGGCCGGCGGCATCACGGGCTGGCTCGACGAAGGGCTCGCGCTGGCCCGGCCGGCGGCCGTGCACGCAACGGTCGACATCGACGAATAGCCGAGTGCGACGGGAATCAATTAAATAAATACCGCGACTGTCGATAACATGCTCAGCCGCGACGCATGCCGCCACACTGCGAGGCACGCTCTGACGCGCCGCAAGGCCGCCTAGCCGGCCTTGCGTTCCTTCGGTTCCTTCGGTTCCTTGCGCTCGTCGCGCACGGACTCGTCCACCGCGACCAGAAGCGGCGGCGTGGCCTGCACGGCCTGCGCCGCTTCACGCTTGGTGAGCTTGCCGTCGACCGACGCGCCGCAGTCCATCCTCAGTTGCTGGTAGTGGATGTTGCCGGTCACATGCGCGTTGCCCTGCAACTCGACGAAGTGATCGGCAATCAGATCGCCGACGATCCTGCCGTTGACCACCACGTCGTAGCCATGCACGTTGCCCTCGATCGAACCGCGGTCGCTCAACACCAGCAGCGTCTGGCTGCCCGGCGCACCGCTGACATTGCCCTTCACGTGGCCGTCCATGCGCAAGCCCTCGCTGAACTGAAGGTCGCCCGTGATCCGCACGTCGTGGGCGATCAGGGTGGCGAGCTTGGTCTGTTCGATGCCCGCGGTTTTTTTCTTGCTGAACATAACGGTTTCCTGGAAATGAAAATGTTCGTCGCGTGATGCTGTCCGGGCGATGCGCCCGGCAGCGTTCGGCGTGGTTGCGCTGCGTGGTCGCCTCCGTGTCGCGCACGCTCATCGGCGCGGCGCCGCCGGTCGCGTCTTGCTCTGGCCGCGCAGAAACTGCAATTCGGCGGTGAGCCGGGCGACATCGGCGGCCGCGCTATTGGCCGTCTTCTGCACCGCGGCGCGCGCCGCCGACTCCTCCGCCAGCGCGAGCCGCGCGCGGGCCAGTTCGGTCTGCTGCTTGCCTTCATCGACGGGTTCCGCGTTGCATTGGCTCTGCACCATCCCGGCCCGCTGCGCGTGCCAGACGATCAGCGCGGCCGCGCCAAGCACGGCGCTGAGCACGCACGCCACCGCCCACACGGCCACGCGCAAAGCCAGCGGCCGCGCGGGTTGAAGCGTGTAGACGCGCTGGCTCAAAGCGGCCGCGACCCGGGCGACACGTCGGCCAACCCATCGCTCAACCATGCGGCGTCGGCGCGAACAGCGCGAGGTACGCGGCCGGATTGACCGGTTCGCCGTTGACCAGCACTTCGAAATGCAGATGCGGGCCGGTGGAGCGGCCGGTCGAGCCGACCTCGGCGATATATTGGCGCGGCAGCACCAGATCGCCGAGATGCGCGACGATCCGCGACGCGTGCCCGTAACGGGTCATGAGCCCGTTGCCGTGATCGATTTCGACCGCGTTGCCGTAGCCCGCTTTATCGCCGGCGAACACCACCCGGCCGCCCGCCGCCGCCAGAATCGGCGTGCCGGTTTTGGCAACCAGATCGACGCCCGGATGAAAGCTCAAACGATGCGTGAACGGATCGGCGCGGTTGCCGAATGGCGAGCCGAAGCGCGCGCCGTCGGCGGGCATGCGGCCGGGAAAGGCGGCGTACGCGAGCGTGTGATCGGCGGTCTGCTGTTCGAGCGCCGACAGCGTGGCAGCAATGCAATCGAGTTGCTCGCGCGCGTGTTCGGCATCGGCCTGCCCACGCGCTGGCGGCACGAACTCGCTGCAACGGCGTGGCGGCAACGCGGGGCCGCCTTCGCTATCGGTGGCGGACAGGTCGGACCCGGACGCCGGCGTCGGCGTAGCGGACGCAGCCGGCGCACGGGGCGCCGGCCGTGGCGTATTCAGGCGTGCTTCGAAATCGCGCAACGCGCCGACCTGCGCGGTCAGCCGCGCAATGCGCGGCTCGATCTGCGCGACCGACGCGCTCAGTTTGCCGAGTTGATCGATTGCGTAATCGTGCTCGACGCGGTTCGCGGTCTGAGCGCCGGACGCGACATGCGTGGGCCAATACCGGCCGATCGCGACACCCGCGGCAAGCGCCAGCACCGCCGCGCCGCAAGCCGTGCCCACCGCGATCGACAGCGCGGTGCGGCGTGTGACGAAGCGGACCGAACCGCTGGAAAGCTGACCGCCGGCGCGAAACACGAAAGCCATCAGCGGCTCCTCATGTGCGATCCGCCCGCTGCACGAGAGCGTGCGCGCGCGGCGCGGCACGCGCGCGGGGACGCCGGCGCGTTGAACGTGCCCGGCATGCGACGCGTGGAGAAGCGGGACAGGAGATCGGCGAACAGGACTGACTGCATGCGGCGTCGGCCGGATATAGACCGGCGGCGATAAGGGACCAAGGGCGTCGATTATCGCCTGGCTGCGCCAGGCTTCATCTCAAATACGGGGCAGTGGTTAGACCTGCCAGGCACGCCCCGCGTGCCGTATCCGGATGCGCCGCCGTGCTCCGCTCCGTCCGCGCTGCACGACGTCCCGCTCAAGCCGATCGTTCGGCATCCTGTACGATTTCGTCGTGCCAATGCAGCGCTTTGAGCCGCTCGGCCAGCGCATCGCTGGCGCGCGTCATCGGCATGCGCAGTTCGTCGCGGATCAGCCCGTTCGGACGGTTCGAGCGGCGGTTCGCGCTGATGCGAACGCGCGACTCGTCCGCGCGCGCAACCGCAACGCTCGCGAAAGCGAGGCGTGCGAGGGTCGACGGACGGGGTCGGAACGTTAGGCCGGAGTACATGAACCGCAGGGTAACCGGGTCCGGCGCCGGCTGGCAAAGCGCTTCGCGAAAAGCGCTTGACTTCTGCCGCAGGGAAACTAATATACGCACCGCGTACATCAGCCGCCCACTCCCTTCCCGACAGGTGCCTTCATGAGCGTCCCGCAACAAGCCTTCCTCCGCGATGCGATGCGTCGCTTGAACATGACGCGCGACACGTTCGCGAACCGTATCGGCGTATCGCGCCGGGCGCTCGACACGTGGCTTCTGCCGGATGACTCGCAGGAATCGCGGGCCATGCCGGAGATCGTCGAGCGTTTCGTGTCGGAGATCGTCGTGCACGGCGATCCGGGCGAAAAATATACGCAAAGCGTAGATTCGCAGTCGCTCGCCAGCCAGATGCTGTTCGAGGGCAAGCCGCAGTTGCTGTCGGTCGATCAGTTCTCGCGCGACTCCGTGGAGGCGCTGTTCCGGGTGGCCGACATCATGCAGCCGATCGCCCGGCGCCGCAAAATCTCCCGCGTGCTCGAAGGCGCGGTGCTCGGCAACCTGTTCTTCGAGGCCAGCACGCGAACCCGCGTGAGCTTCGGCGCGGCGTTCTGCCGGCTGGGCGGCTCGGTGTGCGACACCACCGGCTTCACGTTTTCGTCGATGGCCAAGGGCGAGTCGATCTACGACACCAGCCGCGTGATGAGCGGCTACGTGGACGCGCTGGTGATCCGCCATCCGGAGCAAGGCTCGGTGGCCGAATTCGCGCGCGCGACCAACGTGCCGGTGATCAACGGCGGCGACGGCCCGGGCGAGCATCCGAGCCAGGCACTGCTCGATCTCTACACGATCCAGCGCGAGTTTTCGCGGCTCG
This sequence comes from Paraburkholderia ultramafica, assembly GCF_902859915.1. GTDB lineage: Bacteria > Pseudomonadota > Gammaproteobacteria > Burkholderiales > Burkholderiaceae > Paraburkholderia > Paraburkholderia ultramafica. Next base: position 265,359 of record NZ_CADIKK010000001.1, read on the forward strand.
GCAAGATCGTCGACGGTGCGCATATCGCGCTGGTCGGCGACCTGAAATACGGGCGCACCGTGCACTCGCTGGTGAAGCTGCTGGCGCTGTACCGCGGCATCAAATTCACGCTGATCTCGCCGCCGATGCTCGAAATGCCGGGCTACATCATCGAGCAGATTTCGCGCAACGATCACGTGATCGAGCAGACCCACGATCTGCCGAGCGGGCTGCGCGGCGTCGACGTGGTGTACGCGACCCGCATCCAGAAAGAGCGCTTCACCGACGAATCGTTCGAGGGCTACACGCCGGACTTCCAGATCAATCAGGCGCTGATGGACAGTGTGTGCGGCGCGGACACGCTGATCATGCACCCGCTGCCGCGCGACAGCCGGCCGGGCGCGAACGATCTGAGCGTGGATCTGAATCACGATCCGCGGCTGGCGATTTTCCGGCAGACCGACAACGGCATTCCGGTGCGGATGGCGATTTTCGCGGTGCTGCTGGGCGTCGAAAAACTGGTCCAGCATTCAATGCGTGATGCCGCGTGGCGCCCGCCCGTCTATCTCGGCCCGGACGACGCGGTGTTTCACGGCATCGACTGATGGCCGATCGCCGGATAGCGCGCCGCGAACCTCAGGTCGCGGCGCTTGCCGCGCTACTCGCGTGCCTGAACGCCGCGGCGAAGAACAGCACCTGATACTGCACCGCACAAGCCGGTAATGGCGCGCGCCTGCTTCGTCGCAATCGTGCGGAAGTGGCCATCGATGTAGGCCACCACTTCCGTACCCACACAGGTCTCATAGCGGCTGCGCGGATTGACTGGACTGTCGATGTACCAGCTCTCGTGACCGCCGTCGGGCATCACGAGGATCACGTGATAACGGTCGGCCAGTTTGCCGATATGCGAATTCGCGGTGCAGTCAGTGTAGTTGCCACCCGAGCCATGCAGCACGTAGATGACGGGGAAACGATTGGCCGCGTTGCCTTGCGCATATTTGCGCCGGGTAGATCGTGTCCTTGAGCGCATACCACTTCAGCATCAGCGACGCGTCGCCGGTATAGAGAAGATAGGTCACCACCGGAACGCACAGCAGCAGACCGAACAGGACCATCGGGTAAATCCGCGCGATGCGTGCCTCGTAGAAAGAACGCGTCCCGCCGTGGATCAGTTTGTCGCGATAGGTAAACGTAAGAATGAAGCCGGACAGCACGAAGAACAACGACACGGCGGAACGTCCGCCGTCGACGAGATTAAAAATCGCCGACGGCAACGGCAGCAGGTTGTTTTCCGAATAATGGGAGATCACGACCGCGAACGCGGCAACGAACCGGATACTGGTCAACGCAGGAAACGCACCGCCCGACTCGTTTGAATCCGCCGCCATGGAGGTCGCCTCCCGATTGTGCGTGGCTGAATTTACCATTCACAATCGGTCGAGCGAATCTCCCGTCAGGTCGCTCTTGCTGCAATGGCGGGAACATCCAGGCAATTGGCGCGAGCGGGCGAGCCGGCGATGCGACGATCCCACAATCGAACCGGCAACGCGGTCACATCCGCAGTGCGGCGAACGGCGATGGCCGCCGGCGCGCAATCATGCTGCGCCGTGAGCGTTGCCGATTGCGTTCAGTTCATCGAGCACCTCACCGGACAAACTCAAGCGTGCCGCCTGCAGGTTTTCATGCAGATGCCCAACCGATGAAGTACCGGGGATCAGCAGAATGTTAGGTGACCGATGCAACAGCCAGGCGAGCGCCACCTGCATCGGCGTCGCGCCGATCGTCTGCGCGACGCCTGACAGCGCCGACGACTGGATCGGCGTGAATCCGCCGAGCGGGAAGAACGGCACGCAGGCGATCCCCTCGTCCGCAAGGTCGTCGATCAGCGCGTCGTCGTCGCGATGAACCAGGTTGTAGTGGTTCTGCACGCAGACGACCTCCGCGATGCGCCGCGCCTCGGCAATCTGCGCGGCCGTCACGTTGCTCAAACCGATATGACGCACGAGCCCACGCTGTTGAAGTTCGGCAAGCGCCGTCACCTGCCTTTCGATCGAACCTTCAGCGGGCGCATGCACGCTGCCCATGATGCGCATGTTCACGACCTCCAGCGTGTCGAGGCCGAGATTGCGCAGGTTGTCATGCACGCCGCGCTCGATGTCTTCCGGTTCGAGCGCCGGCAGCCACGCGCCATCGCCGCCCCGGGTCGCGCCGACCTTGGTGACGATCACGAGATCGTCCGGGTACGGATGCAGCGCTTCGCGGATCAACTGGTTGGTGATATGCGGCCCGTAAAAGTCGCTCGTATCGATGTGGTTGACGCCCGACGCCACCGCTTCGCGCAACACCTCGAGCGCCGCGGCGCGGTCTTTCGGCGGCCCGAACACGCCGGGTCCGGCCAGCTGCATCGCGCCGTAACCCATGCGCCGCACTGCGCGCCCGGCAAGCGGAAAGCTATCCGTGAGGGTGAAATTCGACATGACGCGCTCCTTGATGAGTGGGTGAGCAGCAGTATCGCCGGGATTGCGTTGTTGAATAAACCGGTCTAACGTGTACGGGTTGTTTAAAAATGTGAACAATCGCGATGGAATTGAACGACCTGGCCGCTTTCGTTTCAGTCGCCCGGGCGGGCGGCTTTCGCGACGCGGCGCGCATCAGCGGCGTGTCCGCGTCCAGTCTCAGCATCGCCGTGCGCCGGCTGGAGGCGAAGCTCGGTCTGCGTCTCCTGAACCGCACCACGCGCAGTGTCGCCCCGACCGAGGCCGGGTCGCGGCTCATCGAGAAACTGACGCCGCTATTCGGCGAGATGGAAGCGGCGCTCGACGTTCTCAACGTCTTCAGGGACACGCCGACCGGCACGCTCAAACTGAACGTACCGTCGAGCGCCGCACGCATTGTTTTGCCGAACGTCATTGCGCCATTCCTCAAGATGTATCCGGACATCCGCGTCGAAGTGGTGGTCGAGGACGGTTTCGTCGACGTGCTGTCGATTGGCTGTGATGCGGGCATTCGCTATGACGAGCGCCTCGAGCAGGACATGATCGCGCTGCCGATCGGGCCACGCGTGCAGCGCTTCGCGACGGCCGCGGCGCCTGCTTATCTCGACGAGCACGGACGCCCCGAAGATCCGCGCGAGCTGCTCTCTCACGCGTGCTTGCGCGGGCAATTCGCCGGCGGCGCGACCCCGACCTGGTACTTCGAGCGCGATGGCGAAGTGTTGCAGTTGAATCCATCCGGGCCGCTGCTCGTACGGCCAGGGGCCGCGATCGACCTTGCTATCAGTTGCGCGGCGGCAGGCGTCGGTGTCATTCATCTGTTCGAAGACATGCTGCGCCCGCATCTCGACAGCGGCGCGTTGGAGCCCATTCTTGAGCCGTGGTGGCAGCGCTTTTCGGGGCCCTTTCTTTACTATCCCGGACGCCGCCACTTGCCGGCGCCGTTGCGCGCGTTCGTCGATTTTCTGAAGGCGGGCCATGCGGGCAATGTCGGCAATGCGCAGAGATGATGCAGCCGCATCGCCGCGCATGACCGGCCGGCGCTCAGCGCCTCAATGCGTGCGCTTGCACAGCTGCGCGACCGTCGTCAGGAAAAGCTCCGCGCCAACCGGCTTGCGCAGGCAGGCGTTCCAGTTGTTCGCCTCGCTGTCTGGCGGCGGCACGGCGGTATGGACAAGTATCGGCACATCGGCGAGTTGCGGCATCGCTCTCAAACGGCAGCACAATTCAGCGCCGTCCATGATCGGCATCATCCAGTCGGTAACAATCAGGTCGGGAACGCGAGACGCGATGCGCGCGACCGCCTCGGCGCCGTTGCTCGCGCAACCCACCTCGTAACCTGCGCCTTCGAGAATCAGGCGCCACGCGGCCAGGATTTCCGGCTCGTCGTCCACCAGCAGGATTGAGTGCATCAGGGATCGCCGGGTTAAACGTCTTTGTCCTCTAACGAGGGCGGCGCAACAAGTGTTCCACTACCGGCAAATGCGGTGATAATGAGGCGGATCGTCGGCTGAAGCGGCGCGCTTTTCGAGCGCACGCGCACGAGGCGCCCGCTGGCCAGGCCTCTCATTCATTCCAGCGCAAAGTATGTGTGTCCAAAGACGCAGGCGCTGGTCTTCGGCCCTACGGGTCTGGCATGGTTCGAGCACATGTATGTTGTAGAAACTTCATCCCTACGCCCCATCATGACCGACACACGCGTGAGCCCGCTGCGCAATTTTGCCGAGTTCGTTCGGGCGGAGCGAATCCAGCTCACCGGGCAATGGATGAATGCCGTTGCCAGCGACGCCGATCTCGTCGAAGCCGACAAGCTCACTTACCAGCAACTCGCCGATCATCTGCCGGAAATACTGGAAGGACTCTGCGCGGCGCTCGATATCGAAGATCTCGAGCGCGTCGAAACGTCGATCGAACGCAACGCGAAAAAGCACGGCAAGGTGCGTTGGCGCCAGGGCTACCGGATCGAGGAACTCGTGCGCGAACTCGATCTCTTTCATCAGGTGCTCGACGAGGCGCTCGAAAAGTTCGCCCTGAGCGACAGCACCTTCACGCGCCGTCATGAAAGCCGCGCGCGGCGGCTGATCGCCGAAGCGGTCAGCATGGTGTCGTACGCGTCGATCAAGGAAGTGGTTAGTGAACGGGACCGCAAGATCGACGAGTACACCGGCCGGCTCGAACGCGCGAACCATGAACTGACCTTGAAGCAGCGGCTGGTGAGCGATCTCTACGAGTCGCGGATGCAGATCACGCGCAGCGTGGTGCACGACCTGCGCAATTTCCTGAACGCGTTTTCGATCGCGCTGCAACTGATCGGACGGGCGCCGTCAAAAGCCGATACCGCGTTGACGCTGGCGAACCGGCAAGCCGCCGACATGAAGCAGCTCGTCGACCAGATGGTCGAATACTCCGTCGTGCTCGGCGACGGCGCGCCGCTCATACTCGAACAGGTGGACCCGCGCGAGCTTTACGACGAGCTCGTCGCGTCCTCGCGCCCGTTTATCGAGGCCAAAGGGCTGACGTTGCGCGCGTCGTGCGATCCGGCGCTGAAGGCGGTCACGTCCAATCGCCTCAAGCTGAAACAGATCGCGGTCAATCTGCTGTCCAACGCGACCAAGTACACGAAGTCGGGGCAAGTCGAATTTCAGTTCACGATGGCCGGCGCGGAGCACTGGACGATTCGCGTATCGGATACCGGTGTGGGCATCGCGCCTTCGGACGCGGAGCGCGTGTTCGACGAATTCGAGCGCGCCGCGGGTGAGGATATTCCCGGCACGGGGCTGGGTCTCGCGATCGTCAAGGAGCTGTGCCGCGTGTTGAATGGGCAGATCGATTTTGTGTCCCGCGAGGGGGTGGGTACCACGTTCGAAATCCGCTTTCCGCTGGTGCTCGAAGAAGCGCAATGAGGTTCAAGCGGCGGTGATGTTCCACCGCGCGTTCGCCAGGGAGTCGGGATATCGCCGCATCCGTCCCGACACGCTGCTGACCATGCACGCGGCGCTGCGTGTTGAACGCTCGGCGCACTCACGGCGGCGCCGGTGCGCTGCGGCTCATCGGCAGGCATTCGCTCATCGCGCCGCCCCGGTCGCTCAGCCCGCGCACGACGACCTCGGATGACTTGCCGTCACGCCTCGCCAGTTCGGCGAGATCGAGCAATGCAGCGTAGCGGGCGGAACAGTCTTGCGATGCTTCGACTGCGCGATTCGCAAGAGGGCCGTGCGCGGGTGTGATGAACCCGCTCAGCGCAGCAGCCGTCAAACCCGCCGCGACGACGAGCGCCGCCAGCACACCCGCTCTGCAAACCGCCCGTTCCGATGACGCGTCGAAACGCGAGCGGCGCGCCACGTCCCTGCCCAGTTCATCTATCGCCTCACGATGCAAGCGCCTCAACGTGAGGCAGGCTTTGAGCCGCATGGCCGCGCCGATCATGCCCAATGCGCCGGCACCCACACGCGCCCGACCCAGTGGCCCGGCACCCACACGACCGGACGCGGCGCCGGCGCGACATACACGGCGCGCGGTGCCACATACACGGCCGGCGGCGGGGGCGGCGGTGCATAGACCACCGGCGGCGGAACATAGACGACCGGCGGCGGCACGACCACCGGCTTCGGCGCCACGACGACCGTCGTACCGCCCGTGGTAACGACGCCGGTCGTGACCACCGTCCCGCTCGTCGTCACCGTGTTGCTGTGCGTGCCGGTCACGCTCGTCGAGGTCGTCACGACGCCCGGCGCGACACGCGTCGCCGTGCCGGAGTGATTGACGGTGCCGCCGTCCGGGCCGGTCAGCGTGCTCGAGCGTGAGCAGGTCGAGCCGGCGCAACTGGTCGATGCCGAATGATCGACCGTGTTGCCGTTCGAGCCCGTGATCGACCCCGACGACGAATACTGGCCCGGCGCGGTCCTCGTCACCTCGCCGGAGGTGGTGGCCGTTTTGCCGTCGGGCCCGGTCAGCGTGCCGGTGTGCGAGCAGCTGCCGCCCGCGCAGTTGGTGTCGCCTGCGCGCTGGACGGAGTTGCCGTAGCGTCCGGTCGCCGTGCCCGAATTCGAAAACTGGCCCGGCGCGTTGCGCGTCACGGTGCCGGTGTTGCTTGCAAAGCCGCCATAAGGACCGGCGACGCCGCCCGCATGCGAACAGCTGCCGCCGCCGCACGAGCCGAAACGCGCGCCGTTGTAAGTGCCGTGCGATGTGTAGGCGGTGCCGTGCTGCGACCAGGCGAACGCCGATGCGCTGCCGAGCGCGAGCACGGCGACGGTTGCGCTGAGTACGAGCTTGCGCAGCGTGCCGCGCGCGGATGAAGGGGCGGTCGATGACGCAACACAAGCGGCGGTGGCCGGGACGGCGAACGAACGATTTTTCACGGTAGGTCCTTGCTGGATTCGGGCCACGTGTGTCACTGCTGCGTGGCGACAAACGGACTATAGAAGGACGTGCCGGGCAAATCAGCAACGAAGATATGTCACCTTGTTTCACCCTGGCGGAGGCATGCTGGACAAAGGTTTGCGGGCGCTTTGCGAGGGGCCGTGACATATTTCGACATAGATTGGGTTGACCGCGGATGGAAATGAATCTGCATGCGCTCGCGGTTGTCAATTAGCGTTACGCATTGCGAAACACCCTGCTCGCATAATCGCATGCAACGGTTGCCATTTTTTTATTGACAAGCCACGCGGCAAAACGGCACACTCGGTTTCATGTTGACGCACACCTCCATCGCCGTAGCGATTAATCACCCAAAGCGAGCCATCATCGGCTGGCTATTGGGAGCACGTGCGCGTTAGCAGTCTGAATCTGCAAAACAAGACCCCCAAGGCCCCGCCGGTAACGGAAGGGGCCTTTTGTTTTGAGGGCGCCTCCGTCCGCCGGCTCGATGACGGAGAGCAAGATGGATCAGGCAAGCCCGCAGTGCATGGATGACGACTCAAGTCGGGATGCGTATCAGCAGGCCGAGCGTCTGCCGAAAGTGGTGCTGCATTTTTCCGTGATGCCAGGCGCGACGCTGAGCTGGCACGTCGAAGCCGACAGCACGCTCACGGTACAGGGCGCGCGCGTCTGGCTCACACGCGTCAGTTCACCTTACGATCACTGGCTCGCGCCGGGCGTCGAGTTCCGACTGCAACGCGGCGAACGCGTGTGGCTCAGCACGGACGGCGAACATGCCGCGCGCGTGTCGTTGAGCAGTGCGCTCTCAGTGAGACGCGGGATGCTCGGACGCTGGCTGGGATGGCTCGCATGGTTGAACATCGGGGCGCCTACGCCACGTTAGTAGAGCAAGCGGTGGCGCGACGGCCTCGCACACGCGGCACAAAATGGAACAGCCCCATCGCTCACGCGATGGGGCTGTTCATGATGCTTTACAAAGCCGGAGCGCCGCAAACAGCGCCCCACGCTAAACCATCACACGCGCTCTATAGCGATCGCGATGCCCTGGCCAACGCCGATACACATCGTGCAAAGTGCAAAACGGCCTTGCGTGCGCTGCAACTGATACATCGCGGTCGTCACCAGACGCGCGCCGCTCATGCCGAGCGGGTGGCCGAGCGCAATCGCGCCGCCGTTCGGATTCACGCGAGCGTCGTCGTCAGCGACGCCGAGCGCGCGCAGCACCGCAATCCCTTGCGAAGCGAACGCCTCGTTCAGCTCGATCACGTCGAACTGATCGATGGTCATGTTCAGACGCGCCAGCAGCTTTTGCGTGGCGGGTGCCGGGCCGATGCCCATCACGCGCGGCGCGACGCCGGCCGTGGCGATACCCAGCACGCGAGCACGCGGCGTGAGGCCGAAGCGCTTCGCGGTGGCTTCGTTGGCGAGCAGCAGAGCCGCCGCGCCATCGTTCACGCCCGATGCGTTGCCGGCCGTGACCGTGCCGTCCGGACGCACCACGCCCTTCAGTTTGGCCAGCGTTTCGAGGCTGGTCTCGCGCGGATGCTCGTCTTGCGACACCGTGATCGGATCGCCCTTCTTCTGCGCGATCGTCACGCTGACGATTTCCTGCGCCAGCGTGCCGTCACGTTGCGCGCGAGCGGCTTTCTGCTGGCTGCGCAGCGCGAACGCGTCCTGATCGGCACGGCTGATGTGGTAGTCGGTCGCGACGTTCTCGCCGGTCTCCGGCATCGAGTCGACGCCGTACATCTGCTTCATCAGCGGGTTGACGAAACGCCAGCCGATCGTTGTGTCGTAGATGTCGGCCTGGCGCGAAAACGCGCTGCTCGCCTTGCCCATCACGAACGGTGCGCGGCTCATGCTTTCGACACCGCCGGCCACCATCAACGCGGCCTCGCCCGACTTGATCGCGCGCGCCGCGATGCCGACCGCGTCCATGCCCGAGCCGCACAGACGGTTCACCGTCGAACCCGGCACGCCTTGCGGCAAGCCGGCCAGCAGCAGCGACATGCGCGCGACGTTGCGGTTGTCCTCACCGGCCTGGTTCGCGCAGCCGTAGATCACGTCGTCGATCGCGTTCCAGTCGACCTCCTTGTTGCGCTCCATCAGCGCCTTGAGCGGCACCGCGCCCAGATCGTCGGCGCGCACCGACGACAGCGAACCTGCATAGCGGCCAATGGGGGTGCGAATCGCGTCGCACAGGAATGCTTCGGTCATGTGATGTCTCCAGTTGATGTGCTGCGTGCGCTGCGCCATGGCCGGCAAGCCGCGCTGGCGCGGACGGGATGCGCGAAAGCATCGGCCCGGCGAGCGTAACGGGAAGCGGCGGCACGGCAGCCGTCACGTCAAGGCAGCTTAGCGCAGGATAGTGAACGACGGTTTCGAAATCGCCATTTGTTCTTTATACGAACACTCGGTCATATATCGAACAACCAGGCTCGATAATAGGCGCGTGCGCGAAACCGTGTCAAGCGCGGCCAGGCCCGCACCAGGGAATACGTGCAGGCCGCGGGAGTACCGCAAAGCGTCGGACGAATCGCAAGCCCGTGCCGGCAAGCGCGCTGTGGCGGCGCCGGCACGGGCTTCTGGAGGGTTTCAGCGGAGCTGGATCTGCTCGTCCGCGATGTAGCTGCGGATCACGTCCGCGAAGCTGCGCTCGCCGCTCAGGCCCAGCCGTTCGGCGCGCGACGTATCCCACCGCCCCGGCCAGCTGCCGACGATCTTCTCCACCCGCGCATCCGGCTCACGCACGATCCGGTTCGCGACCTCGTCGCCGGCGACCTCGCGCAGCGCGGCGATCATCTCGTCGACGCTCACCGAAATCCCCGGCAGGTTCAGCACGCGCTGGTTGCCGAGCGCGGCCGCGTCGAGTTCGAGTCCGGCGATCAGGCTCTCGATCGCCTTGCGCGGCGACAGCAGCCACAAACGCGTCGAGCCCGCGACCGGGCACACCGCCGCTTCACCGTTCAGCGGCTCGCGGATGATGCCGCTCGCGAACGACGATGCCGCCGCGTTCGGCCGCCCCGGCCGCACGCTGATGGTGGGCAGCCGCAACACGCGGCCGTCGACGAAACCACGCCGCGCGTAGTCGTTGAGCAGCAACTCCGCGATCGCCTTCTGCGCGCCGTACGACGATTGCGGATTCAACGCGGTGTCGTTCTGCACGACGTCGGGCAGGTCGCCGCCATAGACCGCGACCGAACTCGTGAACACCACGCGCGGCCGATGCCCGCGCTGCCGGCAGGTTTCCAGCAGCAGGCGCGACGCATCCAGATTGATGCGCATGCCGAGATCGAAATCCGCTTCGGCCTGGCCGCTGACGATCGCGGCCAGATGGAAGATCGCAGAAGTCTTGTCGTCGATCACGCGCTCCAGCACCCTGCGCTCGGCGATGTCGCCCACTTCGGTACGCACGCGGCTGTCGCCCAAATCGCCCGCACGCACGACGTCGAGTAGCACCAGTTCGGTAATCGCTTGCGGTGCGCCTTGCGGGTCTTTCAGGAAGCCGCGCGACAGAAGTTCACGTGCGAGACGCTGGCCAAGAAAACCCGCGCCGCCGGTAATCAGTACTTTCATGATGAGTGTCCGTTGTTGTCCGTGGTTAGCGCTTGCCGTTCAGATACGGCTTGAGCCAGCCGAGGCCGGCCGAGGTGCCCGCGCGCGGCCGGTATTCGCAACCGATGTAGCCGTCGTAGCCGAGCGAGTCGATCAGCTCCAGCAGATACGGGTAGTTCAATTCGCCGATGTCGGGCTCGTGGCGCTCCGGCACGCCCGCGATCTGGATGTGGCCGATGCCGGCCATGTCGCGTTTGAGTTTCATCGCGAGATCGCCTTCGACGATCTGGCAGTGATAGCAGTCGAACTGCACCTTCAGATTCGGCGCGCCGACTTCCGCGCAAATCGCCTGGGCATCGTCCTGACGGTTCAGGAAAAAGCCCGGCATGTCGCGCGTGTTGATCGGCTCGATCACGACCATGATGTTGTCGGGTTGCGCGGCCTGCGCGGCATAGGCGAGATTCTTCAGATACACATCGCGATGCTTCACGCGCGACTGATCCGCGCCGATCAGCCCGGCCATCACATGCAGCTTGCGATTGCCGAGCACGCGCGCGTATTCGAGCGCGGTCTCGACGCTGCGACGAAACTCGTCCTCGCGGCCCGGCAGCGAAGCGATGCCGCGTTCGCCAGCGGCCCAGTCGCCGGGCGGCGCATTGAAGAGCGCTTGCGTCAGACCGTTCGCGTCGAGCCGCGCCTTGATCTCGTCGGCGCGGAAATCGTACGGAAACAGATACTCGACCGCTTCAAAGCCGTCTTTGGCGGCAGCGGCGAAACGGTCGATGAAAGCGTGCTCGTTGTACATCATCGTCAGGTTGGCGGCGAAACGAGGCATGGCGACAACTCCTTGCAAACGGTGTGATCCAGCGCGCGGCATAAGCAATGGAAGCGTGCGCCGCGCGCCAACGTCGATTTATCGATTGACCAGCTTCGCCGGCGTGAGCCACGTGGCAATCGCGCCGATCACCAGCATGCCGGCCAGCACATACATGCCGGTCTGCGTGCTGTGCGTGAGGTCTTTCAGATAGCCGATCATGTACGGGCTCGCGAAGCCCGCGAGATTGCCGATCGAGTTGATGATCGCGATGCCGGCCGCGGCACTCGCGCCCGACATGAACGCGGTCGGCAGCGACCAGAAGAGCGGCGCGCAGGTCAGCACGCCGGCGGCGGCCAACGACAGAAACGCGATCGACACCGTCGTGTTGTCCGCGAACGAAGCGGCCACCGTGAAGCCGACCGCGCCGAACAGCGCCGGCACGATCAGATGCCAGCGACGCTCGCGGCGCTTGTCGGCGCTATGCCCCATCACGTTCATCACGACGATCGCGCACAGGAACGGAATCGCGCTCAGCAGACCGATGTTGAACGCGCCGCTCACACCCGTCGATTTGACGAGCGTCGGCATCCAGAACGTCAGGCCGTATTGCCCGGTGACGAACGCGAAATAGATCAGCGACATCCACCACGTGCGCGGATCGCGGAACACCGCGCCGAGCGAGTGCTTGTGGGTCTTTTCCTGCGGTTGCGCGGCGGCGATTTCATCGGCGAGCAGGCGCTTCTCGGATTCGTTCAGCCACTTCGCACTGGCAATGCCGTTGTCGAGATACAGGATCGTCGCGATACCGATCGCGATCGCGGGGATCGCTTCGATCAGGAACATCCATTGCCAGCCCGCGAAGCCCGAGCTGTTATGGAACGTCTGCATGATCCAGCCGGACAGCGGGTTGCCGAAGATCCCCGACACCGGAATCGCCGACATGAACACCGCGATGATCTTCGCGCGCCGATGCGACGGAAACCAGTAGGTCAGATACAGGATCACGCCCGGATAGAAACCGGCCTCGGCGAGACCCAGCAGGAAGCGCAGCAGATAGAACTGCATCGGCGTTTTCACGAACACGAACACCGCGGACAGCAAACCCCACGTGATCATGATCCGCGCGATCCAGATCCGCGCGCCGAGCTTGTGCATCAGGATGTTGCTCGGCAACTCGAACAGGAAGTAGCCGATGAAGAACACACCGGCGCCCAGCCCGAACACCGTTTCGCTGAACGCGAGATCCTGCGACATCTGCAGCTTCGCGAAGCCGACGTTCACGCGGTCCAGATAGGCGACCACGTAGCACAGCATCAGAAACGGCACGATGCGCCAGAACACCTTCTTGTAGGTGCGTTCAACTTCGGCAGCGCCGGGTTGTGCCGCGCGTGCGGCAACGGGACGGCTGGCTGCGGCCTGATACGAGCTCATGCAATGTCTCCTTCATGAAATAGCCTGATACTTCGCCGTGGGCGGCGTGGCTTTGTTGTGTCGGGTTTCTACCAGCGCGCGCCGAACACGGCGCGCAGTTCTTCGAGTGCGGCTTCGTCGAGCGGTGCGGGCCGCGGATTCGTCATCAGCCACAGGCGCGCGGTCTCCTCGAGTTCTTCGAGTGCATATGAGGCCTGCGCGACGGAGCGCTCCCATACCACCGGGCCGAGACGCTCGAGCAACACCGCGCGAACGGTGTCGGCGAGCGCGGCGATCTGCGCAGCCACTTGCGGATCGCCGGGGCGTTTGTAGCGAATCAGCGGGACGTGGCCCACTTTCATCACGTAGTACGGCGTGAGCGGCGGCAACACATCCGTCTCGTTCCAAACGCCCGCGAGCGTCAACGCGACCAGATGCGTCGAATGCGTATGGACGATGCCGCGAGCTTCACCGTTGCGCGCATAGATGCCGCGATGCAGCGCCAGCGTCTTCGATGGCTTGCCGCCCGAAACAGCGTGGCCGTCGAAATCGACCTTGGCGATCTCGGCGGGATCGAGCCGGCCCAGGCACGCGTCGGTCGGCGTGATCAGCCAGCCGTCGTCGAGCCGCGCGCTGATGTTGCCGGCGGTGCCCACCGTATAGCCGCGCTGATAAAGACTCGCGCCGCTCACGCAGATTTCCTCGCGCACGCGCGCTTCGTTGCTCGTATGGAGTGCGGGCGTGCCGGTCATTGCGCGGCTCCGTTGAGATGACGCAGCGCCTTGTCGAAGAAATCGGTCGTGCCGAAGTTGCCCGACTTCAGCGCGAGCGCGAGCGGCGCGGCGCCGGTGGTCGCCGTCGCCGGCACGCCGGGATCGATCTGCGCGCCGATGCGCAGCGTGCGCACGTCGAGCGCCTGCACGACCGCGCCCGACGTCTCGCCACCGGCCACCACGAATTTGCGTACGCCGCGTCCGTGCAAGCCGCGCGCGATCGACGCCAACGTGGATTCGACCAGATGCCCCGCTTCGTTGACGCCGAGTTCGCGCTGCACCGCTTTCACTTCGTCGGGCGTGGCGGTCGCGTAGATCAGCACGGGCTCGGCGCGCTCGAGACAGGTCTGCGCGAAGGCCAGCGCCTGCTCGACGACGGGTTCGCCGCGCGCCGCCGCCAGCGGATCGATGCGGAACGCCGGCCGGGTGGCGCGCCATGCCGCTACCTGCGCATTGGTCGCTTTCGACGCGCTGCCGGCCAGCACCACCGACAAGCCTTCGACGCGCGGCAACTGCGCGGCGTCGGCCTGCTCGGCGAGCAAGCCCGCACGGCGAAAGTTGGCCGGCAGGCCCAACGCGACGCCGGAGCCGCCCGTGATCAGCGTGAGGTCCGCACAGGCTTCGCCGAGCACGTGGAGATCGGCGTCGGACACCGCGTCGGCGATCGCCATGCGTACGCCGTCGGTGCGCAACGCGTCGAACGCTGCGCGCACGCCTGACACGCCCTTGGCCACCGCGTCATAACGCACGAGGCCGACTTTCGCCTGGGTCTGTCGTTGCAGCACGCGCACGAGGTTCGCATCGCGCATCGGCGTGAGCGGATGGTTTTCCATCCCCGACTCGTTGAGCAGCACGTCGCCGACGAACAGATGGCCGCGAAAGATCGTGCGGCCGTTCTCGGGAAAGGCCGGGCAGGCAATCGTAAAAGCGCTGGTGCCGGCGTTGCCATCGGCGCTCAGCGCATCGAGCAACGCATCTGTCACCTGGCCGATGTTGCCCGCATCGGTCGAATCGAAAGTCGAGCAGTACTTGAAGAAGAACTGGCGGCAGCCTTGCGCGCGCAGCCAGTCGAGTGCGGCGAGCGATTGCGCGACCGCGTCGGCGGCCGGAATGTTGCGCGACTTCAGCGCGACCACCAGCGCGTCGGCCTCGATCGTTTCGTTCGACGCGGGCACGCCGATGGTTTGCACCGTGCGCATGCCGCCACGCACCAGCATATTGGCGAGATCGGTGGCGCCGGTGAAGTCATCCGCGATACAGCCCAACAGCGCGCGTTTCGTAGTAGCCGTCATAGCAAGCTCTCCTGCTTACTTCGCCGCCGGCACATCAATGCCGGGGAAAATCTTGATGACCGCGGAGTCGTCTTCACCGCCGTGGCCGGCCGTCGACGCCATCATGAACATCTGATGCGCTGCCGCCGACAGCGGCAGCGGGAATTTCGAACGACGCGCGGTATCGAGCACGAGCCCCAGATCCTTGACGAAGATATCGACCGCCGACAGCGGCGTGTAGTCGCCCGCGAGAATGTGCGGCACGCGGTTCTCGAACATCCACGAATTGCCCGCGCTGTGCGTGATCACGTCGTACAGCGCGTCGGGATCGACGCCTTCGCGCAAACCGAGCGCCATCGCCTCGGCGGCCACCGCAATATGCACCCCGGCCAGCAACTGATTGATGATTTTCACTTTCGACCCCGCGCCATGCGCCGAACCGAGGCGATACACCTTGCCCGCCATCGCGGCCAGCACGTCCTCGCACGCGGCGTAGGCCGCGGCCGTACCGGACGTCATCATCGTCATCTCGCCGGAAGCGGCGCGCGCCGCGCCGCCTGAAACCGGCGCGTCGAGCATCTGCAACCCGGCCGCCTCGACCCGCTTGCCGAGTTCGATCGCGAAGTCCGGCGCGACCGTCGCACTCGCGATCACCACGCCGCCCTGCTTCATGGCTGCCACCGCGCCCTGCTCGCCGAACAGCACGGCTTCGGTCTGCGCGGCATTCACGACCAGCGTGACGACCACTTCGCACTGCGCGCCGAGTTCGGCTGGCGTTGCGCAACCCACGCCGCCTTCGGCGACGAACGCCTGCAGCACCTCGCTGCGCAGATCGCAGGCGTGGACCCGAAAACCCCCGCGCATCAACGAGCGCGCGACACCCAGGCCCATTGCACCAAGACCGATGACACCGACATTTCTGGACATGCTTGACCTCCAAGAATTCGTTATGCGTTGCTGCGCCCGATGGGCCTGTGCGTTCGCCGGAGCCCGACCCCGCGCTATGCAGTGAACCTCAGCAAATACCTGCTTCCGCCAGCCGCCGCGCGGCGTTGTACATATGGGTTCGCGCCGCGTTGCGCGCCGCCATCGGATCGCCCGCGCGAATCGCGGCGGCGATGGCCGCGTGCTCTTCGCGCACCTGACGTGAAAAGTCCTCGCGCAGCGCTTCATTGCGGCGCGTGACGACCGTGCCGGCTTCCAGATACTGATTCAGGAACGTGAGCGTTTTGAGGAAATACGGATTGCCGGTGGCCGCCGCGATCGCGCGATGAAACGCGACGTCTTCAGCGACGCCGTCTTCGCCTTCGGCCACCGCCTGCTCGATCCTGGCGAGCGCCGCGTCGATCGACGCCATGTCGGCATCGGTGCGGCGCATCGCGGCTTCCGACGCGACTTCCGCCTCGATCGCCCGACGCAGCGCGAGGATCTGCACCACCGAACCGGGCTCGACTGCTTCGGCGTAGTCGATCCGCAGCGGCCGGATCGCGCCGTGCGCCGCGATGAACACGCCGCTGCCCTGGCGCGGCTCGACCACACCCTCGTTCTTCAGCCGCGAGATCGCCTCGCGGATCACCGTGCGGCTCACGCCGAACTGCTGCGCCAGCACGGCCTCGGTCGGCAGCTTGCCGCCGCGCTCGAAGGTGCCTTTGTCGATCTGCTTGAGAAGCTGCTGCGCGACGGTGTCGCTCAGCGCCCGGGCAGGAATCTTATCGAACATCGATGCCTCGATTGATCATGTTATCTGGTCATCATACAAATTTTAGATGCGGTCGGCAACCGCGCAAACCCTGGGATTTTTTGGCCAAATCCGCGTTAAGTTGGCGAAACAGAAGGCTTAAGCTATCGTCACGCCTTTGCGCAGCAGCGCGCCACGAGAACCGGCGCGGCCGTCGTGCGCACTTTCCCGAACCCATCTTTGAAGGCCCATGAGCAAAGCCCTGCCGCCGTCTGCCGCCGTTCCCGTCAGCGCCGAACCGGCCCCGGACAAACCGGGTGACTCGTATGTGCAGTCGTTCGCGCGGGGCCTCGCGGTCATCCGCGCGTTCGACGCGACGCGCCCCGAACAGACGCTCACCGACGTCGCCACCGCGACCGGCCTCACGCGCGCCGGCGCGCGCCGCATCCTGCTGACCCTGCAGACGCTCGGCTATGTGGAAGCCGAGGGCCGCCTGTTCCGCCTCACGCCGAAGATTCTCGACCTCGGTTTCGCGTACCTGACGTCGATGCCGTTCTGGAATCTCGCCGAACCGGTGATGGAAGAACTGTCGGCGCAGGTCCACGAGAGCTGCTCGGCGGCCGTGCTCGACCGCACCGAGATCGTCTACGTGCTACGCGTGCCGACCCACAAGATCATGACCATCAATCTGTCGATCGGCAGCCGCCTGCCCGCGTATTGCACGTCGATGGGCCGCGTGCTGCTGGCCGCGCTCGACGACGAAACGCTCGACGCGACGCTCAGTTCGGCGCCGCTCTACGCGCATACGCCGCGCACCGTGACCGACAAGGAAGAGTTGAAGAAGCTGATCGCCCAGGTGCGCCGCCAGGGGTGGGCGATCGTCGATCAGGAACTGGAAGGCGGGCTGATCTCGCTGTCCGCGCCGATCCGCAATCGCCAGGGGCGCGTGATCGCGGCGATGAACATCAGCGGCAATGCGCAGCGCAATTCGGCGAAGCAGATGGTGAAGGCGTTTCTGGAGCCGTTGCAGCACGCCGCGCAGACTGTGTCGGAGATGGTCGCGCGGCGCGGGTGAAGGTGGCTCGATCGAGCGGTCAATCGCTCCTTCAATCAATCCGGTTTATTCGCGGTCTCCCTGAGCATCGAGACCGCTTCGTCAGGTCGCTGGCTGCGGCGCGCGTTCAGCGTCGGCTCATTGCCCCAGATACCGCTCCACCAGCCGCGTCCAGAACGCCGCGCCGACCGGCAGATTGCGGTCGTTGAAATCGTAGTGCGGGTTGTGCACCATGCAGCCGTCCTCGCCCGCGCCGTTGCCGATCCGCAGGAAGGTGCCCGGCCGCTTTTGCAGCATGAAGGCGAAATCTTCGCTGCCCATCAGGATGCCGGTCTGCGCGACCACCTTGTCGTCGCCGACCAGTTCGCGCGCCACCTGCACCGCGAAATCCGTTTCGGCATCGGAATTAACCACGACCGGATAGCCTTCGATGTACTCGACCACCGCCTTGCCGCCATAGCTCGCGGCCTGGGTTTCGGCGAGTTCGGTAATGCGCTTCTTCAGCAGTGCGCGCACTTCGGGGCTGAACGAACGCACGCTCAGTTCCAGCTTCGCGCTGCCCGAAATCACATTGTTCGCAGTGCCCGCGTGCATCGAGCCGACCGTCACCACCGCCGGCTGCGACGGATCGACGTTGCGCGCGACGATCGTCTGCAGCGCCATCACGATGCTCGCCGCCACCACGACCGGATCGACCGTCAGGTGCGGGCGCGCCGCATGGCCGCCGACGCCTTCGATCGTGATGATCGCCTTGTCGCCCGCCGACATGAATGGCCCTTTGCGGAACAGCAGCACACCCGGTTCTTCGCCAGGATGGTTGTGCATGCCGAACACGGCGTCGCACGGAAAGCGCTCGAACAGGCCGTCGTTGATCATTTTCAGCGCGCCGCTGTCGATGCCGCTCTCTTCCGCCGGCTGGAAGTACAGATGCACCGTGCCCGAGAAATTGCGCGTGGCCGCGAGATGTTGCGCGGCGCCGAGCAGCATCGTCGTGTGGCCGTCATGGCCGCATGCGTGCATCTTGCCGTGCGTGCCGCTCGCATACGGCAGGCCGGTTTGCTCGATAATCGGCAGCGCATCCATGTCCGCGCGAATCCCGATGTTGCGCTTGCCGTCGCCCACCTTCAGCGTGCCCACCACGCCCGTTTGACCGACCCCGCGCGTGACCTGCCAGCCCCATTGTTCGAGCTTCTCCGCGACCAGCGCGCCGGTGCGCAACTCCTCGTAGGCCAGTTCCGGATGGTGATGAATGTGATGGCGAATCTCGCGCAGGCTCTGCGCCGCGGGTTCCAGGTCGGACACTTCAGTAAAGCGCGCGGCTTCGTTCATCTCGATTGCTCCATGGGTTGACACCGCGCGGCACGCGGCAAACAGCCCAGCACTATAGCCACGCCGTTTTGTTCGAATAAGATGCTATTTTTTTCACCCCAATTAACAAGTCTTATATACGGGATTACCCTCATGAAACCGCAGCAGTTGCAGGCTTTCGTCGCGGCCGCGCACCACCGCAGTTTGCGGGCCGCCGCGCGTGAACTCGGCGTGACGCAACCGGCCGTCACGCATACGATTCGCGAGCTGGAGAGCGCGCTGAAGGCGGAACTGATGGTGCGCAGCGTGCGCGGCATCGAGTTGACCGCGTGCGGGCTCGCGCTGCTGCCGCGCGCCGAGCAGTTGCTGGGCGATATGCGGCGCACGGTCGAGGCCGTCGAGCAGGTGAAGGGGGAACTGGCCGGCAAGGTCAGCGTGGGGACCATGCCGTCGATCGCGCTCACGGCGCTACCGCATGCGGTGGCCAGCTTTCGCCGCAAGATGCCGCTGGTGAATCTGCATCTGGAAGAAGTGACGATTCCGGACGCGGTCGCGCGTTTGCGCAACGGCGCGCTCGATATCGCGGCGATCCATCACGTGCAGGCGCTCGACAGCGATCTGGTGCAAGTGCCGCTCTACTCGACGCAGTTTGTCGTCGCGATGCGCGCCGGGCATCCGCTCGCGAACGTCACGCGGCTGCACGAGTTGCTCGACGCGGAGTGGATCGTGACCGTCGGCGCCGATCACTTTCCGCACAGCGTGATGATGGCGATGTTCAACGCGCACGGCTTGCCGGTGCCGAAGCGGCTGGTGCGCGCGCCGTCGTCGTTCGCGGTGACGCTCGGACTGGTGTCGCAAACCGATGTGATCGGCTGCTTTACGAGGCCGCTCGCGCAGATGGTCGCGCCGCTCGGCATCCGCGTCGCGCAGATCGAAGAGGCGCTGCCGAACTACGACCTCAGCATCATTTCGCGGCGCGATCTGTTGCCCACGCCGGCCGTGCAGCAGTTCGTGTCGTGTTTGCAGCAGGCGACCCGGGAACGGATGGCGGCCATCGAATAGAACGTTTGTGCGAACCTCAGAGAACGTCGGCTCGCACCTTGAGAATCTCGACCAATGCGTGCCCCGCGTCTTCGAGGCGGCCGGAATTGTCGATCGTCGTACAGCGAACGCTCTCCGGCAATGAGAACGGCGCGCGCCGTGCGAGCCGCGCCGCGACCTGCTCCGCCGATTCGCGCGCCCGCGCGCCGAGACGCGCTTCGCGAACATGCGGTGCGGCGTCCACGTGCACGATTTCCGTGTGCGGATAAAGCGCCAGCGTGTGCTGCACATGCTGACGCGAACCGTTGACGACCACCGTGCAACCGCGCGCGAGCCATGCGTCGAGTTCAACGCCGATGCCATAGCGCAGCGAGTGACTCGACCACTCGAGCGCGAACAGGCCGAGCACCGAACGCGCGGCGAATTCTTCGACGCTCAGCGCGACATGCACTTCGCCGTGGCCGCTCGGCCGCGTGATGTAGCGATGCGCGAACAGAATCGGCTCGCCCATCAGGCGCTTGCGCGCGAACTCCAGCAACGAGTCCTTGCCCGCGCCGGACGGCCCCATTACATAAATCAAACGACCTGCCATTGTCACTTCACCTCGCGAGTCTGGAACGGCACACGCTGCCACAGCACGAACGGCTCGCCGGGCGCCGGTTCGACGAACAGCGCGGCGTGATCGACGCTCAGCGGCCCGAGTGCGTGCGTTTGCCGCCGCCACCAGGCGACTAGCGTCGCGCGCTCATCGGCGTCGTCGAGCGAACTGGACAGCGTCATGTGGAAACGGAATTCGTCGAACACATACGGATAACCCCATTCGACCAGCAGCGCGCGTTGCCGTTCACTCAGCGGCGCGGCGAGCCGCCGCGCCAGATCGGCGGCCGACGGCCGTGCGCGCAACGCGTCGAGCGTCTGCAACGCGCTGCTCGCCACCGCGCGAATGCCGGCTTCGCCTGGCTGATCCGCGGGACGCAGCGCGACGAAATCGCCGAGCGTCGCGGCTTGCACCGGCAACGCAAACGCGCTTTGCGTCAGAGCCCATTCGCGCGTCGCGGCCAGCAGGTCGTCTTGCGTCACGCCGTCAGCGAGACGGAACGGCGCGACCAGCGTGCCGTGCCAACCATAGCGGCGCGGCGCTTCGGTCAGTTCCGCCAACTCACGCGTCAAGCCTGGCGGTTGCGGCGGCACGCAGCGCTCGCCGCTTTGCGCATCGCGGCCGAGCCACGCCGAGCCGGCCCGCCACCATGCCGATTCACGCGACGGCGCGTAATACACGGCGAAACGGCCGTCGGCGCCCCATGCGGCGCCGCTCACAGTTCATGCTCCACCAGCAACTGCACGCGATCCGCTGCGAAATGCGTGAAGCCGTATTTGACCGGCGTGCCTTGCAGATCGACGTCGACGTTTTCGACCCACAGCACCGGCTGCTGACGGTTGATGTTCAAACGCCGCGCCACTTCCGGCTCGGGCAGCACGCTGCCGATACGGCTCCACTTGCGCAGATAGTCGTTCACGCCGAATTCGGCCATCGACTTCGTAATGCTGCCGGTGCGCTCCAGCACCTCGGGCAGCCCCGCGAAGCGCGCCGCGGGATACCAGTTGCGCGCGAACGTGAGCGGCACGCCGTCGGACTCGTGCAGCGATTCGATCCGGTAGACCGCCGCGCCGGCCCGCAGGCTCAGCGCCTTCGCGACGCTCGGCTCGGCCTTCACGCGCGCGGCCGACAACATCGTGCCCGCCGCCGCGTGATGCTGCTGCCGTAAGTTCTCGGTAAACCGCGTGCGGCGGCCGATCGTATAGTCGATCGCACCGGGTTGCACGAAAGTGCCCCGCCCCTGCTCGACGCTGACGAGGCCCAACGCGGCAAGGCCCAGCATTGCGCGGCGCACGGTGTGCCGGTTCACGTCGAAGCGCTTGGCCAGTTCGCCCTCGCTCGGCAGGCGCCCTTCTTCGCCGAAACCGCTGGCGGCGATCTCGGCCGCCAGAATCTGCTCGATCTGCCGCCACACGGCAACGCCCGCGCCGCGTTCGAGCAGCGTGCCCGGCGTCGCGTTGTCGTTCGATGTCATGGTGCTGTCATTCCCCCAGGTTCAAATAATCGCCATGACGTGCATTGTAGTGCGCAAGCCGTGATGGAAATGTGAAACGGCGGTTACACGTGACGATGTGCAACAAGCATATCTTTAAACGTCTAGACGTTTAGATGATTAGATGGTTAAATGTCTACTCGCTGGATCAACAGGAATTCCGATGAGCGTCACTTCCGCTTCGCTTTGCTCCGCGCCGCCCCCGTCGGTCCGGCGCGCATGGATGGCCGTGCTGGCCCGCACGCCGCGCGCCGATCTCGAAGCCGCACTGGAGCGCGCACTGCACGGCCTCCCCACCCCGGCTTACGACTGGCTCCGGCCGCCCGAAATCGGCCTTGTCATGGTGCGCGGGCGCGTCGGCGGCAGTGGCGACCCGTTCAATCTCGGCGAGGCCACGGTCACGCGCGCGACCTTGCGGCTGCGCGTGCCGGGGGATGCGGATGCGGATGCGGCTGTCGGCGTCGCGTGTCATCTGGGCCGCGACCGCCGCCGCGCCGAACTCGCCGCGCTGGCGGATGCGCTGCTGCAATTGCCCGAACATCACGCGGCCTTGCATCGGCAACTGATCGAGCCTTTTGCCGCGCAACAGGCTGCGCGGCGCGCCGAACGGCAACAGGACGCCGCGGCCACGCGCGTCGAATTCTTCACGATGGTCCGGGGCGAATAATGGAAAACTCGCAGATTGTTTTGTCCACGTTGACGCCGGGTTTCGCCGACCCCGTCCACGATACCCAGGCGGTCTTCCGCACCTTGCTCGACGCGCTGTCGCGACCGGGCACGATCGGCGTCGTCGAGAACGTACTGCCCGAAGTGCGGGCCACGCGCGCCGAACTCGCCGCGTTCGCCGCGCTGCTGGCCCTGTGCGACTACGCGACGCCGGTGTGGCTCGCGCAACCGGATAGCGCGCTCGGCTCGGCGTTGCGCTTTCATGCCGGCGCGCCGCTCGTTGACGAACCCGGCGAAGCCGCCTTCGCGTATATCCATGATGCGAGCGCACTGCCGTCGCTGGAAAGCTTCGCGCTCGGCGCCGCGGAATCGCCCGAGCAATCGGTCACGCTGCTGATCCGCGTCGACGCGCTGACCGGTGGAGCGCCGGTCGTACTCAGCGGCCCCGGCATTCTGGATACCGAAACGATTTCGCCGATCGGTCTGCCCGGGCATTTCTGGCGCGAACGCGCCGCGCTCGCGCCGTTGTTTCCGTGCGGTATCGACTGTTATCTCGTCCGCGGCGCACGCCTGATCGGCCTGCCGCGCACAACTCAAGCGAAGGTGAACTGATGTACGTTGCCGTCAAGGGTGGAGAACGTGCGATCGAAGCGTCATGGCGTCTGCTCGACAAGGCGCGCCGCGGCGACACGCGGTGCGCCGAACTGAGCGTCGCGCAAATTCGTGAGCAATTGCGCCTCGCGGTTGCGCGGGTGATGACCGAAGGCTCGGTCTGCGACGAAGAACTCGCCGCGCTCGCCATCAAGCAGGCCGCCGGCGATCTGGTCGAAGCGATCTTCCTGCTGCGCGCGTATCGCACCACGTTGCCGCGTTTCGGCTACACGCAGCCGATCGATACCGAAGCGATGCAGGTCGAACGCCGCATTTCGGCGACCTTCAAAGACATTCCCGGCGGACAACTGCTCGGTGCGACTTACGATTACACGCAGCGTCTGCTGGATTTCGCGTTGCTCGCCGAGGGTCACGACGAAGCCGAAGCGGCGGCAGACGCAGTGCCGGGTCGGGGCACGCTGGCCGCAGCGCAAGCGGTGCCACGCGTCGTCACGCTGCTCGACAAGGAAGGGCTGATCGAACAGGAACGGCCCACGCCGAACGCGCAGGAGCCCGGCGATCTTTCGCGTGAACCGCTCGCCTTTCCAGCAAGCCGAGCGACGCGCCTGCAGAATCTCGCACGCGGCGACGAAGGCTTTCTGCTCGCGATGGGTTATGCGACGCAACGCGGCTACGCGCACTCGCATCCGTTCGCCGGCGAGATCCGCTTCGGCACGATCGCCGTCGAAATGGAACTGGACGAACTGGGCGAAGCGGTCGATATCGGCGACATCGACATCACCGAATGCCAGATGATCAACCAGTTCGCCGGCAGCGGCGCGGTGCCGCCCGCCTTCACGCAGGGCTACGGTCTCGCGTTCGGCCACTCCGAGCGAAAGGCGATGGCGATGGCGCTGGTGGATCGCGCGTTGCGCGCCGAGGAACTCGGCGAAACGCTCGCGTCGCCGACGCAGGACATCGAATTCATGCTCTCGCACAGCGATAACGTGGAGGCGTCGGGCTTCGTTCAGCATCTGAAGCTGCCCCACTACGTCGACTTTCAGTCGGAGCTGGAACTCGTGCGGCGTCTGCGGGCGCAGCACGGCGCGCAAGAGCAGGATCACCGCGCGGATCAAAGCGCGGACAAAGACAGCGATCACGAGGAGCAGGCAGCATGAACGCGCCCGACACTTTTCAAACCACCGCCTCGTACGACAGCGCCGCGCACGGCTACAACTTCGCCTATCTCGACGAGCAGACCAAGCGCATGCTGCGCCGCGCATTGCTCAAGGCAGTGGCCGTGCCGGGCTATCAGGTGCCGTTCGCATCGCGTGAAATGCCGTTGCCGTTCGGCTGGGGCACCGGCGGCATTCAGGTTACCGCGGCGATCATCGGCAGGAAGGACACGCTGAAGGTCATCGATCAGGGCTCCGACGAAACCACCAACGCGGTCAACATTCGCCGTTTCTTCGCGCGTACCACCGGCGTGACGACCACGCGCCGCACGCTCGAAGCGACGATCATCCAGACGCGTCACCGGATTCCCGAAACGCCGCTCACCGACAAGCAGATTCTGGTGTATCAGGTGCCGATGCCCGAACCGTTGTACCGGCTCGAACCGCGCGTCGCCGAATGCAAAAAGCTGCACGCGCTCGCCGACTACGGCCTGATCAGCGTGAAGCTCTATGAGGACATCGTCCATCACGGCAGCATCGCGACCACGTACGACTATCCGGTGATCGTCAACAACCGCTATCTGAGTTCGCCGTCGCCGATCCCGAAGTTCGACAACCCGAAGATGCACATGAACCCCGCGCTGCAATTGTTCGGCGCCGGCCGCGAACGCCGCATTCATGCGATTCCGCCGTACACGCCGGTGCGCAGTCTCGACTTCGACGACCATCCGTTCGAAGTGCAGAAGTGGCAGCACGCATGCGCGCTGTGTGGATCGACGCAGAGCTTCCTGGACGAAATGATCGTCGACGATGCCGGCAAGCGGATGTTCGTCTGCTCGGACAGCGACTACTGCCACGAGCGCCGCGGCGACCACGAGTTCGATCCGCTCACGCCCAACCCACACAAAGGAGAACCCGCATGACGCCGCTGTTGAGCGCCCGCGCGCTCACCAAACAATACGGCGGCCGCAACGGCTGCAGGAACGTCAGCTTCGATCTGTATCCGGGCGAAGTGCTGTGCATTGTCGGTGAATCGGGCTCGGGCAAGACCACGCTGCTGAATGCGCTCGCGTTGAAAACCGCAGCCGATGGCGGCTCGCTCCACTACACCGCCACGCATGGCGACCGGCTCGATCTGCTCGCGTTGTCCGAACCGCGCCGGCGTTTGCTGATGCGCACCGAGTGGGGCTTCGTCCAGCAGAATCCGCGCGACGGTCTGCGCAGCGGCGTCTCGGCCGGCGCGAATATCGGCGAGCCGTTGATGGCTGTCGGCGCGCGCCACTACGGCGAGATCCGCCACGCGGCCACGCAATGGATGGAGCGTGTCGAACTCGACGCGTCGCGCATCGACGAATTTCCCAGCGCGTTTTCCGGCGGCATGCAGCAGCGCTTGCAGATCGCGCGCAATCTCGTGACCAGTCCGCGGCTCGTGTTCATGGACGAACCCACCGCCGGTCTCGACGTGTCGGTGCAGGCGCGTCTGCTCGATCTGCTGCGCACGCTGACGTCCACGCTGCATCTGTCGGTGCTGATCGTCACGCACGATATCGGCGTGGCGCGCCTGCTCGCGCACCGGCTGATGGTCATGCAGGCCGGCGCGGTCGTCGAGGCGGGTCTGACCGATCAGGTGCTCGACGATCCGCAGCACCCTTATACGCAAACGCTGGTTTCCTCGGTTCTGCCGGTTTGAGGCTCACAATGCAATCCATTGAAACAGTCACGGAAGCGCGCGCCAGCGGGCGCGCATTCTCCGACAACGCGGCGCTGATGCTGCGCGCGGTCGGCATCGGCAAGACCTTCACGCTGCATGGCCAGGGAGGCGTGCGGATCGAAGCGCTCGCGGGCGTGTCGCTCGAAGTCGAGCGCGGCGAGTGCGTGGTGCTGGTCGGGCCGTCGGGCGCGGGCAAGAGCACGCTGCTGCGGTGTCTGTACGGCAACTATCTCGCGAGCACTGGCTCGATCGAGATGCGCGATACCGCGGATCACGGCCAGCCGGTGTCGATCACCGGCGCCGAACCGCATGACGTGTTGCGTCTGCGCCGCGGCGTGGTCGGCTACGTGAGCCAGTTTCTGCACGTGATTCCGCGCGTGCCGACGCTCACACTCGTCGCCGAACCGCTGCTGTCGCGCGGGGTGGCCGAAGACGAAGCCCGCACACGCGCCGCCGCGCTGCTCGCAAGATTGAACGTGCCGGAGCGGCTGTGGACGCTGGCGCCCGCCACCTTCTCGGGCGGCGAGCAGCAGCGCGTGAACATCGCGCGCGGCTTGATCGCCGGGCATCCGCTGCTGCTGCTCGACGAACCCACGGCCTCGCTCGACGCGGAGAATCGCGACGTGGTCGCCGATCTGATCGTCGAAGCGCGCGAGCGCGGCGCGGCGATCGTCGGCATCTTTCACGACGAAGAGACGCGCAACAAGGTCGCGACGCGCCGTCTGGAATTGCAGCCGCCGCGGCGTCACTGATCGATTGACATGAAACGTCACTAGAATGAACCAGCGAAGCGCTGGCACCAGACTAAACCACACATGGCAACAACACCCAAGCCTGACAGAAACGGAGCACGTCGATGTTGATCAGGAACGCTCGCATCGTGACGCGAGACGAAGTATTCACCGGCGTGGTACGCGCCGAAGACGGCGTGATTCGCGACGTCGCGCGCGGCACGACCACGGCGCGCGAAGCGCAGGATTGGGACGGCGACTATCTGCTGCCCGGTCTGATCGAACTGCACACGGACAATCTCGAGAAGCACCTCGCGCCGCGTCCGGGCGTGCAATGGAATACCGATGCCGCGTTCGTGATCCACGACGCCCAGGTGGCGGCCGCGGGCATCACCACCGTGTTCGACGCGCTCGCGATCGGCTCACGCTCGAACGTCGGACTGCGTGGCCGCGATCTGCAAACGCAATGCGCCGAATCCCTGATGCGCTTTTCCGCGCGCAAGCTGCTGCGCGCCGAACACTTTCTGCATCTGCGCTGCGAGATCGCCACCGCCGACGTGGTCGACGTGTTCGACTCGCTGTGCACGCATCCGCTGTTGCGGCTCGCGTCGGTGATGGACCATACGCCCGGTCAGCGTCAGTGGCACGACCGCGAGCAATGGCGCCGCTTCCAGGAGCGCAACGGCAAGCTGAGCGACGAACACGTGGCGACCGCGCTGGCCGAACTGTCGGTCGAACAGGAACGTTACGCCGATACGCACCGCCGCGAGATCGTCGCGCGCTGCAACCGGCTCGGCATTCCGGTGGCGAGCCACGACGACACGCTGATCGAGCACGTCGAACAGGCGAAGGCCGAAGGCATCGTGCTCGCCGAATTCCCGACCACCCGCATTGCCGCCGAAACCGCGCGCGAGCACGGCATTTCGACCATCATGGGCGCGCCGAATATCGTGCGCGGCGGCTCGCATTCGGGCAACGTGGCGGCGCTCGAACTGGCGCGAGCCGATCTGCTCGATATTCTCTCGTCGGATTACGTGCCGTCGAGCCTGCTGACCGCCGTGTTCGAACTGGTCGACAAAGCCGGCTGGACGTTGCCGCGCGCGATGGCGACGGTCTCCGCCGAACCGGCGCGCACCGCCGGTCTGCACGACCGCGGCGCGATCGAAACGGGTCTGCGCGCGGACTTCGTGCGCGTGACGATGCTCGACACGCTGCCGGTGCCGCGTGCGACGTATCGCAACGGGACTCGGATCGTTTGATGGGGTTTCGTTGCTCGCCGGACTCGCGTGGCACCGGTCGAATCGCGGTGAGCGCAGCGGCCTCGGCGCATCAGGCCGTCGGCTCGGCCTCACGCCCTTCGGTCGCGCCTTCGCCAGCCCGCGCTCCCGCGAACGCGGCGCGCTCGAGCTCCTCGGCCTGTTCGCGGCGACGCGCTTCGAGCACCTCCTGATAGCTCAGATATGCGCAACGGCCGCCGGATTTCGCCGCGTACATCGCCGCGTCGGCATTGTGCAGCAGTTCCTCGGCCGTGCCGCTATCGTCCGGGAACTGGCTGATGCCGATGCTCGCGCCCACCGTCATGCTATGCCCGTCCATCAGCAGCGTTTCGTTCAACACATCCATGATGCGCGACGCGATGCCGGGCGCGGCCTCCGAGACCCGCGCCCCCGCGATCAACACGATGAACTCGTCGCCGCCCAGGCGCGCCACCACATCCGCGGCACACAGCACCTGCTTCAAGCGGCGCGCCACCGCGACCAGCACCTTGTCGCCGACCGCGTGGCCGAACTGATCGTTGATCTGCTTGAAGCGGTCGAGGTCGACGAACAGCACGGCAAGCCGTTCGTCACGCCGCGCCGCTTCCTCGATCGCGCTTTCGAGCTTCTGCATGAATAGCATGCGGTTGGGCAAGCCGGTCAGCACGTCGTGGGTGGCGAGATGCACGAGCTCGCGCTGCTTGGCATGCAGCGCATCCATTTGCGCCTTGATCTCGCGGCGCAGACGATCGAAGCAGCGCGCCAGGACGCCGATCTCGTCGGTGCGTTTGAGCGGCAGCGTATTCATCGCGTGTTCGGCGAACAGATGGGTTGCCGCGTACGCGAGAAGGTGCAGCGGCTTGGTCAACGCGCGCGCGAACAAAATCGCCAGCAGCACCGCGAGGCCGCTGAAGACCAGCACCATGCGGATGATCCGGTTGCCGAGCAGATTCGCCCCCGACAGCACATCGTCGAGCGGCTTGGCGAGACCCAGCACCATATAGCGATTGCCCTCGGACCCGCCGAACGGTCTGCGCACGAAAGCGAGCACCTGGCCGGCCGCCTGTCGCGGATCGGCGAGGCCGTTCACCAGCACTTCGCTTTGGGTCTGCTCGAACAGCGGCTTCGTCACGGAGAAGCTGTCCTGCATCAGCACACGCCGGCCCCTGTCGAAGCCGAACGTCTTCGACACGTCGGGATGGACCAGGAAGTCGCCCCATTCGTTGGCGAGATAGACCTGATAGTCGCTCGGCAAATCGCTCTGCAAACGCTTGAGCATCCCGGCCAGATCGATGTCGATCACGACGACGCCCACCACCGTTCCATTGGCATCGCCCACCGGCGTGCCGAGCCGCAGCGTCGGCTTGCCTTCGGCGCCATGGGTGCCGTACTCGTGATTGACCAGTATCGGCGACGTGTAAATGCGGCCGGGCGCAAACGCCAGCGTCTCGAACACATAGGCGAACTGGCCTTTTTCCTGCAGCTTTTGCCCTTCGACGCGCACGAGGCCGTCCACGTCACGATCGAAACGGATCAGTTCGAGCCCATAGTGCTGACGGGTGATCAACCGGATCTGGAGGTATTCGGGGTGATGCACCATGAAGCTCGAATACACCTGCGCCAGCCATTCGCGCGCCGGGTTCGCGCCATGACCGTCGTCGGTCTGCGCGACGCTTGCCGAAAATGGCATGGTCGCGAGCACCAGCGCATCGGCGCCGACATCGTCGATCGAAGCGGCAAAGCGCTGTCCCAGCAATTCCGTCGACGTCAGCAGGCTGTGCCCGGCTTGGTTGACCAGCATCGTGCGGTTGGCGCGATATGCGTAATAGCCGGTCGCGCCGGACGCGAGCACGCCGATGCACGCAAGCAGCACCGATAACTTGAAGGTCAAGCCGGGCCGTATCATCAAAACCGCTCCGACCGGTCTCCGGACACGATTCGGGCCCACAACTCCTCGCGCCGTTGAGTGTCTTCCACCGGGCCGATCCAGACGATGTGCGCGCCGCCGCGGTTTTCCACCGGCGCCGTCAACGTGTTGGCGAGCCCCTGGCGTTGCGTCAGCAATGCGCTCACGCCCGGCTCGAGCATGTAGTTGATCCACGCGAGCGCGAGCGGCCGGTCGGTCGCCGCACGCGTCATCGACCAGCAATCGAGCCACGCGAGCACGCCTTCGTCGGGGATCACGTAGCCGACGTCCGCGCCCGCGCGGCGCAGCAATTCGACCTGCTGGGTGCCGTAGTTGCCGAACATCAACGCCACCTTGTGCTGGATGAAGAACGCGGTCGCCTCCTCGGGCAACGTGTAATAGGTCAGCAGGTTGCGGCGCAGCTCGACGAGCTTGTGGGCGATCGCGCGCATTTGCGCGGCGTCGAGGTCAAACGGATGGGGATAGCCGAGCGCCAGCGCCGTGAACGAAAAGTTGTGCTGCGCGCTATTGAAGTCGAGCACCTTGCCGCGGTACTGGGGGTTCCACAACTCGCGCATCGAGCGCGGCGCGACCGGAATCTGCTTGCGATCGTAGATGAGCCCCATCGACGAATACGTGAACGGAATCGCGTACACCTTGCCCGCCGAGGTCAACCCTTCGATGGCGTCCAGTGCCTGAAAACGCGGCAACTGCTTTTTCGTGTTCGGCAGGCTGGCCAGATCGAGCGGAGCCAGCAGATTCGCCTGCGTATAGCGGCGGATTTCAGCGGTGTTGGCGGCGAGCACGTCGAAAGACTGGGCGTCTTTCGCGTGCATCTGGGCCCAGAGCGCCTCGTCGGAATCGACCAGCGTGACTTCCACCTTCACCTGATAGCGCTGTTCGAACGCCTTCACGACGTCGGCATCCGCATAACCGGGCCAGGCGAGCACGCGCAGGATTTTCTCACCGGCCTCGACCGGCGCCGCCGACCAGAACCCAAAACCGAAAACCACGCCGAGCAGAAGCGTCAAAACCCCGCGGAAAACGCTGTGGTGCAGTAAGTGCGCGCGTGCCGAGGCAGAAACGGCTGCCATTCGCCGCTGAAAGGACTGTTTAGAACAGCGCATTTCATCCGCCATTAACATCATGTGCATATACAACACCGTTTTGCAGAAGGCCGTTGGACGAGCGCAAACGCGCGGCATTTTATCCGCGAACGTGCTGCTCGGTGACTTTCTCCAGACAGATACGCCCTTCACGCCGCTATCAATCGCGAACGCGAGGAGCACCGATGATAGCGCTAAACTAATATTTTTTTGTCCCCTGAACTGACCGGTATCAAAAAAACAGTTGGTCAGAGCTAATCCAGCCAATCCGCTCCACCCACATTTAACGGCAGTTTATGCGTAATCTTTAACTGGCCGCGTATCGATTTAAACGAGCGATAGCGGTAAGACCTGGTAATGAAGCGCGCTAAATAGCGCGGCTCGAAATTCACACTGGCATCGCAACGGATAATACAGCTCAGCCAACCAGGCGCCGCCGATGCCGATAACGATGACTTGCCCAACCCGCCGCCGGTGGTTGACGCCGGAGCGCGCTGTGACGGCTGTGCGAGGCAATTAGCCAACTTTATTACTGCATGATTACGCAGCAAGCCGTAGTAAATTGTCGCAAATCGCTGCACGCGGCGCGCCAGGCGGCGCCGCAATACCCATCGCCGCCGCGCCTGATCCCCACGACATTCGCGCATTAGAAGCTATCTTCTCGCGCCATCCGGTGTTTCACTAGCTACCCAATCTTTTTGAACTGATAAGCTTGGCGCGCGCTGCTGGCCGCCCCGGCCCGCAGCTTGAACCGAAGCCCGGTCGCGAGTCGCGCCGGGTGTCTCGCGGCGGCACAACCGCACGCGGGAGTATTTGAACCACACCGAGGAGTTAAACAGTGAAAAAACTGCTAGCGGCTTTGACGGTTGCTCTGCTTGCCACCGTCTCGATTGGCGCACACGCTAAAGATTGGTCGACGATCCGTTTTGGCGTTGATGCCAGCTACCCCCCGTTTGAGTCGAAGGGCTCGGACGGCAAGCTCGTTGGCTTCGACATCGACCTCGGCAATGAAATCTGCAAGCGCCTGGATGCCAAGTGCGTGTGGGTCGAGAACGACTTCGACGGCATGATTCCGGCCCTGAAGGCGAAGAAGTTCGACGGCGTGCTGTCGTCGATGTCGATGACGCCGCAACGCGCCGAACAGGTCGCGTTCTCGTCGAAGCTGTTCAACACGCCGACGCGTCTGGTGGCGAAGAAGGGTTCGGGCATCCTGCCGACCGCCGATTCGCTGAAGGGCAAGTCGATTGGCGTCGAACAGGGCACGATCCAGGAAACCTACGCGAAGACGTACTGGGAACCGAAGGGCGCGAAGGTCGTGCCGTATCAGAACCAGGACCAGGTCTATGCCGACCTGTTGTCGGGCCGTTTGGACGCAGCACTGCAAGACGCGGTGCAAGCTGAGATCGGCTTCCTGAAAACGCCGCGCGGCGCGGGCTTCGAGTTCGTCGGCAAGGACCTCGTCGATCCGAAGATCCTCGGCAACGGCGCGGGCATCGGCATGCGCAAGGAAGACGCCGATCTGAAGGTGAAGGTCGACAAGGCGATCGCCGACATCATCAAGGACGGTACGTACAAGAAGCTCGAGAAGAAGTACTTCGACTTCGACGTGTACGGCGGCTAAGCCCGCCACGCGCGTTTGACGACGCGCTTGCCGGCTTGCAGGAACGGGCTCCGCATAGCGGGGCCCGTTTCGTTTGCGACGCCGCATAAAACCACATCGCGCGTCATATCGGCTAAGATCGTGCGATCGCGGCGCGGCGAACCGCCCCGCCCCAGCCTGACCACGCAGCACTCGAAGCACCCCCAGAGAAGCACGCTTTCCTACTGTAATCAACGACATAGCGCGGCACGCCCGCCTGGGCCGCGGATCCGAAAACCATGCAAACCCAAACCCATCCACTGATCGCCCCGGCGCTCGGCACCGCCCGCAACCTGACGAGTTTCCACTACGGTCCTGGCGGCGGGCAGAAGATTTATATCCAGTCGTCGCTGCACGCCGACGAGTTGCCCGGCATGCTGGTGTCGTGGGAACTGCGCCGCAAGCTGGCCGCGCTGGAAGACGCCGGCAAGCTGCGCGGCGAAGTCGTGATCGTGCCGGTGGCCAATCCTATCGGCCTGAACCAGCACTTTCTCGGCCATCTGACGGGACGCTTCGAAGCCAACACCGCGCAGAACTTCAACCGCAATTTCCATGACCTGTCGGCGCTGGTGCAGCCGCTCATCGAGGCGCGCCTGACCGGCGACATCGACGCGAACCGCACGGCGATCCGCGCGGCGATGCGTGAGGCGCTCGACGCGCAACAGCCGGCAACCGAACTCGACTCGCAACGTCTGGCGCTGCAAAAGCTCTCGTACGACGCCGACGTCGTGCTCGATCTGCATTGCGACTGGGAAGCCGCGATGCACCTGTACACGAACCCGGACCTGTGGCCGGAAGTCGAGCCGCTCGCGCGCTATCTCGACGCCAAGGCATCGCTGCTCGCGCTCAACTCGGTGGGCAACCCGTTCGACGAGATCCACAGCTTCTGCTGGTCGGATCTGCGCGGCCGTTTCGGCGAGCGCTTCCCGATTCCGAACGGCTCGATCTCGGTCACGGTCGAACTGCGCGGCCAGCGCGAAGTGTCGTACGAGTACGCCGAGCGCGACGCACAGGCGATCATCGAATACCTGACCACGCGCGGCGTGATCGACGGCACGGCCGCCCCGCTGCCACCGCTCGAATTCGCCGCCACGCCGCTCGCCGGCGCGGAGCCGCTCGTCGCGCCGATCAGCGGCGTGCTGGTGTATCGATGCGAGGTCGGCGCGTGGGTGGAGGTCGGCCGGGAGATCGCGGATATCGTCGACCCGTTGACGGACCGCGTCGTCACGCTGAAGAGCAGCGTGGCCGGCGTGCTGTACGCGCGGCATTCGACGCGCTTTGCGACGGCCGGGCTGGAGTTCGCGCGGATTGCCGGCGCAAAGGCGTTCCGGAGCGGTTCGTTGTTGAGCAATTGACGCGCGGCTGCCCGCAACAGCCTCTGAAGCCTTGAGCAGCAAAACAGATCGCCCGCTGAAATAGCGGGCGATCTGCGTTTACGCGTCGGCTGCCGTAACTGGACAACTCAGGGCCGCATGGCCCGCATGCTCAAGCCCGTTCATCAACCCCCACTCGAAACGCCGGAATAGATTCTGAATGAGTGTCCGGCGCTGCATGCGGTTCCCCGTAAGCGATTGAATTGAATTGATAAAGGCTGGACGAACGGGCATCGTCGCACGCCGTCGCGACGCCTAAAACCAATCGTTTTTCACACGCTTATCTCCGCGCTTCGCGGCAAAGCTTATACATGCACCGCCTTGTGCGATTTCAACTTGCGAAGCCACCCGGCTGTCGCGCCAACACGACAGATTTAAAAAAATAAGTTTGCTGTCACATACCTTACTCTGCATTCCCTTAAATTTCGGCCCATCGCGCGACCGGACCAAAGAGCCCGGCGTCGCGATCGCTTATTTTTTTAATCGGAGAAAGTCTTGAACAAGAAAGTATTGACCGCCGCTACTCTCGCCGTCTTCGCCACCGCCGCACACGCTCAAAGCAGCGTCACGCTGTACGGCCTGATCGATGCCGGTATCAGCTACGTGAACAACTCGAAGACGTCCACCGGACACGACCACCTCTTCAAGTACGACGACGGCGTGGCGCAAGGCAGCCGTTGGGGCCTGCGCGGCACGGAAGACCTGGGTGGCGGCCTGAAGGCGCTGTTCGTGTTGGAAAACGGCTTTAACAGCGGCAACGGCACGCTCGGCCAGGGCGGCGCGATGTTCGGCCGTCAGGCATTCGTCGGTCTGTCGCAGAACAACGTTGGCTCGCTGACGTTCGGTCGCCAGTATTCGTTTTCGACCGACTACCTGGGCAGCAACTACTCGACCGGCGGCCTGACCGTCGCGGGTAACTACGCTTATCACATCAACGACGTCGACCAGTTGACGTCGAGCCGTATCAACAACTCGGTCAAGTTCAGCAGCGCGAACTTCTCGGGCCTGACGTTCGGCGCGATGTACGGCTTCTCGAACCAGGCTGGCGCATTCGCCGGCGCACCGACCGTCGGCACGACCACGGGTTCGTCGCGCGCTTACAGCTTCGGCCTGAACTACGCGAACGGTCCGTTCGGCATCGGCGCGGCGTACACGGACATCCACTACCCGAGCCTGGCAACGCCGGCATTCTCGACGGCCTTGGCCAACGTGCAGCCGGGCGGCACGGCGGCGAACGTGCGCGATCTGCGCACCTTCGGCGTCGGCGGCCGTTACTCGATCGCCGCAGCGACGCTGTGGGCGTTGTACACGAACACGCGCTTCCAATCGATCACGGGCAGCTCGACGACGACGTTCGCCGCGTACGAAGCAGGCGCGAAGTACGCGTTCACGCCGGCAATTACGGCAGGCCTGGGCTACACGTACATGCACCTGAGCAACGCGAACACGGGTCACTGGAACCAGGTGAACCTGAGCGCCGACTACGCGCTCAGCAAGCGCACGGACGTGTACGCACTGGGTATCTACCAGATCGCGTCGGGCCGCAACGGCACGCAGGATCTGCAAGCGCAGATCGGTTCGAGCACGAGCTACTTCAACACGTCGGGCGTGGGCGCGGACAACCAACTGGCATTCCGCGTCGGTATGCGTCACAAGTTCTAAGCGGGTCTTTGACGGCGAGAAGCGCGCGCTTCTTGCCGTTCCGAGGTTCTGGAAAACGCCCTGCGGGGCGTTTTTCTTTTGGCGCACGTGATCATGAACAGAGCGGGTTGGCCAACACCGCAACTCAACACGTGCCCGTGAATAAGGTGAGATGCTCCGAGTGGTCTCGCGTGAGCGCCATTCACACCGCACTCAATCCAGAAGCGCTGGATTGTCGATCGCCCCCGTCAGCAATTCAATCAACGCCTGCACTGCACGCGGCAGCGTGCGGCCTGCCATCGTCTGAATCTGCAGCGTGCGCTGGTGTAGTTCAGGATGACTGATCGGCACCACGACGAGCCCATCCACTTCAAGCCGGCTACGCACGGTCAGGAATCCCGTCACCGTGACGGCATCGGTGTGCAGCACGAAGCTTTGCAGCGCCGCGTGATAGTTGCTGACGAACACCGGATCGAATACCAGTCCTTCGAGGCTGCACGAGATGTCGAATAGTTGGCGGATCGTCACGCCCTGGTTGTCGATCGCGAGCGGCCACGGCAGCAGGTCCGCGAGCGAGACGGACTCGCGCGCCGCAAGCGGATGAGCGCGCCGGACAAGCGCGAAGATCGGCGCACGCTGCGAGTGCACCACATTGATGTCCGGCTCCGGCGCAAGGCTGAAACACACCGCGATATCGGCGGTGCCGTCGCGCACGCGCTGCGTCGCCACCGACGGCGCCGACACGTCGAGCTGAAAATGCGTAGCCGGGTGTGTCTTCAGAAAGCGCGCAAAAACCTGCGGTAGAAAATGCGGCGCCACGCCTTCCGAACTCGCCACGCGAATCGTCGCGCGGCCGCCGTTGCTAAGCCCGCGAATTTCCTCGGTGACGCGCTCCGCGTCCAGCAGGCAGCGCCGCGCATGCTCGGCGAGCAAACGCCCGGCATCGCTCAACACCATCCCGCGCGGCCGCCGCTCGAAAAGCGCCGCGCCAACCTCCTCCTCCAGCTTTGCAATCTGCCTGCTCAGCGCCGACACGGCGACGTACAGCCGCCCCGACGCCTTGCTCAGCGAACCGCTGCGCGCCACTTCGAGAAAGTAGCGCAGCGCGGTGTTGTCCATCTGGTTCATGGCTATTCCGCTTTGCCGTTTCGGCAACGATGTCTGCCAAATATTGTAATTGTCCACAAATATCGTCCACGGCAGGATCGCGACATCGTTTCGAATCCAGCGCTCGCGTCCGCAGCGCGCCCCACCGGAGAACCACCTTGACTCGTGACTCGGCTATTCAACATGCGACCGATCAGTACGATTCCGGCCGATTTCTCGAAGACCTCCAGCGCCGCGTCGCTTTCCGCACGGAGAGCCAGGAAGCCGACAGCGGCGCGCGGCTGCGCGCCTATCTGGACGAAGAAATCACGCCGACGCTGACGGCCTGGGGCTTCACCTGCCGTATCGTCGAGAATCCCGTGGCGGGTGCGGGGCCGTTCCTGATCGCCCACCGGCATGAGGACGACGCGCTGCCGACCGTGCTCTCGTACGGCCACGGCGACGTGGTGCGCGGCTACGACGCGCAGTGGCGCGAGGGCCTCGCGCCGTGGCGCGTCACCGTCGATGGCGAGCGCTGGTACGGCCGCGGCACGGCGGACAACAAAGGCCAGCACAGCATCAACCTGGCCGCGCTGAAAGCGGTGCTCGACGCGCGCGGTGGCCGGCTCGGCTTCAACCTGAAGCTGCTGTTCGAAACCGGCGAGGAAGTGGGCTCGCCCGGACTGCATGAGCTGTGCGCGCAATTGCGCGACGAACTCGCCGCCGATGTGCTGATCGCCTCCGACGGCCCGCGTCTGGGCGCGCAACATCCCACCGTGTTTCTCGGCTCGCGCGGCCTGGTGAATTTCCGGCTGGACCTGAAGCCGCGCGACGGCGGTCATCATTCCGGCAATTGGGGTGGCTTGCTGCGCAACCCGGGCGTGGTGCTCGCCAACGCCATCGCGTCGATGGTCGACGCCAATGGCCGCGTGATGATCGAAGGCTTGCGCCCGCCCGCCATGCCCGATGCGGTGCGCCGGGCGCTGGCCGGTCTCGCGGTCGGCGGCAATCCGGGCGAGCCGGAAGTGAATGCGGACTACGGCGAACCCGGCCTCACGCCGGCCGAGCGCGTGTTCGGCTGGAACAGTCTCGAAGTGCTCGCGTTTCGCACCGGCAATCCGGAGAAGCCGGTCAACGCGATTCCACCGCACGCCTTCGCGCACATGCAGATCCGCTTCGTGGTCGGCACCGACTGGCTCAACCTCGAACAGATCGTGCGCCGCCATCTCGACGAACATGGTTTCGGCATGGTCGGGATCGACGTCGAACGCGGTGTGCCCGCGACCCGCGTCGATCCCGACGATCCGTGGGTGCAGTGGGCGTTGCGCTCGCTGCGGCAGACCACCGGCGTTCAGCCCGTGCTGCTGCCGAACCTGGGCGGCACCTTGCCCAACGACGTGTTCGCCGACGTGCTCGGCATGCCGACGCTGTGGGTGCCGCACTCGTACCCCGGTTGCTCGCAGCACGCGCCGGACGAGCATCTGCTCGGTCCGGTGGTGCGCGAGGGACTGCGCATCATGTCAGGCCTCTTCTGGGACCTCGGCGTGCAGGATGCCGACGCCCCCAATAGCGCAGCAGCCCTTCCCACGCAACGCCGTCCAAGGATCCCGTCATGAGCATTGATTCCGCCACCGCGGTCGGCACGATCGCCAAACCCGCGTCGCAGTCGGGCGTATCGCGTCTGATTCTCGCGACGTCGATCGGCAATGCGCTCGAGTTCTACGACCTGATCGTGTACGGCTACTTCGCCACCACGTTGTCGCGGACCTTCTTTCCGGTCCACGACAAAACCATGTCGCTGCTGCTCACGCTCGGCACGTTCGCGCTGTCGTATCTGGCGCGGCCGATCGGCGCGCTGGTGCTCGGCTCGTTCAGCGACCGCAAGGGCCGCAAGGCGTCGCTCACGCTCTCCATTGCGTTGATGACGCTCGGCACCGGCATGGTCGCGCTGATGCCGTCGTATGCCACGATCGGCCTCCTCGCGCCGATCGGCATCTTCGCTTCGCGGCTGTTGCAGGG
Organism: Paraburkholderia ultramafica; assembly: GCF_902859915.1. Classification (GTDB taxonomy): domain Bacteria; phylum Pseudomonadota; class Gammaproteobacteria; order Burkholderiales; family Burkholderiaceae; genus Paraburkholderia; species Paraburkholderia ultramafica. The sequence goes on from NZ_CADIKK010000001.1 coordinate 304,110, forward strand.
CTTTTCGGCCGGCGGCGAATTCGGCAGCTCGACGGCGTTTCTGATCGAGCACGCGCCGGCCCGCAAAGGCTTCATGGCAAGCTGGCAGTTCTCGAGCCAGGGTGCGAGCACGTTGATCGCGTCCGCGTTCGGCGCGGTGCTGACCGGCCTGCTGACCCAGTCGCAACTCGACGGCTGGGGCTGGCGCATTCCTTTTCTGTTCGGCATGCTGATCGGCCCGGTCGGCCTCTACATTCGCCGCCGTATCGACGAAACGCCGGAGTTCGAGCGCGCGGAGAAATCCGCATCACCGGTGCGGGAGTTGCTGGCCACGCAGAAGGAGCGCGTGCTCGTGTCGATCGGCTCGCTCGTGCTCACGACCACGGCCAACTACATGCTGCTGTACATGCCGACGTACGCGGCGCGGCAACTCGGTCTGGCGCCGTCGTCCGGCTTCATCGCGACGCTGCTGGCCGGTTTCGTCATGATGGTGCTGACGCCGATCGTCGGCCACTGGTCCGACAAGGTGGGCCGCGTCCGCATCATGCTGGGCGCCGGCGTGCTGTTCTTTGTGACGGTCTATCCGGCGTTCATGTTCATGAACGCGCACCCGTCGCTGGCGACGCTGCTGGCCGCGGTCGTATGGATCGCTGTATTGAAGGCCACCTACTTCGCGCCGATTCCCGCGTTGATGTCCGAACTCTTTCCGACCCGCACGCGCACGACCGGCATGGCGTTCGGCTATAACATCGGCACCACCGTTTTCGGCGGCTTCACGCCGCTCGCCGTGGCTGCGCTGATCGCGGCAACCGGCAACAATCTCGCGCCCGGCCTCTACCTGATGCTTGCGGCCGTCATCAGCCTTTTCACTATCATATGGGCCCGTGTGCGCCTGAATGCGCGCTAGAGCAACTGGCTTTGTTAAACCGACAGGACTTTATCTATGCAAGACGATTTGCAACAGGCAGTGCAGTTTGCCGTGGATCATGAATCGCTTTGGGACCGCCATGTCGATGGCGCGTGGGGCGTGCATGTGAACGACCCGCCGCCGTGGAACCGGCTGCTCGGCCCGGTCCATGATCGCGGCCCGGTGTCCGGCACGATCGCGCTCGACGGCCGCGTGCTGACCGCCTGGGGCGAACCCGATCGCGCCGATCTGACCTTCAGCGTCGCGAAGATGTACCTCGCGTTGCTCGCCGGCGTCGCGCACGATCGCGGATTGTTGCCGGACGTCGACGAGCCGGTGCGCGTGCGGGTGCCCGGCATCGGCTTCGACGACGAACACAATGCCGCCGTGACCTGGGCGCAACTGCTGCAACAGACAAGCGAATGGCAAGGCACGTGCTTCGGCTTGTCCGAGCAGGCGGATCATTATCGGGCCGTCAACTTCGCCGCGCCGCCGGACGGCAAGAAGGGCGACCGGCGTCCGCTGCAACGTCCCGGCACGTACTGGGAATACAACGACGTGCGGATCAACCAGCTTTCTCTGGCGCTGCTTTATCTGTTCCGGCAGCCGTTGCCCGAGGTGTTCCGCGAGGCGATCATGCGCCCGGCCGGTGCGAGCGAAAACTGGCAATGGGTCGGCTACGATCATGCGTGGGTCGAGATCGACGGGCGGCGCATGCAGTCCGTTCCGGGTGGCACGCACTGGGGCGGCGGGATGTCGGTCAGCGCGAACGATCAGCTCAAGGTCGCACAGATGCTGCTGAACGACGGCGTGGTGAACGGACGGCGGATTCTGTCCCGCGAGTGGATCGCGCGGATGCGTACGCCGTGCGCGATCGCGCCGTTCTACGGCTATCTGGTGTGGCTCAATACCGACCGCAAGATTTTCCCGAGTGTGCCGGCGTCGAGTTATTTCGGCGTCGGCGCGGGCAGCTCGTTTACGTGGATCGAGCCCGAGCGCCGGATGACGGTGATCGTTCGCTGGTTGAATCCGGTCGCCGCCGACGAGTTCTTTGGGCTGGTTCTCAACGCGGTCGACGCGACCTGTATCGGGTAATGCGCTGAGTCCGTGAGCAAAGGCTAGCGCTAGCGTGTGAGGGTCTAGCGACTCCTTGACCACCGCGCGGCCAATGGCAACCCGCTGGCGCTGACCACCCGACAGTTGCGCGGGGCGACGCTTGAGCAGCGCATCGAGTTCGAGCATGCGGGCGGCATCGGTGATGCGCCGTTCGATCTCGCTCGCGACGACACCCGTGTTGCGCAATCCGAACGCCATGTTGTCGTAGACCGTCATGTGCGATAGAGCGCGTAGTGCTGGAACACCATCGCGACGTCGCGCCGCGCTGGCGGCAGATGGGTGACCTCGCGGCCGCCGATGCTGATCTGCCCTTCACCGACGCCTTCGAGTCCGGCAATCATCCGCAGCAGCGTCGACTTACCACAACCGGACGGCCCTAAAAAGACGAGGAATTCACCTTCGTGGATATGCAGATCGAGACCCGTGATCACTTCCGTCTCGCCATACCGCTTTGTCACGCCCTTGAGCTGAATGCCCGTCACCGCGCCTCCTCGGCTTATGTCCCGGAACTGCTGTCTCTGTCTGCTTTGATATTATGAAAATATAAAAAAATAATAATGTCGCTTCGTTCGAGCCGTCCAATCCCTGTTTCGATATTGAAGTATTCGGATTCCGGTATCGGCGTATGCGTATTGGATTAAGCCGGCGACGCCGTATTCACGTTTAAATCGCGCGCCGGTATTGGCTAAATGAATTGGAAAAATCCGTTAAGAATTTTCGAGCCCGCTCGCTTGAATAAGCGACTGAGAGGCGGGCTTTTTGTCTTTCGATTCGTTACGACGCGCGAGGCGCGGCGGCGTGCCCTCTACCGTCGGCTTGCGTGTCCGTTTGCGCCGGACAGCATCGCGCGCGAAAGAGCGAGCGCATCGCGATCGTTCTGTCGGTGCGCGTTCTGTGCGTGGTGCGTTCGGTGCTTGTGAAACTCAGTGATCCTGATCGATCCGCGAGTAACCGCCGCCTGGCGGTTACTCGCCCAACTCATATCGACAGCGTCAGCAAGTCAGTGAGAATGGCGCGGCACAGCGGCGCCGCGGCAACCGACGAGGAAGTCGAGGTCGCAGCCTTGATCGGCCTGAAGCACGTGATCGACGTACAGGCGCTGGTAGCCGCCGCCATCCGGTGGCTGCGGCGGCACGTGTTGCGCCATCCGGCGTTCCAGTTCGGCGTCGGTGATGTCCAGATGCAGCGTGCCGGCGTCGCAATCGAGTTCGATCCAGTCGCCGTCCTGCACGGCAGCCAGCGGGCCGCCTGCCGCGGCTTCCGGCGTCACGTGCAGCACCACGGTGCCGTAGGCGGTGCCGCTCATCCGCGCGTCCGAAATCCGCACCATGTCCTTCACGCCCTGACGCAGCAGCTTGGGCGGCAGTCCCATGTTGCCGACTTCAGCCATGCCCGGATAACCCTTCGGGCCGCAGTTCTTCATCACCAGTACGGAGTCGGCGTCGACGTCGAGCGCCTCGTCGACGATGCGCGCCTTGTAGTGCTCGAGGTTTTCGAACACCACCGCGCGTCCGCGATGCTTCAGCAGTTCGGGCGTGGCCGCTGACGGCTTGAGCACCGCGCCGCGCGGCGCGAGATTGCCGCGCAGCACGCGGATGCCGCCATCGGCGACGAGCGGATTGTCGAGCTGCCGGATGACTTCGTCGTTGGTGTCGGGCGCCTCCTTCACGTTGTCCCGCAGCGACTTGCCGTTGACGGTCAACGCGCCCGGATGCGGCAGCAGGTCGGCTTCACCGAGCCGGCGCAGCACCGCCGGCAAACCGCCCGCGTAATAGAACTCTTCCATCAGGAAGCGGCCCGACGGCATCAGGTCGACGATCGTCGGCGTGTCTCGTCCGATGCGCACCCAGTCGTCAAGCTCGAGCTCGACGCCGATGCGGCCGGCGATCGCCTTCAGATGGATCACCGCGTTGGTCGAGCCGCCGATCGCGGCGTTGACGCGAATGGCGTTCATGAAAGCCTCGCGCGTCAGGATCTTCGACAGCTTGAGGTCTTCGTGGGCCATCTCGACGATACGGATTCCTGACATATGCGCGAGTACATAGCGGCGCGAATCGACCGCCGGGATCGCCGCGTTGTGCGGCAACGACGTACCGAGCGCTTCGGCCATGCACGCCATCGTCGATGCGGTACCCATCGTGTTGCAGGTGCCCGCCGAGCGCGACATGCCCGCCTCGGCCGACAGGAACTGATGCAGGTTGATCTCGCCCGCCTTCAACGATTCGTGCAGTTGCCACACCGCGGTGCCCGAGCCGATGTTCTTGCCGTCCAGTTTGCCGTTCAGCATCGGGCCGCCGGTGACGACGATCGCCGGCACATCGCAGCTCGCCGCGCCCATCAGCAACGCGGGGGTCGTCTTGTCGCAACCGGTGAGGAGCACGACCGCGTCGATCGGATTGCCGCGGATCGCCTCTTCGACATCCATCGCCGCGAGATTGCGCGTGAGCATCGCGGTCGGACGCAGATTCGATTCGCCGTTCGAAAATACGGGAAACTCGACCGGGAAACCGCCGGCTTCGTAGACGCCGCGTTTCACATGCTCGGCGAGCTTGCGAAAGTGCGCGTTGCACGGCGTGAGTTCCGACCAGGTGTTGCAGATTCCGATGATGGGGCGACCGTCGAACTCGTGATCGGGGATGCCCTGGTTTTTCATCCAGCTTCTATACATGAAGCCGTTCTTGTCGGCTGTGCCGAACCATTCAGCCGAACGCAATTTCCGCTTATTTTCCGACATGCCTATTTCCTTGATGCACGTGCCGGGACACAGCACCGGCCAGTTTGACCGAACCGGCGCGACGCGACCGGCGATACGACGATTAAGCGGATGGCGACAGCGTGTTTCGCACTGTCGCTGGCATCGCCAAGCTTTGAAATGCGGATCACGGAAAGCTGTTGCTCAATTTATGCGACTGCTGAAGTGTACGGAGCGGGTTGATATCTTTCCAATTATATTTTGGGTGTTATTGATATCAATTTTGGTATCGAGAGATGGGGCGGGATTTGGGCGGGGGTTTTGTGGATGGGTTTTTGCACGGGCAGATGGGGATCAGCATCCGAGGTGGGCGTTGAGGGTTGCGGAAGCCAGGTTAGATCATCGGCCATTGCCGCCGTTTGCGCTGGCTGGCGAATCGCACTCCAACGACCGCTTTGTGTAACACTGTCCAACCGGCGCCCACGGCCATGAAGCGACGGTCGCTCGACGGTGACATAGGGCTGAAACTCGACGCGTTTCGACCATTCGCCCCATTTGGTGTCGGCTATCCGAGAGTCAACGAAGCTATTATGCGAGGGTCGTATTCTCGCGAAAGTGCAATTGCCAATGATTGACCTATCAAACCATGCGTTAAAAGGCGCAGCCCAAGATCGTTGCTTTCTCTGCGGGGAAAAGTTTCCTATCGATCAAATTACACGGGAGCACGTATTCCCACGGTGGCTCCAGAGAAAGTTTGATATTTGGAATCGCCAACTGACTCTGGTAAACGGGACAAGGATAAAGTACCGAAGCTTCACGGCGCCGGCATGCGTTGAATGCAATGGAATATCGCTGTCCCGTATCAAAGACAAAGTCGCGAGTGCGCTTCCGTCGGGTGCCGAGGCGGTTCGTGCTCTGGGTCACGAAGTTTTGTACGTTTGGCTTTCGAAGCTGATGTTCGGCGCCTTGTACGTTGAGGCTCTCTTGCCGTCTGACCAGTCCAATCATCATGCAGGGCCAATCCTTCCGAGCATTGTCCTCGAAAATTTCCGGCACCTGCATTTCACGATGCAGGCAGCGAGGACCTCCATAGAATTTCACAGCTTTGAGACCAAATTCCACGCATCCGTTCTGGTGTTTCCTGTTCAGCAGCATCCTTCTGCCGCACATCGATTCATGTATCGCGATGACGTTGTGCACGGGTGTATCGCCGTCCGACTCGATACGGTAGGTCTTATTTGTGTTGCGGACGGTGGCGCCCAGGAACGGCTTGCTGAGGAAATCTTTCCCAAGCTCTTTAGCCACAACCTCCATCCGTTGCAGTTTGAGGAAATTTGCGCCAAGGTGTTTATGAAGGCGCGAACCCAGCAACTGGTTCCGAAGTACGTCACCGCCATCAGCCCCGGCCGCACCAGCGTTACTCAAATACCGTTTGGCGGAATGTCGGGCGGGATCTTTGGCGAGTGGGACCACGAACTTTACGGGCAAATGCTGGCCGACTTTACCAGGCAACCACTCGACATCGTCTCGCCAGGCGGGGGGCAAGTCGTAACGTGGATCGGCGACTACGACGAACCCGACGTAATTGACGTCCGTGCGCACCCGTGGCCGTAAGTCGTCGACGTGTTGCGGCAGACCGGGTATGGCGAGGCGCAGTTCCCCCCTTCGCAACTTCGCCCTCCAAAATATCTGCTACCCTCCCCCCTTCACCACCCCTTTGCATTCAACTCGATGGAAACCCCTTTCAATGATCGTGGCGTATCGGTCACGCGCAACGCACTGTCGTCCGCCGGCCAGGTCTTCCCATTGCGCGACATCGTCAGCGTGCAGGTCGTCACCGTACAGAAAAATAAAGCCCTACCCCTGACGATTTCGCTGCTCGGTCTCATCGGCCTGATTCTCGGCGCAATCTTCGGCTCGCCGGCGGGCATCGTGTGTGGCGTCATGCTGGTCGTGGTCGGCTGGCTCACGTGGGCGACCCAGGACATTACGCATCGTCTGATGGTGCAGACGACCAATGGTGAACGTGAGGCGCTCATGAGCATCGATCGCGAATTCGTCGAGCGTGTGAGCGCGGCCGTGCATGAAGCGAAAGCAGCGGCGGTCCAAAAGGCCTGAAGTTACTGGTCGTCAAATTGCACATCGGCGCGCGACATACGCATATCATCGCGCGCCGACACAGCCACCCGCGAACACGCATCCGCGACACAGCCGCCCACAGCGCCTGCCCCGCGTTAACACAAATTTGATCCGCGACACAGCAGCTTTTGCACGCCCTTGAGGCTCGCCTCGCTAGAGTAGACAGGTATCAACAACGCGCGCCGCCTCGCCGGATCGGCGCAACCATGATGCTCACGTCCGTCGCAACGTCCGCAACCTCCGTCCCACGCGCATCGCGCCTAGCCCGTCCCAAGCATCTCGCCGTGCCGCTCGTCATCATCGACGTTACCGTGCCCGGCACCTCGTCGGCCGACGGACGGCGCGCGTTGCACGCCGCGTTCGGGGACGATCTGCGTCTGTACATCGTTACCATCGACCGCCAGCACGAGCGCGTGACCTTCCGCGTCGAAGTGACTTCGCGCACCCTCGACGACGTGATCAGCCTGCTGACCACCACCCTCGATCGCGCCACGCTGGGCCACGCGCAGGCGACCGTGATCCGGCGTCCACGCGACTACTGACGCAACTACTGACGCCGATCAGCGTTTGCACAGGCAGGCCGCCCACCACGCACCAACTCCTTTACACATCTTTGCAATTGCACTCGAGTGACCGTGTAGAGTCGCCGCTTCTGTTATCGCGTGTTCCCTCGCACAGGCCTGCGCGAGCATCCGGCTTCCCCGCTCACACACCGCAGCGTTCCAGTGAGATTGCCGCCAACGCTGTCCGTCAGCAGCTCACGATGCAGCGCCTCGTCAAGGGACCGCGCCTTTTTGCGAAGCGTAATCTATGTCCCTGTCGTCTCCCAATGCCGCGCGCCGGCACGTTCGTCCGCAGTGGCGTGGCCGTTTGCATGCTCATTGGCGTCATCTGCGTGACCTCGCCGCCGTGGCGCTGCTGGCAGGCGGCGTGCTCGTCGCGCTGAACGGCTGCTCCGCCACCTTCCCGATTCCCACGCCGCCCGCCGCCAGTGCCGCGTTGATCAACGGCGGCAACGACGGCCTGCTGATTCCACTGCATGTTGAGCGCGCCGACGAGGATCACGCGCGTCTCGGCCTGCCGGTCCAGCTCGACGGCAAGCCGCTGTACGTCGCGTTGGACACGGGCACGCAAGGCGTGCGGATCCTGAAGTCGACGCTGCCGGGTTCGAACTACACGCGCGCCGGCGACGTGACGTCGTTGTCGTTCGCGAACGGCGCGCAAGTGGTGGGCGCAGCCGTCACGTTGCCGTTCAGCGTGGCCGGCACGAAGCCGGTGCCGATCGCCGCGCAAGCGGTCGACGTCGTGCGCTGCCTGCCGAGTGCGAAGCGTTGCGTCGCAATCGACGGCTACACCGGCGAATTCGGCTGGGCGTTCTCCGGGATTGCCGGCGTCGGCGCGGACCTGCGGAGCGATGGCTGCTGCACGCAGCCGCTGCGCGCGTTGCCGGGCAACATCGGTCAACGGTATCTGGTGCACTCGAACTTCGCCAAGCCCTACCTCGTGCTGAGTCCGTCGAGCGCGCTCACGAAGGACTACACGATGCTGCCGATGGCCGCATCGAAAGACGGCGCGACACAATGGCCGAAAGGCTGCGTGCGCGTCGCCGACAAGATGACCTTCTGCGCGCCGCTGGTGTTCGCCACCGGCAGCTCAGGAATGATCCGCATCGAAACGGACAAGGCGCCGAACTGGACCGGCGACGACGAGGTCGGCAAGGTGCTCAACCAAGGCAACTATGAGGCGGCGATCGGCGTGGGATCATGGGCGCACCGCTACGAGAGCGCGCAGGTCACGATCGTCAAGGCGCAGCCGGACACGAACCGCATCGTGGTCGGTTTGATGGCGATGCAGAACATCGACGTGCTGTTCGATTTCCCGCGCGGCCAGTTGGGTCTGTATGCGGCGAAGGCGAGCGAAAGCTTCGCGCCGTGATGTTCCGCTCAAAATAAACAAGGCCGTGCGGTTCAAACAATGAACCGCACGGCTTGGTCACGTGTCGAGCCATCAAGCGAAACAGAAACAGAAAAGCGCGCCGCCGTCACCCGAGATCGAGCGGATTCACCCGCCAGATATTGCGCGCATACTCGCCGATCGTACGGTCCGACGAAAACTGCCCCATCCCCGCAACATTCTCGATCGCGCTTTCGGTCCATGCGCGCCTGTCGACGAAGCGCGCATCCACCTCCTCCTGCGCTTTCACGAACGCGGCGAAGTCGGCCAGCACCATGTAGTGATCGCCCCAGTCGACCAGCGTGTGGAAGATGTCCGAGAAGCGCAACGGATCGTCCGGCGAAAAGAAACCGGTGCGAATCTGGTCGAGCGCCCTGCGCAGTTCCGCATTCTCCTCGTAGACATGCCGCGGCCGGTAGCCGCTCGCGCGCAGATCGTCCACTTCGTCGGCGGTATGGCCGAAGATGAAGATGTTCTCGCGCCCCACGGCATCGCAGATCTCGATGTTCGCGCCGTCCATCGTGCCGATCGTCAGTGCGCCGTTGAGCGCGAGCTTCATGTTGCCGGTGCCCGACGCCTCGGTGCCGGCCATCGAAATCTGCTCCGACAGATCGGCCGCCGGAATGATCAGCTCGGCCACGCTGACGCCGTAGTTCGGCACGAACACCACCTTCAGGCGGTCGCCGATCAGCGGATCGTGATTGACCTTCTCGCCGACATCGCCGATCAGCTTGATGATCGTCTTCGCCATCCGGTACGCGGACGCGGCCTTGCCGGCGAACATCACGACGCGCGGCACCCACTCGCGTTCAGGGTTCGCGCGAATCTGGTTGTAGCGCACGATCACGTGCAGCACGTTCAGCAGTTGCCGCTTGTATTCGTGGATGCGCTTGACCTGCAGATCGAACAGCGCGTCCGGATTGAAGTGCAGTTTCGTGTGCTGCGCAAGCCGCTGCACGAGTCGCAATTTGTTCTGCCGCTTCGCCTCGCGGAAGGCGTCCATGAAGCCGCTGTCGGTGCGCAGGTTGCGCAACTGCTCCAGTTCGAACAGATTGCTGCGCCAGTGCTGGCCGATCTGCTGATCGATCAGCGACGACAGCGACGGACTCGCCTGCGCGAGCCAGCGGCGCGGCGTGATGCCGTTGGTCACGTTGGTGAAGCGGTCCGGATAGATACGCGCGAAGTCGGCGAAGATGTCGCGGGTCATCAGTTGCGAATGCAGCTTCGACACGCCGTTCACCTTGTGGCTCGCGACGATCGCCAGATACGCCATCCGCACGCGCCGCTGCCCATATTCATCGACCAGCGAAATGCGGCGGATCATCTCGACGTCATGGCCCGAGTGCTCGCTGACGTGCTTGAGAAACTGCGCGTTGATCTCGAAGATGATCTCGAGATGCCGCGGCAACAGGCGCGAGAGCATCTCGACGTCCCACGTTTCGAGCGCTTCGGGCATCAGCGTGTGGTTCGTGTACGAGAAGATCTGCGTGACGTGTTTCCATGCCTTGTCCCACGGGAGGTGATGGACGTCCACCAGCAAACGCATCAACTCGGGAATCGCCAGTACCGGGTGCGTATCGTTCAGATGCACCGTGACCTTTTCGGAGAAGCGTCCGAACGTGCTGTGCGTGCGCTGATAGCGGCGAATCAGATCCTGCATGGTCGCCGACACGAAAAAGTATTCCTGGCGCAGCCGCAGTTCGCGGCCGGCCAGCGTCGAGTCGTCCGGATACAGCAGACGCGAGACGTTCTCCGACATGTTCTTCGCGTCGACCGCGTTGCGGTAGTCGCCGCGATTGAACGCGCCGAGATCGAGTTCATCGGTGGCGCGCGCCGACCACAGCCGCAGCGTGTTGGTCGCGTCGGTCGCATAGCCTGGAATCACGGTGTCGTAGGCGGTGGCGTTCACATGCTCGGTGTCGATCCATTCGACCTGTTCGCCGCGCTGGACCGTGCGGCCGCCGAAGTGGACCATATACTTGATTTCGGGTCGCGGAAACTCCCACGGATTGCCCGCGCGCAACCAGTAGTCCGGTGCTTCGACCTGCTCGCCGTCGACGATCTCCTGACGGAACATGCCGTATTCATAACGGATGCCGTAGCCGAAGCCCGGAATGCCGAGCGTCGCCATCGAATCGAGAAAGCAGGCGGCGAGCCGCCCGAGGCCGCCGTTGCCGAGCGCGGCGTCGGGCTCGATGTTGATCAGCGACTCCATATCGACGCCGAGGCTCGCGAGCGCTTCCTTCATCTGATCGTGGATGCCGAGCGCGAGTAACGCGTTCGTAAAGGTCCGGCCGATCAGGAATTCCATCGACAGGTAGTAGACGCGCTTCACGTCCTGTTCGTATTGCAGGCGGGTGGTTTTCATCCAGCGCGCGACCAGCCGGTCGCGCACGGCCAGCGCCGCCGCATGCAGCCAGTCATGCGGATGCGCGGTGACGGCGTCCTTGCCGACGCCGTACATCATGCGGTTGGAAATTGAGCGCCGCAGCGCGTCGACGGTACTGTTGAGCTGGTCGAATTCCAGATCGACGGCTGTCATCGAAGCCTCCGGGGAAAAAGCGACGCGGCATGCGCGAACCGCACAGATGACGGACGGGAGGCGCGTGCCGGTCAAGCGGGTTAACAAACAGAGTAGGACATTCTACGACTACCGCACATCGGCGCGCATAAGCGGGGGCTCACGCACATGCCATGCCCGGCGGCGCGGGCTGGCACAGGCTTGTACACGTCAGCGTGGCGGCATTTCGCACGTACGCGGTGCAGGTTGCGTGTGCGCGGCACTGAGCGCGTGCATCGGCCGGCACAAAACTGGCGAGCGGTTGCGAACGGCCAGAAGCATCTGGCTCGACGCACAGCATCATTATTTTTTTGCCGCGTGACGTGCCGATGAATCGGTCGATCGCTTCGGTACGTGGTCAAATCGGGCGCCTTGTCTACTGAACAGTGTGCCGAATAGCGTGTGACAGACTGCCGCGCCGCCCAGTTCAAAGTGGTCAGTTGGGCTTGACCGTTAGTTGCATTATGCCGAACCAAACGGAAGTCCCGCCTTGCCCGCGTCCCAGCAGAATTTCCACGTCTCTGCAACAATCGCTACATTTCACCGCGCGCACCGCCTCGACCGCTGGACCGGGCGACGCGCGCCTCACTCCACACAACCCTGCCGCTCGCGCGCCGAGTTTTTTCGACCGCTCGCCGCATCGGCACGCATAACCCGACGAGCCACGCCTTGTCCGACAAACTCAGCGCCACCGTCGCGCAGACCTTCCCGGCGGACGGCCCGATGTCCGCCGCCAACCGCCGCGCGATGGCCGCGATCATGCTCGCCGTTGCCCTCGCCACGCTCGACACCGCGATCGCCAACACCGCTCTGCCCGCGATCGCCGCGGATCTGCACGCGGCGCCCGCCGCATCGGTGTGGATCATCAACGCGTATCAGCTCGCGATGGTCGCGACCCTGCTGCCGCTTGCCGCGCTCGGCGATATCGTCGGGCATCGGCGGATTTATATCAGCGGCATTGCGCTGTTCACGCTGGCGTCGCTCGCGTGCTCGATGGCGTCGACGCTGCCACTGCTGGCCGCAGCGCGCGTGCTGCAAGGCCTCGGCGCGAGCGCGATCATGAGCGTGAATACCGCGCTGATCCGCTATCTGTATCCGCCGCATCGGCTCGGACGCGGCCTCGGCACCAACGCGCTGATCGTCGGCGTGTCGTTCGCGGTCGGGCCGACGGTGGCGTCGCTGATTCTGTCCGTTGCCGCGTGGCCGTGGCTGTTCGCGGTCAACGTGCCGCTCGGCCTGCTCGCATTGGGTTTTGCATGGCCGGCATTACCGCACACCGAGCGCGGCAAGCACAATTTCGATCCGGTTGCGGCGCTGCTCAATGTGATCACCTTCGCCGCGTTGATCTTCGCGCTCGGCGAGGCGGCGCAGCGGGCCTCGGCGCAACTGGTGCTGAGCGCGGCGGCGATTGCGGTGGTCTTCGGGCTGCTGCTGATTCGCCGTGAAGCGGGCCACCCGGCGCCGATGCTGCCTGTCGACCTGTTCAAGCGGCCGGTGTTCGCGTTGTCGGCGGTGACGGCCGTGTGCTCGTTCGCCGCGCAGGGTCTCGCGTTCGTATCGTTGCCGTTTTACTTCGAGGACGTGCTGCATCGCAGTCAGGTCGAAACCGGCTTTCTGATGACGCCCTGGCCCGTGGTGGTCGCATTGGCCGCGCCGCTGGCGGGCAGCCTGTCGGACCGTTATCCGCCTGGCCTGCTGGGCGCGATCGGTCTGGCGGTGATGTCGGCGGGGATGGCGTCGCTGGCGCTGTTGCCGGTGCATCCGCACGTGCTCGACATCGGCATCCGGATGGCGATTTGCGGGGCGGGTTTCGGCTTCTTCCAGTCGCCGAACCTGAAGGCGCTGATGGCGAGCGCGCCGCCGGAGCGCAGCGGCGGCGCGAGCGGCATCGTCGCGACCTCGCGGCTGCTGGGGCAGACCACGGGCGCGGCGCTGGTTGCGTTGAGCTTCGGGATTGCCGGCCGGCATGGTCCGACGCTCGCGCTCAGCACCGGCGCGTTCTTCGCCGGCGCGGCGAGCCTCGCGAGCGGACTGCGGCTGCTGGCGCCGTCGCATCGCGCGGGTGAGCATGTGAAAGCGTCGGCGAAATGAAATAAAAACGGGCGCGCTGTCATGACAGCGCGCCCGCTTCGTCAATCGACCACCGCTCAATGCGCCGCGAAATACCCCTTCACGGCGACGACAAACGTGTCGATATCGTCACGCGACACGTCTTTATGCGTGACGAAGCGCGACGCGTACAGCATCTGCGTGAGAATGCCGCGCTCCCTGAGCCATGCTTCGAGCGGCGCGCAATGCTGCTGCGGAAACTGCGCGAACACCATGTTGGTGGCGATCGACTGCACTGTCACCTGTTCGATGGCTTCCAGACCCGCCGCCAGATGCGCTGCGTTCGCGTGGTCATCGGCAAGGCGCTCGACGTTGTGATCCAGCGCGTACAGGCAAGCCGCCGCCAGCACGCCGGCCTGGCGCATGCCGCCGCCCAGCACCTTGCGCCAGCGGTGCGCCACGTCGATCAGCGCCTGGCTGCCGACCAGCACCGAGCCGACCGGCGCGCCCAGCCCCTTCGAAAAACAGATCGAAATGGAATCGAACGGCTCGCACAAAGCCGCGACCGGCTTGCCCGACGCGACTGCCGCGTTGTAGACGCGCGCGCCGTCGAGGTGGGTCGACAGGCCGCGCTGCCGCGCGAGTTGCACCGCCTCGGCGACATAACCCGCCGGCAGCACCTTGCCGCCGATGGTGTTTTCCAGCGCCAGCAGCCGTGTGCGGGCGAAGTGGTTATCGATCGGCTTGATCGCGGCGGCGATCTTGTCGAGCGGGATCGAGCCGTCGGCGGCATTCTCGAGCGGCTGTGGCTGGATGCTGCCGAGCACCGCTGCGCCGCCGCCTTCGTATTTGTACGTGTGCGCGAGCTGGCCGACGATGTATTCGTCGCCGCGCGCGCAGTGCGCCATCAGTGCCGCCAGATTGCTTTGCGTGCCGCTCGGGAAGAACAGGCCGGCTTCCTTGCCGGCGCGTTCGGCGAGCGTGGCTTGCAGACGCAGCACGGTGGGGTCGTCGCCCCAGACGTCGTCGCCCACTTCGGCGGCCGACATCGCCGCGAGCATCGGCGGGGTCGGACGGGTTACGGTATCGCTGCGCAAATCGATCATGGTGTGTCCCTGTGCGTCTGTGAATGACAGCCTATGACAGCCGGTCGGCGCGCCCTCCGTGCATCGACGGACGGATGCCGCGCCGGTAGTGTAGCCACGCATTTTGCTTTTTGCTTTTTGTTTTGTCATTGCTGCGGCGCAGCATCGCGAGCGGGTTGGCTACTGCTTCAGTGCTGGTGTCGGCGGCTGCCGGTGCGAATGATATCGGCGTGGAGCGGCGCGCTTCCGTTCGGGAAGGCCGATCAACAAACAACCTCGTGTCGCGGTCGCACTGCCCCGCGCCGCCGGCTGAAGTCAGACGGGAAACGCACCGGTTGACAGGTAACGGTCGCCGCGATCGCATATGACGAATACGATCGTGGCATTCTCCACGATCAACACGTCACCAGGCTTGATCTGAGCTCGACGCTCTGCACCCCTGATCATTGACAGCGCGGCCCGATCCTTGACGGACCGCGCGGGGGTTGGAGCCCTCAAGCTTGCCAACGATGACATTGTTGCGCGCGAATTGTCTCATCTGGCAGGCGAACCAGTTCAACCAATGGCGTGTTGCCAATCGTGGAGTCAATCGTGTTCTGGCCGTCATGACGTGGCGGCATTTTGCTTTTTTGGTTGTCGCTGTGTTTCACAGGCTCTGTTTTTTCAGGATTTGTTCATCCTGCTCCTCTGACCTCCCGCGGCATCGGGGAAATGCTCGCGCCGGCCGGCATGCACGCGATATCGGCAGGACGGCGCCCTGACCACGACCGTCGCAGCAGGCTCGGAGCGACGGACAACGGATGGTCGATCCGCAACGTCATCTCCTGGAATAAGGAACGACAGCCCCAGTCCAACCAGAGAGAGAACGATCATTGCGACGAAGAAAAGCAACAGGTACAAATTGGCGTCCATATTGATCTCCAGCCGTGGAATTGATCAAAAATGTCGTGCGCGATCTATGGAGGCCAGCGTTGAGCGGCAACGTCGTCGTTTCGCCTATTGCTTCCGAAGACATGCGCTATTCCATTGCTTCACATTCGAAGCGGATAAGATCAATATATATCACTTCATGATATACATAATGGAAACGACTGCAATGCGATTGCCACCGACTGGCACCCGTCACGGACGATGCGGCGGTGACAGTGTCGTGGCATCATCGTGATGGGTAGGTGTGTTCGAACGCGCGAACGGCGTGAAGGAAAAAGGCGCAGTTTGCAAAGACAATCTGCCCCGAACGCGGTCGTCGCCCACACCCAAGGACTGTGACATTGCCTGAAGGAGACAACGGCCATGACGCTATCCAGCCTTTTTCGGCAACCGGCCGAACAACAGATCGCCAACCTGCCGCTGCCCTGCTCCTTGAGGCTTCCGGATGGCGAGCGCATTGGAGCGGCGCAGCCAAGAGTGTCGTTCGTTATCCGCGACATGCGGGCGCTCCTGCATCTGACGCAGGGCGAGATCGGGCGACTAGCGGAAGACTATGTGGAAGGCCGACTCGAGATCGAAGGCGATCTGCACGATCTGATGGCGACCGCGCCCGCGTTGCTCCGTCATGACCCGACCCAGGACGCGCACGGATGGCTGCAGAGCCGCGTCAATCGCGCCCGCCGCGCCGTTTGGGAGCGCAGCCACCATAGCCGGGCCGTGGACGCCGCGCAGATCCAGCATCACTACGACGTTTCCGATGACTTCTACGCCCTCTGGCTCGATCCGTTGCTCGTGTACTCGTGCGCGTACTTTTCAGCGCCGGGCATGTCGCTGGCAGAGGCCCAGCAAGCCAAGGTCGATCACATCTGCAAAAAGCTGATGCTGCGTTCCGGCGAACGCTTTCTCGACGTGGGCGCCGGTTGGGGCGCGCTGCTGTTGTGGGCCGCCGAGCACTACGGCGTCGCCGCGACAGGCATCACGCTGTCGAAGAACCAGCACGCCTATGTCAACCGGCTTATCGACCAGAAGGGGCTGCAGGGCCGCATCCGGATGCTGCTGCAGGACTACCGCGACGTCGACGAGTCCAGACCCTTCGACAAAATAGCTTCAGTGGGCATGTGCGAACACGTCGGCCGCCCAAACTTGCCCTTGTACTTCGCGAAGATGCACCGTCTGCTTCGGCCAGGCGGGATGTTGATGAATCACTGCATTACTGCTGGCCATCCCGATACGGTGCAACTCGACGGCGGCATGGGTGATTTCATCGACAAATACATCTTCCCCGGCGGTCAGTTGGTGCACGTGAGCGTCATGATGGATGCGATGACCCGGGGCAAGCTGGAACCGGTGGACGCCGAGTGCCTTCGGCCGCATTACGCGCGCACGCTATGGCATTGGGCCGATGCCCTGGAGGCCCATCTCGACGAGGCGCGCCGGATTCTCGGCCGCGATGCGGAAAAGGTCATCCGCGCGTACCGCCTCTACCTGGCGGGGTCGGCTATGGGATTCGAGCGAGGCTGGACGTCGCTGTTCCAGATTCTGGCGTCGCGCCCCGCTGACGTGACCGAACCGCGCGATCATTCCACTGCTCGCCTCGGCGTCGGGCAATGTGAATATCCGTTCAATCGCGCATATATGTATGCGCAGAGTTCAACCGCCGAAACACCGGACAAGGGACGCTCGTCGAGTTAGTTGACTTCGATGGCCTTCTCCACACGAGCATGTCGTCGTCTCATGCGAGACGCGACTGCACCGATGCAGGCAATCCGGCGACGGGCGCCTCGCCATGATGTCTATGACTTATTCATACGCAGCGGCGCGCAGACGTAGTTTTTTGTTCGTTCAGAACGCCTGATTCAAGACCTCTTGAAGTCGGACCGCTGCCATATCTCAAGAATCGCCCGACAGGCGGGGACAATCGGCGCTGGCTAAAAATGTTCGGCCGGGCGCGCCTTTTCGCCGACCTCCGACGTCCCGGCGACTACTGCGTCCGCACTGGTTTGCGGCCCCATGGTCACGAGCACGCTGCAACTGACCCGGTCCAGCAACAGACCATCATTTCTGCCACCCCACCAGCGCGCCAGACGGCTGGTATGACGATGTCCGACGACAATCAAATCGACCTTCAGGTCGTTCGCAAAGGACGCAATCTGATCCAATGGGTCACCGACGACGAAGTGCCCGGTCGCCCAGATTCCGCGCGCGGTGAGCTTCTTCAACCCTTCTTCGAGCACACTCTTGGCCGATTCGGTAATGAGATCGACCGGCATCGCGGAGGTAATGTCGGCCCCTTGCACCCACACGGAAGTATTAAGGACGGAGAGCACGTGCACTTCCGCCTTGAGTTCCTGCGCCAGCGAAGCGCCGTCCTTCAACGCGTGCTGTCCTTCGCGAGTTCCGTCGTAACAGAGAAGAATGCGGTTAAAGGTCGGCATGTCATTTCCCCTTGTGTTCTGCTTTCGCGGCAACGCAACAATCCACCTGGAAAAGGGCAGATGCGTCACGCTCGGGGACAGCTTTGGATTGCCGCCGAGCCGGCACATCACCCATTCATTGTATATCACCTTGTGATATATAAATCGCTCGGCGCACGAAGGCCCAAGCGGCCGCTGCACAAAGCGCTCAACTCCGCGGCCCGGCGAGTTTTTTACAAATCGGCTGACGAACACGGAACGCGCGATGGACAGCCGGCGCTCGGGCGGCCGCGCTGTGTTGCGCGTCAGGGTCTGCCCCGTCGAACTGCAAGCGCCACGCGTCGCCGAATGGCTTGAGTTGCCCGCGATGGCGTTCGGCCACCCGCGCAAGGCGCTGTTCGCCATAAGGAAGAGTGGGCGACATCTTGCTCTTGCCGAACAGAATCGCCTCGATTGCTTCGGGAATGCCGTGCCCGCGAATCTGCTCCGAACCGAAGCGCGCAATCAAGCCGACGATCAAACCGCCGATCACGGGCACCACGACAACCGCCAGCCCGAGCGTATGGCCGGCGGGCGAGCGGTCCGCCGGCCGATATCGTCTGAAAGAAGAATGCTTTTGTGAAGAAGCGGATCAGATGGAGCAGAAAATCGGCCGCGAGCGTACTCAGAATGCCCACAACCGCGGCAATGGCCGTGATCCGCCTGCCAGCCGCAGCCCTCTCTTCGCCTCTTCATATTGCATCATTCTGTGATGTAATGCGCGGCAAACAAAAAAACGCCCCAGCGAGCCCGGCTTCAAGACACCACCACGCGCCGGTGGATTCGTGTCGCTCTTTTAGATCATAGTGTGATATATATTGATCGTTAAGCGGTCGACGAAGCAAACAGACGGACGGACGCGATCGCGCTTCGGCATCGGAGGATCAAATGGTCATCTATAACGATTTCGAAATTAGCTATCTGCTGGTTGCCTTTGCGCTGCTCGGCATCATTCTGATCGGTGGTCTGCTCGATTCGCTGCACCTCAAAAATCTGCATCCGCGATTGGTGGGGGCAACGCCTGGCGCGCTTCCGGGTTTCGCCTTGATCGAAGCCGTACCGCTGTTCACCTGAGCACGCGGGAACGGCTGGCGCAAATCGCTTCGCAATCACGCAGGAACCGATGCTGGCGCCGTTTTCACGCATTCTCCTGTGCTACGACGCGACGGCACGCCTGAGGGACAACGGGCGCTACGCTGCGGCGCGATGCTTGCGCGGCAGTTGCAGGTCGAAACGCATCTGCTCTCGATACTGGATACGACTTGCTGGTCGAGTGGATTCGGCATTCTGGCGTCGATGAATTTCAGCGCCGCCGCAACAGATGTCGTTTCATCGTTCAATCCTTGACCGAACCGGGAGCCGCGAAATCTCAACGGGCAAACCGGATGGCTAGAGGCCCCAGATGATGTCCGCTTCGCTCTTGCGCGCTTCGCGCATCATGTCCAGAAACGGCCATGCCCGTTGCGAGAGTCGGTTACGCGATTCGCTGTGATTGCTGGCTGAACAATGCAATGGTTCGACGGTCGCTTCCGTCTTTGCATCGTCCGAGATTGCCGCTTCGAGCCGGCCAATTGCACCGGGTAGTTCAGCGTGCGTGATGACGCCGCGGTCATCGAGACGCTTGCCAATCAAACCCAGCAGATACTGAGCGAGATCCCGGAGCATGACGACATCCGGTGATGCGGTCGATTGAAAAGTAATCAGCATGATGACCCCCTTTTGAAGAGCACGCGGCAACCGTTTCATCGATCGGATTCCTATGCGGATTGCCCAGCGAAACGGTTCACGCTTCGTCGTACCTGCTTCAGTCCGTCTATGATTATTTTATATCACACCGTGATTGAATGAAACGGCGCATACGTCCGCACGCTTGAGCCGCGCCTGATCCGCGCGTCGCCGGACTCGTTCTTCAGGAAGCAATGACGCACCGCCCGTTCTGCACCGCAACAGGCCAAATCCGCGGTTTATATCATGTTGAAATATAATCACGACCACAGTGTATTCGCGTTACCAGGGTTTCCCCGGTAATGTCGGTCCCCGGATAATCGACTACTTCCCTGCCCCCTATCTTGTTCCGTTCCACTGCCCTTCGCTGGCTTGCCAGCTTCATCCCCGCACCGGTCTCCGTGAAATGGCAGGAACGCGCGCGCTCGTGTCTTGGCGCGCTGCTGGGCATCGCGTTCACTGGCGGCTCCATGTATTTGCTGCTGGGGCCGGCGGCGAACGTTCCGCTGCTGGTTGCGCCGATGGGCGCATCCGCGGTCCTGCTGTTTGCGGTGCCCGCCAGCCCGCTCGCGCAACCGTGGTCGATCATCGGCGGGAATCTCGTCTCCGCGACGATCGGCGTGACCTGCGCCCACGCAATCGCCGATCCGACCCTCGCGGCCGCGCTGGCGGTTGCGCTGTCGATCTGCGGGATGTTCGCGCTTCGCTGCGTGCACCCGCCGTCGGGCGCGGTTGCATTGACCGCGGTGCTGGGCGGGCCTGCGATCCATGCGCTGGGCTACCGGTTCGTGCTGGAGCCGATTGCGATCCAGTCGGTCGCGCTGCTCGCCGCGGCGATCGCCTATCACGCCGCCACCGGCCACCGCTACCCGCATGCGGGGCGCCAGGCTCGCGGCCCGGCCGGCAGCCCGGCCGACGACGCGTCGCGCGGAGGCTTCACACGGGCGGATTTCGAAGCCGTTCTGAAGCGTCGCGGTGAAATGCTGGACATCGATCCTGACGACCTCGAGTCGCTGCTGCGCGAAACGCAGCTGCAGGCCTTCGCGCGCGGCTTCAACGAACTGACTTGCGAAGACATCATGTCCCACCACGTGGTGTCGGTATCCGCGGCCACGCGTGCGACGACCGCATGGGCCCTGCTCAAGCGCAACAAGGTTAAGGCGCTGCCCGTCACCGATGCCGACCAGAATCTGGTCGGCATCGTGACGCGCGCCAACCTCGTCGATAAGCGGATTTTCAGCAAATTCTCGCCGCTCACCGCCCGCTTCGACGGCTGGCTTCGTGGCGACGCGCTCCGCACGCCGAGCGTCGGCAGCGTGATGAGTACCGAGGTCTGCACCATCAAGGCAACAGCGCCGATCACCGACCTCGTGCCGATGTTCGCCAACCACGGCCACCACCATATTCCGGTGCTCGACGCCGGCGGGCATCTGATCGGAATGATCACGCAGGTGGACCTGATCTCGGGCCTCTACCGGCAAACCGTGCTCAAAGCCCAACAGGTGGCATAGCGGCACAGCAATCGTCCGCCCGGCGCACGGCGACACGGATAAATACATCATTATGTGATATATTTGTCGATTATTTGCATTGACGGGCACCCCATGAAAGTACGGACTCGCGGACTGACCAAAGCCGACTTCGAGCAACTGTCGGAGTTTCGCTACCAGATGCGGCGTTTCGAGCGGTTCTCGGAACAGGCGGCCCAGAGCGAAGGCATTACACCGTTGCAGTATTTGTTGCTGCTGCACATCAAGGGCTATCCGGAGCGTGACTGGGCGACCGTCGGCGAACTGGCGGAGCGGCTTCAGTCCCAGCATCACGGTGTCGTGGCGCTGGTGTCGCGCTGCGAAGCGCTCAGTCTGGTGCGCCGCCAGGTCAGCGAAGCCGATCGCCGTCAGGTGGAAGTCCACCTTGAAAAAGCAGGCGAGCGCGTGCTGGCGAGACTGGCGGAACTGCACCGCGCCGAATTGAAATCGCTCGAGGGCGCTTTCCAGATTCCACAGATCGACTTCGACTAATCATGAGCATGGATTCCCATAAGCGTGACTTTTCGGCCAACGCCCGGTTGCCCGGTATTTTTGCGTTGGCCGCGTGCATCGGGGTGGTCAGCACGCTTGCCGCCTTCGTCTTGCTGAATCTGATTCATCTGTTCACCAATCTGTTTTTCTTCGGCACGCTGTCGTTTGCCGAACGTTCGCCCGCCAATCACACGCTCGGTCTTTGGGTGATCGGCGTGCCGGTGCTGGGCGGCCTGATCGTCGGCCTGATGGCGCGGTACGGTTCCGAAAAAATCCGCGGACACGGCATTCCCGAGGCGATCGAAGCGATCCTGTTCGGCAAGAGCAAGATGTCGCCGAAGGTGGCGGTGCTCAAGCCGCTGTCGTCCGGCATCGTGATCGGCAGCGGCGGCCCGTTCGGCGCGGAAGGCCCGATCATCATGACCGGCGGCGCACTCGGCTCGCTGATCGCGCAATGCGTGAAGGTCACGTCGGCGGAACGCAAGACGCTGCTGGTGGCCGGCGCCGGGCTGGGCGCGGTGCTCTCGCACTGGCTGCCGGGCAACCAGCCGGCCTTGTGGCCGCTCGTCTGCATGGCCGCCACCCTCGGCGCGACGCTCGGCGCACCGTTGACGGCGATCGTGTTCGCTTTCGGTCTGACTCATGACAGCAACGCGTTGCTGCCGCTTCTGACGGCGACGCTGATCGCGCACGGCTTTTCGACGGTGGTGATGCGCCGGTCGATCATGACCGAGAAGATCGCGCGCCGTGGCTATCACATCTATCGCGAGTACGGCGTCGACCCGCTCGAGCGTCACTATGTCGACGAGGTGATGACGGCGCCGGTCGAATCGATCGATGCCGGCATGACGGTCGGCGAAACGCTGCAAAGGTTCTTCGGCGCCAACCAGGTGCGCCGCGCCTATCCCGTCGTCCGCGACGGCGCGGTGATCGGCGTGGCCGACCGGGCCTTGCTCGAACGGTTTGGCGGCGACGACACAGAAGCCGCAGAAGCCAAACACGCGATGAATCTCGCCGACGTGTTCGGCCAGACGGCTGCGGCGTTTGCTTTACCATCCGAAACCTGCCGACTCGTCGCGACGAGACTGGCCGTGCACAATCTCGAACGATTGCCCGTGGTTGCCGAGCGCAACAGCATGCGCCTCGTTGGCATCGTGTCGCGCAGCGATCTGGTCAAACCGTCGCTCAGCCACTTCGAAGAAGAACACAAGCGGGAGCGTTTCCGGCGTTTGACGCCGTCGCTCGGCAAGCGGCGATTTGCGCCGGTTCGCAAAACCGGCTGACAACAGCAAGGCGGGTCGAGGTTGAGCCCGAATGCGGCCTCAACCTTTCTGTTTGCGCAGTTGGGGCTACTTGCCCGCGCCGCGCTCCATGACGCAACTCAGCACGAGTGTGTCACCCGACCTTGCTTCCGGGCTGAGTGCGGCGGTGTGGAAGTCAGCGCTGTCGCAACGCCATTCGGCAACAAAGTCGCTGCTGCACGCCATCGCCAACCGGCGTTTGTGCGTTCCGCGCGGCGCGTACTCACAGGTCATCCGGCCGTCGCATTGATGCGCCACGTCATGGGTCACGTTGCCGTGTGGCGCTCCACAGTTCTGGCCATAGGTGCCCGAGACGATCTGTATCGTTCGGACTTCCGCTTTCGAGCTTGCGGCCAGAACGAAGACGGCCAGCATGGCGGCTACACAGCGCATGCTTGCGCTGCGCCGAGCCGGCTTCTCATTCCGACACTCAGGCACTCCAGTCACTGTGCCTCCCTTCAATTCACGCAGCGAATCGACCGGCTAATCGCGGCCGCCGCCGCCCTGCTCGCCGGCTATCCGCGCCAGCACGTTGGCGACCACGCGGTCGCAGTGCGCTCCGCCGAACTCGAACAGGTTCCGCTCGACGAGATCCACTTCCTGAGTCAACGATTCGCGCAGCAGATTCTTCGCGCGGAAATGGCGGCTGCGCACGGTGGCCTCTGGAATCGCGAGACACTGCGCGGTCTCCTCGATGCTCATTTCCTCGACCGAGCGCAGCACGAAGACGACCCGAAAGACATCGGGCAGTTCGTCCAGCTTACGCTCGAGCAACGCACGCAGTTCCGCGCGCGCGGCCGCCTTGTCCGGAGAATTCGAATCGTCTGCGTTCATGACGTCGAGATCGGCATGAGTACCCGGGTCCACCATCGGAATCACGTTCTGACGCCGTGTCTCGCGGCGCAAACGGGCGAAGCATTCATTGAGCACCAGCCGCGACAGCCACGTGAGCAGCGCGGAGTCGCCGCGAAACTGGCCGATCGATCGGTAGGCCGACAGATACGCTTCCTGCAGCGCATCCTCCGCCTCGGCGTCGTTATGGAGCGTGGCGCGCGCCAGACGATACAGACGCCGGTTGTGCCGTCGCATCAGTAGTTCGAACGCGGACCGGTCGCCGGCGACGACGCGGCGCACGATCGACAGGTCATCGACCTCTGGAGGTGCCGAACGTGTTACCGCGCTGTCCGTCATAGAGCGCTCGTCATTTGTGTCACCGGACATTCAGTGTGCCACGCATCGTCGGGTGGAAGTTACACAGATAAGGATAGCTTCCCGGTTTGCCAGCGACATAGCTCCATGAAGCGTTCGGCGCGATGCCGCCCGAATCGAACACCTTCGCGGTTGAACTCGCCGTATGAGCGAACAGGTCCTTGTTCACCCACTCGACGCGATCTCCGCGCTGCACCGTCAGCGTCGGCGGATTGAAGCGCATCTGCTCGATGACGACGTAGTGCGTGACAGGCGCAGCAGCGTCACTGGCCGGCAGCGCCAACCCGCAGGCCGCTCCCAGCGCGACGGTCAACATGAAACGGCCCGCTCGCGCCCTGCGCCGCTGCGTTCCGGCAGCGCCGATCCCGATCTCAGCCACCGCTCTTGCCCAGTTCCGCCTGCAGATGCTTCGCATGGTCGAGATGCGCGACGAAGGCCGGCCGCACCTTGACGAGCAGCGCTTTCAGCTCTTCGTTTTTGGCACTCGGGATCAGGGTCTTGTCGAGCGCATCCAGAACGCTCTCGTGATACACCACTTCATGATCGATATACGCACGATCGAAAGCCATGCCGCTGAGCGTCTTCAGGTTGGCGAGGTTCGCATCGCCGCCTTGCTTGAGGCTCTGACTCGTCGGGTTGTCCTCGGGTGTCACGCCCAGCTTGTGCACGAGGTCGCCGGCCGCCTTGTTGACGCCGCTATGGTCGGCGATCATTCGCTGCGCAAACGCTTTGACGTCCTTCGAGTGAGACTTCGAGTCCGCGAACTTGCCAGCGTCGATATCGACCTGATTGGCGGTCACCACGATCGCCGCGATTTGAGGATCGGTGGGACCGGCGCTCTGCGAGTAGCCAGCGAAGCTGGCGAGAGTGAGAGCCCCGAACAGGGTAACGTTGAGCCACTTCATGAGTTGTCTCCCGGATTATCGTCGCGCGGCTGGCTGGCCAACGCAGTCCAGATCCGATGCGATCGTGGATATGGACTTAGATGTCACCAGGGAGAGCCCTGTTTCCATTCGCGGCGCTAACTCGTGCGAATCGCGATGGATTGCCGCTTGAACGACGGCGTCGCGTCGAGGTTCGCTACTGGCTCCGGTAGCTTCAGTCTTTCAAGCTGACGTCTTTTTCGCTTGAGTGCATTCAGTGCATTCACTAACGCCGTGCCGAAAATCGGCACCCGCGAGAAGGCCTGCGGACGACTCATCCACCCGTCTTCGGCAGCCATGCGAGCGGGTCGACCGGCTGACCGTTGTGGCGGACTTCGAACTGGATCGACGCGACGCCGCGGCTATCCACGCCGACCTCGCCGATGGTTTGCCCTTGCGCGACCGCATCGCCTTCCTTGACGAGCAGCGTGCTGTTCTGACCGTACGCGGTGATCAGCGTGTCGTCGTGCTTGATGATGATGAGCGGACCATACGCCTCGATACCGGTGCCCGCATAAACCACGCGGCCGGTCGCGGCGGCCTTGACCGGATCGCCGGGACGCCCGCCGATCACGATTCCGTTCGACTTGCCCGGCGCGAAGGTTTTCAGCACCGGTCCGCGCAACGGCCATTGCAGCACCCCTTGCTGCGCGCCGGCGGCCGCCATCGGCGCACCCGGCACCGCACCCGGCGCGTTCGGGGCGACGTTGACCGGCGGCGTCACCACGCTGCCGGAGGCCATCGGCGGAGACACGCGCAACACCTGGCCGGGACTGACCGGCGAGTTGACCGCGAGACCGTTCCACGCGGCGATTTCCTGCGGCCTGCGGCCATACGCCGACGCGATGCCGCCGAGCGTATCGCCCGGATTGACCCGGTAGAAACCGGCGGGAACCGGGACCGTGCCGAGGGTGGTTGGGCCGGACGGCGCACTGCTGTAGAACGGCGTGCTCTGCCACGGCATCGTCGTACAGCCACTGAACATCACGCCGAGCGCGGCCGCTGTCAACCAGCGCGTCCCCGCCAATTGCCATCGTCTTGTCATGTGATTTTCCTCGACACTTGTTTCAATCGGATTCAATCGATGCCCAAGCATTTGCCGTGCCGCCCGTCCCGCGGGCGCGGCAATGGCTCTCTATTATGCCGCCATGCGCGCGGGCGCCGGTGTGGGCATGGCCTCAAACCTGACGTCCTGGTTCAGACGCTGCCCTGCGCTTCGACCACCAGAATGCGCGCCGCGCCGATCGGGTGAGCCACGTGCTCGGTGCCCACCGAAGCGTAGAACACATCGCCCGTTTCAAGAACCACCGACTGCTCGACGCCGTCTTCGCGATAGCGCATCTCGACGCGGCCGTCGAGCACGGCGAACACCTCCTCGCCGTCGTTGACGTGCCACTTGTACGGCTGATCGGTCCAATGCAGACGCGTCGTGATCCCGCTCATGTTGGCGATATCGAGCGCGCCCCATGCGCGCGTCGCGGTAAAGCTCTTGCTGCGAATGATCTTCATGGTCAAAGGGCAGTTAAAAAGACTGAGCCGCCGAGCCATTTTCCGCTGGACCTACCCGGACCGCACAGGCCGTCGCGGCCGGCGCTCCGGCTGGCCCCATTATAGGTCTGACGGTCCGCGCGTCTTTCGTAATAAGGCCGCACGGCCGATTCGTATGATTATTGAAACCACTGCGGCCTCGCCTATACTCAGTCAAGCTGCGCGGAACACACCGTACGAGAACGTCCGGATCCTGCGAGGAATTGGGATGAACAAAGCCACCTTTCTGGCCGTGCAACTCAATGTCGACGACGTTGCGGCGTCGCCCGGTTTGGTCGAGTTGCTGAACACGCACCTCGTTTTCGCCGCCGACGTGGCCGAAGCCGCCGACGCCCTGGTGCAACTGGCCAGCATCGCGGGGCTGTCGAGCGGCGTTGAGGCTAGCGTCGAGATTCCCGCTCTCGCGATCGAGCGGCTGCGCGAAGCACTGGACAATCTGAGCGAATACGACGAATCCTGGCTGCTCGCCCTCGAACCGAGCCGCGCGCTATTCGATGAAATAGGCCGCCGGCATCGCACGCTGCATTAGCGGCCGCGCTCGAACCCACCACTGAACCGCGCCGCACACAACAAAACGCCATCCGGCAAACCGGATGGCGTTTTTTTATTGCTCGCCGCCTTGTCAGTCAGGCGGCGCCTTCGTCAGCTTCGGCGCAGCTTAGTTGCCGAAGTAGATCGAGTGACGGTCGTTGCCGCTCATCGGACGGCCAGCTTGCGAGCTGCCGGCGATCGGTGCGCCGTAGCCGCTGTTCGCAGCTTGAGCGGTGCCGTCTTGAGCATCGACGCGCGCTTGCGCTGCCTGGATGTTCGCCGGATACGTAGCGTGATCGCCTGCCGGGTTGTAGCCGGCCTTTTCGAGCTGGACCAGTTCAGCGCGAACTTGAGCGCGCGTAACCGGCTGATTCGATTGGGCAAACGAAGCGACAGGAACAACCAGAGCGGCGGCGACGACAACTGCAGAGATCAGGGTCTTCATGATGTAAACCTCCTTAACTTGTTGTGCAGTGCGCTTTGGGCTTGTTCTCCGTCAGCGCTTGAATACAAGTTTAGGGGTGTCATGACCGAGGGTAAACACCTAAAACGACGAAACTCTATTGCTATTTTTGTAATAGTTGCGAAAAGACTCACCGTCATATAAAACAGTTCGCCAATTTCGGCAACAATTTCCCCGTCGCGGATTTCAAGCGGTAATGCAGCCCGCCGCGCCTTATACCAGGGGCGCGGCGGGTCGCAGTTCAAACGCTCAACTCCAGTTTGCGTGGAAGCTGCCCGGCTTGTCGGTGCGTTCGAACGTATGCGCGCCGAAGAAGTCGCGCTGTGCCTGCACCAGGTTCGCCGGCAGGCGTTCCGAGCGATAAGCGTCGAAATATGCCACCGCCGACGCAAAAGCCGGCACCGGAACACCCGCATTGATCGCGGCGACCACGACCTCACGCAACGCCGACTGATAATTCTTCGCAATGTCGCGGAAGTACGGATCGAGCAGCAGGTTCGCGATCGCCTTGTCCTTCGTATAGGCGTCCGTGATCTTCTGCAGGAAGCGCGCGCGGATGATACAGCCGGCGCGGAAAATCTTCGCGATCGTGCCGTAATCCAGGTCCCACTTGTATTCTTCCGACGCGGCACGCAGTTGCGCGAAGCCTTGCGCGTACGAAATCACCTTGCTGAAGTACAGCGCGCGGCGCACCGCTTCGATGAACGCGGCGCGCTCGACGCCGAGCGGCCTGGCCTGCGGCCCTTCCAGCACCTTGCTCGCGGCCACGCGCTGATCCTTCAGCGACGACAGCACGCGCGCGAACACGGCTTCCGTAATCAGCGGCAGCGGCGCGCCGAGGTCGAGCGCATTCTGGCTGGTCCACTTGCCGGTGCCCTTCTGCGCGGCGCGGTCGAGAATCACGTCGACCAGATCCTTGCCGGTTTCCTCGTCTTTCTTGCTGAAAATCTTCGACGTGATTTCGATCAGATAGCTGTCGAGCTCGCCCTGATTCCACTCGGTGTAGACCTTGCCCAGCTCTTCGTTCGACAGCCCGACGACCTGCTTGAGCACCGCGTAGCTTTCCGCGATCAGCTGCATGTCGCCGTATTCGATGCCGTTGTGCACCATCTTCACGAAGTGGCCCGCGCCGTCCGGTCCCATGTACGCGACGCACGGCTCGCCATCCGGCGCCTTCGCGGCGATTTCGGTGAGAATCGGGGCGACGAGGTCGTACGCGTCGCGCTGGCCGCCAGGCATGATCGACGGGCCTTTCAGCGCGCCCTCTTCGCCGCCGGACACGCCCGTGCCGATGAAATGCAGGCCGGCCTTCGCCAGTTCCTGATTGCGGCGGATCGTGTCGGTGAAATGCGTGTTGCCGCCGTCGATCAGAATGTCGCCCTTGTCCAGCAGCGGCTTGAGCGAAGCGATGGTGGCATCGGTCGGCTCGCCGGCCTTGACCATCAGCAGAATGCGGCGCGGCTTTTCCAGCGACTCCACGAATTCTTCCAGCGTGAAAGCCGGCACCAGCTTCTTGTCCGGATATTCGGCGATGAGTTCGTCAGTTTTCGTGCGGCTGCGGTTGTACACCGAGACCGCGTGGCCGCGGCTCTCGATGTTGAGCGCCAGATTGCGGCCCATGACCGCCAGCCCCACCACGCCGATTGCCTGTTTGCCCATGTGGATTCTCCAGAGTCCAAAAAATGTCGTGACGTCGCGCCAGAAGGAACGTCGGCGGGACGTCGAGGGTGAAAGGATAAAAGAAATGCACGCTTGCCGCTCGTTGACGGGCAACGGGCGGCGCGTTCCACTGCGTGCGGCGGGGCCGGCGCTGCTCGATGACGCGCGGCACACCGCGAGCACGCGGCGGTAGTTCATCAAGGATGCCGGCTTTCGCCCGCGGAAAATCGTTGGCCGGATCCGCGTCTGTCAAACCTGCGCCGCGCCCGGGCGTTTCCTGAACACGAGGCTGAAATTGTTGGCCGGCATCGCGATCGGCTCGTCGCACACGAGTCCTGCCGAGGCGCCCAGCGCGATCACGGCTTCCATGTCACGCACGCCCCATTCGGGGTCGCGGCTGCGCAACTGCTGATCGAACGCGTCGTTGCTCGGCGCCGTATGCGCGCCGCCGCGTTTGTACGGGCCGTACAGATACAGTACACCGCCATCGACGAGACGGCGGCTCGCACCGGCGAACAGCGCCTGGGCCGCGCTCCACGGCGAGATGTGAATCATGTTGATACAGACCACCGCGTCGAGCGAGTCGACGCCCCAATCCGGCTGATGCACGTCGACGGCAAGCGGAGCGCGCACGTTCGGCAGGCCTTCGTGGACGATCCACGCGGCAATCGATGCACGCGCGTCGGCGTCGGCATCGCTCGGTTGCCAGTCGAGTCCGGGCAGCGCGCCGGCGAAGCACATTGCGTGCTGGCCGGTGCCGCTCGCGATTTCGAGCACGCGGCCGGTGGCCGGCAGCGTGTCGCGCAGCACGGCGAGAATCGGTTCGCGGTTGCGTTCCGCGGAAGGCGAATGTTGCCGCAACGCCGGGTGGGAATCAGTCATGGTCAGCTTGTGTGTCAGTACAGGGTCGCGCGCACGCGTTCGGGGAGTTCACGGTCGTAGGCGGCGGCGTTGAAATCCGCGCCACTGACGCGCCGTAGCATCGCGCCCGTGCTCGGCAGCCGCGATCGTTCGACGTGATGCGCCGGGTCCCACAGTTTCGAACGCAACCGGCGGTGGCCAGCACGACGAACGGCGCGACTTCGATGAACGCGCGATAGTCCTGGTTGACGTACGGAAT
Source organism: Paraburkholderia ultramafica (assembly GCF_902859915.1). Classification (GTDB taxonomy): domain Bacteria; phylum Pseudomonadota; class Gammaproteobacteria; order Burkholderiales; family Burkholderiaceae; genus Paraburkholderia; species Paraburkholderia ultramafica. Next base: position 334,473 of record NZ_CADIKK010000001.1, read on the forward strand.
CTCTTTGCGCAGCGCACGTTCGTTCGGCTGACTGTAGAGGGCTTCGAGCTGTTCGATCGTCGTCAACATCGGTCTTCCTTTCTTAGAGGTGCGTATTGTTCGAACGGCGCGCTGCAAGCGAACCCGGCTTATCGGCGCATCACGACGCGGGCTGCCGCTACGTGAAGGCCGGCGTCAATCGAGCGCCAGGCGGCCGGCCAGCGCGCTCAGCGTGCGGGCGCACGGCGCGGCAATCTTCAGCGACAGCAGTGGATCGGCGCGCGTGCGCCCCAGATTGATCGCGACAATCGGCTTGCCTTGTTTTTGCGCCCACACGCAGAAACGATAGCCGGAATAGACCATCAGCGACGAGCCGACCACCAGCACCGCGTCCGCCGCGTCGAGCGCATCCGACGCCGCTTCGACGCGCTCCTTCGGCACACTTTCGCCGAAGAACACCACAGCGGGCTTCAGCAGTCCACCGCAGTTCGAACACGCCGGAATGCGGAAGCCGCCGAGATCGTGCCACTCGAGATGCGCGTCGCCGTCGGCGGCGGTTTCGGCGGTCACGTTCAGCAGCGCGGGATTGTCCGCCTCCAGCGTGTGCTGGATCGACGCACGCGCATGCTGCATCCCGCAATCGAGACACGTCACCCCGTCGATGCCCCCGTGCAACTCGATCACCTCGCGGCTGCCGGCCCGCTGATGCAAACCGTCGACGTTCTGCGTCACCAGCGTCGGCACATGGCCGGCCGCTTCGAGCCGGGCCAGCGCGGTATGCGCGGCGTTCGGCTGCGCGTGCGCGACCACCGGCCAGCCGACCATGCTGCGCGCCCAATAACGCTGGCGCATCGCGAGCGTGCCGAGAAACTCCTGCAGCGTGATCGGCGGCGAGCGCTTCCATGTGCCGTTGTCGTCGCGATAGCCGGGGATGCCGGAGTCGGTGCTGATGCCCGCGCCGGTCAGCACGAACAGACGCGGATAGCGCTGCACGAAGCGATGCAGGTCGTCCAGCGTGTGCGACTCAAGCGGGGGTTCGACAGGCGCGGACTGAAGGTCGGTCATGACGGAGCACGGTGAAGGACTGCGGCGTGGACGTAAAACCTCGAACGCCGTTCAACGACGCGTGCGCGGCTTGCTTTGCCGCGTGTGCGCCGCGTGCCGCGCCTGCCGCGTTTGCCACTCGGCGAGCGCGATCCGGTAGCGTTCGAGCGCTTCGTCGTAGAGATCGAAAACACAGGGAGTGCAGCCGCTATGACAACAGTCGTCGAGATCGGGCTGCACGGGCGGCTGCGGCTGCGGGTCGTCGCTGGGTGTGGCTCGGGGCACGGCGAATCGCGTTCCGTAAAGGCGGGAAGCGCCCAGTATAAATTGATCCCACGTGGCGCGCTCCCGGGCGCGCCGCCGCTCAACCCCGGCCGACGAACGGCATCTTGCTCGCCATGATGGTCATGAACTGCACGTTCGCCGACAGCGGCAGTTCGGCCATCTGCAGCACCGCGTCGGCGACGTGCTGCACGTCCATCAGCGGCTCGATTGCGATTTCGCCGTTGGCTTGCCGCACGCCGCGCGCCATTCGCGCGGCCATTTCCGTTTCCGCATTGCCGATGTCGATCTGCCCGCACACGATGTCGTATTTGCGGCCGTCGAGCGACACGGCTTTCGTGAGACCGGTGATCGCGTGCTTGGTCGCCGTGTAGGCGATGCTGTTCGGCCGCGGCGCATGCGCCGAGATCGAGCCGTTGTTAATGATGCGGCCGCCGCGCGGGCTCTGCGTTTTCATCAGGCCGAAGGCCGCCCGCGTGCACAGGAACACGCCGGTGAGATTGGTGTCGACCACCGAGCGCCATTCGTCGATATCGAGTTCGTCGATATCGACGGGCGAACCGTTACGGCCCGCGTTGTTGAACAGCACGTCGAGGCGGCCGCGCCGCTCGCGGATCGTGTCGAACAGCGCCGCGACGCTGGCGGCGTCCGTCACGTCGCACGCGACGGCGAGCGCGTCGCCGCCCAGGTGCTGCGCTTCATGCACCACCGCGTCGAGCGGCGCCTGACGACGCCCGGCCAGTACGACGCTATAGCCATGCTCCAGCATCTTGAGCGCGCATGCGCGGCCGATCCCGCTGCCTGCGCCTGTTACCAGCGCGACCTTCTTGATTCCTGTTCCTGTCACTGCTCTCTCCTTTCCCATCCATCATGGCTGCGCGCAATCATGCCGGCCTGACCGGCTAACCTCGCGCCCCCGCCTCTTCAGCCCTAGCACCATACAACAGTGGTTTGCCGATCACAAACGCCAACGCGCATTACCACGACGCGGGCAGCAACCCCACCCATCTTTCAACGCCCTTTCATTTGCAACCATTCCTGACTGCGCCCGCGTCGAGCCGCGCATCAATGGTATCTTTCGCGGCTGCGCGTCACGCGCACGATTCATGGCCTTCCCGGACGGAAGAAGGCAGACAGGAAGCACGCTTGATGAACGAATTCTCCACGACGCCGCATGGCGCCCGGTCCGCGCCGCCGCGCCGCTGGCCGCAAACCGGCTACCCCGCGATGCTCACCGCCACCGCCGCATGGCACGTGTTCGTGCTGGCCGGCTGGCTGCTGGCGCCCGCCGCGTGGCCCTGGTGGCTGGCCGCGATCTTCGTGAACCACGCCATTTTCACGGTGACCGGCCTGTTGCCGCGCACGTCGCTGCTCGGTCCGAACTGGACGCGTCTGCCCGCCGGCACGCGCAACGCGGACGCCATCGCGCTGACCATCGACGATGGACCCGATCCCGTTGTCACGCCGCAAGTGCTCGATCTGCTCGACGCCTTCGACGTGCGCGCCACCTTCTTCTGCATTGGCGCGAACGTGCAGCGCTATCCGGCGCTCGCACGCGAGATCATCGCGCGAGGCCATGCGCTCGAAAATCATTCGCAGGTTCACGTCCACACGTTTTCCGTGACGTTTCCGGCCGCGCTCACACGTGAGATCGACACCGCGCAACGCACGCTCGAGCAAGTGAGCGGCGAGCGGCCGATGTTCTTCCGTGCGCCTGCGGGCTTGCGCAATATCTTTCTCGAACCTGTGCTGCGCAAGCTCGACTTGCGGCTCGCGGCGTGGACGCGGCGCGGCTACGACACTCGCGAGCGCGATCCTCAGGTGGTGACGCGAAGGCTGCTCGACGGCCTCGCGGCGCGCGACATTCTGCTCCTGCACGACGGCAATGCCGCGCTCACGGTCGACGGCAAGCCGCTGATCCTCGCGGTGCTGCCGTGCGTGATCGACGCGGCCCGCAAGCAGCAGTTGCGCTTCGTTACGCTGCGTGAGGCGCGTGTTGATGCGTGAGGCAAGCGCGCGGTAAATACGGTTCAGCCATTGATCTGATCCGCGGGTCGGGAGCCGTGAATCGTGAATCGCGAGCCGCGTTCGCTCCACCGCCGCTGCTTCTACACCCGAAAATCCGCCGCCATGTCTTCGTCCGTGCGCGCTTCCAGCTCGCCGCTGCGGCATGCCTTCAGGAACACGTCGTAGTCGCGCTCCACCTGGTCCGCGTAGGTCGTCGCATAAGCGGTCAGCGCTTCCGCGAACTGCTCGCCACGGCCGATATACGCGCTGACTTCGATCGCCTGGCCGCTCGCCTTCGCATGCGCACGCGCCATGATCCAGCCGCATAGCCGCGCGTAGCCGTCCAGCAGATCGTTGTCGAACAGTTCGAGGTTCGCCGACAGCTTCATGTCGCGCAGTTGGCGCAAGTAGAAATGCCGCCCAAACGGGCCCGTCGCCCAGCCGAGAAACATATCGCTCGCGGCCTGCAACATGCGCTGTCCTTGCACGACGCGTTCGCCCTCGTGCTGGATGGCCGGCGACTTGTGGAACTGTGCAATCACCGACGGCCGAGCCTCCTTGAACTGCAGGAACAGCGGCTTGCCCATGTGATCGACCAGCAGCAGGACCATGCAGCGCGTGCCGACGCTGCCGACGCCCACCACCTTGAACACGATGTCCTGCACGGTGAAATGATCGAGCAGTTCGCGCCGGTCGTGCGACATTGTCTTCAGGTACTCGCCCCACATGCGTTCGAGCATCTTGCGCCAGTTGGCGCCTCTGAACATTTCGGTTTCTTCCGGCGTGAACAGCGTGTTCGCGCCGAGCACGTGAAAGAGCGCCGGCCGCGCGTCGCGAATCGTCCAGTGGTCGCCGTCGTGCGTGGCCATTTTTTCGAGCAGGCTTTCTTGAGTCCGGCTCGCCGCCTTTTCCATCGCGCGCCGCACGGTGCGCCGGCGCTCGGGCGTCAACGCGGTTTCGGCCATCCGGTCGAACGTGATGCGGTCGTACCAGAGTTCGAGCGCGCCGCATTGCGCGTACTGGGCCATCCGGTCACGGTATGAGCCGACGGCGGTCATCACCAGGCTCTCGGCTGTGCCACGGCTCAGGCGCATATGGCGGGCGGCAACCACGAGGCTCGCGGTCAGGCGTTTCAGATCCCATTCGAATGGACCGACCGACACTTCGTCGAAGTCGCTCAGGTCGAAGACGAGTTGCCGCTCGGGTGTGGCGAAACCGCCGAAATTCATCAGATGGCCGTCGCCACAGATTGGCATCGTCAAGCCGCTGTCGTGAACCTTGCTGAGATCGTGAGCTTGCAGGATCGCGGTACCGCGAAAAAATGTGAAGGGCGATGCAGCCATGCGTCCATAGCGCAACGGCACCAGATTCTCGACCCGGCCTTCGCTGCTTTGCTTCAGAAGTTCGACCGGATTGCGCTGCAATTCGCCCACCGCGCGATGGCTCGAACGTTTCGAATGCTCACGGGCGGCACGGCCACGGGCCTCCCGTTCGGCGATGGTGCTGGCTTTCATGCGCTTCTCCGTTTTTGGCGAGTCTTGACTGGCGGCTCCAGAGACTGCTTCTACTGGCACGACAAAGCGGAACATCTGGCGCGCGAGCGTTCATCGAACGATAGCCCAGCGCCGACAATCACCTCCGAATCGCGATCATAACGGGTCGCGACAGGCGCTCGGTAAACCAGTTGGTGAATGTCCTGTTTTTCATCGGCAACGTGAACGTGCTCGAAGTACAGGACCTGATGGATGAGGAACTGGCCACGCATCACGCGCAGGCGTCGGTTACAGCCGGTGAGCGGGTCGCATGGCACGCCGTAGCATTGGTTCGTCGGCGCCGGGTTGGATGGCATTACGGCGAGCCTGCTTCTCCACAGCGCTGCAAAGCGCAGGGCGTGTGTATAGAATCGTGCACATGCGCCCTGCTTTGGTATGGCTGAGTAACCGGCCTGAGTAGCGGGCCTGAGTAACGGGCGATTGGCTGACCGACGATCGCCCGGTTGGCATCAGGCCGTGTCGGTTTCTTCGCACGCATGGCTCGACGACATTTGCATGACGAGCGAGGCTGCAGCGGGTCGCCGTTCAGCCTCCTCGCTACGTGCCGCTTTTCTTTCGGCGTCCCGCGCCCATATCCAGTTCCACCCATGCCGGCGCGTGATCGCTCGCATGCGGTTCGCCACGCACCCAGCGGTCGACGCCCGCATCGCGCAAACGCGGTGCCAGGTCGGCACTCAACAGCAAGTGGTCGATCCGCAAGCCCGAATTCGTGTCCCAATGACGACGGAAATAGTCCCAGAAGGTATAGACCCGTTCGTCGCCGAAATGCGTTCGCAGCGCGTCCGTCCAGCCTTGTGCCAGCAGGCGCTGATAGCGCTCGCGGCTCGCGGGTTGCAACAGTGCGTCCTTTAGCCACGAACGAGGGTTATAGATATCTTCGTCGGTGGGAACGACGTTGAAGTCGCCCGCCAGCACCACGGGATGGCCGCTCTTGAAGAGCCTCGCCGCGTGCGCGATCAGATGATCGAACCACGCTAGCTTGTAGTCGAATTTCGGACCCGGCTGCGGATTGCCGTTGGGCAGATAGAGACACGCTACCAGCACGCCGCCGACTGCGGCCTCCAGATAACGGCTGTGCGTGTCGTCCTCGAAGCCGGGCAGGCCGCGGCGGGTTTCTATCGGTGCGTCAGCCTTCGATAGAATCGCCACGCCGTTCCATGCGCTCTGGCCTTGCCAGACAGCGGCGTAACCCGCGTCGCGCAATGGCTCGACGGGAAAGGCGCTATCCACCGCCTTGAGTTCCTGCAAACACACGATGTCCGGCGCTTCGCGCTCCAGCCATTGCAGCAGTGCCGGCAGTCGCGAGCGGATGCCGTTGATGTTGAACGTCGCAATCCGAAGCCTCGCCACGGTCTGTCCTCCATGTGTCGATTCAATTCGGCACGTTCACCGCACCATTGGCCGCCGTAATCGCGTTGACGCCCGGGCTCGCCGCGATCGCCGGCAAATTGGCCGTGGTCAGGACCGGCGCGGAGCCAGGCAAGCCGCCGCGCGGTATCGTGCGAATCACCTGCGACGGCGGCAGCGGCGTGCCGCTCTTAAGATGACTCCACATCAGATTGAGCGCCTGCAGGTTGTAGTAGTGCAGCGGCACGAAGCGCGTATCGAAACCGGCCACGCCGAGAAACGCGTCGAAGTGCTGAGCATTCGTCACTTCGTAAAACGACAGCTTGCTCGCGCTGCCCTCGGCCAGCTGATTCATCCCGAGATACGGCCGCGACGCGTGGTTGATCGGCACCAGCGCATCGGCCCGGCCCTGCACGATGATCGTGGGCTTGCCATGCAGGTTCGCATTCACACGGATCGCGTCGACGCTGCCGTTCAGCGCGCCGCTGGTCCACTGCGCGCGTAGGCACGCGGCCCCCGCAAAGCTGGCGTCGGCGGTTGCCAGCCGATGATCCACCGCGCCTAACGCGCCCGCGTTGAAGACCAGATTGACGCCGTTGGTCGGCGGCACGCCGTTGCCGTTGCCGAAGACCGTGAGCATCGGAGAAACCGCCGGCGTCACGCCGGCCACACCGGCCGCGCTAGTGGTGCCGAAACTGAAGTTGCAGAGGTTGTCGGCGACACTCGCCCGCGCGTATGCATTCGCATAGGTCACGGCGACAGCGGGCACGGCTTGCGAGTCCCACATCGGTGCTTGCAACAGGTCCGAGTCGGTCTGGTAGCCGTTCTGATGCAGCAACGCGAGCGCGTTGACCGCCCGGGTCGTCACATCCGCTCCGATGATGACGCCGCCAAGCGCGAGCGACGCACAACGCGCGGTGCGAATCGCCGTCGTGGTCGCGACCGGCAACGCGCTCAGATTCGGCGCGCCGGTTGCGGCGGGCGCGAGCGCGGCGCACGGCTGCAGCATGTTCGCGAGCGTCATATAGTCGGCCAGCGGCTTGCCGAATGCGCCGACCGGCACGCCGCCCTGGGCCACCGCCACTTGCGCGGGCAGCCGCAAATTGATCTGCGGCTCGCCGACGACGACCGCGGTGATCAAACCGGACGTATCCTGTTCCGCCGCCGCCAGCGACGCGCCGCCGCCGTTGCTCACCGACGCCGCGATGGTCGTGATGCTGCCGTTCGCATAACGCACGGTCCGAGTCGAGCCGATGAGCGCGCCGAACGAATCGTTGAGCGCCCAGTACGCGAACTGGATCGCTTGCAGCGTGTTCTTCCCCCAGTCCTGCTCGGGGTTCTGCTGCGAATGCGCGTGCTTGAACGCGTAGCGATTCGGGAACTGTCTGTTGAACGAAGCGAGCGCGCCGCCGCTCAGGTTCGCGGTGAAGAGGCTCGCTTTGCCCGCGGCGGACGCATCCTGCAACGTACCGTCGATCAGCGTGACGCGATTGGTCGACAGCTCGTGCGCGCCATTGCCGCTGCCCTTGTCGGTGTAGGCCACCGCGCAGCCGCGCTTGAGGCCCCACTCGCCGGCCGCGGAGATCGCGCCGTACATGCCGCGCGAACCCGACGACGTCGCCGTGACGATGCACGGCTGGCCCGGATTGAAGCTTGCCGGAATCTGCACGAGCATGCTGACGTTCTGCGCGCCGCTGCCGTCGTCGGCGAACGCGAGGTATTCCTTGCCCGCGATCTTGCCTTCGCCCAGCGTGTCGTTGCCGTTCAGGTCGACATTAGGGCCCCAGAAGCGTCCATAGCCGCCGTTCGCGGTCATGTCGACGAGCGCGCGATAGTTCGACCAGATCGCGAGGCGCCGCAACTCGGCGGCGGTGGGTTGCGCAAGGCTCGCAATGGCCGGCGCGGTGGCCAGCCCGAGGCCGGTTTTGCCGAGACCCGCGGTAAGCAGATCGTCAGTGTTGCCGTCATAGGACCGGATGGTCACCGCGCTTTTGATAAAGGCCGGCAGCACGTTGCTTTGCGGTGGAGGAGAATTGTTGCCGCTGTTGCCGTGGCAGGCAGTCAGCACGATTGCCGCCGCCACCACCGTGGCCACGGTGCGCATTGCCGAAGCGACGCGCGACGCCGGCCTGACTCTGATCGCTGATGTCATTGATGTCATCTTTGCTGTCTCCGTCATTTTCTAATACGTTGTATATGCAACGGCACCGAAATTGCTGCGTGAGGTTTGTTTGAACGCGACGCTTCGGATACCGACACATCGCTAGCCTGCATTGACCTTTCAATGGAGTCAACAGAACGTCATGTCCACGCATCACGAATGTCAGGATCCGGGCGACGAAGCCGCCACCCCACAACAACCCTCGCGCCGCCGCTTTCTTCAATCGGCGGCCGCCGCCGCGACGGTCGGAGCGGCGCCGCATCTGCGCGCGCAAACCCAAACGCCGGCCGCGCCGCCGGCTCAGATCAACCAGGCGGTGCCGCCGCGCCCGGTCACGCTGACCGTCAATGGCCGCGCTTACACGCTGCAACTCGAGCCGCGCGTGACCTTGCTCGATGCGCTGCGCGAATACGCGGGCTTGATGGGCACGAAAAAAGGCTGCGACCGCGGCCAATGCGGCGCATGCACGGTGCTGGCCGACGGCCGCCGCATCAACTCGTGTCTGACGCTCGCCGTGATGCACGAGGGCGAGCACATCACGACGGTCGAAGGACTCGCGAGCAACGGCGCATTGAGCCCGATGCAGCGCGCCTTCATCGAACATGATGCGTTCCAGTGCGGCTACTGTACACCGGGGCAGTTGTGTTCGGCGACGGCCCTGCTCAATGAATTTCGCAACGGCACGGCCAGCACCGTGACGGCCGATGTCCGCCGCCGCCCCGCCCAACTTTCCGACGATGAGATCCGCGAACGGATGAGCGGCAACATTTGCCGCTGCGGCGCCTACGCGAACATCGTGGCCGCGGTGCGTGCGGTGCACGGCGGCAGTGGCCAGGCCGGCAGTGCCGGCGCCGACGTGCATGACGGCGTGGACGCCGGCATCGGCCACGGCACCACCCACCACAGCACCGCCTGACGGAGCGACCAGCATGGATGCGATCTCTTACGAACGCGCCGGCGATGTCGCCGGCGCAGTGCGCGCCGCTCAGCAACCGGGCGCGGTCTTCATCGGCGGCGGCACCAATCTGCTCGACCTGATGAAGGGCGGCGTCGCGCGGCCGGTGCGGCTCATCGATATCACGCATATCAACGGACTCGACACGGTGACGACGCTGCCCGACGGCGGCATCCGCATCGGCGCCCTGGTGCGCAACAGCGATGCGGCGAATCACGCGCTGGTGCGCGAGCAATACCCGTTGCTGTCGCAAGCGCTCCTCGCGGGCGCGTCGGCGCAGTTGCGCAACATGGCGACGGTCGGCGGCAATCTGCTGCAACGTACGCGTTGCGGCTACTTCTACGACACCGCCTTCACGCAATGCAACAAGCGCATGCCCGGCAGCGGCTGCGCGGCGCTCGACGGCCACAACCGCACGCACGCGATTCTCGGCGCGAGTCCGCAATGTATCGCGGTGAATCCGTCGGATATGAGCGTGGCGCTGGCCGCGCTCGATGCCGTCGTGCGCGTGAGCGGCCCCGCCGGCGAGCGGACCATTGGGTTCGCCGATTTCCACCGCCTGCCCGCCGAGCGGCCCGACGTCGATACCACGTTGCAGCCCGGCGAACTGATTACCGCGGTCGATCTGCCGCCACCGCTGTTCAGCGCGCACTCCCACTATCTGAAAGTGCGTGACCGCGCCAGTTACGCATTCGCGCTGGTGTCGGTGGCCGCCGCGTTGCAGATGGACGGCGAGCGCGTGCAGACCGCGCGCATCGCGCTGGGCGGCGTCGCGCATAAACCGTGGCGCGCGAGCGCCGCCGAACAACTGCTCAACGGTCAGCCGCTCACGCAGGCGACGCTGAAAAACGCCGCCGCTGCCGCGTTGAGCGACGCGCGGCCGCAGCACGACAATCGTTTCAAGGTGCAGCTTGCACAACGCGCGATCGTGCGCGCGGTCAACCAGGCCGCCGGCCTCGCGGGCGGTGTCGCATGAATCTGATCGGTCAACCGCTCGACCGCGTCGACGGTCTGCTCAAAGTCACCGGCGAAGCACGCTATGCCGCCGAATTCCCCGAAGCGCGTCTCGCGCATGCGGTACTCGTCACCAGCACGATTGCTCGCGGCACGATCGCGTCGATCGACGCGGGCCGCGCGCAGGCGGTGCCCGGCGTATTGCTGGTGATGACGTACCAGAACGCGCCGCGCCTGCCGAACGGCGGCATGCCCGCGCTGGCGCCGCCGGCCGGCAGGCGGCTGTCGCTGTTGCAGGACAACCAGGTGCACTACAGCAACGAACCGGTCGCCGTGGTGGTCGCCGACACACTCGAACATGCCGCCGATGCCGCGCGCCAGTTGCGCATCGTCTATCAAGGCAGCACCGCGACCGTGGACTTTGCGCAGGCCCGGTCGAACGCGCACGCGCCGGACAGGCCGCAAGGCCGGCAAACCGACACGCAACGCGGCAGCTTCGAAGACGGCATGCAAAGCGGCACGGTCCACGTGAATGCTACGTACACCACACCGATCGAGCATCACAACCCGATGGAGCCGCACGCCACGATGGCGCACTGGGACGGCCCGCAGCTCACGCTCCACGATTCGACGCAAGGCGTCAGCGGCGCGGCGCAGGTGGTCGCCAGAACGTTCGGCATGTCGGCCAGCAACGTGCGCGTGATCGCGCCGTTCATCGGCGGCGGCTTTGGCTGCAAGGGCTCGTCGTGGTCGCATGTGCCGTTGTGCGCGATGGCGGCGAAGCAGACCGGGCGGCCGGTGCGGCTGGTGCTCGAGCGGCCGCAGATGTTCGGTCCGGTCGGCGCGCGTCCGCGCACGGAACAGCACTTGACGATCGCCGCGCGGCGCGACGGCACGCTGACGGCGATGCGCCACGACAGCCTCTCCAACACGTCGATGATCGAAGACTGGACCGAGACCTGCTGCATGGTCACGCGCATGCTGTACGCGGTGCCCAACCAGGTGACCACGCACCGGCTCGTGCCACTCAATCTCGGCACGCCGACCTACATGCGCGCGCCGGGCGAAACCACCGGTTCGTTCGCGCTCGAATCGGCCATGGACGAACTCGCGGCCGCGTTGAAAATGGACCCGCTTGCACTGCGCATCAAGAATTATGCGGAAACCGATCCGCAGGAAAACAAGCCGTGGTCGGGCAAGTCGTTGCGCGAGTGCTATCAGATCGGCGCCGAGAAATTCGGCTGGTCACGGCGCAGCGGCGCACCGCGCTCGATGCGTGACGGCGGCACGCTGATCGGCATGGGCATGGCGACCGCGACCTATCCGGCCAACCGCAGCGAAGCGGCCGCCATCGCGCGGATTCTGCCGGACGGCACCGCGCTGGTCGCCTCCGGCACCCAGGATCTTGGCACCGGCACCTACACGGTGATGACCCAGGTGGCCGCCGATGCGCTCGGCTTCGCGCCGGAGAATATCCACTTCGCTCTCGGCGATTCGACGCTGCCGCGCGCGCCGGTGTCGGGCGGCTCGCAATCGGCGGCGAGTGTCTCGCCGGCTGTGCGCGAGGCGGCCAGTCAGGCGCGCAACCAGTTGATCGCGCTGGCGCTCGCCGACCCGGCTTCGCCGGTGCACGGCAGCGCGCTCGACGACATCACCGTGGAGAACGGCTGGGTGGTGAGCCGCTCGCAGCCGGGCAAACGCGATCCGGCGGCGGCGATCATCGCGCGCTCGGGCGGCAAGCCAATCGAGGCGACTTCGACGGTCAAGCCCGGTGATGAAAAACAGAAGTACTCGTTTCACTCGTTCGGCGCGGTGTTCGTCGAGGTGCATGTCGACGCCGAACTCGGTACGATCCGCGTGCCGCGCGTGGTCGCCGTGTATGACGTGGGGCGCGTGCTCAACGAGAAGACCGCGCGCAGCCAGATGATGGGCGGCATCGTGTGGGGCGTCGGCGCGGCGCTGCAGGAGGAGTCCTCGCTCGATACGCGCTACGGGCGCTTCACCAACGCGAATCTCGCCGAGTACCACGTGCCGGTGAATGCGGATATCGGCTCGCTCGACATTACGTTCATCGATCGGCCCGATCCCTATATCAACTCGCTCGGCGTGCGCGGCATCGGCGAGATCGGTATTACGGGCGTGCCGGCGGCGATCGCGAACGCGGTGTATCACGCCACCGGCGTGCGGGTGCGGGACTTGCCGCTCACGCTCGACAAGGTGATGGCGGGAATGCAGGGGTGATGGCGCGGGGGTTGTGCCTGGTGGGCTGTGGCCAGGCAAGCGCCATGCGCATACATTGATTGGCGCTTGCCTGCAACTGCGTTGCATCGCACAATCGGTCTCATTCTTTCCCCCGGTGCCCGCCCATGGCTTATGCCTCGCTCGCCACTGGCGTGTTGCTCGCCGCGGGCTTTGGTTCGCGCTTCGATCCAGACGGCCTGCACAACAAGCTGCTTGCGCAGATGCCCGATGGCACGCCGGTCGCGCATGAATCCGCGCATCGACTGCTGCGGGTCGTGACGCGGGTGCTGGCCGTGGTGCGGCCGGGTTCGGACGCCCTCGCGCGGGTCCTGAACGACGCCGGTTGCGACGTGGTGTTCGCGTCCAATGCCGAACGCGGCATGGGCGCGAGCCTTGCCGCCGGCATCGAAGCCAGCGACGACGCCGAGGGCTGGATCGTCGCGCTCGCGGACATGCCGCGCATCGCCACCACGACGATCGAAGCCGTGGCGCGCGCGCTCGACGACGGCGCATCGCTGGTCGCGCCGTTTTACCGGGAGCAGCGTGGGCATCCGGTCGGCTTCGGCGTCGAGCATCGCGATGCACTGCTGGCGCTCGACGGCGATACCGGCGCGAAGTCGTTGCTGATGTCGCAGCATGTGACGAGGGTGAATGTCGACGACCCGGGGATTTTGCGGGACGTGGATACGCCGGAGGATTTGCGCAACGTTTAGCGGCGGGTGGGCGGTGGGCGCGTGACGCTTGCGGCGCGCTTGATTCTGCTGGATGTTTGGGCGCATTCTGTATATCTATACAGCATTGTGTCCGCCTGGGCTGGCGCTTTTCGCTGCATGTGCCGACGGCCCGCGCAAGCCGCGCCGATTCCGCCTAAGCTGATGTGACGCCGCGTTTTTCCGCGCGATCCAGGCTCAAAAGCTTACGCCGAAAACACGGCCCGCCGCGCCTCAACCCTACACGCCTCATGAGCGAAACCAGTCCACGCCTGTTCATCGTCTCGCCCCATTTCGACGACGCCGTCTTCAGTTGCGGCGCATTGCTCGCCGCGCACCCCGACGCCCAGGTCTGCACGGTATTCGCCGCGCCGCCCGAACATGAGATGCATACCGAATGGGACCAAAGATCGGGCTTCGCGAACGCCTATGAGGCCGTCCACGAGCGCACGCTGGAGGACAATCGCGCGCTCGAGGTGCTCGACGCGATTCCGCTGCGCATGCCGTTTCGCGCCAGCCAGTATTCCGACTCGCCGTCGATCAGCACCATGGCGGCGATGCTCGAGGAAACCATTTATCGCTCGACCGCGAACACGCTGCTCATGCCGCTCGGCCTGTATCACGACGATCACGTGCGGGTGTTCGAAGCCTGCTGCGAAATCCTGCCGCGGCTATCGCATCTGATCTGGTTCGGCTACGAGGAAGCGATCCACCGGCGCACGCCCGGCGTCGTGCAGGCGCGCCTTGCCGATCTCGCGCAGCGCGGCATCGTGGCGACGCCAGCCTATCCGAGCGCGGCCCATACGATCGATCTCCAGCGCCGCGCGCAGCTCAAACGCGAGGCGGTCAATGCGTATGTCAGCCAGTTGCGCGCATTCGGCGCGGGCAATTACGACGACGTCTTCGCCACCGAGCATTACTGGCAGCTCAGCGTGCGCCGCCGCGCAAAAAAGTGAGCGGCAAGGCGCGCCGGAAACGCCTACGCTTGAAGAGAATTGCCGGCGTGGGTTCGGGCGTCAGCGCGCGGACCGCACGCTTTTCAACTACAGGGTGATGCGATGAGCTACGACATGCATACCAGTCCGATTCCCGACCCCCACGCCGATCCGAACCGCGACCCGGAAGCCGACCCGCTGGTGCCGCCGTCGCCCGGTCATCACGTCGAGGAGCCGCAGCGGCCCGATGGACCGCCGGACAAAGATCCGGTCTGACCTGACCGGACCCGAGCGCCGCACCACACTACGCCGCACCGCGCGGCCAAAGCCTGCCGCGCGGCAGCCGGCGCGTGAATCAACGCGTCAGTTCGGTGAAGCCCTGCAACAGCCGGTCGATGTCGGCGGCCTGAATATTGCCCATCGTCGAAATGCGGAACAGTTCGGCCGACAAGCCGCCTTGCCCCGCGTAGATGACGAAGCCGCGCGCCTTCAGCGCGTCGTGCAGTTGCGGATATGCGACGCCGTCCGGCAGCCGGTACGCGCGCAGCACCACCGACGACTGCTCCGGCGGCAACACGCTGCCGACCCCGCGCTCGGCCAGCCCCGCCCGCGCCTGCTCGGCGAGTGCGGCGTAGCGCTTGTGGCGCGCGCGCCAGCCGCCTTCGTCGGCGAGTTCGCGCAGCGCTTCGACGAGCGCGTAGTACGCGTGGACCGAAGGCGTGAACGGTGTGTTGCGCTGATCCTGCAGACGCGCGAGCCGCCCGAGATCCAGGTAGTACGTGCGGCTTGCCGCCTGCGCGAGCGCCGCGCGCCGCACCAGCACGAACGACGCGCCCGGCACGCCATGCAGACATTTGTTCACGGTTGCGGCGACCGCGTCGAGACTGGCGTCGGCGAAATCGATCGGCTCGGCGCCGAAACTGCTCACGCCGTCCACCAGCAGATGCAAGCCGCGCTCGCGGCACAGCGCGCCGAGCGCCGCGAGGTCGTTCAGACGGCCCGTCGTCGTTTCATGATGAATCACCGCGACGTGCGTGAACGCCTTGTCCGCGTCGAGACGTTCGGCGATCTTCGCGAGATCCGGCGCGTGCATCCAGTCATGCTTCAGCGATTCATGCGCGATGCCGTATTGCGTGGCGATCTGCGAAATACGCTCGCCATACACGCCGTTTTCAACGACCAGCAGCTTGCCGTCTTGCGGCACCAGCGCGGCGGTCATACTTTCGACCGCGGCCGTGCCGGAGCCGGTCATCAGCACGGCCTGCCATTCGCTTGCGTCGAGCCCGTACAGCTCGACGAGCCGCGTGCGGGCTTCTTCCTGCAAGTCGAAAAACTCGCTTTCGCGATGGCACAGATCCGTCTGCAACAGGCTGTTGCGGACACGTTCGGTGAGCGTCACCGGACCGGGATTGAGCAGCAACATCGGCGCTCCTCCTTGATTTTTACGTTAAGCGGCGCCGATGTGGCGCATCAGGCGCGTCTTCACATCGGGCGGCGTGATGGTGGGACGCGGCAGGCCGTCCGGCGTGCCGCAGCGAATCGCGAGGCGCGCGAAGCGCGGGCCGTCGAGTAGCGGTGCTTCGAATAACTGATCGATCACGCCCGGGTCGTCGCTTTCCACCGCCGACGCATAACCGCACGCTGCCGCAACCCCCGCAAACGAGACTTGCGACGACACCGTCGCCTGACCGCCGGTCGAGTCGTGCGCGCCGTTGTCGAGCAGCACGTGCGTGAGATTCGACGGGCCGTAAGCGCCGAGTGTCGCGAACGCGCCCATGCGCATCAGCGCGGCGCCGTCGCCGTCGAGCGCGACCACGTGCAAGTCGGGACGCGCGAGCGCAAGGCCCAGCGCGAACGGTGTCACGCAGCCCATCGAGCCGACCATGTACAACTGGTTCGCACGGTCGTCGATTGCGTAGAGCTCGCGTCCGCAAAAACCGGTCGACGCGAGCACCACCGTCGATTCGAGCGGCGTGTGCGCGATCACCCTCTGCAACGCGTCGTGACGCGAAGCCAGTTCGCTCGCCGCGACGTCGTGGAACTGCGCACGCGGCGCAACCGGCGCACGGCGGGGGGGCGCGCCGCTATCTTTCAACTCGTACGGCGCGACGCTGCCCTTCTGCATCACGAGCGCGTAAGGGCGGCCGGTTTCATCCATGTGCGCGATCGCGCGATCCAGTGCCGGGCCGATCGCGTCGGTTTCAGTCGGGAAGGTCTCCCAGGGAATCTCCATCGTGTCGAGCATCGCGGGCGTGACGGGGCCCATCAGCGCGTGCTGCGGCTCGTCGGCGACGCCCGGCTGGCCACGCCACGTGACGATCAGCAATTGCGGCAGACGGAAGGTCCACGTCAGCGAGGTCAACGGGCTCACCGCGTTGCCGAGCCCGGAGTTCTGCATCATCGTGATGCCGCGCCGGCCGTTCTGCGCGCCGAGCGTGACGCCCGCGATCAGCGCAACCGCGTCGCCTTCATTGGCCGCCGACACGTAATGCAGCGACTCGTCCTGCAACACGTAGTTGATGAACGGCGTCAGATACGAACACGGCACGCCCGCATACCAGTCGAAACCGCGCTCGCGTGCTGCCTCGACAAACTGTGCTGCTTCGATCATTGCGCGGCTCCGTTGGTGGCGTCCTTCGCGGCGTGGTTCACCGCGTGGTTGACCGTATTGCCGACCGCGGCCGCGAACGGCGCTTGCGCATGCGCGAAGTCGCCGGCACGGCGGAAGTCGTCGAGATCGTTCACGCCGCGCCAGTGGCCATGCACGTATTGCACCTCAATCGATTCGCCGGCTTCGATCAACGCGTTCAGCAGCGCGGGCATGTCTAGCGAAGCGAAATCCGCGCGCGCCTGCAGCTGGCTCATCACTGCCTGCAAGCGCTCGCGGCCTGCGTCGCGCACGTTCAGCAGACCGACCCAGCGGCCATGCGGCGCTTGCGATGCGATCGCCGCCGACGCGATCTGCCCGCTCGACACATGACGAAGCGTGACCTTGTTGCCGAACAGGCCGCGATCGTCGGCCGCCGAGCACCACGCGAAATCGCGCACGCTGGCGTTTTCCGTATCGGTCAGCGACGAATCCACCACCACGCTAAACGCCGCTTCGCTCTCGACCAGATCGCGCAGGATGTAGCTGCGGAACAGCAGATCGCCGTACGAGATGACCGTGTCACCCGCCAGCTTATCGACCGCGCACGCGAGCGACGCGAGTTCGCCGGTTTGCGCGTGCTGTTCGTTGACGACGAGCTTGATCCCCGCCGTTTCGATCGCATCGGCGCGATAACCGCCGACCACCGTGATGTCGTTCACCCCCTGCTTCTTGAACGCATCGACGAGCCAGCGCAACAGCGGCTTGCCGGCGATCGGCAGCATGACTTTCGGACGGTCTTCGGTGACGGCTTCCAGACCCTTGCCGCGGCTCGCGGCAAGCACGACCGCGGCGCCGGCCGCGCGGCCGCTCGACAGATAGCGGTCTTCGGCTTCCGAGTATTCGTCGGCGTCTTGCAGACGGAAGATTTCGTTGACGGCGGCAATGCTGTCTTCGACGTTGACGAGCGTTTCGTTCGAGTGAATTTCCTTCGCGACAGCCTGCATCGCCGAGGTCGCCGCGCGAATCAGATGATTCGCCCAGATCACGGTGCTGATGCCGGCTTCGCGGAACACCTCGGTGGGCGTGCTGTAGTACTTGGTCGGCACGATCACGAGCGGACCGCGGCCGGCCCATTCGCGCGCGAACTCGAGGATTTCGTCAGGACGCGAGAGCTTGCTGTGAATCAGGATCGCGTCCGCGCCGGCTTGCCGATAGGCTTCCGCGCGACGCAGCGCCTCGTCCATGCCCCAGCCGGCGATCAATGCTTCGACACGCGCGACGATCGAGAAATTTTCGTCGGACTGCGAGTCCTTGCCGGCCTTGATCTTGCCGCAGAACTCGTCCATATCGGCGAGCGGCTGCGCTTCGCCGTTGATGAAGCTGTTGGTCTTGGGGAATTGCTTGTCTTCGATACAGACGCCGGCAATGCCGCGCTGTTCGAGCTTGCGCACGAGGCGGCGCACGTTGTTGAAGTTGCCGTAGCCGGTGTCGCCGTCGAGCAGGATCGGCAGATCGCTGGCGTCGGCCATGAATTCGAGCGTATCGACAACCTGGGTCCAGCTTGCTTCGTTGTTGTCGCGCACGCCGAATTGTGCGGAGATCGCGAGTCCCGAGCCCCAGATCGCTTTGAAGCCGGCTTCACGGACGATTCGCGCGGACAGGCCGTTATGGGCCTCCATCATGAATTCGAGTTCGTTGCTGACGAGCATCTGGCGCAGACGTGCGCTGCGCGACACGGAGACGAAGGCGGGTTGCCGGGCGTTCATTTTTTTGACTCCTGATGGCGGGCTTATTGGTGCTCTTTTGTGCCCGGCTGGCGACTTGAAAACGGCGACTATAGCGGAATTTTTATTTGTTCGTCTTTTCGAAGAACGGGATTTTCCGGCGTTGCGGTTAAGTTGAAAAATGTGTTGTTTTTTGCATTTTCACACAATAGGCGGGGATTTTGGATTTGCTTGGCGTTTTGTGGAATCTTGACGCGGCATCATACCAGGCATGGGTTAGCGCTATTTCTGCCCGCTTTGAGTCGTTATTAGTCGCGGCGGTTTTGATTGTCAAATATCCGCTTTTATTGGCAAGCACCGATTATCCCTTTACTCCCCGATACGCGCCGGCATCCAACTTTAAGCAACTCAAATGCAAATAAAGCAGGCAATAGAAAATCAAATAAGTTGCCTTCTTGGGCCAGCCTTGAAAATTCCATCGCAGAAGGCAAACGGCTTATAAATCAGACGAATAACAACGTAAAACAGCGGGTTTCCCCTGCCCTGCGCAGCAAACAGCATTGCGCCGTAAACGCAGTAAGCGCAGTAAGCGACAAACCAATTGCGACACGCGACCCCACTCCGACCGACCACTTTGCGAAAGCAAATCTCATTGCTATGACTCTGAACAAGAAACTGGCCTCCATGATCGCCGTGCTGTGGATCGGCCTGATCCTGATCGGCGGCTTTGGCGCATGGCAAAACCGTGCGTCGATGATTTCGGACCGCCGCGATCAATTGACCGCGCTGATCGACCAGGGCAACCACATCGTCGCCCACTACTACGCGCTGGCCCAACAGCACACGATCTCCGAAGCCGACGCCAAAAAGCAGGCGCTCGACATGCTGGCGGCCATGCGTTACGGCAAGGACGGCTACATCTCCATCAACGATTCGCAGCCGGTCATGCTGATGCACCCGTTCAAGCAGGAGCCGGTTGGGCTGAAGGATCAAGTGGGGGTCCTGCGCGAGGCGATTTCCAGCTTCGCGTTGCCGGGTTGAGGGGGCGTTAGCGCTGAGGGTAGCGTTGGCGCTCGCAGCACGCCGGCCGCCTGGCGCCAGGTGCCCCACGCGCAAACCGCAAGCAACACCTCGGAAAACCCACGAAAAAAAGGAGGCGCTCGACAGGCAGAGAGCGCCCCTTTAACACGCCGCGTCGGAGTCGACGCATTAATCGAACGAATCAGCCGCGCGGATTTTGCAAGTCCGCGCGGCTTTTTTGTCCCTGTACGCGCCGCTCGCGAGCGGCTTCGTCAGTGAAGCTCGCTGCATGGCGCGCGTTGGAAGGCGGCCATTATCGTAATGGGCATGCGCCGCGGCATGGACCGCTTGCATGGATCTCGCATCCAGATTACGTTCTTATTACAATCGGGGCGACGACGCTCGCTGCGGCTGGCGCGAAGTGGTTGCGCAACTGGCAATGGCTGTTCGTCACGGTCGACGCGACCGGCCTGATCGCCTTCGCGGCGATCGGCTGCGATGTGGCGGCCACGCTCAACGTCAGCCCCGCGATCGTCGTGCTGGCCGGCGCGATCACCGGCGTGTGCGGCGGCATGTTGCGCGACCTGCTATGCAATCAGATGCCGCTGGTGTTGCGCGAGGAACTGTACGCCGGCATCGCGCTCGGTGCCGGCGCGCTGTAGGTCGCGTTGCAGGCATGCGGCCTGGCGCCGGGGCCGGCCGTCCGTGGCGGTGCTGGCCGGCGGCTTCGCGGTGCGCATGCTGGCCGTACGCTTCCGTTGGCAACACCAGGTGTTCACCGCCGCCGATTCCGGCGGCGCAAGTTAATCGAGTTCGTTATCCGCACCCCATGATCCAGAAGAAAAAATCGCAGCCGCACGACCCGTACACCCCTGTCGCGAAGAACCCGCTGCTGGCCGCGCGCCTGCCGGCGTGGCGTTCGAAGTTCATCGTCCTGCTGGTGTTCGGCGCGTTCGCGTCGCTGGCGGGCCGCGCGTTCTGGGTGCAGGTGGTGAATCAGGACTTCTACGTCGATCAGGGGCAAAAGCGCTATCAGCGCACCATCGAACTCGACGCGACGCGCGGACGGATCGTCGATCGCAACGGCTCGATGCTCGCCGTCAGCCTCGCGACCTACGAAATCTGGGCGTCGCCCAGGCTGATCGACGAGGCCGCCGTCGCGCCGCTGTCGAAGCTGCTCGACCTGCCGCTCGCGGAATTGCGCCGGCGTCTGAACGGCGACAAAACCTTCGTCCTGCTCAAACGCCAGGTGGACGCCGACACCGCCGCTCATCTGTCCAGACTGGGCCTCGCCGGCGTCACGCAGATCGCGGATTCGAAACGCTTTTATCCCGAAGGCGAGTCGGCGGCGCACGTGGTCGGCTTCACGGATATCGAGGACAACGGCCAGGAAGGCGTCGAGCTGGCCGCCAACGAGCAGTTGCTCGGCGTGCCCGGCCAGCGCGAAGTGATCCGCGACCGGCTCGGCCGAGTGGTGTCCGAGACCCGGCCGCTGGTGCCCGCGCGCAACGGCGAGACCATCCATCTGACGATCGACCGGCGCATCCAGCAGCTCGCCTACGCGCAACTGAAGGAAGCGATCGCGAAACACCACGCCGAAGCCGGCAGCGTGGTGGTGCTCGACGCGCGCAACGGCGAGATTCTCGCGCTCGCCAACTATCCGAGCTTCGATCCGAACGACCGCGCTCGTCTAACCGGCCGGCAGTTGCGCAATCGCGCGGTGGTCGACACCTTCGAACCGGGTTCGACGATCAAGCCGCTGGTCGTCGCGTTGTCGATCGACGAGGGCAAGGTGCGGCCGCAAAGCGTCATCGATACCGCCCCCGGCTGGTACAAGATCGGCCCGGCCGTGATTCACGACACGTCGAATCACGGCATGATGACCGTCTCCGAAGCGGTGCAGAAGTCCAGCAATATCGCGCTCGCCAAACTCGCGCTGAATCTGCCGGCCGAGACGATCTGGACCAAATACCAGCAATACGGGCTCGGCCTGAGGCCCGAGCTGACCTTTCCGGGCGTGGCGTCAGGCAAGGTGCGCCCGTACAAACGCTGGCGCCCGATCGAACAGGCGACCATGGCGTACGGCTACGGGCTGTCCACTTCGCTGCTGCAGATCGCGCAGGTCTACACCGCGTATGCGGGCGACGGCACGATGCAGCGCGTGAGTCTGCTGCGCAATGGGGCGGGCGCCGCCGCGCCGTCGGCGGATCAGAACCTCGCGGTGACGAAGCCGGCGACCGCGCGGGCGATCCGCGCGATGCTGGAAATGGCCACCGGCGAAGGCGGCACGGGACGCGCGGCGGCGGTCGACGGCTACCGGATCGGCGGCAAGACCGGCACGGCGCGCAAACAGATCGGCGCAACTTACGCGAAAAACCGCTACCGCGCACTGTTCGTCGGCATGGCGCCGATGAGCGACCCACGGCTGATCGTCGCCGTGATGATCGACGACCCAGCCGGCAAGGCGTTTTACGGCGGCACGGTGGCGGGGCCGGTATTCGGCGGAGTGACCGGCGGCGCGCTACAGTTGCTGGGGGTGCCGCCGGATGCGCCGGGCGTTTGAAGCGTTCACCGCATCGTCAACTGCTCCGCGCATCGCTCATTCCGCTTCAGACCGCTTCAGACCAATTAACAGCCATTGACTGCGCAATGCGCGAAAAGCCTTGCTAGACTGAATGTCGCGCCGGACGATCGGGCATCCGGCGCGACGCTGCACATGGATCGCGACGACAGCGATCGATGCCTTCCCCCCGCAAGCAAGCTAAGGAAACGCCATGACGAATCGCACTTTGACGACCGCGGCCGGTGCGCCGGTCGGTGACAACCAGAATTCGGAAACCGTCGGCCCGCGCGGCCCGATCACGCTGCAGGACTTCTGGCTGATCGAAAAACTCGCGCATTTCGACCGCGAAGTCATTCCCGAGCGCCGCGTTCATGCCAAAGGCTCCGGCGCATTCGGCACACTCACCATCACGCACGACATCACCCGCTACAGCAAAGCCAAGGTTTTCGAAGTCGGCAAGGTCACGCCGCTGTTCCTGCGCTTTTCCACGGTCGCGGGCGAACGCGGCGCGGCCGACGCGGAGCGCGACGTGCGCGGCTTCTCGATCAAGTTCTATACCGAAGAAGGCAACTGGGATCTGGTCGGCAATAACACGCCGGTGTTTTTCATCCGCGATCCGCTGAAGTTCCCCGATTTCATTCACACGCAAAAGCGCAATCCGAAGAACAATTTGCGCGACGCCAACATGGTGTGGGACTTCTGGTCGCGCAATCCGGAATCACTGCATCAGGTCACGATCCTGATGAGCGACCGCGGCATTCCGAAGAACTACCGGCAGATGAACGGCTACGGCTCGCACACGTTCTCGCTGATCAACGCGCAGAACGAGCGCTTCTATGTGAAGTTCCACTTCAAGTCGAAGCAGGGCATCGAAAACTATACGAATGCCGAGGCCACCGAGCTGGTCGGCCGTGACCGCGAAAGCGCGCAGCGCGATCTGTTCGAACAGATCGAAAAGAAGAACTTCCCGCAGTGGCGCTTCTGCGTTCAGATCATGCCGGAAACCGAAGCGTATGCGCGCAAGGAAAATCCGTTCGACATCACCAAGGTGTGGTCGCACAAGGACTATCCGCTGATCGACGTCGGCGTGCTCGAACTGAACAAAAACCCGGAGAACTATTTCGCGGACGTCGAGCAGGCGGCGTTCACACCGGCCAATATCGTGCCGGGCATCGGCTTCTCGCCGGATCGTCTGTTGCAGGGCCGCCTCTTCTCGTATGGCGACACGCACCGCTACCGGCTCGGCATCAACCACCATCAGATTCCGGTGAATGCGCCGCGCACGTCGACCCTGAACACCTATCATCGCGACGGCGGCATGCGCACGGACGGCAACCTCGGCGCCACGCCGAACTACGAGCCGAACCGGTTCGGCGCGTTCCCGCAGGATGCGTCGGTGAACGAGCCGCCGCTCAAGGTGGAAGGCACGATCCAGCGCTACGACCATCGCGAGGACGACGACTACTACAGCCATCCCCGCGCGCTGTACAAGCTGTTCGACGCGGCGCAGCGCCAGCGCCTCTACTGCAATATCGCTGAAGCGATGGCCGGTGTGCCGAAAGAGATCGTCGACCGGCAATTGGCGCTGTTCGAAAAGGTCGACCCGAGTTACGCCGACGGCGTGAGGAAGGAACTCGGCAAGATGCCGCCGGTTTCGGAAACGGCGCTGCCTTAAGCGGTTGGCGATGTGCTGTGCCGGTTGCGTGAGCAACCGGCACAGAAAACTAGACCGGTATGAGCCGTGAGTGCTTCTTCACGGCTATCTCTTGTTCGTTGCGTGCGTGCGTGCGCGTGCTCGTGATGTCTGGGGCGCGTGTGGGGCGCATGCGCTGCGGCTGCGAGTGTGTGCGGCTCGCGACTGTCCCCTGCGCCATGTGTGAGTTTTCCCGCGAAGCCTTAGTGGCCAATCAGCGGCAAAAATCAGCGTTCTGCGTGATCGCTGCCGGCTTTCACCAGCGCCTCGATACGATTGCGGCCATTGCGTTTGGCCTGATACATCGCACGATCGGCTTCCTCGAGCATCGCGCGACCGAGCGAAACTGCCTCGGTCGGCGCCCCGCCGACCACGCGCGCCGCGACACCGATCGACACAGTCAACGCAATGCGCTCGCCATGATCGTCCTGCAAATCGAGTTTTTCGACCGCCAGCCGCACGCGCTCGGCGACGATGAGCGCATCGGCCTGATCGCCTTGCAGCAGCGCGGCGAACTCTTCGCCGCCATAACGCGCGACGGTATCGCCCAGCCGCACCTGCTGCCGTATGCAGGCCGCCACCGCCGCCAACGCGCGGTCGCCGGTCTGATGGCCGTAGGTATCGTTGATGCGTTTGAAACTGTCGATGTCGATGAAAAGACACGCCACCGGCACGCGATAACGGACCGCGCGCATCAGTTCCTCGCGCAGCCGCTCGTCGAAATAGCGGCGATTGGCGAGGCCGGTCAGCGAGTCGGTCATGCCGAGCTGCTTGAGCCGCTCGCGATGCGCGACGTTGTCGAGACTCGCCGTCACGATGCTCGCAAAGCGCTCCAGGATGTCCGTGGCCATGCCGTCGCCGAAACGCGCCGG
Organism: Paraburkholderia ultramafica; assembly: GCF_902859915.1. Classification (GTDB taxonomy): domain Bacteria; phylum Pseudomonadota; class Gammaproteobacteria; order Burkholderiales; family Burkholderiaceae; genus Paraburkholderia; species Paraburkholderia ultramafica. The sequence goes on from NZ_CADIKK010000001.1 coordinate 359,103, forward strand.
GTCGTCGCTGCCGAGGCATAGATAACCGCTGACGGTATCGTCCGCGGCAAGCGGCAGCAGAATCGCGCTCGCCGGCGTTGGCGCGTCGCCGAAGAACGCGCGGCGCGCGGTGTCGTCCAGTTCGCGCGGCCTGCCCAGCCACGGCCGGCCTTCCTCGCACAGACCTTGCGCGGCGAGGCCGCCCTCGCGCGAAGTCTTCAGGCTCGCTTGATCGAGCGCGCGCAAGGCAATCGGCTCGAGCAGTTCGAGCAGCAACGGCGCGCGGTCGTCGAGCCATAACGTCACGCTCGCCAGAGCGAATTCCTGCGGCAGATGGCGGAACAAGGTGTCGAGAAACGACACGAAATCCTGCGCGCCGATCAAACGCAACTCGACGTTCTGAAAGCGGCGCAACGTGCGCTCGTTGTGTTGCACGGTGTCGACTAGCGAGCGAAGGCGGCCGGAGAGCGGCGTTTGGGCAGGGTTCGTCACGTTATAAGGGATGCGAGCCCGAAGGCGAAGCGGGGTTGGCGGCCCCAACTGCTTTAATAACGGCCAATCCAGCGAGGTCTTGAGGGTGGAATCGCGACGCAGGCGCTTTTGCGTTTTTTAAGTTTGGCTTAATTCTTCCCTGCAACCATGGCGCACACCATCCCCTGTTGAGCCGCCAGAATATCGGCGGCGTTTTTTCTTAGGGGTGTCGACGACGCGCCAAAAGAAGGGCTGCAGGCCCGCGAAGAAGGAGTCACACCATGGTTGAAGAGACAGTATTCGAGCATCTGCGCGCCATGCCCGGCAACGAATGGGTCCGCCAGATCCATTCATGCAAGGTCTCCGACCCGCTGCAGCCGCCTTGGGGACGTTCGTACCGGCTCGTCGAATGGACCATGAAGCACACGCCCGAATCGAGCCGCCGGGTCGTGCCCGCCGAAAGCACCCCGCTCGAAATCGCTCAGGCCGTCGTCTCACACGTTCCCGGCCGCCGCTTCTGCCAGCACGGCGACTAGTAGGAGCCGGCGGCGTCCGGCTCATTCACTACGCTAGCCGCGCGACGCGATCGAATCGCAGTACTCCAACGCATCATCCAGCCGGTCGTTGCCCCAGAACATTTCATTGCCGACAAAAAACGTCGGCGCGCCGAAGATCCCCTTGGCCGCGGCCGCCTCGGTCTGTTCACGCAAGCGCAGTTTGTTGGCGTCGCTTTGCGCGTCGGCAATGATGTCCCGAGCGGGCAAACCCAGTTCGTCGAGCGCTTCGCTCACTACTTCCGCTGAGCCGATGTCGCGGTCATCGGCGAAATTCAGCTGCATGATCTTGCGGCAGTAGGCGGCAATCCATGGCTGATCCGCGCCCAGCAACGCTACGCGCATCGCCAGCAGCGCCGCGCGCGGGAAGGTGGTGGGACGCGTCAGCGCGATGCCGTATTTGCGGCATTGCCGTTCCATGTCCTTCCACACGTACGCGCCCTTCTGCTTCTGCAACACGAAAGGCGAGTTGTCAAAACCGAGGTCGCGAAAGACCGGTCCCAGCAGAAACGGGCGCCAACGAATCCGCACGCCGCGCGCCGCCGCCAGCGCCTCGATTCGCATGACGCTGAGGTAGCTATAGTTGCTGCCGAAGTCGAACCAGAACTCGATTTCCGGTGCGAGCGTGGTTGCTTGGGAAGACGCAGCGTCGGTCATGCTTGCCTCCTGGGTCATGCGCGGCCAACTCGTTGCCGCCGATGCACTGCGCCTTGCAATGCTTAACAGTCGCGTGGGACGGTTCTGCCTATGATGAACTTTTCCCCACGCCACGTTTGACGGCTACGCCATGAACTATCCGTACGACATGCTCACCGCCGCTTGTCTTTTCATCATCGTCGTATCCTCGTCCATCTTGCTCACGTTGTCCTGGACCCACTGAGGCCTGCTCGCACGGACCCGCGAAAACCCACTGACGCGCGCTACGAGGTTTCGTAAAAAGACGGGCATACTGTACATATATACAGTATTTTTCGTCGCCGTGCGCGCGCAAAGCCAGATGGAATACGCACGCGAAGGCCGTCTGAGACGGCAGCGCCGCAACATCTAGCCAGAACGCGACCGCGCTCCCCGATCACGCAACGAAGCGGCCACGACCCCGATCGATCAGCGCGTTTGCGCCGCCACGCGCAGGCCGAGCGAAATGAACAGTACGCCGATGAGCTTGTTCTGCCAGCGCGTCAGCCACGTCAGACGCTTGACGAGTCTGCCCAGCGGACGAATGGTCAACACGATCAGCGTCGTATAAAGCGCGCTCATACCGACGAAGATCAGCCCTAGCGTAGTGAACTGCAAAAACGTCGAGCCGTGTTCGGGGCGCACGAATTGCGGCAGGAACGCGAGGAAAAACAGCGCGGTCTTGGGATTCAATACTTCGGCGGGAATCGCCTGAAAGAACGCTTTCGACGCCGACACCGGCGCGACTGCCGACATGTGCGCGCTCGCCTGCTTTTCGCGCAACGCGCGAATGCCCAGATAGACCAGATAGGCAGCGCCGACGAATTTCACCGCGTTGAATGCAAGCGCGGAGGTCATCAGCAATGCCGAGAGGCCGACCGCTGCGCCCAGCGTATGAATGAAATCGCCGACCGCAATACCGAGGCCTGTGAGAATGCCGGCCTTGCGCCCGCCATGCACGGTGCGCGTCAAAACCAGCAGCACTGCCGGGCCCGGAACCAGAAAGAGCCCGAACACGACGGCAACAAAAGTCCCCAACGTGGATAGGTCAAGCATGTCGTCTCCTTGTCGACGCGCGGCATTCAGCGGACTGACGCGCGAGTTCAAGCAGAGAATTGTAGACGAACACGCGGACCTCGATCTGCGCGCAGGGTAAAGCCGCCAAAGTCGCGGCGAACCACGGACGCTTCTGCAAAAAGAGCAGTGCCGGGGCCATGCGTGCGTAATGCAGCGGCGATCCGTTACCATGGCGAGCACAGAGCGGCGCGCGGCCCGCACTTTTTCATCCACTGAAGTCTTTGCCTTGCCCACCTATACCTTGCAAGCGGCGCTGAGCGCGGAACTCGAGATTCGCAAGAGCCGATTCATTGCCTATGCGATACCGGTCGCCGACCGCGACGCCGCGATGGCCGAACTGCGTCGGCTGCGCGACGAACATCCTGCCGCCACGCATGTGTGCTGGGCGCTGCTGGCCGGCGGCCAGTCCGGCATGTCCGACGACGGCGAGCCGTCCGGCACGGCGGGACGGCCGATTCTCGAAGTGCTGCGGCACCACGATCTGGACGGCGTGCTGGCCGCCGTCGTACGCTATTACGGCGGCGTGAAGCTCGGCGCCGGTGGCCTGGTGCGCGCGTACACCGACGCGATCGCGTCGGCTTTGCTGGATGCGCCGCGAATCGAGAGGATTGCTCAGGCTTCGCTGATCGTCGAAGTGAGTTATGCGGACGAGGCGAAGGTGCGCCGATGGATCGACGCCGAGGGATATGCACTGGTGGATAGCGCTTATGGCATGCTGGTGAAGATGGCGATCCGGTTACCCGTCAATGCGGTCGAGGAGGCCCAGCGAGCGCTGGTGGATATGACCCAGGGAAAAGCGGGCTTCTTCTGACGGTCTGGCAGATCTGCCCGAACGCAACGAAAATGCAAGCCGCGATCCGATCAGGAAGGTGCGAAGCCCGGCTCACTGTTACCATGCTGTTCTCTATCGGGATGACTCCATTTAAAAGGCCAACTCCTCTGATCTCGACTGCCGCTTTTTCCAGCACGGCGCCTGAGTCGCCGCAACGGAGCCCGTCTCTGCCCGGCTCGGCCAGCGCCACGCGCTTACCGTTGAGATCCGCCATGCTCAAGGGCTGCGGCGCCGTTGCACTGCCGTTGATGTTGTCAGCGTGCTCCTGGTCGTGGTTCGGCCTGAATAGCAGCGCCCCGCGTGCGGCCGCGCATCCCACCGGATCGCTCAGCGTCGCCCCTGCCCGCGACTTCGCCTACATGCCCGCTCGCAACGGACAAGTTTCGCCGAACCGCATCGAAAACACGGCGATGACCGGCATCGTACTCAAAGATGACATAAGCGAAACCGTGCGCAACGGCGTGGCGAAGAGCTTGCAGATCGCGGGATTTCATCTCACCGATGGCAAGCGGGTGCTCAGCGGCAGCATCGAGACATTCACTGTCGACGATGCACGGTCGCCGGCGCTCTGGACGTTGAAGATGCGCTATGTGATCACCGATGCCGCTACCCGGAAGGTTGTGTTCTCGACCATCAAGACGGTCAAACAGAAATCGCCGAAATTCACCAATAGCACGATCGCGATTGAAGATACGGTGAAGCTGAGCGTGGATGCGTTGATTGGTGATCCGGGGTTTGTTAAGGCAGTGAATTAAACGCGTCGACGACGTCGGCATGGGCCGGTTTCGCTACAATTCGTGACAAGGTGTCGCGCGGCGGCCGGTTCTCCGCGTGATTCGTTGCAATCTTCCGCTCATTGTGCGAGCTGTCATGTCCATCACCGCCTGGCTGTTCTTTTTGCCCGCCTGCTTTGCAATCAATCTCGCGCCCGGGCCCAATAATCTATTGTCGATCAATATGGCGGCGCGTCATGGATTCATGACGGCGTTCGTCGGCGGCACCGGCCGGCTGGTCGCGTTCGCGTTGATGCTGGTGCTCGCCGCAACTGGTCTCGCTGTCGTGCTGCACGCGTCGGAGTGGTTTTTTCTTGCGATCAAACTGGCTGGCGCAGCTTATCTGATCTGGCTGGCCATTCAATTGTGGCGCAGCGATGCGCCTGCTATCGATACGTCGCAACCGCAGGACGCGTCGCTTGGACGAATTGCGCGGCAGGAGTTTCTTGTTGCCGCCGGCAATCCGAAGGCGATCCTGGTTTTCACGGCGTTTTTGCCGCAATTCGTTGATGTCGCGAAGCCGATATTGCCGCAGTTTGCGGTGCTGGGTGCGAGTTTTCTCGTGCTTGAGTGGGTGGCAATTGCGCTGTATTCGTGGGCGGGGATGTATCTCGGGAAATGGTTGGTGCGGGTGAGGGTTCGGCGGTGGTTTAATCGCTTTTGTGGTGGGTTTCTGGCGGCGATTGGAGTGAGTTTTTTGTTGGTGAGGCGGGGGTGAGGGGTTGAACGGAGGAGAAGGGGAAGGTTCGCCTCGATGATCTCCACCTAGGAATGTTCCCGCATACACCAGCTCCAGCTCACATGATCACCCAAGCGCCGCTTAACACACCGCGCTGCGGCGACGCATCCCACCGGATGCGCGCAGCGTCGCCCCTGCACAAGACTTCGTTTATATGCCCGCTCGCAGCGGACGTGTTTCGCCGAACCACGTCGAAAATGCAGCGATGGCCGGCGTCGTACTCAACGAAGACATTTCCGAAACCCTGCGCAGCGTGCATGGCAAGCATGCTTGCACGTCGCGGGCTTTGATCTCAATGGCACCAGGCAGGCGCTCAGTGGCAGCATCGAAACGTCCACGGTGAACGACGCACGGTCGCCGGCATTTCTGAATGTTGAAGATGCGCTACGCGATCACCGCTCCCGCCACCCGGAAGGTCGCGCTCTCGACCACGAGAACGGTCAGGCAGAGGTCACCGAAATTCACCAGCAATACGATCGCGATCGAAGGTACTATCAAGCTGAGCATGGATGCGTTGATTGGTGATCCGGAGCTTGTTAAGCGGTGCATCAAGAGTCATTGAACTCAGCTCTCAGCTCACTACATTCACCCGTCTTGGCGCGGCTGAACGATTTGAGCCGGGATGCCTACCACCGTCACATCGGGTGGCACGTCGAATATGACGACCGCGTTTGCTCCGATCTTCGCGTTACGTCCAATCGTCACTGGTCCCAATATGCACGCCCCAGCCCCGATCAGAACGTTGTCGCCGATCACCGGCGCACCCGACTGGCCACGGCCGCCGATTACGACGTTGGGAGCAATGACGATATCGTTACCCAGCACTGCCTGCCGGTGCACAACGATGCCAAGCCCTTGATAGCCGAATACCACGTTGCGCCCAACCGTTACTGAAGGCGGCAAGGACACCGAGAAGACAATTCGGTTAAAGACCTTCAAAAGCCAAGGCAGAAAAGGCACGCGCAGACAATGAAGTAGATGCGCAACGCGATATATGTACAACATGCAGCTATTCCTTTTAGATCGTTTGGAACGACGGTCAAAGTTGCCACAAAACCGGTTAGCGCTGAACGATCAGTGCCTTACCTACCATCAGTGCGAACTTACTGTTCGTGATCAGATATCGCCGCCACATCCGGCGCGGTTCCTGTAGGACACGAAAAAGCCATTCCAGCCCGACTCTTTGCATCCAGCAAGGCGCCCTGCGGACGTTCCCTGCCATGACATCGAATGTCCCGCCAACCCCCATCACAAAGTCGACACCGAGTGCTGCTTTCCAGCGGTTAATGAAATTCTCCTTGGTAGGCGACGTGATAGCCACGAAAAGCAATCTCGCACCCGACTCACGGATCCTATCGACAACAGGCTGGTGGTCATCGCCGAAATAGCCATGGTGATAGCCGGCGATCTGGAGGCCCGAATAGCGGTTCGCGCATATCGTGGCCACCCGCGAGACAACCTCATCGGTCGCGCCAAGCAGATATACCGGGAGCGCCAGACGGGCAGCCTCCGCGAGCAATCTGTCGAATAGATCAATGCCTGCAACCCGCTCGGGCACCGCATTGCCGAGCACTCGGGCAGCCCAGACCACGCCCATTCCATCGACATTGATCAAATCGCAGGAACCGACCGATTGCGCCAGTTCGGTGTTCGACTGCATATGCACAAGCTTCGCCACGTTGACCGCACCGTGCTGCGTGAACTGTTTTGCGATAATCCTTGATGAAATCGCGGCAACCGTTTCATCCATGGTTGCCGCGTCAATTGGACATCCGAATACTTCAATACGCTTCATAAATCCGCTCTGTATGTTCTGTGGCATCCGCACATCAATCTTTCTTCGCGGGCGAAAAACTCATTTCCTCGAAACCGAAACTGGCCCGAAGAACAACGTCATTTCACTGACTTCGGATGATGAGGTGTTCCACCCAGCCTTATACAACCCCATCTTTAAGTACGCGTCCTGCACGCCGATATATGCATTCGGCACCCCTTGTGATGCAAACACCGAGCGCCCGTCTTTCCACAACTGGGTCGAAGCGTGATGGCCCGAATCATCGGCAACGTAGCGCAACGCCCAGTTGACCCACCTACCCTTGTCGGTGTCCGCACAACACAGCCACTTGCCGGCGGAAACGGCCGTTGTATTTACACCGCCGCGCTCGGAAATCGCATACTGTTTGCCCAGCAGGCTCAGTGCAATTGTCGGCCCACCCGTCCACGTTCCTTGATGCACCTGCGTGATAATGACGGCTTGCTTCGCATCGAACGTGAACCCAGTAGGAATGAAAGTACTCCATCTAAGCAAATAATCAGGCCCCTGTGAAAAACTCACCACTTTCGGAAATATCAGCTCTGCCCGAGGAGTGCCATTCGCGATTTTCGAAAAATTTTCTGATTTGGATATCTGAACACGTATGGCCTTTCGTCCAGCCACTACTGGATCGTCAACCACCGTGATATCGCCGGGATTTGCCTGAACTCCGATGCTAGAATCAATCCCGTATCTCCAATCCGTCGAGAACAGCTTGTCATAGGTACTCACCAATGCTGCCATCTTCGGATCGATCCAAACCTCCTCCATATCCTGCGCGTTGGCCACACTGCATAGCGTTCCCAAAATCCAGATCACCTTCCATCGACATGACGATATGACGTCGATATGCGCTCTTCTCACTTTGATCCGCTCACGATCTGGTAACAGTGAATGTATTGCTCAACAACCACGTTGATCGAATAGCGACTCGCAGCACGTAAAACCGCTGCATGCCCCATCTCGTTTGCGGTATCTGGATTCTCTATCAAATACCGGATTCTGATGGCGAGAGACGGTACGTCCCCACAACGAACGAGATAGCCTGTCACGCCTTCTTCAACCAGATCGAAAAAACCGCCAACTTGCGTGCCGATTACGGGTTGACCGATGAACATCGCCTCCAGCGTCGAGATACCGAACGATTCGAAATGGCTTGGCATGCAAAACACGGCAGCGTCGCGATAAAATGCGAGCTTTTCATCGCCCTGCAACCAGCCAACAAAATGCACCTGATCGCTCACGCCATAGCTGATCGCAACGCGTCTCCACCTATCAATATCGCCAGCGCCCGCCAATCGCAGTTGGACCTTCAACCCCCAACAGTTCAATAGCGCCATCGCTCCCAGCAGCTCGTCGATCCCCTTTCCCTCCGTCAATCTGCCGACAAAAGCGACGTATGGTGTCGCGTCCGCATCCATCGCAGTCGGATGCTTTCGCAGCGCCGCCCCCGCCATCGCCTCGGCACCGGAAGCCGTATTTCCAATCACATAGAGGCCGCGCTCAATGCCCCAATAGCCTTGAAGCTCGGTCGCTATCGCCGATGAAACGGCCACCACGGCGTCTGCGCCACGAATAAAACACAATACCGCTTTGCGGATGAGCGAGTTGCTAGCGTCCCAAAACTGCTGAAAATTCCCTGCGTGGAGATGAAAAATCGTCTTTTTGCCACTAAGCCGAGCTAGAAAATACAAAACAAATTTTCGATAAAACGATCCGTGGACCGACACATGGAAGTGAACCAGGTCGACGCCTCTGAGCAGCGCCCAAAAAAAGCACGGAATGTCGAAGAAAAAGAAGCAGAGGAGAGATTTCACATTCTGGAAGCCATGCGTTTCAAAGATGGTCAAGGCCACGGCCTCACGACGAAACTGGCCCTGTTGTGCATCGAGCTCGGCGAGAACAGACGCAATGCCGCCACGCTGACCTCGGCCGGGTCCAACGTGTAACACCCGCAACGGCGACGCTCGATTACGTATGTTCGCGTTGCGGTCATGGTGTTTACGCATCACCGGACCTCTTCTCAAACGATCGGCGGTCTGCTGCGGCGCGTTTGACGAGCACTGCGATCATGGCCAAGTATGGACTGGTAATTGCCGACACGAGCACGTGCCCTGCGGTACAAGCTGCCGCCATTAAAACGATATAAAACAACTTTCCGAACCGTGGCACAGGGCCGCCTTCGCGGTAAACAAATGCCGTTCCCAAGCTCCACAAGTAGCAAACACAAACCGGCAATCCCATCGCCAACACAAGATCCGGTACGTCCATTTCAACCAGATAACGCACCACCGGATAGCCACCCGTAAGCAAAGGGACGTAGCCCTCCTTTGCCACTTCATCCCATACGTTTGAAAACTTGATGTCACGTCCAGATAGAGCGATCGTGAGCATCCCTCCACTTCCCGTGTGATCATGCTGATAAATGAAATATTGCAGACTGAGATCGACGGCGTCCCTCACTGCAGGCAACGACAGGTAGGCGGCCAAGCCGATACCGGCCAGCACACCGACAATGGCCAACGCGCGGACAGTTGCTTGCGGCACTCTATGCCCGCAATACAAATACGAACATGTCATCGCAACCGCGCCGGCCATCGCGGCCTTTGTGCCGACCAAAAACGAAGCCAGCAAAATGGTACTGACTAGCGCACCGTTCCGTATCGACCAGCCCGATTTCAATACCTTGAGCAGGCCATAGCCAAGTCCCACGATCAACAGTGAAGATGCTTCGTTCTGCGCATACACAATGCCCTTATAGCCGGACCGAATCTGAGTATCCGCCTGATAGCTACGAAACATATCGATCGAAAACGCCGCGCCCGCGAAAATAGATAGCCCGTAGATCAACAACGTGAACCAAACAACCACTTCAAGTTGCTCAAGTTGCCTGCTACTCATCCCGGAAAGAGCGGCGAAACAAATAAAAAAAGAGAACACCTTGAGGACGAAGACCACCTGCTGGGCAAACTCAGCACTGGACATATTGCCAAACGTTAAGGTCAGGGCTGATGCCATAATCGCGACCAACGCTAACAGCCCAGTGCGCAAACTCGATAACTTTACCCACCTGCCCGTCACTAGAACAAACAGCAGTCCGACCACCATGCTTCCACGCACGAGCAACGAATATCGTGCATCACCATCCGCGGCGTCGAAACCGTGCGCAGCCCTGACTGACAGGAAATCCGCGAACGGTGACAGCGCAAGGCCACAGGCAAACACCGCCCATCCCAACGAGACGGGCGTCCGTCGCGTCGACTGCTGTACGGTTACGCCGCTCTGCGTGCTCCGCTGGCTCCTCGAGGCTGTGTTATTCATGGCGTGATCTTCCAACGTCGTTGGGCGATAAAAACCACTGCAACGCAACCACGCTCCACCGTGCGACGCTTCGCAGCAAGCGCAGCGGCCACAGTGCCGCGTCATGCAACGACGTCCGCGGAGTCGTGCGCGCTTTACGCTCTCCCTCGATGCTGCTCGGCAGCACTTCGAAGTTCTCCCACACGGCATAGGGACGCAATTCAACCACGCGAAGATTGCAGTGGTCCCGATGCCACGGCCAGTCATCGAGTAGTGCGCCGATCGGACCCATCGCGAAGGCAAGCGCTTGACGAGCTGCTTGCGCGGATATCCAGTAGCCTACGGCCCCTGAAGTCCACTGTTTAAACGGAACACCGATCCGCAGTCCGTCTACCGTCGCTCCTCCCCCCCTTAGCGGCTCATTGAAGTAAGTCCACGTCGACGCGGAGCGACGCAACTTGGATCGTCCAAGCAACACAATGTCCGCCATGGACGACAGTGCGGATTCGTTCACACCCAGTACGCCATCGAAAAATTCCACATCGAGAATCGCATCGTCTTCAAGGACAACCGCAGCGCGGCCGGTATCCGCTATCGCGCGCCATACAGAACGATGACTCATAAAGCACGCAACCTCAGCGCAAGTCATTGAACGTCCGTAACGACGACGAGCCGCCTCGTCATCATAGACGGCACCCAGTTGGCTTTCCGTCAGCGCTTGCCCATCGACTGCCTCCTCAATACGGAATGAGGCTCCGTGATCGACCAATACCTTGCTGATCGCATCCCGACGGCCTGAACGAAATAGCGATATGACGTGAATGGGTACGCTGCCTTCCATCATCGATTCAACAATTGGGTAAAGTGCTTACGCAGAGACGGCGTGCTCAAAATCATCGACACATAGATACCGAGCAACGCGACCTCGGCGACGAGAAGCGACAACGCTGCGCCTTCAGCGCCAAACAGGGGCGTCAGGACGATCGCAAGCACAACGTTCAATACGCCTGCAAACAACATCATCAGTGAGCGGATACGCGCGCGTCCGAACGGTACCAGCACCTGCAATCCGACGAAATAGGCCAAATTGCCGAAGACAGTTCCAAAACAAAGCAGCTTCAACACCGACGCAGAGCCTACGTAGCCAGCCCCCAATACCAACGTTGTAAGTGGTGCAGAAACGTAGACCATGCCGAACAGCCCGGCGATAGTCGTCACTCCCGTGGCGACCGCGCCGATAACCGTGAGTCGGGCGGCCGAGCGCGGCTGCACTCTGAATAACGCAGTAATACGCGGGTAGCACACCGTATTGATTTGCGCCGGCACCATGTTGGCTACAGTTTTCAGCTTGTCGGCCGCCGTATACACCCCCACCTCATACGACGTCGTCATTGCCGCGAGAATGACCGCATTAGTTATGCCAAATAGACTCACCGACGCCGAAGATATAAACATGTCAGCGCTCCCCCGAACACGCTGCCAGACCGAGCGTATCGAAGCGCATGGCCGGCCCAATACACCAAGGCGCCGCGCGGCAAGCAGCGAGAACAATCCCGTGAAAATTGCCACCAACCCCTGAATTCCCGCGGCAATAGCAACATCGCTACTGTGCTGTACGAAAACGAAGGTCAACGGCAATGCCGAAAATCGTCCGGCTAGCGCGACCGTCGCAAAGACTGAAAACCGCTCCAGCCCTTGCAGCAGCCAGTTCAGTGTAAAAACATTGCCAATTACCATCAGCCACGCAGCAAGTACCGCCGAATAAACCGAAGCAAGTTTGCTATCCAATTGCATAACTACTAACAGCACCGCGAACGAAATCGCACAAAGGCAACCTTTGGCGATCATCGTCGACCAGACAAGTTCGTTAAGCACCTTGGGTTGGTCCCGACACTGAACCACTGCCTTGGGACCGCTGAGAAAAAAACCCCATTCGGTCACAAGCATCCCGTAGGTAGCAATTGCCATCACGTAGCCAAGCACACCGAATTGCGCCGCGCCAAGCACACGCGTCAGGTACGGAAAAGTCGCCAGCGGTATAAGGTAGTTACCGACTTGCCACACCATCATGATGAGGAAATTCATGTGGATGCGCGACGTTCTCGTCGCACATACAGCACCTATCGTCTCCCGGCTGCTCACGACATACCCAGGTGTATAAGGGCTGAACGGCTCGACAGATTACGCATGCGCCAGTACACCACGCGTATCAATGACGACCTTCGCCTGAAAGCGTACCGGGTCCACGCGCCGGAACTGTGCATGATCGACCAGAATGACGACGACATCCGCCTCCAGCAGCGCTTCGTTCAATCCGCAGAGCCGTACCTTGCCGTCGAGCGCCGCCGGCAACGTTTTGACGTTCGGTTCGACGACCACGACCTGTCCTGCGAATCGCTCTGCAAGCTCAGAGGCGATTTCGAGTGCCGGGCTTTCGCGTAGATCGTCGATGTTCGCTTTGAACGCCAACCCGAGACACGCGATCACCGGATCTCTAAAGCGCCGCGCCGCGCGTTCGACCCGCTCGATCACGTAACCCGGCTTATCGTCGTTCACTGTTCTCGCTGTGCGAATCAGACGGGCCTGCTCGGGCGCGGAATCGACGATGAACCAAGGGTCCACTGCAATGCAATGACCACCCACGCCCGGCCCCGGCTGCAGAATGCTCACACGCGGATGCCGGTTCGCGAGGCGAATCAGCTCCCACACGTTGATATCGAGTTTGTCGCAGATAATCGACAGTTCATTCGCAAACGCAATGTTCACATCGCGAAACGAATTCTCTGTGAGCTTGCACATCTCGGCGGTGCGGACATCGGTCAGAATGCATTCGCCGCGTACGAAGCTTTGATACAGATCCCGCGCCATTTCTCCGCACCGCGGCGTCATCCCCCCAATTACCCGGTCGTTTTCGACCAGTTCGCTAATCACATGCCCAGGCAGCACTCGCTCGGGGCAATGCGCTACACGTATGTCCGAATTCTCCCCGGCCTGCTGCGGGAACGTCAGATCAGGTCGGAGTTCCGCCATCCATACCGCCATCTGCTCAGTCGCACCGACGGGAGAGGTCGATTCAAGGACAACCAGATCGCCCTTCTTGAGCACAGGAGCGACGGAGCGGCTCGCCGCCTCAATATAGCTAAGGTCTGGCTTGAAGCCGTCCGAGAACGGCGTTGGCACGGCGAGTAGAAATGCGTCAGCGGGTTCTGGTACGGTGGTCGCTCGTAGATAACCCTGCGAAACCGCCGCATGAACGAGCATATCGAGTTCCGGCTCGACAATGTGAATGGCGCCCTTGTTGATGGTATCGACCGCGTGCTGATTAACGTCCACGCCGATCACCTGCTTGCGGCGCGCGGCGAAGGCCGCAGCAGTTGGCAAGCCAATGTAGCCGAGTCCAACGACTGAGACAGTTTCGAATTCCATATCTATCGGGTTGTAGGGTTATCTATTTATCTCTATGCGGCAAGCGTCGCGATAGAGCGATCTGCGGCAAGTACTCTCGCGATGCGTTCACAAGCTCTTCCGTCGCCGTACGGATTGTCACCACGGCTCATTTCGCCGTGCATCGCGGGGTCATCTAACAGTTGCGATACGCCGTCGACAATCCTCTGCACGTCGGTGCCCACGAGCTTCACTACGCCGGCGTCGACCGCTTCCTGTCGTTCGGTCGTATCGCGCATCACGAGTACGGGCTTGCATAGAGACGGCGCCTCTTCCTGAATGCCACCGGAGTCGGTCAGAATCAGAAACGCACGATCCATCAGACGAACAAACGGGAGATAGTCGAGCGGCTCAATCAAATGAACGTTCAGGATATTTGTGAGAAGGCGATTGACGGGCTCACGCACGCTCGGGTTCAGATGCACCGGGTACACAATATCCACATCTGGATAGCTGCACGCGAGCTGCGCCAGTGCAGAGCAAATGCGCTCGAATCCACCACCGAAACTCTCTCGGCGATGCCCAGTAACGAGCACTATCCTTCGGCCCGGTGCGAATTCGGGTAACAGCCGATCCGCTGCGGCAACCAGTTGTGGATCATTGGCGAGTAACTGGCGTACGTGCAGCAGCGCGTCAATCACTGTGTTGCCCGTCACAATGATGCGGTTGTCCGGCACATTATCTGCAAGCAGATTCTGGCGAGCACGTTCTGTCGGCGCAAAGTGCGTTTCAGCGAGCACCCCGGTCAGTTTGCGGTTCGCCTCTTCGGGCCACGGTGACAGGAGATTTCCGGTACGCAACCCGGCTTCGACGTGTCCCACCGGGATTCTCCGGTAGAAAGATGCCAGGCTTGTCGCCATTGTCGTCGTGGTATCCCCATGCACAAGCACGAGGTCCGGCCTGCAGTCGTCCAGCACGTCACGCATGCCGAGCATGATCGACGCCGTCACGTCGTACAGATCCTGACCTTGCCTCATGACATTGAGGTCGAAATGAGGCCGCACCTGAAACAGGGACAGCACCTGATCGAGCATTTGCCGATGCTGGCCGGTCACGCAGACGAAGCAGTCGATTCCGCTCGTCTTTTTGAGTTGCGTAACGAGCGGCGCCATTTTGATAGCTTCTGGACGAGTCCCAAAGGTCAGCAGTATTCGCCTGTTCATAGAACCAGCCATGTATTGGACGTGTCGATCTTCCGGTGACGCATTGCACCGACCTCGCATCGCCGCACTAGCCGTGCGGCTAAGTCTTCCGTGTTCATGACCTGGCCTTCCTTACCTCGTATTCGGAGAACGCGCCGTACGTACTGGCGTGTTGCGGCACATCGGTCAATAGAATGCCGTCCACCGCTACGCCGGCAGTGCTCAACTGGCGTGTCGTCTCAATGAGTTCGGCTGTGGAATGTCTGCCATGGCGCATGACGAGCAAGGTCGCCCCGGCATGCTTGCCGATCAGGACCGGATCGGTAACGGCGAGAACCGGTGGCGAATCGACGATGACGACGTCGTATTGCTTGCTGAACTGCGCCATGAGCTTGCCAAAGTGCTCGCTCGCCAGTAGTTCGGACGGGCTCGAAGGAATGGCTCCGTTAGTGAGAAAATCAAGGTTCGCCAAAACCTGACGATGAATCGCCTGATCAGGCGCAGTGCCACCAATCACGTCGGACAGACCCGGCGCACACGCGAGTTCAAAATAGGCGTACAGGTTTCCGCGACGCATGTCCGCATCGACGAGCAAGACTCGCTTCCCCGCAGCAGCAAGCACTGCCGCGAGGTTGACGGAAAGGAACGATTTGCCGATCTCAGGGCGCGGCCCGGTGAGCATCACAATGTTGTTGTCCGGCTTCAGGATGCCGAACTGCAATGCCGTGCGCAGGCCGCGTATGCCCTCTACAGCAATGTCCTCAGGAAAATGAACAGCCAGCACACGCGATCCGGATATGCCTCTGCGCGAGGACTGCTGCAACGTCGATTGACGTCTGCTACGCGAAATGATCGCGTACACAGGAAGATCAACCGCACGCTCGATTTCCGCCGGGTTCTCCAAGCCACGATTGAATGCACGGCGCACGAACGCGAACGTGCATCCCAACAACAGACCGGACACGGCTGCTACGAGAATCAAGAGTAACTTCTTCGGCTTGACTGGCTTTTCCGGTATAACGGCATAATCGACCGTGCGAACGTTGCCCAACTGACCGGCCTTCAACACTCTCAGTTGCTGCGTACTATCGAGCAGCTTTGTATAGAGTTCCGTGTTGACCTGCACGTCACGCATCAATTGCAGCGCCTGCTGTTGAATGTCAGGCAAAGTTCCAACTGTTCCGTCGAACGCACTCTCCTTCGCTCGCAGCTCACCGATTTGCGCATCGATTGCCAGTACAGACGGGTGCTCACTGGTAAAGCGCTGAGCGAGGTCCGCGCGTTGTTGCTGAAGCTCGGTCAGCTTCGTCTTGTTATCGACGATCGACTGCAACAGTAGCTTCCCTTCTGCTTCCAGATCTACAGTGCCATGCTTGGCTCGAAACGAGTTGTAACGCTGCTCGGCGTCATCGAGATCAGCTCGCAGTTGCGGAAGCTGTTCGCCAAGAAAGCTAAGCATCTGCTTGGCCTGGGCCGATTTGCGGTCCACGTTACGCTGAACGTAGGTTCGTGCCACAGCATTCACGATAGCTGTGATTTGCGCAGCATCTGTTCCATCGAGCGTGACCGCAATGATGCCGGACTGCTTGACCTTCTCCCTGACGTCGAGCAACTTCCGCAGATCTTCAATCGTGAGCTGGGTCGACGATCGCGTAAGGTCGAATGTCGTGCCGGGGCGCGCGGTCATCGCTGCGACGGTCAGCTCGACGGGCCCGTGCTGAGTCGTATGACGCTCAGGATTCCCAACGCGACCTTGAAATAGTGTGTTGCTATGCGAATCGCGAAGCTCAAAGCGCTGTCCCTCACCGGCGACAATCGTAAATCCGTCGCCGTATAACTCGCCTGGCACATCGAATTTCGTCACTTTCAGCTGTTCACCACCCCACGCAAAGCGACTTAGCCCGAGTACAGGACTCGCCGCGTCTCTTGACGTGTGCTTCGCAATGAACTCCCCGATCACGGGGAAATAATGCGGCTTCGCACTGATATCAAGGTGCAGGCTACGCACGGCCTCACCGATCACCATCCTCGAACGGACCAGTTCGATCTCCGCATCAGCCGTCGCTTTGCTCTGAAAAAGCGAAGCGAGATCGCCCAACTTCTGATTGATATTGTTGGCACCAGTGTCGTCGTCCACCTGAATCATCGCGTCCGCTCTATAAACGGGCGTGCCAAACAACGCATACGCCGTACCGAGAACCAGCACCACAGCGGTGACAAGAGAAATCAGCAAGCGGTTCTCGCGGACAACCGCCACAATTTCTGACAGGTCGATTTCGTCGTCGGCCGACGTCGCAGCTGCACGACTTTGTTTGAGCAGATTCATGAGTTAGTGAGCCAGCGTTGTCATAACGTTGAGCCAATTCGAAATGCCGCTCTCAATTTGTGCAAAAGCCAGTTCAAATGCGGCGTGGTGCCGCTGATAGGGATCAACGATGTCAACCTGATCGTGTTCGCCAAGACGAAATACTTTTCCCCTTGCGAATGGGTAAGTCGCCAGAATCAAGTCGCGTTGTGCCTGCGTCATGCCAAGAATCAGTTCTGCTGCACGCACATGTTCGTAAGTCAAAGCGGTTGCAACGTGATCACTGAGATCCAGGCCGCGCGCAGTCGCGAGCTGCATAACGAGCGGGTCCGCGCGCTCGCCAACCAGCGCGCGAGTACCGGCTGAATTCACTTCGAGGTGGGGCAGTTCCCTTCGGAGAAATGCCCGCGCAACCGGACTCCGGCAAATATTGCCTTCACACACCATCAGAACCCCGCTCATTTCGCCACTATCCCCGCGGTCAACCCACTGCTAATCAACGGCATCAACAGACTCAGCACTCGATTGAACCGAACCAGCCCGCTGCCATCGACATACACCACATCCTTAGGCTGCAAATCGAAATCCTTCGCAAGCAACATCGCGACCGGCGATCGAGCGTCAAGGTGAAACACCTGGGGTGTCCCCGATAACGAGCCGCGGATCACGAACATCTGCGCAGCGTCGGCGGTGGACGAGTTCACGCTGCCTGCCTGCGACAGAGCATCTGCGAGAGTGATGCGGCCGGTCCGACGCGGAATGGCCGAGACCGGCTTGTTCACTTCTCCCATCACATACACATCGTTTTCATCGCGCGAGACAACGCGCAGGAAATCCCCAGGTTTCAGATAGAGCCGCGACGGGCTCAATCCTTGAGCCAGCAGGTGTGTCAGGTTCACGCGGTGAGACTGGCCGTCGCGCACCAGCACAAGGTTGCCCTGATCGGCCGTGTCGCTAAATCCGCCAGCTCGGCTGACTGCTTCGTAAAGCGTCATCGGCACATCGTTGACAGCCAGCGCGCCGGGACTATGCACTTCGCCATCGACATAGACCTGACGCGCCCGGTAAGAAGCCATCCGTACGGTCACCTGAGGTTTGACGAAGTACTTCGCGAGCGCGCCTGTCAGACGCTGTTGTATCTCTTCAGTACGCAGCCCGGCCACGGGCAACGTGCCTGCGTAGGGAAAAGTCAAACTGCCGTTCTGATCGACAATGAAACCGGCAAACGGATCGCCAGAGCGCGACGACGACTGGGTTTGCGAAGAACCGAGTGCCGCTGCAAATTCAGGGTGGTCCCAGACGACGATTTGCAACACGTCGCCCGGCCCAACGGCGTAGGCCTGCGGCGTTCCGGACAGCAATTGCGATATTTCGAATTGTTGTTGTCGCCGGCTTTGCGCCAGCTGCGCGATCAGCGCCGCGTCGACTTCAGTGATCGCGATGGCCGGCGTACCGCGCGTCGCATCGACCATCTTGCCTGGCGCGCTCGCGCCGGTTTCCCCTGTCGCGTTGGACACATTTGATGTGTCTGGCATGTTCTGCACATGGGACGTCTCCATCCGCATACCAGGAGCCACCGCACACGCGCAGGTCATCAGGGTGACAGCCGCCATCAAGACTCGAAGCCGAATCGGCCTCATCAGAACTACAGCTAACATCGTTTTCAACCTATTCTTCAAGCGAGCGTGCGAATGCTCCGCTCCTGCTGCCCAACGTCAGGCAAGCCGATCCATTTCTGGTTGAGACGCGCGCTGTCCTATGCTAAGTACTACGTTCGATGGATCGACTCGCAACACGCACTCCAGCCACGCCTCAATACGCATTCCGATCCACCAACCCCTTCACCACCGTCGCCATAACAATGCGCATATCCAGTCCAAACGACCAGTTGCGCAGGTAGTACAGATCATGCTCAACCCGCCCGCGCATTTTCTCGATCTGGTCAGTCTCGCCGCGAAAGCCATTGATTTGCGCCCATCCGGTGATTCCCGGCTTGATCCTGTAGCGATGGATATAGCCGTCGACAACGCTGCGATACTCATCGTCATGTTCTATCGCGTGCGGCCGCGGCCCGACCACCGACATCTCTCCACGCAACACATTGAAAAATTGCGGCAACTCATCGAGACTCGTGCGCCGCAAAAAAGCACCAAGGCGAGTGACACGCGGATCCCCGCGCGTGGCCTGACGAACCACACCTGGCTGCTCGGTGTGCAGACGCATCGAGCGAAATTTGTAGATGCGGAACACGCGCCCATCGGCACCCTTGCGCCGCTGGGTAAACAACGCAGGCCCCTTCGACGTCACCTTGATCGCCACCGCGATCGACAACATCAACGGCGCCAACACGAGCAAGATCGCCGACGCAAACAGCCGGTCGAACAGCGCTTTCTGCATCAACGCGTACGGCGTCATCGGCGAGGCCACCAGATTGATAGCCGGCGAGCCGATCAGATCGACTACGTTTCGATCGAACATCACGAGACTGCGTACGTCGGGAATAAAGCGCAAGTTGACAAGGTCGTCGCTGAATTCGTCGAGTACGCGCAGCACGGTGCTCTCGTCGGACATCCGCAGCGCGAGCCACACCTCGTCGACCTTTTCACGGCGCACCCAATCGGCAAATTCGTGCAGGCAGGCGAACGAAGGCAAACCATGCGCGCCCAGATCCGTATCGCCACCCGTATTGAACGTGGCAACCGCCCGAAAGCCGGCGGCGGGCGAACCGGCGATGTTCGCAATCACACTGTTGCAATGCGAACCCGCGCCCACCACCGCGACCATGCGCAGATTCCGCCCCGCCCGCCTCAAGCGGCCGAGCACCGCATGCACCAACAGCCGCGACGCGACAATCCCAACGGCAGTGAGGACAGTCCAACTCACGCACCAGAGCCGCGACATCAACGCAGTACGGTGAAGCAGGAACATCATGACCAGACCGCAGGCCTGCACCACGATCCAGCCGAACACGACATTGATGGCCAGACGCCATTTGGATCGCCCACGCCACGAGTCGTACACACCGAACCATGGCAACAGCAAAAGAGCCAGTGCCATGTCGAACAGCACGAAGTTACTTTCAAGCGTCCGATACCCCGCGTCGGGCGTGAAAAGCAGCGAAGCAACAACCGCCCCCAACGCGATCAACATCACGTCGAACAGGCGTGCCAGCAAGCTCTCCACCGCCGCGAAGTCGCGCCCATCCGTTTGGCGAATCACGTTGCGCATGACACCTGACCTAGCATTCGACAGCGCCGCAGCTTCGAACCGCTGCCTCGGCGCCACCCAACTCACTCAGCGGCGCCCCACAAACGGGCACAACGCGAAATTCCCAATTGACCGTGGACTTCATGGCACCACTCTCACCGATTCGTTTGCAATGCCACCTGACTGCATTGCATTGAAAGAAGGGCATTCTGCTCTCGGGGAGAATGATCCAACATGGGATATTTCCTAAATTTCTAAATATTTTGTTAAGCCGCCAGCCTCACTTTCCAATTTATTCTGAGCCATTCTGATCGCCTCGCGCCGCCCTGCTTCCATAAGCGATCCTGAATGCACCGGCCGAGAAACTTTAACTATCTGCATCCGGCCCGCCCCCGTATGCTCAAACAGTGACCTACTGCCGCACACAGCGAGTGCGGTATCGGGCAAGCGACTTCTTATAGTCACGGGAGCGGCATCATGAAGATCTGTATCTTCGGAGCGGGAGCGATTGGCGGCTTGATGGGCGTGCAGCTCGCGCGCGCGGGCGCGGACGTGAGTTTCGTCGCGCGCGGTGCGCATCTGGCGGCCATGCGCGAGCACGGCGCGCGTCTGATCATGGACGGCGAGACATTCAGCGCGCCGGTGCGCTGTACATCCGACCCGCGAGAACTCGGCGTGCAAGACTTCGTGATCGTCACGCTAAAAGCGCATTCGCTGCCTGGCGTGGTCGATGCCATGCAGCCTCTGCTCGGCAAGCACACGGCGATCGTCACGGGCGTGAACGGCATTCCCTATTGGTACTTCTATCAACATGGCGGACGCTTCGCCGGCACGCGCCTGGCGAGCGTCGATCCGGACGGCGGTCAATGGACGAAGCTCGGGCCCGAACGGGCGATCGGCTGTGTGCTGTATCCCGCGGCGGAGATCGTCGAACCGGGCGTCATCAAGCATGTGTATGGCAAGAAATTCCCGATCGGCGAGCCGAGCGGCGAACGCACGCCACGCATTCAGCAATTGCACGAGATCATGCAGGCAGCGGGTTTCGAAGCGCCGATTCGCGACAACATCCGCGACGAGATCTGGCTCAAGCTGTGGGGCAATCTGTGTTTCAATCCGATCAGCGCATTGACGCACGCCACGCTCGACGTGCTCACCAGCGACCCCGGCACGCGCGCGGTATCACGCACGATGATGCTCGAAGCCAAGCGGATTGCGGATCAATTCGGCGTGCACTTTCGCGTCGACGTGGAAAAGCGGATTGACGGTGCGGGCGCGGTCGGCGCGCATAAGACGTCGACACTGGTCGATCTGGAGAATCGCCGTCCGATGGAAATCGATCCCCTGTTGACGGTAGTACAGGAGATGGGTCGTCTTGTCGCCGAACCTACGCCGACTATCGATGTAGTGCTGGCGCTGATCAAGCTGCGCGAGCGGATGGCGTTGCAAGGCGATTAACCGAACGTCGCGAGTTCTTTCTATTTACTATTACCGCCACAATGAAACAAGGATCGAACGCCTCAGGCGTTCGATCCTTCTTTTTACTTCGCTATTGACGCTATTGATCGATCGCCAGCCACACCGCCTTCGGCTCGGTGAAGTTTTCAATCGCGACGTCGCCGTGCTCGCGGCCGAAGCCTGAATCGCCGGACCCGCCCCATGGCAGACGCACATCGGTATAGCCGTAGGTATTGATCCACACGGTTCCCGCTTTCAGGTCCCGCGCCACCCGATGCACCCGGCCGATGTCCGCGCTCCAGACGCCGGCCGCAAGGCTATACATCGTACCGTTGGCAATCCTGATCGCATCGGCTTCGTCGTTAAAACGAATCACGCTGGCCACCGGCCCGAAAATCTCCTCCTGCGAAATGCGCATCTCGTGTTCGACGTTGGCAAACACCGTCGGCTCGACGAAGAAGCCGCGCTCGCCTGTCCGTGCGCCGCCCGTCACGAGCGAAGCGCCTTCGGCTCGTCCCGTTTCGACATAACCGAGTACGGTCTTCATCTGCGCTGCGGAGATGAGTGGCCCCATCGACGTTTCGCGCGCCGACGGATCGCCGACCTTGATCGATTTCGCACGCGCGGCGAGGCGCTCGACTACTTCGTCATACACGTCGCGATGCGCGAGAATGCGCGAACCCGCGGAACACACCTGCCCGGTATTGAAGAATATTCCCGAGGCCGCGGCGCGCACCGCATTGTCGAGATTCGCGTCCGGGAAGATCAGGTTCGCCGACTTGCCGCCGAGTTCCAGCGTCACGCGTTTGAAGTTGCCGGCCGCGCCTTGCAGAATGCCCCGACCGACCGACGGCGAACCCGTGAACGTCACCTTATCGACGCCGGGGTGCGCCACCAGCGCATCGCCGACCACACGCCCCTTGCCGGTGACGATATTCAGCACGCCGGGCGGCACGCCCGCTTCGAGCGCGAGTTCGCCGATACGCAGCGCGGTGAGCGGCGTGATCTCCGCGGGCTTGACGATCAGCGTGCAACCGCACGCGAGCGCCGGCGCGATCTTCCACATGCCGATCATCAGCGGGAAATTCCACGGCACGATCGCGGCGACCACGCCGACCGGCTCGCGCAACGTGTACGTCAACGCATCGGGACGCGTCGGCACCACCTGTCCGTTGATCTTGTCGCACCAGCCTGCGTAGTATTCGAGCGTATCGATCGCAGCCGGGATATCCTGGCGCATCACCGCGGCAATCGGTTTGCCGGCGTCGAGACTTTCAAGCGCGGCAAGCTCGTCGAGATTGGCGCGCATCAGGCCAGCGAGACGCATCAGAATCCGGCCGCGTTCGGCGGCCCGAATCGAGTTCCACACTTTCAGCGCAGCGCGCGCCGCCTGCACCGCGGCATCGACGTCGGCGGCACTGCCTTGAGCGACCAGCGCAATCGGCTCTTCGGTGGCCGGGTTGATGTCGACGGAATACTCGCCGGTGCCGGGCGGCAGACGCTTGCCGTCGATCAGCAGATCATGGTGCCTGAGGTCGGTTTCAGTTTCCATCATGAAGCTCCTTCAGTGGACGTTGCTGTGTGGCCGACTGCCGGCGATTCGATTGGGGATGGGTGCCGGCAATCGAAGCTGACGCTAAGGCTCGTGCAAAACGGTGCGGCGCGGCGCAAACGCGGGCCGCGCGACTGATTGCGAAGCGGACGATGCAGCGTCGGCGGTATGCGCAGGCGCGCTCGCGGACGCGGCGAACTGTGCCCAGGCCGCGGCGGCGTTAGGTCGAAGGGAGCGGTTCCGGCGCTGGACCAGCAACGTGGCCACGCTCATCTCGGGGACCAGCGGCCGGCTCACCAGCGATGCACCCGGCGACGGCCAGTGCGAGTCGACCGGTAAAACGCCGACGCCGAGGCCCAGTTCGGCCATGCGCGACACCGCCGCCACATGACCGAGTTCCTGCAGCGGCCGCCGTTTCAACTCATTCGCGCTGAACGCAGGTTCGAGCGACGCGCGCACACCCGTGTCCGCATTCAGCGTGATGAGCGGCCACTCGCGCAATGCGCACCACGCAGCGCTGTCGTGCCGGGCTAAAGGATGCGTGGGGGGTATCACCGCATGCAGCGGCGTTGTGAAGATCACTTGCGCGTGCAGCAAAGCACTGTCGAACGGTTCGGTCGACGAGATCACGCCGAAGTCCACCTCACCTTGCTCGACACTCGCGAGCACGCCGCTTTGCGACTGATCCCTGACGGACACGATCAACTCGGGGAACGCCAGCGCACAGCGTGCGAGCGCCTGCGCAACCCAACTCGACGATAACACCGGATTGCTCGCCAGCACCACCACACCGGTATGTCCGTCGTAAGCGGCACGCTCTTCAAGCAAGGTCAGTTCGATCTCGTCCAGCAACCGGCCGATCCTGCGTTCGAGGCTCGCGCCCGCATTGGTCAATTCGACCTGGCGTGTGGTGCGGTCGAACAGTTTCAATTCAACCGCATCTTCAAGCTCGCGCACACAGCGGCTCACTGCCGATTGCGTCAGATCGAACTCGCGCGCCGCGCGCGTAAAACTCCGCTCACGCGCGACGGCGACAAACACCTTGAGTTGCTGCAACGAAACGTTCATGTCGTGACTGCCGGGCGCGGGCCGCTCACGCTATTCCCCGGTCTGCTCGGGCCAGTGGCTCAGCCGCGAAGGGTTGCCATTGCCCGCGGCCGCGAATACGCCTTGCGGCTCGTTGTGCGACTCGATCCAGCGCGAGCGCATCGGTGCGAGTACGAACTTCGCCGAGACGCCCGCGGTGATCGTAATCACAGCGGAGACGATGAAGACGAGATTCCAGCCACCCGTGGCCGCCAGCACCGAAGCGATCGGCACCAGCAAGGCCGCTGTACCCTTCGCGGTGTACAACGTACCCGCGTTGGCCGCCGCATATTTACTGCCGAAGGTATCAGCGCAGATTGCCGGGAAGATCGAAAAGATTTCGCCCCAGAAGAGGAAAATCAGCGCGGCGAACGTCATGAACGCATACGGGTTGCTGCCGAACCGCATCAAGCCGAGCAACGCCAGGCCTTCGCCGATGAAGATCACGAACATCGTGTTTTCGCGGCCGATCTTGTCGGAGATGAACCCGCACAGCGGACGCGTCAAGCCGTTGAAGATGTTGTCGATCGACAGCGTCATGGTGAGCAGCGGCAAGGTCACGCCGAAGAACGACATCGGAATGCGAGCGAGGCCCCAGTCTCTCGCGATCGGGCCGATTTGCGCCGTCGCCATCAGACCGCCTGCCGCGACCGCGACGAACGACGCATAGATCACCCAGAACACCGGTGTTTTGATCATCTGTCGCGACGTGAAGTCGGCCTTCGACACTGCGAACTTGCTCTTGCGCGCGCCTTGCTGACGCAGCACCGGCCGTACCAACAGCAGCGCGAGCAGCAGAATGCTGACGCCTTGCAGAATGCCGAAGAAAAGGAACGCATGCTCGTAGCCCGAACGCGTAATCATGTTGGCAATCGGAATCACCGTGATCGCCGCGCCCGCGCCGAAGCCCGCGGCCGTCAGCCCCGCGGCGAGACCACGTCGATCGGGGAACCACTTCAATGCGTTACCGACACACGTACCGTACACACCGCCCGCGCCGATGCCGCCAATCACAGCGGAGGCGTACAGCATCCCCAACGTCGTCGCATACGAATTCATGACCCACGACAAGCCCGCACACAGCGCGCCCACCGCGACCACGGGCCGCGGCCCGAATTTGTCGACCAGCATGCCCTCGAGCGGCACGAGCCACGTCTCGGTCAGGATGAATATCGTGAAGGCAAGTTGAATCGACGCTTCGCCCCAGTGATGCCTGGCGTTCATCGGCCCGACGAACAAGGTCCATGCGTATTGCAGATTGGCCACCAATGCCATGCACACGATGCCGATGACGAGCTGCCACCAACGATTCCCCCAAAACGCGCGGGTCGTGGTTTCCTGGGTGATATTGTCCATGAGGGTTGTCTCCACTATTTATTTAGTGCTGCCGGCCATCGCCCCGAAGGAAGTCCCCTTTTTGGGGGCGACTCCAAGGAAGTCCCCCTTGGGGACACGCCGCGCTGTATTCGTCCCACCTTTTGGCCAAGACCCGAAAAGCCTTGCTATTCGGGAAGATTTAATATTTGCGTCGTTAATCAACTTCTTTAAAGCATCCGACTTAAGTCATTGCATTTTCAAAAGTTCTTTATTCCGATCAATTAACGTCTAACAAGAAACCTTGACCGGGCGACTCGTCCTCCACACCTGACATCCGAGCGTTAACCCGAGTATTTGCGACGGCAATTGCGCTTTCTTATACAGACCCATGCTAGGGTCATTGCTGAATTACGAATAATTAAAGTTTGTTATTATGTTGATTCATATTTGCTTATACATCGGCCATGACGATGCGCAATGCGACTCTGCGGCAACTGAAGGTCTTCGAAACGGTGGCGCGCCACCTGAGCTTCTCGCGCGCCGCGGAGGAACTGCATCTGACGCAGCCCGCCGTCTCCACCCAGGTCCGGCAACTCGAAGAACATGCGGGACTGCCGCTGTTCGAGCAACTGGGCAAGAAAATCTATCTGACGCCGGCCGGCACCGAGATGCTCCACTACAGCCGCACGATCATTCAGCAGTTCCACGAAGTCGACGAAGCGATGAGTCAGCTCAAGGGCGTCTCCGGCGGCAAGCTGAATGTCGCGGTGATCAGCGCCGGCGACTACTTCTTTCCGCGACTGCTGGCTGAATTCACGCGCCGTTATTCCGGCGTCGTCCTCAATCTCGCGGTGCATAATCGCGAGGAGCTGCTGCATCAACTCGCGACCAACCAGACCGATCTCGCCGTCATGGTGCGCCCGCCGCACGAGACCGACGCGACCAACGAGCCGTTTGCGCCACACCCGTACGTGATCGTGGCGGCGCCCACGCATCCGCTCGCGCATAAGCGCAACATCAGGATGAGTCAACTGGCGAACGAGGCTTTCATCGTGCGCGAGCGCGGTTCGGACACATGGAATTCGATGGAAGAAGGTTTTGCCGGCCGTCTCTCCAACCTGAAGATCGCGATGGAGATCAAAAGCACCGAGACGATCAAGCAGGCGGTGATCGCCGGCATGGGCATCGCGTTCCTGTCCGCGCATACGATCAGCCTCGAGTTGCAACTGGGCCACCTGGTCGTGCTCGATGTCGAGAGCTTCCCGGTCATGCTCAACTGGTACGTCGTGCACCGGAAGAACAAACGTCTGCCGCCGGTTGCGGTCGCCTTCAAACGCTTCCTGATGGAAGAAGGCGCGAATCTGATCGAGAAGATCACGCGTGTCAAGGAATTGAGCGTGTATAAGCAGTAGGCTATGAAAATCCAATAAAACTTTGACTATTTCAAACCGATCAGTACTTCTATCCTGCAAGCGAGCTCCCTCACTTGTCAGCCCAGGAGGCCGATCATGAACCACCACGCTCCGGTTGAGTCGCATGCCAGCAGCACGCGCACTGTCCGCATCGCCGCGGACGACTCCGACGATGCACAGCTGAGCGCATACAACGCCGCGTTCAGCGACCTCGGCCTGCGGTTCCGCTGGGATCGCGCCACGCTCGACCTGTTGAAGGAATTCAACGGCGAGGTGGCCCGCATCACCGCGTACATCGAGCGGTATCACAGCCATCTTCACCGCGCCTACGACGCCGACTTTCTCGCGCAAATGATTCTGCACAAGAAAGACCAGCACTACAGCGAGTTCGCGGCGGCAGGCGATTGAGGGTTGCGGCGGGCTCACTGTCCCGTCGTACGCCGCGCTTGTTATTCGACGAGTCGGTGCATTCATATTCAACGACGCGTGGTGACATGAGCCGAGCGATAGCGCACGCACGCGCGTTGACGTCTAGCGACGCTCCCGCTGTTGTGACTGCCTCGACGGTGTCGATATGCCGCCGTGCGTAACGTGCCCGGCTCTATTTCGCGCAACGCCCACGACTGCTCTTCCCCGCCATGCCATTCGATACGCGCGAGCAGTCCTCGTCTGTACATCGCCAGGCCATCGCAACGCGCGGCGAAGGCGGGCACGTGTAAAGCGCCCTCCTCGCCGTGACCATGGGGATATCCACGACTGATCATCAGGTGCACGCCCATTGCACACGCCAGCGCGCTCATTGCGAGCAGCGCAGCGAGTCCGAACGGCTGCGCCTGCTCGGTCACGAAACCGTAGCCGAGCCATCCGCATAGCAGCATCGCGAACAGATTGACGATGCGATGGCCCGGACGCGCGACCGCATTCAATTGCAATGCACCGCGCAATCTGCAGAACGCGATCGCGGAGGTCGCGAAAATCAGTGCGCCGATGAATACGGCCGCATAGAGCTCGATACGCTCGGCATTCGCCCGCGCCGCCGCCGACACATAGCGAGCAATGCCGCCCGACATGACAGCGAGGCCCATGCAGCTGCCCAACAGCACAACAAGACGTGGCCGTCGTGTCAGATCGGATCCGCGCACCAGCCATGCACCGAGCACGGCGCCCGCGACCGAGGCGCCGACCACTGCTTCGCTCGTCCCCATTCCCGCGGATAGCAGTCCTGCGAGCACGGCGGCCAGCGCGCCGGCATGCCAATACGGTCGACGCGTCGAGCGCCGCGCAACCTGCCGTTGCCCGACTGCGGCAAGCGCAACCGTCAACACCGAGATCAACGCCGCAGCAAGACCGGCCGCCAGCGGGAAAAACACGCCCATCCATGCGGTACTGTCAGACGCTTGCGGCATGCGTACTCCTTCGAGTTGCGATGCAAAGACGCTGGCCCCATGGACCGGGGATTCAGTTCACCTTCAGACAGTTCCCGCCGCGGTGATCGGCCGTGCCTGCGCTGCCGTCTCCGCGCGCGCGGCACTCAACGTATTGCTGAGCGTGCCGATTCCGTCGATCGAAATCGACACCGTCGCGCCGTCCTTGATCGATCCGACGCCGACCGACGTCCCGCACGCGATCACATCGCCAGGTTCCAGCGTGAGATCCTGCGAGATCAGGCTCACCTGCTCGGCGGGCGAAAACACCATATCGGCGAGCGGGTAGTTCTGCCGCTCGACGCCGTCGAGCATCGTCACGAGACGCGCTTGCCTCCAGTCGAACCCGGACACGATCGCCGGCCCGATACAACAGAACGTATCGAAACTCTTCGCGCGGCACCATTGCGGAAAGTGCGGATTCTCATTCAGCAGATCCGCCGCCGTCACGTCGTTGACTAGCGTGTAGCCGAAGATCGCGTCGGCGGCCTCCTCTAAACTACTCGCGTCGCGGCAACGGCGGCCGATCACAATACCAAGCTCGCCCTCGTAGACGATCTTGCCCGCGTAGCTCAGCGGCCGCCGGATCGGCTCACCCGCGCCGATCACCGAGTCCGCCGGCTTCAGCAGAAACAGCGGATGCGTGGGCACGGGTTTGTCGAGCTTCGCCGCCAGCGCGTGAAAGTTGTTCCACAGCGCGACGATCTTGCCGGGCGCGCAAGGCGCAAGCGGCGTCAGCGCGCGCGTCGACAGCACCGCGCCGGTCGGCACCGGCTGATCGAGACTTTCGTATTCGTGCAGATAGCCACCTTCGACACGGCCGAACACGACACCACCGTCGCTCGACATGAACCGCATCCACGTATCCATACATTGCTCCTTGAGCGCTCCGACACTATCTTTGGTTGACTACGGATTGCGCTCGCCTAGATCGCGCCGGCGGTACGCAACGCGCTGATCTGTTCAGGCGAATAACCGAGTTCAGCCATCACTTCATCCGTATGTTCGCCGAGCAACGGCGAGCGTTTGACCTCGGTCGGACTATCGGACAGTTTGATAGGATTGCCAACCGTCAGATACTTGCCGCGCGTCGGATGATCCACTTCGACAATCGTGCCGGTTTTGCGCAGCGAGGGCTCCTCGGCGATTTCCTTCATCGACAGAATCGGCCCGCACGGAATGTCGTACTTGTTGAGGATCTGCATCGCCTCGAACTTGGTCTTGGTCGTGGTCCAGCGCTCGATCTCGGCGAAGATATCCTTCAGATGAGGCAGACGCGCTGCGGGTGTCGCATAGGCGGGGTCCGTCGCCCACTCTTCCCTGCCGATCACGTTGCAGATCTTCGCCCATACCGGTGCTTGCGTGATGAAGTAGATATAAGCGTTAGGGTCCGTCTCCCAGCCCTTGCACTTCAGAATCCAACCCGGCTGACCGCCGCCCGACGCATTGCCCGCGCGCGGCACCGCTTCACCGAACATCCCGTTCGGATATTGCGGATACTCTTTCATCGTGCCGGTACGTTCGAGACGCTGCTGGTCGCGCAGTTTCACGCGGCAAAGATTGAGCACGCCGTCCTGCATCGCGGCGAGCACGCGCTGACCGCGTCCGGTTTGCATGCGCTGATACAACGCCGTGACGATGCCGAGCGCCAGATGCAAACCCGTGCCGCTGTCGCCGATCTGTGCGCCGGTCACGACGGGAGGCCCGTCGTCGAAGCCGGTGGTCGAGGCCGCGCCGCCCGCGCATTGCGCGACGTTCTCGTAGACCTTGCAGTCCTCATAAGGCCCAGGACCGAAGCCCTTCACCGACGCGACGATCATGCGCGGATTCAACTCCTGAATCCGCTCCCAGGTGAACCCCATCCGATCCAGCGCGCCTGGTGCGAAGTTCTCGACCAGCACGTCGCATTTCTGGATCAGCGCTTCGAGCACCTGCTTGCCTTCCGGGTTCTTCGTATCGATCGTGACCGAACGCTTGTTGTGATTGAGCATCGTGAAGTACAGGCTGTCCACGTCCGGGATATCGCGCAACTGCTCACGCGTGATGTCGCCTGCACCGGCCCGCTCCACCTTGATCACATCCGCGCCGAACCATGCCAGCAATTGCGTGCAGGTCGGCCCCGATTGCACATGCGTGAAATCGAGAATGCGCACACCGTCGAGTGCTTTGCTCATGTTGTGTCTCCTGAAGGCTGCGATTTACTTGTACATGGTCTGGTTCTTCGTGCCCGGCGCGTACTCGCGCGGGTCGACCCAAACGTTGACCACCGCCGAACGGCCGGTGCGATGGATCGCTTCGCGGGCGCGCTGCAATGCGCCGGCGATCTGCGCGGGGTCGAGCACTTCCTCACCGTGGCCGCCGAGCATTTCGGCGAACTTGCTGAACGGCACATCGCTCAGCAGATTGCCGACGTTGCCGCGTTCGTCGCCGTATTTGGCAAGCTGGCCGTAGCGGATCTGGTTCATCGCCGAGTTGTTGCCGATCACCGCGAGATACGGCGCACCGAAGCGATTGGCGGTTTCCATGTCGAACGCGGTCATGCCGAACGAGCCGTCGCCGTAGTAGCACAGCACTTCCTTGTGCGGATGCGCGAGCTTCGCTGCGAGCGCGAAGCCGGTGCCCACGCCGAGCGAGCCGAGCGCGCCGGGATCCATCCATTGGCCCGGGCGGCGCGGACGCACCGCTTGCGCGGAAATCGTCACGACATCGCCGCCGTCGCCGATGTAGACGGTGTCCTCGGAGAGGAACTCGTTGAGCTCGTAAGCGACGCGATACGGATGAATCGGTGTGCTATTCGATTTGAAGAGCGGCAT
Organism: Paraburkholderia ultramafica; assembly: GCF_902859915.1. Lineage (GTDB taxonomy): Bacteria > Pseudomonadota > Gammaproteobacteria > Burkholderiales > Burkholderiaceae > Paraburkholderia > Paraburkholderia ultramafica. The sequence goes on from NZ_CADIKK010000001.1 coordinate 390,473, forward strand.
CAGCTTTTCGGTCGCGCTCGCTTCGGCGTCCTGCAACTGCGCCATCCACTTGCGGCGCGCCTGGCGCTTGTCGTCTTTCAGACGACCGCTCGCGGCCTGCAATACCGCCGCCAGAATCGCGCCCGGATCGCCGACCAGGCCGAGATCGATATCGCGGTTCTTGCCGACCGTGCGGTAGTCCATGTCGATCTGCACGAGCGTCAGCTCTTTGCTGATGCGCTTGCCATAGCCCATGCGGAAATCGAACGGCGTGCCGACGACGATCAGCACGTCCGCGTTCGCAAAAGCCTGCGAGCGCGTGCGGTCGAAGTGGTGCGGATCGCCCGGCGGCAACAGCCCGCGGCTTGCGCCGTTGAAATAACCGGGGATGTCGATGCCGCGCAGCAACGCGATCGCCTCTTCATGGCCGCGCGCGGTCCACACCTGCTGCCCGTACAGAATCGCGGGCCGCTCGGCATTCACGATGATGTCCGCGAGTTTCTCGATGTCGCGCGGATCACCGATCGATTTCGTCGACGCCCGATAGTGGCCCGGTTGCGGCACGATCGCGCGCGTCAGCTCGACTTCGCGGTCGAGCACGTCGCGCGGAATTTCCAGGTAAGCCGGGCCAGGCGCGCCGTTGAAGCACTCGCGCGCCGCCATCGAGATCATGTCCGCCACCCGTTCGGTGCTCGACACGCTGGCGGCGAACCTGGTGATCGGCGCCATGATGTCGACGTGCGGCAGGTCTTGCAGCGAGCCCATCTTGTGCTGCGTCTGCGCGCCCTGTCCACCGATATGCAGGACCGGGCTCTCCGAGCGGAACGCCGTGGCGATGCCCGTCACCGCGTTCGTGCAGCCGGGGCCGGCGGTCGTGACCACGCAGCCGAGCTTGCCGGTCTGACGCGCGTAGCCGTCGGCCGCATGCGCGGCGACCTGCTCGTGGCGCACGTCGATGATGCGAATCCCTTCGTCGACACAGCCGTCGTAGATGTCGATGATGTGGCCGCCGCACAGCGTGAAGATCGTATCGACCCCTTCGTTTTTCAGCGCCTTCGCAACCAGATGGCCGCCCGAGATGACGCCGGCATTGCGCGTCTTCTGCCTGAGCGTGTCGTCGGCGGTCGTGCTGCCCATGCTTTGGTTCGGGGATGAAACAACTGCAGACATGGTTGTCTCCTTTGTCGATTGGAGTTGGCGCTTTAGCGGCTACTCCAATCCCATGCAAAGCTGTCGATTGGAGTTGGCGCTTTAGCGGCTACTCCAATCCCATGCAAAGCTGTCGATTGGAGTTGGCGCTTTAGCGGCTACTCCAATCCCATGCAAAGCTGTTGCTGCTCAATCTTGTGCGACGGTTATCGACGGACGCTTCCGCTTCGACATGCTTCCGTTGTCACCGACGTCCCGCTGACTTCGCTACGTACCGTATGTGATATATCACATTCAATCAAGCTTAATTTCGAGACGCGTCTGCGTTGGGGTTTTTGCTGCCGTGGCTTGCCAGTCAATGCTTTACGGCGAAACAGCGGTAGCGGCTTCAGATTAGTCTCGGGAAAACACTGAGTCGCGCCTTCGTTCATCCCATTTGATATATCACATACCATATTTTTAAGACCGTCAAGCGCGGTTTTTCCCTCCCCCGCCAGCGACACGCAAACAAAAGGGCCCGCGGTGTTTTCACACCGCGGGCCCTTTTCAATCGCAACCTCAGTCAACCGCTCACGCAGCGGTCAGTCAATCCAGAAAATCGCAATTTGCCTCGACGAACGCCGCCAGATCCAGCGAATGCTGGCGCACCAGCCGCTCGGCCAGTTCGGTATCGCGCTGCTCCAACGCCTCGATTATCCGCAAATGATCGACGATCGAGCGCGACGCGCGGTCGCTCTGCGAAATCGTCATGCGCCGGATTGCCCGCACGTGGATGAAGATGTTCTTGATCGTGTCGAGAATGATCTGCGACTTCGACAACTCGACGATCGCCTGGTGAAACGCGATGTTCGCGTCCGAATACTCGGCGATGTGCTCGGCCGGCGTCGCGTCGCGGAAATTGTCGAACATATGGCGCAGGCGGGCGATTTCCTCATCCGTCGCGTGCAGCGTGGCCAGCCGCGCCGCCATGCTTTCGAGCGCCGCCCACATCTGGATCATCTCGACGATTTCGCGCTTGCTCTTGCGCACGATATAGATGCCGCGCCGCGGCACCATGCGCAGAAAGCCTTCCTGTTCGAGCAGCGTCATCGCCTCGCGCACCGGCGTGCGGCTTACGCCGAGCGATTCGCTCAGCACGCGTTCGTCGAGACGGATTTCTTCGCGATTCTGGTATATATCCGCGTCGGCAATCGCCTGGCGGAGCATCGCGTACGCCTGATCGCGCAAGCTCGCGCTCGCGCCGATCGGCTGCAATGACAAGGTCAGCGGTGTTGCCACTGTTTCAGTTTGAAGTTCTGACGACATTCATCGCCTCTGCTTGAACATGCGCGCGATACGGCGCGGGCACCGCTGCGCCGCGTTGCTCGCCCAGGCCGACGAAGCGGCCATGTTGCGATGCAAGCTGCGCGACCGGCTGCGGAATCCAGTCGGTCAACAGAACGGTGGCGGTAGCGCCCAAACCCACAAAAGCAATGGCGAACAGCACAAGAGGCACAAATTCCATCTGTTACTCCGGATGATTGAATGAACGAATGACTCAATCATATGCTGCAACGCCGCATTTATCAATATTCGGTATGTAGTATATCAGCGTATGTTGTTTTCACGTGACGTTTTCATTGCTCACGTTAGCACGCGACGGTCACCGCCGGTTCACCGGTTCGCCGCTTCGATCGAAGCGCCACCGCTCGGTGTAAACGCGCAAAACGCGCGCTATGCGCGCAGTCGGGTCCGATGATCGCGCAATTTCACCCGAATGCGGATTGTGAGATCCGCCTCGCATCATTAACCTTCCGGACATCCTGCCACGGATCGATTGCGGCCACCGCTCTGCCTGTGCCGCCCGATCCCATTCCGCAGTTCGAGAGTTTCAAGGAGACAGTGTGATGAGCACCATCATTCCGGCGGCCGCAACGGCCAACCACCGCACAGCGCGCAATCAGGCACGCAAGGCGGCGCTCGGCAGCTTCGTCGGCGCCGTGGTCGACTGGTATGACTTTCTGCTGTACGGCATCGTCGCCGCACTCGTGTTCAACGCCGAGTTCTTCCCGAAAGTCAGCCCGGCGATGGGCACGCTCGCCGCGTTTGCCACCTTCGGCGTCGGCTTTCTGTTCCGTCCGCTCGGTGGCTTCGTGTTCGGACACTACGGCGACCGTCTCGGACGCAAACGCATGCTGGTCCTCACCGTGATGATGATGGGCCTGTCGACCGCCGCGATCGGTCTGCTGCCGGCCTTCTCCACGATCGGCTGGTGGGCGCCGGTGCTGCTCGTGACGTTACGCGCGATTCAGGGCTTCGCGGTCGGCGGCGAATGGGGCGGCGCGGCGCTGATGGCGGTCGAAAGCGCGCCGGAGAAGAAAAAAGCGTTCTATAGCAGCGGCGTGCAGGTTGGTTACGGCGTGGGCCTCGTGCTGTCGACCGGGCTGGTCGCGCTGATCAGCCGCTCGATGGACAACGCATCGTTCCTGAGCTGGGGCTGGCGTCTGCCCTTCCTGTTCAGCGTGGTGCTGGTGCTGATCGCGCTGTGGATCCGCTCGAGCATGGAGGAGTCGAAGGAGTTCGTCGAAAAAGTGGGCAAGCGTGGCGAGCGCAGCGTGCGCCTGCCGATCGTCGAAGCCCTGCTGCGCCATCCGAAGGCGTTCCTGCTGATCATCGCGCTGCGCCTTGCCGAGTTGTTCACGATGTACATCGTGACGGCGTTCGCGCTGAACTACTCGACGGCGAACCTGCACATGCCGCGCGAATTCTTCCTGACGATCGGCCTGCTGGTCGGCGCGCTGAGCTGCGTGACGATTCCGTGCTTTGCGTTGTTCGCGGACCGCTTCGGCCGCCGCCGCGTGTATATCATCGGCGCGGTGATTGGCATGTTGAGCGCGGTGCCGTTCTTCCTCGCGCTCGAAGCGCGCTCGACGCTGTGGATCGTGGTCTTCGCCGTGATGCTCGCGAACATTGCGCACGACATGGTGGTGAGCGTGCAGCAACCGATGTTCACCGAACTGTTCGGCACCGAGTATCGCTACAGCGGCGCGGGCGTGGGCTATCAGGTGGCGAGCGTGGTTGGCGGCGGCTTCACGCCGTTCATCGCGGTGGCGCTCGTCAGTTTTGCTGGCGGCTCGTGGCACCCGGTGGCCGCGTACCTGGCGGTCGGCTGCCTGATCTCGGTGCTCGTCGCGGCCAAAATGAAGGCCGGGCGCGCTATCGCCTGAAACCAGCGAATCGATCACCGCCCGGACGGGCCGGCGTGGCGCAGATGCCACCGCCGGCCCGTTTTGTCTTGGCGCTGCCGGTTCGGTTGAGGTGTCCGCACGGCGTGCCGCGATTCGGCAGATTGCGGTCGTATTTCACCAGGATAATGCCTTATGTCTTTAGGCCTCATATTGCAAATGCGAAGTTCGCGCCCTATCGTTCGGCAAAGCAAAATTCCGCGTGAATTTGCCCACGTATCATGAAAATAAAATTCATATATAGAGGACGCGAGATCCTGCACGCTTTACACTGCGCCGCCTAAGGCAATCGGTATGAAACGCCGATAACAAAGAATCCCTCAACGGAGACCGACGATGAGCAGCATTACCGAGCCGGGCGGCCAGCCAGGCTCCGCCCCATTCTTTTCCAAACAGGCCACTGTGGCGAAGCCGGGCTTTTCGCGCTGGATGGTTCCGCCCGCAGCCCTCGCCGTCCACCTGTGTATCGGCCAGGCGTACGCCTTCTCCGTGTTCAACGGCCCGCTGACCAAAGTGATCGGCATTACGCAATCCACCGCCAATGACTGGTCGCTGACCGCGCTCGGCTGGATCTTTTCGCTGGCGATCGTGTTCCTCGGTTTGTCGGCTGCCTTTGCCGCCAAATGGCTGGAACATGTCGGCCCGCGCCGCACGATGTTTACCGCCGCATGCTGCTTCGGCGGCGGCTTCCTGGTCTCCGCACTCGGCGTGTACCTGCATCAGATCGTGCTGCTCTATCTCGGCTACGGCGTGATCGGCGGAATCGGGCTCGGGCTGGGCTATGTGTCGCCGGTGTCGACGCTGATCCGCTGGTTCCCGGACCGCCGCGGCATGGCGACCGGCATGGCGATCATGGGCTTCGGCGGCGGCGCGATGATCGCCGCGCCTTTGTCGGTGGCTTTGATGAACCACTTCCGCAGCGCGACCAGCATCGGCGTGGCCGAGACCTTCGTCGTGCTCGGCATCGCGTACTTCATCTCGATGTCGATCGGCGCACTCGCGATCCGCGTGCCGGCCGCCGACTGGAAGCCGGACGGCTGGACGCCGGCCGCGACCAATCAGAAGAAGATGATTTCGCGTAACCACGTGCACATCGACCAGGCGTTGAAGACACCGCAGTTCTATCTGATCTGGCTGGTGCTGTTTCTCAACGTGACGGCCGGCATCGGCATTCTCGGCCAGGCCTCGGTGATGATCCAGGAGAGCTTCAAGAACACGGTGACGGCGGCTGCGGCAGCCGGATTCGTGGGCCTGCTGTCGCTCTTCAACATGGGCGGCCGTTTCGTGTGGGCCTCGGCGTCGGACTGGGTCGGCCGCAAGAACACCTACGTCATCTTCTTCGTGCTCGGTGCGGTGCTGTACTACCTCGTGCCGGGTTTCGCGGCTTCCGGCCAGATCGCATTGTTCGTGCTCGCCTACTGCGTGATCCTGTCGATGTACGGCGGCGGCTTCGCGACGGTGCCCGCATACCTCGCGGACATGTTCGGCACGGCGTTCGTCGGCGGCATTCATGGCCGTCTGCTGACGGCGTGGGCCGCCGCGGGCGTCGCCGGTCCGGTGCTGGTGAATTACATCCGTGCGTATGAAGTCGCGCACGGCGTCGCCAAGGCGGATGCCTACACGATGACCGTTCACATCATGGCCGTGCTGCTGGTGATCGGCTTTGTCTGCAACCTGCTGGTCAAGCGTGTGGACGACAAGCACCACATGAACGACGCACAACTCGCCAAAGGCGCCTAAGGAGACTCGCATGTCGACCGCTCACATTCAAACCGTGTTGCCGACCAGCAAGGCGAAGCTCGTCATCTTCTGGCTGTACGTGACGCTTCCGCTGGCATGGGGCGTGGTCAATACGATCTCGCAAGCGATGAAGCTGTTCAATTGAATGCCGCTGCGCACCCCGTTCGTTCAGACGACGGGGTGCCGGCAGCGGGCATGGGCCGCTCATCGCGATACCTCATGGTGCTTTGCTATACATCGCTCCATGCCGCTGCCCGTCCACACGCGCCGCTCAGGCGCGTCGAATGTCTGCCTCCCCGCTACCACTGATACGCCGCGCCGGCGCCGACCGTCGTTGTCGCTGAACTGACGCCCGCGCCGACTTTCACCTTCAGATTCTGCGTGACGCGCGCCGACAAGGCGACCGCCACCGCCTGATATCCCTTATAGCCGGCCGTCGCGACACCGAGCGCCAGGTTCTTCGTCGCATCGACCTCCGGGACCATCGTCAGCGCGATAGCCGACGCGGTGCCCGAGTAGGCGTTGCGCGCGATCTCGCTGATGCCGCCCTGGAACTGCTGCATGTTCACGGCATCGGTGGGAGCCTGGCCTGCCGCGATGTTGGTGATGCGGCGCTCGTTGCCGGCCGAACCCACCGACACCGTGCCGGTCTGGTCGGCCACCGAGCCCTCGCCGATCGCCACCGAGTTCGGCGCCGACGCTTTGGCGCCGCCGCCGATCGCGACCGAATTGTTACCGATCGCCTGCGCCGCATTGCCGGAACTGTTGACGGAAACGTACGTGTCGCCGGTGGTTTGGATATTGTTGATGACCTGATTGAGGCTGCCGATCTGCTGGTTGGTGCTCCAGAGTTGCGCGCCGGTCACGGCATCGCTGCTGGTGGCCGATATTTCGCCATCCTTCAGATTGGTCAATTGAACCTTCGGTGCGTTGGCTGCTGTGCCACCGAGCGAGATCTTGTTATGGGCGGAACTGTCGTATAGCACCGCGTTCGCCAGCGCCCCATTGAGGTTGCCGATGGTGGTCTGCAAGCCGGCAATGTCCGTGCTGTTCTGCGTCACGCGGCCATCCAGATTGGTGATCGCGCCGCCGACGTTGTTCACGACCGTACCGCCCACGTTGTACGAAGGCACCGTCACCGTGCCATCCGGATTGACGGTCGAACCGCCGCCGAGCGCGACCGCCGTACTCGCCGCTTGCGCATACAGTTGCGAGCCGTTGACCGCATCGCGACTGGATGGACCGACCGCGCCCTGCGCCACACCGGTGACGACCCGATTGCCAGCCGTGCCGGCCATGTTGACCAGCGAGCCATCCGTCGTCGCGCCGACCTTGATCGCGCGCGATGTCGGATCTTGCGTGACCACGCCGATGCCGCCGGTCGCCATGTTCTGCTGCAACGTGGTGAGGCCGCTGTCGAGCGAGCCGAGCGCGTCGCCGACCGTGGCTTGCGTGCCGCCCTGCATGTGATACGTGGGACCGCTCACCGAGCCATCGGCGTTGATCTGCGCGCCGCCACCCAACGCGGCCACCATCGGCTTGAGCTGGCCGAGATTGAGCGCCGATGAATCGGTGGTGCCCGCCGCAATCCCGGTCAATTCGCGGGCGCCGGCCGTGCCGGTGAAATCGACGCGCGCGCCATCCGTGTCTTTTGCGACGCTGAGATCGCGCGACGCCTGATCCTGTTGGACCAGGCCGATCTCGCCGTTTGTGATCTGATTCGTGATGTTGCTCACGTCCCCTTCGACGGTCGTGGTACGCGCGTCGAGATTGGTGATGCTCGACGTGTTGTCGGTGACGCGCTGGTCGAGGTTCGTGATGCTGCTGGTGTTCTGCGCGACCGCCTGATTGGTGCTGAAGAGTTGTGCGCCGTTGACGGCGTCCGAGCTGTCTACCGCGAGATTGGCGGCACGCACGTTGGTGACCTGGACCGGCACAGCCGGGTTGCCCAACGTGACCGCGTCATGGGCTGTCGAATCGTACTGGACCGAATCGGTGCCGGCGCGAACACTGGTCGTGACCGCCGCCGCGAGCGCCGAGCCTACGTCGCTATAGGTGGCTCCGCCGATGTTGTAGACGGGTTTCTGGACCGTGCCATCCGGATTGACCGACGCGCCGCCTCCAAGCGACTCGACGACCGGACCGAGCTGCCCCAGATTGACCGCGGAGTTCGCCGTCGTACCCGCCGCGACGCCGAGCAGCTCACGCGGCCCCGCCGTGCCGGTGAAGTCGACATGCGTGCCGTCCGTGTCTTTCGCGACGCTCAGATCGCGTGAGACCGGGTCTTGCTGAAGCAGACCCATCGTCCCGTTGGTGATATTGCTGATGTTGTTGGTGATCTCGGTAATGGCCGACGAATTCTGCGTGACCGCCTGATTGACGCCATAGAGCTGCGCGCCGGTCACGGCGTCGGAACTGTCGGCGCTTAGCGTGCCGTCCGCGATGTTGGTGAGCTTGACCGGGGTGCCCGGGTTGCCGAGCGTCGCGATGTCATGCTGCGCGGTGTCGTAGCGCAGCGCATCGGCGCTCGCGCCTACGCCGTCGGACGCGGCCGCGGCCAGTGCCGCGCCGACGTCGTTATAAGTCGTACCGCCGACGGTATAGGACGGCGCAACCACCGCGCCGGTCGAGTCGATCGACGCGCCGCCGCCAAGCGCGGCGGCCACGCCGGCAAGCTGGCCCACGTTGACCGCGTCGGTCGCTTGCGTGCCGGCCGCGACATAGGCGATCTGCCGGCTCTGCGTGCTGCTGCCCACCGACACCACGTTGGCGCGATTCGCGATCGAGCCGCCGCCCAACGCCACCGCGCCCGCCGCGCTGGCCGTTGCATTCGAGCCCATGGCCAGCGCATTCGTTGCGGCCTGGCTGACGAACGAGTTGTAGCCGATCGCCACCGCGCCGGCCGACGTCGCGCTGGCGTAGCCGCCGATCGACGCGCTATTGAGCGCGCTCGAGCGCGAGTTGTAGCCGAGCGCGACCGAATTGTCCGACAGGGCGCCGACCGACGCGCCCGCGCCGACGACAGTCGAATTGACCGACAGTGCGCCCGCCGCCGAGCCGACCGCGGTCGAACCGTCGCTGCCCGCCGCCGAGCCCCCGCCGACGGCCAGCGCATTGACGCCCACGGCCGCTGCGGTGGGGCCGATCGCCATCGCGTTCAGATCGCTTGACGCGCTGGTGCGGGTGCCTTGAACGACGTTGGGGCTGACGGAGATATAGTCGGTCACCACTGGGGTGGCGGCGGCTGCGAGCATCACGACGGGTTGCGCTGCCGCAACTTCGGCCGCAACCGCCGGTGTACCTGCAAATACGCTGGCGTTGGCGATGGCGGCCGCCGTTTCCGTGGACCACGCCGGGTCATTGGCGGCCGGCGTGGCCGTGCTTGCCACCTGCGTCGTCAACGCCTGCGCGACGTTCAGACAGCTCGGCGTCTGGGGCGTGCAATCGTCGGCACGGGCTGGTTGCGAAAACGTCAACGCGCTCAACAGACCGGCACTGGCGGCCACCAGCGCCCGGCACATCGACGCGCCTATCGCGCGATGACATTTCGCCACCTCGGACGCGGCGACATAGGTGCGGGTCGATCGGTTCCATACGGCTTTATATGTTTTGTTCAACATGCCCTCCCATTTTTATCGAGACTCATTCGCCAAGATTTTTCCTATGCCATCCTAAGTATTTAGGCTTGAACAGGCCAAAACTTAGGAGCACGGCGCGCTTCCACTTGGCCGACAAAAGCGAAGTGATCAGTGTCAGCGACGCACGCCGATGGGGGGAATCCGAATACTCCTAAAAGTTAATTTCTAGCTTAAATGAGACAAACGACATAGCGTCGCTCAGGCGAAAGTGGCCAAATTTCTTAGATTGGGTTTTGACTTCTTAGGCTGCTTTAAGCTTTGGGCTTAATTTGTCTCGGAGTAAAACGACGGACATGGGTCAGCGAACCCAACACAGCGCCCTCAGACCAAAACGGCAACGACCGGCTCAGGTACCCGCCGCCTGCAAGCGCATCGGAAACGTAATCTCGAAGATCGTCCCCTCGCCTTCCTGCGAATCGAAACGAATCTCGCCTTCGAGCGCCCGGCACAATTCCTTGACGATCGCGAGACCCAAACCGGCGCCGGGAATATCGTCGTCGGTCGCGCGTTCGAACTCCCTGAACACGCGCTCCCGGTCGGACGCGCCGATACCCACGCCGGTATCCGACACACGCAGACACCAGTGCTCGTCCTGCGCGGCGAGCATCGTCAATTCGATCTGCCCCGCCTTGGTGTATTTCGCCGCGTTGGTCAGCAGGTTGAGCGCGACCTGCTTGAGCTTCAGCCGGTTGGAGACGACCTCGTTCAGGGCGCCGTCGAACGCGGTCTGAAGGCGCAGCCCTTTCGCTTCGATCGCGGGTTCGCACGAAATCACCAGTTCGTCGAACAGCTCGCGCAGCGCGAAACGCTCCAGCACGAGCGGACTGCTGTCGCCGAGGACCACCGAGTATTCGACCAGTTCATCGACCAGCGTCTTCATATCGGCGGCCTGCCGGTTCGCCAGCGCGAGCGCGGTCTCGAGCCTGGACGGCGCGCGGCTCATCAGTTGCAGCGCCATCGAAAACACGTTGAGGAAGCTGCGCAGATCGTGCACGACGCTGCGGGTGATCTGCATGCGCGACTCGTACAGATCACCGACCAGCCGTTGCTTGAGCGTCAGTTCATGATTTGCGCGTTCGAGCCGCCCGGTGTAATCGTCGATCTTCCTGTCGCGCTCGCTGACGACCTCACGGATCGACGTCAGCGTGACGAAGCTGACGGCTTCGTCGATGAAATGCCGCGCCCGCTCCTCATGACGCCGCGTGAAAGACGGCCGCGCTTCGCTGAACTCGACGATCGCCCCGGTCAGCATCTGGCGAAACAGATCGAGTTCGCGCACCAGCTCGTCGATCCGGTAGCCCTGTTTCCAGCGCAATTTGCCGTGCAGCCGCGCGTTGCGCCCGATCGCGTTCTCCGCGTGGTCGAGGTCCTGGTTCTCCAGCACGCTGCAGATTTCGTCGAGGATGTTCGGGATGTGATCGGCCAGTTGTTCGTTGGTCAGCCGGTCGGATTCGGTCAGTTCTGCGTCATGAAAGACGGCCTTCATCCAGCGTTCGGTCAATTCGACCTGTTGGGAGCGCAACTGTGCGGCGAAGGCGCTTAGCGGGGGTACGTGCGAGTCCGTCATGTGGGAGACCTGGCGCCGCAGCGCGGCGCGGCGAAAAAATAAGTGTTCCGCTCCCTGCTCGACGCGACCGCATGGGCCGCAAACCGCGCTCGGGAGGCAGATCGGCGAGCGCTTCACAAGCCGCCCTTGCGCTGCCAGTATGCGCGATTTGCTGAACAAAAATTAACCAGGGTTTAGGACGTGTACGCGGCGCCGTTGCTTCAGATCTTCTCGAACAGCACGTCCTGCGCGCCTTCCCACAACACCTTGGCGCCGAGCTCACGCAGCTTTTCGCGGCCTTCGACGATAGTCAGGAAGTGGTTGCCCGCCAGTTGCCCCATCTTGCTCGCGAAGCAGCACGAGCCGTACGCGAGAATGATCTCGGTCTCGCTGTAGCCGCCCGGGTAGAACAGAATGTCGCCGACCGACGGATGGCTCGTGTGATTCTCGAAGCCGACCGCCACGCCGTCGCTCTCCAGTTTGAAGTCGCCGAGCGGCACCCAGCAGCCTTCGCCGCTCCAGCGCACGTGAATGATCTTCTGGCGGTACGGCAGCAGCTTCAGGAACGCGGCCACGGTGTGCGGCGCATCGGGATGGGTTTCGGCGACGAAGACGTGGCCGCAGGAGGTGATTCGAAGTCGGGTCATCGCAATGTATCCAGTGTGACGGGTTGAATGGAAAGGTCGGTCAGACACGGTCGCTCAGAGGCGGGTTGGGCCAGGCTGTGTGCGCATCATTCTGTCGTCCGATGCAAGGCTTCGACAGGTACAGTTGTTTTTGATCTGGTCAGGCCAGTTAGACCCGTTGTCGCCGCGCGCCTGAAAAGGGCCGGAAAGGCTTACACGACATGGCTATGCCAGGTCTTGCCACTGTGTCGCCACGAAAGTTCGTAGTTTGCAAGGCGCGCAATGCGCCGCACACTGCGCAAAGTGCGTGATTCCCATCTGAGGGCGGCTCATTGGACTGTACTCATATGCGCGACCAACGCCGGCAAGCATCCGCCACCGGCCATCGCCAACGGTCGCCCCGACATGACCCGCTGACCCGCCGCCCACGTCCAGCCGCGCTATCCGTACGTCAGCCGCGCAGCCGGTAAGCGAGCGGCGTCAAACCATAGCCACGCTTGAACTGCACGGAGAAATGACTGGCACTCTCGAAACCCACCGCAAGCGCAATCTGCAGCACGGTCTGATCGCTGGCGCGCAGCAGCCTCGCCGCTTCCTCGAGCCGCAAGCGCGTGACGAACTGATGTGGCGTCTCGCCGGTCTCGCGGCGAAACACACGCGCAAAATGAAAACTGCTTAGCCCCGCGTGCCTCGCCAGTTCATCGATAGACAGATCGGCGGCAAGACTGGCGTGGATGTAGTCGGTCACGCGGCGAATCCGGCGCGGCACCAGCCGTTCGGGCTGTGCGGGCAGCCGGCCGGGCGCGTGGCGGCCGCGCGAGTAATGCTGCAACAGATGCGCGGCGAGCGCGTGAACCAGCGTATCGACATACAGACGCGCATCGGCCGGATCGCCGGCGGCGCGATGCAGCGCGCCGAGCATCGCGGCGATCAGCGGATCGTGGAACTGCATCGCGTCGCCGAGCGACAGTTCGCTCGACCCGCCGTGCTCCATCTGATCAGCGACGCTGTCGATCAGGCTGCGCTCAATGTGCAAATGAACGGTGGACAGCGGCTCGTCGCTGATCGAACACCAGCGCCACGAGATCGGCGCGGGCGGCACGAACCAGAGGTCGCCCACGCGCAGATCGGCGCTCTCCCAGCGTCCGTGCAGATTGCGTTCGAGGTGTTCGGCGCCGCTCGCGAGCGTCATCAGCGTGAGGTCCTGCAAGCCGGGCGCCTCCAGCAGTTCCTGCGCGGCCGGTTCGAGATACGAGCGCAGCACGAGGTGACGCCACGGGCGGTCCACGCTCGACACCAGTTTCTGACCCGCCATGTAGCGGTCGTAGGCAAGCGTCGTTGTCAGCTTCGGAATTCGTGCCATCACGTCCATTCCCAAGGAGGTGCCATATGCAAGGAGAAACTCCGCCATACCCGTGTTGCCGGTCCGCTGTCAGCGCAAGATCGCGAAAATGATAGCAAGGAACCGGCTACCGTAATTTCTGGAAATAGCTAATCATTCAGGTTGTCGTCTTTCACGCGTTTCGAACGCCGGAGCTACCGTTTCATGGAACACGAATGCGATACGCTGCCGCATTGGCTGACCAGCTCGCCGCAAGGCGAAGCCGGGCACGCGTCGGCAGCATACAACTCAGCGGTGTCCGCACCACCGGCCCACCCGGCCGGCACGCGGCAACCCGTGAAATCAGCCCACGCGGCTGAAGCATCGAGAGCATCGACCCGCACCGCAACCGGTGCCGCGCCCACTGGCTTTCTCACCCTCTTCACCGAGGAGGAGATCGGCACGCCGTCGCCCGCCACAAGACGCGCCGCACCGATCATCAGTCCGCTGGGGCGGTTCGGCAGCGCGCAGGACCGCATCGAATTCGTGCGGCAGCGCATCAGGCAGCTTGGCTTCGACTCGTTCAGCTATACGGCCACGCGCACGTCGTCGCATCACAAGACGATGTTCGTGCTGACCAGCTACGAGTCGCAGACATGGCTCACGCGCTATTTCCGCGAGCGCTACTTCGAGCTGGACCCGCGGGTCGCGCTCGCGTCGCCGACCGGCATGCCGTTTCTGTGGAACACCGCCGACCTGCGCGCCGAGCTGCCGCGCGCGCAAATGCGCAGCGAGCGGCTCGGCGGGCTGATCGACATGATGGAGGCGAACGGCCGCAAAAGCGGGATTCTCACGCAGATGCCGCTGCCCGAGCCTGAGCTGAGCGCGAGCCTGTGCTTCAACTCGGAGATCGGCAACCCGCGCTGGATGACCGAATCGATCGTGGCCGAAACGCTGATGTTCGCGCACACGATTCACGAGTTCATCTGGACGCACGCGAAAAGCGTGATCGGCATCGCGCCCGCGCAGCAGCAGCGCGTCGCGTTGAGCGAGTTGCAGCACGCGGTGCTGAAGGCGGTCGTGCAGGGTCAGCGGGACAAGGAAATCGCTTATTTCCTTGGGCTGTCGCCGCATAACGTCGACTATCATCTGCGTCGCTTGCGGCAGTTGTTCAACGTGCGCAATCGCGTGCAGTTGATCAACGTCGCGCACGCGTATGTGTCGTAGTTGACGGTGGATGACGTGACGGCGAGCGCCGTCACGTCTTTCGATCACGCGGCAAGGGCGCGAGCCATGAGCGTGCGCTGATGCCCACCGGCAGACCGCTCGCGCTCATCCCGCACGACGTCCTGTCAGCTCTTGAGCCGGTAGCCGGTTTTGAAGATCCAGTTGACGATCAGCAGGAACACCGCCAGAAACAGCACCGTCATGCCGAGACTCAACTCGACGTTCACGTCGGCGAGCCCGAAGAAGCTCCAGCGAAAGCCGCTGACCAGATAGACGATCGGATTGAACAGCGTCACGACGCGCCAGAACGGCGGCAGCATATTGACCGAATAGAAACTGCCGCCGAGAAAGGTCAGCGGCGTGACGATCAGCAACGGCACGAGTTGCAGCTTCTCGAAGCTATCCGCCCAGATGCCGATGATGAACCCGAGCAAACTGAACGTGACCGCCGTCAACACCAGGAACAGCACCATCCAGATCGGATGCTGCACCTGTAACGGCACGAACAGTCCGGCGGTCGCGAGAATGATCAGGCCGAGCAGGATCGACTTGGTGGCCGCCGCGCCCACATAACTCACGACGATCTCCAGGTACGACACCGGCGCCGACAGCAACTCGAAGATCGTGCCGGTAAAGCGCGGAAAGTAAATCCCGAACGACGCGTTCGCAATGCTTTGCGACAGCAGCGACAGCATGATCAGCCCCGGCACGATGAACGCGCCGTAACTGATACCGTCCACTTCCTTGATGCGCGAACCGATGGCCGAGCCGAACACGACGAAGTAAAGCGAAGTCGAAATCACCGGCGCGATGATGCTTTGCATCAGCGTGCGCCAGGTGCGCGCCATCTCGAACTTGTAGATCGCGCGCATTGCATGGATATTCATTGATCACCTCGGAGCAGACTGACGAAGATGTCTTCAAGCGAACTCTGCGTGGTGTGCAGATCCTTGAAGCGGATGCTGGCGTCGTCGAGCGCCTTGAGCAGCGCGATGATGTCGGTGCGCCCGCCATCGCCTTCGTAGGTGTAGATCAGCTCGTTGCCGCCCTCCGCGACGGCCAGCGCGTAGCCGGCCAGCGACGCCGGCACGTGCTCGAGCGGACTCTCCAGTTGCAGCGTCAGCTGCTTGGTGCCGAGCTTGCGCATCAGCTCCGTCTTCTCTTCGACCAGCATGATCTCGCCCGCGCTGATCACGCCGATGCGGTCGGCCATCTCCTCGGCTTCGTCGATGTAGTGCGTGGTGAGGATGATCGTCACGCCGCTCTCGGCGAGCGAGCGCACCAGCTTCCACATGTCGCGCCGCAACTCGACGTCCACGCCGGCGGTCGGTTCGTCGAGGAACAGCACGCGCGGTTCGTGCGAGAGCGCCTTGGCGATCAGCACCCGGCGCTTCATGCCGCCCGACAGCGTGATGATCTTGCTGTCGCGCTTCTCCCACAGCGACAGGTCGCGCAACACCTTCTCGATGAACGCCGGGTTTTTCGGCTTGCCGAACAGCCCGCGGCTGAACGAGACGGTCGCCCAGACGGTTTCGAACGAGTCGGTGGTCAACTCCTGCGGCACGAGGCCGATCAGCGAGCGCGCGCCGCGATAGTCCGCCGCGATATCGGAGCCGTCCACCGTCACGCTGCCTGTGCTGGCATTGACGATGCCGCAGATGATGCTGATGAGGGTGGTTTTGCCCGCGCCGTTCGGGCCGAGCAAGGCGAAAATCTCTCCTCGGTTGATTGCCAGGTTGATATTTTTGAGCGCTTGAAAGCCGCTGGCATAAGTTTTCGACAGGTTCGTGACCGAGACGATTGGCTGCATGGATTCGACGATGGCAGACACCGTTGTTTGATTGGAAGGAGCGGTGCGAATGCGCGACCGCACCCGCAATGTAATGGAAAGTGGCAAAGCGTGCAGCGTGTCGCCGGCTTCGTGCGCCACGTTCAGTGGGGCGACTGCGATCACCTCCGCCCCGCTTCAACTCACCTCACGGTCCGGAGCACACAAAACTGCTAGCGAGATTCACATTGCCTTTGCCGGCATAGCGTGGAAACAGCGGATAACGGCACAACGGACGCGAGCGTCCATTGGTCGCCGCCGCGATGTCGGTCGCCGTCAAGGTCTCGGGCGACACGCCGCGCGTCACCCAGTTATCGAGCGCGCCGAGCAGATCCACCGACGGAATGAACACGCCGCTGCCGTGCTGAAAGCCCGGCACCATATACAGCCGCATGAAGCCATCGACCCGCTCGGCGCCGAAACGAGCGATCAGCGCCTCGTAGTACGCAATCGTCTGATTCGGGCTGATGACTTCGTCGGCAAGGCCTTGCACGGTGATGAGTTTGCCGCCGCGCGCCATGTAGCGCGACAGGTCGGGGTTCATCGCGCCGATCGTCTGCGATAACGCGATCAGTTGCGCGCGATATTTTCCCGGGCGTTGCGGGTCGAATCCGAGCGAGTCGAAGTCCGCGTCGCGCGCCATGAAGTAGCGGAGGTAGCCGTCGCCCTGCGCGAACAGATAGCCGTTGGCGTAGAACGTCGGCACCGGCAGGCGCTCCGGTTGATGCGCGAGCCCGAGCAGCCCGCTCAGACGCGTACCCTGAAAGACGTTGTAGCCGCGATAGCCGGTGACGACCCACGCCAGCCGGTACGGCAATGAGAGGCCGTCGCGCATCACGAGCAAGGTGGCGAGTTGCGCGTCCGTCAGGCATTCATCGTGCGAAGGCGCACGGCCCGCGCAACGCAACGAGTCGACGATCTCCGCTTCGTGCTCGCGGCACGCGGCAACGTCGCTGATGATACCGTCCGCCACGCCGTCGAGCCGGTCACAGACCGCGAGCGTGCGTTGATACACGTGCTCGAGCAACAGCGGTGGAATGAAGCCACCGGGCGTCGCGTATTCCGCCTGGCCGAGCTTCACGCCGAGCAGGCGCACGCCGGAAAAATTGAGCGCGGGCGAGTTGGCGATCACGCCGTCGTAGTCGTCGGGAAAGCGCTGCATCACGGTGTAGCCTTCGCGGCCCCCGGTCGAGCCGCCGGCAAAATACATCCGCTGCGGCGGCCGGCCGTACGCGCGCACAATCAACGCAAGCGCGGTATCGTGGGTCTTCTTCAGATGCGCATAGCCGAAATTCGTCACCGCTTCGTCGACGAGGCCGAACACCGCGAGCGACCCATCGCCGACATGCCCGGAGTCGTCGCCGAACGTCGCATAGCCTTGCGCGAGTGGTGCGCGATCCGGCGAAAACGGCATCACGCCGGTGCCGCTCACCACCACGCCGTTATAGCCACCGCCGCCGATCTGCAGCGCGCGGCCGTTCCAGCGGCGCGGCAGATTCAGATCGAAACGGATATCCGGCGTGCTCGCTTTGAGTGACTTGATCCGCCCGGTGATGCGGCAATATTCGCCGCCTTGCTGATTGCCGGGCGCGGTGGCGCGCACCATCGCCGCGCTTTCGATCTGCGCGCCGGCGGTCGGCAACGCAATCACATCAGGAGGCAGCACCGCACCCGCGAATTCCGCGCAGCGCATCGTCATCGTGAGCGGGGTTTCTTTGGGTGCGGCCAGCACCGCGTGAGCCGCCAGCCACAACAACGCGCCGACGACCCCGGCGGCCGTACGCGCATCTCGCGTCGAACGCGTACGGCGCCATCGCACCGTCATCCGTAGCCCGCGCCATTGGCGGGCGCACCCGACTGCTGCCCTCTCCAGCCGTGCCAGCCGCGCGCGATCATCAGCACCGCGCCGATGGCGACCAGATCGCCGCCCAGTCCGATCAATCCGCCGCGAAACCCATGAAACGTATGCGGGGTCGCCGTATCGACGATCAATGAGACCAGCGTGCCGGCGACGAAACACACGAGCCCGGTGCGGCCGACCGTTACCACCGCGGGCAGGCGCCGCGCAAGCCACGCGATGCTGCCCATCCGCACGAACTGCGCGGCCAGCCAGGCAATGACGATGAAGTTGATCACACGGTCCACGGAGAGGTTCTGTTTAAGAGTGCCGGGCAACGGTTGCGTGAGCACGAAGAGTTTGACGATCGCGAACGCCATCACTGCGACCACCGCGGCCCACGTGAACCAGCGCGCGGTGCGGCTGGCGTGAAAGCGCTCGCTGATCGGCTGCACCCGGCACACAATGCCAAGCACGAACATCAGCTGCCATGCAAACGGATTAAAAGCCCAGTCGGCCACATCGTCAATGCTGAATAACGCGGCCAGCGGCCGCGCGAGCGCCCAGATCGCCACGCTCAGACCCACCGCCGTCAGCGACGAACGGCGTGCGAGCGGCACCGCGAACGGCACGCACAGCGCGAAGATCACATACATGGGCAGCACGCTCGACAGATAGGGCTGACGCCGCAGCACCGCGATATCGAGCGCTTCGCGCAGCGGCTGAACCGCGAAAGGCGGCCAGCCGGTGAGCTCGACCATCGGAGAGTTCAGATGCAGCAGCGCGAGGGCCGCGCCGGACACGAGCGTCAACACCGCCGTCAACAGATAGGCGCGATAGATTTCCCAGCAGCGTCTGACGAAGCGCATCTTCGCCGCGTTCTCGCCACGGCCCGTGAGCACGCTCGTATAGGCCGCCGCCGACGCATAGCCGCCGAGAAACACGAACACTTCCGCCGAGTCGCACAACGCATACGCGTGCAACATCAGATGCGACAGCGTGCTGCCGGGAATGTGATCCAGCACGATGACGATCAGCACGACGCCGCGGAAGAAATCCACTTCGATCGAGCGTCCTCCACGGGGACTTCCCCCTGGGCGGCCGCGACGAATTTCCATTCGGGTTCTCGCAGGATGGCGCGGGTGACGCGCCGTGAGAAGCGGTCATGGACCGCCGTTCCTCGTAGGAACACCACGAGAATAATTCGTTCCGGCCGCTCCCGTGCACGCTGCTCACGCGCGCTGACAACCGGCCTTTAATCTCCTCCCGCAAGATGGCAATCTGAAATTCAGCTGTCGGCGTGCGGTAATACTGAGTCATCGCGTCTTCTCTTCGCGGCAACTTTTGCGGCTTTCACGCGCGAAACGCGAGCGCGATCGGTAATGGCCGAGGAAAAAAATCGCTGAAGGCGCTGTGCGATTTTTTTCGCTTTTTTTCATCGTACGATGGTTTCATGCTCGCCCGCCGGAGCTCGCGCGTTTCTGTCGCGCGATGTCCTCTTCCGGCGGCCACTCATGTGGACCGGACACATTGCTGGCTGATCCGCGATCGGCCGGCTCGCTGCGCGTCATGACGACGCCATCTTTTCGCCGCGCCCGCTGCACCGTCGCCGGCATGCTCCGGTCCTTCCACTACCGCCCTGAACGGCCGCGCCTCGCGCGCGGCCTTCGCTCTGGAAGACGACCACATGAACAACAGGATTGCCGGCTTCGACGGCTTGCGCGCCATCGCTGTGCTGATGGTTTTTTTTCAGCACCGCCTGTTTGGCGACATCGGCGAGATCGGCCATCTCGGCGTATGGATCTTCTTCGCGCTGAGCGGCTTTCTGATCATCGGCATTCTCTCCTCGCAACGCGCGCGCATCGAAGCTGGCGGCAGTCAATTCGGCGCTGAACTCAGGCGCTTTCTGTTTCGCCGGACCTTGCGCATCTTTCCGATCTACTACCTGATGCTGGGGGTGCTGTGCGTGCTGATGGCATTCGGACTCGCGAGTCCCGAACTCGCGAGCGGCATGCCGTTTCATTTCGCCTATCTGTCGAACTTCTGGATTGGCTCCGTGCTGCGTTACTGGCCGGGGCGCTACTCGCATTTGTGGAGTCTCGCGATCGAGGAGCAGTTTTATCTCGTCGTTGCGCCGCTATTGTTGCTGGTCGCCGTGCGTCGGCATCGCGCGATGTGCTGCGCGATCGTCGCGCTCGGGCTGGTTTCCCTGCTGATGATGCGCGCCGCGCATTGGGACGAGATCACGATTTACACGCACCCGTTGAGCAACTTCTGGTTGCTGGCGCTGGGTGGCATTGTCGGGTCGATGATCTCGAGCGAACAGAGCCGCGTGCGTATCTGGCTCGGACACGGCGTCACGCTGTTCGTTTTGAGTCTCGGCCTCGTGGGCTTGTGTGCGAGCGGGCCGGTCTGGAGCGCGTTGGACAATCCATTGCTGTTTACCGTGGTCAGCGCGTTGTACGGCGTCAGTATCGCGGCGCTCGTGGGTTCGGTTGCCTGCTGCCGCAACGCCGTGGTCATCGGTCTGCTCGAAACGGGCTGGCTGGTGAACTTTGGCCGCATCAGCTATGGGTTTTATCTCTATCACAACCTGATCCCCGACCTGACCCGCAACCATCACGCCGAGGCGTTCTTCAGCGGCACGGTGCCGATGTGGGCGCACGCGGCGGGCATCGTCGCGTCGTTTGCGATCTCGCTGACGCTCGCGGTCCTGTCGTGGCGGCTGATCGAGCAGCCGATTCTCCGGCTGAAGACGCGGCAGACGCCAGCGCATACGGGACGTTCGGTTGCAGCGTCAGCGCCGGCCACATCGGCGCCTCGCAACGAGCGCACGTTGCGCGAAGACAGCACCGCTTCGGACGCCGTCTGAGCGACGGGCAAAGCGTTCACCATGCAGATCGCGATCATTCTCGTGGTGTCGATCATCACGCTGGTGGCCACGTTCAGCGGCAGTGCGCATGCGAGTTGGACCGCTCTGGCCATCTCGGCCTGCGCGAGCGTGCCGGTGATCGCGGGCATCCTGCTGGTGCGGCCACTGCGAGACAGGCCGCCGCCGGCGGCGTTTCGGGTTCTGGTCCTGGTGTTCGTGCTGGCCGCCGCTGCGCAGATGATCTGGAAGTCCGGGGTTTTCCGCGCCTGGAGCCTGCGCCACGACGTCGAACGGAACCGTGGTACGCGCATTGCTGCTTCTCTGGTTCAACCTCATCAACCGGAGAGCATCATGGCAAACATGATGGCAAATCCCCCGAACGAGCCTGACCGCCGGGCCGACGAAGACCCCGGCAGCCCGCCCACCGAAGTCTCCAAGCCGATTGGCGATGCGCTTTCGACGCCGGTCGAGCCAGGCCTCGATCAGCCGTTGCCGCAGAAAGGCGACACGCCCGAGCCGAGTAAAGAAGAGGAAAAAGACGAGGGCGACGGCACCCCGATCGGCGAGACCGACACACCGCCGGGTGTGCCGGCGCCTGGGCCGTCTGATTTCGCGTAGCGAAGGCGGCTTCCAGTCGCTGTAGTGAGCGCGCGACCGGTAGAGGCCCGCGCTCATTCAAGTCACGATCGGCTCACAATCAAGCCGCCTTCATGCTCAAGCCGCAGCCGGCTCGTGAACGATCTTGAGCGTGCTCTTATGCTCCTTGATCAACCGGTAAACCGTTTCCCCAGGCACGGTCTCCTGTTCCAGCAGTTCGTCGGCAATCGCGCGCAGCACCGGCTCATACGCATGCAGAAGGCCGTAGCACAGCTCGTTCAACTCCTTGAGCAGCACGTTTGCGTGCTCGATCGCGCTCTTCATCTGCAGACCCGCATACTGCGACGGCAACGCCGCGAGGCTGAACAGATTGCCGTCGCTGTTGAAGCCGAACTTCGACACCATGTCGAGACTGATTCGCGACGCTTCCTGCAAGTCCGACGCGGCGCCGCTCGATGCTTCGGAGAACAGCAGAATTTCGGCGTTGCGGCCGCCGAGCAACACCTGGATCTCGTTGCGGATCTCAGTCTCGCGGTACAGGTGCTTGTCCTGCGCCTTGGTGATGAGCGCGACGCCCAACGCGCCACCGCGCGGCAGAATCGTGACCTCTTCCAGCACTCCAGTACCCAGCACCGCGGCGACCAGCCCATGCCCCGCTTCATGCACCGCGATGCGCGTGCGTTCATCTTCGCTGAGCGCGCGCTCGGCGCCGCTCACATCGCCGATGCGCGCAATCTTGATCGCTTCCATGAAATGCTTCGCCGCGATTTCAGTGTCGCCGGCCTTGCGCGCGACGAGCCCCGCCTGATTCACCACCATCGCGACGGTAGCCGGCGACAGCCCGGTAGTCAGACGCGCCAGCTGGTCATAGTCGATATCCGCGGACTTCGACTTCAGCTTCTCCGCGTAGAAGCGGAAAATCTTCGCGCGGTCGTCGCGATCGGGCAGACGGACCTGCACGGTGCGATCGAACCGGCCTGGCCGGCGCAACGCCTCGTCGAGATTGTCGGGGTGATTGGTCGCGGCGACGATGATGACCCCTTCGTTCGAAGCGAAACCATCCATCTCCGCCAGCAACTGGTTGATGATGCGGTTGCTCTCGGCTTCGACCGGACCGCCGCCGGTATCGGTGCGCTTGGCCAGACCGTCGGCTTCGTCGATGAAGATCACCGTGGGCGCGTTCTTGCGCGCCAGTTCGAACAGATGCTTGACCTTCTGGATGCCGACCCCGTAGTACTTCGCGCTGAAATAGCTGCCGGTGATCGAGATGAAGCTCGCGCCACACTCGCCGGCCAGCGCCTGCGCAAGCCGCGTTTTGCCGACGCCCGGGCCGCCCACCATCAGAATGCCGCACGGCGCGCGCACGCCCATCGACGTGAATTGCTTCGGATCGGACAGATAGCCGCGAATGTCCGCGAGCGCGGCCTTCGCTTCGCCCGCGCCGATCACGTCGTCGAAGCGCAGCGCGGGCGTCTCGCTGAGCAGCGTCGCGCCGCCTTTCATTTCGCGCCGCATGAACCACACCATGCCGCCGATCAGCAACAGCGGCAGCAGCACACTGATCGCGTCGCGCAGCTGGTCGAACGCATGGGTCCAGCGCGCGCCGCCGGTGCGAATATCCGCATCGGGCAGCCACACGAGTTGATACGCGGCGGCCTGGTCGGACTTGGGCTCGCCGAGCAGCAGCGCGTGCGAGAACGTCGCGTTGTGGTCGGTGACGAAGTACTTCGCGCCGTCGCGCGTGGACACCAGAATCGCGCTGGGGCTCACGCCGATCGCGGTGACGTTGGCGTCGTGAATATCGCGCAGCATCGCCGACGCGTCCTTCTCCTTGCGCGTCCACGCGGAGGGGTCGTCACGCATCTGGCTCGCGACACCGGTGAGCGCCGGCGCTGCCTGCGCCGCGCGCTGCTGGGAATGCCAGAAGCCCAACGCGAGCAACCCTGCGATTAGCACCGCAATCACCGCGATGGCGATCTTGCGTGTACGTCTTTTCCCAAGCGAATTATTTCCCGGCTTCATGAGTCACTTCCAAAAACGGGCTCAAAGCAAGCCCCGATACTTGTCAAAATCAGAGGGATGGAGTTTGGCGGGGGAAATCGGCTGATGCGAAACACCATGCGTGCATGGAAGCAAGGACAACCAGGCATACGTCCCTTTTACCTGCGCTCACCTGAGCCAGTATGGCGTGTGAGCGCGTCTTCCAAATCGCGGAAAAGGCCTATTTCTACCGTCTATCCGGCCATTGAAGCCGCCGGAATTGGGGGAACGAGCGATGACTTGAAAAGCATTGCCGCACTGTTCCGGCGCACAGTTTATCAGCGCTAAATTTATTGCGTATTTTGCATACCTACCATTAACCGCACCCCATTTAAAAACGGTCAGAATTACTGCAAAAAGCGGTTTATTTAAATGCCTACCTGCGAGCCATTGAAAATGCTGCGGCATTACATCTGCTTTTTATCGACTCCGCAAAGACTGCAGTGGGCGCCGCGTCGAAGCGAAACCGAAACCGAAACCGGAGCATCGCGGGCTAACAAGCGTGACACATGCGTGAGGTGCGGCGCACCCGCCGGCGCTCGCCGAGTGTCGTGAATGGGTGTCGGGAGATCATTGACCGGCGCTCATGAACGAGGCAACCGGCGAAGCGGCATGGATTCACACCGCGAGCGTTTTTTGTGGTGGGCAGATGAGCGACGGGCCTCTGCGGGCCCGTTCGCATCATCGCCACGTTCTCTCAGGTCCTACGATTTTTTTATTACCGATGCCGGCTCGCATCGATGTGGTTCTCTCCTCTGCTTTGCTACCCCGGTCCCCGCATTCTGTTCTGCAACCCCTCAAGCGGCCGTGCGCCGCTTCAGCCCGATCTGCGCTTCGCTCGCCAGTCTTCCCAGTAGCCTGGCGACGCGCTTTCGCTGACTCGCAATCAGCTCATGCGTCTCTTCCAGCACGCGGATCCGCTTTTCCCAATACTCATGGTCGAACGCATACAGCACGCCCGCCGCGCCCCCGCGCGTGACGTACTCGACCATGTTCTCGAGATGTTCCAACTGGCTATCCACCAGACTGGCCGGACGCCGCCCGCCGCTTGGCGCGGTCGGTTGCTTGATCGTGCCGCTCATCGTCCATTCCCCGTAGATTGCCTGCTGGCAAAGCGTGTACCTCCCACCCATTGCGCCGCGCCTGGCGGGTTGGCGCCTTTGTGCGCGCAGTTACGAGTCCGGAACGGGGCGAAAGCCAACCCACTGCCGCGCCGTCAGCGAAAGCGATCTGCAATCTAATCGTGTGACGATAACGCACGTTTCTTGTTAGGCTTTACCATGCGTCTCAATATTGGACGCGCGACGCGAGAAATCTCCGTTTGCCTGTCCGCTTGCCGCTGTCCCCGTAGCCGAAGCCGCATTTACTTGCCCGCAGCCACCGACTCATGAACCAACGCTCTCTGCCGCCACACCTGGCCGCCGCCGCCGATTCGCGCTCGACCATTTCGACGAGCCGGTTCAGCACGCATGGACTCGCCGCCGACGAACAATTCCTCGCCTGGCGTCAGCGCGTGGGGCATGTGGTCGACGCGCCACCGTCGAAGGCGCAGGTCGCCGGGGGATTTCGCGGTGAAATCGATTTATATGCGGTCGGCGGCATGGTGTTTACGGACTGCAGCACCGAGTCGATGCTGCTGGAACGCTCCGTGGCCCGCGTATCCACCGACACGCGGCGCGATTACGTCTTTCAGCTGTTCCTCGAAGGAGAAGTCGGCCACGTGACGGGCATGCGCAAGAAGCGCAGCGAACCGGGCTCGGTGCAAGGCATCGTCGCGTTCGATCTGAACCAGCCGTTTCGCGCCGAACGCCCCAAGTGCCGCCTGCTGAGCCTGTTCGTGCCGGCCGGGGTGGTCGACGAGGGCTTGCGCGACGGCGCCGGAATTCACGGCCGCATCATCCAGAAAGACTCGCCGCTGGCCGGCCTCGTACTGGATCACCTGGCGGCGGTCGCCCGTGAAATCCCGTCGCTGGAGCCGGCCAGCGCAATCGAGGCGCTGCACGCGGGCGCCCAGTTGCTGGTCGCCGCGTTTCGCAAAGCCGCACACTTGAGCGGCGCGGACCGCGCCGCGCTGCAAGCCGCGTTGATGGGACAGGTGCGCCGTCATGTCGAAGCCAACCTGCATCAGGCCGACCTCACGCCGACCAGCGTGGTTCAGGCGCTGCAACTGAAACGCGCGACCATCTACCGCTGGTTCGAGCACGAGGGCGGGCTCGGCGCGTATATCCGCAATCGCCGGCTGCGGGAAGCAGCGGACGAACTGGTCCGTTTCCCGCATCTTCAGGTCGTGGAAATCGCTTATGGACTGGGTTTCAAGAGCGCGTCCGATTTCACCCGCGCGTTTCGCCGCGCCTTCGACATGAGCCCGCAGGACATGCGGGCCCGCGCGCTGGAGCTGCAACTCCGCAGCCAGCCGGCGTAACGCTCAGGCGGGCGGGTGCACCACACAGCCGTCGACGCACGCCACCGGCGCCACCTGCTCCGGAAACGCCTTCAGGCCGATCAGCGTCAGTACGGTCGCGCCCATCAGATACCAGGCCGGGACCATCGGATCGCCGGTCCGGTTGATCAGCCACGTCACGAGAAACGGCGAAAAGCCGCCGAACAGGACCACGCCGAAGCTGTAAATCACCGACAGCCCGGCCGCGCGCCGCTGCGCCGGAAACGCCTCCATCATCAGCACCGAACTGGCGCCGGCATTGTTGACGGCAAGCGCCACGTACGCGCTGATGATGATCAGCGCGGCAAGATCGCCGGCGCCCTGAGTCAGCGCCCGGAAGACCAGCCACGCCACCGCCAGCGACGCCCAGAGCGACGCGTATTGCAAGGTCTTGCGGCTCGCGAGCCGGTCGGCCGCGCGTGCGATCAGCGGCGTCACCACGAGAATCACGAGGCCCGACAGACAGGCGGTCAGCAGGCTGATCGCCGGCGGACGATGCAGCGTACGAACCAGGTAGGCCGGCATGTAGAACACGGTGACGTAGATGCTCACCGACGGCGCGGCCATCATCAGAATGCCGCAGACGAGCGCGCGCGGATGCTCCACGAAGATCCGCCTGGGGCTGAGCCGCACGCGCCGCCGTGGCGCGGCGGCCGGCATGCGGCGGCGCAGATACCAGCCGACCGGGCCGATCAGGCCGCCCAGCACGAACGGAACGCGCCAGCCCCATTCGTGCATCGCCGCGGGCGACAGCAGCGCCGTGGTGCTCGCACCGACCAGCGCGGCGGCGAAAGCGGCCGCGCCCTGGCTCGCGCCGCGCCAGCTCACCATGAAACAGCGTTGCCGGTAGCCGGCCGACTCCATTAGCGAGGCCGATACCGGGCCGATCTCGCCGCCCGCCGCGAGCCCCTGCATCAGCCGCGCGAGCACCATCAGCACGGCCGCCGCGGGGCCGATCGACCCGTAGCCCGGCAGGCATGCGATCAGCCATGTGCCGAGCGTCATCAGCGTGAGCGATACCGTGAGGCCGGCCTTGCGGCCGCGGCTGTCGGCGATATGGCCGATCATCAGCGCGCCAAGCGGGCGCATCACGAAGCCCGCGCCGAAGGTGGCGAGCGACAGCAACAACGACGCCGCGGGATTGTCCGACGGAAAAAACAGCTTGCCGATGATCACGGCCGAGAAGCTGTAGACGGTGAAATCGTACGCAACGAAGCCGTTGCCGATCACGATCGCGATGACGATTCGCCGAAGTTCGGCGCTTGATGGCTGGGCCTTGATGCCGGCAGCAGTTTGCATGAGTGGCGGTCGACGGGTTCGTCGAGATATTCAAGGGAACGGCGGGAGGGGGTGAGTCTCTTCTCTTTAACGGCCCGCGAACGCGCAACTTGATGTCGCGCGCTCGTGTCCTCGGGCCGCCGGGTCGTCACGCGCCGATGTGCGGCGCACCGAAGCGTCCAGCGCTCAGGCCGCCCGCGGCCGTCCCTTGCGCTTTGCCTCCACCGGCTGCACGACGGCCGCCACCGGCGCCACGCGCGGACTGCGTTTGAAATACGGCGAACTCAAGGTGGCCGCGCCCATGTCCGACGCGGCTTCGAGCAGCGCGGGCGCCAGCTCTTTCAGGCGCGTTTCCGGCAGACGGCTGGTGGGCCCCGCCAGACTGACGATGCCGACCACCAGCCCGGTCACCGGATGACGGATCGCCGCCGCCATCGACGTCATGCCGGCCTCGTAGGTTTCGCTCGCGATGCCGTAGCCGCGCTTGCGCGCGCCGTTCAGGTCCTGCAAAAACTGCTGGATCGTCTTCGGCGCCTTCGGGCCGCGCGGCCCCGCCTTGCCGATGCCGCCCTGGCGCGACACGAGTTCGAGGGCTTCCTCGTCGCTCATCGTCGATAGCCAGGCCTGGCCGCTTGCGGTGCAATGCAGCGGCGGCTGGCTGCCCATGTCCGGGTCGTAGCGCAAACCGGATTTGGCGCCCTGCGCCTTGCCGACAAAAGTAATGTGGTCGTCCTCGACCACGCCGAGACGCGCCAATTCGCCCGAGGCGGCCGCCAGCCGGTCGAGCACCGGCTGCGAAATATCGAGCACGCCGCCGGTGGACAGCCATATCAGCGCGAGCGACACCAGTTTGAGCGCCAGCACGTATTCGCCGTGCTCGTCCTGACGCACATAGCCTTGCTCGCTCAACTCCGCGAGCAGCCGATGGGTGCCGCTGCGCGGAATGTTCAGCGTGTCGGCGATCGCGGCCAGCTGCATGCTGCCGCCCTGCTTCGCCAGCAATTCGATGATGGCCAGCGCCCGCTCCAGATTCCCCGCCATGATGATGCACTCTCGATTCGATTTCGATACCGAATGAGAACACGATTCCATACCGCAAGCGCGCGGGCGGTGGGCTTGCGCGAAATCACGGTCTGGCGATCCTGCGCGGATACCTTGGCAAGTCCGACGCGTTCGACGAAGCCATCGAGCAATTCGCGCTGGCACATCGAGCGATCCTCCGGGGGTCCCCCGTGTGTCATGCCCGAAAACGCCCCGCGAACGTCGAGGCTGACCAGGTAATATGCGTCAGCCCAAATTACCCCTGCCAATATGCAAAGTGCGACAGTTCCGGCGATCCGCTCGCGGGGGACCGCGCCCGGGCCGAGCACGCTCATCGTGAGAGAGCGCTCCAAACTCATTCACGAGTAACCTGGACGCGTCCTGCCTTGACTGCCGCTTTCAAAACCGTCCAGTCGGCCTCATTCTGTTCCGCATAAGCGAGCGCGAATCGCTCGATGGCTTCGTCGAAGGCACTCGACTTTCCAACATATCCGCTGAGCAAAGCGGGATCGCCCGCTTTCGCCATCGAATGGGCCAGCGCGTGTGCGCAGGAGACCGCATATTCGCCGAGATCTTCAACGTCGAAGGTGGTGAAGTCGAATGCGCCCTTCATGTCGCGCAACTGCCGCACGTAGAAGTCATTGCCTGTGTGACGCATCTTCGACCATCCGAGAAAAATGTCGCTGGCCGATTGCAGCAGACGCTGCCCGTTCACCACCCGCTGGCCATGATTGGGAAACCGGCTCGGCGGCAGGTAACCCTCCAGTACAGAAGCCCGCGCCTCCTTGAGTTGAAGGAACAATGGGCACTGTCCGTCGGCCATGAAGAGCGCCTCGTAGCAGCGCGTCCCTACCGATCCAATGCCCACGACGCGAATGGCGACATCGACCAGTTCATAGCGATCGAACAGGGCGCGCCTGTCATCGGGGAGCGTCAACCGGTAGTCGGCGAAGAAACGCCGGACCAACGCGTCGTACTGTTTGTGATCGTGCGGGCTCTCCAGCGGGATGTGATACACGAGCGGCGGCACGTCCTTGATGCGCAGCTTGCCGTTGACCAGCTCGGTCGCATGAGTCATCACGGAACGCGAGGACTGCTGCCTCGCCTTGTCGATGACCGCCAGTTCCTTTCTTCTTTCCTCCGTCGAATCGGCAATGGCCAGCATGCTCGCTGCCCTGAACTGGTAGTACCACACGTCGAGCGTGTCCATCCGGCTGAACTCGGCGAGCCGTTGCCGGAACGTCTCGCATAGCCGGCGCACCACGCTGCGCTGGTCACGCGTCACCAGTCCGCGTTCGCGCGCGGCAATCACGAACGATGTAGCCAGCCTGCGCACATCCCAGTCAAACGGGCCGGGCAGCGTTTCGTCGAAGTCGTTGGGACCGAAAAGAATGCGCCGCTCGGGGCTCGCGAACAGTCCGAAATTGGCCAGATGCGCATCGCCGCCGAGATGCACGATCACGTCGGAATGCGGCAGTTTGGCCAGGTCGTAGGCCATCAGCGGCGCGGCGCCCCGATAGAACGCGAACGGACTCGCGACCATGCGCCCGTAGCGGATGGGTATCAGCTCCGCCACGCGGCCCACGTTGGATGCGTCAAGCAGCGCGGTGGGGTCACGATCGTCGATCCTGCATTCCGCCAGCTTCGCGCGCGGCACCTTTCTGCGCGCAGCCTTGCCCTGCCCGATGCGCGCCGCTAGCGAGCCACGCCCCGCAAACAGCGTGGACGGATCTTCTTGTGCAGCCAGTGTGTGGGGATCAGCGCGATCGGTAGCGGGCTCGTTGCGCTTGTCCTCAGTGTGTGCAGGCACGTGTCACTCCCTTTCGATTCGGCGTCGAAGCGACTTTGCTTCACTCCGGTTTGATATCCGGAGAAGATGCAGATGGCGAAATAGCGCTGAGCGCGTCAATCGCGGCATCCACCGTCGCAAAGATCTCGCGATGAGCCCCGCTCGCACGCAGTGCCTTATACCGTTCGATTTCATGCCGCACGCCCGTAGGAAGTGCGACCGCGGCGATACCCACGCCGCGCTTGTCGAGTTCACTACCCAGCTGGATCAACGTCTTGCCCGCCGTGTAATCGACGTTGTTGATCTCCGATGCGTCGATCACCACCCACCTCAACGGCGGACTTGCGTCGTTGACGAGCTTCAGCACTTCTTCCGAGAAGCGGCCCGTGTTCGCATAGAACAGGTCCGCTTCGAACCGGTAGACGACGATGCCGGGTGCCGCGAGCAGATTCGGCTCGACATGTTGCGCGACCCAGTGGCCGGTAGGGCTGCGCGTCAACACACGCGTGCGCAGGCGGTAGCTATGCCGCGCATGCGCGATCAGCGACAGCACGACAGCAGCGAGAATGCCGTGCATCACATCGACAAACACCACCACGCACGCCGTCAGCAAACCGACGACGAATTCGTCCTTCTGCATCCGAAACAGTTCGGTCATGCCCTTCACGTCGATCAGCTTCACGCCGATCATGAAGACGATGGCCGACAGTACGGCCCCAGGCAGAAGACTTAGCGGCCTCGTGAGGAATAGCAACACCAGCAGCACGATGACGGCCGTCGTCAGATGGGCGACCTGGGTACGGCCGCCCGCATCGTCGACCATCTCGGTCTTGGTCGGACTGCCGTTCACGACGAATGTGCCCGTGAACGCCGCAGATGCGTTCGCGGCCGCGAGGCCGATGATGTCGGCATTGTCGTCGCCCTTCTCGTTGTAGCGGTTGGCGTACGCACGTGCCGTCGCCGCGCTCTGCGCGATGATGACGATGAAGCACGAGGCGGCCGTCGCCAGCACCTGGTTGATTTCGCCCATATGCAACGGCGGCAGGAACAGCGACGGGAGGCCGCCCGGCACTTCACCGGTTACCGTGATGCCATGTCCGGCGAAATTGAACACGCCGCTCGCCACGATGGAGCCGATCACGGCGATCAGCGCGCCCGGCGCGCGCGGCGCGATACGCTTGCAACCGATGATCACGACGAGGACGGCAATCGAAAGCACCGTGGTCGGATAGTTCGCCTCGGCGACGCGCTGGAAGACGGACACGATCTGCATCACCGGGCCATGGCCCTGCTTCGCGAGCCCGATCAGCCCGGCAAGCTCGCCTGCCGCGACCTGCACGCCCACGCCTGTCAGAAAGCCGATCAAGGCGCTGCGAGAAAGAAAGTCGGCCAGAAAGCCCAGACGAAAGATGCGCGCAATCACGAGCATCACGGCGACCGTCAGGGCAACGGTACTCGTCAAGGCGACATATTCCTTGCTGCCCAACGCGGCGACAGCCGTCAGCGTACCCGCGAGAATGGCGGCTGTCGCGGAGTCCGCAGCGACGACCAGTTGACGCGACGCACCAAAGACCACGAACGCCAGGAGCGGCAGCAGGATCGTATAAAGGCCCGTGACGGTGGGCGTGCCGGCAATCTTCGTGTAGCCCATCACCTCGGGAATGCCGAGTGCCGCCAGCGTGACCCCGGCGATGATGTCGTGCGGCAGTTGCGCGGGATTGATGGGCAAAAGCCCTTGCAGGAAGGGCAAGTGATGCAGATGAGACGGCGTCGGAGCTGCGGGTTTCATGTCGCCGCCTCCACAGGTGTTGTGAGCTTGCTGACCAGCGCATTCGCGATGAGCTCATTTGCAATGACCACGTGGGATGCACCGGCGCTCTCGAACAGCCCTTTTCTCAGGGGGTTTTCGCCGGGCACTGCAATCGCGAGGGAAGCATTCAGCGTATGGGCCAGCAGCGTGACCGCGAGGTTGTTGTTGCTGTCGGGCGTCGTCACGACCATTGCCTTGGCGCTGTCCAGCCGCGCACGCTTGAGCACGTCGTCGAACGCGCCCGGCGAGCCGAGCACGACCATGTGGCCGCGATCCGCCGCCCGGTTGGCCTGATCCTGGTCGCCCACAAGGATGAGCACCGTCTCCCCCGCTTCATGCAAGCGGTTTGCGACCAGTTCGCCGAGCGAATGGAATCCGACGACCACGACATGATTGGCGAGTTGTTCGAGCTTGCGTTCCATGAGCCTGTTCTCCCGATAAGTCATCACGTCGTCTCCCGATAGCATGCCCGTGAGCCTCGAAACCGCGAATCCGCCGATCAGCAGCGTCGCGAACATGGCCAGCAGCATGAAGGCCTTTTGAGGCTGATTGAAGTCGCTAAAGTCACCGAGTGTCGAGACAAGATTGACCCCATCCCACAGGGCCGTAAACACTTTGTCGGGTAAAGAGGTATTGGACTGATCGAGGACGACCAGCCCGGCGGCGGCGCCGCCCAGCAGCAGGACGAGCAGGCCGATCGTATAGCGCGCGTGGCGGCGCCATTCTCGAATCCGGATGACCCCAAGACGAGGCTCATTGACACGGAAGATCCACATCGTCACCTCGGATAGCGCGTCTGATCGAGACAACAGCGAACCTGATACCAGACTGACAGGCTTATTTCTTTTGCGCCAATAGTCAATAGTCAAGAGCCCCAGGTACTTCGAAGCCTGGATCGCGCGAACCCGCCCCAAGCCGTGCAAGAATGCTGCGAATACGAA
Organism: Paraburkholderia ultramafica; assembly: GCF_902859915.1. Lineage (GTDB taxonomy): Bacteria > Pseudomonadota > Gammaproteobacteria > Burkholderiales > Burkholderiaceae > Paraburkholderia > Paraburkholderia ultramafica. The sequence goes on from NZ_CADIKK010000001.1 coordinate 423,396, forward strand.
GACATCGCATTTCCTCGCGATGGCCCGGCGAACACACACCGCGTCGGCGTGATGGCGGCGCTCGTCGGCCTTGTGGTCTTGCCGAAAGTTGCCGTAGAGGTGGTGCCGGATTTTATGCTCGGAGAGGGTCGTTTTTTGCCCCATACATGAAGCACTCCCCGGTACGGTCGCCGCGCCTGGCCATGAGACGCAATGCGGCTTGAGGATACGTTTGAGGTGAGCAAAGAGCATTTCCACCCTCTTTCGCTCCCGGCAAGATTGCCTGTATTCCGGCGTTGTGGCGATGCGCCTGGCTTCGTCGCGCGCGCAGTACCGTAAAAATCGAACCGAAAAACGCACATCGCCGCTGTGCGGCAAAGTGCCCACAGCACTTGCGGCTTGCATGGGGTTTATGCAGGCTATTTTTTTCCCAAAAGCACCAATTTCCGACTGCCTTGCCAGGGAGCTAGCGAACTTGCGTACCAAACAGAGCCCTCATGCACGTTTCTTATTGAAGGCCAGGAATCCCTTTCTTGCGATAACCGCTGTGTCGCTTTCGCCACGCTCATTTTGCAGTGAGGGCGAAGTCACGCCCATCTTCGCCCCCCCGGCGCAAATAATCTATCTCGGAATGTGCGCAGGGAGAGTCGACATTAAATCGTCAACCGCATCCATTGCTGCCTGTACGGTCAGGTTGTATGACTCCCCGATAACATAGTTTCCGTCCTCATAGCGATAGGCTGATTGTCTACTGCTTGGCGTCGAATCACTTCCCTGGCGCCTGATTCCAACGGAGCCAACCCCCAGCCACCCTTTCGAATTATTAAAAGATTCCGTTATGATGAAAATTTCATACTTATCATTATAATTTTTACACCACTCATGGTTTATATGGCCGCCTATTTCATTAGAGATCCTCCTGAAAATTTCTTTATCACCATAGTGATGCCAATGAAATGTACACGCAATAGATGTGCTGCTGATAAACAGCAAAATTAATGGAATTTTGAAGGCGAAATTATTTTTCCTGACGCCATTCTTCATATTTAACTTGAATGAGTAAAATTTGTTTATAGAACTCACAAACCTGAGCAAATTGGGGCACTCGGTACACGTGTAGCCGGACCGGCGCTGGTTATTAGACGTCGAAGGACCGCTTCGAGGAGGATCGATCGTCCGCTCAGGGGCGACGAACCCAGACGGTCGTTACTCGATGGCAATCACCGACCAGCCGCCATCCGAAGTTGCGTCAGCCGACCACGTCAAGCCTGAAAGCATCGATGAGTGGCTGAATCCAGAGCGAGCGACTCTGGCAGGTCTACAAGCGGAAGCCGTTTAGGGTTGTTCGATGCCTGCCATGGTCCGCAGGAATGTGAGCGCGCCACCGCGCGTTGCTGGCAGGCGTCGAACAAGCCTCGATGGAGGAAACCGCGGAGTGCTCCG
>NZ_CADIKK010000002.1 GCF_902859915.1 Paraburkholderia ultramafica
CATCCCGGCTGAATCGCTGGACGCGGTGTTCGAGCCGTTCTACCGGCTGGAGACATCGCGCAACCGGCATACGGGCGGGACGGGGCTCGGCCTCGCGATCGCACGGCAGCTCGCGCTGGCGATGGATGCGACGCTGACGCTGCATAACCGTGCGGGCGGTGGGCTGGAAGCGAGGCTGACGCTAAGGACGCTGAGTTAGATCGCGTATTGACTGGCCGGCTATAGCGCCACATCGCTTCCGGTCCCTCAACCCTTGCTTCGTTGACGCGTCCTCCTCTTGCGCGATTCCTCCGCTTTAACCGTCGAGAACATCGGCATGCGTTCCTGAATCCATTTGAGCAACTCCAGCGGACCCGGCGCAAGCGGTCTGTCGGCTTTGACCAGCACTCGCGCCTGCGCGCCTTCAAAAAGCGGATGGGCGATCGGCACCGTCGTCAGTTCGCCGCTCGCGAGTTCACGGTACGCCGCAAACTCGCCGATCAGCGTCATGAAGTTATCCGCCGTGACAAAACGCTTCAACGCGCTTAGCGAGTTCGTCGTCATGGTCGGGCGGATCGTGATGTTCTCGGCCAACTCCGCCATCTTCACGACATGGCCGATCCCAAATGTTGGCGGCATCAGCGCGAGCGGGTATGCGCGAAGATCGTCGAGGCTCGCCGGTCCTTTTCTTCTCGCCAGCGGATGATCGCTTCTCAACAGCAGCACCACGGGTTGAAGCGAACTCGCCCGATACTCGATGCGCGGATGAGGCGGCGGGTTGTACGCCAGCCCGATATGAGCGCGGCTTTCCGCGACTTCGTCCAGGATTGCATCGACCGCCAGCATGTCCATGCCGATGTCCAGGTTCGGATATTGGGCACAGAACGGCGCCAGCACGTCGTCGACCAGCGTATCGACATAACCCTCGCTGACGGCCAGTTGAATATGCCCTTGCTGAAGGCCTTTCAGCGCATGAAGCTGGTCTTCGAACTTCTCCTGCTGCGACCGGTAGCCTCGCCAGAACTCCAACAGATGTGCCGCGGCTTCCGTAGGCTGCACACCCCGCGCCTGACGCTCGAATAGCGTCGCCCCCAGTTCGTCTTCGAGCAACTTGATCTGCCGCGTGATCACGGACGGCGACGTATTGATGCTTTCCGCGGCGCCGCGAATGCTGCCGTGCGTTAGCACCTCGTTGAAATACCGAAGGCGTGTTTGATTGATCTCTCGCATTCCATCGCTCCCGTGCGGTTGTTGCGTTGCTCACAAGGCAACGATATGTGAACTTAGTTGCTCTTGCTATCAGTGTTTTGCCCTGCCACCATCAACTCAACCCTGATGGCAGGTCCAGTGAAGGGAACCGGGAGACAAGCATGTCAGCAATCCATCCATCGACAGCCGGCGATGCCGCCTCAGCGCTCTACAGCAAGCTCAACTGGCGGCTGCTGCCGTTTCTGGTCGCCTGCTACATGTTTGCTTATCTGGATCGCGTCAACGTCGGGTTCGCCAAAATCCAGATGCAAAGCGATCTGGGTTTCTCCGACGCGGCTTACGGCGTCGGCGCCGGCATCTTCTTTCTCGGCTATGTCCTTTTCGAAGTGCCGAGCAATCTGATGCTGCCGAGAATTGGCGCACGCTTGACGTTCAGCCGGATTCTCGTGCTTTGGGGCATCACGTCGGCCTGCATGCTGTTCGTCCAGAACGTGCCAACCTTTTACGCGATGCGCTTCCTGCTCGGCGTTTTCGAAGCGGGCTTTGCTCCGGGCATGATCTATTACCTGTCGTGCTGGTATGGGCCGGCTCGCATGGCGCGTGCGATTGCGCTCGTCTTCGTGGCCGGGCCGCTCGGCGGTATCGTCGGCGGTCCGACCTCGGCATGGCTGATGACGACGCTGTCCGGCGTGTGGGGTTTGGCCGGCTGGCAGTGGATGTTCCTGGTCGAGGGAATCCCGTGCGTTGCGCTTGGCCTGCTCACGCTGCGCGTTCTGTCCGATCGGCCCGCGGACGCGGGCTGGTTGAGCGACGACGAAAAGCTGCTGCTGCAGCGCGAAACCGCGCCGGCCCAACACCGCGCACATTCATTCAAGGACGTACTGCGCAGCCCGCGCGTCTATGTACTCGCCATCGCTTACTTCTGCCTCATTTTTCCGATCTATGCGATCAGCTTCTGGCTGCCGTCTCTGCTGAAAGACCAGGGTGTCAACGACACGATCCGGCTTGGCTGGTACGTCGCGATTCCTTATGTGGCGGCCGCGCTCGGCATGTACGTCGCGGGCCGCCGCTCGGACAGAGCGGGCGAGCGCCGCTACCACTGCGCGATTCCGGCGCTCGGCGCCGCGACCTGCCTGATCGCGACGATCTTCTCCGATGGAAATTTGACGCTGACGCTCGTCGCGATGACCGCGGCAACCGCATGTCTGTGGATGGCGTACACGGTCTTCTGGGCGATTCCTTCGCAGTTGGTCGAAGGAACCGCGGCGGCGGGTGGCATCGCACTGATCAACACGGTCGGATTGTCAGGCGGATTCTGGGGGCCGGCCGTTTTCGGCTGGACCAAGACGTGGACGGGAAACATGCACTTGGGTCTCGTCGTGATGGCGTGTACGGCGACGGTGTCGGCCATTCTGATACTGACCGGCAAGCTGACGCTCGAGAAGAAGCCGGCCTGAAAGATCGTGTCCCGGTCATTGCGTGTTGCCAGATGAAAACCAACGTGTGCTGAGTTCTAGAGCCGCGAGCTGTCTTTACCATTCTTGGAGAGAGTGAAGAACATGAAAATCCTGATCGCCGGTTTCCAGCATGAAACCAATACGTTCGCACCGACCAAAGCGTCTTATACGAGTTTCATTCAAGGGGAAGGCTTCCCGCCGTTGGCACGCGGCATCGATGTCATGGCGCTGCGCGACGTCAACGTGCCGATCGGTGGATTTATCCAGGTGGCGCAGGCGAATGGCCACGAGCTGATTCCGGTGATCTGGGCCGGCGCCAGCGCTTCCGCGCATGTCACGACCGATGCGTTCGAACGCATCGGCGGCGAGATTCTCGACGCTGTGGCGAAGGGTGGATTCGATGCGATCTATCTCGACTTGCACGGCGCGATGGTGACCGAGCAGTTCGACGATGGAGAGGGCGAGATTCTGGAACGGGTGCGCCGGATCGTCGGCGACCGGATGCCGGTGGTCGTTTCGCTGGATCTTCATGCGAACGTCACCGGACGAATGCTCAAGCATGCGAGCGCGCTGGTGGCCTACCGGACCTATCCGCACGTCGATATGGCCGAAACCGGCGAACGTGCCGCGCGGATTCTCGAGCGGCTGGTGGCCGAAGACCGTCCGTTGCATTGCGCGTTTCGCCGCGCGCCGTTCCTCATTCCGGTGAACGGCATGTGTACTCTGGTCGAGCCGGCAAGCGACATGTACGGAATGCTGGCGGCGCTCGAAGCAGATCCTGTGGTGTCGTTGTCGTTTGCACCGGGTTTCCCGGCAGCCGATTTCCCCGAGTGCGGGCCGACGCTCTGGGCGTATTCGTTCAGCAAGGATGCCGCCAATCGCGCGGCCGACGCATTGTTTTCGAAGCTGGTCGGCGACGAAGCGCGCTGGGACGTGCCGTTCCTGACGCCGGACGAAGCGGCGCTCGCGGCAATCGATTTGAGTCGCACGGCAGCGAAGCCGGTGATTGTCGCCGACACGCAGGACAACCCCGGCGTGGGCGGCGATTCGAACACGATGGGCATGGTTCGGGCTCTGCTGCGCAACGGCGCAACGGATGCGGCAGTGGGCGTGATCTGGGATGCGGATGCGGCGGCGGCCGCGCATCGCGCGGGCGTCGGCGCGCGCATTTCGGTGCCGTTGGGCGGCCGTTCCGGTGTGCAAGGCGATGCGCCGCTCGAAGCCGTCTTCGAGGTCGAACACCTGTCGGATGGACGCTTCCGTTTCGATGGTCCGATGCTCAATGGCATGCAGGGCGAGCTAGGCCAGGTCGCCTGCTTGCGAATCGAGGGTGTCAGGATTGCAGTAAGCTCCATCAAGATGCAGGTGTTCGATCGCAACCTGTTCCGCGTAGCGGGTATCGAACCCGAACGGATGAGAATCCTCGTGCTCAAGAGCTCGGTTCATTTTCGCGCGGACTTCGAAGCGATTGCCGACACGATCCTCGTGGCGAAAGCGCCGGGACCGATGGCCGCCGATCCGGTCGACTTGCGCTGGGAGCGTCTGCATCCGGACATTCGCGTGCGACCGATGGGGCCATCGTTCGAATCTTTCCGCACGGTTATCCTCTGACCTTAAAATCAGCCGGCCTGCACACAGCTTGATCGCGGCCGCGCGATCGTGCGGCCGCGAGAGGTTCGGGCCTCTATTTCTTTGTGCATCAGGAGCGTGTGCATTGCGTAGCGCTCCCATCGTTAAGGAGAATAGTCATGTCGGACCAGATCAATAGCCGGCGTCGCCGCTTGCTTGGGACAACGATTGCTGGTTTCAGTTTGCTGGAGTTGGGGCTAAGCGGACTCGCCCACGCGCAGTCCGCTGAAACGACGGGCGGCGCGAAGGCGGCGACGCGCGTCCCATCGTTCGGGACCATTCGGCAGATCAACGCCGGAACGCTCAGTATCGGCTATGCGGAAGCGGGCCCGCAGAATGGGCCGGTCGTGATTCTGCTGCACGGCTGGCCTTACGATATCCACGCCTTCGCTGAAGTCACGCCATTGCTGGTGGCTGCCGGCTATCGGGTGATCGTCCCGTATCTGCGTGGTTATGGTTCGACGCGCTTCCTGTCCGCGGATACGCCCCGCAATGGTCAGCAGGCGGTGGTCGCGGTCGACATCATCGCGTTGATGGACGCGTTGAAGATCGACAAGGCGGTGCTTGGCGGCTTCGACTGGGGCGGACGCACGGTGAACATCATTGCCGCGCTGTGGCCGGAACGATGCAAGGCGATGGTGTCGGTGAGCGGCTATCTGATCGGCAGTCAGGAAGCGAACCGGGCGCCGCTGCCGCCGAAGGCGGAACTGACGTGGTGGTATCAGTTCTATTTCGCCACGGAGCGCGGCCAGGCGGGTTATGACGCGAACCGTCACGACTTCAACAAGCTGATCTGGCATACCGCATCACCGAAATGGGATTTCGACGACGCGACGTTCGAACGCTCGGCACAGTCGTTCAACAATCCGGACCATGTTGCGGTGGTGATTCACAACTATCGCTGGCGTCTGGGTCTGGTCAAAGGCGAGCCGCAATACGACGAACTGGAAAAGCGTCTGGCGATGGCGCCGACCATCGGCGTGCCGACCATCACGCTCGAAGGCGACGCGAACGGCGCGGCGCATCCCGACCCGGCTGCCTACGCGAAGAAGTTCACCGGCAAGTATCAGCACCGGAATATCAGCGGCGGCATCGGACACAACCTGCCGCAAGAGGCGCCGAAGGCATTTGCCGACGCGATCATCGACGTCGCACGCCTCGCATAACGCGTCGGTCGGACACTGACGACAAACCAGCCGCTCTGAACTCCGGAGCGGCTTTTTTGTATCGCAATGTATCCGTGCCGTACGCAGACAAACAAGCTTGCATTAACGGGGTTCACGAAAACATTCCAGATACGTCGGCGGGTTTAAATATCTACACGCAAGGTTGATTCACAACAGTGCGTTTGAATCAGGCGGGACATGACGGCTCACATCCTCAACGACGTCGCGCTCCGCCCCAGCCCTTGAACTTTCAATGCCTTTGATATCTGGAGAAACCTCATGAAACTCGTTCAATCGCTCATCGTCGCCGCGCTTGTTGCCGTTCCCGTCGTCTCGTTCGCGCAGTCGCAAGAACATTCGCTGACCCGTGCCGAGGTGCGTGCGGAATTGGTCCAACTGCAGAAGGCCGGCTACAACCCCTCTAGCGACAATACGCAGTACCCGCAGAACATCGAGGCCGCGCTGGCGCGTGTCAATGCCGATAACGGTTCGGCCGCGGCGGCATATGGCGGCGTCGCGAAGAGCAACTCGGCCTCGGGTTCACGCACGCCGATGAGTCATGCGCAGGCGAGCGGATCGGAGTCGGACGTCATCGGCCTCGGCCCGATCTACGCGCATTCGTAATCGATGTGCCGCGCTGGCCGTCCGCGTGCTTTCACACGGACGGTCGATCCAACACTGTTTCCATCCTGTCGAGACATACACAATGACCACGTTTCTAAAGAAGTGCCTCGGGTCCGCATTGCTGCTTGGTGGACTGTTCACGCTGCAGGCTTCGCACGCCGCAGCGCCTCAGGATCTGAAGGGCAGGAATGTCGTGCTCGTGCATGGCGCATTCGCCGACGGTTCGAGCTGGGACAAAGTGATTCCGTTGCTCGAAGCGCGTGGACTTCATGTGGTTGCGGTACAGAATCCGTTGAGTTCGCTGGCCGATGATGTGTCGGCGACGAAACGTGTGATCGATCAACAGCAGGGTCCGGTCATTCTGGTCGGCCATTCGTGGGGCGGCGTCGTGGTCAGCGAGGCGGGCAACGACGACAAGGTCAAGAGTCTCGTCTACGTGGCGGCTTTCGCGCCCGACAGCGGCCAGTCCATCGCCGACATGACGAAGGGCATGCCGGCGCCCGTGTGGGCGAGCGAGTTGCGCAAGGACGACGCGGGTTACCTGACGCTCTCGACGAAAGCGGTACTCGACGATTTCGCTCAGGACCTGCCGTTGCCGGAGCAACGCGTGATTGCGGCGACGCAGGCGCCGTGGGCTTCCGGCTGCATCGACGAGAAGGTCACGAAGGCGGCGTGGCATGACAAGCCGTCGTACTTCGTGATTACCGGCAAGGATCGAATGATCGATCCGAATTTGCAGCAGACGATGGCCAGGAACATCGACGCGAAGGTGACGCGGATCAACGCGAGCCACGTTGCAATGGTCAGCCAGCCCAAGGCCGTCGCCGATGCGATCATCACAGCGGCGCGAGCTGCGCACTAACGCCGGACCTGCGAGGCGGACCGGCCGGGCCGCGGGCCTCGCGCCTCGCGGTCTTGCGCGGCCACAAGCTGCCATCCGGTGTCTCGCTGCCTTCACAGGAAGGCGGCACGCGGGCGAATTCCGGCGTCACCAGCGCCGCAACGCGCACTCGCCGGGCATGGACGCATGTTCCTAACCGATGCTTGCCAGCATGATCGTCCGCACTGCCGGGTTCTCGACCCGCGTGTGTAGCGGCGCCGCGCGTCGGCAATGCAGTAACCACTCGCCCGCCGATGTCGATCCAGCTGTACGTCTCTTTTCTGCTTGCTTCTCTAGTCCTCGTCTACTCACTGGTCCGCGAATCAGCAATATCTGTTGCTGGCCGCTACGTTTGCACTGGTGTTTGCGTTGGGCGTCGCGTCGACCGCGATTTTCTCGCACCGCTTGCGCACCGTTTTGCAACGGCCGAAGCCACTGCGCGTCGTGAATCGGCTGATGTGGGCAGTTTGCTGGTCGGCATGGGCGCGCTGATGGCGGCGGTACGCTGACTCAAACCGTCGCATACCGCCGAGTTGTTGCAGAAAAACTGAAAAGCGTGGCCTGATCACCCCGGTTTGGTCGGCGTCTTGATCGCGCTCTGTACCGCGACATTGCGATAGACGTCGCGGCAAAACTGCATGCTGTCGCTATGCGTACCGTTGATGGCGGCTGTGATATGCACCGTTCCCTCGACAGGTTGAGACAGCGTCGGATTGATGAGCGCGGCGTCGATGGCGAACGGATCGGTCGGCGACGCGCGCGTGATGCCGATGCCCTTGATCGTCACGGCGAGGCAGGGGTCGGGCACGCGCGGACCGTGGCTGGCGGCGACATTGAAATTGATGTTGAGCGTCCAGAAACCCTCGTGAATATTCTGATCAATGATGATGGCCTTCACCACATCCTGGTGCGACAGTGTGTACTCATTGTTTGCCATCGGTCCCTCCTTGCTCGTACGCGATCGTTGCGCACGTGTGCAGAAATGGCATTTTGCGGACTGCTGAGATTAGTTTTACCTGCTATTTTGCGCAGTGCAAGGAGAAAAGGCTCGTGCGCCGTTACGTCGACGCAAAGGCTCTGCGCTGACGCTCGAAGGCGACGCCCAGACGCTGGCGTCGCCTTTCGTGCAGCCTCTGATTAGGGCTGCATCACAGAAAAATGACCGTCACGGGATTAATGGAAAATAAGGTACAGGATGACCAGTACGATCAACGGGACACCGAGCAGCCAGCCAATCAGGTAAGGCATGATGTGATCTCCTTTCGTATCGAAGTTTGAATACGATGGTGATCGAGCATCCGGCGTGCCCAAGGCGATCACAGAGCTTTGCGGCATGCGTCCGTTGCGCCGCCGCTTCGCCCGCGCGGGCATAGGCTCGTAATCGACGCGACCCCGGTTGGCGCGTAACTTTTCCATCGCATGCTCCAGCGTGACAACGTGCGAGGTGAAAGTGCTTCGACCGTCGAGCGCGCCGACATGACAAGGCCGCCGGATATCGATGCAGCGAACTGCACCGATATCCGGCGGCCGGCCTGGCTTTAACCTCGGTTCGACTACCGCTTCGCCATCGCTATGGAATCGAGTCGGCTCAGGTTTCCTATATCACACCGGCAACCAGCAGCACGATCACCACGATCAGGACGACACCAAGTCCACCGGTAGGACCATAGCCCCACGAACGGCTGTGCGGCCACGACGGAAACGCACCGATGAGGAGAAGAATCAGCACGATCAGAAGAATAGTTCCCAACATATCAATGACCTCCGCTGGTTGAAAAGGACCTGCCTGCACACGACAGCCACACACCGACGCGCTTTGCCGCGCGCTGCTGCGACCGCGCGAAGACAGCATCGATGTCCCTGTCGAGCAACCCGCATGCCCAACGCGAAGAGTCGAACTGGAACCGTTCTAAATCGCCGTCAGCCGATCACGCCGACACCGCACGCGCCGCGCCGATACGCGAAACAACGAGATCGGCGATGAAAGCAATCCCCAGCGCCGCCGCGCCGCAGATGAAAATCAGCGCGTAATCGTTATGCGTATGGGAAAACAGAAACGAGTACCCATAGCCGCCGAGCGCCTGGAACAGCGCGAAGGCCGTCGTCGCGCGGCTCCATGCGGCCCGCTGAGGCGGTGGCAGAGCAGGCAAGCCGAGCAGCTTCAACGCCGGCGACACCGCGCCGCAAAGCAGCGCGTATTGCGGCATGACTCGCGCAAGAACGCGAATGCCGATCAGCGTGGCGAGCAGATGCGAGGCGGCGTCTTCCGCTGGAACGACCGCGGCGATTTCGCCGCTCCGCTGTGCCGCGACCAGGCCCCGGTGGAAAAACGCGCGGATTTCGCCGATCTCGGTGGCGACGGTTTCGCGGAATGCTTCGTCATCCGCCGCCTACAGCCCGCTGCGGTGTGGCGGGAGCGGCTTGTCGGGCGCTTGTCCGTCCGCCGCGGCGTCGGTTTCCAGATAGCCGACCTGCACCGGCGGCACGAACCACGCGAGGCAGAGCCCGACCAGCGCGGCGGCGCCCGCGACCAGAATGCCGATGTGGATCGACTGCACGAGCGCTTCGCGCGCGGAATGCATCATCGCGTCGCCGGCTTGGCCGGCACTCACCAGACGGTTGATCAGCGCGGCCTGTTCCGCGCGGTCCACCAGCAGTTCGGGACTGGCGAATGATTTGAACCACTGCGTCGCCTGATACGAATCGAGCGAGCGATGCACGCCGCGCGAGTAGAGATGGCCGAGCAGCGCGCCAGTCATCACGGTGCCGAGCATCCCGCCGAAGGTACGCAGCGATTGGAGCAGCGCGGTGGCCGCGCCGACGTGATCGCGTGTGGCGATCTGTTGCGAACAGACGGTCAGGCTGGTGGCGACCAGACCGAGTCCGAGCCCGCTCATGGCCATGCATGACAGCCACACCAGATGCGGTTCCGTGCCGCGCAGCACGACCACGCTCAGGCACGCGAGCGCGGACAGCGCAAAACCGACATACATGATGCCGTTGGCGCGCTTGATCCGTGTGACGATACGATTGTTGATCACGCTGCCGACGGTCGTGCCGAGCAGCAGCGGCGTGATCAGCATGCCGGAGTCGTGCGCGGACATCGCGTAGCCGCCTTGAAACAGCAGCGGCACATAGAACACCAGCGAAAACAGCGCGAAGCCGCCGAGCACCGACATCGCGAAGAGCGCGGCCAGCTTGCGGTTCATCAGCATGTCCACCGGCACGATCGGATCGCCGACGCGCCGCTCCCAGAGCCAGAGTATCGACGTGCAACTGGCCACCAGCACGGCTAACGCGATGGTCGTCCGATCGACGCCGCGTCTCGGAAACTCTTCGATCAGCACCTGCACCGCGCCGAACGTGAGTGCGAGCACGCCCGCGCCGAGCCAGTCGAGCCGCACGGGGCCCTTGCGCCGCAGATGGTGCAGTGGCGGCAGAAAGCGCAGCACGAACAGCAACGAGACGACGCCGATCGGCACGTTGACGAAGAACACCAGCCGCCAGCCGCCGTATTGCGTCAGCATGCCGCCGAGCGTCGGCCCCACCATATTGGCGACGCCGAACGAGGACGTGACGAACACCAGCCAGCGCAGCCGCAGTCTTGGACTGGGGAACAGATCGGCGACGGTGGCGAACACCGTGCCGATCAGAATGCCGCCGCCGATCCCTTGCAGGCCGCGCGAAATCACCAGCGCAAGCATGCTGCCGGCGAGTCCGCACAACACCGACGCACCGGTGAACAACAGGATCGCGGCGATCAGAAACGGCTTGCGGCCGAACAGATCGCCGAGCCGCCCGAAAATCGGAATCGTGATGACGGAGGCCAGCATGTACGCGGTGGCGACCCACGCGTACAGGTCGAAGCCTCTCAAGTCCGCGACGATGCGCGGCAACGCGGTGCCGACGATGGTTTGATCCAGCGCCACCAGCATCGCGACGAAGGCGATGCCGAGCATGGCCAGCAGCGATTCGCGAAACGGCAGCAATTGTCCGCTGGGTGTGCTTGGATCAGGCTTGACGACCCCAGCCGTCATAGCAGGCTTATTGGCGGGCCGCCTGATATTTTCCGACCGCGGCGCCCAGGTCTTCGTCGGTCATTGCCGGGAAGACGCTCATCGTCAGCAGGTCGCCCCAATCGAGCGTCAGCGCCGCCATGGCCTGCGGGTCGTCCGACTCGACGATCGCAACGCCGTGCAGTCCGCCGATTGCATGCCAGCGCCCCAGCAATTTGACACCCTCTGGCGTCTGGCCGCCCGTTTTCATGAAGCGTTCGATGACGGCATTCTCAGCGGTCGGCAGACCGCTCCACTGCACGATGAATTTCATTGCGCGTCTCCAATCCGAATTGGCGATGCTGGCTCGTGGCGCGCCGCGATCGTCGCTTGTGGTGTGCGATGCGTCGATTGCCGCGCGTCGCGAGCACTGCTGCGCCATCGAGCTGTCCGGATAGCGTGAACTATTGGCCGGACGGCAGGTATAAAACCACGTGGCGTCCTAAGCATCATAGGTGAGCGCGTGGCGCACGGCGTCGCCGCGAGCGGACATTCACCAGGCCAATTGAACCGGCACCCCTTTCGCGGGGAATACGTGAATGGGGCGCCGCGTTTCCAATTGCGGACATCTCGCGCGTCCTACAAATAGGGCCCACTAATGCGGCCTTCGAAGATGGCTGTGTTGATGTCCCAGTCGTCGACGTGGCCCGCGGCGCCATTGTCCACGGTGACGGCCACGGAACGGCCGCCGCGCAGTGCCTTCATCTGTTCGGCGGTGAGCGTCACTTCGTCATGTGCGTGATCCGCGCGACGCGGCAGGTCTTTGACAGCGACAGTGGATTTCATGGCAAACCTCTTTGCAGTAGGCGAGCGCGCACGGTGCGGCGCTCAGCTGTGCTTTTGCAAGGGATATGCCAATGCGCGCGGGACTTGCGCAGAAAAACCGCGGGTGGTCGTGACGCAAGTGCTGGCAAGGATGTGTGCCGCAAGTTGGCCGGAGATCACGCGCGATCCGCTTAAAGCCGGACTGACGTGTTCGGGCCGGCCCCACGAATTGCGTTCGAATGGTTGGGTGGCGGCGCAGCTTCAGGCGACACGAGCGGTGACACAGGCGACGATGCAAACGATGACCCAAACGCAAACGGCACGCGTGTCTGGCGCGTGCCGTTGCAATGACTATCCGGATTCGGCTCTAACCGCGTTGCCGGTTGCGCAGCATGGCCGCATCGGCGATCGCCCGATGGGCGGCGGGAAAGCCGGGCGGATATTCGACGACGCGCGCCGAAACCGGCACCAGCGGCGCGGCCATACTCGAGCGTACCCCGACGCGCGCGCCGCCGACAATGGCGGCCATCGCCTGGCGGTCGAGTTCGACGCTGTCGGCCAGGTCCTTGATGATGAGCTTTGGCATGGCGGCTCCAGAAAAGAAATCGGGCGGCCGGCCCATCAACTGGTCCGGCCGCCGCTCGTGTGTGTCGATCTGTGTGCAGAGGTCTCGTCGCACTATCAGTATAGGAAATCTGTTCGCAGCTTGCCTGTCTGTGACGACGTGGCGGCAGTCGAGGAACCCCTGTTCCCGCGCTCGAGTATTTCTAATGCACGGTCTGCGCCACTTCTATTCAAGGTTCCTGATAAAGTTGATGCAGACTTGCCACACAAGGCTTGCGCGTCTCGCCGGGAGATTGGCGGCGCAGTAACGGTGCGCTTCATCGGTGCGCGAGCGGTTGCGTATGCCCGACACGCGAGCGCATGCGGTTGGACGCCGCGCGACACCCGCACGCCGCGTACGCCGTACCCGGCGCGGGCCAATCCTGGTTTGCGAAAGCGCGGGCCGGGAGCTAGTATCGAAGCGGCACATGTAACTGGTTACGACAAGATTTCTATCAGCCCGCGTGGCTTCGGTCGCATGCGATCCGGCCCAACGGCAGCGGCGGCGCTTCGCACAAATGGCTAGCCTTGCGCGTGTGATTCACGACTTTCAGACCGGCGAGCTCTCCCGTGACGAGTTCGTCGCTCAACTCGACAGTACGTTGACGACCGAAGGACTCGGTCCCGCGCAGCTGCTGGAGATGCTCGGCGCCGCGCATCGTAAAACGCCGTTGCCCGACGATCTCTACGTGGAAGTGCGGCGGCGCATCGAGCAGTTGCGCGTGTCGAACGTGGCGGCGGGTGGCGAGGAAACCGGCATCCAGACCACGGTGGAGATTCCATCGGTGCGCTCCGCAAGCGCGGGTAACGCGGGCAGTGCGGGCGACGCCGCCAACGCGGAAAATGCCGCCGGACACGATCAGATCAAAGGCACCGGCGACACGCTGAACAACCGTTTCGTCCTCGAGGAATGTCTCGGCGTCGGCGGCATGGGCACGGTCTACAAGGCGCTCGATCTGCGCAAGCTCGAGGCGTCGGATCGCAAGCCGTATCTCGCGATCAAGGTGCTCAACGTCCAGTTTCGCGGCAATCCGAATTCGCTCGTCGCACTGCAACGCGAGGCGCGCAAGGCGCAGGTGCTCGCGCATCGCAACATCATCACGGTGTACGACTTCGACCGCGACGGGCCGATCGTCTATCTGACGATGGAGTACCTGAGCGGCAAGCCGCTCAGCCAGCTGCTGCGCACACCTGGCTATCAGGGCATGCCGGTGCGCGCGGCGCTGCCGATCGTGCGCGGCATGAGCGCCGCGCTCGCGTACGCGCATGAGCGCGGCTTCGTCCATTGCGACTTCAAGCCCGCCAACGTGTTTCTGACCACCAATGCCGAAGTGAAAGTGATCGACTTCGGCATTGCGCGCGTGTTCCAGCGGCCGGAAGAGGAGAGCGACGCGACCGTCTTCGATCCGGGCAGCCTCGGTGCGTTGACGCCCGCGTATGCGAGTCCGGAGATGATCGAGCATCGCGAGCCGGACCCGCGCGACGATATCTATGCGCTCGGCTGCATCACCTACGAGTTGCTGACCGGTCACCATCCGTTCGATCGCCTGTCGGCGACCCAGGCGCGCAACGCGGACTTCAAGGCGCAGCGGCCGCCGAATCTCGATGCGAGGCAGTGGCGCGCGTTGCGGGCCGCGCTGTCGTTCGATCGCAGCACGCGCATGCCGAGCGTGGTGCGCTTCATCGCCGAGTTCGACAACGAGGCGCGCGCGGAGAAGTCGGGCACGTTGGCGAAGGTCGGGCTCGCGAGTTTTGCCGTGGTGTGCGCGGCGGCGGTCGGCGTGTTCGTGCTGAGGTCGGCGCCGACCCGGCAGGGCGGCGGGCCGACGGAGGTAGGCGCTTCGCAGCCGTTGGCGGATCGGGCGAATGGAGCGTCGACACCCATCGCAACATCACCCCCGCCACCCTCCAGGCCACCTTCAGCGCCCAAACCCGCACTGACGCTGGCCGCGATCACACCCGTGCTGGCGCAAGTGCCGTGTTCGGCGCTATCC
This sequence comes from Paraburkholderia ultramafica, assembly GCF_902859915.1. GTDB lineage: Bacteria > Pseudomonadota > Gammaproteobacteria > Burkholderiales > Burkholderiaceae > Paraburkholderia > Paraburkholderia ultramafica. The sequence goes on from NZ_CADIKK010000002.1 coordinate 14,362, forward strand.
GCTGCCGTGCAGGATCACTCGTTGACGGTGCGCGGCTTCGTTTCGCAGCACTACGGCGCGGGGCGTCTGAAGGATACGCTGGCGGCGCTGCCAGGCGTCGATACGCTGACGCTCGAAGTCGAGCCGCTCGCCGACGACAAGTGCGACACCGTCAAGGCGCTCGCGCCGTATTGGGTTCGCAACTGGCAAGCCGGCCGAGTGGCGGCTTTGCATGTGCGGCCGCCCGGCGGTCAGCTGAGCGAGGGTGACCCGTTGGTGGTCGACGTGACCACGCCGGGCCACGACTCCTATGTGAATCTCGACTACTACCAGCTCGACGGCAGTGTCGTGCATATGGTGCCGAGCCCGCGCGCGAAGGACAATCAGGCGCCGCCGAACTATGCGGCCACGATCGGCAGCGCCGGCGACTGGATCATTTCAAAGCCGTTCGGAGCGGAGATGGTGGTGCTGCTGATTACACCCGCGCCGCTATTCGACAAGCTGCGTCCGGAAAGCGAATCGCGCGCCGACTATCTGCACGCGCTCGACACGCGGCTTGCGCAAATCCGCGGCAAATACGGTCAGGATCGCATCGTCGCCGATTTCGCGCCGATCACCACGAAGCCACGCGCGCCTTGAGCGAACGCAGTGCCTGGCTTGCAAAGCCTGGTTAGGGCTGTATGAGTCGATCCTGAACCGGCTGCGAAGCGTGCATCACTTGAGATCTTTGACGACCCGAAAGCCATCCTGCGATTGGCGTACGCCCGCGCTGTACTTGAAGCGCGTTGCGGTGAGCATGTAGCTTGCGCCTTCGCGCCATGAGCCGCCCCGGATCACACGCATTTCGCAGCCAGGGCTGTCCCATGCGTGGCCGTCGATGGGCGCGCCCTGGTAGTTGTTGTGCCAGCAGTCGGCGGTCCATTCCCACACGCTGCCGTTCATGTCGTACAGGCCGAGCGGATTCGGCGCGAACGAACCGACTGATTCCGGCCCTTCCTTGTGCCACGGATCGCCGCAGTCCTTGCAATTGGCGTTGCCCTTGCGCATCTGCTCGCCCCACCAGTAGGCGGTCGTGGTGCCGCCTCGGTCCGCGTATTCCCATTCCGCTTCGGTGGGCAGGCGGTATGGCTTTCCGGTGACTTTGCTGAGCCATTGCACGTACTGCTGCGCGTCGTCCCAACTCAGGTCGCGCGCCGGTGCGGCCTTGTTGGTATTGCTTTCCGGCGTCAGCTTTTGACAGGCGTTGGCGGCGACGCACGCGTTCCATTGCTCGACCGTCACCTCATATTTGCCGATCGCGAACGGTGCGCCGATGCTCACGTGATGGACCGGCTTTTCGGATGGATCGTCGGTGCTGCTGCCCATCGCGAACGAGCCAGCAGGCACGGGGACCATGATCGGGCAGGTGGCGCAGTCGCGATTTTCACCGGCGCTGGGTGGGTGCGTGACGGCGGGCTTTGGTGCGACTGCCGCGGCGGGCGGGGCAGCGGGTGCCGCAGCGCCTGGCGCCGGCGTCGGCACCGCGTGCGGGTGCTCTTGCGCGGGCGCGCTGGCTGGCGCGGCGGGTCGTGCGGCTTGCTGCGCGGGTGCCACCGGTGGCGGTGCAGCCGCCGCAGGCGCGCTCGCCGTCGCGGCCGCCCGCAGACGATCGATGCGCGCATGAGCGAGCGTCGCAAAGCGCCCGTTCGGATAGGCCTTCAGATACGCCTCGTAATCGGCCGGGTAGTTGCTGTCCTTGATCGAATTCCAGAACGTGATTTCGTATTGCTCGCTGCTGTCTTTCGGAAGGATGCCTCTGCTGTGCAGCATGACGACCGGATCGTCGTGGACGGCCCACGCGAGCGACGCAGTCGGGTCACGATTAGCGGCTCCGCTCAGGCGAGAGGACGGAGAAAGCGGCGCAGCAATCCACGGTTGTTGCTCATCGCCGGTCGCCTCGCGAACTTGCGCGGCGACACGCTGAAACAGGCTGTCCAGCGTTTGCGACGGCGCGCTCTTCAGCGCGTGCAGCAGTGCGTTGGTGTAAACGCCATGGCGCGCGCCATCCGCGGCAAAGCCACCGGGTGCGGCTGCATAGGCGATCACGGTGCCGGCTGACGGCGCTGGCGAATCTGTCGTCGCGTCAGGCGAGAACGGATCGTTCAGGCACGTATCGAGGATCACGAGATCGAGTCGGCCAGCACGCGGCGCGCGCATTGCCTGCAACACGGCCTTCAAATCGACGCCGCTGCTCACCAGCGACGCCGGCAAGCGTGCATCGAGTCCGGCGGGCATGAGCAGCGTCTGCCGGCCAATTTGCATCCCGTGTCCTGCGAAATAGAAGAGACCGACGCCGCTCGCGCCCAAACGCTGATGGAATTCGCCGATCGCCTGCTGCATGTCTTGCGGCGTCGCATTCGTGCGCGTGATGACGTCGAAGCCGAGTGCGCGGAGCGTGTCGCCCATTGCTTCGGCGTCGCGCGGCGCGTTATTGCGGAGCGGGTCCGTGAGATTGCCATACGCGCCGTTGCCGATCACGAGCGCGATACGTGGAGAAAGCGCGCGTGGAGAGAGCGCGTCGCCGCGTGATGGCGTGAATGGCGAGATCACGGCCCCCGTCACAGCCGCCGCATTCGTACCCGTTGCAGGAGTCGCAGTGGTCGCATGAGTCGCGCCCCGCTGCGCGTCTTCACGTTGCGCCGCGGCACAAGCACTGCCCCATGGCGCCTGGATTGCCCCGGCCATGCACACCAGCAGGAATATTCGCCACACTTTCACTTCCTGTTTGTAGCGGACAGAACTTAGGCATTCGAGCACCGCGCCGCTCGCAACATTCGCTGGAGCAATTCGGGCGAAGCATCGATGCCGCTATCGAACATCCATCTGCAACCTGTTAATAACGATAGCACGCGCTTTGCGCGTCACAACTGTCCGTGTCTCCTCAATGCGTCATACGGTTAACGAGCGTCGCGTATCTTTTTGGCAAGTTACGTCCTAAGCTAATTCACAAAGTAACGCCGCACAGTCGTTTTAAGTAGGCGGCCGTCCCGTCACTCGCGCCCGCGATATCCAGCCGGAACGTTCGGCCTGCCTTGCGCGGCCGAGGCGGCCACGACCACTCTTCGGGAGAGTGCGCTATGCGAAGAAGAACCCTCACCCCCGTTGCTTTCGACAGCCGTCATCGAGCGAATGCGCGCTTCGGCGCGTTGCGCACGGCCGTGTGCGCGACGCTGTTCGTGGTGCTCGGCAGCATGGCGCCGGCCGGCTCCGCGCTGGCTGCACAGACGGCATCGCCGCCTGGCGCCGAGGAATACATCATCTGGCCGCCCGATGGCGCGGTGATTCACGGCGGCAAGCTGTGGGTGCGCATGGGCCTGCGCAACATGGGCGTGTGCCCGAAGGGCGTCGCGTTTCCGAACACCGGCCATCACCATCTGCTGATCGACACCGACCTGCCGCCGCTCGACCAGGAGATTCCATCGGATCGCAATCACCTGCACTTCGGCGCGGGTGAAACGGACGCGCGTATCGAGTTGCCGCCGGGCCAGCACACGTTGCAGCTGATTCTCGGCGACCACAACCACGTGCCGCACGTGCCGCCCGTGTACTCGAAAAAGATCACCATTACCGTGAAAAAAGACTAGCGCGATCCGTGAGTGCAAAGCGGGTCCGTCAGGACGGAGAGATCTCATGTACAAGATCATTGCGGTCGCGGCGCTTGTGACATCGGCGGCATTGGCGGGCGCGCCGGAATTCGCCATGGCCGGCACGACACCGGCGCCGCCCGGCGCGTATGCCTATATCGGCTATCCGAACGATGGCCAGGTGGTGGCCGCCAACAAGCCCTTCAAGGTGTGGTTCGGTTTGCGCTTCATGGGCGTGGCGCCGAAAGGCGTCAAGTATCCGAATACCGGCCACCACCATCTTCTGATCGACACCGACTTGCCGCCGATGGACCAGGAAATTCCGTCGGACCGCAACCATCTGCACTTCGGCGCGGGCGAAACGGAGACCACGATTCAATTGCCGCCGGGCAAGCACACGCTGCAGCTGTTGATGGGCGACGACATGCATATTCCGCACAATCCGCCGGTGTACTCGAAGAAGATCACGGTCATTGCGCGCTGAGAGCGCGCGCGTCGCACACCTCGCACATCGCGCGGGTCGGTGTCACGATGCAGCCAACAACTTCACGCCGTCTGTTGGCTGCAATCCACCATCCCCAGCTTGCCGTCGCTTCGCTGTCATTGCGGAGCGCACGATAGATCATCCGCAAGGCCCTTTATCTACAGCGTTTCTGGATCTCTCTCAGGATCGGAAAGCAATCCTGGCACAGCCCATGCGTTAGTGACACTCGAGCAGACAAGTTGCTCGAACCAACCACAAGACTGTGCAGGTTTTCTTCCCAGGAGATTGACCATGAACACGCTGACTCTCAAAGACCTGTCCGTCACCGAACAACTCGACAGCAAGGTCATGCGCACCGTGCGCGGCGGCGCCGGTAACGACTTTATGCCCCCGCTGTACTTCAACTTCATGCCGATGTATGCGCCGAACAACAGCAGGACCGTCTACGCGAGTCAGCTGATCAGCACGACGATGAACATTCAGAACGGCAACAACACAGCGTTCGTCACGGGTGCCACGAACACGTTCAACCCGCATGTGAGCTCGAGCAATAACATCTACATGCCCAACTGAGCGGCGCAGACCAACGCGGAGGCCCGACAGCCTCCGCGGGCTCCCCCCGCATTGGCTGGTTACTCAAAAAGATTTCCAATTCGATCGTTCTTGTCACGCACCTCCTCGCGTCACCGCCCGATCCCCGCGCCGACCTTCTTGCCCCGCTTCGATGGTGAAGCCGCGCAGGAGATGCTTTACTTAAAGGTGCGTCCTCTTCGTGCAGCGAATTGGGTGTCATCGGAGACAATCGTGTCAGCGTTGCTTGATTCATGGGTCCGTCAGCGCTTTTTCTTCACGGCATCGGCGCAGCACGGCGGCGCAATTCAGCCGGCACACGCGAGCGCCCGGCGTCACGTCGGCGCTGCGATGCGCGGCGTCTGCGCGGCCACGGTATGCGCGCTGTCGCTGTGCGCGTGCGTCGACGTCAGCATGCCCGACTACAAGCGCCCCGACACGCCCGCCAAAGCGTCGTGGTCGGATCAGAAAGGCGCGAGCGTGTCGGCTGCCGCGACCATCGAGCCCGATTGGTGGAAAGGCTTCCACGATCCGTATCTGGACGCGCTGATCGCCAAAGCGATTGGCGGCAACTTCGACATCCGGGTGCTGGCCGCGCGTATCGAAGTCGCCCGCACGCAGATCAGCGAAGCCAAAGCGGGTGCGTTGCCGACCATGGATCTCGGCGCCGGCGCCGATTTCGAAAAGACCACGGGTCAGACCTTCTCCAAGCAGTACAACGTCGCGGCCCAGGTGAACTGGGACATCGATATCTGGGGCAAAGTCGAAAAAGGCGTGCAGGCGCAAAAGGCCGAATTTCACGCCAGCGAAGCGGATTGGCGCGCCGGATATCTCGAACTGGTGGCGAACGTCTCCAGCACCTACTTCCAGATTCTGCAATTCGACGATCAGATCGATCAGCAGCAGAAAACGCTCGTCACGAACCAACAGATCCTCACGATCTACGACGGCCAGCGCCGCAGCGGCCTCATCCCGCAAACGCAGGTGCTGCGCCAGCAGGCGGAAATCAACCGCCTGACGAATCAGTTGCTCGAACTGCGCCGCTCGCGCGCGCTCGCCAATAACGCGCTGTGTACGCTGATCGGCGTGCCCGCAGGCGAGTTTCAATTGCCCCAGGGCCATTTGCAGGAGCGCGTGCAACTGCCGGTGGTGCCGGAAGGCTTGCCCGCGCAACTGCTCGCGCGGCGTCCCGACGTGGTGGCGGCGGAGTTCCGAGTGCTGGAGGCCTACAACCTCGTCGGCCAGGCCAAGCTTGCTCAATTGCCGACCATCAGCCTGACCGCGCACGCCGGCACCGCGAGTTTCGCGCTGACCGACCTGCTGAAATCGTTCACGTACGGCTTCATGCCGAGTATCAACATTCCGTTGCTCGATCCCGGCGTGCGGGCGCACGTGCAGGTGACCAAGGCGCAATCGACGGTGGCCGAGCAGCAGTATCGCGTGGCCGTGATGGGCGCGTTCGAGGAAGTGGAGAACGCGCTGGTCAATCTGAGTTCACACAAGGCGCAGCGCGTGGAACTGCAACAGCAGGTGGCGCGCCTGCAAATCGTCGCCGATCAGATTCAATCGCAATTGCGCCTTGGGGTGGTGTCGCAACTGGAAGTTTTCGAAACTGAACGGACCTTGCTTGAAGCGCAGCTGGATCTGCTCGCCAACCATCAACTGATTCTGTCCGACACGGTGTTCCTCTATAAGGCGCTGGGCGGCGGCTGGCCGAGCGTCGACGTACAGGCGGAAGTAAAGGAGCACTGAGCTAATCCGCAAGGTGGCGCGCAGCGGGGGTATTTCGGCTGTAGATGATGCGTTGCCTGCCTTCATGACCGATGATCTGAAAATTGACACTCGCCATGCGTGACTTACAATCCTTAAGGAGCCTGCTTTTACGCGGCTCATCACAACAATATCGTTCCGCCGTCGTCGTTCGTCCCGTTGCCGTTGCGCGCTCGTCGCAACGGGTAAACGCTTAGTGATCCAGATAAAATGGCCACCGGCGAAGCTCCGATTGCTGAGATACGCACGACAGTGGACGCTGCCTTCGACGTGGTGTTGTCACCGGTTGCGTCCGCGCAACGTCCGGCGCTCGACGCGATCCGGATCGTCGACAACCTGTTCGCAATCGGGCGCAGCGAAGCGCCGTTCACCGATTACCCCGCCGAACGGATCGCGCGTCTGTCGCGCCGTCATGCGCGCATTTTCACGGAGCACGGCGCAGTCTATGTCGCCGACCTCGGCAGCAAGAACGGCACGGCGCTGAACGGCGTCGCGGTGCGGCAAACGCCGGCGCGCGTGCGGGCCGGCGACGAACTGTGCTTCGGCGGCGAGCTGTGCTACCGGGTGAGCATCGAGCCGCGCGCGCGTATCGTGGCGGCCGCCAGCGCACCGTCCGCGCCGGGCCTGTTGCTGGTGCCGCAGCGCGACGACCTTGGCTTGCAGCCGATCGAGGTGAAGGCATTTCCGTTTCTCGTCAGCAAGGCGGACGACGTCTTTTCGCGCTACAAGGAGCGCTATCCGCATCAGGTCAATTACATCTCGCGGCGCCACGCGCACATCTTTCTGAAGGGCGGCGAGCTCTATGTCGAGGATCTCGGCAGCACCAACGGGACCTTCGTCGGCGGCAAGCGCCTGGATGAATCCGCACTGCCGCTGGCGGACGGCGACGTCGTTGCATTTGGCGGCGACCACTTCGTCTACAGGGTGTCGCTGCAGAACCCCCAGGACGTCGAGCCCACCGTGACCCAGCTATTCCTCAATCCAGCCGTCGACGATGCGGCCGATGCCGACAAGACCACGTTCGTGGGCGCCGCGCATTCGTTCCTCGATATCTTTTGCGTCGACCCGGCGCTACAACGCGAAGACGAAGTCAACGAAGCGGCGTCGCGCGTCTCAGCGCACGCGAAGCGGGATGCGCAGGGCGGGGCCGCGCGAGCGGCACATGTCGGCAAAGCGGCGAGCGGCACGAGCGCCGCGCATGGCGCGAGCACCACCGGCGGCGCGCGTGCCGCGAGCGGCTCCGGCAGCGCGACCGCCGCGAAGGGCAAACCGCAACGCTGGCGGCTGATTGTGAGCGAACTCGGCAAGACCTTGTCGGACGGCGACCGCCCGAACGTGAGACGTATCGCGGGATGGGGCGGCGCGGGCGTCGCCGTACTGGCGGCGCTCGCGGTGACGCTTTACCTGCATGGTTCGTCGGAGCGCGAGTTGAAGAACCTGCTGGCGAGCGGCGATTACACCAGCGCGGTTACGGCGGCCAAGGGCTATCTGGCGAGTCATCCGGCGGACACGAAAGTCAGCGCGCTCGCCAGCGAAGCGCTGCTGAAGGCGAAACTCCCTGGCTGGCTGAGCGCGTTGGAAAAAGCGCAATTCGATCAGGCCGATGCGCTGCTCAACGAGATGAGATCGTTGAGTGCGAATAATGCGGACGCCACGTCCCTCGTCGGCGAATTGCAGTGGGTGGGCGATCTGGAACGCTTCGTGGCGGCGCGCGGCGGCGTGGATGCGCCGATCCGCATGTACGCGGACGAGTCGACCATCAACAACCTGCTGCAACGCTGGGACGACGACGCGAAGAATCATCAGCGCGCGCTCGACCGGATCGCGTCATACGTGCCGGTGTTTGCCGAGCCGTATGCTCAGGCGCTGAGTCATCTGCGCAAACTGGAAAGCGACGATTCGGTGTACGTCGCCGCGATCGACCGGCTCAACGGCGTGATTCGCACCGAACTGGCACGCGACAAACCCGACGCGCTGCCGCCCGTGCTCGACGATTACGCGCAGCGCTACCCGCGTCTCTCAGGCCTCGATCGGGTGCGCGAGGATTTGCGTCAGTACACCAACTTGCTGAATGCCGCGCTCAGCCGTCAACTGACGCCATTGCTCGCGATGCTGAAGTCGGTGCGCTTTAGCACTCCGCCGTTTCAGGCGCAGTTCCAGCAACTGGCGGCGAGCCGTTTGCCTTCCGCGGACGTGATTCAACGTCACGACGCGGTGAGCGCGGCCTGGCTGCGCGGCGACGCGCAGCAGGCGCTGGCCGGTTTGCAGGCGATGCCTGCCGGCCCGTGGTCCGACGTGCTCGCAGCAGAGGCGGCGCACAAGAAGGCGCTGCTCGACCAGTACACCGATTTGCAGAAGACCCGCGGCAGCAAGGATTATGACCAGCGCCTGCTGTCGTTCTACGCGAGTCTCGACCCGCAGGCGGACGCGTGGTTCGCGCAGTCGATCCAGAAAGACGTCGCCGCGCTGCACGATAAAGCGCTGGCGCGCGCGCAAGACTTGTTGCTGCGCGCCCAGAGCCTGTGGAAACAATATCGCGCGAGTGGTTCGATCGGCGGCACGCAACGGCTTGAAGCAGGCATCTCGCCGGGCTTTCGCAGCGAGGCGCGTCTGCTGTCCGATGCGCAGGCGTCCGCGCAACAGGGCATGCGCATCTATACGCAACTGAAGGCCGACCATCCCGCCGACTTCGACCGCCTGCTCGCGGATATCGAAGCAGAAACCAATTTGCAGCGCCGTTCGCTGACGGAGTTGCGCATGGTGTTGGACCCGGGACTGCTGAAGGCGAAGCTGGCGTTGATCGGAGGCGAGCAGAGTGAAGCGCGACAATCACCCTAGACCGTTGTCGGAAGCGCTGGAGGATCACAGCGCAGAAGGCATCGCGATCCTGACCGCCGAGCCGGTGCGGCTTGCGCGCGCGCTGATCTGGGCGATGGTCGCGCTGGTGGTGGCCGGCTTGCTGTGGTCGTTCGTCGGTCGCGCGGATGTGATCGTCAGCGCGCAAGGAACCTTGTCGCCGGAATCGGAGGTGCGCCGCATTTATGCACCGATCGACGGCGAGCTGGCGGACCTCTATATCGCCGAGGGCCAGCCGGTGTCGAAAGGCGACGTGCTGGCGCGGCTGAATGCGCGCGGCGCGATCGAGGCGGCGAGCAATGCGCTGCAAGCGCAACTCAAACTCGAAGACGCCGAGCGCGACTGGAAGCAGTTCCCGCAGAAGAAGGCGCTAATGGAGCGCAAGGCCGCCGCGCTGAAGGCGCAGATGGAAGTCGAATCACGTCTGCACGAAAACCGCGTCTCTGAAGGCACCACCAAGCTCGCCGAAGGACAGAAGGCCGAACTCGACGAAGCGCGCAGCGTCCTCGACAACGCGCGCCGCACGCGCGAGGCGGCGCGTCAGGAACTGGACCGCTACTCGAAGCTGTTCGCGCAGCCGGGTGGTGGCGGCATCGCCGAATTGCAGGTCGAGCAGAAGCGGACTGCCGCGCTGGAAGCGGACAACGCATACCGGGTCGCGCAATCGAAGCTCGCGGAACTGGACTTCCGCCTGAGTCATGAATACGCGCAGGCGAATGCGCAACTCGAAACCAGCGGCCAGCAGACCACTGACCTGCAGCTTCAATACGACTCGGCGGTGCGCGATATCACCGACGCGGAAGACAAGCTGCGGCTGCAATTGCAGACCGCACGCCTCGTGTCCGAAGCCGCTGCGCGAATCCGCTTCGAGAACATCGACAAAGACAATTTCCTGCTGATCCTCGCGCCGGTCTCGGGCGTCATCACCGACGTGACGTCGACACAGCGCGGCGACAAGATTCAGGCGAATGCGCCGCTCGGCGGTATCGCGCCGAAAGATGCGCGGCCGGTGCTGAAGATCGAAATCGCCGAACACGATCGTGCTTTTCTGCACGAAGGCCTGCCGGTCAAGCTGAAATTCAATGCGTTTCCGTACCAGCGCTACGGGCTGATCAACGGCACGCTCGCCTATATTTCGCCGGCCACCAAACCGTCGCTGCAGGACAAGCAGCCGGTCTACGAGGGCCGCGTCACGCTCGACAAAAACTACTACCAGATCGCCGACACCCGTTACCCGTTGCGCTACGGCATGACGGCGAGCGCGGAGATCGTGGTGCGCGAGCGGCGCCTGATCGATCTGGGTCTCGACCCGTTCAGGCAGGTGGCGGGTTGAGCGTGCCGATCACACGTCAATTAAAGGAGTCGATGAGATGACCGCGATAGTGCGTATCGATGATGAAGTCGTGGACGTGGCCGAGTTCGTTCGTCTTCTGAAACTGACTGGCCAGTTCGAGAGCCTGATCGAGCAGATCGTGCGCGACAAGCTCACGGTGCATGCGGCGAAGAAGCAGGGCATTGCCGTGAGCGCCGACGAGATCCAGCAGCGCGCCGATCAGTTCCGCCGCGTGCGCGGTCTGCATCGCGCGACGGATATGAACCAGTACCTCGACGCACTCCACGTGAGTCTCGACGAATTCGAGGCGTTCATTACCGACGGGCTGTATCAGGAGAAGATGCTCGAAGAGGTCGGCAACGAGGCCGCGATCCGCGACTACTTCGCGCTGAATTCGCCGAAGTTCGACGCGATCGAGGTGAGCCATATCGTGCTCGACAGCGAGGGCAAGGCGAAGGAAATGATTTCGTATCTGCACGACGACCCCGACAGTTTCGCCGACATGGCGCGTGAGCATTCGATCGCGGATACGCGCGAAGCGGGCGGCGTGATCGGCAAGGTGCTGCGCGGCTCGTTGAAGCCGGATATTGAAGCGAAGATTTTCAATGCGGCGGTAGGCGACCTGCTGGGGCCGTTTCCGTCGGCGGATCGCTCGTGCTTCGAGATTTTCGCGGTAACCGCCAAGTATCCGGCGACGCTCGACGCAGATGTGGCCGCCGAAGTCAGGCGGCTGCTGCGCGAGAGCTGGCTGATTGCGCGCGCGCAGGAGCACGTGATCGAAGCGCACTAGCCGGGCCACGTCCTTCGCACCGTAGCGAAGCCACCTAACTCAATACACCGCAAAGACCAGTCGAATCGAGGTCCGCAAGCCCATGGATGCACCCCAGACCGCGCCGTCCGCCGCCGAGTTTCTCGCCTCGGTGGAAATTCTCTCGCCGTTCTCGCGCGACGAGATCGAACGTCTTGCCGACTACGCGCAAGCACGCTTCTATTCGTTCGGCGAAACAGTCTGCTCGACGGGCGAGGTGGCCGACGGACTGTATGTGGTGCGCTCGGGCTCGGTACGCATCTTCACCGAGGAGCACGGCAAGGAAACCAGCATGGGCGTGCGCAAGTCGGGCGAGATCTTCGCGGACATCGCGATGTTGCGCACGTATGTTCACGAAGCGTCGGTGCGGTCGTCGGCGAAAACCGAGTTGCTGTTCATTCCGCGCGCCGCGATCGAACCGGTGATGGCCGGCAACCAGGCCGCGTTGGCGTTCGTTGCGAGCTATGTGGCGATCAGTTCGGCCGGTGGCTTCGTTGCGCAGTTGTTCGATCTGCGCGGCAAACTGAACAAGGAGGAACTCGAGGAGTATGTGCGCAGCGTCGGCGTGAAACGGGTCGCCGCGGGCAAGGAGATTCTCAGGCAGGACGGACGCGACGACCGGCGGCTCTACGTGGTGCGGCAAGGCGAAGTGCGCATCGTCCGGCACGAGGAAGGCCACGACTACACGCTTGCGACGCTCGGCGAAGGCGAGATATTCGGCGAGAAAGCGTGTTTGATGCGCCAGGAGCAGATGGCGTCGGTGGTGGCGACCACCGACACGCGGCTGCTGGTGATTCCGGAGCGCACGGTTCACTTCATCCTCGAACGCAATCCGAAGCTGCGCGAAGTGCTCGACGAGCGGATTCGTTACGGCGACCGCGAATTGCAGCGGCAAAAACGGCTCGAACAGCGCCGCAAGTTGCCGCTGATGCTCGACTTGCAGAGCAAGCCCGAGTTCGGCGAGAAAGTCATCAAGCGCTTTGCGCTGGTCGAACAGGCCGAGGAGATGGATTGCGGCGCCGCCTGCCTCGCGATGGTGTGCCGTCACTACAGCATTCCGATGACGCTCGGCAAATTGCGCGAGCTCGCCAACGTCACGACCCAGGGCGCGACCCTCGACAGCCTCGCGCGCGCGGGCGAGTCGCTCGGATTCACGGCGCGGGGCGTGCAATGCACGTACGATGCGTTGCGCGGCTTCGACCTGCCGTTCATCGTGCATTGGGAGGGCTACCACTACGTCGTGGTGTACGGACTCTCGAAGGAATACGTGTGGGTGGCGGACCCGGCGCTCGGCTTCAGGAAATTGACCGTTGAAGATTTCGAGCGCGGCTGGAGCGGCACTTGCCTGATGTTCACCGGCGGCGCGGATCTGCTGCAGATGTCGGCCGCGCGTTCGCCGTGGATTCGCTTTGTCGGCTACCTGAAGCCGTACAAGAAGATACTTGGCCATCTGTTTCTCGCGACCTTCGTGATTCAGGTGCTGGGGGTGATCCCGCCGCTGATCATCCAGAATATTCTCGACGGCGTGATCGTGCATCAGAACGTTAGCCTGCTGCAACTGCTGATAGGCGGGCTGATCATCGCCAACGTGTTTTCGCAATTGATGTCGACGATCCGCGCGTATCTCGCGAATTTCATGGTACGCAACATGGACTTTGCGATGATGTCGCAATTCTTCAAGCACACCATGTCGCTGCCGTTCTCGTTCTTCGCGAAGCGCAAGACCGGCGATATATTCGCGCGCTTCCAGGAGAACCAGACGATCCGGGCGTTCCTCACCGAGTCCACCGTCACCACCACGTTGAACCTGCTGATGGTGTTTATCTACTTCACGATCATGTTCGTCTACAACGTGAAGATGACGCTGGTGTTGATCGCGTTCGTGATTCCGATCATGGCGCTGACCGTGCTGGCCACACCGAAGATCAAGGCCTATGCGCGCGAAGTGTTCACTGCGTCGACCGATTCGAAGTCGTTTCTGATGGAAGCGCTCGCCGGCGTGGAGACCATCAAGGGCATGGGCATCGAGCGGCCGGTCCGTCTGCGTTGGGAAAAGAAGTACGCGAAGGCGCTCGAACTGCAGTATCGCGCGCACGCGTTCAATATTCTCGTTAGCCTGGGCAGTCAGTTGCTGAATGCCGCGACGACGATCGCGATTCTCTGGGTCGGCGCGAATCTGGTGCTGGCGCGCGAAATGACGATCGGCCAGTTGATCGCGTTCAATGCGTTCATGGGGAGCGTGTTGGGGCCGCTGATGGGACTCGTCGGTTTATGGAGCATGTTGAACGACGCAGGCGTGGCGATGGAACGGCTCGGCGACGTGCTCGATATCAAACCCGAACAGAAGCCGCAGGATTTGCCGTCGCGCGTAATGCTGCCGGAACTGCAAGGCGATATCAGCCTCAACGGCGTTTATTTCCGTTACGGCGAGAACGACTCGGAGTACGTGCTCGAAAACATCAGCTTCGACATCAAGGCCGGTGAAATGGTGGCGGTCGTCGGGCGCAGCGGCTCGGGCAAGACCACGCTCGCGAAGCTGCTGGTCGGCTTCTATGCGCCGACCGAGGGCAAGATGACCATCGACGGCTATGACCTCGGCGTGGTCGATAAAACCTATTACCGCGCGCAGATCGGCTACGTGATGCAGAGCAATCTGCTGTTCTCCGGCACGATTGCGGAGAACATCGCGAGCGGCGACGACGCGCCCGACCGGCGCCGTATCGAAGAGGTCGCGAAGATGGCCGACGCGCACGCGTTCATCAGCAAGATGCCGCTCGGCTATGAACAGATTGTCGGCGAGCGCGGGGTCGGTTTGTCCGGCGGACAGATCCAGCGTTTGTGCATTGCACGCGCGCTGTATCACGACCCGCGTCTGCTCGTATTCGACGAAGCGACCTCGGCACTCGATTCGCAATCGGAAAGCAATATCCTCGGCAACATGGAACATATTCTGAAGGGCCGCACGGCGGTGATCATCGCGCATCGGCTCAGCACCATCATGCGGGCGGACAAGATTCTCGTGCTATATGAAGGGGCGATTGTCGAACAGGGCCGTCACGATGAACTGATCCAGCGTGGCGGGATGTATTACCAGCTGGTCCAGAAACAGTTGAGTGCATGATGATGAAGATACTCGACCAGATTGAAGAGGCCAGTCCTGCGATTTCCTATGCGGGCTTGATCGAGCGGATCGAGATTTTGCGCTCGACGTTGCGCTGGTCGTCGCGGCTGGAGCGCGCGGATATCGACAAGCTGCTCAGGCAGGCCACCTCGTTGCGCGACGAGGTGATGCAGCTCTCGCACAAGGAGCGCTTCGTGCAAGCGGCGGTGGCCGCCGAGCCGCAAGCGCCCGCCGATCAATCGCGCGGCGCGCGCAGGAAGGCGCTGCTCGAACGCAGCTTCATTTTCGAAGGGACGTTCGGCGACAATCCGCGTCTGCTGGAGTCGCTTGAAATCGCCGAGAAGGCGGCGCCGACCGACTTGCCGGTGTTGATCGACGGTGAAAGCGGCACCGGCAAGGAATTGATGGCGAAGGTGATCCACGCGAACGGCTCACGTTCTGACAAGCCGTTTATCTCCGTGAACTGCGGCGCGATTCCGGACAATCTGCTGGAGTCGGAATTGTTCGGGCATCGCAAGGGCGCGTTCACCGGGGCATCGAATGATCGCAAGGGGAAATTCGAAAGCGCGCATACGGGTACGATCTTTCTCGACGAGATCGGCGAGTTGCCGCTCGCCGGTCAGGTGAAACTGCTGCGCGTGCTGGAAGCGCACGAGATTCAACGTGTGGGCTCCGACGAAACGATTGCCGTCGATACCCGCATCGTCGCGGCGACCAACCGCAATCTGCGGCAACTCAGCGAAGAGGGCAAGTTCCGCGAAGACCTGTTCTACCGGCTCAGCGTGATTCACGTGACGCTGCCGCCGTTGCGTGAGCGCCGCGATGAAATCCCGCTGCTGATCTCATGGTTCGGCGACGAGGCGGCCGGCACGTTGAAGCGCAGGCCCGTCAGATTGACGCCGCGATTGCGGGACTTTCTGCTGAACTATGCGTATCCGGGCAATATCCGCGAGTTGCGCAACGTGATGTATCGCGTGTCGTGTCTGGCCGGCGATATGGCGGATGTCGATCATCTGCCGCTCGACATACGGCCGGCGGCGCCGGGCTCGGCGGCTGCGGCGAGCGGCGCGAGCGCGACCGGTCAGGAGCCGATCAGCGTGGCGAATCTGATGTCGCTGAGCGACGCGAAGCGGGCCGCCAGCGACGACGCCGAGAAGGCGTTTCTGGAGCGCGGTCTTCGCGAGGTGAGCGGCACCGTCGCGGAACTCGCGAGGCGTATCGACATGAACCGCTCGCATCTGCAGATGCTGCTGAAGAAGCACGGTCTGCATTCGAAGGACTTCCGCAACCGCAATGCACCGGCTTCCGCGAGCAGGAACGGCGCGGACGAACGCGAGCAGGACGAGGAAGACAGTGAGACGTGACCTGGAGGCCGCGCCGTATTCAGGCGCAGCCTCAAGGCGACGGGTTCAACAGGGTTTTGTCAGACGCATCTGGGTCTTCGGCCTGCACCACCACCGCGGTGATGTTGTCGCGGCCACCGCGCGCAAGCGCCAGCTCCACCAGTTCCTCGGAGACGTTCTCGCGCTCCGCCGAGGTCAGCACCGCGACTATTTCGTCATCGCTCAGCTCGTTGCTCAGGCCGTCGCTGCATAGCAGGAAGACGTCGCCGTCGGCGACTTCGATCGCGTCGTCGTCGAGTTCGAGCACGTCCGTGGCGCCCACCGCGCGCGTGATCATATGCTGCGCCGGATGATGCCGCGCCTCTTCGTCGGTCAGCACGCCGAGCGATTTGAGCTGCTCCACCTGGCTGTGATCGCGCGTGAGTTGCCGCAACTGTCCTTCGCGATACAGATAGATGCGGCTGTCGCCCGCCCACAGATAACCGCAGAAGCGATCGCAAGCCAGCAGCACGACGACCGTGCTGCCGATGCGCTGCACCTGGCGGCGCGCGGCTTCGTCGCGCAGTTGACGGTTGGCGGTCTGCAGCCGCGTGCGCGCGTCGGCGATCAGCGTTTTCAGGCTGACCGGCGATGCGAGCCGGCTCAGTGCGTCGATGACCAGGCGGCTCGCGAGGTCACCGACCGCGTGCCCGCCCATGCCGTCGGCGACGGCCCAGCGGCCGGGCTCGGGCTGGTCGAGGCAGGCATCTTCGTTGATTTCGCGGACGCGTCCGACGTCGGAACGCGCGGACGACGTCCAGCGAAATTGGCTGGCACAGGTCACAACGTCTACACCGTATCGTTTCTACTGCGTGCGTCGGGAGACACCGTGATGTTCGAGTTCGCACCGGTGTTGCGGACATCGACCGACTGGAACTGGTTGATCATCTGGTTAGCATAGAAGTTGTTGGACACCTCGTACAGATTGACGACGGGTCCAATGCTCGGCGTGTCGCGCACATACGGCTGAATCCAGCCGTACACCCATGGTGCGCCACCGCCGCCGCGTATTGCCGCCATAGCTTTACGGTCGAGCGCGAGGTTCAGCGTGAGGTCGTTCACTGTGATGCAGGACATGACGTTCTCCGGTTGGCCGCGCAGGTCACGCGCGCGGTTTGAAAGGATCTGGACGTGATGGCGCAAGTGCCATGCCAATTTTCGGCGTCGTCCTTTCTTTTGTCGTAACGCCTTGATTACACGGCGATTCCGTGCTCTTGCTCGCGCAGGGCAGGGGCGCGCGTGCGCTCATAGGTCGGCTTGCAGCCAACAAGCTCGGACCCAGACCGGTGTGAGACCCAACACATTCAACCGGCTTCAGCAGGCTCTTCACTACCCGGACAACCGGCGCTCGCCGCGGCCCCGGAATGAGCGCCGCGCGCCAACACATTGGCGTGAATTCTGTCGGCTCACGGCTGACACTCGCTTCGTCCAAACTCCCCGCGTTAGAGCTGAAAGCCCTGCAAATAAAGGCTTTCGCGTGCATGGCCCGGATGATGCGAAAGATCTCGCAACAGTGTTGGAAATCGAAACGAGGCCAGCCATGAACACCAACCCTCTTCAGACGAGCAGCGAAGGCAGCGAAACACGCCAAGCCGCAGCGTCCACCATCGACCTGCCGATCGGCGCGCATCTCGTCGCGCAACGGCGCGGTTACGAACATCACGGCATTTATGTGGGCAATGGCCGCGTGGTTCATTACTCGGGCTTTGCGGGTTCCGCGCATCGCGGCCCGGTCGAGGAAGTGGAGTTGGACCGTTTCGCCGCCGGCCATCCGCTGTCGGTCCGCCCGACCCCGAGCGCCCGCTTCGTCGGGGCCGAAGCCGTGCGCCGCGCGCGCTCCCGTCTCGGCGAAAACCACTACCGCCTGCTGACCAACAACTGCGAGCACTTCTGTGCATGGTGCCTGCTCGGCGAAAGCCGCAGCGAACAAGTGCATTGCTGCTTGCGCCATCCGCGCGCCGGCGTGCATGCGCTGGTGTGTCTGGTAAAGGCCTTTGTCGAAAGCGGTGCGAAGGGCGGCGCAGTTGCCGCGCAACTGGCGTGAATACGCAGCACGGAATTCAGCGATTCAGAACGTGACAGGATTCAAGGAGAGCATCATGGTTGCCGCAGAAAAGACTTTGCACTGGGCCGTCGACAAATGGCTCGCACCCACCCCGTCGATGCCCGCGCGCGTCGTGCAGTTTTGCCACCGCGCATCGCATCAACGCTATGTCTGCGTTGAGGCATTGCGTCCGGGTGGTTTGCTGTCGATCTTCTTCTTTCGTCACGACGATGGTTCGTGGAACGTGTTTCCGCCGCAAGCCGAGCGGCCCGCGATGAATGGTCATCGCCGCGCCGCGATCTGCTAGTCCGGCGTGTGTTGTCCCGCTTCCTTGACGATCCATTGACTGAACAGCAGCATCGCCGGTGTCATCGGCTTGCCCTTCAGGCAAGTCAGCCAGTAACTGCCGGCGTGAACCTCCACGTCGAACGGGCGCACCACGCGCCCCGTGTTGATCTCGTGATCGAACATCAGCGCCGGCGCGAGCGCGATACCCGCGCCCTGCATCGCCGCTTCCACCATCAGCCGTGACGAATCGAACACCGGCCCGCGAACCGGGCGCGGCGCAATGCCGGCTGCGCTGAACCAGTTCATCCAGTCGTCGGCGCGATACGAACGCAGTAACGTTGCGTCGGCGAGATCGTCGGGCTTCGACAGACGCGCGGCGATTTCCGGCGTGCACAGCAGCGCGAGCGGCGCGTCGAGCAGCCGGGTGGCGAGCGAACCGGGCCACGTGCCGTCGCCGAAGCGGATCGCGAAGTCGAGCCCTTCGGTGGCGAGATCGACCAGGTTGTTGTTGGTCAGCAGCCGCAGCTCGACGAACGGATGCGCGTCGCGAAACGACTTGAGCCGCGGCATCAGCCAGCCCACCGCGAACGTGCCGACCACGCCGACCGTCAACACCTCGTGAAAGTGGCCGCCTTCGAATTGCTTGAGCACCGCTTCGATACGATCGAACGCGTCGGTCAGGACCGGGCGCAGCGCGAGGCCTTCGTCGGTCATCGCGAGGCCGCGCGGCAGGCGCTTGAAGAGCGCGGTGCCCAGCCGCTCCTCCAGGGTTCGGACCTGCTGGCTGACGGCGGCCTGGGTAACGTTCAGTTCGAGGGCGGCGCGCGTGAAGCTCAGGTGTCGAGCGGACGATTCGAAGGCACGCAGCGCGTTCAGCGGAAGATGCGGTCTCATGGCAAAAGCATAAGATTTTCTTGTGGGTCGTCTAACTTATCATCGTTTGTCAGCGGCTGCTGGAGAACCGATAGTTGCGGCTTCACACAAGGAGCGGCGATGATCTCAAGACGGAAGTTCGCGGGTGCGATGCTGGGCGTTTCGATAGCTGGGGTTGCGCTTTGCAGCACCGGCGCGTTGGGCAAGGTCGTGAAGACGGGCGCGATGACGCGCGGACGTGAGCTGGCCAACGCGGACGCGATCCATGAGCGGCTCACGCAGATCGAGGCGGAAAGCGGCGGCCGGCTGGGGGTGTCGATCGTCGACACGACGTCCAGCTTGCATGCCGGCTTGCGCGCGGACGAGCGCTTCCCGATGTGCAGCACCTTCAAACTGCTGGCGGCGGGCGCCGTACTGACCCGCGTGGATCGCGGCCAGGAAGACTTGCAGCGGCGCGTCGTGTTCTCCGCCAGCGAGCTCGTGCCGAATTCGCCGGGCACCCGCCGGCATACCCGCGAACTTACCGGCGACGCGGGCATGAGCATCGCCGAGTTGTGCAAGGCGGCGCTCACGCTCAGCGACAACACGGCGGCCAATCTGCTGCTCGCGAGCATCGGCGGTCCGGCGGCGGTGACCGCGTTCGCTCGCAGTCTCGGCGACGGCATCACGCGTCTGGACCGCATCGAGCCGACGTTGAACGAAGCGATTCCCGGCGATCCGCGCGATACCACCACGCCCAACGCGATGCTCGGCAATCTGCGCGAGCTTGTGCTGGGTGACCATCTGTCGACGGCGTCTGGGGCACAACTGCTGGCGTGGCTCGCAGCCAACGAAACCGGCGGCGCGCGGCTGCGCGCCAGGTTGCCGGAAGGCTGGGGTGTCGGCGATAAAACCGGCACCGGCGATCACGGCACCGCCAACGACGTGGCGATTCTGTGGCCGCCCGGACGCGGTCCGGTGCTGGTGGCCGTCTATCTGACCGAAACGGACGGCGACGCGGCGCGCAGCAATGCGGCGATTGCGAACGTCGGCGCGCTGGTGGCCGCGTCGATCTGACGGCCGCGCGTATCCGGCACGCACGAGCATATCGGCACGCATGAATCGAAGTGGGGCCGCCGCTTGCAGTGGCCATCGCCCGCGTTTCGCCAGTTGAATTGTGCAACACTAGGGCCACACCGAAAGGGGGCAACCGCGCCGGCAACTGCGGATCGCCTCGATGGATGCGGTGAGAAGTTGACTGTCCAGGTGAAATGCTCGACACATTCTGCCGACGTTCGTCCAGGTAAGCCGTCGGCTTGTCCAACCGTGCATCATTGCCCTCGATTCGGAGTCCAATATGTCCGTGTATGTCCTGGCATTGCTTATCGGTGTCGTCGCCGGCCTTCGCGCGATGACCGCTCCCGCCGCCGTCAGCTGGGCGGCGCATCTCGGATGGTTGCCGCTGCAAGGCACGCCGCTCGCGTTTCTCGGCTTCACTGCCACGCCATACGTCTTCACCTTGCTGGCGGTCGTCGAACTGATTACGGATCAACTGCCGGAAACGCCTAGCCGCAAAGTGCCGCTGCAATTCGGCGCGCGCATTGTGGCGGGTGCGTTGAGTGGCGCGGCGATCAGTGGTGCGCATGGCGGGCTGGCGGGGGGCTGGATTGTCGGGGTGCTCGGCGCGGTGGTCGGCGCGGCAGGGGCGGTGGTCGGCACGTTGGGCGGTGCGAAAGTGCGCAGCACCTTGGCGCGTACGTTTGGACGGGATGCGCCGGCGGCGCTGATCGAAGACGTGGTGGCGGTTGTCGGGGCTGCGTTGATTGTGGTGTCGCTGCACGGATTCTGATGGCGTTGCGTTGATGCGAGGCAGCGAGGCGCTTGACGCGTCTCGCTGCATTTGCTGATTAGCTGGCCTGTGCGATACGCGAAGCGACAGGCGGTTGCCTGGCAGAGGTAGCAGAGGTAGCAGAGGTGGCTGAGATAGCAGAGATGGCAGAGATGGCAGGCGCAGCGGTTGCGGGAACCAGCTTGCCTTGCGCCAGCAAGCCCAGCGTCGTCACCACCAGAATGCCGATAATCACATTCGCCGCGTAGGCACCTTTCCAAGGAGACAGGCTTTGCATTCCGAGCCGACACAATCGGATACCCCCGCTGCGCCGACGCAGTACCGGGCGACGACGATCGGCGCTTCGTCGTTGCGCATGCGGCGGCAGGGCGATACGTGGTATCTGCACGCGTCCGAAGCGCTCGGCGAGCATCCGCAGCGGATGACGCAGCGGCTCGAAAGCGGCGCGCAAGCGCATCCCGAGCGCTGGCTGGCGGCACGTCGCGGCAGCGATGGTCAATGGATCGGCCTGAGCTACGCGAGCGCGTTGCAAAGCGCACGCGCGATCGGCCAGGCTTTGCTCGCGCGCAATCTGTCCGCCGAGCGGCCGGTCGCGATTCTGTCGGGCAACGATCTCGACCATCTGCAACTCGCGCTCGGCGCAATGTGGGCCGGCATTCCTTACGCGGCGATTTCGCCGGCTTACGCGCTGGCGTCCGGCGATTACGGCAAGCTGTGCCATACGATCGACCTGCTCACGCCGGGTCTGGTTTTCGCGAGCGCTTACGATAAGTTCGCCACGGCGATCGACGCCGTCGTGCCGGCCGATGTCGAAGTCGTGACCGCCACGTTGCCGCGTGAGCCGCACACCGCGCGCAGTGTGAACTCATTCAGCGATCTGCTGCGCACCACGCCGACCACGGTCGACGCCGTTCACGCGGCGGTGAGCCCGGACGCGATCGCCAAATTTCTGTTCACGTCGGGTTCGACCAAACTGCCGAAGGCGGTGCCGACCACGCACCGCATGCTGTGCAGCAACCAGCAGATGCTGCTCGAAACCTTCCCCGAGTTCGCGCAGGAACCGCCGGTGCTGGTCGACTGGCTGCCCTGGAACCACACGTTCGGCGGCAGTCATAACGTGGGCATCGCGCTCTACAACGGCGGCACGCTTTATATCGACGACGGCAAGCCGGTCAACGGCAAGTTCGGCGAGACGCTGCACAACTTGTTGCTGGGGCAGCGCGGAATCGCTGGCGCATGCCGGAGCGCCAGGCCGTATACAATTCGGCAGCGCCTGATTTTTGCCCGAATTTTGCCCTATACCGACCAGATCCAATCCATGCCGAATCCGACCCGGGCCTTCCTTCTTGGCCCGCTCCTGAAAGGCGTTTCACGCTCCTTCTATCTCACGCTGCGCGTGCTGCCGGTCGGGATGCGCGATCCGATCGGCCTCGCGTACCTGCTGGCGCGCGCGGCCGATACGATTGCCGACACCTCGCTGATTTCGCCCGAGCAGCGCCTCGCGTTGTTGCTGTCGCTGCGCGATCAGGTGAACGGCGCAACGGACGACGGCGCGCTGTTGCGGCGCATGGCCGACGAAGTGGCGGGTCAGCAGATCCAGTCGGATGAGAAGGTTTTGCTCGAATCGCTCGGCCCCGCGCTCGACGTGTTGGCGCAACTGAGCGAAGCGGATCGCAAGGCCGTGCGCGAGATCGTATCGACGCTGACCGAGGGCATGGAGTTCGATCTGCGCACCTTCCCCGATGAACGTTCCGGCCAGATCGCGGCGCTGCGCGAGTACGACGATCTCGATCGCTACACGTATCTGGTGGCGGGCTGCGTCGGCGAATTCTGGACCACGATGACCTACGCGCACATGCCGGGCACACTGAAGGAGCGGCCCGACACGATGGCGCACCGGGGTGTGCGTTTCGGCAAGGCGCTGCAGATGACCAATGTGCTGCGCGATTGCGGCAAGGATTTGCGGATCGGCCGCTGCTATCTTCCGCAGAGCATGCTCGATCGACATGGCCTGAGCGCGCGAGACCTGCTGCTGCCGGCCAATTCGCTGCGCGCGCGGCCGCTGATGGTCGAGCTTCTACGCAAGACGCTCGATCATTTTCGCGAGGCTTTGGACTACACGCTGGCGATTCCGGCGTTTTCCGTGCGCTTGCGGCTCGCGTGTCTGTGGCCGATTCTGATCGGCCTGGAGACGCTGTTGCTGCTGGTGGATAACGACGCGTGGCTCGATTCGCAGAAGGTTTCCAAGGTGCGGCGCAATAGGGTGTATCAGATCATTGCGTCGTCGCTGCTGCTGGTGCCCTCGAACGGACTGGTGTGCAACGCAATCGAAAAGCGGATCAGGGAGATCGAAGCGCGCTTTTGAACATAGTGCCGTGGCAGTTGCATCAATAGAAAAAGCGATCTCGTAGTGGTTGCGAAAAGACATATAAGATGTGCACCCAACTAATCATTGAAAAATGAATTGTGCATATGTCGCCCACTACGAGGCGTGTGAAGTTTTCCGCCTGCGCGCTTGGCTTTATTACCCCGCGGAACCACGTCGCGGATCGCAGGGCAGTAGTACCCGACTTAATCTGCATCATTGAATAGCGATCAATCGGGAAAGCCCTAGGACCGTGCATCTCCGGTTCGCGTTAGTCTCTTTTAAAAGAGGAGGCGACCCATGAGACAGGCGTTCAATATTGCCGTGGTGCTGTTGCTCGGCTATCTGATGGCGGATAGGGCGTTGATGCGTGCGCAAGCCGGAGAGATAGGGACGATAACGTGTCACCAGGGCGCGGAACTGGTCAAATCGAACGCGTTGAAGAAGGGGTTTGGCGACGTGGGGGCCAGCAGTCAGGGCGAGAACTTCCTGTCGAGCTGTCTCGTCACCGGCCGTGGTCAAGTGGGCGATCTGGTTGCGCGCGATTGACGCTGTCGCCGGGTTTAACGACTGAATCAGACAGCTAGCCGGCCACTGTCGAGGTCGTTGCGATGCCGACGAAGGCGCCGGATAAAGGGCGCTGAATCGAAACGCCGCAAAAAAGCGCCCAGACCATGAAGGTCCGGGCGAAGTCATCGGGAGCCCGATGACGGAGGTAACGAATACACAACTGGCCCGCGATCGGGAATACCCGGCCGCGGGCCAGTTCATTTGAATCAGGGCGCGCGTCTCATGGACGCGCTGAGCGGCAGTTCGGCGCGCCACTTGCGGTGCCTATCGCCGAGCAGCTAATTGCCGCTTAATGGCGGCCTATTGCCCGCTTACTGGCCGAAGTAGATCGACTTCGCACCGCTCGCCGGAACCGTATGGCCCGATTGCGACGAGCCGCTCACCACACCGCCGAAGCTGCTTGCTGCCGCTTGTGCAGTACCGTTTTGCGCGTCGACGCGAGCTTGCGCGGCCTGGATGTCAGCCGGATAGTGCGGGTCGGCGTGACCCGGTTGATAGCCGGCCTTTTCGAGTTGGACCAGTTCGGCGCGCACCTGGGCGCGGGTCACCGGCTGGTTGGACTGCGCAAACGAAGCAACAGGAGCGGCCAGCACAGCGGCGATAACAACAGCTTGAATGAGCGATTTCATGATGAACTACCTCCAGTTCGGTTTTTGTCTTGCTGCGAACGATCTCGTTCGTAGTCAGTGATTACATTATGATTTTGCGACCTGGAGAGAGTAATCCCCGATTCAGGTATTGTTTGTTGCGGAATTTGAGACAAACAGGCGGAACTTTCGCCTGATGAAGGTTTGCGGCCCAACCCAATCCCCACGGCGTTGATGTGGCACTGTTCGGGAAACGCCGCCCCGGCGAATGTTGGCTAGCCTTGCCGCGTCGGCGGGACCGCGTCTTTGAGTGGCACGCGTGCGGCATCGTGAACGGATTGCGACAGGCGCGTGAAGGCCTCGCTGGTGCGCGCATCGCGTTGGTCTTTCGCTTGATAGAAGTCCTTGCTGAGCCACTGTCCGAAACTCATCAGCGCCGAACCCAACGCGCTTTTGACGCGAACCCACGCATTCTCGGTACGGACAAGCTGTGCAGCCGACTCGACGACATTCGTTGCCAATCGATCCAGTTCCGCGTGCAGATAATCGGCGAAATGGTGCAGGCCATGCTGATTGCCGTTGCAAAACTTCTTTTCCAGTTCCACATGTTCCGAGATCAACGATTGATTGGTCACGCGGATAAAGGCCGGCGTATCGGTGCGCGCCACGCCCGTGGAGCGAACCGCCAGACCGACGCTTGCCGCGGCCCGCGTGCGATTGCCGAGCGGCGGGAGTTGCCACTTGTCGCAGAGGTATTTCAGCAGGCTGCAATGATCGAATTGCGCGTGGCACACGCCGGCATCGCACCACGGTGACACCAGAATGGCGGGCACGCGCACGCCGAGCTGGGTGAAGTCGAAGTTCGCGGTGTGTTCGTCTGGCGCGACCGCGTTTGAAGGCGGCACGACGTGGTCGTAAAAGCCACCATGTTCATCGTAAAGGATGACTAACAACGTACGTTCCCACAGTGCCGGATTGGAGCGCAGCGCGTTGTAGGTATCCGCGATCAGCTTCTCCGCCTTCATGATGTTGTGAGGCGGATGATCGTCGTTCTGCGCTTCGCCGAAGTATTTCGGCTCGATGAGCACGAACTGCGGGAAAGCGTCGGCGGGACCGGCCGCGTCGCGGAAGAACGTGTCGAACAGCTGATAGTTGGCGAGATTCTCCGCCCGACGCTGATTCTTCAATAGCAGCGATGCGGGAAAGTCGTAGAAGTAGATCTTCCACGTTTTCTGTGCGGCATTCAGACGGTCGAAAATCGTGTCCTGGTCCTGCTCGGTGTACCACGTCGGATTCAGCGCATCGAGTCCGGCGGGCATCTCGACCTGGCCTTTCGACGTACCCGTGAGTGCGAAATAACGGTTCGGCCAGGTTGGACCCGGCAATGGCGCAAACCATTTGTCGCACACGGTGAATTGCGCGCCCAGCGTGTGCAGCGCGGGCAGGAAGCCGCGTGGGTAATAACCCATGATGTCTTGCCGCGCGGCGAGGCTGCTGTTGGGGTAGTCGTTCGCGAAGGATCGAACGAAACCGCTGTTGTCCGCCGCGATCTGAGCCAGCACGGCTTTGTGCCCGTGATCCGGATCGAGCTTCATCTGCCGCTCGCGCGTCTCACGAGGGAAGAACGTGTGGCCTTTGCCGTCGTCGTTGGATTTCGCTGCCGCGTTGCGTACGCCATCCAGGCCATCGTGCACGGCGTCCAGGCAGCCGAGCATTTGATCGAACGAGTGGTTCTCCATCAGCAGCAGGACAACGTGGTCGATCGGGTCTTTCTGCGCGCCGTCGTGAACATCACTCATCTTCATCGCTCCAATGATGGATTGGATGGATTTTGTGTGCGTACCGCCGTGTCAGTCCGACCGTTTGAACTTGCCGGCGTTGCAAAAGTAGCGCAAAACGCGCTGCGGCGAAAGAGTGCTGTTGCGAACCGACGATGCACGCGGCGAGCCGTTATTGCGTCGCGTGCATTGTGTGAGTGACGAACGGCCCGTCAGTTGCCGGAGAATATCGGACCCTGTCCGCCCGGCGCGAACGGCTGAAGTACTTCGTGCGGCAACGAGGGCGCCGCGGGTTGCGTACGCGCTGTCGGTGGCGTTGCCGGTTCCCGCAGCGTGACCGCGCCATCCGGCGTAATCGGCGCGCTTGGCTTGGCGAGCAGTTCGGTTTTTCGCATCGATCCAACCGATGTGCCGAAGTAGTAGCCGATGATGCTGATCCACGCCGTGCCCAGCGCGCCGACGATCACGTTGACGAGATCCTTGTTGGTCCCCGGCAAAGGCTGCAACGCCATGAGCAGCAGAATGCCGAAGAAGCCCGTGGTGACGGCCATCGCGAGTACTTTGGGCACCCAGTCGCGGTTGACGGTCCCCATCGTGCCCGCGTTGGCCCGGTCGTCGGTTTCGATGCGCGCCATTTCGTATTCGTGCGCGAGTCTCACCTGGGCGGCGGTGACCATCAGTTGCTGCAGCTGCAGCGAGTTCGCGCTTTCCGCCTGCCTGATTTTCTCTAGCGCGCCGGGGTCGTTCAACGCGGGCTCGACAAAGGCCGGGTCGCTCGGCGTGCCGAGCGCATGCGAGATGATCGCCGCGGCGGCTATCACGCCCAGCCCGACCGGACTGCCTACGAGCCCGGCGAGAAGCGGGGCGGTGCTGCCGATGTTTGCCGCAACTTTTGACCAGTCCATTATGCTGCTCCAAGAAGAAGATTTGCGGCCATTCTTTCGGTCCATCCGCGGCTGAAGTGTGTCCACGTATGCAGGTTGCGCAGATACCGCAGCCGATAGGCGACGAAGCGCATGACGAACTTCATCGAGTCCGCGCTTTTGACTGCGTCCAGGGTGTCCGGGCCGAACTTGCCATCTTCTTTCGCACCGGACGCCTTCTGCATCCACAGCACGACCAGGCCGCCGTTGTAGCCCTGACTGCGCGCGACGCGCGCCGTCACGCCCCACATCGTTTCGCCACCCGGATCGGCCGGATTGAAGCAGTAACCGCCTTCGTTTCCGATCAGAGCCTTGAATGCGTCTTCGAAGCTGTCCATCGACTATCTCCTCTGCGGCTGTATGTACGACTTGAACACCGGATGCTTGCACGGTTAAGCCTTCGGCATCGCGGTCGATCCGGCTTCGCGTGGTGCTTCAAGTGAGGCTTGAAACGGAAGTGCTGCGGGCGGATTCGAAACGGGTTTGACTCGCGCACCGGGCTTCGGCGCGTCGGGCTTCGGCGTATCGGGGCCGCCGTCGTCCTGAACCGCGTCGGCGAGCCGCGCCAGATGACTTTCGCGGGCGGACAATGTGCCCTCGTCGAGCTGCAACGCTTGCGCGTATTTGCGCGAGGCGTCACGCAGATCGCCTTTGCGATCGAGTGCGCGGCCCCATTCCGCGTACGACGGCGCCAGATCGGGGCGCAACGCGACAGCACGGGAGAGCTTTTCGATCGCCTCGTCGTATCTGCCGACGCTGACGAGCGCCTCGCCCCAGTCGTGCAGATTGTCGACGGAGTCCGGTTTCATTCTGTCAGCCTGTTTGAAGGCGTCGAGTGCTTCGGGATAACGATTTGCATGCAGCAGCACGTCGCCGAGCAGACGCAGATTCTCAGCCGACTTCGATTTCTCGCTCGCTCCGGCGCGCAATGCGTCGAGTGCGTCGTCGATGCGATGCTGCTGTTCGAGGGCAATCCCAAGACTTGCGCGCAGCACCGCCGAATGCTTGTACACGGTCAGCGCTTCACGGGTTTGCTGTTCCGCCTCTTTCGATAGCCCCTGATTGGCGAGCAGCCACGCTTTGCCGGCGAGCGCCCATTCGCCTTGCTCGGACGCGGGCAGTGCCAGCACTTCGTCATAGATCGCGACGATCTCGTTGTAATCGCAGTGCGCCAGCGAACATTTGGTCTTCTGGACCTGCGTATAGAGATGACTGGCGAGAATGTTCGGCTCGGCGAGACGCATGGCCTTGACCGCGATCTCATGCACGAACTTATCCAGATCGCGTCCCTCGAACGGCACCGTGCTCTCGCGCGAGTTGAACGGACCGCCTTCTATCTGCACATGAGCAACATACGAATCCACGCTGTCGTTCACTTTGGTGATGCCGACATGCACGACCACGTCCGTGCGCTTGAGGACGCCCTTGATGAAGCGGACCGTCGACGCGTAAGACATCTCCTGACCGGGAATCTGAATGTCCGGTTGCGCGTCGTTGTCGGTCAACGTGTCGTGGGGAATGGAATCGGCATCCTGACCGATCACCCGCATCGAGGACATGATCCGCTCGGCGAGGAAATTCGACGTGTAGCCGCGCTCCGTTAGCGACTGCGGCGTTTCGACCGGCGGCACCAGCAATTGCCGCGTGAGCACGCCATGCAGTACGAGGCAGAAGAAGCCGATGGCGAGCAGCACGACGAGCCACGGAAAAACATACGGCCACAGTTCCTTGGGACAACGGCCGATGAACCACGCGGTGCGCAACCCGAGCGGCACGAACCCCGCGCAATGGCGACGCCTGCGGCGACTCGC
The DNA here is from genome assembly GCF_902859915.1 of Paraburkholderia ultramafica. Taxonomy (GTDB): domain Bacteria; phylum Pseudomonadota; class Gammaproteobacteria; order Burkholderiales; family Burkholderiaceae; genus Paraburkholderia; species Paraburkholderia ultramafica. The sequence goes on from NZ_CADIKK010000002.1 coordinate 43,355, forward strand.
GGCGTTGCCCTGACGGAACGGCCGGCTTCGCCAATTCATGGGCCGGTTTTGACTCTGCGCACTCGACATGACACACCTCGTTTCAATCGACGTTGGCAACTGCACGACTGGGGTGGCAGCTTGACACGCATCGACCGTGCCATTGCGCGCCGGCCCTTATGCGACGGGCGTGCAGGCTTTTACGGGCAGGGCAAGTGCGGAAGAAGTGTTGCGCGCGGGCCAACGGATGCTGGCCAGAAGTTTTCCGGCAACAGACACAGCGTGGAGGAAAGCCCCACGGCGGAGACGGCAAAAGCGCGATCAGGAAAATCGGCTTCGAGTAGACGCCGCATTCGCTTCGTACTGGGAGAACGAAGCAAGTGCGGCGTTATTCATGCGACGCCGCGGATAGCCGACGCATCCGGCCATCGCGGCGTGACCTGTCAGTTGCCGCCTTTGAACAGTTCCTGTAAGCGCGCTGCTTCGCCGTTCTTCTGCGATTGCTCGAGCTGCTGATAGACTTCAGCCCGCGTCAATCCCTGCGCATGCGCGGGGCCTCCCGACATCGACATGGTCGAGGGCTGGCCGCCGACCGCGTCGGCTGCTGTCGGCTGAGCCTGCGCGGTAGTCGGCGCACTGGCGTCCTGGGCGTGCGCTTGCCAGGCGAACGCGCAAACGAGTCCGCCTGCGATGATCAAGGCCTTCTTCATGTCCATCTCCTTCAAACCTTCGGCGCCGCGCGCGCGACACCTCATTACGAAAGTCCCGTCAGGCTGGTCGGCAAAACGGCCGGGCGACCTGGCGTGACACGGGGCGCGGACGATCACCGGCTTCCTTGTCGAATGCCGGGCAGCGCACCAGAGAGATGCGGCATCGAACGGATTCGGATAGCAAGGAAAGGTGCGTGCTGAGGCTTCGCTGTCCGGAGACGTACAGGGAGCCGGTTTGTCTGCGCCATGTGAGGGAGACGGCGAGGTGGCAGTCAAATTAAAGTATTAATCAGCCATCCTGAATGGGTGTATGGCGGAAATTGGAAAGATGCAGGTGGCGTCTCGATGTTGCCTTACTTACCTCTTTCACGCTGCATAAAAAAATGCCGTTCAGTCATTGACTGAACGGCATTGAACTCTGTCGCCGTGTACTACACGGCCCGCCACGGCTCGCTTAAACCGCTGCCGGCCGCCACTTCAACAGGCGCTGTTCGATTGCGGTCAACAGATAGTCGGCAGCTAGTGCGACCACAGCCAACACAATCATCGCCGCGAACACGCCGCTCGCATTGAAGGCGCCTTGCGCGGTGGAGATCAACAGGCCGATACCTTGCTTCGAGCCGAGAAACTCGCCGACCACCGCACCGACCAGCGCGAATCCGAAGCTCACATGCAGGCTGGCGAGAATCCAGCTCAGTGCCGATGGAATCACCACTGAAGTCGTCACCTGACGGCGCGACGCGCCGAGAATCTGCGCATTCGCGATCATGTAGCGATCGGCTTCACGCACACCCTGGAAAGCGTTGGCGAACACGACGAAGAACACCATCACGACCGCCAGCGCCACCTTCGACGCCATCCCGAGACCCAGCGCAATCACGAACACCGAGCCGAGCACCACGCGCGGGATCGAGTTGGCGATCTTGATGTAGAGGCTGAATACATCAGACAACAACTTGTTGCGGCCGAGCACGATGCCGCAGAAGATGCCGGCCACGGAACCGATAATGAAGCCGAGTCCGGTTTCTTCGAGCGTGACCCACACCTGCGTGAGCAGCGGACCTTGCGAGGTGCCGTTCACGAACCAGTCGACAATCTGATCGAAAATCGCGGTCGGCATGGAGAAGAAGAACGGATCGATCCACTTCAGGCGCGCGGACAATTCCCATCCGCCGAGTACGACCACCAGCACGAGAATGCGCAGCGTGATCACCAGCGCATGACGTTGCCGGATGCGTTTTTGCGCGACGCGTTCGACATGGGCGAGCGACGCGGTGTCGATGCCCGACGGCATCATCTGTTGAGAGGTAGTAGACATGTTTGCCGTTCCTTGATTAACCGATCTGCACTTCTTCGCGCAGGTCGTGCCAGATGTCGCGCGAGATTTCGATGAAACGCGGGTCGTAGCGAACCTCCGACGTGACGCGCGGACGCGGCAGATCGATTTCGTACACCTTCTTCAGCGTTGCGGGGCGCGCGGTCAGCACGAACACGCGGTCGGCGAGCGCAATCGCTTCTTCGAGATCGTGCGTGACGAACACCACCGAGCCGGCGCCGCCCCACAATTGCAGCAGTTCGTCCTGCATCAACGTGCGCGTTTGCATGTCGAGCGCCGAGAAGGGCTCGTCCATCAGCAGAATTTCCGGCTTGTTGATGAAGGTCTGCGCGAGCGCGACGCGCTTGCGCATGCCGCCGGACAGTTGATGCGGATAGTGCTTGCCGAACTTGTCGAGGCCCACGCGGCGCAGCCATTCGTTGGCTTCGTCGTACGCGGCCGATTTCGACCGGCCGCGATACAGCGGGCCGGCGGCCACGTTGTCGAGCACCGAGCGCCACGGGAACACGGCATCGGCCTGGAACACGAAGCCGATGCGTGGGTCGATGCCATCCACCGGCGCACCCATCACGCGCACTTCGCCAGTGGTGGGCTTCAACAAGCCGGTGATCATGCTGAGGGTGGTGGATTTGCCGCAACCCGTCGGGCCGACTACCGCGACGAATTCGCCGCGCGCCACCGACATGCTGAAGTCGCGCAACGCGATCGTCGCCTTGCCGTCCGGAGAAATGAAACGGCACGACACGTTGCGCATCTCGATCGCTGGCGTATCGCGTGACATAGGTTGATTCATCGGCTGGTGCCTCGCTGTTCTCGTGATGTTGAAGATGACGTTACTTCGCCGCGGTCTTGACCGGCGCCGACACGTAGTCGTTGGTGTAGGTCTTGGCGAGATCGATGTGCTTGCCCTTCACCGAAGGATTGAACGCCGACAGTACTTTCAGCACGGTATCCGGGCCGTCGACGGGCATCTTGCCGTCCTTCGTGAACATCGGCAGCGACGCCTTCAGCGCGCCGACGTACAGGTCCTTGTTGTTGCCGTAGTAGTCCTTCGGCATCTTCGCGGCGATCTCTTCCGCGCTATGCGCCGATATGAAGTTCAGCGTTCTGGCGAAAGCGTGCGAGAGCTTCGCGGCATCGTCCTTGTGCGACTCGGCCCATGCGCGCTGCACGTAGAAGCTCGAAGCCGGATACGTGCCGCCGAGCGCGGCGCGCGTGCCTTCCAGCGTGCGCATGTCGACCAGTACCTTGGCGTCGCCGGTCTTCAGCAGTTGCGAGACGGTCGGCTCGGTCGTCATGCCCGCGTCGATACGGTTCTGCTTGATGGCCGCGATAAAGCTGTTGTCCGCGCCCACCGGCAGCAGCGTGTATTGCGTCGACGGCACGCCCGCGCGTTGCGCGAGGTATTGCGTGAGGAAGCTCGTCGACGAGCCGAGCCCGGTCACGCCGAGGGTCTTGCCCTTCGAATCGGCCATGCCTTTGAACGTGTCGGCCGCTTTGGTGGAGACCATTTCCACTTCACCCGGCACCTGGCCGAAGATCACCAGCGCCTGCACTTCCTTGCCCTTGCTCTGCAGATCGATCGTGTGGTCGTAGAAGCCCACCACGCCTTGCACCGCGCCCGCGAGCAGCTCGTTTTCCGCGTCGACGCCCGCCGGTTGCGAGAGGATCTCGACGTCGAGGCCTTCGTCCTTGAAGTAGCCGAGCTGTTCGGTGAGCTTGGCCGGCAGATAGATGATCTTGGTGGCGCCGCCTACCATGATGGTGAGCTTTTCGGCGTGAGCGGCGGCTGAAGCGGCAGCAAGAGTGAACGCAACACCTGACACAGCGACAATCTGGCGCAAGGTACGCATGAAGCAGTCTCCTTAGGTTTGGTCGCCGCGGCTATGGCGTGCGGCGCTTTCTGGGTGAATGACGGCGATTATAAAAATCGGAAACCTTCTGGCAGCTTTCGGGGAGGCGGGCAAATCATGGGTGTTAACCCGCAACCTCGCCGCAACTTCGTTGAAACCCCAGCGCAGCCGTGCCGCAGGCGCGCAAACGTATGCCGCAAACCACACGTGAAGCGCGCAAACCCCTTGTTTTACGGCACAATCGACGGCCTGACTTTTGCCGTTCCCGCCATGAAGCTGCTGCTGATCGAAGACAATCCCACGCTGGCGCACTGGCTCGCGAAAATGCTGGAGCGGGAGGCGTTCGCGCTCGACGCGGTGCAGGACGGCGACGCGGCCGACGGCCTGCTGCGCACCAATCACTACGACGTGATCCTGCTCGACCTGAATCTGCCGAAGCTGTCGGGCAAGAACGTGCTGCGCCGCTTGCGTCAGCGCGGCGACGCAACGCCGGTGCTGATTCTGACGGCGAGCGGCTCGATCGACGAAAAGGTCGAGCTGCTCGGCGCCGGTGCGGACGACTACCTGGTCAAGCCATTCGAAGTGCGCGAGCTGATCGCGCGGATCAAGGTGGCGATCCGCCGCCAGTCGCCGTCGAAGGCGAGCGAGGTGGTGTGCGGTGATCTTGCGTTCGACATCGACACACGCCAGTTCACGCTGAAGGGCGCACCGCTGAACGTCACGCCGCGCGAGCGTTCGGTGCTCGAAGCGCTGATCCTGCGCCTGGGCAAAACGGTGACGAAGCCCGCGCTGGTCGATGCGATCTTCACGCTCGCGGACGAGCCGAGCGAGGACGCGGTCGAAATCTACATCTCGCGTTTGCGCAAGAAACTCGACGGCAGCTCGGCGGCGATCGTCACGCTGCGCGGGCTCGGCTATCTGCTGCGCAAGAAAGACGATGACCAATAGCCTGCGGATGCGCCTGCTGTGGTGGCTGCTGGTGCCGCTCGCGTTATATGTGTTCGTGACCGGCAAGGCCGAATACGACAACGCGCGGCGTACGGCGGATCTGGTGCAGGACAATCAGCTGATCTCGTCGGCGCGGATGATCGCCGGTGAAGTTGAATGGATGGACGGCTTTTTGCGCGTCGACGTGCCGCCCGCCGCGCTCGAGGTGTTCGTGTCGCCGTATCGCGACCAGGTGTTCTACAGCGTGCGCGTCGACGACGGACGGCTGCTCGCGGGCACGCCGGATTTCCCGCCGCGTGCGCTGCAGGCGCCGGACACGCCGGACCATTACGACACCGTGCTGCAAGGCCAGCCGGTGCGCGCGGTCGGCCTCGTGCGGCTGATGTACGACAGTGGCGCGACGCGCCGCGTGCGGGTCACGGTCGGCAAAACGGTGCGTTCGCGCGACGCCATGGCTCAGCAATTGTGGCAGCCGCAACTGGTGCGGCAGCTCGAAATGATCGCGCTCGCGGTCGCGCTGGTGTGCATCGGACTGACGTTCGAATTGCGGCCGCTGATCAAAGTGAAAGAGGAAGTTGCCGACCGCGACCCGATGCAGCTCGAACCGATTCGCGTCGAACATCTGCACACCGAATTGCGGCCGATCGTCGAAGCGATCAATCAGTGCATCGCGCGGCTCGGCGTGCAGGTGGCCGCGCAACGGCGTTTCATCGCCGACGCCGCGCACCAGTTGCGCACGCCGCTCACGCTGCTCGGCACGCAGTTGCAGTTCGCGCGGCAGCAGGACGGCCTGAATCCCGCGCTCGACGAAGCGCTTGCCGCGATGCATCGGAGCAATCGTTCGATGGTCGGGCTAACCAACAAGCTACTGTTGCTGGCGCAGGCCGAAGCCGCCGACAACACGCAGCTCGCCGTGGAAACCGTGGACCTGGTGCCGTTGGCGATGGAAGTCGTGGAGGACCTCGCGCTGCTCGCCCAGGCTCGCAACATCGATCTGGGCGCCGAACTGAACGGCGCCGCGCCGGTGGCCGGGCATCGCGGGATGCTGCAGGCGCTGATCGCCAATCTCGCGGAGAACGCGATTCGCTACACCGACAGCGGCGGCCACGTCACGGTGGCGGTCAATGCCGACGCCGCTACCGTCACCGTGAGCGTGCTCGACGACGGCCCCGGCATTCCGGCCGAATCGCGCAGCCGGGTGTTCGAACCGTTCTTCCGGGCGTCGACGGATACGGAGGGCACCGGCCTGGGGCTCGCCATCGTGCGTGAGATTGCCGACGCCCATCACGGCGAGATCAGCCTCAAAGCGGGCGAGGGCGGCAAGGGCGTGCACATCGGCGTGTCGTTTCCGCGTGCCAGCGCGCAGCGGCCTCAGATGCCCTAGGTCCGCCGCGCTAGAAATTACTCGGGACAAACCCGCAATCAGAACGAGAAACGCAGCGGCGAAAGCTTGGAGAAGGACTCACGCCGCTGGAATTTGGGGAGGCGATCCCTCGGGCGCCCGCCGCGGATGCGGAGCACAACGGAGACACCCACAATGAACCGTCCCTTGACGCGCCTGTCGTGCGCCGTCCATGCCGTTGTCGCGGCAGTGCTCACGCTCGGCCTGTTCGCGCGACCGGCGGTGCCGGTCCGGGCGGCCGCGCCCGAGAAAGTCGTCATCATGGTGGGCGGCATCACCAAGTTCGTCTATCTGCCGGCGCGCCTGGCCGAGCAGCTTGGCTACTTCAAGGAGGAAGGGCTCGACGTCGAGCTGCAGTCGCAACCGGCGGGCGTCGACGCGGAAACCGAATTGCTCGCGGGCGCGGTGCAAGGCGTGGTGGGCTTCTACGACCACACGATCACTCTGCAAGCAAAGGGCAAGGAAGTGCAGGCGATCGTGGTGTTCGGCCACGTGCCGGGCGAAGTGGTGATGGTGGCGCCCAAGGCCGCCGATTCGATCAGAAGCATGGCTGACGTCAAGGGTAGAACGCTCGGTGTGACCGGGCTCGGGTCGTCGACGAGCTTTCTCACGCAGTACCTCGCGCAACGCGCGGGCGTGCCGTCCACGCAATACACACTGCTGCCCGTCGGTGCGGACAACAGCTTTATCGCGGCGCTCAAACAAGGGCGCATCGACGCCGGCATGACGACCGAGCCGACCGTCTCGCAACTGCTGAAGACCGGCGGCGCCAGGGTGCTGGTCGACATGCGCAATGTCGACGGCACGCGCGCCGCGCTCGGCGGCACGTATCCCGCCGCGAGCCTGTATATGCAGAGCACGTGGCTCGACAAGCATCCTCAGGAAGCCGCCAAACTCGCGCGCGCCTTCGTCAAGACGCTGCAATACCTGCATACGCACAGCGCCGAAGAAATCGCCGCACACATGCCGAAGGACTACATCGGCAACGACAAGGCGCTCTATGTGAGCGCGCTGAAGGCGTCGCTGCCGATTTACACGGTCGACGGCAAGATGCCCGCCGATGGACCGCCGACGGTGCTCAATGTGCTATCGGGTTTCAATCCGTCGGTGCAGGGGCGTCACATCGACTTGTCGCGGACCTTCACCAATCAGTTTGTCAATGACGTGAAGCCTTGAGAGGAAGCCGGCCGCGCGGCCCGATCGATGCGCGCCAGCCTGCAGAAGAGAGGATCGACGCATCGTGTTCACAGGCAGCTTGCGCGGACGCTTGCTATGGTGGCTCCTGCTGCCGCTGGCGGCGTTCGTTTCTATTTCCGGCGTGATTTCGTACCGCTTTGCGCAGACCACGGCCGACCTGGTGCAGGACAACGCATTGCTTTCGTCGATGAGGCGAGCGATCCTGCTGATGGAGCAGCACATTGGGCAGCCGCTCAGCTTGAGCGAACTGGCGCATCGACTGGAGATGTCCGTGCGGCAAATCGAGCGTGCGAATTCGGGCGCCAACCCACCCGCCACTCATCACGGCTCACCCACCCCGACCCTCGAGCGCGGCTAGCGCGTCCCTCGCGCTTTGCCTGTGCTCCCCGCGGACGCCTCTGCTTCCAGTCCCTCGATCATCTCGCGCGCAGCAGTCTGAAGCTCGGGCACGAAGCGCCGTTTCGCTTCCGCGAGCGTGACCGCGCGTGAAAGAAACACCACGTTCAGACTCGCCAACACGCGCTGCTCGGACACGATCGCAACAGCCACCGCGCCGATCTTGCTTTGCGCGGACCAGTCGCCGTGATTGGAGCCGAAGCCATCTGTGCGCACCCGCCGCACGAGGCTGCGGATGAACGCGTCGTTCGACGCGAGCGCTTTCTGTTCTTCGCCGCCCGCGCCTGAGCGCAGCAAGTCGAGAATGTCCGCGCGCTCACCATCGGAACACATCGCGAAGTACACGCGCCCGGCCGCGGTGAGCAGAATCGGCAACCGGCGCCCGACCATCGAACGGTGAAACGACAACGTGCTGAAACGGTGGGTCGTCTCGCGGATGATCATCGCATCGCCGTCCGGCGTCGTCAGATCCGAAGGCCATGCAACCCGCTGGAGCAGCCGCCCCATGATCGGTGGCGCGATCGTCGCGATTCGTTCGTCGTCCGTAAAACCTTCGCTCAATGCCCGCACCTTGAGCGTCAAGCGGAAACTGTCGTCCGACGCGCTGCGTCGCACAAAGCCTTCCTCCATCAGCGTTTCCAGCAGCCGCCGCGCGGTGGTGCGATGCAGGCCCGTCAGATCGCTGATCTGCTGGCTCGTGGCGCGGCCGCTATCCATCGAGTTGAGCGCCTGCAACACCTGCAGCCCGCGCGACAGACCTCTCACATTGGTGTATTGGGTCACCGGAAAATCCTATTTAAATCAACTATGTGCATTCTATGCACAATTTCCACAATTTGTTGAGCGAGCAGGGGAGCAGTCCTAGACTGCGAACAAATCAAACGATTCATGGAGACGCAACATGTTGTCCGTCCGCGAGTTTCTCGCTGCGGCCACGAGCGGTTCCCGCTCGCCGCGCTCCCTGACCATTTCGATCCAGTTCGTTATCTGAAGCGAAGGCGGTTTGCGCCGCGCGAGAAAGGAGACAGCATGCCCCCACCTCTTGATCCGGTGGCCGCTCAAGGTCATAGCGAGACCGTATCCACGGACGTGGCGATTATCGGCGCCGGCCCGGTCGGTTTGATGATCGCCAACTATCTCGGTCTGCAGGGCGTGCGCGTCGTGCTGGTAGAGAAGCTCGAACAGATTATCGACTATCCGCGCGCAATCGGTCTCGACGACGAAGCGCTGCGCGTGTTCCAGTCAGTCGGCCTCGCCGACGCGTTGTTGCCCCACACCACTCCCGACCACTGGATGCGTTTCGTCACGCGCACGGGTCATTGCTTCGCGTCGATCGAACCGCGTACCGACGAATTCGGCTGGTCGCGCCGTAACGCGTTCATTCAACCGCTCGCCGACCGCGTACTGTACGAAGGTCTGCGGCGCTTTGCGCATGTCGAGGTGCTGTTCGGCAGCAGCGTCAGCGCATTCACGCAGGACCAGAGCGGCGTCACGATCGGGACGGAAGACCAGCAAGGCGGCCGCCGCACGATTCGCGCGTCGTATATGGTCGGCGCCGACGGCGGCAACAGCTTGGTGCGGCGCGTGCTCAACGTGCCGTTCGAAGGGCGGACCAAGCCGAATCAATGGATCGTCGTCGACGTGCGCAACGATCCGATCGGCTCGCCGCATGTGTACATGCATTGCGATCCGCAGCGGCCGTATGTGTCGGCTGCGTTGCCGCACGGCATCCGCCGCTTCGAATTCATGGTGATGCCGGGCGAAACCGAAGAAGAACTGTCGAAGCCGGAGAACATGGCCGCGCTGATCCGCAAGGTCGTGGCCGACCCGGAGCAGGTCGACTACATCCGCAAGCGCGTCTATACGCACAATGCGCGGCTTGCCAGCAGCTTCCGCGTGGACCGCGTGCTGCTCGCCGGCGACGCCGCGCACATCATGCCGGTATGGCAAGGCCAGGGTTACAACAGCGGCATTCGCGACGCGAGCAACCTCGGCTGGAAGCTCGCGATGGTGGTCAAGGGTCTCGCCGGCGACGCGCTGCTCGATACGTACACCGCGGAGCGCCGCGCGCATGCCCGCTCGATGATCCATCTGTCGGAGGTGGCCGGCGACATCTTCGCGCCGACGAGCCGCTTCGGCATCAAGTTCCGCGACGCTTTCGTGCGCACGTTCAACCTGTTCCCCGCGGTCAAGCGCTACTTCGTCGAAATGCGTTTCAAGCCGATGCCGCGCTATGAAACCGGCGTGGTGCTGCTCGCGCGCAGCGAGCGCAAGCATGGCTGGCTCGCGCGCGTGCTGGAAGGCTCGGGCCATTCGGCGCCGGGACGTCTGCTCGGGCTGATGAGCGAGAAGCGCGAGTCGCGGCTGGGTCGCCTCGCGTATGGCTTCGATCCGAATTGCCGTTCGCCGGTCGGCCGCATGTTCGTTCAGCCGCGCGTGCGTACCGTGAATGGCGAAGTCGTGCGTCTCGACGATGTGCTCGGCAACCGCTTTGCGATCCTCGGCTGGGGCGCCGATCCGACCTTCGGCCTCACGCCGGCGGCACGCGAAATCTGGCAGCGGCTGGGCGGCTGTTTCGTGGTCGCGAAGCCGGATACGCAACTCTCTTTCCATGACGACGTGCCCGCCGACGTGATCGCGATCGGCGACGTGAACGGCCGCCTGAAAGACTGGTTTTCGCGCGTGCCGGAGTCGGTCGTGTTGCTGCGCCCCGATCGTTTCGTCGCGGGCATGTGCACGCCGCAGCAGGTCTCGTCGCATATCGGCGAGCTTGCAGCGAAGCTGAATCTCAAGGCGGCCGGGTGGCAGAGCGCCACCGTCAACGTCGCTGCTGTCAACGAAACGATCGTGACGCGCGACAGCGTTGTGGCCGTCGCAACCGGAGCCTGATATGCCGATGTTACTCGAATGCCTGTCGCACTCGCCGCTTACCGGCTATTACGATCCCGCGCCGGAAGTGGTCGCCGAAGTGGCGCGGATTCACGCGGCGGCGCGTGCGCGCGTCGCCGAATTCGACCCTGAACTGGTCGTCGTGTTCGCGCCGGATCACTACAACGGTTTCTTCTACGACGTGATGCCGCCGTTCTGCATTGGCGCGTCGGCCAGCGCGATCGGCGATTTCAAGAGCCTTGCCGGACCGCTCGACGTGCCCGCCGATACCGCGCTCGAACTCGCCAAAGCCGTGCTGGCGAGCGACGTCGACGTCGCGGTGTCATACCGGATGCAGGTCGATCACGGTTGCGCGCAAGCGCTGGAGCTTCTCACGGGCAGCCTCGATCGTTATCCGGTCGTGCCCGTGTTCATCAACTCGGTGGCGCCGCCGATGGCCTCGTGCCGCCGTGCGCGCCTGCTCGGCGACGCGCTGGGCCGCGCACTCGCGCGCATGGATAAGCGTGTGCTGGTAATCGGCTCCGGCGGCATCTCGCACGAGCCGCCGGTGCCGGAACTGGCCGGCGCCAGTGACGAAGTCGCCGAGCGGCTGATCGCCGGCCGCAATCCTTCGGCCGAATCGCGGGCGGCGCGCCAGGCGCGCACGGTCGCGGCGGCGCGTGCCTTCACCGCGGGCGACAGCCATTTGCATCCGCTCAATCCTGAGTGGGACCGGGCGTTCCTGAAGCTGCTCGAAGACGGCGAACTGAAGGCGCTCGACGGCCTGACCGACTCCGCGATCACGCGCGCGGCCGGCAAATCCGCTCACGAGATTCGCACGTGGGTCGCGGCATTCGCCGCGCTGAACGCAGGCGGGCCGTATCGCGCGACGCTTGACTACTACCGGGCGATCCCCGAATGGATTGCGGGGTTTGGCGCAATGCACGCGCGTCCTGTCGCCGCAAACGCCAACGCCTAACCGAACCAGGAAATCGCTATGAACACTCTCAGCAATGTGGAAGCGCTGGCCCTGCGGCTGCGCGAATCCGAACGCACGCGTCTGACGATTTCGCCGCTGCGCGAAGACGCGCGCTTCGCCGATCTGAACAATGCCGCCGACGCCGAGCAACTCGCCTACGCGGTCCAGCAGCTCAACGTCGCGGCACGCGTGGCGGCGGGCGAGCGCATCGTCGGCCGCAAGATCGGGCTGACGTCGCCGGCGGTGCAGCGCCAGATCGGCGTCGATCAACCGGATTTCGGCGCGCTGTTCGCGTCGATGGCGTATGGCGACAACCAGCCGATTCCGCTCGGCGAACTGATCCAGCCGAAGGTCGAAGCTGAGATCGCGCTGGTGCTCGAACACGATCTCGTGCACGAGCGTCACACCTACGCCGACCTGATCCGCGCGACCGCCTACGCGGTCGCGGCGATCGAAGTGGTGGACAGCCGCATCGAAGGCTGGAATATCCGCTTCGTCGATACGGTGGCGGACAACGCGTCGAGCGCGCGCTTCGTGCTCGGCAGCCGGCCGGTGCCGCTGCGCGACGTCGATCTGGCCGCCTGCGCGATGACGTTGTCGAACGACGCCGACGTGCTGTCGCGCGGCAACGGCTCCGCGTGTCTCGGCAATCCGCTGAACGCGGCCGTGTGGCTCGCGGACCGCATGGTCCAGCTCGGCACGCCGTTGCGCGCCGGCGATGTCCTGCTGACCGGCGCACTCGGCCCGATGGTCGCGGTCACGCAACCGGGCACCTTCACCGCGCAGATCGACGGTCTCGGCAGCGTCCGTGCGACTTTTTCCGCATAAGCAAGCACTCGATTGAGGACTGAAATGGCAAGCGAAAAACTCAAGGCCGCGATCATCGGCTCGGGCAATATCGGCACCGATCTGATGATCAAGATCCTGCGTCACGGCAAGCACCTGGAAGTGGCGGCGATGGTCGGCATCGACGCCGCCTCCGACGGCCTCGCCCGCGCCGCGCGCCTCGGCGTGGCGACCACGCACGAAGGCGTCGAAGGTCTGACGCGTCTGCCGGTATTCGACGAAATCGACTTCGTGTTCGACGCGACGTCGGCGGGCGCGCATGTGAAGAACGACGCGTTCCTGCGCGCGCTGAAGCCCGGCATCCGTCTGATCGACCTGACGCCCGCGGCGATCGGGCCGTACTGCGTGCCGGTCGTCAATCTCGACGCACAGCTCGACGCGCTCAACGTGAACATGGTGACCTGCGGCGGCCAGGCGACGATCCCGATGGTCGCGGCCGTGTCGCGCGTGGCGAGGGTGCACTACGCGGAAATCGTCGCGGCGATCAGCAGCAGGTCGGCTGGTCCCGGCACGCGCGCGAACATCGACGAGTTCACCGAGACGACCTCCAAGGCGATCGAAGTGGTGGGCGGCGCGGCAAAAGGCAAGGCGATCATCGTGCTGAATCCGGCAGAGCCGCCGGTGATGATGCGCGACACCGTCTACGTGCTCTCCGAACTCGTCGACCGCGCGCAGGTGGAAGCGTCGATCGAAGCGATGGCCGCGGCCGTGCATGCGTATGTGCCGGGCTACCGTCTGAAGCAGAAGGTGCAGTTCGACGAGATCAGCGCCGCTGCGCCGCTGAATATTCCGGGCCTCGGCAAGTTCAGCGGTTTGAAGACCTCGGTGTTCATCGAGGTGGAAGGCGCCGCGCATTACCTGCCTGCGTACGCGGGCAATCTCGACATCATGACTTCGGCCGCGCTCGCGACCGCGGAACGCATGGCGCAATCGCTCGTGCAGGCATAAGGAGACTTTCGCATGGACAAGAAACTGAATATCTCCGACGTGACGCTGCGCGACGGCAGCCACGCGATCCGCCATCAATACTCGATTCAGAACGTGCAGGACATCGCGCGCGCGTTGGATAAAGCGAAGGTCGACAGCATCGAAGTGGCGCACGGCGACGGGCTGCAAGGTTCGAGCTTCAACTACGGCTTCGGCGCGCATAGCGACCTCGAATGGATCGAGGCGGTGGCCGAGGTGGTCACGCATGCGCAGATCGCGACACTGCTGTTGCCCGGCATCGGCACGATTCACGATCTGAAGGCGGCGTACCAGGCCGGCGCGCGCATCGTGCGCGTCGCGACCCATTGCACCGAGGCGGATATTTCGAAGCAGCACATCGAATATGCGCGCGAACTTGGCATGGACACGGTCGGCTTCCTGATGATGAGCCACATGACCACGCCGGAAAACCTCGCGGTCGAAGCCAGGAAGATGGAGAGCTACGGCGCCACCTGTATCTACGTGGTGGACTCGGGCGGCGCGCTGACGATGAACGACGTGCGCGCACGTTTTCGCGCATTGAAGGCGGTGCTCAAGCCGGAGACAAAGACGGGCATGCACGCGCACCACAATCTGTCGCTGGGCGTGGCGAATTCGATGGTCGCGGTGGAAGAGGGCTGCGACCGCATCGACGCGTCGCTCGCCGGTATGGGCGCGGGCGCGGGCAATGCGCCGCTCGAAGTGTTCATCGCCGCGGCGGAACGCGCCGGCTGGAATCACGGCACCGATCTGTACACGCTGATGGACGCCGCCGACGACATCGTGCGTCCGTTGCAGGACCGTCCGGTGCGGGTCGATCGCGAGACGCTGGCGCTCGGCTATGCAGGCGTGTATTCGAGCTTCCTGCGGCATGCGGAAGTGGCCGCGAAGAAATATGGGCTCAAGACGGTCGACATCCTGGTCGAGTTGGGCAAGCGCCGCATGGTCGGCGGCCAGGAGGACATGATCGTCGACGTCGCGCTGGATCTGACGCGCGCGTCCGCCAAGGAGATTGTTGCCTGATGACCTGACGTGCACGGCTGCGGCGCGCGTGAGCCGTGCATTGTCGAGACCGCCAGCAATATCGCCACAAGAGCGATGCTGATTCAACCGGATCGGCCGTCGTCGCACGGTCGGCGGCATGTATCTGGGTATCGTCGTTGCGCTGGCGGCGTTGCTGGGCGCGAGCGGCGGCACGTCGATGGCATGGGGCGGCTTGCTGGCGGGGTTGTTTCTCGTCGGCGGGCAGTCGGTGTTGTACGCGCTCGCCAGCAGCCTTTACCCGACTGAAGTTCGCGGCACGGGAGTGGGCGCCGCCGTCGCGGTGGGGCGCATGGGCTCGATTCTCGGGCCGTTGATCGCCGGGCAGTTGCTGGCGATCGGTCAAGGCGCTTCTGTGCTGTTGAGCGCGAGCATTCCGTTGATCGCCATCGCGGCAATCGCGGCATGGCTCGTGGTCAGCAAGTCCGCGCCTCGTTATACCCCGGCTGCCGTGCAGTAGATCCGCGGCCTGACAAACTGTGCGGGCTCGCTATCGATGGCGGCCCGCAGTCACTTAACTCGTGAAACAAAGGGATTCAACATGAGCTCACAAGCACCGGCATTCACCGAAGCGTCGACCAGCCGATTCGTTCGTATCACGGAAGACGGGCGCGACATGCAGCTCCACTACAACGATGTGGGGCGGGGCGCGGAAACGGTCGTGATGCTGCACGGCTCGGGACCGGGCGCGACCGGCTGGGCGAACTTCAATCGCAATGTCGAGCCGCTCGTGGCCGCAGGGTATCGGGTCATCCTGATGGATTGCCTGGGCTGGGGCAAGAGCGATCCGATCGTCTGCAAGGGCTCGCGCTCCGAGCTCAACGCGCGTTCGTTGAAGAGCCTGCTCGACGCGCTCGACCTCGCGCGCGTGCATATCATCGGCAACTCGATGGGCGGGCATAGTGCGGTGGCGTTCGCGCTGGCCGAGCCGAAGCGTGTCGGCAAGCTGGTATTGATGGGCGGCGGCACGGGCGGTCCCAGCCAGTTCGTGCCGATGCCGACCGAAGGCATCAAGCTGCTGCAAGGCGTCTACAAGGAGCCGACCATCGAGAACCTGCAGCGCATGATGAACATCTTCGTGTTCGACGCAAAAGCGCTGACCGAAGATCTGATGAAGGCGCGGCTCGACAATATCCTCGCGCGCCGCGACCACCTGGAGAACTTTGTCGCGAGCCTCGCGGCGAATCCGAAGCAGTTCAACGACTTCGGTCCGCGGCTTGGCGAAGTGTCCGCGCCAACCTTGGTGATCTGGGGACGCGACGATCGCTTCGTGCCGATGGACGTGGGTCTGCGCCTCGTCGCCGGGATGCAGAATGCGGACATGCATATCTTCAGCCGCTGCGGTCATTGGGCTCAGTGGGAGCATGCGGAGAAGTTCAACCGGATGGTGGTCGAGTTTCTGGGCCGCTAAGCCTGTTTGCAACCTGTTCGCGACCGGCGCTCGGCAAGCCGTTGTGACGGCTTGCCGAGCGCTGGCGCATTAACATGAATCGCAGCGCGCGGCCCGCTGCGCGGCAGCCGACGTTGGCTTTTGAGTTAGCCTTCGCGAGGCGCTGCCCGAGATCACGAAGCTGAGTGCCGCGGCCACCATACGCCGATTCCGCCGTAGAGCATCACCCAACCAAAACCCTGCATCAACGCAGCATGCACGATGCTGCCCGATGGGTCGATTCGTGCTAGCGCGGGAATTCCCGCTCGGATTGCTTCGACATCTCCCGCCGCAATCTTTTCTGCCAACCAACCGAGTTCCGCTGTGTCGGGCGTGGCCGGCAGGCTCGTCTTCAGATTTTGGATACCGACACGCTCACTGCCGGCAAGATAGCGTTGCTGTGCACCAAAACTGTGCAAAACGAGTTTTAACGTGAGCGAGTGTTTGTTAAGCGTCTGCAGCAAACCTTTGATTGAGGGCGCATGCTGATGCGTATGATTCCCGCCGGCCAGCTATTTTGACCGTTGAGTCATCTATAAGACATCTGTCTTAAGACAGGGTGTATTGGCCTCTAAGCCTTATCTGGCGGGGCTCGACCCCGTTGAGCGTGGTTCCGCGACATGTTTGTTTAGCAGCGAATCGAGGAAAACGCGCATATACTCACGGTCGGGCCGTAAAAAGTAGTGCGCGTAGGTTGCGCTGCGTTTTTGCTGTTTCGTCGCAACTTCGCTAGCTCAGCGCTACCACGCTCTGTCTATCACTTCATTTAGCAAAGCATCGAACATGTCCACATCGCCGAAGATCATCTACACCCTGACCGACGAAGCGCCTGCTCTGGCGACTTACTCGCTGCTGCCGATCGTCAAGGCGTTCACGCGCTCGTCCGACGTGATCGTTGAAACGCGCGACATCTCGCTCGCCGGCCGGATCATTGCTGCATTTCCGGACTACCTGACCGCGCAACAGAAGGGTTCCGACGATCTGGCGGAACTGGGTGGACTCACCACGCGTCCGGAAGCGAACATCGTCAAGCTGCCGAACATCAGCGCTTCGGTGCCGCAACTGAAGGCCGCGATCACCGAACTGCGCGACCAGGGCTACAAGCTGCCGGCCTATCCGGACGTCGCGACGACCGACGCCGAAAAGGACGTCAAGGCTCGCTACGACAAGATCAAGGGCAGCGCGGTCAACCCGGTGCTGCGCGAAGGCAATTCGGACCGCCGCGCGCCGCTGTCGGTCAAGAACTACGCACGCAAGCACCCGCACAAGATGGGCGCGTGGAGCGCGGACTCGAAGTCGCACGTCGCGCATATGAGCGGCGGCGATTTCTACGGCAGCGAAAAATCGGCGCTGATCGCAGCAGCCGGCGCGGTGAAGATCGAACTGACGGCCGCTGACGGCACGAAGACGGTCCTGAAGGAAAAGACGGCCGTGCAAGCGGGCGAGATCATCGACGCTTCGTTGCTGGGCAAGAACGCGCTGCGCAGCTTCATCGAAGCGGAAATCGCCGATGCGAAGAGCAAGGGCGTGCTGTTCTCGGTGCACCTGAAGGCCACGATGATGAAGGTGTCGGATCCGATCATCTTCGGTCACGTGGTGTCGGTGTTCTACAAGGACGTGCTGACCAAGCACGCCGACGCGCTGGCGCAAGTCGGTTTCAACCCGAACAACGGTATCGGCGATCTGTACGCGCGCCTGAAGGATCTGCCGGCCGCTACGGTTGAAGCGATCGAAGCCGACATCAAGGCTCAATACGCGCAACGCCCGCAACTGGCGATGGTCAATTCGGACAAGGGCATCACCAGCCTGCACGTGCCGAGCGACGTGATCGTCGACGCGTCGATGCCGGCGATGATTCGCGAGTCGGGCAAGATGTGGGGCGCGGACGGCGCACTGCACGACGCCAAGGCGGTGATTCCGGACCGTTGCTACGCCGACGTTTATCAGGCGGTGATCGAAGACTGCAAGAAGCACGGCGCGTTCGACCCGGTCACGATGGGCACGGTGCCTAACGTCGGCCTGATGGCGCAAGCCGCTGAAGAATACGGCTCACACGACAAGACGTTCCAGATTCCGGCCAACGGCGTGGTCCGCGTGACCGACGCAGCCGGTACGGTGCTGATCGAACAGCCGGTGGAAGCGGGCGACATCTGGCGCATGTGCCAGACCAAGGACGCGCCGGTCCAGGATTGGGTCAAGCTGGCGGTCAACCGCGCCCGCGCCACCAACACGCCGGCCGTTTTCTGGCTGGACGCGGCTCGTGCGCACGACGCGCAGATCATCAAGAAGGTCGAGCAATACCTGAAGAACCACGACACCAGCGGTCTGGACATCCGCGTGATGACGCCGGTCGACGCGACCAGGTTCTCGGTCGAGCGCATCCGCGCCGGCAAGGACACGATCTCGGTCACCGGCAACGTGCTGCGCGACTACCTGACCGACCTGTTCCCGATCATGGAACTGGGCACCAGCGCGAAGATGCTGTCGATCGTCCCGCTGATGGCCGGTGGCGGCATGTTCGAAACCGGCGCCGGCGGTTCGGCACCGAAGCACGTTCAGCAACTGGTTGAAGAAGGTTTCCTGCGTTGGGATTCGCTGGGTGAATTCCTGGCGCTGGCCGCGTCGCTCGAACACCTGAGCAATGCGTATCACAACCCGAAGGCGCAGGTTCTGGCCAAGACGCTGGACCAGGCTACCGGCAAGTTCCTCGACAACGACAAGTCGCCGGCGCGCAAGGTTGGCGGTATCGACAACCGCGGCAGCCACTTCTACCTCGCGATGTACTGGGCCGAAGCACTGGCCGCGCAAACCGAAGACGCGGCGCTGCAGGCGCAGTTCGCCGGCGTGGCGAAGGCCATGGCCGACAACGAAGCGAAGATCGTCGAAGAACTGGGTGCGGCGCAGGGCAAGCCGATGAACATCGGCGGTTACTATCGCCCGAATGTCGAACTGACGAGCCAGGCAATGCGTCCGAGCGCGACGCTGAACAAGATCGTGGACTCGGTTGCTTGACCCGGTTGCCAATATACCCACGCAAGCAGCGAAGTACCCGCTGAAGTAAGCAGTAAGCACGACGATGGCGCTCAAGAGCGCCATCGTCGTTTCTACTTCCACGTGGCCAGCGGTCATGCCGACCATCACACGTGAACGATTTCCCAATCGGCCAGTTTCTCTGGAATTTCAAGCGTCGACGTGTCGTCGCCTTCTGGCAGATGCGGGCAGATCAAGCCGCGCGCGAGGTCGTCGGCCGCCTGTTGCGGGCTGGAAAACTCTCCGAGGGTTTCGTTGCCGTAGGTTGCCTCCCAACCGTCCTGTCCCGGCAAAATGTAGAACGCTCCCTGGGTCGAGCCAAAGCGAAAGCCTTTCATTTTTAGTCTCCCAATTGCCATTTAAAAAACCACGATGCCCTGGTGGCTTCATGCGTAAGTTGAGGAACCGGGCCGACAGCGTTTTTCCCGGCTCATCCAACTCGACTGCGTGAAGCGCCTGCTCTTGTGAAGGAGTCTACGTCAGCGGACTGCGGCGCAAGTGGCTGTTGGATAGTTCGATCTATCAAAAAATAGCGTTTAAAAATAAAGGCTTGCAAGCATCATTTTGTGATGTGCAACGTGGGGCGACATTGCGAAATGGCGAATTTGTGCCACGCACCACGATTTTTTACGAAGCAACGCATCATTCCGCATCGTGAAATTTTGGCGTCCCGCGCGATCCTTGGAGCGTGAGCCGGGTGGCAATGCGGCTCGCAGGGCGCCTTCGTCCGGTTCAAGCCAGAATCTGGCGGAGAAATCCAAGCATGATGCGATTGAATTGCGCCGGCCTTTGCAGCGGCGCGAAATGGCTGACGCCAGGCAGCATGATCAACTCCGCGCCAGGAATGCTGCGGGCGAGATAGTCGGCGTGCTCCGGCTTGATGAACTCGTCGTGCTCGCTCTGCACGATCGCAACCGGCACACGGATCTGAGCCAGTTGCTGCGCCGAGTAGTTGGGCTGCGTTCTCATCATTTCGCTGACTGCGCCGACGAACGCGTCGAAGTCGTCAGGCGTCGCCGACAGTTGCGCGTAGTCTCTGGCATGCCGGCCGAAGCATCGGTCGATCACCGGTGTCGGCACAAACGGCTTCGTGCCGCTCGGGTCCATGTTGCAGCCGAAGAAGAACACGCCCGCCACGCGCCCGGGCGCGATGCTGGCCAGCACCATCGCGATGCAGGCGCCGTCGCTCCAGCCCACCATCGCAGCCCTGTCCAGATGCAGTGTGTCCATCACGGCCAGAACATCGGATGCCATCAACTCGTACCGGTAGGGGCGCGTGTCGCGCGTGCTGCGGCCGTGGCCGCGGCTGTCGATCACCACCACGCGATGACCCGACTCGACCAGCGCCGGAACCTGATAGCCCCAATTGCCGCTATGCCCGAGGCCGCCGTGCAGCAGAATCACAGGCGCGCCGTCGCCATATGCCGCGTACCAGATGCGCGCGCCGTCGTGCTCGACGTAGCCGCTTTCGTCCGATGACGGCAACGGCGCCGCGCCGTGTGCTTCGAAATGTTCGAGGTTATCGTCGTGTTGGGCAGTCGAGGGTGCCATCGTTGTCTCCATTGCGTCTGGACTCGTCAGGCTGCACGCTTCACACCCACCCGAGCCAACGCCACCACGTCGCGGCGAACAGCAGAAGCAGCAGATACCCGAAGATCGTCAGCACGATACCGACGCGCGCGAACTGGCGCGCGGTGAACGTGTCCGTGGCGAGGCACACCATGTTTTGCGGCGCGTTGATCGGCAGCACGAAGCCGAAGCTGACCACGTAGCCGAGCAGCATCGTCATGCCGAGCCGGCTGAAGTCGCCCTGCATCGACTGCAGCACGGCGATCAGGATCGGCAGCATCGCGGAGGTCAACGCGGTGGCACTGGCGAAACCCAGGTGAATGAGGATCAGGAACGCGGAGAGAATCGCAAACGCGGTGAACGCGCTCGCCTGATCGAGGCCGGTGTGATGCGCGACGAGGTCGCCGAGCCACTGGCCGGCGGTGGTGGTGAGCAAGGCCGTGCCGAGACTGATGCCGACCCCGAAGACGATCACCGTCCCCCATGGAACGCGGCTTTGCACGGTTTTCCAGTCCATCACGCCGACGCGCGGCAGCATCAGGATCACGAGGCCCACATAGGTGACGGAGGTGGTGTCGAACGGATGCAGCTTGCCTTCGGTCGCCCAGAAGAACAGCAGGCCGATGGCGACGCCGAGCAGGCGCTTTTGCGGACCGGTCATCGGCCCGAGTTCGCGCAGCGAGCGCGCGACCGCTTCCTTGCCGCCGGCGATGCTGTCGGACTCGGGCGGC
Organism: Paraburkholderia ultramafica; assembly: GCF_902859915.1. Classification (GTDB taxonomy): domain Bacteria; phylum Pseudomonadota; class Gammaproteobacteria; order Burkholderiales; family Burkholderiaceae; genus Paraburkholderia; species Paraburkholderia ultramafica. The sequence continues at coordinate 64,635 of NZ_CADIKK010000002.1, forward strand.
AGCATCTTCAGCACGATGAACAGCAGCGCGGCCGACATGATGATCGCCCACGGCGCGCCGGCGATCAGCCAGTCGAGCCACGTGACGCGCGCGCCGAGCATCTTGTCCATGAAGCCGACCGTCAGCAGATTCTGCGCGGCCGCTGTCAGGATGCCGACGTTCCAGATACTGGTGCCCTGGGCGACCACGATCATGATGCCGGCCGCGATATTCGAACGCTTGTCCACGCCGAACGCCGAGATCACGCCGATCATGATCGGCACGACGCAGGCGCTGCGCGCGGTGGCGCTCGGCACCACCAGCGACAGAACGATCGTCACGGCGATCGAGCCGATCAGGATGCGCCGCGTCGTGGTGCCGATCAACGACAGCGTGACGAGCGCGATGCGCTTGTCGAGGCCGGTGATCGTCATCGCCGCGGAGATGAACAGGGCGCCGGTCACCAGCGCGAGCGCCGAATTCGAAAAGCCGGCGAGCCCCATGCTGATTCCCGCCGACGTGCCGTAGATCACGCTCGGGTCTTTGATGGTGGGCGCGGTGCCAATCAGAAACGCGATTAGCGAAGTGATGATGATCGCGCTGGCTTCGTACGAGACGGCTTCGGTCAACCAGACGACCACGGCGAACGCGAGAATGGCGAGCATGCGATGCCCGGCTGGCGGCAGCGTGGCGGGCAGCGGCAGCAGCAACACGACGATCATTGCGACGACGCTCGCGACCAAACCGATCGGCACGCTGTGTTTGGCCGGAGGGGAACCCGCACCGGGTTGAGCTTCGGGTTTCGATACGCTCATGCTTGTCGCTCCTTAGGTGGCGTGCTGCTTGCCTTATCCTTCGTTTCAAGCGGTGGCATTGATGATCGAAAACCGCTGTCCTTGACGGCCTCGATCTGGAAATCGAAATGACGGCGGCAATCCCTGCGCGCCCCGCTGATTGAATCACCGAACCCGTGCAGGGGTCAATCGCGTCTGACGCGCTCGCGTGGGCATTGCCTTTGTGAATCCGATGCGCGTTCGCCGAGCGTTTCAACAGCACGATGAAGCAACAGGTCATTCATGCTCGCGTCTTCGGAAGCGACATGGGCGAGCACGCGCGTTCAGTGAGTTGCGGTGAATTCGAGCAAATATTCGCGCCGATTGCACACACGAGCGATTTCAAATGCAGGCAGCTGCGGCTAGCCGTCAACCGCCCGCTTTACTCAACTCGTGCGCACGCCGCAACCGTTCGCGGCTGTTGCTCAGATGCATGCGCATCGCCGCACGCGCATCGTCGGCGTCCCGCCGTTCGATCGCGCGATAAATCATCTGGTGCTCGCCGAGCACGTTGCGCAGATGCTCGATATGGTCGAGTTCCGCGATCTCGGCGGAACCGAGCCGCGTGCGCGGGCTCACCGCGCGGCCGAGCTGGCTGAGCACGTCGAAGAAATAGCGATTACCGCTTGCGCGCGCGATCTGCAGATGGAACTCGATGTCGTGCGCGAGCGTATCGGTGCTGCCGCGTTCAAGTTCGGACTCGAAGCGCTCCAACGCCGCGCGAATCTGCTTGAGGTTCTGCTCGGTGCGTCGTGTGGCGGCGAGCGCGGCTGCGGCGGCTTCGACGTCGATACGAAATTCGATGATGGCCATCACGTCCAGCATGCTGGACAGGTCGGCGGCGGCCAGCTGCATTGGCTTTTCGGCGGCGGGCGCGAGCACGAATGTGCCGATGCCGTGACGCGTCTCGACCACGTTAGCCGCTTGCAGGCGCGAAATTGCCTCGCGAACCACGGAGCGGCTCACGGAAAGCTGCTTCATCATCGCGACTTCGGTGGGAATGCGGTCCCCCGGCCTCAGAGCGCCGCGGCGAATTTCATCGGAAAGGGTGGCCACCACCTTCTCAGTTAGGCTGCTCATTTTTGTGGCTTGTTGACTAATCGGCTGGAATGCAGAAGTTCGCGCGTGAGTGACGGTGTCGGGCGGATTGGGCCGGCCATCATAGCGCCGGTCGGCATCGGGAGCGTTCCCATGGCCGGATTTCCCGGAAAGTATCGCACAGGACTTTACTCGATTCTCGCGCGTTCGACGGCGCTCGCTCCGGCTATTTTGCCAGCGGTTATAAACGTGCGATGCCGGTGGGGTTGAGAAAGTTGGCGCGTTGATATGGACCGCTGCGCTTCTTCCCAAGGATGGTTTGCAGGCGGGTGTCATGGCAGTTGCTCTTAAGTGCGTTTCCAAATGAAGTTCAAGTCATCCGACGTCCTAGCTCAATTGGGTCCAGCCTCGGCGGAGCGGTCGCTTAGTCCCGTAATCGCCATATAAACAAGGGATATTACAGGGTAAACACCCGATTGGAATCCATCAATAGACGGAGGTAAACTGTCATCAGACAACATATCACACGTTAGGCCGCCGGCGTGGCCGATACTGGAGGCAACTTTGACATCCGCTCTCACCCCCGCACTCGACCCGCTGGATTCGGCGGTTTCGAAGGTCAAGCGGCACGTGTTGCCGCTCTTTCTGATCATGTTCATCGCGAACTACGTCGACCGTGTGAACATCGGCTTCGTCAATTCGCACATGCAGACGGACCTGGGCATCGGCGCTGCGGCTTACGGCCTCGGCAGCGGGTTGTTCTTTATCGGCTATGCGCTGTTCGAAGTGCCGTCGAACGTGTTGATGCAGAAGTACGGCGCGCGCGCGTGGCTTACTCGCATCATGGGCACGTGGGGGCTGGTCGCGGCGGCGGTGGCGCTCGTGATCGCGGCGTGCGGGCTGTTTGCGTCGACGTCGGGCAATCCGGTCATGTCGTTCGTGGCGATCTGCTTTTCGGCGATCGGCTTCAAGGCGGCTTCGTCGCTTTTCTGGCCGATCCCGCAGGGCTACCTCGATGCACGTGTGGCAGCCGGCGTGATCGCGCTGATCAATTCGGTGGGCAACCTCGGCGGCTTCTTCGCGCCGGCCACGTTCGGTTATCTGCAGCAGCACACCGGTTCGATTACCGGCGGTCTGTATGGTCTGGGCGTGGCGTCGCTGCTCGCGGCAGCGGCCGGCTTCCTGACACGCAATCGCCGCAGTGATCGCGCCATGCTGCCCGACCAGTTGCACAGCAAAGCACATTGACTACACTGACGCTCACCGCGCTCAGTCACGAGTCACGCGCTTGCCAGTTTACATCCGGTATCGGTGTCGAACGCGATCGTACGTCGCGATGATTTCCAGCGGCCGGCTTACTTACTCAACGGATCTTATTTCCATGTCCACGAAACCCACTGAATCGAACGCCACGCCGATCGTCACCGAGCTGCGCGTCGTGCCGGTCGCCGGCCGCGACAGCATGTTGTTGAATCTGAGCGGCGCGCATGGTCCGTTCTTCACGCGCAACATCGTCATTCTGCGCGACAGCGCCGGACATACCGGCGTCGGCGAAGTACCGGGCGGCGAGAGCATCCGCAAGACGATCGACGACGCGCGTCCGTTCGTCGTCGGTCAGTCGATCGGCAATTTGCAAGCTATCCTGAACAAAGCGCGCACGCAGTTCGCCGACCGCGACGCCGGCGGCCGCGGCCTGCAAACGTTCGATCTGCGCACCACGATTCACGCGGTGACCGCGCTCGAAGCCGCCCTGCTCGACCTGCTCGGCCAGCACCTGGGTGTGCCGGTCGCGGCCTTGCTCGGCGAAGGCCAGCAGCGCGACGAAGTGGAAATGCTCGGCTATCTGTTCTATATCGGCGATCGCAAGAAGACCGATCTGCCGTACGTGAGCGGCGCCGATGGCCGTGACGACTGGGAGCGGGTCCGCACTGAACAAGCGCTGACGCCTGAAGCCGTCGTGCGGCTGGCCGAGGCCGCGCAGGCGCGCTACGGTTTCAACGACTTCAAGCTCAAGGGCGGCGTGCTGCCCGGCGACGCGGAAATCGAAGCGGTCACCGCGCTCGCCGAACGCTTCCCCAACGCGCGCGTGACGCTCGACCCGAACGGCGCATGGTCGCTGGCGGAAGCGGTGCGCCTGTGCCGCGACCAGCACGACGTGCTCGCTTATGCGGAAGATCCGTGCGGTGCGGAAAACGGCTATTCGGGCCGCGAAGTGATGGCCGAATTCCGCCGCGCGACGGGCCTGCCGACGGCGACCAACATGATCGCCACCGACTGGCGTCAGATGGGTCACGCGATCCAGTTGCAGTCGGTGGATATTCCGCTGGCCGATCCGCATTTCTGGACCATGCAGGGCTCGGTGCGCGTCGCGCAGATGTGCAACGACTGGGGCCTGACGTGGGGCTCGCACTCGAACAATCACTTCGACATTTCGCTGGCGATGTTCACGCACGTGGCGGCCGCGGCGCCGGGCAAGATCACGGCGATCGACACGCACTGGATCTGGCAGGACGGTCAGCGTTTGACGCGCGAGCCGCTGCAAATCGTCGGCGGCAAGGTCAAGGTGCCGCAGGCGGCGGGACTCGGTGTCGAGCTGGATATGGACGAGCTCGAGAAGGCGCATGCGCTGTATCAGCAGCATGGACTGGGCGCACGCGATGACGGTGTGGCGATGCAGTATCTGATTCCGAACTGGAAGTTCGATAACAAGCGCCCGTGTCTGGTGCGCTGAAGCTTTGATGAGGCGGGCGGCGGCGCGGGAGATTGCGCTTGCTCGCCCGTGCTTGACGCCGCTTATGCGAGGGCACCACCTCGAGACGTAGCTGGAGCGCCGATCAACTCCGCCGAAACACCACATGCGAGATCCGTTGCACCAGCAACGCCGCCGCCAGCGACGCAACGGCAGTCAGCCACACGCCGATATGAATCGACTGCACCAGCGCATCGCGTGCGGTATCGATCAACGCCAGCGTATCGAGCCCTGACGATTTCATATCCGCGAAGAGCTTCAACCGCGACGCTTCATCGATCAGAATACGCAGATCGACGAAGCGAGGCCGCCATTGCGACGCGGCCGGTTCGCCGAGCACGCTCATCGTGCGCGTGACGACGTCACGGTAGTGATGCGACACCACGGTCGCGACAATGCTCGTGCCGAGCATGCCGCCCACCATCCGCGTGGACTGCAGCAGCGCGGTCGTGATGCCGAAGCGTTCACGCCCGGCAATCTCCTGCCCGAACACATTCAGATTGTTGAGGATGAAACCGAGGCCGATGCCGATCGCGCCCATAGGCAATACGATCCGCAAGTGCGGCGTAGCGGGATTCGCGAACGTCAGCGCGATCGACGCGAACAGCAGCAGCACGAAGCCGATCGTCAGAATCTGCGTGGGCTTCTTCATGTGAATCACGATGCGCGTGTTCAGCAAGCTGCCGAGCGCGATACAGGCCGCGATCGGCGTCGCGATCAGGCCGGCCTGTTGCGGCGACAAGCCGAAGCCGCCTTGCAGCAACAACGGCGCGAAGAAGATCAGCGAAAACATCACGAAGCCGGACAGCATGCCGAGCGTGAACAGCGTCACGAGCCGCGGATCCTTGAACAGGTCGAGCGGAATGATCGGATGCGTGGCGCGCTTTTCGCACACGAACAACGCGATCGCGCCGGCGATCACGCACACCCCCAATATGACGTTGCCGCTGGTCAGCCCATTCTTCGGCACGGCTTCGATGAAAGTCTGCAAGCCGGCGAGCACCGCGGCGACCAGCGCCGCGCCGAGCCAGTCGATCTTGACCTCGCCTTGCTGCGGACGCCGGAAGCTCGGCAGATGCGCCCAGATGAAATAGAGCGCGGCGGCGCCGACCGGCAGATTGATCAGGAAGGTGGAGCGCCAGCCCCAGTGTTCGCTCATCCAGCCGCCCAGCGACGGCCCGGCGGCCGTGCCGATCCCGTAGGCGGCGGCCAGCACCACTTGCCAGCGCACTCGCGTGCGTGCGTCGGGAAACAGATCCGGTATCGATGCGAACGCGGTGCCGACCATCATCCCGCCGCCGACGCCTTGCAAGCCGCGCGCGATCACCAGAAACAGCATGTCGTTGGCGACGCCGCACAACACCGAGGCCACCGTGAACGTGATCACCGCGGCGATCACGAAACGCTTGCGGCCGAAGTAGTCGCCGAGCCGCCCGAACACCGGCACTGTCACCACCGACGCCAGCAGGTACGCGCTGGCAATCCATGCGAAGTACTCGAAGCCATGCAGTTCGGCGACGATGGAAGGCAACGCGGTGCTGACGACCGTCTGGTCGAGCGCGACCAGCATGTTGACGAGGCCGATGCCGAGCATCGCAAAGAGGGCGTTTCGAAAGGGCAGAGCAGTGGCAGTCGGGTTCACGGAGCTGGCAAAGGGCTGATCAGGGTGGGCGCCGCGCGGCGGGTCGCGGGCCAGGGTCTTGACGACTATGTCTTCTAGTTGTCTGACCTCTTGTCGGGGATTATACGGGTTTTCACTTAGTCAAAACTATTTCTCGCTAGTTCGAAAGAGATCGGCGCATCGTGGGATCGCGCTTTCGCGGCAGCCTACGCGCAGAGAGGCCAGCCGCGCAGCGCGTGCATAGCGTCGGTTGCTGACCAACGCGGGACCATGGACGCGCCGATGGAGGCGATTGAGGCCGGCTCCCGCTATCCCGACCGGGAAAATCAACCGATCTTTGCCGTCACCCGATTGACTCAGTCAACTGGTCGTCGCGCTCTTTACAATCAAATTGGATAATGGCTTCATAAGTGATTCATGAATTGTCCAAAAGTTTGAGTAAAGCTGATTCCCGATCGAATAAATAATTTTTTGGCAAGGAATTGGATGGTTTTATTTCCGCAGCGCTTCCGGAATAAAAAAGGCCGACACAATGTGTCGGCCTAAAGATTCTGGCGTCCGAGGATTGCTTGCCAGAACCTGAGAGACGTTAGCCAGGCGATCTTGCGATGGGCCGGCTGGCCTTTCATCTTGTCAGAGACGCTGCGGGGCTTCGGCAGAACCTGCCGCACTGGCGCTATGCTAGCGGCTTCGTCCACCCCGAGGAGCAACCGATGAAACAGCCAGCAGGATCGATGATCACTTTTAGCCGCCCCGACGGCCAGCAGGTTCAGGGCTATCTCGCGAAGCCGCAGAAACTGGAGGGCGCGCCGGCCATCGTCGTGATTCAGGAGTGGTGGGGCGTGAACGAGCAGATTCGCGGCGTCGCGGACCGGCTTGCGCAGGCCGGCTATCTGGCGCTGGTGCCCGATCTCTACCGCGGCAAAACGACGGTCGAAGAGGAAGAGGCACACCATCTGATGAGCGGACTCGATTTCGGCGATGCGGCCACTCAGGACGTGCGCGGCGCGGTCGACTATCTGAAGCAGCACGCGGCGAAAGTCGCCGTGACCGGCTACTGCATGGGCGGCGCGCTCACCTGGCTCGCGCTGTGCAATATTCCTGACGTGGCGGCCGGCGTGGTGTGGTACGGCTTCCCGCCGCTGGAGTATATCGACGCGTCGAAAATCAAGGTGCCGGTGATCGGTCACTGGGCTTCGCAAGACGAGTTCTTCCCCGCTGAAACGGTCGACGCGCTGGAGAAAAAGCTGACCGAGGCCAACGTCGATGTCGAGTTCCATCGCTATCTGGCGCATCACGCGTTCGCGAATGAAACGGCGGTCGGGCCGGGCCGTATCGCCAAGACGCAGTTCGATCCGGTCTGGTCGCAGCAAGCGTGGGACCGCACGCTGACGTTCTTCGGCCGCACGTTGTGGAAGTGAGCGGCACGCTGGCCGGTCAGGAAGCGGTTCGCCTGGCATGGAAGCGTCGGGACTTCGCCGGTCATTCATGGCGCTCTTGAGGCCGAGCGGCGATGACGCGCTCAATCGTGTCCCTGAATGCTTGCGGTGTGCCGACACGTTGGCGCGGCACACCGGCAAGCCTTCCTTTAAAAACCAGAACGGCAAGAGACGCTTCACGCTCAGAGCTTCGAGCCGCCATCCACATGCAGCGTTTCGCCGGTAATCCAGCGCGCGTCGTCCGACGCCAGAAAGGCCACTGCGCCGCCGATGTCGTCGGGCTGAGCCACGCGTTTCAACGCCTGCATGATTCAACGTGAGTTCGCGTCCCGCGTCGGTCTTCGTGAAGTTCGACATGTCCGTTTCGACGACACCCGGCGCGACCGCATTCACACGGATGCCTCGTTCGCCGAGCGCCGACGCGAAATGCTTGACGAGCGTATCCACGGCGCCTTTGGTGGCCGCATAGGCCGGCAGCGTGCCGACCGCTGCACGCGCCGCGAGCGACGACAGCAGGACCACGCTGCTGCCCTTGCACATCACCGGCAGCAACTGCTGCATGAGAAAGTAAGGCGCGCGCACGTTCACGGCGAACAGATCGTCGAAATCTTCGACGGTCGTTTCCTCGATACTGACCGCTTTCGAAATGCCGGCGTTCGCGACCAGAATGTCGAGGCGCTGACCGACCACCGCGCGTACCTGTTTCGCCAGCGCGTGCGGACCGTCCGCGTTGCGCAGATTCGCGGCGACCTTCTGCGCGTTGCCGCCAGCCGCGCGAATTTCGGCGACCACGGCGTCCGCTTCTTTTTCTCCGCTGCTGTAGTGAACGAGAACCTGCGCGCCCGCTTTGGCGAGTGCGAGGGCGCTGGCGCGGCCGATGCCGCGTGAAGCGCCCGTCACGAGCGCGGTCTTTCCGGTGAGGTTGTTCATGGCGGGACTCCGTTGAGTTGATTGGAATGCCTGTGGGGTAGCGGGCGTTCGTGCGCGTGCTTGCGTGTTTGTTTGCGCAGTTCAGTCGTTGCCGGACAGAAACTGTCCGACGTGTGCGACGAAGCGCTCCGGATACTGATACAGCGAGCCGTGGTTCGCATCGGGGTAAATGATCAACTGCGCATTCGGGATGTGCTGCTGAAGAATCCACGAATTGATCGAGTAGATGATCACGTCGTTGTCGCCGTTGATCACGAGCGTCGGCTGCTTCAGCGCCTTCAGATAGTCGAACGGGTTCTCGCGCGGTGCGCCCCACTTGGCGAGCGCGGCGAGCTGGGCCGGCGCGACCTTGTCGTTGGCTTCGGGATCGCGTCCTTCGGTGCGTAGACGAAAGCGTTGCAGGAACCTGCGGCCGGCGGCCTGGCTCGCGTCAGATGGCGAGAAGTGCACACGCAGCCACAGATGATCCGGTTGCGCGTACGTGGCGCCGAAAATGTCCTGCGCTTCGGGCGTGAGCGAGTCCATCGCTTCGCCGCTGCGCGGGCCGGTGCCGACCAGAATCAGACGGCGCACCAGCTCCGGTTCGGCGAGCGCCAGCGTTTGCGCGATCAGCCCGCCCATCGAAAAGCCCAGCACGTCGACCGTCGTGAGACCGAGCGCCTTGATGAACGCAGCGGCATTGGCCGCCGTCTCTTCGATCGATTCCGGCACTTCGCCGGACGTGCTGGCGATGCCCGCGTTGTTGAACAGGATCACTTCGCGTGTCTGCGCAAGGCCGTCGGTGACGGCCGGATCCCAATGGTCCATCGTGCCGGTGAAGTGGACGTTGAACACGAGCGGCACGCCCCCCGTCTTGCCAAAGCGGCGATACGCGAAGCGGATGCCATTGGCTTCGACGTACTGCGTCGGGACGGTTTGATGAGTATGGCGGGGCGCGGCAACGACGTTCGAATCGATCGGCTGGTTCATTTCCGGTTCCTCTGCGATATAGATGAAAGGCATGGAGCGAGGGCGGGTGTCAGGCCGGGTGGTCTTCGGTCTGTCTTCCGCGTCGCTGCCTGATGGGTAATGTAGTGATGACTTGCGCAAAGGAAAAAGACTTTGTAGGCTGATGGGCATGCCCGTGAGGCATGCCTTGTCGCACGACTCAGCGAGGGGTGCATGGAGCTTCGACATCTACGGTATTTCATGGCGGCCGCCGAAACCGGCAGCCTGACGGTGGCCGGCGCAACGGCGCCTGCATACGTCGCAGCCGTCGCTGAGCCGCCAGATCCGCGATCTTCGCCAGTGCTGAAGCTCTTTCTTTCCAGAGCCGACGAATTGATGGCGCAGGTCGCGTCGCATTCAAGCTGAATCGACGAAGCGCGCACGCTGTTCGTATGCCGCTCGCGCGCGCGGCTATGCTTGCTGCATGACTCTGATCAAGCATGCGACTACCAACGTCCCGCGCGTGAAGTTTTCGCCGTCTGCGGCTATGATGCGCAAATAACGAAACCGGCGGGGAAAACCTTGAAGACCGATTCCGTAGCGACGCACGCAGCCGCCACGGCTTGCGTCTACAGCCACTTTGATACGCACCACGAAACACCACGCGCGCAAGTGCTCGCATGGCGAGACCGTCTGGGTCATTTCCTCGACGTGCCGATCTCGCGCCAGCAACTGGCCGATGGCTTCAACGGCAGTATCGACAGCTACCGCGTTGCCGATCTGACCTTCATGGATTGCCAGACCGATCCGATTTCGCAAACCCGGTCGGTCGCGCGCATTTCCACGGATTCGGTCCGCCAGTTCGTGTTTCATGTGGCCGTCGAAGGCACGATCGAAACCGGCGCGGGTCTTTACCCGAAACGCAAGGCGGTGCAGTCCGAGCCGGGCATTCTCGCGCTCGATATGAACCAGCCGATGCAGATGACACGCAGCGCCTGCCGGGTGCTGGCGTTTTTTCTGCCGCGTGAGTTGGTGGAAACCGTGTTGCCGGAAGCGGAGTCGATTCATGGCCGCGCGATCGAATATCACTCACCGCTCGCCCGGATGATTCCGGCGCATCTTGCCCACCTGTGCAAGACACTGCCCACGATGAGCGCGCCCGATGCGTACGACGCGATGCGCACCTGTGCGATGTTGATTGCGGCGGCCTTCGGCAAGGAGGCCGGGCTGACCGGCAATGCGCGCGCGGCGGCGCGCACCGCGATGTTCGCGACGGCACGCCGCTATATCGACGCGAATCTCGGGCAGATGGATCTCACGCTCGAAAACGTGCTCGCCGCATCGCAACTTTCGCGGCCCACGCTGTACCGGCTGTTCGAGCCCGAGGGCGGGCTGGTCACTTATATTCGCAACCGCCGGTTGCGCGAGGCGGCCGATGAATTGCATCGCTACCCGCACAAAGCGATCGTCGAGGTCGCTTATGGTTTGGGGTTCAATAGCGCGTCGGATTTCAATCGCGCGTTTCGTCGTGCGTATGACATGTCACCGAGCGATTTCCGGGCGCTGACGCTTCGGCAAACGCCTTGAGGTCTCGCTATAACCGGAGTCGATCAGGGCAATGCGCCCGGCTCGACTGACGCTGGCCGATATTAACGGGCCAACCTTATGGCATGCTTAGCCGCCGCATTGAGCGGACGCGTCCTCGCGTCGAGACGTGTAATCTGTCGGCACGCAAGCTCAATCGCTCAATGAACGCGCGTCGGCAACCGAAGCCACGCAGCGTGGGCAATCAATCAAATTAAAGGAGATGAGAACGTGGTGAAGATCGATCCGGAGCGCTTGCTGAGCGACCTCAAACGGCTGCGCAGTTTCGGCGCGACCGGCCCGGGCGTGGTCCGGCTTGCGCTTTCGCCGGTGGATCTGGCGTCGCGCCAGTGGCTCGTCGAACGGATGACGCAGGCGGGACTCGACGCTGGCATCGACGGCATCGGGACTGTGTTCGGGCGTTCGCGCAACCGTGGTCCGGCACTCGTGATCGGTTCTCATACCGATACGCAGCCGACCGGCGGCTGGCTCGATGGCGCGATGGGCGTGATCTACGGACTGGAGATCGTGCGCACGCTGGCGGAAAACGTCGCGACGAAGCATCTGGCGGTGGACGTGGCGTCGTGGATCGATGAAGAGGGCACCTTTTCCGGCTTGCTCGGCAGCCGCAGCTTCGTGGGCGATGCCCTCGACGAGTCGATTCGCGGCGCTACGAATCGGCAAGGCCAGCATCTCGAAGACGTGCTCGAAGCCGCGGGCCTGGCCGCACGGCCGCGTGCACGCTTCGAACCCGGCCGCCAGGTCGCCTATCTCGAGCCGCATATCGAGCAGGGCGGCCGGCTGGAAGCGGCTGGGAAATCCATCGGCGTCGTCACCACGATTGTCGGGCTTCGCGAGTTGCGCTTGCGCTTCACGGGCCAGCGCAACCACGCGGGCACCACGCCGATGGCAATCCGGCGCGACGCCGGCGCGGCGCTGGTCGCCTTTATCGCAACGATGAACGACGCGTTCGCGCAGCTCGCGGATGCCGACACCGTCTGGACCGTGGGCCGCATCGAGCTCGACCCGGGCTCGCTGAGCGTCGTGCCGGGCGCGGCCGACATGTATCTGCAATTCCGCGATGCGAATGCCGCGCGCTTGCAGGCGATGGAAAGCAGACTCGCCGAACTGGTGCGGGACTTCAATGCGCGCAATGGGGTGAGTGCGGAGATGACGACCATTGACGAGCCGATGGAACCGGTGAGCATGCAGTCAGCGCTTGCGGAGCATCTCGCCAGAGCCGCCGAGGCGGTTGCGCCCGGGCAATGGCTTCGCATGCCGAGCGGGGCGGCGCACGACGCGCAGGTCATCGCGCGCTGCATGCCGGCCTGCATGATGTTCGTGCCGAGCATCGGCGGCGTGAGTCACGACTTCATCGAGGATACGGCCGAGGAGCACATCGTCCTCGGCTGCCAGGTCGCGGCCACGGCTGCGGCCGCGATTCTGCAAGACCAGTGGGCGAAGCGGTCGTGACGAGCGTTGGCGTCGCTGATGCAGCCGATGAACCGCCAACGCCGTCACGCGTCTTCCGCCGTACCCGTTATTTCCATTTCGAGCCGAGTTTATCCAGCCCGGCTTTCATCAGGTCTTCCGGCACCATCGCAATGCGCATTTCGCAGTCGGCGTTGAACTTCAGGAACCATGGCTCCGCGAGCGCGGGAATGGCCGACGCATCGTCGATGTTCACTGCGAGCACCGCGCCACGTTTGCCACTCTGCTCGGTGAAGTAGACGGTTTCGGGTTTCGTCTCGTCGAGTATCTTCGCCATCACTTCGCCGATGCTGCCATCGCGCACCATCGTGTTGAACGGTTCGTGCGGTATTTGTATGTTGAGAAGCATGCGCATGTCTTCCTCCTGGTTGATGCCCAACGGGCATCTTAAGGATAGGAGCTTTATGCGTCGCTGTTAGGGTCCATGTCGGCCGATTCATGGTTCATGGCGGCCGCCGCCAAAGTTGCCGCGAGTTCCGGTTGCGCTTCCTTGCGTTCGCTGTAGCGATCGGTCAGATAATCAGAACGGTCGCGCACCAGCAGCGTGAACTTGTACAACTCTTCCATCACGTCGACCACGCGGTCGTAATAGGCTGAAGGTTTCATCCGCCCATCGGCATCGAATTCCTGGTAAGCCTTCGCGACAGATGATTGATTGGGGATCGTCACCATCCGCATCCAGCGGCCCAGCACACGCAACGCGTTGACCGCGTTGAACGACTGCGAACCGCCGCAAACTTGCATCACGGCGAGCGTGCGTCCTTGCGTCGGACGCACGCCGCCGCTTTCGAGCGGCAGCCAGTCGATCTGATTCTTGAAGACGGCCGTCAGCGTGCCGTGCCGTTCCGGGCTGCACCACACCTGTCCTTCCGACCACGCCGATAGTGTGCGCAGTTCGACGACCTTCGGGTGATCGGCGGCAACGCTGTCCGTGAGCGGCAGATCGTGGGGGTCGAAGACCCGCGTGTCAGCGCCGAAATGGCGCAAGATGCGTTCGGCTTCGAGTGTGAGAAGCCGGCTGAACGAAGTGGGACGCAACGATCCGTAGAGCAGCAGGATTCGCGGCGCGTGTTGCGAGACCGTCCGTGGTTCGAGCTTTTGCGGGTCCGGCGTGTGCAAATGTGGGCCGCTGATATTCGGAAGATGTTCCGGCATTAACGGATCCTCCGTCCTGTACTGTCGACCACCTGCTCGCCGTCTTCCTTGGCAAACGCGCGTTGCTGCCCGGCGGGCAGGATATCGAGCACCAGCTCGGACGGCCGGCATAAACGCACGCCGAGCGGCGTGACCACGATCGGGCGATTGATCAGGATAGGGTGGGCGAGCATTGCATCGAGCAATTGCGTATCGGTCAGGGACGCGTTCGCGAGGCCGAGTTCGTCGTACGGCGTGCCTTTTTCGCGCAGCACGGCGCGCACGGTGAGCCCCGCGCGCTCGATCAGACTTTTTAACGTGTCCCGATCGGGCGGATTCTTCAGATACTCGATGACTTCCGGTTCGATGCCTGCATTGCGGAGCATCGCCAGCGTATTGCGCGACGTGCCGCAATCCGGGTTGTGGTAAATGGTGACGCTCATACACGTTGTCCTTTGATGCGGTGTTTTGCCTCGTACCAGTGCTGCGAACGATTGACGACACTGACCACCAGCAGCATGACTGGCACTTCGATCAGCACGCCGACCACGGTGGCCAGCGCCGCGCCCGAATGAAAACCGAACAGACTGATCGCCGTGGCGACCGCCAGCTCGAAGAAGTTGCTCGCGCCGATCAGACTCGACGGACCCGCGACGCAATGCGCGACACTAAGCCGGCGATTGAGCAGATAGGCGAGGCCGGAGTTGAAGAACACCTGGATCAGAATGGGCACCGCGAGCATCGCGATCACGAGCGGCTGTTCAACGATGGCCTGGCCCTGGAACGCGAACAGAAGGACGAGCGTCGCGAGTAGCGCGCTGATCGAAAAAGGCCCGAGACGCGCTATCGCCTGCTGGAGATGCGCGTCGCCTCTGGCCAGCAGGCGCCGGCGCAGCCACTGCGCGAGGATGACTGGAAGCACGATGTACAGGCCGACCGAAACGATCAAGGTGTCCCACGGCACGGTAATCGCGGACAAACCCAGCAGCAGGGCCACGAGCGGCGCGAAGGCGACGATCATGATCGAGTCGTTGAGCGCGACTTGCGACAAGGTGAAATACGGATCGCCCTTGCACAGTTGCGACCAGACGAACACCATCGCCGTGCACGGCGCGGCGGCGAGCAGAATCAGACCGGCGATATAGCTGTCGAGCTGAGCGGCGGAAAGCCATGGCGCGAATACATGCCGGATGAAAATCCAGCCGAGCACCGCCATCGAAAATGGTTTGACGAACCAGTTCACGAATAGCGTGACGCCGATGCCGCGCCATTGGCTTTTCACTTGCGTCATCGCGGCGAAATCGATCTTGACCAGCATCGGAATGATCATTACCCAGATCAGCACGCCGACTGGAAGATTGACCTGCGCGACCTGCATGCGCGCTATGGCCTGAAACAGCCAGGGCAGTACCTGCCCGAACAGTATGCCGCCGACGATGCACAGCGCGACCCATACCGTCAGGTAACGTTCGAAGAAGCCGATCGCGGGCCGCGCGTCGGGAATCGTGGTGTATGTGGTGGTCATTTTTCGCAGCAGCCAGGCAGATTGCTCGCCGCGCACGTCGCGCCGGCGCAGCAGTTTTCCGTCAGGAAGCCGATCAGGCTGGTCATCGCGTCGAAGTTTGCTGTGTAGAAGATGAAACGACCTTCCTGGCGCGACTTGACCAGCTCCGCGTGCGACAGGTCCTTCAAGTGGAAGGACAGGCTCGAAGGGGAGACCCCCAACTGCTGCGCGATTTCACCGGCGGCCATGCCATCCGGCCCGGCGACGATTAGTGAGCGGAAAATCGCGAGCCGCGATTCATGAGCGAGCGCGCCGAGCGCGCGTACCACGAGGTTCGAGTCCATGCCTCGAACCATACGCTATTTGTTTTTATATTTCAAGAAGTGTTGAAATGACGTGACGGCACATGCAATGGTGCTTGCGATGATATGGCCGCATAGACGGGTGTTGCCGTGTCGTGTCACGACGCGTTCAACTCTACCCGGTAATCGCGCGGCAACGGCTTGCCGCGCATCCGGTCAGTTGCCGAACAGCGATGCTTGCGTCCCACGGCTCGGTGCGTGGCGTGCGGGCTTCGCCTGTGCGTTGACCTCGGTTGCCCGCGTCTGAATTGGCGTCTGCGCCCGCGTATCGGCCGCCGCTTCCAGCGAAGTCTGGCCGGCTTCCAGGGACAGCAGAAGCATCTTGTTGGCCAATCCACCAGCAAAACCGGTCAGCTCGCCGGACGCGCCGATCACGCGATGGCACGGCGCGACGATGGAGATCGGATTCCTGCCGTTCGCCGCGCCGACTGCCCGCACCGCGTTGACATTGCCGATCTGCTGCGCGATCTCCGCGTAGCTGCGCGTCTGGCCGAACGGGATCGTCAACAGCGCGTGCCAGACTTTCTTCTGGAAGTCCGTGCCCTGAAAGTCGAGCGTGAGATCGAATTCGTGCCGCGTGCCGGCGAAATACTCGTTTAACTGCCGCTCGGTTTCGATCAGCACGGCACGGTCATTCGCTTCGACCAACTCGCCGAGACGCACCCGGTTCGGCTTGTCGTTCTCCCACAGAATCGCTGCGAGGCGCTCACCGCTGGCTACGAGCTTCAGCTGGCCGACCGGCGAATCCATCAACTTGTATGCGTACGTCACTTTGCTTGCTCCTGACTGGTTGGAGGTACAGAGGCGGACGAGGCCGGTCTGCGAACCCGCGCTGAAAGCGCGCCCATATTCGACAGAGTGAACCTTGTTGTCTGTGGAGACACTCCAGATCTTGCTATCTGATTCGTACTCGTCCTTCATGTTCCAGCAACCATGGCTGGAAAGCGCCCGACCTGTCACTGTACAGTCCTTTTCGATTCCATTCATAAGATGTTGCCGGCTTCGCGGCCCGATTAGACACTCACGTATCCGGATCGATCCGCTCCAACAAAAAGCTTGCAACCGCATCCTGCCCGCGACTCAGTAGAATTGATACCTTCGATACGACGCGCACCGCTACCCGGACAACTTCCTTACCATTGTGACGACGACATTAGAACAACTGCGGGCCGGACAACTGACGGGCACGCGCCAGCTCAAACTGGCGTGCGGCCTCGACGAATTTCCGCGCGAGATTTTCGAGCTCGCCGACACGCTGGAAGTACTCGACCTCTCGGGCAACGCACTCTCGACGCTGCCCGACGATTTGCCGCGACTGAGCAAACTGCGCATCCTCTTCGCGTCCGATAACCCGTTCACCGAGTTGCCGGAAGTGCTGGGCGAGTGCTCCCAATTGAGCATGGTCGGCTTCAAGGCGAACCGCATCCGCAAGGTGTCGGGCAAAGCGCTCGCACCGCAATTACGTTGGCTGATCCTCACCGACAACGAGATCGAAGCGTTGCCCGCGGAGATCGGCGGCTGTACGCAATTGCAGAAGCTGATGCTGGCAGGCAACCGGCTGCGCGCGCTTCCCGACGAACTGGCCGCCTGCTCGCGACTCGAACTGCTGCGTCTCGCGGCGAACCAGCTCAGCGGACTGCCGGACTGGTTGCTGCGTTTGCCGCGGCTCTCATGGCTGGCTTACGCGGGCAATCCGTTCAGCGAGGCGCTGGAGACGGCGGCGCTGAGCGATACGCCGATCGCCGGGATTCGATGGGATGAACTGAAACTCGAACAGCAATTGGGCGAGGGGGCTTCCGGCGTCATCTATCGCGCGCAACTACTGGCGGACGGCAACCGCGCGGCGCGCGCGGTCGCTGTCAAGCTGTTCAAAGGCTCTGTGACCAGCGACGGCTTGCCCGACTGCGAAATGGCCGCTTGCATCCGAGGCGGCGACCATGCGAACCTGATTCCGGTGGCGGGAAAGGTGCAGGATCATCCGGCGAACACGCACGGTCTCGTGATGGAACTGATCGACCCGCAATTCGGGAACCTCGCCGGTCCCCCGAGCCTCGCATCGTGCACGCGCGACATCTACGCCGCCGACGCGCGCTTCGAAGCGGGTGTCGTCTTGGGCATCGCGTATGGTATTGCAGCGGCGGCGAGTCATTTGCATCAGCGAGGCGTCATGCACGGCGATCTGTACGCGCACAATATTCTGCATGGCGACGAGGGGCGGGCGCTGTTGGGCGATTTCGGTGCAGCCTCTTTCTATGCCGCTGACGATCGCGATACCGGCGTTGCGCTTCAGCGCCTGGAAGTGAGGGCGTATGGCTGTCTGCTCGAAGAGTTGATCGACCGCTGCGACGTTCTGGACGCACAGGCGGATATCGCATCGAAGCTCATCGCGTTGAAGGACCGTTGCCTGAGCGAAGCGATCGACAGCCGGCCGCTGTTCGATGAAATCGCGGCCCGTTTGCTCGCGCTGAAGGGCGATTGATGAACAGCACGCGTGGACCGAGGCGTTGTCAGCGGCTCGCTGCGCATTCATTTGAACGCAGCACGGTTATTCATCGGCCCGGCCCAGGAGGAGAGAACCCATGACGCAGAACATGCGCCGTCGCACGCTGCTTGCCGGCGCGCTGGCCGCCGCCGGACTGAGCGGGGCGACACGTGTCGACGCGCAGGGCGGCAAGCTGAAGATCGCGCTCGTGCTGAAATCGCTCACCGATCCATATACGGTGGCGATGGCCGACGCCGCGCAGAATTACCAGCAGCATTACGCGTCGCAATTCGGGTTAACGATTCGGGGAACGGTGACAACTGGTTGCGCGTTTCAGTCCTGTGCAAGCCGGGGGTTAGCGGGCGACATCCGCAAACACGCGAAACTGGATGGATGGTTGCGGAAATTGATGGGTATTGACATGTCGATGTCTGCATTATCATCAGGAATGCAGATGGAAATGACGTGGCCGTGCATGACGCGATGCGCCATCGGGCAACAGCATGCACCTGCGATGACACTTAGCAATAATGCCGCAGGTTGATCATCGTATAGGCGAGCGTTTTGAATGCGTAGTGGACCGCACTGAGACGTTCGAAGCGCAGTAGCAGCCGGCGGAACTTATCTTCCCAGGCAAAGACACGCTCAATGGTCCTGAAGCGCTCCTCGAAGATGGCCGGGTCGAAGCGCAGCTTCCGACCACGCTTCGGTGTTTTACGGCCACGCGGGTTCTCTGGAATGTTCGGAACCATGCCCCGGTTGAAAATGGCCTTGCGGTTGGCCCGGCAGTCGTAGACGCCGTCCAGGCTGACGCGCACGCCTTTCAGGTCCATGCCGATGGCGCGCGCCATCTGGCTCAGTCTGGGCAGCGCGTCACACAGCAGGGGCGATTCGTTGCGGTTGCCCGCAGCGGTGACGAACGGCGCGATGACGTTGCAGTCACGATCGCAGAAGGCCACCACCTTGTCGCCTTTCAGATGTTTATGACCACTGTAACCGAGATTGTCGCCGCCTTTTTTCGCCGCCGTCGTGCCGTCGCCGTGAATGACCGTCAGATCGAGCAACTGATCCCTATGAAGCTTGCCGACCGAGCCCGCAAAGATGGCGTCCATGCAACCCGCCGCCTGCCAGCGCCGCATCGCGCGGTAGATGCGGGTGTGGTGAATTTCAGGACGACCCAGGCAATCCTTATCGATCGGCAGTGCCTTCCACTGGCATCCCATATAAAGCACCTGCAGAACGTAGTTGAATATCCGGTGCAAACTTAGCTGCGGCGGCGGTCCGCGCCGACCGCGGATCAGGTGGGGCAAGACAAATTCTTCAAACTGCGCAAGGCTCAGTCTCACCGGAATCGCTTGCCAGCGGTGCTTTCCATCCATTCAGGGCATCCATAAATCTGGACTTTAACCGATCCGGCGCCCAATAGACGATCATCCAGTCCCTGCAAGGCCCGCAGACAAATTCGATCACTAGAAAAAACGCGCAACCAGTCGGTTGAAGGCGGTGACTGAACGCCGCAAGCAGACAGAGCTGTCGAGGGTGATTGAAACGCCGCTGCAACTGGTCACTGCCGCGACTCGTTGAACGCGGGAGAACGATGGCAGCTCGCCCGCGTTGCAGCGGTTGCGGTAAGCGGCCTGCGGTCGCCCGGCGGGCTGGTCTCGCACCGTGCGCGCTCAGGTGTCCAAGCGTGCCCAACCGCGCTCGCCGTTCACGCGCCGGAGCCTGCGGGATACCGCTTCGAGCGGCTTGGCACCGGTTTTTCGCGTGTCGCTCGGCTGAGCAGCATGGGTATTTCGTCGAGATGCAGCAGTGTCAGGTCGCCCCCATATACAAGCCCCGTATCGACGTTGATGACGTTTGCACGCACCATCGGCTTGCGCGATGGCGTGTGTCCGACGACGACGGCCGCCACGCCGTCGATGTGGCCGCCGGGTTCACGCCATCCCGACGCGAGCCGCTGCAACAGTTGCGCGGCGGCGCGCCGCAACGAGGCCCATCCGGTTGCTTTGCGTGACTTCCAGCGCGAGCGATCCCAGATCACTTTGCGGCGAATCGGCCCGTTACGGTTCTCCTGTTCGAGTGCCCGGACCATTTGAGACCAGGATTGCAGCGGCACATTCGCATGCACGATGCCGATCAGGCCAAAGTCCGTTTCGATTTCGATCGCATAGGGCAGCGCTGCCATGTAGCTCACGATGTCGTTCACCGACTGCGTGTCTTGCGCCATATCGAGCAGCCATTCGCCGCCATTGCAGCGAACCGACGAATCCTTGCCGCCGTGCCGATGCCAGCGCACGATGATGTCCTCGTGATTTCCACGCACCGATTGAATGCCGTACCGTCGCACAACTTCGAGTACGGACGGCGATTCGAAGCCTCTGTCCACCAGATCGCCGACAGCGAAGAGCCTGTCGCGCGACGGGTCGTACTGACGCAACTCCAGTTCGCGTCGAAGTGGAGCGAAACAGCCGTGCAGGTCGCCTACGACGAAGTCACGGCCGGAGGTGTTCTTTCTATAGCGTCGGACTGGTGAGAATGTCTGCTGCATGTTGTCACCGCCAGGAGGTTAGCGTGGAAACGACGAAAGGCTTCTGATTGGTTGGCGCGCGCGTGTGGCGTGTATGCGGTGTTGGCCCGGGAGCCACTCTCGCCGGTTAGTGCCTCGGTGTGGGAGAGCAGTGGCGGCCTTGCCTCAGCGCTTGCAGCGCGCGTCATTTGATTGTCATGAACTGCACGGGTAACGCGCTTGCCCGGCGATGTTGTGCGCACCTTGCAGTGTCGATCGCCAATTGACGGCTAGCAGTGTCGATTTGTAACGAGGTGTGTTGACGAGGATGGGCTTCAGTCGTCCGGTCCGAGGTTTTCGCTGCGCAGCAGCCCGGACAACCGGGTGCTGGCAGGGCCACGTGACATTGCCGCTCGGGCTGACCCAATAGAGATACTTACTGTCCGTTACAAGTGATGCGCCATTGCACCTCGTCTTTCCACTTGATGGGGTTTCGGAACCGATGCACTGGACAGAACAAACGTGTTTCGCGAAGCGCGCTCCTGGTCTCGGGAAGCAACCCAAAGACGTTGACTTTTCTCTCCGCATTTATGCCGCGATTCATTGCGCATGAGCGTGGATTGCCAGAGCAGCTCATCATCATGTATTTGACAGTTGCCGGCATCGTCGCCATCGTGCACACAATCTATTCAGTCACTACCGTAAAAGTCTCAGATCCATTTCGGACAGGAGAGTCAGGCTACACTCCCGGTTCATCCAAGGTGCCTGACCAAATGACCCGAATGCAGAGTGTCGTCGACGTGCATGTTCTGTTCCTGAACGACAAGGACGAGTGTCTTTTCATCCAGAGAGCCAACACCGGACACAGAGACGGTCAGTACTCGCTGGTCGCAGGTCATCTTGAACCCGGGGAATCCATCGAGGCGTGTGCGATCCGCGAGTCGAAGGAAGAGGCGGGCGTGACGATTGCACCTGGCGCGCTCGACTTCACGCTGGTGATGAGGCGTGATTCGGAACAGAACCGCATCAGCTTCTTTCTGTCATGCCGATCGTGGCAAGGCATTCTGACAAATATGGAGCCGCACAAATGCTCCGGCTTTGTCTGGGCGAAACTGGACAACCCTCCCGCTCCGACCGTCGATTACGTTGCAAATGCGCTCGAACGCATTCGCGAGGGCGTCCTGCTTGCCGATTTCAAGGCGTAGGCGCGCTGACTCGGGCATTGAGCTACATGCAGATCGACCACCGCCGCATTCCCATGCAGCGGCGCGGCAAAAGAAGGCGTTTCAAACGCCTCCATGAGTGCTTCTAAACTGACTGGGCGCGGAAGTGGCGCAGGTCTACGCGACATTGCCGACGGGGCTCGGCGAGCCGCCCAAGCGCCTGGTCGGCTGGGCCAAGGTCGCGCTCGCCGCCGGTGCAACGCAAACCGTCAGCGTGACGATTCCGGCGCAACGCTTCGCGACCTGGGATGTGGGCAGTCACGCGTGGAAGGTGAACAGCGGCACTTACACGCTGCTCGCGGGCACGTCGTCGCGTGATGTCAATGCGCTGACGGCAAGCGTGAGCTCGAGCGCGCACTGACGAAGCATCGCGTCTAAGGAACGGGGCTTCGGCGTTGTGCCGCGCCGAAGCCCCGCCGACACGAGCTAGTCTCGCCAGCTCAACGGTCGCGCGGCAAAAGTAATCTGCACGGATTCACCTCGATTGCAGTCATGAGTTCCTGAAGCAGATCACACTCTCATGGTTGGCCTTTCAGTGCCGGGTGGGAATACACACCACGATCCGTCATCGTGTCTGAAGAAAAAAATCGCCAGCAAGCCGGTCGAATGTAACGCTTCGACGCACACATAGCGTCTCTGATTCGCACCCATGCGACTAAACCGTGTGACGTGAGCTGGCATCGCCGCAGTGGGCGCCAGCCACTTTTCGACCAGCAAGCGCAGGGACCTTTGACCGGTGTTCATCGTCGTCTCCTTCGAACTCTTTCCTGTCGCGCAATGGCGAGCGCTGTTCTGCTACGAAACCGAGCGCGGAAAAAATCTTGCGGCTCGCCTTCGCCCAGCTAAATGCATGGGTCATGCCAATCTCGTCGCTGTGATGTCAAGCCGTTGATTTTATGGATGTTTCTGTACGTCTAATGGCGCTTGAACAGGTGCCGGTTGCGCAAAGCGTTCGATTTCCGGACGGTGCTGTATTTCGGGCATAGAATTCAGACGGAGGTGCGAGCCTGTATGGCGAGTGGGTCGTGAATGATCGCTGATGGGCACAGCCGCACACGGAGACAGCATGAAAGAGACAGGCACGCCAATGGACTGGTTTTCCAGTCCGGATCGGGACGCGAGCGTGATGGCGGCGTGGGAGCGTTTGATTCAAGGCGACCAGCCGCCCCCCGGTGCCCTGCGTGGGGTCGTTGACGATTCCTGGCACCGATGCCTCGATGGCCGGGTGGCCCCCGATGCTGCCGGTGCCCCATTGCCGCTCGAAGAAGGGGCCCTGTTCGACTTGCGCATCAGGAACGATCGCCTGATGCATGCCAGCGTGCCGCTGATCCAGCAGACACGTGAGTTCCTTTCGCAGACGGGGACCATTCTGCTGCTCACGGATCCGGACGGCCTGATCCTCGAACTGGCCGGCGACACGCGTATCGTAGAACCGGCCGGCGAGGTCCGGTTGATACCGGGTTGTAACTGGACCGAGCTCAGTTGTGGCACCAACGCGATCGGCACCGCCCTCGCTTTGCAGCAGCCGGTACAGATCCATGGTTCGGAGCATTTCTGCGCGGGTATCAAGCAGTGGACGTGTTCTGCCACGGTGATCCGCGATCCGCTCGACGGCACCGTACTCGGCGTACTCGATGTGTCGGGGCTTGCGCAAACCTACAGCCAGCATAGCCTGCCGTTTATCGTCTCGATGGCCGGGCGGATCGAGAGCCGACTTGGGAAGCTCGCAATGGAGCGCCGGTTGCGCCTGATGGAGCGATGTATGGCTTACTGCTCCGGTCGTACGGACGGCGTCGTCGTGGTGGACGAGTCGGGACGTCTCGTCAGAGCCAACCCGCAGGCGCCAGCGGCTTTTGCGCGGCTTGGCGCATCAGGCGCACTGGACAACGCTTTTCCGATCCCCGACATCGCCAGGATTGCAGGCGGGTCCATGTCGCCGCAAGCACCGGCGTGGTTGCGCCTCGCACGAATTGAACGCGTCACCGAAGGCGCCGACACCCTCGGCTTCATGTTGATTGCGCCGGCTGGCGCTCGGCGCGCCGCTTCGTTGTCCGACGCGATGCCGGTCGCCGAGCCCACGCCTCGGGCGGCGTTCTCTCGCATCGTCGGCGCGAGCCCTGCACTGCGCGCGGCAATCCAGAAGGCGCAGCAACTGGCCAAAGCCTCGGTCCCGGTACTCCTGCTGGGCGAAACCGGCGTCGGCAAGGAGTTGTTCGCGCAAGGCATTCATCAAGCCAGCTCGAGGGCAGACGGCCCCTTCGTCGCCCTGAACTGCGGTGGCTTGTCCCGCGATTTGTTGAGCAGCGAGCTGTTTGGTTACGCGGAAGGCGCGTTCACCGGCGCACGCAGGTCAGGCATGACCGGGAAAATCGAAGCGGCCAATCACGGCACGCTGTTCCTCGACGAGATCGGCGAAATGCCGCTCGACATCCAGCCGCATTTGCTGCGTGTGCTGGAGGAAGGGGAGCTCTATCGGTTGGGCGAGACCGTGCCTCGCAAGGTCGACTTCCGTTTGATCGCCGCCACGCATCGTGACCTGCGTGCGGATGTCGCTGACGGGAAATTCCGCATGGATCTGTATTACCGGCTGGCCGTCACCAACATCTCGATACCGCCGCTGCGCGAACGCAAGACGGATTTGCCCGAGATGATCGAGCACTGGTTGAGCGTCTCGCGCGAGCGGTACGGCGTAACCCATGCCGTCTTCGACGACGTGGCGTATGGATGCCTGCTGAACTACGCCTGGCCAGGTAACGTCCGCGAGATGCGAAATGCGATCGAGGGTGCGGTACTTATGGCCCGCGACGGAATCATTACCGTCGCCGAGCTGCCACCCGAAATCGGTGCTTTGGCCGTTTCTCCTGGGGGCGTTCGAGATCCGGCGTCCGCCGGGATGTCTGCGCTTGCGCGCCAGAAGGTCCGCTCGCTGGAAACGGCGGAAGCAGAGTCGATTCGCTTTGCGATCCAGCAATGCCAGGGCAACCTGACCGAGGCGGCCGCGCAGCTCGGCATAGCAAAAAGCACGCTGTATCAGAAGATCCGGAAGTACGCGTTGGTGCGTGACCCTGGCGTCACCCGGCGCGTCAGCCGATGACGTTGAATGCGCTCTACTAGTTCTCGCACGTCACGCTTTCCGTCAGCCCTGCGTTCGAATTCCGCTCTCCAAACGGCCAACCGTTCAGGAACCGGTCGTTGTGCGACAGGTCTCGTCCACCGCGAGCGTGCCGGTAGTTCCCCGCAAAGCCCTTCTATTCAATAGTTTGCCGACCAGACGCCGATTCGGCAGTCAGTGGCATATCCCTTGCCTTTAGCTCCTCCGAAGCGAATCGCAATCACCGCTTCGCAGCGCGCCTCCCCGTCGAGGCGATGTTCAATCAAGGAGAGCTGGAGACACTAATGGAACAGCAACTTTCACACGTCCAGGTACTGGGCATCGATGCCGGCGGCACGATGACCGATACCTTCTTCGTGCGCTCGGATGGCCGCTTCGTGGTTGGTAAGGCCCAAAGCAATCCCGCAGACGAGTCGTTGGCGATTCTGGAGTCATCCAAAGACGCACTAGCGCAGTGGGCGCGCGAAGTGGACGAGGTCTATCCCGAACTGGTGACCTGCGTCTATTCCGGTACGGCGATGTTGAATCGCGTCGTTCAGCGCAAGGGCCTGGATGTCGGGCTCATTTGCAATCGCGGCTTCGAGCAGATTCATTCGATGGGGCGGGCCATCCAGAGTTATCTCGGCTACGCGCTGGAAGAGCGCATCCACCTGAACACCCACCGCTACGATGAACCGCTTGTCCCGCTTTCGCGTACCCGGGGCGTGACGGAACGCACCGACGTTCAGGGTGAAATCGTCATCCCACTGCGCGAAAACGAAGTGCGCCAGGCGACGCGCGAGCTCGTGAATGCCGGATCGAAGGCGATTGCCATTTGTCTTCTGCAGTCGCACAAGAATGAATCGAGCGAAAAACGCGCTCGCGATGTCTGCCGCGACGAACTGAAGCAAATCGGCGTGGACATCCCGGTCTTCGCGTCGGTCGACTACTACCCGTCGCGCAAGGAAAGCCACCGCACGAATACCACCATTCTCGAAGCCTACGCGGCCGAACCGTCCCGGCAGACGCTGAAGAAGGTCAGCGACCGCTTCAGGAAGCACGGTGCCAGGTTTGATCTGCGGGTGATGGCCACGCACGGCGGGACGATCAGCTGGAAGGCCAAGGAGCTCGCACGCACCATTGTCTCCGGTCCGATCGGGGGCGTCATCGGCTCGCGGCTGCTTGGCGAAAGACTGGGCTACGAGAACATCGCGTGCAGCGATATCGGCGGCACCAGTTTCGACATGGCGCTGATCACCAAGGGCAACTTCGCGATCGCCTCCGATCCGGACATGGCTCGTCTGGTGCTGTCGCTGCCGCTGGTAGCGATGGATTCGGTGGGCGCGGGAGCGGGCAGCTTTGTGCGGCTCGATCCTTATAGCGGTTCCATCAAGCTCGGGCCCGATAGCGCGGGTTATCGCGTGGGTACATGCTGGCCGGAAAGCGGACTCGATACGGTGTCGGTGTCCGACTGCCATGTGGTGCTGGGCTATCTCAACCCGCACAACTTCCTCGGCGGCGCGATCAAGCTCGACGTCGAACGCGCACGGCAGCACATCAAGGCCCAGATCGCCGATCCGCTTGGCCTCTCGGTGGAAGATGCCGCTGCAGGCGTGATCGAACTGCTCGATCTCAGCCTGCACGAGTACCTGCGCGCCAACATCAGCGCGAAGGGTTACAACCCCACCGACTTCGTGTGCTTCTCGTACGGCGGGGCTGGACCGGTGCATACCTACGGCTATACGGAAGGCCTGGGCTTCAAGGACGTGATCGTCCCTGCATGGGCAGCCGGATTCTCCGCGTTCGGCTGCGCATGCGCCGACTTCGAGTACCGCTACGACAAAAGCGTGGATATCGCGGTCGCGCCGGACGCGCCCGACGAACAGAAAGCGGCAGCCTGCTCGGTCATCCAGGAAGCGTGGCAGGAACTGGCCGACAAGGTCGTCGAGGAGTTCGTCATCAACGGCTTCAAGCTGGAGGACATCACGCTGTTGCCCGGCTACCGGATGCAGTACATGGGACAACTGAACGACCTCGAGATTACTTCGCCGATCAGCGGCGCCGCCACTGCCGCAGACTGGAAGAAGATTACCGACGCGTTCGAGGAGACCTACTCGCGGGTGTACGCGAGTTCCGCCCGCTCACCGGAACTGGGCTTTAGCGCCACGGGCGCGATCATGCGCGGCCTTGTCGCCACGCAGAAGCCCGTGCTGCCTGAGGATCCGGAGGCGGGCGAAACGCCGCCCAAGTCCGCGTATCTCGGCAAGCGTCCGTTCTATCGCCACAAGACGTGGGTCGAAGCCGACCTCTGGCAGATGGAGTCGCTCATGGCGGGTAACCACATCGTGGGGCCAGCCATCATCGAGTCCGCCTCCACCACCTTCGTCGTGCCGGATGGTTTCGAAACCACGCTCGACAAGCACCGTCTGTTCCATCTGCAAGAAGTGAAGTAAGGAGACGAAAATGAACCTCATGTCATCCAGGGAAGTCGGCCAGTCCGATCTGCTCGCCAACGGCAAGACCCTGAAAGCATTCCGCGCCGAGATCATGGAACGCACCAGCAAGACGGGCCATTACAACGGGCTCGCCCGGCTCGAATTGCGCGAGAAGGACCCGATCGGCTACGAGAAGCTGTTCTCCAAGATCCGCGGCGGTCTCGTGCACGCTCGCGAAACCGCCAAGAAGATCGCTGCGTCGCCGATCGTGGAGCAGGAAGGGGAACTGTGCTTCACCCTGTACAACGCGGTCGGCGACTGCGTGCTGACCTCCACCGGCATCATCATTCACGTCGGCACGATGGGCGCCGCGATCAAGTACATGATCGAGAACAATTGGGAGGACAACCCGGGCATCAACCCGGGGGACATGTTCACCAATAACGACTGCTCTATCGGCAATGTCCATCCTTGCGACATCGCGACGATCGTGCCGATCTTCTGGGCCGACAAGCTCATCGGCTGGGTAGGCGGGGTGACGCACGTGATCGACACCGGTGCGGTGACGCCGGGCTCCATGTCGACGGGCCAGGTCCAGCGCTTCGGCGACGGCTACCAGATCACCTGCCGCAAGACGGGCGTGAACGACCAGCCGCTGCGCGACTGGCTTCATGAAAGCCAGCGCTCGGTGCGTACGCCGAAGTACTGGATCCTGGACGAGCGCACGCGGATCGCCGGTTGCCACATGATCCGGGACATGGTGGAAGAGATCATCGCCACCGAGGGCTTTGAAGCCTACGAGAAATTCAGCTACGAGGTTATCGAAGAGGGCCGTCGCGGCTTGCAAAGCCGCATCAAGGCGATGACGCTGCCCGGCAAGTACCGCAAGGTAGCCTTTGTCGATGTGCCCTATGCGCACGAGGATATCCAGACGCCTTCGGCCTTTGCCAAGATCGACACCATCATGCACTCGCCGGTGGAAATGACGATCCGGCCCGACGCTACATGGCGACTGGATTTCGAAGGCGCGAGCCGCTGGGGATGGCACACCTATAACGCGCACCACGTGGCGTTCACAAGTGGCATCTGGGTCATGATGACCCAGACCCTGGTGCCGACCCAGCGCATCAACGACGGCGCCTACTTCGGCACGGAGTTCCGTCTGCCCAAGGGCACGTGGATGAATCCGGACGATCGCCGCACCGGGCACGCCTATGCCTGGCACTTCCTGGTATCGGGGTGGAGTGCCATGTGGCGGGGGCTCGGCCAGGCGTACTTCAGCCGTGGCTATCTGGAAGAAGTCAACGCCGGCAACGCCAACACATCGAACTGGCTGCAAGGCGGCGGCATCAACCAGGACGGCGAGGTGCACGCGGTCAACAGCTTCGAGGCCTCGTCGTGTGGCACGGGCGCCGGCGCCATCAAGGACGGTCTCAATCATGCGGCCGCGATCTGGAACCCCGAAGGCGACATGGGCGACATCGAGATCTGGGAGATGGCCGAACCGTTGCTCTATCTCGGGCGCAACGTCAAAGCCAATTCCGGCGGCTATGGCAAGTACCGCGGCGGGTGTGGTTTCGAAACCCTGCGCATGGTCTGGAAAGCCCAGGACTGGACCATGTTCTTCATGGGCAATGGCTACATGAACAGCGACTGGGGCTTCATGGGCGGCTATCCGTCGGCCACCGGCTACCGGTTCGAAGCGCACCAGACGGGCCTCAAAGCGCGCATCGCGCAGGGACTCTCGCTGCCGCTCGGCGGCGACACGAATCCCGACGCACCGGACTACGAGCGGCACATCGATGCGACTTCCAAGGTCAAGCGCGACAAGCAATGCATGACGACCGAGGATTGCTACGAAAACCACGACCTGTACCTCAATTACCTGCGCGGCGGTCCGGGCTTTGGTGATCCGCTCGATCGGGAAACAGAAGCCATTGCAAAGGATCTCAACAACGGATTTCTGCTTCCGGAGTTTGCCGAGAAGGTCTATGGCGCGGTGTTGGCGCAGGACACAACGGGGATCTGGACGGTCGATGCGCAACAGACCCTGAAGCGCCGTGGCGAATTCCGCAAGGAGCGGCTTGCCCGCTCGTTGCCGACGCGCGAATGGATGAAGGAAGAGCGTGAACGGGTCCTCACCAAACATGCGTCGCGCCCCGTGCGTCACATGTTTGCAACCAGCTTCGGGTTGTCGCAGAAATTCCTCGACGACTTCCGGAAGTTCTGGGAGCTGCCTGCCGACTGGAACATGACCGAGGCAGAACTGGACGTGCCGTCCTACGGCTCGAAGTACAGGATGGATCTCTCGTTGCTGCCCGACGTGACCACCGTGGTTCAGGTCGAAGAGTAATCGGTCCCGATATCGAAGCGAATCAAGGAGTAGCGAAATGTCTGCTTACACGAAAGAACAGGTCGGCAATCTGGTCGATGGACGACTCGACTGGGATACGACCGTACGCATGTTGTCCATGCCGAAGGATCATGAGCGCTTTAGTCAGTATCTCGAAGTGTTGCAGGGAAAAGTCTCGTGGCCCGACAAGATTGTCTTGCCGCTAGGACCGCACCTGCATATCGTGCAGGCCGCGAAAAGCAAACACTGGCTGGTCAAATGCGACTGCGGCCATGAGTTCTGCGACTACCGCGAAAACTGGAAACTGTCTGCCAACGTCTATGTGCGCGACACAGAGGAGGCCATGCTCGAAGTCTATCCGCAACTCATGGCGCCCGACACCCAGTGGCAGGTCTACCGCGAGTACTACTGTCCGAGTTGCGGAACCATGCACGACGTCGAAGCACCGACGCCGTGGTATCCGGTGATTCACGATTTCGAGCCGGACATTGAGGCGTTCTACAAGGACTGGCTGCAGTTGCCGGTTCCCGAGCGCGCTGACTAGCGCTTGGCTCAGGGCGCAGTTGTCTCGCGCCCGGTTCTCGCAGCGGGCGGCGCCCTTCCATCGAATGGCGCCGCCGCACTGTGGCTCGCAGTGTGGCTTTCTCACAGCCCGCACGTTGTTTGATGCGCCGCAGCGAGCGGACTGCGCGCGCCTGCGAGCCGCTTATCCTGACCGTTCGAAAATCGAACGCGACCCGTGCGGCCATCGTCCGGAAATCAACCGTTCGCTGGAGCGCTGAGTTTCCTCTTCAGGTGTGCTCGCGGTGGCATCGATCTTGCCCTTCTTCTCGCACGAGCCGGCTGCATCCGCCATGTTGCGGTGCGGTATAAGACGGCATGAAGAAGGAGACAAGTCATGGATATGCCGGATGCCACGCAGATGTTCTCGAACCCTGGCGACGAAGCGTTCGTCATGGCCGCCTGGGAGCGGTTTCTGAGCGGCGGAGAAGCACCGCATAGTGTCGTGCGGCACCTCGTTGACACGTCGTGGCAGCGCTGCCTCGATTGGCAGGTGGATCCCACGCTGGGCCATGCGCCGCCGCCGCTGGACGAACATCTACTGTATTCGTTGCAACACAGTCACCGCGATCTGGTCGAGGCGAGTGCTCCGGTGATGGCGCATGCACGCGACTTTCTTGCGCAAACCGAAACGGTCATGGCGCTTGCCGAGCCGGCCGGCACCATCCTGAATCTCGAAGGGGACCCCGCTACGATTGCTTCCGCACACGGGATTCAGCTCCTGCCCGGCGCGTCCTGGAACGAGATGATCTGCGGCACCAATGCGATCGGCACGGCGATCGAGGTCGGCCAGCCCGTGCAGATTCATTCTGCCGAACACTTCTGCGCCGGCATCAAGCGCTGGACCTGCTCAGCGAATGCGATCCGCGACCCGCGCGACGGTACGATTATCGGCGTCATCGACGTGTCCGGCCTATCCGAATCCTACAATCGTCACAGCCTGGCGCTGGTCGTCACGGCCGCCAGCCGGATCGAGAGCCGTCTTGCTGCGCGGACTATGGAATTGCGCTATCGGCTGCTGGATCGCTGCATGAAGCGCCTCGCGATGCTGGCGTCTGACGGCGCCGTGGTGTTCGACCATGGCGGCTATCCGATCAAGGCCAATGAGCACGCTGAAGCTGCGATTGCGGCAGCCGGCGGCGATTTTTCGCTCGCCCGGCCTGGACGGATCCTGGCGCTCGCCACCGACTCCGCAGTCACCAGTGTGACATCCACGGATCTGCCTCACTGGCTCCAGCCCGAGTGGATCGAGCCGGTGATCGACGATGGCAGGCGCATCGGCAGCTTGCTGATCGTGCCGTTCGCGCAACGCCACGGTTCTGCGCGCAAGGTCAGCGGCGCATCCCGTTGCGGCGCCGCGGGTGTATCGACGGCCGGCTTCGAGCGCATCCAGGGTGAAGCGCCGGCATTGCTCGAGGCCGTGGACAAGGCCCGGCAGATCGCGCGTTCACGTGCG
The DNA here is from genome assembly GCF_902859915.1 of Paraburkholderia ultramafica. Taxonomy (GTDB): domain Bacteria; phylum Pseudomonadota; class Gammaproteobacteria; order Burkholderiales; family Burkholderiaceae; genus Paraburkholderia; species Paraburkholderia ultramafica. The sequence goes on from NZ_CADIKK010000002.1 coordinate 96,336, forward strand.
CCGGTGGTGTTGCTCGGCGAGACTGGCGTGGGTAAGGAACTGTTCGCCAAGGGAATCCACCACGCGAGCCAGGCGAAGGAGGGGCCTTTTATTGCGCTCAACTGCGGCGGCCTGTCACGCGAACTGCTCGCCAGCGAACTCTTCGGCTATGGCGATGGCGCCTTTACCGGTGCGCGCCGAGGAGGCGCGCTAGGCAAGATCGAAGCAGCCAATGACGGGACCTTGTTTCTCGACGAAATCGGCGAAATGCCGGTCGATCTGCAGACGCATTTCCTGCGTGTGCTGGAACAGGGGGAGATCTATCGGCTCGGCGAAAGCGTCCCAAGGAAGGTCACCTTTCGTCTCGTCGCGGCGACCAATCGCGACTTGAGAAAGGAGGTCTCAGAAGGGCGTTTTCGAATGGACTTCTTCTATCGCGTCGCGGTGACCAGTATCCGCATTCCGCCGCTGCGCGACCGTCCAGGGGACATTCGCCGCCTCACGGAATATCTGGTCCAGAAGGTCGCGACGGAGCTTGGGCGGGCTTGCCCGCCGGTGGACGACGAAGTGGTTGCCGCGCTCTGTGCGTATTCATGGCCGGGGAACGTCCGGGAGCTTCAGAACGTGGTGGAAAGCATGCTTCTCACGGCAGGCTCAGGGAGTCTTACGCTCGCTGATCTGCCACCGGAGTTGCGCGCGAGCGATGAGCCGAGCCGCGCCGGATGCGACGAACTTTTGTCCCGCGACGGCCGGGGCAGCATGGAAGCGTCGGAGCTGGGGGCGATCCGCAGCGCGATCGCCCTCTCTCGCGGCAACCTGACCTCCGCCGCCAGGCACCTGGGTATTGCAAAGAGTACGCTGTACCAGAAGCTCAGGAAATACGGCCTGGATCGAACGCTGGTTGAAATCCGGGACCAGGGCCGTTAGGAGATTCGGCGACTGAAGCTAACTGGCGGACATTGAAGCCGCCATCGATGATGCCGAACGTAATGACCGCACTTTGCGCGCGCCGCAGAAACCGCTGCCAGCCGTCCTGCGCTCGCACTCACAGCACAACCCACTGGCGCAATACGGGCGAGCACTTGGGCGCCTGTTTCTGCTCCGTATGCTCGCCAGGACGGAAGTAGGACCGGTTATACGCTTTAATCGGGCGCGGCATGGTTCTATTTTCAAGGAGAGATGTCAGCGACCACACTGGTGTCGACGCTTAATCGACGGTGAAATCAGCAGGCACCTGTGGTTCTTTGGCGTAACGGAACACATTCAGGTCGTCAAACTGGATTGCGGGCGTCCGGCCGGATATGAGGTCCGCAAGAAGCTGCGCTGAGCCGCACGACATAGTCCACCCCAGCGTGCCATGCCCGGTGTTGAGGTAGAGGTTGGGTATTGCAGTGTGGCCGACGATTGGCGTTCCATCTGGTGTCATCGGACGCAAGCCGGTCCAGAAAGTAGCCTTCGATGTATCGCCACCGCCAGGAAAGAGGTCGTTCACACACATCTCCAACGTGTCGCGGCGAGCCTCACGCAGACGCTTGTCGAAGCCTACGATTTCAGCCATACCGCCCACCCGGATGCGCTTGTCGAATCGTGTGATGGCAATCTTGTAGGTCTCGTCGAGAACGGTTGATACCGGCGCGCGTGCTTCATCGGCGATAGGAGCAGTGATGGAATACCCTTTGAGCGGATAGACCGGAATCTTGACGAGACCGGACAGGAAGTTCGTCGAGTAGGAGCCGAATGCGACGACGAACACATCGGCATGGATCAGTTTTGCGCCATGACGCACGCCGACGACTTTGCCGCCCTCAACGAGAAGACCGTCCACCTGCGTGTTGTAGCGGAACGTCACGCCGGCTTCCTCGGCCAACGCGGCGAGTCGAGTAGTGAACAACTGGCAGTCGCCGGTCTCATCGCCCGGTAAGCGCAGTCCGCCGGTCAGCTTGTGCGCGGTCGCAGCAAGTGCGGGCTCTGCCCGAGCAAGCTGGTCTCTGGTCAGCAACTCGTACGGGACATTCGCTTCCTTCAGAACAGCGATGTCCTTGGCTGCACCATCAAACTGCTGCTGCGTCCGAAACACCTGCAGGGTGCCGCCCGTCCGCCCCTCGTACTGAATGCCGGTTTCGGCCCGGAGCACCTTCAGGCAGTCGCGGCTGTATTGCGCGAGTCGAACCATACGGTTCTTGTTGATCGCATAGCGCTCCGCCGTGCAGTTTTGCAGCATCTGCCACATCCACTGAAGCTGGAACTGCTTGTCTGCGTCGTCCGGTCTGATAGCAAGTGGGGCGTGCTTCTGGAACATCCACTTCACTGCCTTGAGCGGAACGCCCGGCGCCGCCCACGGCGCAGCGTAGCCCGGCGAAATTTGCCCCGCGTTTGCGAAGCTGGTTTCCAGCGCGGGGCCTTGCTCCCGGTCGATGACCACGACGTCATGGCCGGCGCGAGCAAGGTAATACGCGCTTGTCACCCCAACGACCCCACTGCCCAGAACAACGACTCGCATGTCAATCGACCCCGACGTCAGGAAAAAGAATTAAGCAGGTAGAAAATTCTGCCGAACCGCGTGATATTCAGTGGATTGTTGGATGCTAATTAAACTTAGGCAGTTTGGGATATTGTTTATCCGGGTTTTTTGGTTGAAAGAACTAGATGTGCCACTGCGACGCCATCGAAAGGCGAGGTTCTCGGGCTTACCCGTGTTGCGGCATCCGGACCCGCCGTATAGCAGTCGTTAGCGCATCCAGTGCCTTCGCTTCGTTTTCGGCAGCGATCCGGCAGGTCGCGGCGTGCTGACCGGACACGATGAAGGCTGCCTGACTGAGTAGCCGCCGGTGGTCGGCGGCCCCGCTAGCGGAAACCATGAGGCCCATGACGGCCTTCCGCGCAGATACGTCCACCGTGTCGACGCCGATTCGGTCTCTCGCTGCGATGAGAGATCAAGCCGGATCGTCGGCACGCGGAAGTGATACTGAAAACAAGGTCTCCACATCGTTGGACCGCACTTCGATCGCGCCGTGATGGGCCTTGGCGATTTCGCTTGCGATATACAGACCCAGGCCAAGGTTACCCGCCCTGTCGTCTGTGCCCTCATGGACCGACCCACGCATCAACGGATCGAACATACGCTCAAGCATTGACGCCTCGATAGCGGGTCCACAGTTGCTTACCTCGATACGAACATGCGTTACGTCGCCAGTCACCGTCACGCACACGGGAGTGTCTTGCGCTCCATACTTGATTGCATTAGTGACAAGGTTTCCCAGCAATTGCTGCAGGCGCGGGCCGTCCCAGACCCCCTGAGAGTCACCGCTTACACGCAACTCGATCTGTCGGTCAGGATGAATGGCTCGTAGTTCGTCCAACTCGTCATCAAGCACATTCGCCAGATTGACGCTCGTGGGCGTTATTTTGATGCCCAAGCCAAGTTTGGTCCTGTTGAAATCGGTGATGTCATCAAGCAATGCCTGCATTCGGGCTCCGCTGCGGATCAGCCGGGCGGCGGCACCCGATACCCGGTCCCCGGCATTAAGTGCCGCCAGATACGACGCAGTGACCTGAATCGCCTGAAGGGGATTCCGCATGTCATGGCCCAGCATGCCAAGCAGGAGGTTACGGTTTTGCTCGACCTGCATACTGAATAAGGTGACCGATTCAGCCAGCGCCTGATCGATCGCTTCGTTGAAGCGGATTACGTCGTCCAGATCAGGCGATTCGGGCACGCAATCGTCCATCCAAAGGCGCAGCACGCTCGCGCGCAGTGCGCGATATTCAGCGGCGAGCTGATTGATATTGAAGCCCGCCCGTGCCCTCAGAAGAGCATGTGTTTGTGCGGCTGTTTCGGTCGCATCGGTGAGCCGGGGGGCCCTCCCCAATGATTTTTCACGTTGGGCCTCTCTGGTCTGCGAACTTCGCAAGTCCTTTGCCACGGCATGCAGGATCTGCTCCGCGTGATCGCGCAACCCCAACGATTCCATGTTTGCCGCCGCCGGCAGGAGGGTAGCGGCGAACGCCTCCCATTGCGCGAGAATCGGCTCCATGTCTCTCAAGATAAAGTCAGCCAGTCGCATGGGCGTCTCCAAAACGGGAACGAAGCGTCGAGGTCCGATTAATGCAACTATGTTACGCGGAAATCAGGGGCGAACTTTGAGCAGCAGAAAGCCCGCCGGCCAACGGACAGAACAGACAGTGCAGTCATGCCTTAAGCCAGGGACGCCTGACCAAATGCAGCTCCCCCAACTTTTGCACGCCCTCACGCAAGGCGACCGATCCCGATCTCAAGGTACGAAATTTGCGCGACCTCATGTCATGCGTCGCGAGACGGCCGACGCATTGCCCGGTATGCGCGTCGTGCCGGTATCGAGTATCGCGTTTGCCACGTCGGAGACCGCCATGACTACCAATATCGATCCGACGGCTGCGCCGCAGAGCCAAACCGACCCATGGCTGGGGAAACTGGGCCCAGGCCTCGTGACCGGGGCTGCAGATGACGATCCCAGCGGCATCGCGACGTACTCGCAGGCCGGCGCAGCCTTCGGCTACAACATTCTATGGACCGTGCTGCTGACCTATCCGCTAATGGTTGCGATCCAGATGATCAGCGCAAGAATCGGCCGGGCAAGCGGCCACGGGCTGGCGACGAACCTGCGGCGTCACTATCCGGTTTCGCTGCTCTATGGTGCGGTCACACTGCTGCTGGTCGCCAATACGATCAACATCGCGGCGGACCTGTCAGCCATGGGCGCCGCCGTCAACCTGCTCGTGGGAGGTCCCACTCGCGTTTATACAATCGCGCTGGCCGCGCTGTCGCTCGTGTTGCAGGTCTTTGTGCCGTACAAGCGATACGTCCGCGTGCTCAAGTGGCTGACGCTTGCACTGCTCGCCTATGTCGGGGTCGTGTTCGCCGTCAGGATTCCGTGGATGACCGTTGCCGTTCGGACTGTCGTTCCGCACATTACGTGGAGCGGCAGCTACGCGACGACAATCGTCGCGGTATTGGGTACGACCATCAGCCCCTATCTGTTTTTCTGGCAGGCGTCACAGGAGGTCGAGGAACTTCAGGCGGCCGACGGCGAAGTTGCGCTAAAGAAAGCGCCGTCGCAGGGCCGGCGGCAACTCGAACGCATCGGCATCGACACCTGGATCGGTATGGGCTTTTCGAACCTCATCGCGTTTTTCATCCTGCTGACGGCCGCCGCGACACTCCACGCACATGGCGTGACCGATATCCAGACCTCGTCGCAGGCCGCTGCCGCGCTCGAGCCGATCGCCGGAAAATTCGCGTTCCTGCTGTTCAGTGTCGGTATTGTCGGTACCGGACTGCTTGCGCTACCGGTGCTGGCGGGGTCCGCCGCCTACGCGATGGCCGGTGCATTCAGCTGGAAGAGCAGTCTGGAACATGAACCGAGGCTCGCGAAGCGGTTTTACGCGATCATTGTTCTCGCGACACTTGCCGGTCTCGCGCTGGGTTTCACGTCACTCGATCCGATCAAGGCGCTTTACTGGAGCGCCGTCATTAACGGCGTGGCGTCGGTCCCGATCATGGTGCTGATGATGAAAATGGCCTCCCATCCCCGCGTCATGGGCGAGTTCTGCATACGGGGAACCCTGCGGATCGTCGGCTGGATGGCGACCATTGTGATGGGCATTGCCGTCGCGACGATGTTCGTGATCTCCGCGGTGACGTAATCGCCGCGAGCGGGGTTTCATGAGCGGGGCAGTGCAATCTGCATGCCGGTGACACCGCAAACGCTGTTCCCGGCACGCACCGTCGAGGGATACCCTGTTTAGTCACCGCCACACGGATCAGTGTTCGACTGCCTTCCGATTGAAGGTTTAAAGGGAGGGACGACGATCATGCCGCCGAAAAGGTCGCAGACCGCGGGCACGTTCGCGCGGAGCCCGCGCGGGTATGCCGCTTGCGACCGTACCAGCATCATCTTTTTCAGGAGGTGGATCATGGGCTCTATCAACCCGCAACGTGGCACCCGCCGTGGCGGAGCGAACATCGTGGGCGGTGGTGTCGGCGCAGGGCCGGGGCCGGACATCATGGCTGCGGCAACGCTCGATGGAAACAAGGTCATGTCCTCGGACGGCGAACACGTAGGCAAGATCTCCGACATCATGCTGGACGTCCAGAACGGACGCATCGCCTATGCTGTGCTGTCCGAGGGAGGTTTCCTCGGGATGGGTTCTAACCTGCACGCCATTCCGTGGAATGCGCTCACGCTCGACACGGATGAGAAGTGCTTCTATGTCGACATAGCAGCGCAGCTCCTCAAGGACGATTCGGGGTTCGACAAGGATCACTGGCCAATGATGGCGGATCCGAAGTGGGGAGCTTCAACGCACAGCTACTACAACAGGCAGCCGTACTGGATAACAACCCAGGAAGTGATGGACGACGACCTTTCGACCAGGCCAGGCGAGCATTAGAAACTGAGCGGAGGGTTAGCCTGTCGCAATGGATCTCTACACCGCCGCGTTCTACGTGGTGGCGTAGAGACCCGGCCATCAGGCAAGGCCGTCACCCCGCACGGATCCCGCAATGGACCGTTTGAGTCAAACCTGCTAAGCACGCATCAGTCGGATGTCCGTCCCTGCCGATTGCGCAAGCGCCCTGCCTTCACCTGTCGAGGCGTGACTGCCTGCCCGGCGGCTGCCGGATCAACGCAATTCGACGCACATCGGCTGGTGATCCGAAGCGCGGCTGTGCGGCTCGACATCGCACACTGCAATCCGTGGCATGAGGTTATCCGTGACGAAGATGAAGTCGCACGCGAAGGGGCCTTCGGGCCACTGCTCGCGATCGTACAGACCGACGGTGGCGGCGCGCAACTCGCCAGGGTGCGCGCAAGCCCATGCGTCGACGAAGGCGGGAGCGTCTGGAATGGGGTCGAGCATCCGGCGATACGCGGCATCCTCGAACGCGCTGTTGAAGTCGCCACAGAGAATGGCGCTCGTCGGCCGCGCTGTGTCGGCGAACGGACTGTCCAGTTTTTCGCCCTTCGCGGGACGACGCGCATGATCGCACGCTTCGTGATGCAACGCCCGCAGTCTTCCGACTTGCGCGAGCCGCTGAATTTCCGAATAGAACTCCAGATGCGTGCTGATGATACGCAGCGGGCCGATATTGGTCTCGATTACCGCTTCGAGCGCGACGCGCAGCATCGATGGTTTGGCCGGATCCGCCGGCCACGGCAGTGAATGCCGAAGCACTTGCCTGACGGGCAATCGGGTCACGATAGCATTGCCGAATTGCCGGCGTTGACGGCCCGCCCCCGGCGACGGAAGATCGGAGCCGATCGCGTCGATGACCGTCATGTCCGGCAGCAGCCCGGCCAACTCGGAGAACTGGTCGGCGCACGGGTGGCCCTTCAGTCCGCCGGCTGCCGGCTCCCGGTCGAAGCCGCGTGTGACTTCCTGTAGGCACATGACGTCGAAGTCGCATAGCGCACGCGCTTCCCGCACGATCCGGCCGAGGTCCACCTGGCCGTCCACACCGCAACCCCACTGAATGTTCCAGTCGACGAGCTTCATGGCGTCCTCCCAGGCAAGGCAAGTTACCAGTTTATCGCTGCGTTACCGATGCGTTGCGGGCTGGCGTCCCGCCATCGTCGGCGTAATTGCGCTCAACCGGATCGCGGATTGCTGGTTCGTATCTGTCTCGTTCGACCTGGTGAATGTGGTGTAACGAATGAGCAAGGCGGCTGCCTGTCCATTGCGCGTTTTGGCACGCGCCTGCACCTGATGCTGCTAAACGGAGCGGCGAGCACGTTTCGATGGTCGGTCCGACTCCACCAACGGCAGGGCGCATCGAGCGTGACGCGTGAGCACCCCCTATGCGAAGCGACCGAGAGGCCGCTTCGCGTCACGGCCCCACTCACGGCACCGACTGCACAAAGGCGGCGCGCATGGGCAATCAGGGCAGCGCGTAAGCAATCACATAGTCGCCCATCCTGGTGCCAAACGCGTTGAATACCGCATATACCATCACCACACCGCTGATGATCAGCGTGACGCCCAGTGCGATGGCCGGCGACTTCGGCGACGCGGCGAAGCGGCGATAGACGAACGGTAGCAGCAGCCAGATACCGCCGATCAGCAGCTATATCCCCGACAGGGCCGCAAAGACGACGGTCAGCGCGCGCGCTATCGAAAAAGAGTCGGACCTTTGCATCCTGCTACCTCCAGAGAATACTGCAGCGGGAAGAGACGAACGCCCGGCGAGCGAGATGACTTGATCTATCCAAAGTCAAGACCGACGTTCGATCAGCGCTGGCACGATTCATACCGCGCTGCGCTCAACGGCGTCATGTGCCCCTCATTCCTCACGCCCTCACACACCGAAACCCCGCATACACATACTGATAATGCGGCTGAAACCAGTTTCGGAAAGCCGGTCGCAGCATGCAGCGCGCAGTGCGCGCCGAACCGCCTTTGAGCACGTAATGCTGCCCGTCGAAAAAATTGGCCGAATAGCCGAGATAAAACGGAAACGCTTCGAAGCCGGGCAGCGCGTCGAATACCGTCGAGGTCCATTCCCAGCCATTGCCGAATTGACCTTCCACGCCGAACGCGCTGACGTTCTCCGGATGCGCGTCGACCGGCTTCGGATCCCAACTGCGAAAATCGAAATTGCCCGACGCCGCGAGCGGTGCGCCGTGTGCCGCACGTTGCCATTGCGCCTCGGTGGGTAAGGCCTTGCCGGCCCAGCGTGCGTAAGCGCTGGCTTCAGCATGGCTCACGTACACGGGCCAGTCGAGCGGCAACGGCACTTCGTCGAACATCGTGCGCAGCATCCATGCGCCATCCACGCCGCCTGTTTCGACACTTGCCTCGCGCCGCGACCAGCAGGCGGGATGCTCGATGTGCTCGGCCTCCTTCCATGCCCAATCTTTCTCCGACCACCACTTCGGTTCACGATAGCCGCCGCCCTCGATGAACTCGAGAAACGCGCCGTTCGTCACCATGTGGCGATCGATCTCGAAGGCGGGCACGTCGATACGCATTTCGCCGAACTCGTTGTCCCAACCGAAATGGCCGGCATCGCGCGACATGCCGAGCACCGTTGCGCCGGCCGGCACGCTGATCATCGACGACAACGCTTCCCGACGGTCTGGATGCGTCACCACGGCCTCGCGCAGTTCGGTGACCTTCTGTGCAAGAGGCAATTGATGAAGCATGTACGCCAGCGTTTCGGCATGCATCAACCGATGTTCGATCGCGACGTTCAGCAGTTGCCCGGATACCTCAGCATGCGCGCCGTCACGGCCGAACTGCGCCACATCCGCGCGGCCAGCGAGCGCATGGTCGATCTGCTCGCGCGCCCGCAACGCATACTCGCGTACGGTGTCGAGCGACGGCCAGTCACCCGGTTGATCGGTCGGGAAGCTGCCGTCGACAGGGTCGATGCCGAAAGCGAAAAGCTGGTCGAGTTCAGGCGCGAACGCGGGCAACTCGCACACGCGGTGATCGAGCAGATTGCGATCGAAAGCTTCCAGATGGCCGATGTAAAACACCATCCGGTGCCGCTCACGGATCGGCCGTTCATACAGAAATTCGGGTTTGACGATCGCAAACAATGCGTCAGTGATCTGACGCGCGTCGATCAGACGCTGGACGAGCGGGTGACGTGGGGCGGGGTCGCGATTCATTTCGCCGGGTCTCCTTGCGGGGGACGGACTAAAGACTGTACCCGCTCGCAGGAGCCATGCCAAGGCGAAAGCGCGCTAAAAGAAGGTGGGCGGGCGCCGGCCAGCCCCCGGCATGCGCGTCAGATCTGCCGCAGGCCTGCCAGATCGACGATCCGGATGTGCTTGCCTTGTGTGTCGATCAGGCCGCGCTTTTGAAATCTTGACAGGGTGCGGCTCACGGTTTCGAGCGTCATGCCTAGGTAGCTGCCCATGTCCTCGCGCGTCATGCGCAAGTTGAATTCGGCCGAAGAATAGCCTCGTTGCGCATTGCGCTCCGACACGTCTAGCAGGAAGGCGGCGACCCGTTCGTCCGCGGACAGTGAGCCGAGCATCATCATCTGCGCGGCTTCACGAACGATCTGCGCGCCCAGCAGTTTGTGCATGCGCTCCTGCATCGAGCTGATTTCGCGGCACAGCAGCTTGAGCGCGCTGTAGGGGACGATGCAGACTGTGCTGTCTTCGAGGGCGACGGCGCTGCATGCGTGCACGTCCTCGCTGATGCCGTCGAGCCCGAGCGCTTCGCCGGCGAGGCGCAGCCCCGTGACCTGCTCGCGGCCGTCACGGTGCGCCATGACGGTTTTCAGCGACCCGGAACGCACCGCGTAAATGCTGTCGAAATGGTCGCCGCTGCGATACAGGGCTTCGCCGCGCTGTACGGAGCGCGCCGTGCAGATGAGCGTTTCCAGCTTCGAGAGTTCGTCGGACGACAGGCCTTGGGGCATGCAGAGCTGCCGCATCGAACAGCTCGAGCAGCGAGCGGCGGTGCGAGCGGTCGCCCGCACCGGTGCCGCCCGCCGGCCGCTGCGCGCCGGCGACGAACTTGCGGCGGAACCGTCGGTGCCGGTGGAGCGGGTAACAGCGGAAGGAGTAAGCATGTTCTGCGGGCGATTATCAGAGTGATGGCGGATTGTCCCACCCGCCGCACCCCCGATTTGGCGACATAGTGACGCGTTCAGTTGGTTAGGCGTCTTGAGCGATGTCGCGCTCTTGTGGGTGAATGGGCTATGGACTGCTACGTATCTTGTGAGCGGGTGTATCGGCTCGGGTTTCAGCGATGAATTGCGTTGCGCGCTGCCGCCCTACGCACCAGGTGGCAGCCGCAATGCGCTTGGTAGCTGGCTCTCAGGCGGGTTCCTTATCCTGACCTGCGGCGGAGGGAATCAGCAGCACGGGTAAGGTTGCCTGGCGCACGCAGCGCTCGGCGACGCTGCCGAGGATCAGCCGTTGAAAACCGCGCCGACCATGCGTGCCCATGACCAGCAGGTCCGCATTGAATTCGGCGGCGGCCTTTAGCACGATATCCGAAACATCGCCGAGCGAGGATGCCTCGCTGACGGCGGGGTCACCCTTCACGCCTTGTTCGGCCATGGTTTGGGCGAATTCCGCGCGGAGTTCCCTGCCTTCTTCGACCAGACGGTTGCGCAGTATGGACGGGTCGTAGCCGGGCGCTTCGAAATACATGGGCGTGTTTTCGACGACATAGAACGGCCGCAGAACAGCACCGTTGGATTTGGCGAGCGCGAGGGCTGCTTCGAATGCACGGCGGGAAGTATGGCTGCCGTCGACAGCTACAAGAATGCGTGTGTACATATCGACTCCGCGTCTGAAAAATGCGCATGCCGCAGCCGTTTCACACGGCCAGGCTCGTTGGTCTTTTATACCAACGAAGCTTAGATCATTGCTGAAAAAGATGCACTCAACCAGGATGTAAATCAAACACTTGTCAAATTTTCGATGACGACGTTTTGGCCGGCAAGCCCGATATGACGGGCGTCGGCGACGCCTGGATCAACTCAGTACGCGTATCTGTAGTGAATCCTCGGCAGGGTTGGCCTTACAATTAGGACATGTTCAGACAAGCTGCCTCAGCCCCGCTGATGACCGAGCGCAAAACCACGGGCTTGCCCGACAAGATCTACGGCGACATCCTCAATCGCATTCTCGAAGGCGAGTACAAGGAAGGGGAGCGCTTGCCGACCGAGCACGCGCTGGCCGAACGCTTTGCGACGTCGCGGCCGACCGTGCGCGAAGCGCTGGCGCGCTTGCGGGCGGACGGGATCATCATGACGCGGCACGGCTCGGGCACGATGGTCGCGCGGCGGCCCGATCCGGACGTGCGCCGCTTTGCGCCGCTCGAAACGCTGTCCGATATTCGCCGCTGCTATGAATTTCGCATCGTGACCGAGGCCGGCGCGGCCGAGCAGGCGGCGCTCAAAGCCGATTCCGACGACATCGCCGCGATTCAGCACGCCTGGAACGAGCTGGAGCGCATTATCGAAACTCGCGGCATCGGCGCGCAGGACGACTTGATGTTCCATCTGGCGGTGGCGCGCGCTTCGAAGAACCCGTTTTTCATCACGGTCATGTCGTTCATCGAAGAGCAGATCCTGTTCAGCATGAACCTGTCGCGCAACCTGTCGCTCGTCAAGACAGTGGAGCGGCAGCGGCTCGTCCAGGCCGAGCATATGGAGGTGCTCGACGCGATTCGTCGCAAGGATCCCGCGGCTGCTGGAACGGCGATGCGCGCACATCTCGCCAACGCGCTCGACCGGATGTTCGGCTCCTGAGTTTCCCGGCGCTGCCGATGCGCCGCAGGGTGCGGCGATCCCGGCAACGCGCATACCCTAAGCCGCAAACCAGGCCGCAGCTAAGCCGCAATAAGCCGCAGCTAAGCCTCAGCTAAGCCGCAGCTAAGCCGCAACTAAGCCGCAACTAAGCCGCAACTAAGCCGCAACTAAGCCGCGGCCGCCATCGGTCCGAACAAGGCGGTGAGGGTCTTGGGACTCACCGCGACATTCAGCGCCACCGCCCGCTCGACACCGATCTGCACCGGCGCGCCGAACCGGCTGATGTCAATGCCGGTCCTGCGCAGCAGCCGTTCGATCGGCGTGGTGGTCACGGTGACGTAGCGCGTGATGCCCATCCGCTGCGCGAACCTCATGACTTCCTGGATAGCCTGAATCGTCATGTCCGTGAAGCCGAACGACTGTTCTTCGCCACCGGTCTCGATCGCAAACCGGCTCAGTTCCCAGATATGCCGCCCGACCGGTGCCGGCGCACCGTGCAGCAATTGGGGGAAGGTGTCCTTCAGCATATTGGGCCCCTCGGTCGGCATCAGGCGCCAACAGCCGCGCAGCTGCCGGTCCTCCCCCTGGATCAGCATGTAGTGCGGCCCGAGGGCGTCGTAGCCGTCGATCTCCATGCCCGCGATGGTCGGGACATCCCACCCGAGCCGCCCGTGAAACACCCGAGCCCGCAGCCGGTACATCTCGTTGATGTCCGCGTTGTCAAATTCCTGCCGCATTCCAATCCGAATCGCTGTTTGCATGACGTTCTCCTGAACGTGTTGGGATACCAATACGCTGGAAAACTTATGCATTCTGAATCGTCCTGCCACCTACCTACCTGGATAGGTGTGCATGCTTATCGGGTAACGCAGAATTCGAGACACGTATCCGCACCCAACCGACAAGGCACAAAATGGAACTTCTCGAAAATCACTGGCAACCGCAAACCGGCCTTCCGACGCGCCCGGCGGAGGTCTCCTCGGCGGTGGATCGCGTGCTGATCATTGCTTACCGCAAGAAGAAAAAAGAGAGCCAGCGCCGCTTCTGGGCACGCTTCGGCGTCACCCAGTCGCGCGGCAGCCGGTTCGAATCCGGTGCCGAAATCCCGGCGCCGGTGTCGATCCTGCTGGGTCTGTACTTCACCAAAACCGTTTCCGACGCCGATCTGGGCCGTGCCGAACGGGTTCTGTACAGCCGCGACGCCGCTGCGCTGCTCAACCCGGGTCAATAAGCCCGAGTTGCGCCGCAATCACGGCTGCCGCACGCCGCGAATTCACACCGAATTTCGTCCTGATGTTTTTCATGTGGAAGTTCACTACGGCTTCCGAACAGTTCAGGATATGGGATATTTCCCACGTGGATTTGCCGCGTGCGGTCCATTTCAGGCATTCGCGTTCGCGCGGCGTGAGCTTGGGCAATAAGGTCTGAGCGTGCGTATTCAGATGGCGCTGGCTGGTGTCGATAACCAGGTCGCGCAATAACACCAGATTCGGCAACGCGGCGTTGACATGGCGCTGGAATGCGTCGGTCGGATTGCTGTCATTGACGAAGCACATCATGCCGGCTTGCTGGTTCGGCCCATGAATCGGTACCGTCACCCCGGCGCGCAGGCCGTATGAGCGGGCTTCCTCGTACAGGCATTGTTGCGCCGTGGTCGCGAAAATTTCCGGCGACCAGATCAGCGGCGCGGCGCGCGCCATGCAGTGCTCGACGGTCGGGTCGATATGCACCAGCCCCTCCTTGTCATACGTCTGGCGCCATGCCGGCGCGTAGGTGCTGCGTATGTATGCATCTTCCAGACGCATGGTCGGGCGCGGCAGCATGGCGACCAAAAGCCTGTCGAAGCCCCACGTCTCGGCGAGGCCCGCAATTGCACCGAACCATTCCGCCTCGTCGGCGGCGTCCAGTAGCGGTGCCATCTGCTCGATAAAATGTAGCGACAATTTCTTAACTCTCTCAGGCTCGCAAACATCCCGTTGCGGTTAATTGCGGTACGGCATTCCGTCCGGCTGCTTTTATCTGCACAATCTATCACCAAAAAATATTTCGCAACGGCGGGCGAGCTTTCAAAAGACAGCACGGCAGTGGCGGCTCCGCGACGAAACGGATGAATCGCTATTCTTATCTGTTTGTTAGCCTGATTAAGGTTCACCGGCCATTGAAATAGGTAATTCTCTCGCAGCGGTCATTTTGATGCCTTTCGCCGGCAATATTATTACCGATTGATTTTTATTAACCGCTATGCCGAATTGTTGGGCAAAACCACGCTAATTGCCTATGCCGGTGGTTGCTGCCCACAATGTGGCGATGTCGTGCGCTATCCGCCAGGCTCTATTGTCATGTAAAAGTGACACTTCGCAGTTCACTATCTTTCGGTTCGGGTAATGAGCTGGCGCCGATGCTATTAGACCCAAGTTGTTTGACAACATTGCGAAGCCAATGCAAATCTGCGCGAGTTCGGCCTCGCGGCATGGACCACGGGCTCGGGGTGTGTCGCGCCGCGCATGGTCATGGCCTTGCTGCAAGCGGCCAAAAGCGGCGATCGCGAGACCGCGCAACGTCTTTACGACGCGTTCATGCCGCTTGAAACCCTGCGCGACGACATCTCGCTGATCCGCGTGCTGCACGATGCGGTCACGTTCTCGCAGATCGCCGGCATGGGGCCGATTTTGCCGCTGCTCAGTTCGACGCCGCCCGAACATCATGCGAAGATCAGCCAGGCCGCGCGAGCACTGCTCGCACTGGAGCGCAAATTCGCGCACACCAACCCATCCATCTCCCAACCCCAAGCACCAGCATGACCGACAACAGCCGACGCTATCCCGATCCCGCCATCCGCGTATTCGATCCACGCTTCAAGTCGCTGATCCTGGCCTCCGCTTCCGTCGAGTGTCTGTATCAAGGCACGCGTTGGTCGGAAGGACCGGTGTGGTTCGGCGACGGACGTTATCTGCTGTGGAGCGACATCCCCAACGACCGCATTCTGCGCTGGGACGAACCGAGCGGCACGGTCAGCACGTTCCGGCAGTCGTCGAACAATGCGAACGGCCACACGCGCGATCGCCAGGGCCGGCTCGTCAGTTGCGAGCACCTGACGCGCCGCGTGACGCGCACCGAATACGACGGCTCGATGACCGTGCTCGCCGACCGTTATCGCGGCAAGCGTTTCAATTCGCCGAACGACGTGGTCGTGAAATCGGACGGCTCCATCTGGTTCACCGATCCGACCTTCGGTATCGACAGCTTCTACGAAGGCGAGCGCCAGGAGTCGGAGCTGGCGGCGTGCGTGTACCGGATCGACGGCCAATCGGGCGACGTGTCGATGGTCGCCGACGCTGTGCTCGGGCCCAACGGCCTCGCGTTTTCGCCGGACGAGTCGGTGTTGTACATCGTCGAATCGCGTGGCGAGCCGCGCAAGATTCGCGCATTCGATGTCGACGGCAACGGCACGACGCTATCGAACAACCGCGTGCTGATCGACGCGGGCCCCGGCACGCCGGACGGCTTGCGCATCGATGTCCACGGCAATCTGTGGTGCGGCTGGGGCATGGGCACCGACGAGCTCGACGGCGTGCGCGTCTTCACGGCGCAAGGCGAGCCGCTCGGCCACATTGCATTGCCGGAGCGCTGCGCAAACGTGTGCTTCGGCGGACGCCATCGCAACCGGCTGTTCATGGCGGCGAGCCACGGGCTGTATTCGCTGTATGTGAACACGCAGGGCGTGCAGGGCGGCTGATCGCGCATCACGGCGCAACGCATGCTCCGGTTGCTTGACAACGAATCGTCCGACCTCATCGTCGGCTCCGGGTTTGCCCTTGGATGCAGCGAGCAAACCATTGAGCAACAAGGATTCCTCGCAAAAACAGCCAATTTCGGAGGCGCGCGCCGTCGCGAGTATTTGCTTGACATCGGCTGTTCCGCTTCGCTATGTTCCGTTGGTAGAGAGACACCGTCGGCAGCGCATCTGACCGGCGGACTTCCATACCAGGAAGCGAGGAGACACAATGACTGTTTCGCGCAGGTTGTCGTTCAAGCTGGTATTCGTATGTCTCGCGGCGAGCGCCGCTTTCGCATCCGCCGCGCACGCGGCCGATCCGGTCACGATCAACATCGTCGACGTGGCCGGCAATCTCCAACTCACGCAAAAAGGCTTCGAGGCCTTCAAGGCGAAGTATCCGAACCTCGTCGCCAACCTCACGTTCACGAACGCGCCCGCACCGCAGTTGCCCGGCAAGATCAAGGCGATGCAGGCGGCGGGCCGCTCCGACATCGATCTCGTGCTGACCGGCACCGACGCGCTGGCCGCCGGCATCGAACAGAATCTGTGGATCAAGCTGCTGCCCGACAACGCGGCGCAGTTCCCCGGCGTGCTCGACAAATACGCGCCGGGTCCGCGCAAGATGCAGGACCTCGCGCAAGGCTACGGTCTCGAAGTCGCGTATATGCCGGCGGGTCCGCTGCTCGAATACAACCCCGCCAAAGTCAGCGATCCGCCGAAGACACCCGAGCAGCTCTTGCAATGGTGCAAGGCGCATCCGGACAAGCTGATCTACGCACGGCCGGCCAACTCCGGTCCGGGCCGCACGTTCCTGATGGGCTTGCCGTATGTGCTCGGCGACAAGGACCCGCAGGACCCGATTCACGGCTGGGACAAGACGTGGGCCTTCCTCAAGCAGCTAAACGATTGCATTCCTTACTATCCGGGCGGCACGTCGGCGGTGATGAAGGAACTCGGCGAGGGTACGCGCGACATGACCGTAACGGTGACGGGCTGGGACATCAATCCGCGCGCGCTCGGTATCGTGCCGGCCGAATTCCGCGTGCAGTCATTCGACAACATGACGTGGGTGAACGACGCGCACTACATGGTGATTCCGAAGGGCGTGCCGAAGGAAAAGCTCGACGTGATCTACAAGATGATGAACTTCATGCTCGAACCGGCGCAGCAGGCCATGACCTATGACGACGGCTATTTCTATCCCGGTCCGGCGATCAAGGGCGTGACTATCGGGCAGTCGCCCGAGCACAGCCAGGAAGTGCTGAAGAAGTATGGCCGGCCGGAGTATGCGAAGCTGCTGGCCGAGCGTCCGCATGTGCTGCCTTTGAACGCGGCAGCGATGGTCGCGGCTTTCAGGAAGTGGGACAGCGAGGTCGGCGCACAGAAGACCAGGTAGCCCACGCATCAGCCAGGCATGCCGTCGCGATTCACGCGTGACATGTCGACACGTCGGTACGTGACGCGTGTCACGCGTATCAGGAAACCGCCATGAAGCATCACTTTGAGCAGTTGCGGCTCGATTCGGTGAGCCGCAGTTTCACGAACGCGCAAGGCCAGCCGATCGCGGCGCTGCAGGAACTCGATCTGACGATCCAGCGCGGCGAGTTCATCGCGTTGCTGGGGCCTTCCGGTTGCGGCAAATCGACCGCGCTCAACTGCATCGCCGGTTTGCAGCCGTTGAGCGGCGGCGGCATCTGGCTTGATGACAAACGAATCGACGTGCTGCCGCCGGAAAAGCGCGGCTTCGGCATGGTGTTTCAGAACTACGCGCTGTTTCCGCACATGAGCGTGCTCGATAACGTCGGCTTCGGGTTGAAGATGCGCGGCGTCGGCAAAAGCGAATCCATGCGCCGCGCGCGCGAAGCGCTGCAACTCGTGCAACTGGTCGGGCATGAACACAAGCTGCCCGGCCAACTGTCCGGCGGGCAGCAGCAGCGCGTGGCGATTGCGCGCGCGATCGTGATTGAGCCGCCGCTGATTCTGATGGACGAGCCGCTGTCGAATCTCGATACGAAACTGCGCATCGAAATGCGCGCGGAGATTCGCCGCATCCATAGCCAGCTCGAACGCGCGACGCTCTACGTGACGCACGATCAGGATGAGGCGCTGTCGATGGCGGACCGCATCGTCGTGATGAAAGAGGGCGTGGTGCAGCAGGTCGCCACGCCGAAAGAGGTCTACACGCGGCCGCACAATCTGCATGTCGCGCGTTTCATGGGCTATCGCAACGTGGCTGAATTCACGCTCGACGGAACGCAAGGCGAAGCCGTCGCGGTGAGCGCGAACGGCGTGCGTCTGCTCGGCACGCCGATGGCCGGCTTCGACAGCAAACGCGTCGGCGTCGCGCTGCGTCCCGAGGATATGGAGTTAGCCGCGCCCGGCGCGGACAACGCATTCGACGCGCTGGTGAACGCCGTCGAATACGGTGGCCACGATTCGTTGCTGCGTGTGCAGACCGCGTTCGGCGATTTGTGGGCGCGCATCGTCGGCGAATTCGCCGAAGGCGAGCGCATCAGTCTGCGGGTGCCGCCGTCAAGCGTGCTCGTCTACGCCGCCGAGGCCGCATGAACACGCCCACGCTGTCGCCGCCGGGTTCCCCGCCGCTCGCGCCGCGCGACGCCAAGGCGTGGCTGGTCACGCCGGCGTTGCTGTTCATCGTCGCGTTGTTCATCTATCCGTTCGCGTACGGTCTCGTGTTGTCGTTCCGGCCGATGAACGGCGGCGGCCCGTGGGCCAACTATCTGACGTTCTTCACCGACACGTCGATGTGGCCGACGATACTCGTGACCCTGAAGCTCGCGGTGCCCGCGACGTTCATCAACGTCGGCGTGTCGGTGCCGGTGGCGTTCGCGTTGCGCCGCTATTCGCGCTATCAGAAGATCGTCACGACGCTGCTGGTGATTCCCGTCACGCTCGGCACGGTGCTGATCGCCGACGGCATGCTGACCTACTTCGGCCCGAACGGCTGGTTTCCGCAAGCGTTGCAGGGCCTGCATCTGTACACGCGCGAAGTGCGCCTCACGCATAACTTCTGGGGCGTGCTGATCTCGCTGAT
Organism: Paraburkholderia ultramafica; assembly: GCF_902859915.1. Lineage (GTDB taxonomy): Bacteria > Pseudomonadota > Gammaproteobacteria > Burkholderiales > Burkholderiaceae > Paraburkholderia > Paraburkholderia ultramafica. Next base: position 115,404 of record NZ_CADIKK010000002.1, read on the forward strand.
CGTGTCGGGCTTTCCGTTCGCGTTTCTGCTCACCCTGTCGTACGTGACCGGCATTGACCCCACGCTCGCGAGCGCGGCAGCGACGCTCGGCGCGAGTCCGTGGCAGCAGTTTCGCCGCATCTATTTGCCGCTGCTGATGCCGGGGTTGACGATGGCGGCGTGCCTGTCGTTCGTGCAGGCGTTCTCGGTGTTTCCGTCGGCGGTGCTGCTCGGCGCGCCCGCGGGTCCGACGCGCGTGATGTCGATCGCCGCGGCCGAAGCCGCGTTCGAAAGCTACGATTATTCGCTCGCATCCGCGATCGCGATGGTGATGGGCTTCGTGCAATTGGTGGTGGTCGCCGCGCTGCTCGGCGCGCGCCGCTTCTTCTACAGCGGTCCGACAACCGGAGGCAAAGGCTGATGACGACCGAGCGTCGTGCGGCGCAGCCCGCGTGGTCCGCGTCCGCTTCGAAACACCACGACGACGACGGCGCGCGTGAACCCGCCAGGCGCGAGGCGCAGCGCGCCAGCGTGCCGGGCCGCGTCTGGCGGGTGCTGGTGCGGGCCGTGATGGTGTTCTTCCTGCTCAACGTGGTGTTGCTGATTGCCACCGTCGCGGTCAATTCGGTGGCGACGCGTTGGTTCGGCACCTTGTTGCCGCAAGGCTTCACGCTGCACTGGTACGTGCAGGCGTGGCGCGATTTCCAGCTCGCGAGCGTGCTGTGGGTGACCATCGAGGTGGTCGGCGCGGTCGTGCTGCTGTCGGTGCTGCTCGGCGTGCCGGCCGCGTATGCGCTCGCGCGCGTGCAATTTCCGGGCAAGCGCATCGCGATGCTGATCTTCCTGCTGCCGTTGATGGTGCCGCCTGTCACGTACGGCATTCCGATGGCGACCGTGATGTACAAGGTCGGCCTCGCCGGCACGCTGAGCGGCGTGATTCTGGCGAACCTCGTGCCGGCACTACCGTTCGTGATTCTGGTGATGACGCCGTTCATCGAGCAGATCGACCCCAATCTCGAAGCGGCCGCGCGCATTTTCGGCGCCAACACGTTCCGTTATTTCCGCTATGTGCTGCTGCCGTTGCTGGTGCCCGGCATGCTCGCGGCCGGACTGCTGGTGCTGGTGCGCACCATCGGCATGTTCGAATTGACTTTCTTCACCGCGGGCCCTGCGACGCAAACGCTGGTGGTCGCGTTGTACTACGCTGTATTTTCAACCGGCGTGCGCGCCCCGCAATCGATCGATGCGATGGCGATGATCTACATGGCGATCACGCTGATCTGGGTGCTGATCGCACTGCAATTCGTGAGCCCGACGCAGATCGTGTCGCGCGTGAAGGAGCAGAAGCGCTGAAGCCCTCCCGACGACATTCGTGGAGCAGACGTTGACGAAGAGAAAGACCCCCGAGGAGTTGCGCAGCCACCGCTGGTACGGGGTGAACGATCTGCGTTCGTTCGGCCATCGCTCGCGCACCGCGCAGATGGGTTACAACCGCGAGGAGTACGCGGGCAAGCCGGTCATCGCGATTCTCAACACGTGGAGCGAGATCAACGCGTGCCACACGCATTTCAAGCAGCGTGTCGAGGAGGTGAAGCGCGGCATCTGGCAAGCCGGCGGCTTTCCGGTCGAGCTGCCGGTGCAGACGCTCTCCGAGCCGTTCCAGAAACCCACCACGATGCTGTACCGCAATTTCCTCGCGATGGAAGCAGAAGAAACGCTGCGCTCCTATCCCGCCGACGGCGTCGTGCTGATGGGCGGTTGCGACAAGACCACGCCCGCTTTGCTGATGGGCGCGATCTCGATGGACCTGCCGGCGATCTTCTTGCCCGCCGGCCCGATGCTGCGCGGCAACTGGAATGGCGTGACGCTCGGTTCCGGCTCGGACGTGTGGAAGTACTGGGCCGAACTGCGCGCGCAGACGATCACGCAGGACGACTGGCAAGGCATCGAAGGCGGCATCGCGCGCTCGCCGGGGCACTGCATGACGATGGGCACCGCGTCGACCATGACGAGCGCCGCCGAAGCGCTCGGCTTCACGCTACCCGGCTTCGCGTCGATTCCCGCCGCGGATTCGCGGCACGCGCAGATGGCGGTGAAGACCGGCATGCGCGTCGTCGAGATGGTGTGGGAGGATCTCAAGCCGTCGGATCTGCTCACCGCCGGCTCGGTCGACAACGCCGTGACCACGTGCCTCGCGCTCTCCGGTTCGACCAACGCGATCGTGCACATGATCGCGCTCGCGCGCCGCGCGGGCATCGAGTTGACGCTCGATCGCTATGACGACATCTCGCGCCGCACGCCGGTGCTGGCAAACGTCCGGCCGACCGGCGCCTATCTGATGGAAGATTTTTTCTATGCGGGCGGCTTGCGGGCGCTGCTCGCCGAACTGGGCGACCTGATCGACCGTGCGCAGAAAACCGTCAACGGCCGCACGCTTGGCGAGAACATCGAAGGCGCGCGGATATTCAACGACGATGTGATTCGCCGCCGCGACAAGCCGCTGCTGCCCAACAGCGGGCTCGCGGTACTGCGCGGCAATATCGCGCCCGACGGCGCCGTGATCAAACCCGGCGCGGCCGAGCCGCGACTGCTGCTGCATACCGGCCGCGCGGTGGTGTTCAAGGACTACAATGACATGGCCGCGCGCATCGATGACGACGCGCTCGACATCGACGAGAACTGCGTGATCGTGCTTCAGCATGCCGGGCCGGTGGGCGCGCCGGGCATGCCCGAATGGGGGCAATTGCCGATACCGCGCAAGCTGCTGCAAAAGGGCGTGCGCGATATGGTGCGTATCTCGGATGCGCGCATGAGCGGCACGAGTTATGGCGCGTGCGTGCTGCACGTCGCGCCGGAGTCGTTCGTCGGCGGGCCGTTTGCGCTGGTGCAAAGCGGCGACATGATCGAGCTGGACGTGCTGCGGCGCAAGCTCAACCTGCTGGTGTCGGACGCAGAACTGGCGCGCCGCAAGGCCGCTTGGGTCAAGCCGGCGCCGCGTTTCACGCGCGGCTACGGCGCGATGCACCAGCTGCATGTGATGCAGGCGAATCAGGGCTGTGACTTCGACTTCCTGCAACGCGGCGGCGCGTATGGGGGCACGGCCCCGGACGCGGACCAGCCGGGCGAGCCGGAGATTCACTGAGCGGATTCGCGAGGCGCGATTCAACGAGTTTATCCAGGGCCGTGGCGAAAGCCGTGCTGCCGCCATGGAGCGGCGACACGTCGAGAGGGGCACGCGCTGCGGCACGAGCGCATCGCGTGATTCCCGTGCACTTCCCGTCAAACCATCAATACCCCACGCGATACACCTGGCCCGTCTGCGCACCTTCCACGCTGCGCACATAGGCGAGCGCCGCGCGTTGCGCCGGCACCGGCTCGAAGCCGCGGAAGTAGGGCGCATAAGCATCCATCGCTTCGGTCAGCACGGTCGGACTCACCACGTTGATGCGGATGCCGCGCGGCAATTCGATCGCCGCGCCACGCACGAAACCTTCGAGCGCCATGTTGACCGTGGTCGCGCTCGCGCCCAGGCGGATCGGTTGGTCGGCGAGAATGCCGCTCGTCAGTGTGAACGAGCCGTCGTCGTTCACGTATTGCTGGGCGGCCAGCACCACGTTGATCTGACCCATCAGCTTGTCGCGCAGACCGACCCAGAACTGTTCGACGCTCATGTCCGGCAGCGGCCCGAAATGCACCTTGCCGGTCGCGGTGACGACGCCGTCCACTTTGCCGATCTCGCGAAAGAGCCGCTCGACGCTCGCCGGGTCCGTGCTGTCGACGCGATACTGGCCCCGCGTCGCGCCCACCTCGATCACTTCGTGGCGCGCCTGCAACTCCGCACTGACCGCCTGGCCCAGCGTGCCGGTGGCGCCGATCACGACGATTTTTTTCATCTGATGCTCCGTTGAGCGTTATTGACATGCAGCCGATTGTGTCGGCATGCGGCCGGAAGAAAAAGCCGCTGCGGCGCCGAGATCCTGCAACCCTCAGTTTCTAATCGAAACAAATCGAGGCAAAGCGCGCACCATTATTCAAACGATGCGCGCCTTTGAAATTCGCTGATTAACAGCAATAAACGCGGAAATTCAAACGCAAACGCAAACACGCGCATGCCGCGCGCAAGCTTATTTCACCCGATGTAATTCGATCACGCGTGTGGGCCGCATATGATTCAGCGCGTAATGGACGCGGCCGCGCTCTCTGCGGCTGCGCACCGGGCGATCATCGAACTCGTAGTCGGCCGGATGCGCGCCTTGCGGTTCGATCATGCCTTTGTCGATCAACGTGTAGCCCGGCTCCAGCGCGAGCAGCAGGTGATTGCCGCCAACCCGGCTGTCGAAGCCGGCCATGCCGTCGAGCGCCTCCGGCACGCTGTTGGTCAGGCTCGCGTTGCTGGTGGTGATCTCGTCGGGCGAGATCGGGCTGTAGCCCGCGATGCGCGCGGCTTCGAGGTTTTTGCAGTCGGTGTCGACCGTGCTGTCGTGCGTGCGGTCGTTGTGCAACTCCGCCGAGCGCGGGCCGCGGGTGCCCGGTTGCCTGGTGGCGTCCGCTGGCTTGACGATATCGCTGTTCATCATGCGTTCTCCTTTGAAGAGGACATGGTTGAAGGTCAGCAAAACCCGTTCCGTCTGGCACGCCGCCCTTGTGTGCGTGACTTGCAATGTGCTTGCGTCACGTTTGCAACGCTATACATGCGATGGGCATTTCGCCAGGCGATTGCGTCGAGGATTCTTTTCGTTTTTTTTAATGGACGCGTATTTTCTACAGAGTATGATCTTACTCCGACGAGCGAAGCGCGGTTAAATTGACGACATGGCCCCGGCTATCCCATCATGGTTGGAAACAACGAACGGCCGCGCTACTCAAAACATTTTACGGGGCCGTCAGGGCGGGTGACACATGCACTTCGATGCTGCATTCACACATCGCGGCTATTTGTTGAATTGCGCGCCAGCGCGCGCCGGCGACGGCACTTGGCAACCTTATGTGGTCATCTCGCGCTCGAGCGACGGCGAACTGGTCGCCAACCGTTTCTTCCCCACCGAGTTGCGCTTTCCCGACGAAGCCGCGGCGATTGCCCATGCGCGCGACTGGGCGGTGCGCTGGATCGACGCGAGCAGCGTGACCATCTGAAGCAGGCGCGCGGCGCAGCGTGAGCGCAGGCGAACCGCGTGCCAGCCGGCCGGGCGGTGCTGCGCGAGCCGCGGCAAAACGCGGTAATCTCTCGGCATAATCACTTCAAATCGTGCTTGCCGCACGGCGTCGTCCTTTTATGCCTAACGTGCCTTCCCATAACTGGGGCCTCGAACAGATCGTCGCGGAGTTGCGCGCGTCGCGTGAACAACTGCATCGCACGCGCCATCCGCTCGGCATTCGCGAGTTGCCGTCGCGCGAAGCGGTGGTCAACATCGTCGCCGGCCTGCGCGCGGCGCTTTTTCCCACGCATTACGGCGCGCCCGATCTGACCGACGAAACCGTCGACTACTACGTCGGCCATACGCTCGAAAGCACCTTGCGCCTGCTCGCCGAGCAGATTCGCCGCGCGTTGCGGTTTCTGCCCGAGTTCGGCGCGACGCCCGACGCGGAACTGCAGGAGCGCGCGTTCGACGTCGCTCGCGAATTCGCCACACAGTTACCGGGGATTCGCGCGCTGCTGGTCAGCGACATTCAGGCGGCCTTCACCGGCGATCCGGCCGCGCAGCACATCACCGAAATTCTGCTCTGCTATCCGGGCGTGTGGGCGATGACCCACCACCGCCTCGCGCACGCGCTGCATCGGCTCGGCGTGCCGCTGCTGGCACGTTTCATCAACGAGATCGCGCACTCGGCGACCGGCATCGATATTCACCCGGGCGCGACGATCGGGCCGAGCTTCTTTATCGACCACGGCACGGGTGTCGTGATCGGCGAGACGGCGATCATCGGCGAACGCGTGCGGTTGTATCAGGCGGTCACGCTGGGCGCGAAGAGCTTCGCCGCCGATGGCGACGGCGCGTTGATCAAGGGCAACGCGCGTCATCCGATCGTCGAGGACGATGTCGTGATCTATGCCGGCGCGACGATACTCGGGCGGGTGACGATCGGACGCGGCTCGGTGATCGGCGGCAACGTGTGGCTCACACATAGCGTGCCGCCGGGCAGCAGCGTGTCGCAAGGCAAGGTGCGTGAAGGTGAGCGTACCGATGAGGGGCGGCGATGATGCGCGGCGCGCATTGCCCGTCTCGTTTCAATCATCACGGCTGACGCGCTGGGGCCGATTGCGCGAGCGAAAGCGCGCATCGACGACGATCCCGCTGCCACGCTCACGCTGGCCGATCTCGCCGCCGATAGCGGCCTGAGCCGTTTCCAGTTATTGCGCGGTTTCGCGCATCAGATGGGCTTGCCGCCGCACGCCTACAGGATGCAGCGGCGCATGGCGCTCGCAAGGCAGTTGATCGCGCGTGGCGCGACGCTTGCCGACGCGGCGGCAACGGCGGGCTTTGCCGATCAGAGTCACATGACGCGAGCGTTCGTACGCCTGCTTGGCGTGACGCCCGCCAACTATGCGGCTGCGATGCGGTAACGCTTATCCCACGCGCAGATGCCGCAGCAGCGACAGTTCATGCGCGCCATGCCACCAGACATGCGCGCCGATAAACCAGGCCGCCGCCCACGAAGCCGCCACCACGATCAGATCGCAGTGCCCGCTCTTCCACAGATTCAGCGAATGCCGGCCGGCAATCCACGGCACGCCGAGCGGATTCGGCCAATCGGCGAACAGGTGCATCAGCCCGCCGCACGCGAAGCCGAATACCGGCGCGGCATAGATCGAATGCCCGAGCCAGTGATAGGAAAACGCCAGCAGCGCGAGCCACCCCACGCCCCAATGCGTCAACGTGCGATGCGTAATCCACAGACGCCGCGCGCGCGACCACCACGCCACCTCGAGCCAGTCCGGCGCGGTACTTCCGGCCACCCCCGCGAGGAAACTCAACAGCGCGCCGAGATGAAATGAGGCGTCGTCGCCAATGCGCGCGACGATTGCCGCCGCAATGACGCCGGCTGCAAAACCGGTCGCGTGATGTGCGTTGCTCGATGCCATCGAAACTCGCGGCGCGGTGCGTCGCATGAAAGATAAAGGGCGGCTATGTTCGCAGATGAGCAGATAAAAAAATAGCCGCTGCGCGAGATAAAAATTCGCGCAGCGGCGTGGCCTTCACAACACTGTTGCGTGACCGGAATCTCAGGTCGCGCAGCGTGCGATGTCGAAGCGCATTTCCGGTTCCGGCGGATCGTCCGGCGCATTCGCCGGATGCATCACCTTGATCACCGAGCCCGCGTTGAGCGGCGTCAGCGTGACGAAGTACGAGTTGTTCGAATCCGGGCCGACGGCGAGTTCCGTCGCCGCGCCGACGTGCGACATGCGCACGCGCGGCAAACGTCCTTCGAGGCAATCGGCGATATAGGCGGGCGCGCGTTGCGATGATACGTACATCATCGGCACGGACGCATCGCGGGCGGGGCCGCTGGAGGAGCCGCAGGCAGCGAGAGACGCAATCACGGCAACAGCGGGTGCTAACAGGAGAAGTCTTTTCATGATCCGATCGTCGGCGTCCCCGGTGGTGCGCGGGAACTTGGGGCCCGGGCGAAGCGCAACGCGTTTTCAGCGCAACGTCGTGCTTCGCGACGAAGCCGCCGTGCAACCGCGGCGACATGGCGGCAGGTGAGGCGGCTTCGCTCAGTATACCCACCGTGTGCTCGCGCCGTCACTACCCGCCGTTATCCGTCGTACCCGTCGTTACCCACCGCGATCGTCACCACTACGTCAAATCGTAAGCGCCGTATAAAAAACCCGCGACGTGCTCGTGTCACGCGCGGGTTGAAACGCAACAGGAATGGATAGATTCGCGCTGCAAGCACCACGTGGAAAACCTGGAAGCGGTGACGCAGACCGACAGCCGCGGCGACCTGATTACCGGTCGACGACGGCGCCAGCGTGTTGATTGCCGCCACGTTCGCGCCGAAGTTGCCGAGTTCACCCGACGCATGCTGATACACGCCTTCCACATACACGTCGGTACGCTTGCTAAGCGCGTAGTCAGTCATATTCTCAGCGCGACTTGTCCGTTCGTCAGAGGGACGCGGCCGGCGCGCGTGGGGCGGGTAGAATTGCGTGCTTGAGATGTGTTTCCGCCCCGCGAACGTGAGTGAACCTGTAATGACCGATACTTCCCTTCCATCGTCCGACACCGCTGCTGATTTCACGACGGAAGGCTTGTCCGCCCTGGACGAAAGCGTGCATGAATCGCGTCTGTGGCGCGACGACGGCTGGACCGCGCGCGTCATCAAGAATGAAGACGACGAAGGCTGGGCCGTCGAAATGATCAAGGACGGCGAAGCGGAACCCGCGCTCGTCGGACCGTGGACGATGGGCCGCAACAAGAAAGATCCGAAGCCGCTCGACACGTCGGCGTTCAACACGCTGGTGAAGACCGCGTCGGAAGTGCTGCGCCGTCATGAGCAGCAACTGCGCGCGCAACTGCATAAAGAAGTGCGGGTGGCGAGCGCGGATGGCAACGACGAACTCGACATCACGCTGGACATCGTCCCCGACGAAGACGAACCGTACGCGCTGCTGACCGCGCTCGACACCTTCGGCGAGCAGCTCGCGCAAGTGCAGGTCGCGCCCAATTTCAAGCTGAGCAAGGCGAGCGCCGCGGCATGGGTTGACAACGAATTTCGCCGTCCGGGTTAGCGGGCATGCGGCTCAGCTTGCCTACCGGAAGCTGAATTTAACATTACTAAAACCTGTCAATATAATTTCATATTCGTTTCATAGAATTCTCGCGTCATAGCGGCGCGAGCGTGAACCATGCGGTTGTGGATCTGAGTGCGTGCCGGCTGTGCCTCCACCCACACTACCCAATCCATGGATCACGACAACATGGCAGAGACGCTCGACCTTTCCCGCCGCAAGGCCCTGAAACTCCTCGCCGGTGCGCCGATGTTGCCGCTAGGCGGTCTCGCCACGGCGTCGATGCTGAGCGCTTGCGGCGGCAGCGGCGACGATCTGGCGACGCCGGTCAAGCCGGTCGCGAACTTCGTCTCGGCGGCATTCGGCAGCATGGCCGCGCCGACGCTTGCCGATCCCGCCGCGATGGCGAAGACCACGGTAGGCTCCACGCTGACGGTGCAATTGAGCGACGGCAGCAGCCGCACGTTCAAACTGGCCTATCAGCCGTTCTTCGTCACCGGCGACAGCGTGCCGAACATCAACGGCGGGACGATCCTCGCGGGCGGCTATTTCGATATCGGCAATCAGCCGATCGTCGATAGATCGGTCGCGGGCAAGGAGCGCCAGTTCTACTCGGATTGCCCGGACGGCAGTTCGCTGATCAAGCTCGACAAGCCCACGGTCAAGGGCCTCAAAGGCAACGCGGTATTCGCGGTCGTGCAGTTCGAATACGCGACCCGCGACCAGAGCCTCGTGTCGATGTACGGTCAGTTGCCGTCGCCGATCGCCGTGCTGACGCTCGATCAGGACCCGGCCACCGGCAAGCTCACGCTGGCGGGCTATCACAACGTCAATACGTCGAAGGCGCACGGCTTGTGGATCACTTGCGGCGCGAGCCTGTCGCCTTGGAACACGCATCTGTCGAGCGAAGAGTACGAACCGGACGCGACGACGATCGCCACCAACAGCCAGTTCAAGGGCTTCAGCCGCAGCCTGTATGGCGACGAAACCACCGCGAATCCGTATCACTATGGCCATCTGCCGGAAGTGACGGTCAATCCGGACGGCACCGGCACGATCAGGAAGCACTACTGCCTCGGCCGCATCTCGCACGAACTGATTCAGGTGATGCCGGACCGGCGCACGGTCCTGATGGGCGACGACGCGACCAACGGCGGCCTGTTCATGTTCATTGCCGATCGCGAAGCGGATCTGTCGGCGGGCACGCTGTACGTCGCGAAGTGGTCCCAGGTGTCGTCGAGCGGCGCGGGCGCGGCCACGCTTGCGTGGATCAACCTGGGCCACGCCACCAGCGACGAAATCGAAGCGCTCGCCAACCAGCTGCGCGCGAGCGACATCATGGACGTCGCGACCAAAGACCCGGCCGATGCGACCTACACGAAGATCAACTACAACGGCACCTTCAACTGGGTGCGCATCAAGCCGGGCATGAACAAGGCGGCGACGTTCCTCGAAACGCATCGCTATGCCGCGCTCGCGGGCGGCAGCATGGGCTTCACGAAGCTCGAAGGCACGACGGTCAATATCAAGGACAAGGTGCTGTATTCGGCGATGTCGCGCATCGAGAAATCGATGGTGCGCGGTCATGCCGCGTCGACCGACGTGGCCGTTGACAAGGCTATCAGCGCCGGCGCGGTCTACGCGCTGAACATGAAGGGCGGCCAGCGCGACCGCAGCGGCGGCGCGATCGACAGTGCATGGGTGCCGGTGGACATGGCCGCGCCCGCGGCGCTGGTCGGCGAGGACCTGTCAGCCGCCGATGCGCTCGGCAACACGGCGAATCCCGAGCGCATTGCGAACCCGGACAACCTCAAGTTCTCCGAGAAGCTGCGCACGCTGTTCATCGGCGAGGACAGTGGCATGCACGTGAACAATTTCCTGTGGGCATACAACGTCGATACGAAGACGCTCGCGCGGGTGCTCTCGTGCCCGGCCGGCGCCGAGTCGACCGGGCTGCATGCGGTCGACGAGATCAACGGCTGGACTTACGTAATGAGCAACTTCCAGCACGTCGGCGATTGGGAAAGTCCGTTGCACGACAAGATCCAATCGACGCTCGATCCGCTCGTGCGCGCGAACTACAAGGACCGCTTCGGTGCGACCGTCGGGTATCTGACTGCGGATCCGGCGGCGATCAGGTTGTAGGGGCGGGGCCGGCGAACTTGGCGCGGCTTGCGATCGAAGGCATCACCGAGCGAGGCGGGCCGATTCGCGATCCGAATCTCAATTGCCACTAACCCATTGCGTGCGCCAGAAACAGGTGAGGCCCCACATGGGGGCCTCATAACTTCGCGGGAGCGCCGCCTGCCAGTCTCAACTGCGCTTGCAGAAAATCGCCGTGACGAGCGGCGCCACATGGTGAACGATCGCCGTGCTGCCGCTTCCGGCAAGCGCGTTCTGCACTTTGGATTCGCTGCCGAATACCACGACGCCGTAGGCCGAGCGCGCGACCGGCTCGCCATCGCCGACGCGGAACATGGGGTCGTCTTTTTCATAGCCGACCACCGCGAACACACGAAAACCGAACGCGGTCAGATCGGCGCCGGACGCCGGCGAGAACGCATTGATCGAATTGTGTTCGACGCGCGTCGGCGTCGGATCGATCATCTGCTGCTGCGCGAGGTCGGCAATGAACTGGTGACCGCTTTCATTGCAGGTAAGCGGCGTGTCGAGGGATGCGGCGAAACTGCTGAGCGGCAGCGCGGCCGCGAGAAGAAGGAGTACAGAAGAAATAAGACGTTTCATAAGCGTGAGTGGCGGCCCCGATTCGATGTAGTGGTTTTGCACCGGTTGGCCGCGTGAGGCCCAGACCCGAAAGACGCTGCGCATCGAACTGATTCCGTGTCAATAGGCGCAACAGGTCTCGCACTGTATCGCGATTCGGCAAATCTTGCTCGGCGGCTGACGCATATCGGTAACGTCCGAACCTCAAAGAAACATACAGGATGAAAGCAATCTTTTTCGATCCCGTATATATTTCCGGGTTATGACATCGCGACCTCAAACTCCAATTAATGTTCCGCCGCCGCGCACCTGGGACGCCAGGCTCGCCCGCCGGCTCGTGACTCCGCTAGTGAATACCCGGGTCACGCCGAATCATCTGACTACACTGCGCTTGCTGATCGGGCTGGCAGGCGCGCTGTGCCTCGCTCACGGCGAATTTGCGTGGGCCAATGCCGGCGCGCTGCTAATCGTGCTGTCGAATTTCGTCGACCATACCGACGGCGAACTCGCGCGCATCGGCGGCAAGTCGAGCCGCATCGGTCATTTTTACGACCTCGCGTGCGACGCGCTCGTCACGGTGATGTTGTTCGTCGGCATGGATGTCGGCGTGGGCGCCACCCAGATCGGCGTGTTGAAGGTCGCGCCGGGCGTGCTCGGCGCAGCGGCCGGCGTGGCGATCGCGCTGATCTTCTTCCTGCGCATGCGCATCGAGGAGATAGCCGGCAAGGCGGGCACGAAGCAGGCGTCGGTCGGCGGTTTCGAAACGGAAGACGTATTGTACCTGCTGCCGATCGTCACGCTGACGAACGTCGTGATGCCCTTCGTCGTGGTCGCGTCGATCGGCGCGCCGCTCTTCGCGGTCTGGGTCGTGGTCGACTACTGGCGCGTTGCGCGCCGCGCCGCTCGCCCGGCGGCCGTCGCCGCCGGCGCTTCCGAGACCAGTCAAACGTGGGTCCGCAAATGAGTACGCACGCCGAAGACGACGTGATCGCCGCCGTGTCGGTTGAGCCTTCTCCCGTTGCGCCGCCGGCCGCGCCGAATGCCGACCGTGCGGTCGCGAGCCGCACGCGCACGTTCGACAACCCGCGTCTGCGCAAGGACTTCGCCGCGCAGGACGCGTTTCTCTATCTGGAAGACTTCCTCGCGCCTGAAGTCACGGCCCAGCTCGTCCACAGCGCGCGTGCGCTGCTCGACGAAGTGAACCGCAACTATCTGCCGGGTCACAAGCAGGGCGGCAGCGTGAGCCGTCACACGATCGACCGCCTCGCGCCGTTCATCGCCGAGCTGTATCGCTCGAAGGAACTGATCGGCTGGCTCGAGCAACTGAGCGGCGACAAGCTGCAGGTCTCGCCGGCCGACGACCCGCATGCGTACGCGCTGTACTACTACACGCGGCCGGGCGATCACATCGGCTGGCACTACGATACTTCGTACTACGACGGCCGCCGTTACACGCTGCTGCTCGGCGTGATCGACGACTCGTCCTGCCGGCTCGACTACGAGCTGCACACGCGCAATCCGGATGTGCCGGATCAGCCGGGCTCGGTGCAGATTCCGCCGGGCGGGCTGGTGTTTTTCGACGGCGACAAGCTGCGCCATCGCGTCACGCCGGCCGGCGCGAACGAGCTGCGCGTGTCGCTCACGTTCGAATACGTCACCGATCCCAACATGCGGCCGTGGCGCCGTTTCATCTCGAACATGAAGGACGCGATTGCGTACTTCGGTTTCCGTCAGGTGTTCCGTCAGATGGCATCGCGCGGCAAGGATCGCGCATGAGCCGCGCGGCTCTGCTTCTGTTGTCGATCGGGACGGCGCTGTTCGTCGGGCTGCTCGCGTGGCAGGGGTTCGGCTCGGTCGCCTCGACGCTGCTCGCGGCGGGTTGGGGGCTTGCGGTCGTCGCGGCGTTCCACGTCGTGCCGCTGGTGCTCGATGCCGGCGCGATCTCCGTGTTGTTCCAGCGTCGCCGCGACGGCGCGCATCACGATCTGTCGTTGCGCGACGCGCTGTTCGCGCGCTGGATCGGCGAATCGGTGAACAGCCTGTTGCCGGCCGGGCAGATCGGCGGCCCCGTGGTGATGGTGCGGCAACTGTCGCAGCGCGGCATGCGCATGCGCGATGCGGCCGCTGCGATCACCGTCAGCACGACCGCGCAGGCGCTCGCGCAAATCGTCTTCGCACTGGGCGGGCTGCTGCTGTTCGGCGCGTCTGCCGCGCATGGCGCGCTGCACGACCTGCAAACCGCGACGCTGATTGCCACCGGCGTGCTGGGCGCGATGCTCGCCGGTTTCTACTATGCGCAACGGCGCGGTCTGTTCGGCCGGCTACTCGGCGTGGTCTCGAAGGTCTTCGGCAAGCGCGACTGGTCCGCGCTGATGACGCGCGCGGAAGCCGTCGATGCCGCGGTGCAGGCGCTGTACCGCGAGCGTGGCCGCGTGGCGGCGAGTTTCGTATTGAGTCTGGTGGGCTGGATCGTCGGCACGGCCGAGGTGTGGCTCGCGCTGCGCTTTCTCGGCCATCCGGTCGACTGGCTCGACGCGCTGTTGCTAGAGAGCATCGGGCAAGCGATTCGCGGCGCGGCGTTCATGATTCCGGGCTCGCTCGGCGTGCAGGAGGGCGGCTATCTGCTGCTTGCGCCGCTGGTCGGGTTGCCGCCGGATGCGGCGCTGGCGTTGTCGCTCGCCAAGCGCGCGCGTGAAATCCTGCTCGGCTTGCCGGGCCTGCTGGTTTTGCACTTCAGCGAAAGAAGCTGGCAACGGCGGCGCGCCACGGCGCGCGTGCCGGTTGCCGATTAACCTCCGTATTTTTCAAAGGACCGCGCATGCGTGCCATCATCCTCGCGGCGGGCCTCGGCCTGCGTCTTCAACAACCGCCGCAAGCTCAGTTCCCGAAATGTCTGCTGCAGTTCGACGGCATGAGCCTGCTCGAACGGCATCTGCAGATGCTCGAAACCGCCGGCGTGACCGACGTCGTGCTGGCGCTCGGTTTTCAGCCGGAGTCGGTGCAGGCGGAACTGGAACGCATCAACTGGCCGCACAAGGTGCAGACCGTGCTGAACCCGCGTTTCGATCTGGGCAGCGTGCTGACGGTGCATACGGTGGCCGAGGCGCTCACGCGCGGCGGCGACGTGTTGTTGATGGACGCCGACGTGCTGTACGACGAGGGCATGCTGAGCGCGCTGGTGGCGGGTGAGACGGTCAACCGCCTGCTGATCGACTGCGATTTCGAAGCCGGCGACGAGCCCGTCAAACTGTGTCTGAAAGACGGCGTGCCGGTCGAATTGCGCAAGCAGCTCGCGGTCAATCTCGAGTACGACACCATTGGCGAGTCGGTCGGGTTCTTCCGCTTCCGCGAGGAAACCGCGCAACGTTTTACCGAGATCGTCGCCGGCTATGTCGAAAGCGGCCGGGCCAACATGCCGCACGAAGAAGCCGTGCGCGATCTGCTGCTGGAGCGCAGCCACGTGTTCGATACCGCCGACGTGACCGGCGCGCCGTGGATCGAAATCGACTTTCCGAACGACGTCACGCGCGCGCGCACCGAGATCCTGCCGCAATTGCAACCGCTCGTCAGCGCGTCGCGCTAGGCGGCTGTGTGAAGGGCTCCTGAAGCATCCCGCTGTATCTCGCGAAGGTGAACCGGCTGCACGCCGGTTCACCTTCGCTTCGTTGTGCGCTGCTTGCGCGTCGGGCACACAACGAAGCGACACACTCAACTGCACGAAACCCCCTCGCGCAACAACAAATGTTGCCGCTGCAATGCCATAATCGACGCTTTACATCGACGGCGTAGCAGCCCGTCGCCATGCCAATGCCTCTCGCTTTAGGCACTTTCATTGTTCCGCTGATCGTCGCGTGCGCGATGTTCATGGAAAACGTGGACGGCACGGTCATCGTGACGTCGCTGCCGGTTCTGGCGCGCGATCTCGGCCAGGATCCCATCACTCTCAAGCTCGCGGTCACCGCCTATGTGATCGGCCTCGGCGTGTTCATACCGATCTGCGGCTGGGTGGCCGACCGCTTCGGTTCGCGCACGGTGTTCCGCACGGCCATCGGCGTCTTCATGGCCGGCTCGCTGATGTGCGCGGCTTCCACGTCGCTGGGCACCTTCGTGGTTGCGCGCTTCGTGCAGGGCATCGGCGGCGCGATGATGGTGCCGGTGGGCCGCATCATCATTTTCCGTTCGGTGCCGAAGTCGGACTTCATCCGCGCGGTCAACTATCTGACGGTGCCGGCTTTGCTCGGGCCCGTGGTCGGGCCGCCGCTCGGCGGGTTCATCACGACGTATCTGCACTGGCGTCTGATCTTCGTCATCAATATTCCAATCGGCCTGCTGGGCATCTGGCTCGCGAACAAACACATCGCCAACGTGCGCGAAGCGCATCCTGGCCGGCTCGACTGGACCGGCTTCGTGCTGTCCGCAAGCGGGGCGTCGCTGTTCATGCTGGGGCTTTCGCTGGTGGGCGGCGAACTGGTGTCGAGCCGCGTGTCGATCAGCATGTGCGTGAGCGGTGTGGTGCTGTTGCTGCTTTACGCGTTGTACGCGAGCCGCGTCGAATTGCCGGTGCTCGATCTGCGGCTTCTGCGCATTCCGAGTTTTCATGCGAGCGTGGCGGGCGGCTCGCTGTTTCGCATCGGCCTTGGGGCGGTGCCGTTTCTGTTGCCGCTCGCGTTGCAGGAAGGCCTGGGCATGACCGCGTTCAGAGCGGGGTCGATCACGTGCGCATCCGCGTTCGGATCGATCTTCATGAAGGCGGCCGCCTCGCGCATTCTCGAACGTTTCGGCTTTCGCACCGTGCTGATGTTCAACGCGGGCTGCGCGGGACTTGCAATCGCGGTCTACGGGTTGTTCTTTCCCGGCACGCCGCACTGGTTGATCTGGTGTGTGGTGCTGTTCGGCGGCTTCTTTCCGTCGTTGCAGTTCACGTCGTTGAATACGTTGGCGTATGCGGATATTCCGGGCAGCGACGTTGGCCGCGCAACGAGTGTCGCGAGCGTGATCCAGCAGATCTCGTTGGGACTCGGCGTGACGATCGCGGGCATCGTGCTGCAGATTTCGCACAACCTGCAGGGCCATTCGACTATCGTGTTCTCCGACTTCTGGCCGGCGTTCCTTGTGGTCGGGCTGTTCTCGTTCCTGTCGATTCCGGTCACCGCGCGTTTGCCGCCAGGCGCAGGCAATGAAATCGCGCGCGGCAGTCGCGGGAATGCGTGAAGGGTTGGTGGGCGGCGCGGTCTCTACCGCATTCATACCGCCAGTGCCCGTTCCGGCACACTCGCGCCGCACCTCATTCCGACCACGCTGTGCATGTATGCAGCACCCATCCAAGGGAATGTTGCAGCTTCGCAAACTGTGGGTGCGCATGTTATAAGCCCAAGGCAGCCTGGATTGTCGTCAGATGAAACAGTCGTCCTGGGGGATATTCGATGAGTTTGTTCCGCAACGCCAAAACTTCAGCCAGCGGCTTCGCGCTGGTCGCACTCGTATCTGTATCGGCCGGTTTTCTCGAGGCCACGCCCGCAGTCGCGAAGGCGCCTGCGAAAGCGCAGCCGGCTGTCCTCACCGCCTCCGCGATCGCGGTCGCGGACAAATATAGCGCCGACGCCGCCGAGCAGATCTTCAAGGAAGGCGGCAACGCCGTCGACGCGGCAGTCGCGATTGCCTTCACGCTTGCCGTAACGTATCCGGAAGCGGGCAACATCGGCGGCGGCGGTTTCATGACGCTCTATGTCGACGGCAAGCCGTACTTCCTCGACTATCGCGAGCGCGCGCCGCTGGCCGCGACCAGGAACATGTACCTCGACGACAAGGGCGACGTCATCAAGGACATGAGCCTGTTCGGCTATCGCGCAGTGGGCGTGCCGGGCACCGTCGACGGCATGTGGCAGGCGCAGCGCCGCTTCGGCAACCTCAAGTGGAAGCAGGTGCTCGCACCGGCGATTCACTACGCACGCGACGGCTTCGAAGTCAGCGAGCAATTGCAGGAGCGCCGCGACGCGGCCGCGAAAGACTTCGCAGGCAAGACCAACTTCGACACGTACTTCGGCAATCTGAAGCAGGGCGTCAACTTCAAGCAAGCGGATCTCGCCGCGGTGCTGCAGCGTATTTCGGATCAGGGCGCGAAAGATTTCTACTCGGGCAAGACGGCAGATCTGATCGCGGCGTCGATGCACGGTCACGGCCTGATCACGAAGGCCGATCTGCAGCAGTACAAAGCCGTGTGGCGTGAACCGATCCAGGCCAACTGGAACGGCTATCGCGTGATCACCGCGCCGCCTCCGAGCTCGGGCGGCATCGGCCTCGTGCAACTGCTGAAGATGAAGGCCGACCTTGCGCCTGACTTCAAGGACGTCGCGCCCAATTCGCCGCAATACGTGCACCTGATCGCGGAAATCGAGAAGCGCGTGTTCGCGGACCGCGCGCAGTATCTCGGCGATCCGGACTTCTACAAGGTGCCGGTCGCGCAATTGACCGACGACGCCTATATCGCCAAACGCGCCGCCGAAGTCAATCCGAACACGCCGTCGGACACGAAGAGCGTGCAGCCGGGTCTGGGCACGAGCATGCCGGAGAAAGCGGAAACCACGCACTTCTCGGTGATCGACAAGTGGGGTAACGCGGTGTCGAACACGTACACCATCAACGGCTATTTCGGTTCAGGCGTGGTAGCGGACCGTACCGGCATCGTGCTGAACGACGAGATGGACGACTTCTCCGCGAAGCCGGGCGTCGCGAACATGTTCGGCGTGGTGGGCAGCGACGCGAATTCGATCGAACCGAAGAAGCGCCCGCTCTCGTCGATGAGCCCGACGATTCTGACGAAAGACGGCAAGGTCTTGCTCGTGATCGGCACGCCGGGCGGCTCGCGCATCTTCACGTCGATTTTCCAGGTGATCAACAACGTGTACGACTACAACATGCCGTTGCAGGAAGCGGTCGGCGCGATGCGCTTCCATCATCAGCTGTTGCCGCCGAACACGATTTTCTGGGAGCCGTACAAGCCGATCGAAGGCGAACTCGCGCAGCAGATCGAAGCGAAGGGCTACGTGCTGAAGGGGCAGGATTTCAGCGGCGACATCCAGGCGATCAAGGTCAACGGCAATACGCCGGAAGCGGCGGCCGATCCGCGTGGCCGTGGTGTGACGCGGGTGATTCAGTAAGCGTTCTTTGGAGCGCTCATCGCTGAGAAAAAGGCCTCGCGCTCGATTGAGCGCGAGGCCTTTTTTCTGGGGGCCTTGCTGAGCCCGAGAGCGACCACGCTGACCGCGTTGTCTCAGCTCGCCTGCTCGACCGGCGTCAACGTCAGTTCGAGCCGTTGCGCGCCACGCAGCACCGTCACGCTGACCGGCTTGTCGATACGCGACGCGTCGAGCGTGCGTTGCAGGCCATCCACATCCTGCACGGTCAGCGCATCGATCGCGACGATCGTATCGTCGGTGCGCAGACCGCCGAGCGCGGCCGGGCTGCCTTTGACGATCTCCATCACCTGCACGCCGCTCTCCGAGCTCAAGCCGAAATAACGCTGCGTGCGACGCGACAGCGGCCTCGTGGTGCCGGCCACGCCGATATACGCGCGCCGCACGCGGCCGTGCGCGAAGATCTGCATGATGACCCACTTCGCCGTATCGATCGCCGTCGCAAAGCAGATCGCCTGCGCGCCGGGAATGATCGCGGTATTTACGCCGATCACCTGGCCCGCCGAGTTGATCAGCGGACCGCCCGAGTTGCCGGGATTGAGCGCGGCGTCGGTCTGGATCACGTCGTAGATCATGCGGCCGGAGGTCGACCGCAGCGAACGGCCGAGCGCCGATACGACGCCCGTCGTCACGGTTTGCGCGAGGCCGAGCGGGTTGCCGACCGCGATCGCAATCTGCCCGACGCGCAGCTTCGACGATTCGCCGAGCTCGACGTGCGGCAGCGGTTCCGGCGAGCCGATGCGCAACACGGCCAGATCGCTGCCGGGGTCGTCACCGACCAGATCGGCGTCGAATTTCGCGCCGTCGGCGAGCGTCACCTGAATGTGCGTGGCGCCGTGTACGACATGACTGTTGGTGAGCAGGTAGCCGTCGGGCGTAAACAGAAAGCCCGAGCCGGTGCCGCCGCGCGTGCCTCCGCGGCGCCCGGACGGCTCGCCGGGCAGCCGGCGTTCGACGGCGATGAAGGCGACCGCCTGCTGGACGCGTTCCAATGCGCCGATCACGGTGCGGGAATAGGCGTCGAGCAGGGCGTCGTCGGATATGGTGTTGAGTGAATGGGGCCCGGGGGCGTCGGATGCGGCGCGCGACAGGTCATCGATGACGCGTGGACGGCTTCCCATGGCGATGCTCCGGATGGACGGACCCGTAGATGCAGGGCGCGGGGAGCATTTTCAAGGGCGCACGCGGAGCACGGGCGTGGGTGTGGGGTGTGAGACACTTTCCCCCAACCACGTCGAGGAGACACTTCATGCCCGCAGCCACGCCATCGTCCTCTGCAGACGCGCAGACAGAACCTCACGTCGAATCGCTCAGCGCGATCACACTCGCCACGCGCGACATGCCGCGCGCGGTGTCGTTCTACGACGCACTCGGTTTCCCGATGAAATTCGGCGGTCCGCAGGAGGCGTTTACATCCTACGCGTTCGGCGGTTCGTACCTGAACCTGATCGTCGATACGCGCGCGCCGGTCAACTGGTGGGGCCGCGTGATCATCTACGTGTCCGACGTCGACGCGCTCTACCGGAAAGCGCTGGCGGCGGGATTGAAGCCATCGCTCGAACCGTCCGATGCGCCGTGGGGCGAGCGCTATTTCCACATCACCGATCCGGACGGCCACGAACTCAGTTTCGCGCGGCCATTGCGTTAGCGCCGGGTGGCCGTGCAAAACTCGCTATCATGAATGTCCACCGCGCGTGCTTGTCGCGCGCGTGCAGCGATTGCGCCAACGCGTGCCTGCCGCCAGGCAGCCGCCCGGATGGCCGCAGCGGTAACACGGCTGACACCTGGCGCTTCGATAATCGAGCGCGCTCGCGTCGCGCTTGCCGCCGCGCGCCTAACCATTTCTGTTGCCAGGAGAGCCGCAATGAAAGAGCAGGATCCGAGACCTGAAGCCGAATGGCTGGCAGAGCGGCAACGCCGTTTCGAGGAAGACCTCATCGATGCGTACGACGAGGAACTCGAAATGGAGGTCGACGACCGCATCATCGACGGCGCGGACGGCTTCACGCCCGAGCATCGCGAAGCGCGCAAGATGTACTTCCGCGAACTGTTCCGCTTGCAGGGCGAGCTCGTCAAACTGCAGGACTGGATCGTGCAGACCGGTCATCGCCTCGTGGTGATTTTCGAAGGACGCGACGCGGCCGGCAAGGGCGGCGCGATCAAGCGCATCACGCAGCGGCTCAATCCACGCGTGTGCCGCGTCGCGGCGCTGCCGGCGCCGAACAATCGCGAGCGCACGCAATGGTATTTCCAGCGTTACGTATCGCATCTGCCGGCGGGCGGCGAAATGGTGCTGTTCGACCGCAGCTGGTACAACCGCGCGGGCGTCGAACGCGTGATGAATTTCTGCAGCGATGAAGAGTACGAAGAGTTCTTCCGCTCGGTGCCGGAATTCGAAAAAATGCTGGCGCGCAGCGGCGTGCAGATTCTCAAGTACTGGTTTTCGATTACCGACGAAGAGCAGGAAATCCGCTTTCAGAACCGCATTCACGATCCGCTGAAGCAGTGGAAGCTGAGCCCGATGGATCTCGAGAGCCGGCGCCGCTGGGAAGCCTATACGCAGGCGAAAGAGGTGATGCTGCAGCGCTCGCACATTCCCGAGGCGCCGTGGTGGGTGGTGCAGGCCGTCGACAAGAAGCGCGCGCGGCTGAACTGCATTCATCACCTTCTGAGCCAGGTGCCGTATCACGAGGTCGAGCATCCGACTATCGAATTGCCGGCGCGTGTCTATCACGACGAGTACAGCCGCCAGCCGGTGCCGGGCTCGATGATCGTGCCTGAAGTGTATTGAGGCGATTCTTGATTCGATGAAAAAAGCGCGGCGATGCCGCGCTTTTTTCATCCCGCGGCCGATCGCCCGACCGGCCGTCGTCCTGACCGGCCGTCCTGACCCGCGACCCTGGAACGCCATCCGGAACACCCAGTACAAGCCCGCCGCCAGCGCGATCGACACCGGCAGCGTCAGCACCCACGCAAGGATCAGGCTGCGCACGGTGCCCCATTGCAGGCCCGAGCCGTTGGCCGCCATCGTGCCGGCCACGCCCGACGACAGCACGTGCGTCGTGGAGACCGGCAAGCCATACATGTCAGCGGCGCCGATCGTGACCATCGCCACCATTTCAGCCGACGCGCCCTGTCCGTATGTCAGATGCTGCTTGCCGATCTTCTCGCCGACCGTGACGACGATGCGCTTCCATCCGACCATCGTGCCCAGACCCAGCGCAATGGCCACGGCCACCTTGACCCACGTCGGGATGAACTTGGTGGCGTGATCGGTTTGCGTCTTGAAGTTGTTGATGATCTTGGCATGCTCCGGCGTAAAGAGACGCGGCCGATCGTGTGTCCAAAGATAGTCGGTCGCGCATCGATACGACATTGAATGCGGAAAAAATTCCCTGGCCGCCCGCACGCGGAATGCCCGCCTCGCACGGCTTTTCAGATGCGGGTCGACCGGGACATGCGGTGCGAATACCCGCAGGGAACTATTTTTGCTACGCTGCGAGTAAAGCCGATTCAGGGAGCGTCGATGAAGCGAGACAGCGGGAAGATGGACAAACGATCCGCCGCCAGCGATCCAGCCAGCGACGCGCCGTCGGCGCAGGCGGCCTTCGCGTCGTATGCGGCGCCGCTCGTCGATCACGCGATCGAGCTCGCCCATGCGGTGCGCGAAGACACGTCGCCCGAAGCGCTGCACAAGCTGCGCGTCTCGCTGCGGCGTTTGCGTTCCCTCTGGTGGGCCTTCGAGCCCTTGCTGGAGAAGGGCGAGAATACCCGCCAACGGGCGTTGTACAAGTACCTGGCCACGGCGGCCGGCCAGACGCGCGACTGGGACATCCTGATCGAATTGCTGGCGCACGAGGACAGCGGCGCATCCGGCATGGCGCCCAAACTCCAGGACGCTCGCGGCGGCGCGTTGGCGATCAGCCGCGAAACGCTGTTGAACGCCGACGTCAAACATCTGCTGCGCGAGGCGTTGACCGATACCTCCAAAGAATTGAATACCGCGCATGAGCGCGTGCCGCTGCGCAAATTCGCCACTCGACGCGTGGACGCTTCGGAGCGTTCACTGAAGAAGCGCATGAAACACGCTGGCCGTGCGAAGCGCTCCAACTACGCCGCCTTTCACGATGTCAGGAAAGCGGGCAAGAAGCTGCGTTATCTGCTCGATTTTTTCGAACCGGTTTTGAACGATAACCGTAAGCGCACGATCAAGCGTTTGAAGCAGATTCAGAAACGCTTCGGAGCGCTGAACGATGTTGTCGCGAGCGAGGGGTTGCTGCGTGACCATGCCGCGTCGCTCGCCGGGTCCGCCGACACCGAGGCGGCGCTGCACTGGCTCAAGCAGGAGCGCAAACGCCGCATGCGCTGCGCGGCTGGATTGCTGCGCAAACAGTAACGAGGGTGAGGCTGGAAGGCGCGTTCGATGACGCACGAATCGTCGGCGTGAGCGGAGCGCTGCGTGGCGCTCGAAGGCGCGAAGCGCCCCGCGAGCCTCACGTGCCCTGACTGCTGCGTTGTGCGATCACGCTGCGCGGCGCGAACCCGCGCAGCGTGATTGCACCGCGCGTATCGTCGCGCGGCTGCGGCGCACGTTTGCCGTTGTTCAGTTCGTCGGCCGGCGCGAGCGGCTCGACGGGAAAGCCGCGTCGCTGCCAGGCGTCGAGGCCGCCCCGCAGCGCACGAATTCGCGTGTAGCCGTTGCTGCGCATGCGTTGCGTGACCTCGACGGCGGTCGCGCTATCCGGGCAGATGCAGTAAATCACCATGTCGTACGCGCGCAGCGCTGCGTCGATCTGCTCGGGCGAGTGCGGATCGAGCGCCAGCGCGCCGGGAATCCGGCGCGGCGCGCCGAACGCCGGCGACTCGGGACGCGCATCGAGCACTCTCGATGGCGCGATGTGGCGCCACCTCCCCGCAGCTCTTTGCGACGCCGCCGCCGATCCGGCGTTCGCAAACCGGCGCCGCGCGCGGCGGCGCTGATACAGACGGTAGAGGAGAAAAATCAGCGCCGTGCCCACCAGAATATCGGCGATCGTGCCGCCGCGGGCTTCGACGAACGCGTGCAGCATATGCAGCTGCCTCTCCGCGGCGGCGCCGCCGAGCAGCCAGAAGGTGGCCCACGCGAGCGCGCTAGCCAGATCCCACGCCGCGTATATGCGGATATCGACGGCGGTCGTGCCCATCAGCGGCGGCGTGATGAACCCGAGTCCGGGGACGAACTTCGAGATCGACACGAGCGGCACACCGAAACGCTCGAATAGCGAGCGTGCGATTTCGAGTTTGGAATCGACGGCGGGAGACAGGCGGCCGAGCATCGCGAGCAGCTTGCAGCCATAGAGGCGGCCGGCGGTGAACCAGCTGCCGTCGCCGAGCACCGCGCCTGACACCGCCGCGCCGAGGATCGGCCAGAAGGACAACGTGCCGGCGGCGATCGCCGAGCCCGCGAACAGCAGCATCGGAACCGCGGGGATCGGCACGCCGAGGCGCGTCAACAGTACGTTGAGGAATACGACTGCGCCACCCCAGGTTGAAACCGCCGAAGACGGAAATTCTACCAATTGAGGCGCTCCTGTTCGTGCGATGGATCCGGTGCTTCGGGGGACTGCATGGGCTGCATGCAAAGTGTGTTCCCAATGCGCGGGCCGGCTCATTTCCTGATCGACCGATGCTCCGTTCGATCAGGATACCCGATGGATCATGCAGCGGGATGCCGCGCAATCGCGCAGCCGGACTTGCGTGGCGCCCTACCTGGCGAGCTTGCCGGTGCCGCTGGTACGCGACGCGCACCCGACTCGCTGGCGCGTGCCCGGTCTGCAATTTCGTTCAAGACTGTCGGTGCCTGTCCACCTAATCTGCGTGCTGGTTCCAGTCGCGTGCGTGCTGGGCGCGGTATTGCTTGCCACCTTCGGCCGGTTGCGCGCGATGCGCAGCGCGGCGTGACATCACGTGACGTGACGCGGCGTGACGCCACGGGCCGCGCGAGCGTCGTTCGACTCAGGTATTGGCGACCGACACCACGCCCGGATTGCCGACGATCGCAAGAAACTCGCGACGCGTCGACGGGTCCGTGCGGAACGTGCCCAGCATGCGCGACGTGACCATCGTCACGCCGGCCTTGTGCACGCCGCGGGTCGACATGCACTGGTGCGCGGCTTCGAGGATCACCCCGACGCCCGCCGGTTGCAGGACGTCGTTCAACGTATCGGCGATCTGCACGGTCATCTTTTCCTGGATCTGCAGCCGCTTGGCGAACGCATCGACGAGACGCGCCAGCTTCGAGATGCCGACCACCCGATGCTGAGGCAGATACGCGACGTGCGCGCGCCCGATGATCGGCACCATGTGGTGTTCGCAATAGCTTTCGAAGCGGATGTCTTTCAGCACGATCATTTCGTCGTAGCCGTCCACTTCGGAAAAGGTGCGGGCAAGGAGCTCGCGCGGGTCGATCTGATAGCCCGCGAAGAACTCCTCATACGAGCGGATCACGCGTGCCGGCGTGTCGAGCAGGCCTTCGCGCTGTGGATCGTCGCCGGCCCAGCGCAACAGCACGCGAACGGCGGCTTCAGCTTCGTCGCGGCTCGGGCGCTCCACGGCCGCTGCGGGTTTGGTTTTCTTTGCCTTGCTGCTGGTCATGCGTCGTTCCTCCGGGATCGCGCGTCGACGCTACACGGGGCGCGCGGGGTCAATGAGTGCGGCCATTGTTCCATGTTTTGCGCCCAATCGTGCCGATGTCCCCTTTCGGAGTCGGGGCGCGTCTGCCCGGAACCCGCCGGGATACTCATTTTGGCCACTCGTCCATCGCGTCGTTGAAGAGTTCGGCGACCACGCCGCGCAGCCAGCTCAGGCGCGGATCGTTATGAAACTTGCGATGCCAGTGCTGGCGCAGATCGAAGCGCGGCAACGGCAACGGCGGCTCGACCAGCGTGATCGATGCGTGCTCCGACACATACGCGAAGCCGATCGCATGCGGCACCGTCGCGAGCAGATCGCTGCGCGCGAGGATGAACGGCAGGCTCATGAAGTGCGGTGTTTCGAGCACCGCGCGGCGCTTGATGCGTTTCTTTTCCAGGTATTGCTCGAGCACTTCCTGGCTGCGTCCCTCGGCGCGCACCACCGCATGGCCCGACGCCACGTATTGAGCGAGCGTGAGCGGCGCCTTCGAAAGCGGATGGCCGGTGCGCATCAGGCAGATGAAGCGGTGCGTGAAGAGCCGTTGCTGGAAGAAGTTATTGCCCGCCAGATCGGGGAAATAGCCGACCGCAAGATCGACGTCGCCCGATTCGAGCCCGCGTTCCACCTGCGACGGCGACAGCGTCACCGAGCGCAGATTCGCGGACGGCGCGCGTTCGGCGAAGAGTTGCAGAAGCCGCGGCAGGAAGACGATTTCACCGACGTCGGACAGCGCGATCGAGAAGGTATGCGTGCTGGTGGCCGGGTCGAAGTCCTGCACGGCGAGCATGCCTTTCTCGATGCGCAGAAGCGCGTCGCGCGCGGCGGGCAGGATCGCGAGCGCGCGCGGCGTGGGCTCCATGCCCTTCGACGTGCGCACGAACAGCGGGTCGTCGAAGTATTCGCGCAGACGGCCCAGCGCGGTGCTCACGCGCGGCTGGCTCACGCCGAGCTGCTCGGCAGCGCGGCTGACATTGCGGGCGTCTTCCATCGCGACCAGATAGGGGATCAGGTTCAGATCCAGATGTGTCTCGGACATGCTTGGTTGGCCTGCGGCGCTGGGGTGGGGCTGAAATGCGGCTATTTGCTATTGGCATAAAGGGTAGTTGAAAAATCGCCCTCATAGATAGTGTGATTTTTCTTTGGCGCGGCCGGCGAGCGTGACAGCGCAAGTTGGCCGGGGGCGTGCGTGATCCGCCAGGCGCAGCTTCGCAGCACAACGAAAGCGTCATTGTTGCGGGCAAGAACCTATGATTAAGGGGATTTCCCGGCCTTGACAACCCGCCCGAAGGACAACCATAATCGCCTGAGCGTTCGCTAAACGAATCCATGTTCATATATCGAACAAATCGGCAGTGAACCAACCGAAGGCGCCAGCCCGCATCTGCACCCGGCGAGCCGCCGCCAGCATTGGCCCGGAGACCGTCCCGCAAGCCCCGCCGTGTCACGGCGGCGAGCCCGGCGGCACGTAGCGCCCCACAAGGAAATTCGACATGATCAACAAGATTTTCGAGTCACTTCAGTCGGCGGTTGCCGATGTCCACGACGGCGCGACCGTCATGATCGGCGGCTTCGGCACGGCCGGCATGCCGTCGGAGCTGATCGACGCGCTCATCGAGCAGGGCGCGCGCGAGCTCACCATCGTCAACAACAATGCGGGTAACGGCGACATCGGCCTGGCGGCGCTGCTCAAAGCCAAGCGCGTGCGCAAGATCATCTGCTCGTTCCCGCGCCAGACCGACTCGTATGTGTTCGACGCGCTGTATCGCGCGGGAGAGATCGAACTCGAACTGGTGCCGCAAGGCAACCTCGCGGAACGCATCCGTGCGGCGGGCGCGGGCATCGGCGGTTTCTTCACGCCCACCGCGTACGGCACCAGGCTCGCAGAAGGCAAGGAAACCCGTCTGATCGACGGCCGGCATTACGTGCTGGAGTCGCCGCTGCATGCGGACTTCGCGCTGATCAAGGCGTACAGGGGCGACCGCTGGGGCAACCTGATCTATCGCAAGACAGCCCGCAACTTCGGCCCGATCATGGCGAGCGCGGCGAAAACCGCGATCGTGCAGGTGTCGCAAGTGGTGCCGCTGGGCGCGCTCGATCCGGAAAACATCGTGACGCCGGGCATTTTCGTGCAGCGCGTGATTGAAGTGCCGCAAGCCGCCCATGCCCCGACGCCCAATCCTCACGACGCTGCCGCCTGAACCGGAGACCCGACATGAAAAAACTGACCCGCGATGAAATGGCCAAGCGCGTTGCGCTGGACATCCCCGAAGGCGCCTACGTGAACCTCGGCATCGGCGTGCCGACGCTGGTGGCCAACCACCTCGGCGCCGACAGGGAAATCTTCCTGCACAGCGAAAACGGCCTGCTCGGCATGGGCCCCGCACCCGCCAAAGGCGAGGAAGACGACGAGCTGATCAACGCCGGCAAGCAGCACGTCACGCTGCTGACGGGCGGCGCTTACTTCCACCACGCGGATTCGTTCGCGATGATGCGCGGCGGCCATCTGGACTTCTGCGTGCTCGGCGCGTTCCAGGTGTCGGCCAAGGGCGATCTGGCGAACTGGCACACCGGCGCGCCCGACGCGATTCCGGCGGTCGGCGGCGCGATGGATCTGGCGATCGGCGCGAAGCAGGTCTACGTGATGATGGAACACCTGACCAAGCAGGGCGGGAGCAAGATCGCCGCCGAGTGCACGTATCCGGTGACGGGCGTGGCATGCGTGGACCGCATCTATACGGACCTCGCGATGATCGACGTCACCGAGCAGGGTCTCGTGGTGCGTGAGATTTTCTCGGACATCGATTTCGACGCGCTGCACAAGCTGACTGGGGTGCCGCTGATCGACGGCACGCAGGCGGCTCGCGCTGCTTGACGCAAACCGCGAGCGAGCCGCGCGCCACGCGCTGCATTACGTAAGCGGCAAGTGCGCGGCGCGATACGCGTCGGCTCGACGCGGCGCGCGACGTCTCAGGGTCATGGAACGGGTATGAGTCATGAGCCTCATACCCGCTGACATGACAACCTGAACGACGTGCCGGCCGCGTTTGGCGCACTATACGCCGCAACGCCGTGTGCGGTACGCTGTCTACGGTACAAGCGGCACCGAGCGCTACTGAGCTGCGCTCCAGCGCTTGCGTCAAACGCATCGTGCCGCGGCGCGCCTCGCACGTCGCGCAACATCTTCACTCCCGGTTCCCTCGCACATCGACGTCATCATGCTCGACTCCAGCGCCCGTCTGACCGGCCTCCTTTGCGGCACGCAGCCGATGAACGACATCTGGGCGCCGCGTGCCACGCTGCAACGGATGCTCGACGTCGAAGCGGCGCTCGCGCGCGCTTCGGCCGCGCATCAAGTGATTCCCCAATCCGCCGTGCCCGCGATCGAAGCGGCCTGCCAGGCCGATCAGCTCGACGCCGACGCGCTCGCGCGCGACGCCGCGCTCGGCGGCAACCTCGCGATTCCGCTCGTCAAGCAACTCACCGCGCGCGTCAAGGCGGCCGACGCCGAAGCATCGAAATACGTGCATTGGGGCGCGACGAGCCAGGACATCATCGACACGGCGACGGTGCTGCAATTGCGCGCCACCTTCGATCTGCTCGACACCAGCCTGCAAGCGACCTGCGACGCCGTGGCGAAACTCGCGGCCACCCATCGCGCGACGCCAATGATCGGCCGCACCTGGCTGCAACAGGCGCTGCCAATCACGCTCGGCCTGAAATTCGCGCAATGGCTCGATGCGCTGCTGCGTCATCGCGAGCGGCTCGATGCGCTGCGCGCGCGCGTGCTGGTGCTGCAATTCGGCGGCGCGGCGGGCACGCTCGCGAGTCTGCGCGAGGCTGCGCCGCAAGTCACCCAGTCGCTCGCAGAGGAACTCGGCCTCGCCGTGCCCACATTGCCGTGGCACACGCAGCGTGACCGGATCGCCGAAACGGCGTCGCTGTTCGGCATGCTGATCGGCACGCTAGGCAAGATCGCGCGCGACATCTCGTTGCAGATGCAAACCGAAATCGACGAACTGGCCGAGCCCGCCGCGGCCAGCAAGGGCGGTTCGTCGACGATGCCGCACAAGCGCAACCCGGTCGGCTGCGCCGCCGTGCTGACCGCCGCGACGCGCGCGCCGGGGCTGGTCGCCACGGTGTTCGCCGGCATGGTGCAGGAGCACGAGCGCGCGCTCGGCGGCTGGCAAGCCGAGTGGGACGCGCTGCCGGACCTCGCGCGTCTCGCGGGCGGCGCGCTCGCCAATATCGAACAGATCGCCGCCGGGCTGAACGTGAACGTGCCGCGCCTTGCCGCGAATCTCGACGTCACGCATGGCCTGATTCTCGGCGAAGCGGTGATGCTTGCGCTCGGCGACAGCATCGGCCGGCTCGACGCGCATCATCTGGTCGAACGCGCGTCGAAGGCCGCGATCCGCGATGGGCAGACGCTCTTCGACGTGCTCGCCGCCGACCCCGCCGTCACCGAACATCTTCCGCTCGAGCGTCTGAAGCAGTTGCTCGACCCCGCTCAATACGTCGGCCAGGCACACGCTTATGTGGACGCCGCGCTGACATTTCACACCACGCGCGCCCAGCGCGCCCAATCCAAGGAGTAACCGGCATGCCCTACGCCGCAGTCAACGGCACCGAGCTTCACTATCGAATCGACGGTGACCGTCACGGCAAAGCGCCGTGGATCGTGTTGTCGAATTCGCTCGGCAGCGATCTGTCCATGTGGACGCCGCAAGTCGCGGCGCTGTCCAGACACTTTCGCGTGCTGCGCTACGACACGCGCGGCCATGGCCACTCGGAAGCGCCGAAAGGTCCGTACACGATCGACCAACTGGCCGGCGACGTACTCGGCCTGATGGATACGCTGAAGATCGCCCGCGCCAATTTCTGCGGGCTGTCGATGGGCGGCTTGACCGGCGTCGCGCTGGCCGCGCGTCACGGCGACCGTCTGGAGCGTGTCGTGCTGTGCAATACGGCGGCGCGCATCGGTTCGCCGGAAGTGTGGGTGCCGCGCGCCGCGAAGGCTCGCAGCGAAGGCATGCTCGCGCTGGCCGACACGGTGCTGCCGCGCTGGTTCACGGCCGACTACTTCGAGCGCGAGCCGGTGGTGCTGGCGATGATCCGCGACGTGTTCGTGCACACCGACAAGGAAGGCTACGCGTCGAATTGCGACGCGATCGACGCGACCGATCTGCGTCCTGAAACGTCCGGCATCAAGGTGCCGACGCTGGTGATCAGCGGCACGCACGATCTGGCCGCGACGCCGGCGCAAGGCCGCGAACTCGCGCAGTCGATTCCCAGCGCGCGTTACGTCGAGCTGGACGCGTCGCACATTTCCAACATCGAGAAGGCCGACGCTTTCACGAAGACCGTGCTCGACTTCCTGACGGAGACGAAATGAACGACGAAGACCGCTACGAAGCCGGACTCGGTGTGCGTCGTGCGGTGCTGGGCAGCGCGCACGTCGACCGGTCGCTGGCGAACCGCACCGAGCTGACGGACGAGTTCCAGAATCTGATCACCCGCTATGCGTGGGGCGAAATCTGGACGCGTGACGGCTTGCCGCGTCATACGCGCAGCCTGCTGACCATCGCGATGATGGTCGCGCTCAATCGCAGCGAAGAACTGGCGCTGCACCTGCGCGCCGCGAAGAACAACGGCGTGACGCGCGAGCAGATCAAGGAAGTGCTGCTGCAAACCGCGA
Organism: Paraburkholderia ultramafica; assembly: GCF_902859915.1. GTDB lineage: Bacteria > Pseudomonadota > Gammaproteobacteria > Burkholderiales > Burkholderiaceae > Paraburkholderia > Paraburkholderia ultramafica. Next base: position 146,401 of record NZ_CADIKK010000002.1, read on the forward strand.
TTTATTGCGGTGTGCCGGCGGCTAATTCGGCGTTCCACCTTGCCGACAAACTGTTCCGCGAAGACGACGCAGCGGCGGCGGCGAAGCCGTAACGCTGTTCGCAGTGTGGCGATAAAAAACGCGCGCCGGTGAACGGCGCGCGTTTTTTTATGCAGCCCCGCGTTCGTGTGCGCTTTCGTTATCGCTGGTCTTTACCGAAGCCAGGCTTGAGGTCGATGCTGCAGCCGCTGTTGCACCCGTTGCCGTATTGACCGCCGCATTCGCCGGCAACTGCAAACGCACCGCACGCAACACCGTGTCCTTGATGACCTCGCGCCAATGTTCGAGCGCGGCCTTCTCCATCAACGGCTCGCCGAGAAAGGCGCCCAGCGTGTACTGATTGGCGTTATAGAAATAGCCGAGCGACGCGATCATCAGATACACGTCGCGCGCTTGGACGTCGGCGCGAAAAACGTTTTGCGCTGAATTTCGTCTCATGTGCTTCGCCGGCCCCCGGAGGGGTTTGACGTACCATCTTGCCGTTGACGTGTGCGCGCATGGTGCCGCACGCGCTGCAACGATCTGCCGATCGTGCCGTATGCGCTTGCCGCGCACGCGCCGTTCGGCAAGCTGCCGAGGGTCGTGATGCTTTCGAATTTGCTGGTACAGCTGGTCAACGGACTCGCCGACGCGTCGACGCTGTTTCTCGTCGCCGCCGGTTTGTCGCTGATCTTCGGCGTGACGCGCATCGTCAACTTTGCGAACGGCTCGTTCTATATGTTCGGCATCTACGTCGCGTACAGCATCGCGAGCCGCTTCGGGCACACGACAGGCGGCTTCTGGCTGTCGGTGCTGGCGGCTGCGCTGGTGGTCGCGGTGCTCGGCGCGCTGGTCGAAATGATCGTGTTGCGGCGCATCTACCAGGCACCCGAATTGTTCCACCTGCTCGCCACCTTCGCGCTGGTGCTGATCTTTCGCGATGCCGCGCTGTGGCTGTGGGGCCCCGAAGATCTGTTCGGACCACGCGCGCCGCATCTGGCTGGCGCGGTCGATTTCCTCGGCCATCCGCTGCCGACTTATGACATCGCGCTGATCGTGATCGGCCCAGTGGTGCTGCTGCTGCTCTGGTACGCGTTGACACGCACGCGGTGGGGCACGCTGGTGCGCGCCGCGACGCAGGATCGCGAGATGCTTGGCGCGCTCGGCATCAATCAGGCGTGGCTGTTTACCGGTGTGTTCTTCGTCGGCGCGTTTCTCGCGGGTCTCGGCGGCGCGCTGCAAGGGCCGCGCATGTCGGCGAATCTGTCGCTGGATCTGGAGACGATCGGCAACGCGTTCGTGGTGGTGGTGGTCGGCGGCATGGGTTCGATTCCGGGCGCGTTCATCGCCGCGCTGATCATCGCGGAGATCAAGGCGCTGTGCATTGGCATCGGCCATGTGACGATTTTCGGCGTGGGCCTGTCGTTGAGCCGCTTTACGCTGGTGGCCGAATTCGTCGTGATGGCGCTCGTGCTGGTAGTGCGGCCCTGGGGTTTGCTTGGCCGCGCGAGCGCCGCGGTGCGTGGGATGGCGGCGCCAGAAACGCCGTTGCGTCCGGCGGGCAAGCGCCTGAAGTGGCTAGCTGCGCTCGCGTTGCTGGTCCTCGTGCTCGCGCCGCTCGCGGCCAACGCGTTTCCGTACATGCCCGTGCTGCTGGTCGAAATCCTGATCGCCGTGCTGTTCGCGACGAGCCTGCATTTCATCATGGGACCGGGCGGCATGCACTCGTTCGGCCACGCCGCTTACTTCGGCCTTGGCGCATACGGCGCCGCGCTGTTCCTCAAGGTGCTGAATCTGCCGATGGAAGCCGCATTGCTGCTCGGACCCTTGTTGGCGGTGGGCGGCGCGCTGGTGTTCGGCTGGTTCTGCGTGCGCCTGTCGGGAGTTTATCTCGCGATGCTGACGCTTGCGTTCGCGCAGATCGTCTGGTCGGTCGTGTTCCAGTGGGACGACGTGACCGGCGGCAGCAACGGCGTGCTTGGTTTATGGCCGTCGAACTGGCTGTCGTCGCCGGTGGCCTTTTACTACCTGACGCTCGTCTGCGCGGTAATCGGCGTGTACTTGCTGCGCAAGATGCTGTTCTCGCCGCTGGGTTACGCGATGCGGGCGTCGCGCGATTCCGTGTTGCGGGCCGAGGCGATCGGTATCGACGTGAAGCGTGTGCAGTGGGCGGCGTTCGTGATTGCGTCGCTGTTCTGCGGGCTGGCAGGCTCGCTCTACGCGTTCTCGAAGGGGACGATCTCGCCGGAAGTGATCAGCGTGAGCCGTTCGGTGGACGGTCTCGTGATGGTGCTGCTCGGCGGCTTGCAGACCTTGAGTGGACCGATTATCGGCGCGGCTGTGTTCACGTGGCTGCAAGACACCGTCGCGCGGCAGACCGACTATTGGCAGGCGCTGCTGGGCCTCGCGATCCTGTTGCTGGTGATCGCGTTTCCGCAGGGGATCGTCGGCTTTATTCGTGAGCGCTTCGGCGACTACACCGCCGACCAGGCCGACGGAAGCTCCGAGTCGCCTTCGCAACGCGCCGCAGCGATCAAGGAGGGGCTATGAGCTTGCTGCGCGTTTCCGGTCTCTCCAAATCGTTCGGCGGCCTGAAGGCGGTCGACAACGTCTCGTTCGATCTCGAAGCCGGTCAACTGCTGGCCCTGCTCGGCCCGAACGGCGCCGGCAAGACGACCTGTTTCAACATGGTCAACGGGCAGTTGCCACCGTCGTCCGGATCGATCCGCCTCGACGGTCAAGAACTGGTTGGCATGCGACCGCGCGATATCTGGCGGCTCGGCGTCGGCCGGACATTCCAGATTGCCGCGACCTTCAATTCGATGACCGTGCTTGAAAACGTGCGGACGGCACTGGTCTCGCGCGAACGCAAGACCTTCAGCCTATGGAAGTCCGCGGGCTCGCGCCACGCCGACGAAGCCTTCGCGCTGCTCGAACAGGTCGGCATGGGCGCGGATGCGAACCGCGCGTGCGGCGTGCTCGCGTATGGCGACGTGAAGCGCGTCGAATTGGCGATTGCGCTCGCCAATCGCCCGAAGCTGCTGCTGATGGACGAACCCACCGCCGGCATGGCGCCGCAGGAACGCAACGAGTTGATGGCGCTGACCAAACGTCTCGTCACCGAGCACAAGATCGGCGTGCTGTTTACCGAGCACAGCATGGACGTCGTATTCGCGTACGCCGATCGGATGATCGTGCTCGCGCGCGGCAAGCTGATCGCCGAGGGCAACGCCGAGGCGATCCGCAATGATCCGCGCGTGCAGGAAGTCTATTTTGGCACTGGCAAGACCTTTCGTCCGCACGCGCCGCTGCATGACGTGGCAGGTGGCCGTCAAGGACAAGGAGCGCGGCAATGAGCGAGCCGATACTGAAAGTCACCGGCCTCAACGCATTCTATGGGCGCGCGCATATCCTGTTCGACGTCGGCCTCGAAGTCGGCCGGGGCGAAGTTGTCGCGCTGATGGGCCGCAACGGCGCCGGCAAATCGACGACGATGAAAGCGGTGATGGGTCTGCTGCCGCGCCGTCACGGCGAGGTGACCTTTCGCGGGCAGAGCATCACCGCGTTGCCGCCGTACAAAATCGCGCGGATGGGCATGGGCTTCGTGCCCGAAGATCGCCGCGTGTTCGCGGATCTGACGGTGATGGAGAACCTCGACACCGGCCGTCAGCCGCCGCGCGAGGGCGCGCCGCAATGGACGCCGGAAAAGCTGTTCCGCCTCTTTCCCAATCTCGGCGAAATGCCACGTCGACCCGGCGGCCAGATGAGCGGCGGCGAGCAGCAGATGCTGACCGTCTCGCGCACGCTGATGGGCAATCCGTATCTGGTGCTGCTCGATGAACCATCGGAAGGCGTCGCGCCGGTGATCGTCGAACAGATGGCGAACATGATTCTCGAACTCAAGCGCGAAGGGCTGTCGATTCTGTTGTCAGAACAGAACCTGCACTTCGCGGAACTGGTCAGCGACCGCGCGTATGTGCTCGAAAAAGGGCAGATCTGTTTTAGCGGCACGATCGGCGAACTCGCACGGAACGAAACAGTCAGGCGCGCTTATCTCGGCGTGTGAATCCAGTGGCGCGCGGCTCTTCGACGGCGCGAGCCCGGATAACCTGATTCGCGTGATTCTCGACGGCATCGGCTCGCCTGCGCGGCCCGAACTCGGTACGATGCCGGCTTACCGCGACAGTTTCAACGACGCCCGGTCGCCTGATAAAAATCACCAGCATCACGCAATCCTTCTGATAACGGAGAAACGCATGACCACGCGCGCAGGATGGATCTCTCGCCTTACGGTGTCGACGGTGTGCTCGCTTGCCGCGCTGGGCGCGAGCGCACAGCAGACCATCAAGATCGGCGAGATCAACAGCTACAAGGCGCAGCCCGCCTTTCTCGGGCCTTACAAGAACGGCTGGAATCTCGCGCTCGAACAGGTCAATGCGGCGGGCGGCGTGCTCGGCAAGCAGCTCGAAGTGGTCTCGCGCGACGACAACGCCAATCCTGGCGACACGATCCGCGTCGCGCAGGAACTGATCGCGCGCGAGCAGGTGCAGTTGCTGTTCGGCGGGTTCCTGTCGAACACCGGCCTCGCGCTGACCGACTTCGCGAAGCAGAAGAAGATTTTCTTCCTCGCCGCCGAACCGTTGACCGACAAGATCGTCTGGGCCGACGGCAACAAATACACGTACCGTCTGCGTCCTTCCACCTACATGCAGGTGGCGATGCTGGTGCCGGAAGCGGCCAGGCTGAAGAAGAAGCGCTGGGCGCTGGTGTATCCGAACTACGAGTACGGACAGTCCGCGGCGGCGACGTTCAAGAAGCTGCTGAGCGCTGCGCAGCCGGACGTGCAGTTTGTCGCCGAACAGGCGACGCCGCTCGGCAACGTCGACGCGGGCGCGGTGACCCAGGCGATCGCCGATGCGAAGCCGGATGCGATCTTCAACGTGCTGTTCAGCGCGGATCTGGGCAAGTTCGTGCGTGAGGGCAATACGCGGGGTCTGTTCAAGGATCGCAGCGTGGTGTCGCTGCTGACCGGCGAGCCGGACTATCTCGACCCGTTGGGTGCGGAAGCGCCGGCCGGCTGGATCGTGACGGGCTACCCGTGGTATTCGATCGATACGGCGGCGAACAAGAAGTTCGTCGAAGCGTATCAGGCCAAATATCACGACTATCCGCGGCTGGGCTCGGTGGTGGGGTACTCGGCGCTGATGTCGATTGCGGACGGCATCAAGAAGGCCGGCTCGGTCGATTCGGACAAGCTTGCCACCGCCTTCAAGGGCCTCAATGTGCAAACGCCGTTCGGGCCGATCACCTATCGCGCGCAGGACAATCAGTCGACCATGGGCGCGTATGTCGGCGTGACGGCGTTGAAGGACGGCAAGGGCGTGATGACGTCGTACCGGTATATCGACGGCGCGAGCGTTCAGCCGTCGGATGCCGAGGTCAAGAAGCTGCGGCCTGCTGATTGAGCGGATCGAGCGCTTTGCGTGAGCGGCGCGTTATCTGGTTCGTGTCTTCGAGTCTGCACGCTGGTGGCATCCGACGCCGCCAGCGTGCGGAAAACAAGTCTGCTGCCAAAGACACGGACGGCTACTCCTCCGCGTCGTGCTCGATGACAAAGCGCCTCAGATAAGCGAGCACGGCGGCTTCGACCGCGCGATGATCGGCGGTGCTCCTGGAGCCCGCATTCTCCTCATCGCCGAACAGGGTGGATGGCGCGTTGTGTACATCCACTTCCTGGCCTTCACGAAATACGCGAATCTCGTGAACGTCTTCCGCGTATTCGGCGATCCAGTGCACGCCTTCGATATGCGCACCCGCGCGAACGGTAGGTATCTTCATGGACGTCTCCCGTCGGGCTGGACCACGGCGCCAACCCTTGCCAACACCATACCCCGTCCCGCTGACGGGCGCGAGCCCCGCCGGGTAATTCACCGACGTTGCGCGGCGATTCGGGCGCTTTGGCGAATTGACATCGGCGGCCGGCCCGCGCTCCACCGTGCCGTGCGCGGGCGCGCAAATGCGCGAAACCGCCCTGCGGACGGCGCTTCGCGGTGGCGTCACGCGCCGCTGGCCGCGTCCGCAGAGCCATTCCGGCACAGCTGTTGCTGCATCACACAGGCCACAGCCAAACTGGAGAACCGTCATGCCCGAACAGAAAACCCTCAAGCGTGCCGCGGCGGATAAACGCGCCGGCAAGTCAGCGAGTACTCAGGCGGGAGAATTCGTCAAGGAGCAGGTCGACAAGGTGCGCGCCGGCAAGCACGGCGTCAGGTCAGCGAGGCAGGCGATTGCGATCGGCCTGTCGGAAGCACGCCGCGCGGGTGTGGCCGTGAAGTTACCGAAGAAAGGCACAACCAGCGAAGCGACCCGCAAGAAAGCGGAGAAGGACAGCGCCGCCGGCCAGCACAAGAGCACGGCGTGAAAGAGCGCGGGCACGGAGTCGACCGCAAAGCGTTCGCGCGCCCCGACCAATGCGTTGAAGCGGGAGAGCAGCGCCGGTGCATCGCCGGCGGCGATGTCGAAGCAGGCGAAGTCGGCGGCGGCCAAGCGCCCGGCGGCCAGCCGTTCTGCGGCGGCGAAGAAAGCTGCCGCGACGAAGGGCGCGGCGGGTCGCTCAGCGGCTGCAAAAAAGGCGGCGCATACGCGGGCCTCGCGCGCGCATCACTGATGCTTGCTCCGGCGTGGGTGCGGAGCTTGCGCGTTCTTCGGCAAACCTGCGCGTACGTCCCAAACACGTGCTAAACAAAAGCGGCGCATGCAAACGCATACGCCGCTTTCGTTCGAGCGTGGCTGTTACGGTTACTGCACGGTCGCCAGCACGTCGCCCACGGTCTTGAAGATGTGCGCGATCTGCTCTTCGTTGATGATGAGCGGCGGCGAAAACGCGAGGATGTCGCCCGTGAACCGCACCAGCACACCTGCCTCGAAGCATTTGACGAACGCTTCATAAGCCCGCGCGCCCGGTGCGCCGTCGCGCGACTCGAGTTCCACGCCGGCGATCATGCCGAGGTTGCGCACGTCCTTCACGTGCTTGGCGCCGCGCAGCGAGTGGGCGGCGGCTTCGAACGTCGGCGCCAGCGTGGCCGCGCGCTCGAACAGGCCTTCGCGTCGATACAGGTCGAGCGTCGCCACCGCGGCGGCGGCTGCGGCCGGGTGCGCCGAATACGTGTAGCCGTGGAACAGCTCGATCGCGCCTTGCGCGCCGCTGTTGACGATCGTGTCGTGGATCGTGCGGCTCGCCGCGACCGCGCCCATCGGGATCGACGCGTTGTTGATGGCCTTCGCCATCGTGATCAGGTCCGGCGTGACGCCGAAGTACTCGCTCGCGGTGGCCTTGCCGACGCGGCCGAAACCGGTAATCACTTCGTCGAAAATCAGCAGGATGCCGTGCTTCGTGCAGATCTCGCGCAGCTTCTGCAGATAGCCTTGCGGCGGAATCAGCACGCCGGTCGAGCCGGCCACCGGTTCGACGATCACCGCGGCGATCGTCGACGCATCGTGCAGTGTGACGATGCGCTCGAGTTCCTCGGCCAGGTGCGCGCCCCACGCGGGCTGGCCCTTCGAGAACGCGTTGTGTTCGAGATTGTGCGTGTGCGGCAGATGATCGACCGCCGGCAGCAGCGCGCCGGAGAAGGTCTTGCGATTCAGCGCGATGCCGCCGACCGAGATGCCGCCGAAGCCCACGCCGTGATAGCCGCGCTCGCGGCCGATCAACCGGGTGCGCTGCCCTTCGCCGCGCGAACGGTGGTACGCGAGCGCGATTTTCAGCGCGGTGTCGACCGACTCGGAACCCGAGTTCGTGAAGAAGATGCGGTCGAGGCCGGCCGGCATCAGCTCGGCGACTTTGGTGGCCGCTTCGAAGGCGAGCGGGTGGCCCATCTGGAAGGTCGGCGCGAAGTCGAGCGTCGAGAGTTGCTGGGTGATTGCGGCGACGATCTCATCGCGGCCGTGGCCCGCGTTCACACACCACAGACCCGCGCAGCCGTCGAGCACCTCGCGCCCGTCGGTGCTGCGGTAGTACATGCCCTTGGCCGATTCCAGCAGGCGCGGCGCGGCCTTGAACTGACGGTTGGCGGTGAAGGGCATCCAGAAGGACGACAGGTCGTCGATGACGGGGCGCGAAGTCATGTGGTTATCTCCTCGAAGTGGTCCCCCAAGGGGACTTCCTTCGGGGCGTAGCGAAACTGTAGCGTTCGCGGTTTAATGACGGCATAAACAGTTGACGCGGTGTGGTGCTAACTGTGTTGGTGGATTGGCGCCAACTGTGTCGATGGACTTCGTACGCCGACCGGCGGGTTGTCCGGCGCCTCACCACCTGGCCGCTTGCCGCGGTCCGCTTCTACGCCTTGATTTCGCCCTGACCATGATCGAACTAGAACTTGAGCGCGACCGACGCGCCGCTCCGACGCTCGTCGAGCAGGTGGTGCAAGGCTTCGCGCGCGCCATCGAAGCGCAGTCGCTGCGCGCGGGCGCGTTGTTGCCGTCGGTGCGGCAGCTCGCGCAAAGCCATGAACTGAGCACGTTCACGGTCACCGAGGCGTACAACCGTTTGGTGTCGATGGGCCTCGTGGTCGCGCGGCGCGGCTCCGGCTATCGCGTGGCCGCGCGCGCGCCGTCCACGCGCGCCACCGTCACCGACTGGCAGCCGCCGAGCCTCACGGCGACCTGGCTGCTATCCGACGTGTTCGCCGATCATTCGGTGCCGATCAAGGCGGGCGGCGGCTGGCTGCCAAACGAATGGATCAACGAGACCGGCTTGCAGCACGCGTTGCGCGCGATCAGCCGGGTGCCGGCGGCGCGGCTTGGCGACTATGGGCATCCGTACGGGTTCGCACCGTTGCGCGAGCGGATCGCCGAACAGCTCGACCGGCGCGGGCTGCCCGTCGACGTCTCCAATGTGCTGCTCACGCAGGGCGCGACCCAGGGGCTGGATCTGATCGTGCGCACCTTGCTGCGTGCGGGCGACGTGGTGATCGTCGAAGATCCCGGCTATTGCAACCTGCTGCAGATTCTCAAGCTGGCCGGACTGGTCGTGCACGGCGTGCCGCGTACGCCGGCGGGTGTCGATACGGATGTGCTCGAAGCGCTGGTCGCGCAGCACAAACCGAAGGCGATCTTCGTCAACACCACGCTGCAGAATCCGACCGGCGCGACCTTTGGCATGTCGGCGGCGTTCCGTTTGCTGCAGATCGCCGAGCGTCAGCGCATGTGGGTGATCGAGGACGACGTGAGCCGCGAACTCGCGCCGTCCGGCGCGCCGCTGTTCGCCGCGCTGGAGGGCTTGCAGCGGGTGCTGTATGTCGGCGGTTTTTCGAAGACGGTGACACCGGGGCTGCGTTGCGGCTATGTGGTCGCCGAGCAGGCGGTGTTGCGCGAACTGGCGCGCACCAAAATGGCGGTGGGCTTGACGTCGTCGGAAGCGATCGAGCGGATCGTCGACAAAGTGTTGCTCGAGGGGCGCTACGCGCGTCATGTCGAAGCGGTCAACGAGCGGCTCAAACTCGCGCACGCGAGCGTCGAAGAGCGGCTCGATGCGCTCGGTCTCGAGGTGTTTCATCGGCCGCGCGCGGGGCTCTTTCTGTGGGCGCGTTTGCCGATCGAAGCGGAGCGGGCCGGCGAAGTGGCGACGGCCGCGCTCACGCATGGCATCTGGCTCGCGCCGGGCTCCTACTTCCGCCCCGACGATGCGCCGAGCGCCTGGTTCCGTTTCAACGCGCCGTACTCGACCGACGACGCGCTGTGGCGCTTCATCGAGCGAGTCGGGCAGGGGGCCTTATAGGTTCGTTGGGTGCTTCGCTCAGGCGGCGCGGCCGAGCAGCTTCAGCGCGATCGGATACAGCGAGAACACCAGCAGCAACGCCATCGCCACATTGAAGATGCGCAACCGCTTCGGGTCCGACAGCACCTGGCGCATCGCGGTGCCGAAGCCCGCCCACAGACAGATGCACGGAAAGCCGACCGCGTAGAAGATCACCGCCATCGCGACGGCGTTCATGCTGAAGTTATCGCTGAGGTGGAGCGTGGTGGCGGCGGTCAGCACCATCATCCATGCCTTCGGATTGACCCACTGGAACGCGATGGCTTCATGAAACCGCATCGGCCGGCGCTCGCCTTTTTTCACCTTCAACTCGCCCGACGTGCCGATTTTCCACGCGAGATACAGCAGGTAGGCGACGCTCGCGACTTCGAGCACGGTGTACAGCACGGGGAAATGGACGAAGGCTTCACCGAGACCGATGCCGACCGACAGCATCAACAGCACGACGCCGAGACTGATGCCGGACAGGTGGGGCAGCGTGCGGCGAAAGCCGAAGTTGACACCCGAGGCCAACAGCATCGTGTTGTTCGGACCGGGCGTGATGGTCGTGACGAGCGCGAACAGAATGCCGGCGGGCAGCGCGCTGAGACTGAGGAAAGACATGATGGCTCCGGTGTCGGCGAGAGGACGATGGAGCACATTCTAGCGATGTGGGCCGGTACAGTACCGGTACGGTTGGTGAGATGATGTCCGGTACGGGTAAGCGGCGTGGGAGCCAAGCGTATTCACGATGGGCAAGCAACGCCAGTCCTCATTGCCTCTCGGGCCGTGGCAATGATGCCGCACGCCCGGCCACCCGGACCGCCTTTTGTCATTCCGCACCAGCGCTTCTTCCATTCCCCGTGTGATCGTAGAAAGCTTGATGGCAATCGGGCCAGGTCTTTAGACGTGCCCACGCGCTGGCCGCAATGGTGTTTGCCACGACTGCCACGAAGCATCCAGAAAAGGATGAGCTGTGCGTGTCATCGACGACGGATCGAGACCGCACTCTTAGCCGTTTCACGCCGAGCATCCTCGCCAAAGCATAGTGGAGAAGCGACAAAAGACGGCGCCTGCGCAGGTTCTTTGACAATCTGAATCTTATAACCGTCATTCATGAAAGCAGTCCACTTCGACCCAGGTGGAGCGTGATGGCAGGACACTACGTAAAGGATTCCATAACAACCAGGCCATCCGTTCGGAATCCGTATATAAGCGCGAACCGCTGGAGCCACTGCAGGTCGTCCGCAAAGACCGGCGATCACACGGGATCAAAGCAAGCGAATTCTGACGGCGGAGGTTCCCATGAATGCGACCAACGACGAAAAGCCGAGTTTGAACCTGAGAGACGATATCGCCCGCTGCGAGATCTGCATCTCGCTCGCAGCACGCGCAGGCGTGCGAATTCCCGAATACATCCTGCGCGCCGTGAAGAACGCGTACGCGGATCTGGAGGCAGGCAAGATCAGCCCCAAAAGAGAATCCGCGTTTTATCACGCGATGGCGTATATCGTGGCGAAAGCGCCTTATCCCAACGCGAAAGTAGCGGACGATCTGAAACGGTGCTCGGAGGTTGTGTCGCACGCGGGACTCAACGGCAAGAAGCTCGCGGAATCGGATGTCGATGCGCTCGCCGCCGCGCGCCAGGCGCAGAAGGATTTCACGTGGTCCGCCACGGTCGAAGTGCCGTTCTATGACGCGATGAGCCGTATCACCGAAGCCGTCGCGCCGGTCGTCGGCGAAACTGTCGGCGCCGAAGCGCGCAAAGGCGCGCGCAAAGCAATCAGGAATTATTCGCTCTCCGCGGCGGCGCTCACGTTGCTCGTGCTCGCGCTTTCGTGCCTGCTGTTCGCGATCAAGGAGATATCGGACGACATCAAGGTCGGGATCCAGAGCAACGACCCGATCTCCCTCGTGATGCACAACCAGTTGCAGGCTTATGACGCCGCGATCAAGAAGGCAAACGAGAATCCGACGCACGACGCGCTGGCGCAGGTGCAGAATTCGCCCGAAGCAGACGCGATCAAGGAAACTCTGCAGAAGTTCGCGACCAACAACCGTCAACTCTATTCCGACATTCAGCGAACGGGGACCATCAGCAAGTTTTTCTTCTGGGTGCCGAATGCGCTGGGCGAGCGGCTCTTTGCGCTCTTCGGGGAAGATTGGGGAGACGACTGGGGCATCGTGAAAAAACAGTATGCGAAGAATTGCAGCAAGGCGGACATCGCAGGGTCCACCCTGCCTGCCTATTGGGAGTGCTCGACTGATTCCATGCGCGCCGCGCTGGAGATCGATCTGCCGCTGTTCAACATCGGCCTCTCCCCCGACAAGAAAACGGTGATTCCCGAAGACACGGTGAATCAGGGCTTTCAGAAGATCGCCCTCTACCAGCAGATTCGCGCGACGGCGAAGTATGCGCAGGACAATATCCTGACCTTCGTCGGAATGACGACGGGCTTCGTGCTGCCCATCCTGTATGCATGGCTCGGCGCCACCGCCGCCATCCTGCGCAGGCTGCGCGACGACACCGCCGCGTGCCTCTTTCACCCGGAATATTCGAAAGTCGCCAATCGCTCGCATGTCACCACAGCGGTGATCGTCGGCATCTCGATCGGGCTATTCAGCGACATCGTGCAGGAGGGAAAGACGCTGTCTCCACTGGCAATCGCGTTCATCGCCGGGTATGCATCGGACAAGTTCTTCCAGTTCCTGGATCGCCTCGTGGCGACGCTGTTTCCGTCGGACTCCAGCCGGGGACAGCAGTTAGCCGAGCACAAGGGCGAAAGCCAAACGCGCGCGGAAGGCACGCGGCGACCCGCGCAGTCTTGAGGAAATGTATGTCCGGCGGCGCGGGAGGATCGCAGTCGTGGGGGACGCGCGGGCTTGCATGGTGAACGAGTGTGCGTTCAATTGCGCGGCACGTCCACGAATCATCGGCAGCAACATGTCGGGCATCGCGCTCAGCTCTGCGAGCCGCTCAGAATCGCGAGGCTCGGGCAGTAGTGCGTCGCGCTAAGATACGCAGCCTGTTGCGAGCGAACGCCTGCGCTGCTCGAAGCTGGATGAATGGACTGCTGTGGCCGATGAAACGAGCCTCACCGCAATCTGCTTGATTTGCCTACTTCTCGAACGCCGAGAACCGCGCATCGGCCAGGTTGTCGAGTAAAAAAATCCTATTTTTGGCCGAACATTGATTCACTCTGCCATTGGCGATACCCTTAAATCGTTCGTGTTCGTCGAATGCTGGTCAACCGGAGACAACCGTTTCGTGAAGCAAGCGTGGGCTTTCTCCTGCATCCTCGCCTTGAGCGCGATCCTCTGCGGATGCGGCAAGGACGGATCGCAAAACGCTACTCAGGAACCGGGCGCATCCGCGAGTCAGGCGCCCGGTCAGCCTGGGCAGGCCGCGAGCGGCACACCCGCCGCATCGGGCGCGCTGGCCGCCGTCACCAAGGCGCAGTTGCCGGGGGAAGCAGCCGAAACGCTGCGTCTGATCAAAGCGGGCGGGCCTTTCCCTTTTGGCGAGGACGGTGTCTTGTTCCGCAATAGCGCGGCATTGCTGCCGCAGCATCCGCGCGGCTACTACCATGCCTACACAGTTCGCACACCTGGCTCGGCGGATCGCGGGCAGCGCCGCATTGTATGTGGTGGACCGCGCAGGCAGACTGGCGACTGCTACTACACCGACGATTACTACGCCAGTTTCAAACGCATTGCGGAATAACTTGAGCCAATGAAAGACGCCCCATGCCTCCTATAAAGGAGACGTCGGGGCATTGCGTTTTCAGAGACCAAACGCAACCCCACGCATATAAATCCAGATGACTCGGGCCTTTGCAATCCGGGATGCCATCTGATTTCGTTCGCCATCGTTTCTCTCCAGTCGTTGCACCACGTCCTTATGTCGAGAATGACCGCCAATGCGATGAGCCGCCGGCACCTGCTGACGCTGATCGGCAAGAACCTCGGCGCGGCCGCCATGATGCAAGGCATGGGTACGCTTGGGTTCGCCGCTACCTCGACCTACGCCGGACCGATCAGACTCGATGGCGCACCCAAAGGAACGCGAATTCTCGTGCTCGGCGCGGGCATTGCTGGCCTCGTCGCGGCCTTTGAGTTGAGGAACGCGGGCTACCACGTGCAGGTGCTGGAGTACAACGACCGCGCAGGTGGTCGGGCCTGGACTGTCAGGGGCGGTGATCGCTATACAGAACTCGGCGGTGCCACCCAGTACTGCGATTTCGCCGACGGACTTTATCTGAACCCAGGACCGTGGCGCATTCCGTATCACCACCAGGGCGTACTCGACTATGCAAAGCGCCTGAAGGTGTCGCTCGAGCCCTTCATCCAGGTCAATTACAACGCCTACCTGCATTCGACGGAGGCTTTCGGTGGCAAGCCGCAACGATTCCGGGCGGTGCAGACCGACTATCAAGGCTATGTTGCCGAACTGCTGTCCAAAGCAATCCGCAAGGACGCACTCGATGATGCGTTGTCAGTCGAAGATGCGGATCTGCTACTCGAATCCCTGCGCCAATGGGGCGCGCTCGGTTGGGATGGTCGCTATCAGGCGGGCCGGCAAAGCAGTGAACGCCGCGGATTCGCGACCGCGCACGGCGGTGGGCTGATGCCCGAGGCCGTACCGTCGGATCTACTCCCGCGCGACCCCTTGCTTGCATCGCGTTTGTGGCAATGGCTCTCGTCTGGCAACGAGCAGGATTTCCAGAGCAGCATTTTTCAGCCCGTCGGCGGCATGGACAGAATTGCCCATGCGCTTCATTCGCAGGTCGCGAGCGCCGTCATGTTCAACGCAAGAGTCACGGCGATCTTGCAGGACGAGCAAGGCGTCACAGTGCGCTATACCGATACGACCACCCGGACCGAACGGAACGCGCACGCAGATTGGCTGGTGTGCACCATTCCGCTCTCGATTCTGAGTCAGATCGACATTGCGGTCGGCCCGGCCATGCGCGCCGCGATCGATGCGGTGCCCTACGAGACATCGGTGAAAATCGGCTTGCAATTCGGCCGGCGATTCTGGGAAGAAGACGAGCAGATCTACGGCGGCATCACGCATACTGACCTGCCGATCTCGACGATCGGCTATCCGGCGACAGGTTACGGATCGACCGGTCCTGCGGTGCTGCTCGGCGCCTACATGTGGGGGCCCGCCAGCTATGAGATGGGTGCGCTGCCCCCTGCCGAACGGATCGCGGTCGTATTGAGCCAGGGCAGCCAGATTCATCCGCAGTACGCGCGCGAGTACCAGAACGGCTTCGCGATGAGCTGGAGCCGGTCACCGTTCACGAACGGCTGCTTCGCCGCATGGACGGATGCGTTGAGAAAAGCGCATTACGCGAATCTCTGTCAGATCGACGGACGGATCGTCCTTGCCGGAGAGCACGCTTCCCATATCCCGGCATGGCAGGAAGGCGCCGTGCTGTCGTCACTGGATGCGATCACCCGGCTGCATCGGAGAATCGTCAATGGATAGGCCGACGCTGATCCTCTGCGTGATGCTGATGGCCTTGCTGATGGGAGCCGGGGCGGTGTCGGCTCAAGCCGTGGCACAGGACGCACCACGCACTTTCACGATTTCGCCGGGCGACCGCTTCACTGAAAAAACCGGCGAAGCGCTTTACAACGCTAGCTGCGCGGGATGCCATATGCCGGATGGAAAAGGCGCACAGGGCGCGGGTCACTACCCGGCGCTCGCTGACAACCCGGCAGTCGAAGCAGCGCCCTACGTCATCGTCAACGTACTGCATGGCCGAAAGGGAATGCCATCGTTTGGCGACGCGATGAATGACGATCAGGTCGCTGCTGTCGTCAACTACACGAGAACCCATTTCGGCAATCGATTTGCCGGAAGTGTCACGCCGAGCGAGGTTAGAAGTTTGCGCTGAGTTCACGTGGCATGGCTATCGCCCGGCCTCTTACCCGCACCTACCTCCATCGCTTCACGAGACCTATGGCCCGATGTACCCGGGTCTGTCCTTACGCCAACGTCGGCCCTCGATGTCCGCTTAAGTGCCCCACACGTTCGGTGCTGTCCCCTTGACTCACGGCATGCGGCCCCTCGCGATGATCCGGAGTTCGGCATCCTGCCGCTAAGGGAATTTCCCCACTGCGGATTTCCGCCGATATGCCGTTATTCAATTGCGGCGGGCAGATGGCGCAGCCAGATGTCTTTCAACGGCCTTGCAATTTGGAAATAAAGTGAACCGTCTTAGTTTGAATACAAAGTTATGGCTGGCCTTGCTGGTTACGTGGCTGGGCCTTCTGTTCCTCGGTGGCTGGGCCGCCATGCAATCGCGCAACACCATGCTGACCGGGCGCAAGGCCGCGATCGAAGACGTGGTCAACGCGGCGAACGGAATTGTCGCCGAATACGCGAAGATGGCCGAGCGAAACGAGTTGACGCAGGCGCAAGCGCAGCAGCAGGCGATGGCGCGGCTCTCAGCCATGCGTTTCCCCGGCAATGGCTACATGATCGTTACCACGGCGCAACCCGTCGTCATCATGCATCCGGTACTCGCCGATCTGCGCAACAAGGACGTGAACACCTATGCGGACACCAACGGCAAGCTTCTGTTCGTAGAGATGGTCAAGCTCGCGCAGGCGAGAGGTGAAGGCTTTGTCGACTATATGGCGCGCCTGCCCGGCAAGACAGACCGGGTTCCGAAGATCGCTTTCGTGAAGCGCTTCGCGCCGTGGGACTGGTATCTGATCTCAGGCGTCTATGTCAACGATGTCGATGAAGCTTTCAGGACTGACCTGCTGAGTTACCTCGCGATGATCTGCGTGATCGGCAGCCTCGGATCAGTCGCGCTCGTGATGATCATCCGCAATGTCAAACGCAGCCTCGGGGGCGAGCCCGCGTACGCGGCCACGGTTGCAGAAGCGATCGCGGATGGCGATTTCTCACACGATGTCACGCTCGGCGCTGGCGATAGCGGCAGCATGCTGTTCGCAATGCAGCGCATGCAGCACCGGCTGGCCGACACAATCCGGCGCATTCGCGGCGGGACGGAGACCATTACCGTCGCCGCCGAGCAGATTGCGGCGGGCAACCTGGACCTGTCGGCGCGCACCGAACAGCAGGCATCGTCGCTCGGCGAAACGGCGGCGAGCATGGAACAACTGACCGCGACCGTCAAGCAGAACGCGGACAACGCGCGTCAGGCCAACCAGATGGCGCTCACCACTTCGCGTATTGCCGGTGAAGGAGGCGCGGCGGTGCAGCAGGTGGTCGATACGATGCAGACCATCGCGAGCAGTTCGGTACGGGTCGTCGATATTATTTCGGTTATCGAAGGGATCGCATTCCAGACCAACATCCTCGCGCTCAATGCGGCTGTCGAGGCTGCTCGAGCGGGTGAGGAGGGCCGGGGTTTTGCCGTGGTCGCCGGCGAGGTTCGCAACCTCGCGCACCGCAGCTCGGAAGCAGCCAAGGAAATCAAGCGTCTCATCGAGGATTCGGTCGAGCGGGTCGAAAATGGCAAGGCGCTGGTGGAAAAGGCGGGCAATACAATGCAGTCGCTGGTTCATTCCGTACAACACGTAACCGATATCATCAGCGAAATCTCCACGGCGTCGGAAGAGCAGACACGCGGTATCGAGCAGGTGAACGTCGCTATTGCGCAGATGGACGAGACGACGCAACAAAACGCAGCGATGGTCGAACAGGCAGCCGCCGCGGCGCAGTCCATGCAGGAACAGGCACAGATGCTTCGCGACCTCGTCAATGTGTTCCGTCTCGGCGCAATGAGCGCGTGAGCTCGGCGAGGCGTGGCCATACGGCCACGCCCCTTACTTTTGCGAGCGCATTCAACGCCCCGCCAATATTCCCATAGGAAGAAGTCGCGATCGAGTTCGTCGAACCGCTTGTGCTACCTCATCCAGCCAATCGCGCCAGGAAACTACCTCGGGCACGGCCCGGTCGACTGCCGAACCTGCAATAGCGCGCGCACCTCGTGCCCACGTTGCGATTGTTTGCCGTCGAGCGCGTCGAGCAGGTGCTGCGCCGCAAGCCACCCGATCTCAGCGGTGTCGACTCGCATTGTTGTCAGCGCGGGGCGCATCTCTTTCGCGATCGCGAGATCGTCGAAGCCTGTCACGGACAGTTCGCCGGGAATCGCGATCCCCCAGATCCTCCGCTTCGCGCAGCACCCCAAGCGCGATGTGGTCGTTGCCGCAGATGATCGCGCTCGGGCGCTCAGTCTGGGATTGCCAGATCGCGCGCAGGCTGCGCCGCCCGAAGCCGATCGTCGATTCGCCTTCGAGTAAATGCTCTGGCCGTACCGCGAGGCCGTGCTGGTCGGGGGCCGGGTTGTGTCCGGGGTATCGAGGGAATCGGGCATCGGGTTATGCAGCAGAGGGCCAGTCGGGAACGCCCGCCATCTCAGAGGTGCAAGTATGAGAGCGCGTTTGCCGGGTAAACACCCGATCATCGATGGCCGAATGGCCGCAATGACAGTGAGCCGAGCCGAATCGTTGAAATCTGCTGGCCGCCCCCTTCGCTAAGCGGAGAGCGCAGCGTCCACCGCAGGCAGATAGCTGTTGAAGCCCGCTTCCGCGAGGGCTGCGCGCGCGCGCTTCAGTTCGCGCCGCGTTTCTTCACTAGCTCGGTCTTGCTGCGTGCGAGCGAGGGCGCGGCCGCGCGCCACAAAAAGCTGCGCCCACGGCAGCGGCTCGGCGCACGTATAGTCTTCGAGCGCAGCGACATAGCGCAATGCGCCGGCCGCATCGCCGGCGGACAACATCGCGTCAATCGCGTCACGGTAGAACCACAGATGATTGTGACCAACCGCGCCGCGCCGCAGCATGTCGGCGCCTTCGGCGAGCAGGCGCGCGCGTTCGCCGTTGTCGTCGACGGCGCGGCTCAGTGCCCCCACGGCCTTGGGTGCGCTGAACTGCGTACCCACCTCGCAACAGATCGCCAGCGCTTCACGCAGCAGATCGGCGGCCTCGCGCCGACGCCCGCTTTCGAGCAGGACGCGCGCTCGCATTTCCATGTTCTGCGCTTCGAAGCGGCGAGCGCCCAATTGACGGATGATCTGCATCTCGCGCTCGAGGTGGGCGAGAGTCGCCTGCATGTCGCCCATTTCGTAGCAGGCAAAGACGCCCAAGGTTTCGCAGAGCATCTGCGCCCGCGGCTGGCCGACCAGCGCCGCGGCGCGTGCGGCGGCGCTGACGTCCTCGCGCGCCGCGCGTGCCTCGTTGAGGAAGATCCTGCTGAAGCCCACCATCGAACGATTGGCGACCTCGATCCGGCCGAAGCCGTGTTCGCGGCTCAATGCGACGCACCGGCTGAAGTGCTCGAAAGCGGTGCGCATGCGTCCTTGCGCGTAGGCGGCATCCGCGATGCCGCCAAGCGCACGCGCCTCGGCTTCGGGCGAGCCGAGCCGCGTTGCGTAGGCAAGCCCAAGCTCATGCTCGGTACGGCAGTCATCGATCCTGCCAAGCGGAAAGAGGATGTTGCCACGCAGGTGATGAAGGCGCGCGAGTTCCGCGACCTTATCCAGACGCTGCGCCACGTGCTGAGCCGCGTCGAGCAGAGAGAGGGCTTCGGCGAGGCCTTCACTCACCCGCAGCCCTTCGGCGAGCCCTATCTGCGATTGACAAAGCTCCGCCTGGTCCGGCGCCGCGGCTACGGCCGCGCGGTATGTCGCGATCGATCCGGCGATGTCGCCGAGATCGCGTTGGAGTTCGCCCCTGAAGCAGATCAGCGCGTGGCGATCGCTAGCCGTTTGCGCGATCTGCAGACCTCGCTCGACTAGCCGGAATGCCGCCTCGGTCAGGTAGGCCGCGCGTTGCGCGAGCGCGGTGTCGAAGTAGGCGCGCGGTGCCCGTTCGTCCTCGGCGCGATCGAGATGTTGGGCGTGAAGCACCAGGTCGGTCGCCGCAAACCAGTCGGCCGCGCGGCGGTGCAACTCGCGTCGGCGCGCGTGCAGCAGCGTCGAGTAGACGCTCTCCTGGATCAGCGCGTGGGCAAACAGGAAATCGTCACCTTCCGGCACGACGAGCGCGTTGGCGACGAGCCCATCGCAAACGTACTCTGGTGTATCGATCAGCCGCCGCAGCAAGGCGAGGCCAAAGCGCTGGCCGATCACCGCGGCGGCCTGGAACGCCTCGCGGTCGCGCGCGCCCAGCCGGTCCATGCGCGCCAGCACGAGGCTCTGGATGGTCGCGGGAACGGCTTCTTCGCTGCCTTCCTCGGCGTTATGCAGGAGTTGTTCGAGGAACAGCGGATTGCCGCCGGCGCGTTCGATGCAGGCCCGCGCGACCCGCTCGCTCGCATCGATAAAGCCGCCGGCCAGGTTCAGCGCCTCGTCGCTGCGCAGCGGGCCCAGGTCGATCGTGACGAAGGGCGTGCCACGACAACCTGCGCGCCATGCCGCGTCGAGCGCATCACCGTCCACGCGCGAGGTCATCACCAGCAGGCCCGGACCGTTCGCGATCGCGACGGCGAAGGCGGCCAGATAACTGAGCACCTGCGGATCAGCCCAATGAAGGTCTTCCACGACAATCATGCCTGGCTTGCGCCGGCACACATCCGCGCTGATCGCTGCTGCGACCGCACGCTTGCCGCGCGTGCGTGCGGCATTGTCCATCGCGTCGTAGAGCGTGCGCCATTCGTCGGTTTGCGGGAGGTCGAGGATGTCGTGGAGAAACATCAGTTGATCGGGACCGACGGCCCCGGACGCGGCAACCTGTGCCGCGGCGGCGCGCCGTTCGTCGGCGCTGGCCGCCGGCCGCAGGTCCAGCAGGCTGTCGACGATCGTGCGAATAGGGTCCTGGTCCTTGCCCACGCCGAAATCCAGAACGAGGGCGCGGTGGCTGGCAAAGCCCAAGGTTTCGGCGAAGCGGCGCATCTCGTCGACGAGCCGCGTCTTGCCGATGCCTGCCTCGCCGCGCACATAGACGACGTGGCCGGCGCGCTGCTCAAGACACGTATGCGCGAGGCCCTTGAACTGTTCGAGTTCAGCCTTGCGGCCGACAAATACGCCGCGGCTTGCCGTGAGCGGTTCAAAGGCGACGCTGCGCAGACGCCACACGCGCACCGGCGCGTCGATTCCCTTGAAGCGCATCGTGCCGACGGCATCGCTCAGCACGACGTTGCCGAGCGCGCGATGCACGCTATCGGAGAGCAACGTCTCCCCCGGGCCGGCGGCGGCGACCAGCCGGGCAGCGAGGTTCACGGAGTCGCCGAGTACCGTGTAGTCCTGAACGTCCGCGCGCTCGAACGAACCCGCGACCACCTCGCCGCTGGCGATGCCCACGTGTGCCCTTAGCGGGGGCGATGCGTGCTCGGCCAGCCCGTTAAGTGCCTCATGAATTTCCAGCGCGGCGCGCGCCGCGCGCAGCGGATCGGTGTCATGCGCGCGTGGCGCGCCGAAGATCGCCATCACGGCGTCGCCGATGTGCTTGTCGATCGTGCCGCCGTAGCTGAGCACGATCCGATCGACGAGCGCCGTGTAACGTGCGGTCAATTCGCTTAGCTCTTCGGGGTCGAGCGTTTGCGACAGCGCGGTAAAGCCGCACAGATCGGCGAACAGAATGGTGACCTGGCGCCGCTCGCTTGCGGGCACATTGACGACTGCGGGCGATGCCGCGCGCCGCGCGGCGTCGCGCTGATCGGCGATCGCCGCCAGCAGGCGCTTGCGGTGGCCGAGCGAGACGACGCCGAGCTCTTTCAGATCCGCGTCGTTGAGTTGCTCCAGCATCGAGACATCGATGTCGTTTTCGGTAAATGCGGGGGCGTATTGCTCGAGCCCCAACGCATGCAGCCACTGATCGATATCCATCACCGCCGCCCAATCCGATGCGTTCGAACGCGCTTGCTCCGGCGCTGTTCACTGTCGCGACAGGCTGTCGAACCGGCTTCACACACCGGGCCGCGCGGCGCCGGCGGATCATACGAATCGACGCCGCGCCTGCCACCGCAAAACGCGTAGCCGGCGCACTGTGCCCGGTGTTCCAGTATGGGTCACAAAACACAGTGTACGTCTGGCGTGACGGACACGGACAACGGACATGAGCGGTGCCGCACGCGGATTTCGCCGGCAGCACGGCAGCATGACTGCGTGGCGTAGTGCGTTGACACTGGCTGCGGCGGCGACGGATACTGCGTAGCGAATCGGGCTCGATATCGGGCGAGCAGGCAAGTGCCACATGCAGTCGTTCGTCATCCGGAACAATGGATAACGTTTGAACCACGCATCACCGCAGCCCGCCGCGCGCATCGCAACGCCCAGGCGAGACCCTATCCGCTCTCACGGGGAAGCACTGTGAAGCAAGGTACTCCAGGTTCCTTATCCGAGGTCCGCTCCGGAATCCGCATCAGAGGTCTGCTCGGAGACCTGACGGCCGGTATGGTGTCGATGTTGGTCATGCTCTGCTACGCCATGAGTCTGGGCACCATGATCTTCAGCGCGGATCTCGCCCGTTACGCCGGACTCGGCGTGCCCACCGCCTTCATCAGTTGCGTCGTGACCGCACTCGTGATCGCGTTGACGAGTTCGATGCGCATGAACATTGCCGGACCCGACGGCAACGCGACGGCGTTTCTTGCCGGTGTGGCGGCCGGCGTCGCGAGCAGCGCGCGGGCTGACGGCGGTACGCCCCAGACAATCCTGTTGACGGTGCTGATCACCATCGCGTTGTGTTCGGTGGTGACGGGCATCATTCTGTACGCCGTCGGTTCGTCGAAGCGCAGCCGTTCGCTGCAATTCCTGCCTTACCCGGTCGTGGGCGGCTTCCTTGCCGGTACGGGCTACCTCCTGCTGGCTGGCGCGTTTCGGGTCGTGACCGGCGAGCCCTTGAGTTGGGACACGTTGGCGCTGGTGAAGCACGTGAGCTGGCTGGTGTGGACACCCGCAGCGCTGGTGTGCGCGTTAGCCACGCTGCTGTCGCACACCTGGAAACACGCTGCGGCGTTGCCGGTTACGCTCGCACTCGGTGTCGCGCTGTTCTATCTGCTGCTGGTTGCAGCAGACCTGTCGGTCGACGACGCCCGCAAAACGGGTTTGTTGCTACCGCACGTGGCGCTGCATCCTATCCGACTTCCCGAGCTGCGTTGGCCGGCATCGCTCGCGCATGGCAGCGTCGACTGGCCGGCGATCGGTGCGCACTTGCCGGAGACGCTCGTCGTCACATCGATTTCGGCCATCACGATCCTGATGAATTCGACCGCGATTGGCGCAGCCACCGGTGAGGACATCGATCTGAACCGCGAGATGCGGGCAGCCGGCATTGCCAACATCGCGAGCGGGATGTTAGGCGGGATGGTCGGTTACCAGTCGTTCAACCGGTCGATGCTCAATGCGCGCGCCGGCGCGACAAGTCGTCTGGCCGGCGTGATCGCCGCGCTTGCCTGCCTGTTCGTGCTGGCCGTCTCGCCGGACCTCGTGGCGCTGTTCCCGGTGCCGGTGCTGGTCGGCTTGCAGCTCTTCATGGGGCTCCGTCTGTTGATTCAGTGGCTGGTCGGCGGGTATCGCAAGCTCAACTGGCATGAGTATCTGCTTGTCCCGCTGATTCTGGGCGCCATTGCGTTCTACGGCGTCATCACGGGTGTGGTGGTCGGGGTGATCGCCGCCTGTGTGATGTTCGCCTTGCTGTATGGCCGTGTCAGTTGCGTGCGTATGGAGTTCGACGGCAGCACGCGCACGTCGAATGTCGAACGCAGTATCGAGGCAGTCGCATTGCTTCACGAACGCGGTGCGCAGGTGTGCGGAATGTGCTTGCAGGGGTTCCTGTTCTTCGGCACGGCCAATTCGATCTTGCAGCGCGTACGCGAACGGCTGGCCACAGGCGGGCCGCTGCCCGTTCGCTTTGTCGTGCTCGACTTCGCGTCGACTAACGGCATGGACGCGTCGGTATCGATTAGCTTCGTCAAGCTCAGGCAGTTGTGCGCGACGAAGAATGCGGACCTGGTGCTGACCGGGTTGCCGATGCGCTCGCGTACGCTGCTCATGAAGACCGGCACGCTGAATCTCCGGATTCACGAGTTCGCTACGCTGGATGCCGGGCTGGAATGGATCGAGGAAGCGCTTCTCGCGGCGGATTCTCGCGCGTTGCCTCGCGCTGAGGAAGATTTTCACGCGATGTTCGCGCAGCATTTTTCGCCTGCCGCGCTCGCGAAGTTGCTGGCCCTTCTGGAAGTGCGCGAGCTTGATGCGGGGCAAGCGGTGTTCCATCGTGGTGAGCCGGGGGACGCCATGTACTTTGTCGAGCGCGGCCGTGTCGCGGTTTTGCTGCCGCTTGGCGACGGGAGGTCTCTCAGGCTGCGCTCGTTTGGGCCGGGTACGATCGTCGGCGAGATGGCGGTGTATACGCAGCAGCAGCGTAGCGCGGATGTTCTCGCGGAGGGGCCGGCACGTGTGCGCCGTTTGACACTTGAGTCGTTGCGTGACCTCGAGAAGGATGACGCCGTGACCGCGCAGCAAATTCATCGTTATGTCGTCAAGGTCATGGCGTCACGTCTTGCAGTCGCGGACGAGGCCTTGCGCGCGGCGCATTGACTGGCGAGCGGTTGTTGCTGGTGTAGATCGCGGTTGGGGAGCGTGCCTGGTTCGGGATGGGAATGTTGGTTGCGGTTGTCTTCGTTGTGGTGCCGGTTTTTATGTCATTGCCGCGCAGGGTTGGACTCGGCATAAGTGTTGGTGCGGTGCTGCGTTCCGGGTCTTGCAGGGATGGCGCTCCGATTGGTGGCTTTCGCAAAGAGGCATGATCGATCAATGCAAACCAACTGAGGATTGCTCGCGCGGGGAAGCGACGTGCCGTATGTGAGTACGCACGAGTCAGCGCGCAGCCTGTTGCCGAAGGTGGCGCGATTCGCAGGCGAGACCGGATTGCGTGGGGTTTGGCTGGTCGCTGTCAGGCAGGTAGCGGACGGTCATTCCACAATCTTTCTACGTGCTTGTATTTGACCGACCCGATGTCTCTGGCTTCTTTCCGCTTGCGCCCGCAAGCGTTGTATAGCCTCGGCGGGGTCGTCGGCAATGTGATGGGATAGGCGTCAGGTGTTAACCCGCCTGGATACACGGGCAATGCGACCTTCAATACCGCAGAACTGGGAGGACGGTACTACATTACGCCAGGGCTTTTGAGCGGAGTTACGTTCGACTACACGCAGCGAAACTCCGTCAAGGGCGACGGCGGAGCCAAATACATGCAGTTGGACGCCGGCGTGGATTATTTCCTCTCCAGGCGTACGGACGCGTACCTTTTTGACCGTCCTTCAACGTGCGCCAAGACGCGATTCGTTGCGCCCGTGAACGCAGAGCTCGGCGACGCTCAAAACACGATCTGATTGTTCGCCTGGTTCGGCATCGCGTAGTTCAGGACGACTGCGCCTCCCGGACCCATTTCGACGAATGCGACGTTTCCCGGGTGGACCGTTATCGCCGCGGGCGGATTCTGATTCCGCATAACAGGCGGGTTGGGCGGGTTATGCAGCACGATGGAGGTGAAGGTGATGGTGAGCACCTTCGCCTCGTCGGAATCGAGCGTCGCAACCATGTTTCCGTGTGCGTCGTTGAACGAGATCCGCAACGGCGTGGTGTTGGTGACGGGACTGCTGTTGAAGTTGACAGGCATGATCGCCTCCTCGGAGAAAATGTTATGCAGTGTTATCGGTGAGCCCTCGCTGTCCTGCCTCGGCTTCCACCAGAGCCAGATCAGTTCCTCGGTCTACGCTTCCGTGTCGCTGCTAGACGGCGACGCGCCGCTCGCCACGAATTCGCTGTCGAGCGCGTCCAGCACCCGGTTGGCGGGGGCGCTGCCGATTTTCAACTTGTCCTGCAGAACGAGCGCCCCCGTGACGTCCTTGCGGCTTCGCTCACGAGCCGTCACGTGCGCTGTGCCGTCCCCGGTCTTGTTTGCCTCGGGTGTGCCCCGCTCCCCGCAAATCAGGAAACGTTGATAAGCCCGAGCTCGTTGCTTAGGGTCGTGCCGGTGATGCTGTAGCGCGCCGTCTTCCCGCAGCCCTTCTGATAGGTGAAAGCCTGCTGCGCCTCGTTGTCGTTGCCCCAAACCACGATGGCCTTGAGCTTGACCTTCGAGCCGTCCGGCACGTTCAGCGCGCTCAGGTCGACCGTGCGCTCCTGGCCGAGCGGGATGTCGTTGTTGTCGGGGTAGGTTTTGCCCTCGCCGCCGGTGGCGGGCGCGGCGATCACATGGAGCTTGGCAACGAACCCCCCGCCATTCTTCAGGCTGATCTTTTCGATGTTCATGGTCTTTTCCTCTTCAGTCGCGCCGCCCTCCGACAATCGGGAGCGGCCTGAAATTCATTTCAGATGTCCACCTCCTCGCCTCCCGGCTTGACCGTCTGTGGTTGCGATTGTGGCTCTCCCGCCTGGACGGGGGCCGGCTGTGGAGTGTCGACCTGTTGCGGCCCGGCCGGCTGAACCGGTGGTAGCGTCCCGGGCGCATCGGCGCCTGGCGCCGGGCTCGCGGCGAAGCTGATCTCTTCGCCGCCCTGCTGGGTGCGGACGAGATCCTTCAGCATCTGGGCGCGGTAGGTCGCCCAGTCGATCGGCGTGGACAGCGCGGCCCCGAGCTCGTTCGAATTGAGCAGGATCGGGATGATGGTTTCCCTGAGGTCCGGGGGCAGGAGCGACAGGAGCGGCACGACATCGGCGAAAGCGATCGCGTTCCACCAGCCGGCGTGGCTCAAGGTCGCGGCCCAGCCATAAGGATCGAGAGCGAGCGCGGGGTTGCCGCCCGACGCGGTCACCTCGATCGCCTGATCGCTCGATTCGTAGATCCTGGTTGCGGATTCCTTCGTCTTGAATCCGCTGCGTGCGCTCGCCGTCACTGCCTTGTAGCTGCCCTGCACATCGGCGCTGAATTCACGCACGCGCTCGTTTTTGTCGGTATTGGCCTCGAGCTTGCGGTCCTGTCGATAGATCAGCTTGCCGCCGAAGATCGTGCGAAGCGGCACATGGGTGCCGTAGCTATCGAGGATGCGTGCGAGCGCACCGACACAGTCCGCGCCTGCCTTGCCTTTCGCGAGGGCCACGAGTGCGGTCGCATCATCGAAAAAGGGCTTGGAGAGCACGATGCTGCGCGAATCGATGACCACCTCGCCCCGCGCGACGAGATACTCGACCCGCAGGTGCAGCTCGCTGCTTGCGGTTTCTCTCGACCGGGTCGTTTCGTCCTTGTAATCCGACTTGATGGCAAGGCTCGCCGCCTTGCCCTCGACGCCGACCGAGCCGCCGACGTTCCATGAGAGCGAAGAGGAGATGGCGTCGAGGGTGCGCACCTGGGTCGCCGAGGTCGAGAAGCGCGTCGACGTGATCGGGCGGACCACCGCGACGAAGTCATCCTTCGATTCGGCGTCGAAGGCCGGGCGCAGCGCACGCTCGAGCTCGTAGCTGCCATCGGCCGCGAGCACGAACCGCAGGCCGTGCAGGTAACGCAACGCGCCGAGCAGCGCCGCCTGCTCGGAGACGTCCATGCGATCGAAGACGTCCTGCGGCGCACCGACGGGGATGGTCGGCCGGCCGAGGAAAGGCGCGAGCAGGTCCTGGGTATCGCGCAGGCTCGGCGTCGCGCCGGACCCGGCGGGTGCCGCGGCGGCGGTCGTGGTCGACGAACCCGAGGACGACGCGCCCGGGGTCGTCGCGGCATTGCGCTTGCGCGGGGTCTCGAAGCGAAAACGGAGGAGTCCGAGCTTGTCGTCGGCTTTGCCGAGCTTGCCACCTACGGTTTCGAAAGGCTCCATGTCGAGTGGCACGGGCTTCTGCGCGCTGTCGAGGAAGGGCAGATCGGCCGGCGCGTCTTCCTTGAGAAAGGCACGCAGATCCTTGAGGGTCTTGTCCTCGCCGCCGCCGGGCCAGTCGATGGCCTTGGGTTTGCCGCCGTCCTTGAGCAGCAGCAGCTTGTAGATCTTCGGCGCTGCCGCCGGCGCTGGTTTGGATTCGCGCTCGACCGCGAGCTCGTCGAGCCGGCGCAGATAGGTGCCGTCCTCGTCGGCGGTGGCGACGAGCTCGCCGCCGATGACGAACACGTCGGCGTCCGCGATCAGCTTCGCGTTGTTCTTGCGGAACTGGCCGAGCGTCTCGTCGGGCCGAACGAAGATCGAGTGCTTCTTGCCCGCCTTGTCGACGAAGGTGAGGATACGGCGTATCGGCACGATCGCCACGACCATGCTGTCGGTGAGTTGTGTATTGCTCTCGTCGGCATCAGGGACCACCTTGAGCGTCTCCGCGCTGGTGCCGCTGCGGAACTGGTCCTCAGTGTCCATCTCGCCGGTGCTGATGAAGACTTTGCGCAGGTCAGCGAGTGTCGCGGCATCGGGCGCGGCGTCGGGGCGCGACTTGCCGTCGCGTGCCTGGAGCGTGTAACTGATCACTTTGATGCCCTCCCTATTCCGCTATGCCGACGTGATCTTCCTGCGCGCGAGTTCGAGCGCCTCCGGCGAGTTCACGATGACCAACTTGATATCGACCGCCACCTCGCCGCCGGCTTCGGCTGGCGCGATTGGCACGGCCGGTCGTGCGGGGATCGCGGCACCGTGCGCGAGATAACCCATGAGGCCGGACGCCGCGGTGAGCACGGCCTGCACTTCGGCGGCCGCGACGGGCGCAGGGGCCGGTGCGGGGGCCGGCGCGGCGGCGGGCTTCGTGACCGGCAGCGGCTGAGAGAAATCGGTCGGCACATCGAAGAGCGCGTCGGTGTCTGCGAGTTCCTTTCCCGACACGCGCCCGGCGAAGCCTTCCGAAATGAAATGGGTGTCGACGTCGAAGATGCCTTCCGTGCTTTTCAGCTCGCGCAGATGCCTGAGCAACTTACCGATGCCGTCCTTGGAGACGTTGTCGATGCGCTTGCCGGGCGCATAGGCAGCCATCAGCGCCGCGAGTTCCTCGTAGTCTTCGCGCGGACAGAAGGGACCGAGGTCGGTCCAGCGCAAGCCGGCCGCGTCCACCTTGATGAGCGGGATGACCTTAAGGGTGATGATCTGGCGGTCGTCGGGGGAGATGTCAGGGCCGTCGAGACTCACCACGTCCCGCGCAACCGCGGACAGCGCGCGGTTGCTGTCGACCCAGCGGTCGAGCAGCACCGAGCCCTGACAGTCGAGGCCGTTCGGGTCAAAGTTGTCCGCGCTCTGCACGACCATGGCCTGCGTGGGCGCACCCGGTCGCTCGCGGCCACGCACCTCGAGCCGCGCCTGAAAGCCCCGTCGACCCGAGCTAGCAACCGAGAAGGTGAACGGCCGATCGCGAACGATCAGGAGCATCACGCTATTGTCTTTCTCGACAAAGAATCCACCCGGCCCTCCTGCTCCGCTCAGAAGGTTGATGACGGTCCGACCGCGAGTAACCTTGTCAGAGACGCTTCCGGTGATTGGCATGATGCGTCCTCCGAACGTCGCCACCTGCCGACGTTGCATTATAGTAAACAGTCCATATCAATTAATCGGGAATCGAAACAACCCAGCATCATCGTGTCGACGCGCGCGACGTGATCCGGCGGCGCTGAATGTGAGCCAGGCGTCTCGTCACGATCCGATAACGGCCCCTGCGAAAACAGAGTGAGTAATTGAAAGTCCTGTGACCGATGCTTATGGACTTAGCATTTTCTCTCTCCCTTGGCTCGACTGGTTGACCGCCTAACGCATAGCTAACCGACGCGCCACCGGACACCACTAATTCAGCTCTATCCATACACACCTAACGCTTCGCATCAGTCCGAGTAGATGCCGATTGTTGGGCTATTCACTGTGCTGGATTACATTCGACTCAGAACTGTGATCAGTCGTTGATTGGCTTCAGCCGCCTGGAAGAGCCGAAACCCTGGCTGGCCCAAGTGCGCCCTCACATCATTGAAAGCGTCATTAAAAGGCGCCTTCTGCGCGGGACCTTGAAGCACGACTTGAAGTCCATTAACTTCTAATCCATTGACGTTATCCCAGCCAAACGGATTTCCATCTCCGCCGTTCTGATCAATCCACGTTTGTATGCCGTTAAAATAAACCGTATAGGCAGCGATGTATTGGGCTTGATTGTTAAGGTCACAATTGGCCCATGTCGCGAGATTTGGGTTCTGCATTTGCGCTGCAAGTTGCGCTGGGTCGAATGGCATCACAGTGCTCCTTTCGGTTTGCATTTTCCTGCTGTGCCGAGGTCGAGACGTCGACACGGCGGATCTCACTGCCCAAGAACTGAAGCGTACGTTGAGCATCCTGGTAGCGCGCTCAAAGCGTGACAAAACATCCGCTTGTGATAAAAGGGCTGAGCTGTTAGCCAATCGGTTTTGAGAGATCAGAGTGAGCGTTGAGCGCAGCCCCCGGAAGACGAAGCGTGGAATGACGTATTTAAATTAGGATTTTTCATACGGTATAGATATGCCACTCTTTGCGTATTGACATGCGACCCCAATCGTGATGTGGCGATTCAAGCGCAATGAGAGATCGAGTCAATGCCCGGCAGCGTTGATTACTCGTGTGAGCCGAACCAAGGTCTTTCGAAAGGTGTATTCAACGTAATCCACGCCGCCGCATGGCCAGACCTCCTATCATGTAAAGCACGGCGGCCGTTCGTTAGATCATAATTGTCAGTAATACTGACAAGTGAGCGGCATTCTGGAGGTTCATTCTTTGGAGATCGTATGGACACTGAAACATTCCAGCGCGCGGCGAACCTCTCGCCGGCGCTCGCCGAACGCTGGATCTCAGCGATCACGGCAGCTGCCGACGAGTTCGACATCAACACGCCCGCGCGCCTTGCCGCGTGGCTTGCGCAGATGGGGCATGAGAGCGGCGGATTCAGGCTGCTGAGCGAGAGCTTCAACTATGCGCCGGATGCACTGAAAATTTTCTCGCGCATTCCCGCAGGCATGCGTTCGCAACTCGGACGACAGCCAGGCGAGACGACGGTCCCTATCGCACGGCAACGGCAGATTGCGAACCTGGCCTACGCGAGCCGGTTCGGTAACGGCGACGCCGCGAGCGGAGACGGCTGGCGCTATCGGGGGCGCGGGCTAAAGCAGGTTACGTTCAAGGACAACTACCGGGATTTCGGCCGCGACCTGTGTCAAAGGGAAGGTCATGAGATCCGCGCCCGTTACGCTCGAAACCGCGACGCCGCCCGATGCGGATCATGCTGCCAATGCCGCTCCGATCATCGGGACGGCGAATCCGGCGATCACAGTTCCGTCACCGGTCGGACCCGATCCGCCGCCGCCTACATCAAAGCCTCCCGGCGAACAACTGTTCCTCCGCCGAGACCTCAACGAGTCCTGCTGCTGCTCGACTTCATTTCAGGCCGACAGGATGTGCATATCCGGGATATCGGCGACATCAAGTACCCGGTTCGGCAAGACGACAGAGTTGGAGCGGCGCGTGAAGCGACGCGATGATCATGCGCTTGTTCACTTTCGATCGGTCGGATCAGAAGGCAGTTGACCTGGAGGTGAAGACGAAGCGCGGGGTGGCGTATTTGACTCAGGATTTGTCAGGCGCGACAGGTACGCCACTCTTTGCATTTTGACCGGCGACCCAGGCTGTAAGCTGACGGGTCGAGTGCATGCCGAGTTTGCGCAGAACGTGCTCGCGATGTTTGTCGACGGTGCGGGAGCTGATCTTCAAAGTACGCGCGATCTCTTTGCTGGATAGTCCACGACAAAGGAATACCACCACGCGAGTTTCGGCAGGAGTCAATCTGTGATCGGACAGAGACAGCGCGAGCGCGTTATCGAGACGAGCCCAAAGATGCTGGCAAGCAATGGAAGATGTGGTTGGGGCCGCCTTTTTTTTCTTTATTCGAGCGCCGTGGCGACGCACCGTGTCGATGCTGATTCCAAGTTGCGCCGCAATGGCTTTGTTGCTGATGCCTCGGGTGACTAGTTCGAGGATTTCCTCTTGTCGCGGCGTCAGAGCGCTGCTCGACCCGGTGCGCGTGGCCTTCAACGAGTTCGTTGCCGCTATTCTGGTCTATTGCATTCAGAACACGAATGAACCACCTCGTTACGTCAGCATGACACATACTCTCCGATGCCAAGTATAGGTCGAATGCGGCATTTGGCATGATCGTTCGCAATCCGGGCAATCACGGCGCGGCACGCTGTCAATGCACAGTGCATTAACGGAAACCGTTGTTAAAATCAGCCCCGGTGGCGCCTTACCCCACAAGGGTTGCATTAGTTACCCGCGTGTGTTGTCGCTCAATTTTTCAGGTCCGTTCCGGTTGCCGGAATCCTCGACTGGCGTTCGCTCTCCGCATTTTTCAGGTAAATAGATTACAAATTTCCGTTGCCTTGTGTTGATATGCACACATGTGCTGTCGATCCGAAACAGCGCTCGGGGCGTGCGTCGTGCCCGCGCATCCTTCGACGTGAAACGCATATTCATTGATCATTGGAGTGATCAAAAGCGCGGGCGCTCGAACGTATCATTCGCTCCGACTTGGGCTGCTGCCGTCCCTCCGAATGACAGGCGTTCCCGCCGTTCGTTGCCGGGCCTGAACGAGCCAATCATGCGTTAAAAAAAGCTCATCCATATGCGACATGGGGCCATAACACGTTAGCACGCCGGACTACCGTTCGATAACGATGGGCGTTCTCTCGCATCGTCCGCCAAAACACAGGTTCCAACTGGCGGAAGTTCGTTCTGCCTCCGCCCGGCGTCTATGCTTGATGAGCGCATTCGCACAATATGACCGAGGAGGCCTGTCATGAAACCCGCGCTATGTGTCGCCGTCGTCAGTATGCTGTTCGGGGTCCAACTGGCGCACGCCGCCTGCCCCAACGACGCCGCCTTTCTCGCCCTCGGTGATCAGATTCGCGGTTACTCCTTGCGCGCCAACGGGGCGACCGAGCCCTGCCAACTGCTGCAAGGGCCGCTCACCACCCTCATGACCGCTGGAGCGACGGTGATCGACAAAAAGGACTTCTTTCACGTTGCGCAGTTTCTCACCAGCAGCACCGTCGACATCTTTCCGCGGAAGGCCGAGGGCAATGAGGCGCCGCGTCGCTCGTTCATGTTGACGGAGACAAATGATCTGCTCAGCATCGCGGTGGATTCCCACCTGAACGACTTCGTCATGACCGTTCGACCGTCCGAAGCAGGAGTGCTGGTCGTTCCCAATAACAGCTCTGGTCCTCTGCCCAATCCGATTCGCATTACTGATGCGAATATCAGCCAGTACGTGAGCATTGCCATTGACAGCGACGACAATCTGCTGATTGCGGGTTATGACATACAGGGGGCGGTGATCATCGACACGCTTGGCACGAGCCGGAGCATTACCTCCCCGCCGCTTCTGCGCAGCCTCACGGGTAGCAAAACCGGCCTGTTGCCGGGGGGCGTAGGCTTCGCAAGAAACGACATGACGATCGCTGTCGATCCTCGTACGGACGAATTATTCGTCTACAACGCGACCACGGACCTGACGCAGATTCAGGTGAGCGTTTTCGCCGCCAAGGCGAACGGCGATGTGCCGCCGGTACGGACAATCAGCGGTCCAGCCACGGGAATCACTGGGCCGGGCGTGCCGGGAAACAAGATCGCCGTTTCCTCGGACGGGCGGCTCCTTGTTGCCGAGCCAAACCTGCGCATTCTCGCGTTCGCGCCGGGAGCAAGGGGCAATGTGGCACCGTCCCAGGTCATCGAGGACTCCACCCCCGGTCCAATCACCCAGGGAGGGATTGCGGTCCGCTCGGGAAGGCGCGGGCAACAGAATGAAAAGGACGATGATCGATGAAACGGAGAAGCCGGTGGCAATAATCCGATCGAACTTAGACCTCTGGCGTCGAGCGGCCGACGCTGCCGCTCGACGATAACGGACAGTGACATAAGCGGTGTTCTGACGACGGGCAATGCGCCGGTAAACGGCGCAGCGGCCCTGCATGAGACGCGCCGCTCGGTTCATAAGCGCATCAACCGCGTCACCCCGCGATCAGGTCATGCACCCGAGTATCAACATGACCGTCACCACGCACTGGTCGAGCGCGTCACACCCGGACCTCGGCTCAGGCCAAAGGAATAAATCCCCCGCGCGATACGTTTAGCAATCAGCATCTGCCGGTGAGCAGGCTAAAGCGCTCGACTATGTTTCAATCGCACTCGTCCGATGGGGGGAACGGCTATGTCCGCAAGATTCAGAGGCTGCACCACAATCTTCGTATGCGCGGCCGCGCTCAGTCTCGTTTCGGTGTCAAGCGAGGCAAGCGAAACGATACGAGTGAAGCTGCTATCGAACGCGATTCAGCTCGATACAGGCAGCGTCAAGGCGGGAACGCTCACTTTCGAGGTGACGAATGCGGCGGACAATAACATGAAGCACGAACTGGTTGTGCTGAAGACCGATACGGCCGACGATCGGCTGCCGGTGAAGAACGGACAGGTCCCCGAAGCCAGATTCAGGAAGATGGGCGAGGCGGAAGACGTGGCGCCCGGCAAGAGCAAACGTCTCACACTCATGCTCGCACCGGGCCATTACGTGCTGATCTGCAACAAGGCCGGTCACTATTCGCAGGGGATGCACACTGCGTTGCTCGTCACCCGCTAAGTTCATTCGCGTACCGGCACGTGGTTTTCTGGCGCGCCATCAAGTGATCGAGAACCTGATCGATGCCTCGCACGAAATGCGTGCGAGGCACATGACTATCGAGGTTGAACGAGTAGAAATGCCGACGTCGCGGTTTCGCCCCGGCGCTGCCCATCGACCATGCCCTGTCAGCGCTTGAAAATAACCTTCGCTGTTTCGAGGTCGATCGGAGAGGATGTATGCTGGTGGGTAATCTTCCACCCGTCGCCTTTCTGACGACCATACACCCCACATGTCGAAGACCAACACATCGCCGTCGTACAGCGCGACGAACGAGTCGACGTCTTTGGCGAATACCGCGGCTTTGTAGCGATCCAGAACCAGCAGGATCGGATTGTCGAGTTTGTCCACTGTGTTTCCTCCTGAATCAGATGATGACGACGGCTGGAACTCGGGTAGAACAGCGAATCCGAGGGATCTTGACGGGTTGCTTTCAAAGCAACGACGATCGACAAGCCGCAGGATCGACATCTAACAGGAAAAGATCTGCGGACTCGATATTGGGCTGCGTTGGTCAAATCTTGCCGCGCTCAGGCCGCCGGGCACCGACACCGTTGCCACCCACTCGACATGAAATCGAGCCTGCACTTCATCACCTCGACAAACCACGCGCATCGACCTTCCACACCGCCTCGACGCGCGCGTCTCGCACGCACACGAACTCATCGTAGAGATTCACCGTGGGATCGCAATGCCCGGGAACGATGAGTACGCGCTGCCCGATCAGCGGCTCGGTCACATAATCGCGATCGTTCGCAATGTCCAGCATGCCGTGCTCGTCGCTGGCTCCGACGTATGCCAGTTCGGGCATCTCCAAAGGGGAGAGCGGCGGGGGAAGCGGCGCCACATGCCGCGGCAATCCCGAATCGACAGCCAGCCCCTTCAGCCCGACATCGCACACCGCAACGCCGGGTCGCGGCGCGCTCATGATGGTGGAGAGAATGTGAAGACTCTGCCGCGGCTTTTCGAAAGCCGTCCATTCGAGGCTGCCGTATGCACCGTCGCCGAACACATAAGAGCCGGCCTGAACCTCGGTATAGATGCCGCTTCGCGCATCGAACTCCACCGTGCCCGTGCCCCCGCCGGTGACGACGGGTGTGCGGACGCCATGCCGCTCCAGCGCGCTCACGAACTCCGCTGCACGCTGTGCCGCGAGGCCCGCCGCCTCCCGGCGAGCCTGCCACGACGTAATCTGCTGCGCGCCGCCGTGATACGCCTGAATCCTCCGGAAGCACGATCCGCAAGCGCCCGCTCTCCAGATACCTGGCAAGATCCCATTCCGACCGGACGAGAATGCCGTGGCCGTCTAGCGCCCAGCCCAGCACGATGTCGCCGTCGTTGCTCGACAGCATGCCATGCACCTTGATCGCTTGCGCGTCGCCGTTGTGCATGAGACGCCAGATCCCATACGCGTTGTCGTTCTGGCGATGCACGATGCACTGGTGGTTCGACAGATCGGCGAGCGTTTCAGGCGTGCCGTGCAGTTCGAGATAGCGCGGCGACGCGCACAGGAACCGTCGATTCGACATCACCCGGCGCGCATTGAGCCGCTTGTCCGGCAACTCGCCGAAGCGGATCGCCAGATCCACACCGCTTTCGACGAGATCGATCGGCCGGTCCGTGACGTCCAGTTGCACTTCGACGTGCGGATACCGCTTCGCGAATTCGGAGACGAGCGGCGCGATCGTGGTGCGCCCGAATCCCAACGTCGCGTTGATCCGTAGCAGCCCTTTGGGCACGGAGCGGCTGGACGAGACGACTTCCTCCATCTCCCGCACTTCGGCCAGAATTCGCGTCGCGTAGTCGAGGTAGGTCTCGCCTTCGGCGGTCAGGCTGATGCTGCGCGTCGTTCTGTTGACCAGGCGCACGCCCAGGCGCGCTTCCAGTTGCGCCAGCCGTTTGGTGGCCGCCGGCGGCGTGATGTCCATATCGCGCGCCACGGCGGACAGATTGCCGTGCCGCGCGAGCAGGACAAAGAACTCCAGATGGGAGGAGAGGTCGCTTTTCACCTTAAGTTAATAAAGAAGTGACTTTGAGTGAATCATAACGCCGGTCGTCGCGAATAACCTATGAACTCACGCAGCCGGTTGCTTCGACAATCGGCAGTGCTATAGGAGACATTCATGAGAATCGTTGAAATCCGCGAAAGGACTGTACCGATCAGTTCCCCGATCCGCAATGCCTACATCGACTTCAGCAAGATGACGCTGAGTCTCGTCGCCGTGGTGACGGACGTGATCCGGGACGGCAAGCCTGTCGTCGGTTATGGCTTCAACTCCAATGGCCGCTACGGCCAGGGCAAGCTGATGCGCGAGCGCTTCATTCCGCGCATTCTCGAAGCCGATCCCGCAACGCTCGTCGACGCTACCGGCGATAACCTCGATCCGCACAAGATCTGGGCGACCATGTTCACGAACGAGAAGCCGGGCGGTCACGGCGAGCGTTCGGTCGCAATCGGCACGATCGATATGTCGATCTGGGATGCGGTGGCGAAGATCGAAGGCAAGCCGTTGTTTCAGTTGCTCGCGGATCGCTATGGCAACGGTCAACCCGACCGCAAGATTTTCGTGTACGCGGCGGGCGGTTACTACTACCCCGGCCAGGATCACGGCAAGCTGAAAGATGAAATGCGCAGCTATATCGACCGTGGTTATACGGTCGTGAAAAAGAAGATCGGCGGCGCGTCGCTCGACGAAGATCTGCGCCGTATCGATTCGATTCTGAGC
Source organism: Paraburkholderia ultramafica (assembly GCF_902859915.1). Lineage (GTDB taxonomy): Bacteria > Pseudomonadota > Gammaproteobacteria > Burkholderiales > Burkholderiaceae > Paraburkholderia > Paraburkholderia ultramafica. The sequence continues at coordinate 183,498 of NZ_CADIKK010000002.1, forward strand.
GTGCTTGGCGACGGTCAGAAACTTGCCGTCGATGCCAACGGCCGCTTCGATCTCGACACCGCAATCCAGTACGCGAAGGCGCTGTCGCCATACGATCTGTTCTGGTACGAGGAACCGGGCGATCCGCTCGACTTCGAATTGCAGGCGACACTGCGCAACTACTACGACAAGCCGATGGCGACCGGCGAAGACCTGTTCTCGATGCAGGACGCCCGTAACCTGATCCGTTACGGCGGCATGCGTCCGGATCGCGACTGGTTGCAGTTCGACTGCGCATTGAGCTACGGCCTCGTCGAGTATCTGCGCACGCTCGACATGCTGCGTCAGCACGGCTGGTCGCCGAGCCGCTGCATTCCGCACGGCGGCCATCAGATGTCGTTGAACATCGCGGCCGGCCTCGGTCTGGGCGGCAACGAATCGTATCCGGATCTGTTCCAGCCGTACGGCGGCTTCCCGGATGGCGTGAGGGTGGACAACGGCTATATCACGATGCCCGACTTGCCCGGTATCGGCTTCGAAGGAAAAGCGGATCTCATTGCCGAGATGCGGAAGTTGTCCGCTTAGACGGCGGGCACCTACGCGCCGATCCGAAAGCCTCGCGCGATGACCAATCTGATCGGCAACGGGGTCGCCACCATTGTGGTCGCGCGCTGGGAGGGCGCGCTCGATATGAATCAGGCGCGAGCCGTGCTCAACCGGGAATCGGCAAGCAATGGCATCGACGCGTTGAGGCCGGTCGGCCAGGAAACGCAGGAGCGACCGGCTTCAGCGAAGGAAACGCTGATCCGCTCCGGTACCCATTGACTCGTTGAGTCGATGCCACGGCTCTTCGCAATAACAGCCTGCTTTTGCGTGGATGTCCGCGGCGCGGATGAACAGATTGCTGTCGATACGCGATACCTCGCGAAACGTCGCACGAGCGCATGGTGTAATAAACTTGCCCATAAAGAATCAGCGCTGCCGTTCCCGGCAGGCGCTCCCATAGCGCTCAAGGATTGAAAAGACATGCCATATTTTTTTGGAATCGGTCTTCACGTCATCATCGCGATCTGCTTTGCCGTACACGCAGTGCGCAGCCAGCAGGGCCTCTACTGGCTTTTCATCCTGTTCGTTTTCCCGATGCTGGGTAGCGTCGTGTATTTGTTCGCTGTCTACCTGCCGAGCCTGCGCCAGTCGCGCGGCGCGCGAGCGGCCACGCAGGCTATCACGCAGTTCGTCGACCCCAATCGTGCGTTGCGCGAAGCACGCGCCGAATTCGACCGCTCGCCCACCGTCCAGCATCGCATGCGACTCGGTGAAGCGTTGCTGGAAGCCGGCAACGCAAGCGAAGCGCTCGAGCACTATCAGGCCGCCGCCAACGGCCCCTTCGCGAACGACCCTGTCTTACTGCTCGGCTTGGGGCGGGCACAGTTTGCGATGGGCAATTACACAGCAGCCGACGCAACCTTGTCGAACCTTTTCGCGGCCAACCCGCAGGCCCGTAATCAAGGTGGACCGGCGCTGCTTTATGCACGCACGCACGCCGCGCTTGGGGAGCCCGATGCGCGCGCGGCCTTCGAGCAGGCGTTGACCTGCGCGACCGACGTGGCCCCCCGCTGTCTGTTCGCGGACTGGCTGGCGGAGCAACTGGACGCGGCAGATCGCCGTCGAGCGGACGACTTGTACACGGAAATCGTTCACGACGCCAAACACTGGCCGCGCCACGCAAAGGAGCACAATCGGGAATGGCTGCAGCGTGCACAGGCAGCGCTGGCGACGGCATCGACGCGTCGATGAAAAGAGGCTCCATGTTCGGAGCTTGTGTCGCCGATAGCGAGCTTCAGCTTGCGTACGACCTGTTCGAGGGCGTCCATCATCCGGCTCCCGGGCCACTGCGACTCTTCGATGGAAGGCGTCGCGCCGATTTTTTTCTTCATCGCTGCAACGAACTTCTCTGTCACCGGGGGGCAGAGTACGCCCGCGCTTCTTGATCGGGCTAAACTCCTGTGGATAGGCTTGTACGGTAGTTCGATAAACATCGAATGACCGAGTATCGCAGAAACCTTTATCATTTGCACAATGCGCACCTATACCCATCCGGCCGCCGAGGACTTCACGCTCGGACGGCTGTTCCATGCTCTGAGCGATCCGGTTCGCCTCGAAATCGTCCGGCGGCTGTCATCGGTCGATGAGGCCACCTGCGGCGAACTCGACGGCGGCCGTCCCAAGTCGAGCGTGTCCCATCACTTCCGGATCCTGCGCGAGGCGGGGCTGGTGCGCACGCGCGTGGCCGGCACCGTACATCAGAATTCGCTGCGGCGCGCGGAACTGGACGCCCGTTTTCCGGGCTTGATGGAGGCGATTGTCAGGCAGATCGTCGCGGAACCGGTGGTGGGCGAGCCGGTTTGAGGGGCGATTGGGGGTGGGCTGAGGACCTCTGGAAAGCGAAAGACAGTTGGACCCCCGGCAGTGCTTCACATCGATCATGGCGAAGCGAGCAGCGCTGCGACCATCGCGTTGATGTTCTCCTGGTCAGGAGGCAAATTCGGCGGTCCCATCTTCAACGACTGTCCCCGTTTTGACGCCTTCAGAAACAGCCCGCGATACCGCAGGTTGAAGAACAGCGAGCCGCCTTGCCGACCGGTAAGCGGCACGCCGTGATTCTCCTGGACCGCTGCTTCCAGCATGTCGATCCAGTCCTCGATAAACGCGCCGGCGCCATTGCGAAGATGTAATTGGACTCATTGGTTTCGCTTGTCGTCGAAGCTCGCGCTGGACGCCTGCACAGCCTGACTCGCAGCTTTCAACTCAACATCGCGCTCGTGCACCAGGTCGGCATCGTGTATGAACGCATGATGCCTGTCGGAGCGTTGATGATCGACAAGGGCTCCGCCGTCGGCGCACTTGCTCCGACGTGACACATATCGGTCACCCCTACCAAAGAAGATCTCGAGTTTGCCGGCCGATGGAAATTTTCCTTTACGATTGCTGGCCGATCGCCGGACATCGTAATGTCTATCGCCGGTGCGAAAGTACCGGTGACAGTCGTCGACTGAACCCGTTTTTTCCGTCTGTACATCCGTGCATGTCCGTACGCCACTGCTAGCGAAGCACATCACGAATAACAAGTAAGCTTTATAGAAGGAAGAATCAATCAACTCAGATACCTGATCAGAAGTAGAACGGTCTGAAAGACCGAGTTTGGGTCAGACTTCCCGCGCTATTCGCTTAGGAGTTCATTGTGATCAATCTTCCGGGACTTTCACTCTATCGTCGCCGTCGACACGATCTCGAACCCCTGCTACGGCAACCCTGTACACGCACGCTGGCAACGCGGACAGCCGTCGAACCGGACCGTCCACCAAAGCGCGATGGAAACGGCGTGTCATACCGGATGGCAATGGCGGGTCTGTCCGTCGCATTGACGTTTCCGTGCGCGGCCAGCGCCGCAGTTTCCATACTGCAGCCACCACGCGAAGCGACGACACAACAACCGCTCGAAGTCACGCTGATGTATAGCGGCGACCAGCCGATGCCCGAGGACTTCAAGATACCGCCGCAGTTGACGGTCACGCTGACGAATGGCGACTTCCCGCCGAGGCAGGTTGTCCTGACGCGCGAACCGGGCGCACCGGACCATCTCACGCTGCCCGCGACGCAATTCCGCAAGATACGCTTCTCCGCTGCCTGGCCTGACTGGGCACGAGGCTTCGTGAAGATCGACGTGGTGGGTCTTGACGTCTCTCCAGTGATCGTCGCACTGACGCGAACTGGACGTGGCACAGCGGAGGCGGCGGCTGGACCGTCCGCCGCCACGACGCCAACCGGCCAGGCAGCGCAAACGGATCAGTCCGTCGCGCAAGCCTCCGCACAACCGGGATCTCCCACGCCGGGCAACCGGCCGCTTCCAGGCATGGACAGCATGTTGTTGAGCCGCTTCTCGACTTTCGAGCCGATCTATTTCGCGGACGGTTCGAACGGCAACAATATGGCGAGGTTCCAGTTCAGCCTGAAGTTCAGGATCAAGATTCCTGATGATCCACGTTCGCGAGGCTTGTTCGACAACCTGTATTTCGCGTACACACAGACGTCACTGTGGGACATCCGCGAGCACCAGTCGCCATTTCACGATACCGCCTATCAGCCGCAAGTGTTCTACTCGATTCCGAACACAGGATGGGCTAGTCCCATCTTCAAACAGATGTCGGCAATGGCCGGCCTCGGACACGAATCCAATGGCCGGGATGGCGACGAATCACGCAGCATCGATATCGTCTTCGTGCGTCCCACCTGGGAAATCGGCGACACGCAGTCGAATCATCTGACGGTCTCGCCGAAGGTCTACTACTACATCCCCTCCCGCAAGGAAGATAACCCGGATATCGCGGACTACCGCGGCTACGTCGATCTGCTCATCAAGTACGGCAGCCCCAATAGCTGGGAGCTCGCAACGACACTACGCAAGGGCACGAAAAGCTGGTATGGCAGCATCGACACGCAACTGACCTATCCGCTCGCCAGGATCTTTGGCGATGCATGGGGCGGCTATCTCTGGCTCGGTTACTTCAACGGCTACGGCGAAACCATTCTCGACTACAACAAGAAGCACTGGATCGCCCGCATTGGCTTGAGCCTCGCGCGCTGAACCTCATGGCCATCACGACGAGCGTGCCGCGTCTACTGATCTGGCGGCAGCGGCGGCGACCGGCTTGATGCAGTTCATCGAGCGGGTTCACCCGCTTCACGCTCGCTACCTTCTGAACGGGCCCGTTCGGTAGGATGCGGTTTGGCCGCGTGCCACTTGCACTACCTAAGGCAATCGTCGGAAAAACACACGGCATGTTGTCAGTCCTCGCGCAACGAACTGCTCGGCAGCCGCGCACGGTATTCACTTGCGCCGAGCCCGCCAATGCTTTATTCGACGACACCGATCAGATTTTCGATGTCATTCTTGATACGCATTTGTGCTTCCCGCACAGCGGCATCGCGCGTATTGGCGACGAGCGGGAGCATTAACCCTGAACCCTTGAATTCGGCTTCGAAATGCACCCATGCTGCGTACGAGCAGACGCCCGAAGCTTTTTGCACGAGATTGACCGTTACGTCGTATGTGCGTCGCTTACCGTGTTGGCGGGTGTATTGAAAACGGCTTAACACTGGCTTGTACATGACGTCTCCTTTGCTGACTGTTTCTCTTTGGCCTACTGCCCCGGAATCCAGTTTGTTTTGCAGACAGTCGTCAACTGTCTCAGCAACGTTCGCCGACTGTCACGGCGAGTCGTTAGCTTTTTGCAGCTTCGTCCACGGTGGGCGATTTGCCGAATGGGCGGCGAGGCATCGGTGCGCCATCGACAAAAGCACTCGCACAACGCACGGCAAACTCGTATGCACAGGCGGGGCTTGCGAACTGACCAAGATCACCCAGTGAGATGGATTCGCCGTCTTCCTTCAGAATGCAGGCGCGGGCTACGAACGTGTGGCCGTACCTTACGCTCGAGGCCTGAATTGCTGCGCCACGGTGAAATAGAACCATTGCGTGCCTTCCGATCGCAGTTGAAAGAAAGGTCATTGTAATATTGTCAAATCCGCATGGGGTGACTGTTACCTTTTCACATGAGGCGCTTAAGTACGACGGGAAATGAAGCGGAGATTGTCGATATCGGCAGCGGGCAGTCACACCCGCGACACCTGTAAGGCCCGGCAATTGCATCTCCGTCCATGTCGCATTCAACGCGCCGGCTATGTTCTTCTCGACGAATTGACTACCGCGCGCAGCCTGGCTGAAACAAACAAAAACGCCGCCAGGCGCGAGGCGCGGCGGCGTTTTTCATCATGTTTCGAAATCGCCCCGAAAGGCGACCCGCTTCCAACGATCAGAAGTCCGTGGTCATCAACATCAGGAACGTGCGCGGTGCGCCTTGCGTCAGATAACCGCCGGTCGTTGAAGCCCAGTACGATTTGTTCGCGACGTTCAGCACGCTGGCGCGGAACGTCGTCGGCCTGCCGAACAGCACGGCTGCGTAGCGCCCGCCGAGGTCGACCGTATCCCACGTCGGGATCGACAGCGTGTTGGTCGTGTTCAGATACTGCGGGCCGGTGTGCGTCCAGCGAGCGGTCAGCGTCAGGCCGTTGACCATCGGCACGTCGTACTCGGCGCCCAGGTTGAAGATGAAACTCGGCACGCCGATCGGCCGTTTGCCGTCCGTCGCGGCGCTGGCGGTGTCGAGTTGTGTGGCGTTGATATTCGTTGCACCGGCGATCACGCGGACGCCCTTGTACGGCTCGCCGAACACGGAGGCTTCGATGCCGCGATGACGCTGCGTGCCGTCCGCAACGAAAATGTTCTGGCTATTCGTGAAGGTTTCCGGCTTCTCGATCTGGAACGCGGCCAGCGACGCGCCGTATGTGGTTCGCGAAGAACGCCACGTTCTGCCACGGCCTGACGACGAGGCCGAACAGCGGCGTCATCAGCGATTGGTTGTAGGCCTGGGTCTGCTTGCCCGTGTAGTCGAACGTATTCGCGAGAATCGACTGATGGCGCGCGCCGATCGTGAACAGCACGCGATCGTTCAGGAAGCCTAACGTGTCGGACACGGAGACGCTGCGCATCAACGTGAGCGCCGTGGTTTGCGGATCGGCCAGATTGCCGCCCGAATAGAGCGTCGGCGACGACGGCACCTGCGGCGTGTTGTACAGATCGGGATGACGATCACGTCAAAGAAGCCGGCAAAGCATGTCACAATTTCGACGGCTATTGTCAAAAAGGCACGGCGCCGTCCGCGTTGCTCGCGCTGATGCGAAAGCTTTGGCGCGAATAGTGCGGATTGCGCGAATTGCGTCACTCGAGCGGATTGCGTGGATTGAGTCGGCGTTCGACTCGCCGGCCGTTTTTCGCCGAACCGGCCTGAACCGGACAGAGGCAAACAGACGCAGATCAAACCGGATCAGACAGGACGGCCAGCGACTGCGCCGTGCGGTTTGCGGGCGGGACAGGCCACGCCAGCACTCCTCAGCCGAACGGCAACTTCCGGCCAACCCCTAGCCGCCCCTCAAACCGGCTCGCCCACCACCGGTTCCGCGACGATCTGCCTGACAATCGCCTCCATCAAGCCCGGAAAACGGGCGTCCAGTTCCGCGCGCCGCAGCGAATTCTGATGTACGGTGCCGGCCACGCGCGTGCGCACCAGCCCCGCCTCGCGCAGGATCCGGAAGTGATGGGACACGCTCGACTTGGGACGGCCGCCGTCGAGTTCGCCGCAGGTGGCCTCATCGACCGATGACAGCCGCCGGACGATTTCGAGGCGAACCGGGTCGCTCAGAGCATGGAACAGCCGTCCGAGCGTGAAGTCCTCGGCGGCCGGATGGGTATAGGTGCGCATTGTGCAAGTGATAAAGGTTTCTGCGATACTCGGTCATTCGATGTTTATCGAACTACCGTACAAGCCTATCCACAGGAGTTTAGCCTGATGTCCGCATTGTTTCAGCCCTACAAGCTCAAGGACGTATCCTTGCGCAACCGTATCGCCATTCCGCCGATGTGCCAGTACACCGCCGAAGACGGTCTGATCAACGATTGGCACCGCGTGCACCTGGCCGGTCTCGCGCGCGGCGGCGCGGGGCTGGTGATCGTCGAGGCGACGGCCGTGTCGCCGGAAGGCCGTATCACGCCGGGCTGCGCCGGCATCTGGAATGACGAGCAGGCCCAGGCTTTCGCGCCGGTGGTGGCGTCGATCAAGGCGGCCGGCTCGGTGCCGGGTATCCAGATCGGTCACGCGGGGCGCAAGGCCAGTGCCAACCGTCCGTGGGAGGGCGACGATCACATCGCCGCCGACGACAGCCGCGGCTGGCAGACCATTGCGCCGTCGGCGATCGCGTTCGGCGCGCATCTGCCGAAAGTGCCGACAGCCATGACGCTCGATGACATCGCGCGGGTTCGCGAAGACTTCGTCGCCGCCGCGAAGCGCGCGCGCGACGCGGGCTTCGAATGGCTCGAATTGCACTTCGCGCACGGCTATCTCGGCCAGAGCTTCTTCTCGACGCATTCGAATCAACGCGACGACGCCTATGGCGGCAGCCTGGAAAACCGCAGCCGCTTCCTGCTGGAAACGCTGGCCGCGGTGCGCAAGGTATGGCCCGAGCATCTGCCGTTGACCGCGCGTTTCGGCGTGATCGAGTACGACGGCCGCGACGAGGAAACCCTCGCGGAATCGATCGAACTCGCGAAAAATTTCAAGCGCGAAGGGCTGGACATGCTGAGCGTCAGCGTGGGCTTCTCCACGCCGAAAGCGGCGATTCCGTGGGCGCCGGCGTTCCTCGCGCCGATCGCCGAGCGGGTGCGTCGCGAGGCCGGCATTCCGGTTTCGTCGGCGTGGGGGATCGATACGCCGGAGCTGGCGGACCGTTCGGTGAAGAACCAGCAGCTCGATCTGGTGATGGTCGGTCGCGCGCATCTGGCCGACCCGCACTGGCCGTACCACGCGGCGCGCAAGCTCGGCATCGAGCGCGCGTCGTGGACGTTGCCCGCGCCTTACGCGCATTGGCTCGAACGCTACGCGGTCGCGTAAACGCGTTGGCATCGGACTGAAATCAGTTGTACCGATATGTGCTGTTGGCCCGCGATGCGGTGTGGCTGCGCATTACGAACGCATGAACAAAAACGCGCGGCAGTGTGGAGTTCCGCTCCACACTGCCGCGCAGTTTTTTTACCCGCTCGCCATGCGATCCAATTGCGGGCGATCAGCCCTTCGTATGTTCCGTCGACAACCATCCGCCGTCGACGCCAATCTGCGCAATCTGTTTCGCCACCGCATCGGCGAGGCGCTTCGCGTCCGCTGAGACACCGGCCCGTTTGGTTTCGGATACCGCGTGCAAGCCGCCGCCCACGGCCGCCATGGTCGCGATGCTGCCGGCGGCCGCGCCCACGCCCGCGGTTTCGACCATGCCAGGCGCCTTGCCGCTGTCCGCGTCGGCGTTGAAGCTTTGCACCAGACGCGGCGTGCCGCCCGCGGGTTTGTACAGAATCTGCACCGAGCTGTTTACCTCGCTCTTGCCCGCGCCGAGGCCGATCAGCGTGCGGCGGCGGCGACTGCCCGAGTCGATCGTATCGAAGCAGCCTTGCACGAGCAGCACGTTCTGATCGGCGGGCGCGGGGCCATCCGAGCGAGTCGCGTGCAGACCCAGCATTTGCAGTTGATGGACGATTTCGTTCGCCACCTGCTCGCGTACTTCGTCTGCATCGGTGACCTGTTTTTGTGCCGCGGATGAACCGCCGAGGTGCGTTTTCAGTTTCTGCAACATGCCGCTGTCGAGTTTGACCTGATCGGGATTCGCGTCGAAGGTGTACACATAAATGGTGTCCGGCCGCACCTGCGGCTGCGCGCTCGCTTCGCTCGCGTTCCTGATGCTGCCGCCTGCGCAGCCGCCCAGCAACGCGCTGCAGCAGACCATTGCCACGCAGACCAAACGGGTGGCGTTCTTCTTGAGGAAATTCACTGAAGTCAACATGTTCATCCTGTCGTCGGCACGCGGTGCCGGTAGGTTCGAACGTATCAGCCGATGATCGGGCAACCGTAGGATCGTTGATCACCGGCGAAACGTATTCGCACGTGAAACACTCTTGATCTCATGCGTCCTTGTTTCGTACGCACCGGCAGCGAAACGAAGTATGGGCGAGTCACTTGCCGAACTCCATTCAACAATTATTTCGTGCTATGTCACGCTGAAAAGCGGTGACGCAGCGATGCTGCCGGCGGCGTTGGCGCGGCGCTAAAACGGAGCGGGACGGGGCGGGAGAGACGGTTCGCGGGCTCAGATCCGCTTCATTCGCACGTGGCGCGAAGTCGTGAAATGGCGCGAGGTGCGCCGCGAGAATCGCGCATCAGTTCAAGGCGAGCCTGACGATGCAGCACAGGACGAAGACGAGCAGGGCGGCGGCAACTGCCAGATTCAGCGGGTAGCGCATTCTTCACCAGGCACTAGCGTTTCAGGTGCTCTTATCCTAATCACCTGATGGAAGATGAAAAGTGGCAGTGAAGCGGCTATGTGGGGAAGCTAACGTAGCGTGCTGGACGAGGGCGCTGTGGGTTGGCGGGAGCGCTTCCAACTGGCGGGGGCGGGTACGAATTGCTGACATCGGCACCGCGTGACCGCCATCGCACACCCGCACATCACGCCCGCATCGCACGCCGCACGGCACCCCGCCCACCACCCGCCAAGTTACTGCGCCTGACCCGCCGCCGGTATCCCCGGCCCAGCATGCGGCGCCTTATTCGCCGCAGCCAGATCCTCCGACAAACTGGTGCGCAGCGTCGCGATCGCCTGCTCGGGGTTGGCGGGCTTCAGCTGCTCGCGAGCCAGCGAATCGTAGATGTAGTGCCGCAGCATCGGATCCTGCGTCTTGCTCAACACGTCGTGATACACGGCAATGATCTCGCCCGGATGTCCGCTCATCGCATACAGCCGGCGCAACTGCTCCAGATCGTTGATCACCGCAAAACCCGGGCCCCGCGGACCCATCATCGAACCCATCGCGCCGTGCGGCGCAGGCGGCCCGTCGCCGCGCTGCATTTGCGCGGCCGACGGAGGCGGCGCTGCCTCCTGGGCGAGCGCGGCCGTCGCGGCCACGGTCAGAATGGCGGTCAGGGCCGCGCCGAAGATTGTTGCTTTTTTCACGATGTCGCTCCCGTCGAGACAATGCCGGCGCCTCGGTGCGTCGGCATATAAGCAACCGTAGCCGACATGGCGTTTCGTAGGGTTACTGAAGTCGTCGTGTAACTTACCAAACCTTGCATGCAGCGCCGCCGGCGCGCTCGAAGCCGCAAGAAGGGCGCGGTGCGAGCCAGGGTGAGTCCGCTGGCGCAATGCTTCCGGATAGCGCATGATTGCTCCAATGTGCCGTCCGACCCCAGAACCAGCAAGCCTTTGCCGGTTGTGCGGCGCACGCCGCCGCCAGTGCCTGCGTCACGCGAAGATGTCGCGGCGCTGCACCGCCGGCGAATATTCAACCGTTAAGGAGGATTTCGCATGGACCGACCTGACGCCGCCAATCCGTTTGGCGATTTCACCAAAATGCTGGAGCAGTTCAAGCTCCCCGGCTTCGACGTTCCCGCCATCATGGAAGCGCGGCGCAAGGACATGGAAGCACTGGTCCAGGCGAATCAGACGGCCTTCCAGGGGATGCAGTCGCTTGCGCAGAAGCAGGCCGACATGTTGCGCTCGACCTTGGGCGAGCTGCAGTCGTTGACGGGGCAGTTGTCGGCCGGCGGCGCCGCGCCTTCGGCGAAAACCGCCGAGCTGATCCAGCAGAGTTTGCACAAGGCGCTCGCCGATATGCAGCAACTGGCGCAAGCCGCTTATCAGACGCAAACGGAGTCGTATGCGGTGATCGCAAAACGCGTAGAAGAGAATGTGCAGGAGCTCAAGTCGCTCTTGCAGCAGAAAAAGTAGCGGGCGCTAAAGCGTCGAGTCGCTCGATTCGATTGCGACGCGTCTCGTCTCGTTTCTCCGAGCAATGGATACCGTGGATGGCCATCGAGTCATCCGCGGTTTTTTTTTGCCTTGATTTTTGTGTTGGGGATGATTGCCTCTTGCGCAACCTGCACCGGCAACTGCCCCGCAGCGACCTGTCCCGCCGGCGTCGCCGTCTCACGCGGATGCGACTTGTCGCTCGCCTCCTCGATCACCCGATGCACGAAGCGCAGCTTGTCCACCACCGGCGCGGCCAATGTGAACGGATAGCCATCCGCCATCCCAAGACTGCGGTTCAGGCTGTTCAACGCATAGGTGAGCGGAAACCAGCGCTTCATCAGATTCTCGAAGCTGGCGTCCTCGACCGGGGTACGGTCGGTGAGCGTCGGCTCGCTCGGATCGTCGGGCAGCAGCGCGACGCCGTACGAAGTCGACGTATCCAGCACGTCGACGATCAGCATGTAGTGCGCCCACGTCTCCGCCCAATCCTCCCACGGGTGCATCGTCGCATACGCGCTGATGTACGACGCCTGCCAGTCGGCCGGCGTGCCGTTGCGATAGTACGCGTTCAACGCCTCGCCGTAGTCGACGCTCTCGTCGCCGAACAGTTTGCGGTAGGGCTCGAGCCAGCGCGGGTTGTTCTCAACTAGCTGGCTGAAATAGTAGTGGCCGGTTTCGTGGCGGAAGTGGCCGAGCAGCGTCCGATACGGTTCGCCCATCGCGGTCCGCACCTTCTCGCGGTGCGCGTCGTCGGCCTCCGCGATGTTCAGCGTGATCAGTCCATTGTCATGGCCGGTCATCACGCGCGAACCGTCGCCGCCGTCCTCGAGAAATTCGAACGCGAGGCCATGTTCGGGGTCCGCCTGGCGCGACTTCACGTCGAGGCCGAGTCCCGCCAAGGTATAGAGCAGGCGCCGCTTCGCCGTCTCCAGCCGATACCAGTAGAGCCGGTTGTCCGGCGCGCTCAAATTCGGAATCGTGCGGGTCAGCTGGCAGGCGCGGCACAAGACGTCGGGCGAGTCGGCGGGGATCATCCAGTTGCAGACGTTTTCGACCGCGTAGTTGTGGCACTGGCGAAACAGTGCGCCGTCCGCGCCGGGATGCAGGCTGCGCCAGCGTCCTTCGCCGGCGTCTTCGAACGCGCTGATCTCCGCCAGTTCAGGTACGTAGCCGAGCAACGACTCGCACCGTTCGCAGCGAACGTTTTCGAAAAACACGAGGTGCGAGCAGCGATTGCAGTGGAAGGTTTTCATCGGTCGAGCCCGGGAGGAAGTGGCGGTCGTGAGCGAAGACCCGCCGCAATCTTCATGCCGCATTTGCCAGAGGTCACTGGTTTAACGCACATTACGTACATGATCGTGCATGGGCGCTGCGCCGCTTTGGTGCGCGGCTTTGCAACGGGCAGGGCAATCCGCGCGGTTCGATCGTCCGGACGGTCGGCCACGCGCGGCAGACTTCGCAGCAGGCGGTGATCCGGGCCGTACACGCCGTTCACACGGCTTTCGCGCTCGTTCTATAAACGGCATGAAGCTTGCTTTTTGGCGGGCTGCCATCCTTCGTCCAGGAGTCCGGTGTGTCCATACGCGTCGCGTTGCATCATGTCACACATTACCGCTACGACAGGCTGGTCGCCCTGTCGCCCCAAGTCGTGCGTCTCAGGCCTGCGCCGCATTGCCGGACCCCGATCCTCGCTTATTCGATGCGGGTCGAGCCAGCCGAACACTTCATCAACTGGCAGCAGGACGCGTTCGCCAACTATCAGGCGCGCCTCGTCTTTCCCGAGAAGACGCGCGAATTCAAGGTGACCGTGGATCTGGTCGCCGAGATGGCCGTGTATAACCCGTTCGACTTCTTTCTCGAACCATCGGCCGAGCAGTTCCCGTTCGACTACGCGCCCAGCCTCGCGCTCGAACTCGCGCCGTACCGCATCAAGCGTCCGATGACGCCGCGCTTCGCCGAGTTCGTCGCGAGCATCGACCGCACGCCGGCCCGCACCGCCGACTTCCTCGTCGCGCTGAATCAGCGGCTGCAACGCGAGATCCGCTACCTGATCCGCATGGAGCCGGGCGTGCAGACGCCCGAGGAAACGCTCGTAAGCGCCGCGGGATCGTGCCGCGATTCGGGCTGGCTGCTGGTGGAAACCTTGCGGCAACTCGGACTGGCGGCGCGCTTCGTGTCCGGCTATCTGCTGCAACTCGCGCCCGACGTCAAATCCATCGACGGCCCGAGCGGCACCGAAGTCGACTTCACCGATCTGCACGCGTGGTGCGAGGTCTACTTGCCGGGCGCGGGCTGGATCGGCCTCGATCCAACCTCGGGACTGCTCGCGGGCGAAGGGCATATCCCGGTCGCTTGCACGCCGGAGCCGGGCAGCGCGGCGCCGATCTCCGGCGCGGTCGACGAGTCCGAAGTCGAGTTCGAGCACACGATGTCGATCGAACGGGTGCTGGAGACGCCGCGCGTCACCAAGCCGTATAGCGAAACGGTGTGGGGCGACGTGCTGAAGATGGGCGCGCAGGTCGACCGGCAGCTTGCCGACATGGACGTGCGCCTGACGATGGGCGGCGAGCCGACCTTCGTGTCGGTGCGCGATCGCGACGCCGCGGAATGGAACACCGACGCGCTCGGCCCGACCAAGCGCGGTTATGCGGTCGCGCTGATAGAGAAGCTGCGCGCGCGCTACGGCGCGAACGGCTTCCTGCATATCGGCCAGGGCAAGTGGTATCCGGGCGAGCAGTTGCCGCGCTGGGCGATGTCGCTCTATTGGCGCGCCGACGGCGAGCCTTGCTGGCAGAACCCGGCGCTGTTCGCCGACGAGCGCGAGCCTGGCCGCTACACGGCCGGCGACGCGCAACGTTTCCTCGCGCATCTCACGACCAGGCTGTCGCTCGACACGGACTGCATCCAGCCCGGTTTCGAAGACGTCTGGTACTACCTGTGGCGCGAGCGCCGCTTGCCGGTCAATGTCGATCCGTTCGACGCGCGGCTCGACGACGAACTGGAGCGCGCGCGTTTGCGTCGCGTGTTCGATGCGGGGCTCGGCGGCGCGACCGGTTATGTGCTGCCGCTCGCCCGCGAACGAGACGTGCCGCACGACGCGCCGAAGTGGGTCAGCGGCCGCTGGTTCTTCCGCGACGAGCGCATGTACCTGATTCCTGGCGACTCGCCGATGGGTTATCGGCTGCCGCTCGACGCGCTGCCGTGGGTGTCGAAGACCGACTATCCGTATCAGCACGCGCACGATCCGTTCGCGCCGCCGGTGCCGTTGCGTTCGGCCGCGCAGTTGCGGATGCAATACGACGTGGAGCAGTACGACGGCGAGCAGCGTGCCGCGACCTCGAACCCGGCCGCGGACGAGGCACGGCAGGCCGCCGCGTTGTCGCGGTCGGCGGCGGACCTGCTGAGCGGCAGGGCGGGCAGCGGCGTGCCGGCCTACGCCCGCCAGCCTGGCGACGAGCAGGCGCCGGCGCGCGGGCGGTCGTCGAAGGAAACACTGCGCACGGCGATCTGCGTCGAAGCGCGCGACCCGAAACGCGCCGCCGGTCCGAAAGCCGAAACGGACGCGTTCGGCAGCGGCCGCACGCTGCTGCATGTATTCATGCCACCGCTCACTGAACTCGACGATTACCTCGACCTGCTCGCTGCGGTCGAAGCGACGGCGGCCGAGTTGCAGATGCAGGTGGTGCTCGAAGGCTATCCGCCGCCGCGCGACGCGCGTCTGAACGTGTTGCAGGTGACGCCCGACCCCGGCGTGATCGAGGTGAACATTCATCCGGCCGCGAACTGGGAGCAATTGGTCGACCACACCGAGTACCTGTATCAGTCGGCGGCGCAAAGCTATCTCAGCAGCGAGAAGTTCATGACCGACGGGCGGCACACCGGCACCGGCGGCGGCAATCACTTCGTGCTGGGCGGCGCGACGCCCGCCGACAGTCCGTTCCTGCGCCGGCCCGATCTGCTCGCGAGTCTGATCGCGTACTGGCACAACCATCCGTCGCTGTCGTACCTGTTCTCGGGGCTGTTCATCGGGCCGACCAGCCAGGCGCCGCGTATCGACGAAGCGCGCAACGATCAGGTCTACGAACTCGAAGTCGCGTTCCGCGAGTTGCAGCGGCAGATCGACCTGCTCGGCGGCCGCGATAGCGCGAACCTGCCCGCGTGGATGATCGACCGCTCGTTGCGCAACATCCTGATCGACGTGACGGGCAACACGCACCGCGCCGAGTTCTGCATCGACAAACTCTATTCACCCGACGGCCCGACCGGACGCCTCGGCCTGCTCGAATTGCGCGGCTTCGAGATGCCGCCGCACGCGCGCATGAGTCTCGTGCAGCAGCTGTTGCTGCGCGCGCTGGTGGCGCGCTTCTGGCACACGCCGTACACGCAGCGGCTCACGCGCTGGGGCACCGAGCTGCATGACCGCTTCCTGCTCGGTACTTTCGTGAAGATGGATTTCGACGACGTGCTCGGCGAGTTGAACCGCGCCGGTTTCGCGTTCGACAGCAGCTGGTTCGCGCCGCATTTCGAATTCCGCTTCCCGCTGGTCGGCGCGACCACGGTGAGCGGCGTCTCGCTGACGATCCGCAACGCCCTCGAACCCTGGCACGTGATGGGCGAAGAGGGTTCGGCGGGCGGCACGGTGCGTTATGTGGACTCGTCGGTGGAGCGGCTCGAAGTGTGCGCGCTCGGTCTGAACGACAACCGCCATGTGCTGACCGTCAACGGCGTGCCGGTGCCGTTGCAGCCGACCGGCCGCGTCAGCGAATACGTGGCCGGCGTGCGCTTTCGCGCATGGTCGCAACCGTCGGCGCTGCATCCGACCATCGGCGTGGACGCGCCGCTCACTTTCGATCTGGTCGATACATGGAGCGGCCGCTCGATGGGCGGGTGCCAGTATCATGTCGCTCATCCGGGCGGGCGCAATTACCAGACCTTCCCGGTCAACGCCTACGAGGCGGAGAGCCGGCGGCGCGCGCGCTTCTTCGCGTCGGGTCATACGCCGGGGCCGCTCACGGTCGACCTGCCGCAGCGCAGTCTCGAGTTTCCGTTCACGCTCGATCTGCGCTACTGGTGAAACCCACACACGCTTAGAACGACACGACCTTGGCCTTTCAATCGACTTTTCCCTTCGAAGCGTCCGCGGCGCGCGCGGACGCTTTGTCCCTGTTGCGGCTGTTGCCGGGCTACGACGGGCATTGGGACGAGTTGCGCGACGCGTCGGGCGCGCTGCGCGAGCCGTGGCGGCAATTCTTCGAGCGGCTCGGCGAAGACGGTGTCGCGCGGCTGGAAGATCACTGCGCATCGATCGCGCAGCAGATCCGCGATAACGACATCAGCTACAACGTCTACGCGGATAACGGCGAGTCCCGGCCATGGGCGCTCGACCTGCTGCCGTTCCTGATCAGCGAGGACGAATGGGCGCATATCGAGCGCGGCGTGACGCAGCGCGCGCATCTGCTCAATGCGATCGTCGCCGACGTCTATGGGCCGCAGACCTTGCTCGAACGCGGGCAACTGCCGCCCGCGCTGGTGTTCGGGCATCCCGGCTATCTGCGTTCCGTGAAGGGGTACACGCCGCCTGGCGGCCAGTTCCTGCAAGTGGTCGCGGTCGACCTCGCGCGCACCCCGGATGGCGACTGGACCGTGACGGCGCATCGCACCGAGGCGCCGTCGGGTCTCGGTTACGCACTGGAAAACCGGCTGATCGTGTCGACGCTGTTCGCCGATCCGTTCCGCTCGATGCACGTGAGCCGCCTCGCGCCGACCTATTCGCAACTGATCGCGACGCTCGCGCAGTCGGCGCAGGCGACGATGCGTCACAACGATGGCGCCGGCGCCGACGCGTCGCCGCGTATCGCGTTGCTCACGCCGGGGCCGTTTAGCGAAACCTATTTCGAGCACGTGTTTCTCGCGCGCTATCTCGGCGTCACGCTGGTCGAAGGCAAGGACCTGACCGTGCGCGACGACATGCTCTACCTGAAGACGCTCGGCGGGCTCGAACGCGTACACGTCGTGCTGCGCCGTCTCGACGACGCGTTCTGCGACCCGGTCGAACTGCGCGCCGATTCGAGCATCGGCGTGCCTGGCCTGTTGCAGGTGATGCGCGCGGGCAACGTGATCGTCTCGAACGTGCCGGGTTCGGGCTTTGTCGAGTCGCCGGCCTTGCACGGTTTTCTGCCGGGCATCGCCGAGGTGCTGCTCGACGAAGACCTCGTGCTGCCGAGCGTCGCGACCTGGTGGTGCGGCGAAGAGGCGGCGCGCGAGCATGCGGTCACGCGGCTGGACGAAGCGTTCATCGTGCCGACCTGGCCGGTCGCGGGGCGTGATGCGCCGCCTGGCATCGAGCACGGCAGGCAGAAGCTGTCGACGTGGCGCGAGCGCATCGAGTCGATGCCGGATACCTATACGATCCAGCAAGTGCAGCGCTATTCGTGCACGCCGCGTTACGAGGACGGCACCATCGGCCGCCGTCCGTCGGTGTTGCGCGCCTACGCGATTGCTGACGTCAACGGCGGCTGGCATGTGATGCCTGGCGGCTTCACGCGGATGGCCGCCGAACGCCAGGCGACGGTGTCGATGCAGTATGGCGGCAGCAGCGTCGACACCTGGGTGCTGTCGAGCCAGCCGACCTCGACCTTCACGCTGCTGCCTTCGCCGATGCAGCCCGCCGACCTCGCGCGCAAGCATCGCACCGTGTCGAGCCGCGCGGCGGAAAATCTGTTCTGGGCCGGACGTTACGGCGAACGCGCCGAAAACAATGTGCGGCTGCTGCGGCTGATTCTCGACTCGCTGGAAGGCAACGATGCCGACGCGATGTTTCCGACCCTGGTCGAACTCGCGATGCAGTGTGGCCTCGTGCAATTTGGCGATATGTTTTCGCCGCATTCGCCGCAAGCGTTCGAACGGGCCTTGGTCGCGAATTTGAGCGAGAGCACCGGAGCTGTGAGCATCGGCCAGAACCTGAACTGCCAGGCGCGCTCGAGTGGCGAAGTGCGTGGGCGGCTGTCGAACGATCACTGGCGCACGATTCTCGCATCGCGCAACGACTTCCGCGATGCGTTGCAGACACTGATGCCGGCTGCGGAGTTCGGCGGCGGTTCGTCGTCGCAAGGCAATGGGAATGGCAACGGTAGCGGTAGCGCGAATGGCCGCAGCGAACGCTACGACCGTTATGACCGCGTGACCTTGGTGAACGCGCTCGAACGGCTGTCGGTGCAATTGTCGGCGATCAGCGGCGCGCAAGGCGACCGCATGACGCGCGACGAAGCCTGGCGCCTGCTGTTCGTGGGGCGCCACATCGAACGCGTGTCGGCGATGACGTCATTTCTGCGCGTGGTCGCCGACAACGGTCAACTCGCCACGCCCGCCGGCTTCGATCTGTTGTTGCAACTGTTCGACAGCACGCTGACCTACCGCTCGCTCTATCCGGGCCGCTTCGAAGTGCCGGCCTTGCTCGACCTGCTGGTAATCGAGCCGACCAACCCGCGTGGCATCTACGGCGTGTACGAGCGTCTGCGTAACAAGCTCGATGAGATTGCGGTGGCCGCGGGCAGCGTGCGGCATCGTCCGTTCGCGGAGTTGATGCCGCCCGCCGCGTCGTTGCCGTCGCTGGAAGCGCTGTGCGAAGTCGACGAAAACGGCGCATACGGCCAGCTGATCACGGTCTGCGATCAGATCGGCGGATTTGTCGGCGCGGCCGCGCATGAAATCAGCGCGCGCTATTTCAGTCACGCGAGCACGGTCGCCTCACAGGTGTGGTCATGAAGAATGCGCCGACCGTGCTGTCCGTTGCGCATCGCACGACTTACCGTTATGCCACGTATGTGGAGACCGCGCAGCATCTCGCGACGATCCGGCCGATTGCCTGTTCGTGGCAGCGGGTGGTCTCGCACAGCGAGCGGATCGAACCGGAGCCGTCGTATCTGAACAGCCGTATCGATGCGTTCGGCAATGACGTGCTGTACTTCGCGCTGGATACGCCGCACGAGCGCCTGCAACTCGTCAGCGAAACCACGGTGTCGCTGACGCCGCGCTGGACCGACCTCGATCCCGACGCCACACCCGCATGGGAAGAGATGGCCGACGCGCTGGAGTTTCGCGTCGGCGGCCAGTTCCGGCCCGAGGTCGAGTTCTGTTTCGCGTCGCCGAATATCGTGCCGCGGCCGTCGCTGCGCGCCTATGCGTTGCCGAGCTTTCCGCCCGGCCGGCCGATCGCCGCGGGCGCGATCGATCTGATGCACCGGATTCATGAGGACTTCGCGTACAAACCCTCGGCGACTATGTTCGATACGCCCGCCGAGCGTGCGTTCGAACTGAAGAGCGGCGTGTGCCAGGACTTCGCGCAGGTGATGATCGGCTGCTTGCGCTCGCTGGGTTTGCCGGCGCGCTATGTCAGTGGTTATCTGCGTAACGATCCGCCGCCGGGGCAGCCGCGCTTGATCGGGGCGGATGCGTCGCATGCGTGGGTGTCGGTGCATTGCCCCGGTAGCGGCTGGATCGATCTCGATCCGACCAATGACGTGCTGGCCGATGTCGATCACGTGACGCTCGCAATCGGCCGCGACTACAGCGACGTGTCGTTGCTGCGCGGAATGATTCTTGGCGGCGGCGCGCATCGGGTGGAAGTGGGCGTGACGGTGCTCGCGCTTTAGTCCTTCTGGCAAGTCTCTCTCTGCGTGGACTGATGCCGGCGAGGTGCCGCGCATCGGTCGTGGCGCTCGTTTCATGCCGACTTGGTCTGGTTGTTTTGGTGAAAAGCGATTCGCCGATCAAGACCGTGGTCGATCTGAACGGTAAGAAAGTCTCGACCACCATAAGACGTTATTCGTCGAGCCGTCCTTAGATTTTGAATGGTGCGCCGAACATTAAGCCGCTACTGCGAACTTGTCTATCTGAGGATTGCCAGTTCCGCTGACAGCACCCCCGAGGCGAAATAAAACTTGACGCTGTGCGTATGCACATATAGACTGCTCACCATGACCCGTCCTCTCTCTTACGACGAATGCAATTGCTTCGCGCTGCGCCAGGCGGCGCGGCACGTCACGCAAATCTACGAGCGCCATCTCGGCGCGGTGGGGCTGACGGCTGCGCAATTCACGATTGTCGCCAAGCTGGCCCGCACGCCGAACCTGCCGATGGCGGACCTCGCGGACGCGATGGTGATGGAGCGCACCACGCTGGTCCGCGCGATGAAACCTTTGCAGCGCGACGGCCTGGTGGTTGCCGAATCGGCGGAGCACGACAGCCGCACGTTTCTGTTCAGCCTGACGGAGAAGGGCGAAACGACTTTCGATCAGGCCGCCATTGCATGGCGCGCCGCGCAGGACGAGTTTGAAAAGAAGTTCGGCCAGGCGCGCGCCAAAACGCTGCGTGCCGAATTATTCAGCATCACCGGCTAGTTAGGGCGCATGCACTCGTTTCGGCGAGTGTCGGTACGCCTACTTGTGTGCATATGCACTTGTTAATGAGGAAGCGCAGCGATGGAAGTGCTATTAGACGACGACTGCTTTGCGATCCGCCAGGCCGCACGTTATGTGTCGCAGATTTACGACCGGCATCTGGCGAATGTCGGCCTGACCATTACGCAGTTTTCGCTGCTGGGTCGGCTCAAACGCACCGGCCCGATGACGATGAAGCAAATGGCCGAAGCGATGCGCATGGAGCGCACCACGCTGGTCCGCACGATTCAGCCGTTGCGCCGCAATGGCCTCGTGTCGAGCGAGGCGCTCGGTGCGGATGTGCGGGCGTTGTCGATTGCGCTGACGGCCGCCGGTGAAGGACGGTTGCAGGCCGGGCGCGAGCACTGGTATGCGGCGCAAGCCGAGTTCGAGCACCGCTTCGGCGAGCGGCGCGCGGCCGCGCTGCGCGGCGAACTGTTTGCCATCACGCAGGACTCAATTTGAGGGCCGCCTGTGGCGGTAGCGGAGACCGGCGCCATGCGCCGTTTTTTTCAACGTAACGAGTGCATACGCACATATCGACATCATGTCCACTACACCTTCGACTGTCGCCCCGCCGAGTGCGGCGCATATTGCCAAGCCGGCAAAGCGCATTCCGTGGATGCTGCTCGCGATCATCTCGGTCCTCGTTGCGCTGGCGCTTGCCGCGTCGTACTGGTTCTTCGTCGGCCGCTTCGTCGAAACGACCGACGATGCGTACGTGGGCGGTGACGTCACGGTGATGGCGCCGAAGGTGAACGGCTTTGTCACCGACGTGCTCGTGCATGACAACCAGTTCGTCCATGCCAACCAGGTGCTGATCCGCCTCGACGCGCGCGATTACGACGCCCGTCTTGCACAGGCCAGCGCGGAAGTGCAGCGCGCGCAAGCCGCCGTCACCGAGTTGCAGGCGAAGAAATCGTTGCAGCTCGCGACCATCAACCAGCAGGCCGCCGAGGTCCGGGCCTCCGGCGCCGAGCTGACGCGCAGCGCCGCCGATCAGACGCGCTATCGGGAACTGGTGAAGGACGACGCGGTATCGAACCAGGTGGTCGAACGGGCCGATGCCGATCTGACCAAGGCGCATGCCGCGGTCGATCGCAGCAGAGCGGCGCTGGTCGCGGCGCAACGGCAGATCGCCGTGCTCGACGCGCAGATCGGCGACGCCGAGGCGCGCATCGCCACCGCGCAGGCGGCACAGCGCGTCGCGGCATTGAACGTGGAGTACACGACGATTCGTTCGCCGATCGACGGCTATATCGGCAATCGCACCGCGCGAGTGGGGCTGCTGGCCAACACCGGCGTGTCGCTGCTGACGGTAGTGCCGTCGAGCGGACTGTGGATCGACGCGAACTTCAAGGAAGACCAGTTGAAGAAGATGCAGGTCGGCGACAGCGTCGACGTCGATCTCGACGCGTCGAGCAGGCGGCTTCACGGCGTGGTGGAGAGCCTTGCGCCGGCCACCGGCGCGACCTTCAGCGTGCTGCCCGCCGAAAATGCCACCGGCAACTTCACGAAGATCGTGCAGCGCGTGCCGGTGCGCGTGCGGCTCGACGTGCCGAAGGAGATGCAGGGCGTGCTGCGGCCCGGCCTCTCGGCCAACGTGAAAGTGCATGTCGATGCCGGCAGCGCGCCGGTGCGCGGATAAGCCGATCATGACTCAAGTTCTCGACAATCCCGCCGACCAGCCGACCCGCACCAAGGTCTTCGCGTTCGCGCTGATGTGCGTCGGCTTCTTCATGGCGACGCTCGATATCCAGATCGTGGCGTCTTCGCTCAGAGACATTGGCGGCGGCTTGTCCGCGAGCCAGGACGAACTCTCGTGGGTGCAGACCTCGTATCTGATCGCTGAAATCATCGTGATCCCGATGTCCGGCTGGCTCACCCGTGTGTTCTCGACCCGCTGGCTTTTCACGTTCTCCGCGTTCGGCTTCACGGTCACCAGCATGCTGTGCGGCCTCGCGTGGGACATCAACTCGATGATCCTGTTCCGCGGTCTGCAAGGCGCGGCCGGCGCCGCGATGATACCGACGGTCTTCACCACCGCGTTCGTGCTGTTCCCCGGCAAGCAGCGCCTGATCGCGTCCACCACGATCGGCGCACTGGCGTCGCTCGCGCCGACCATCGGTCCGGTGATCGGCGGCTGGATCACATCGCAATGGTCGTGGCACTGGCTGTTCTATCTGAACCTGGTGCCGGGCATCGCCGTCACGCTGATGGTGCCGAAGTACGTTCACATCGACAAGGTCGATCTCTCGCTGCTGAAAAAAGGCGACTACCTCGGCATTCTGCTGATGTCCGGCTTTCTCGGCTGCCTTGAATACGTGCTCGAAGAAGGCCCGCGCAAGAACTGGTTCGGCGACGACGTGATCGTTCTGTGCGCGTGGGTGGCGGCGATCTGCGGCTTTCTTTTCCTCGTGCACGCGTTCACCGCCAAGGAACCGATCGTCGATTTGCGTGCGCTCGCGGTGCGCAACTTCGGTATCGGCAGTTTGCTGTCATTCATCACGGGGATCGGGATTTTCTGCACGGTGTTTCTGACGCCGGTGTTTTTATCGCGCGTACGTGGCTTCGAGTCGTTGCAGATCGGCCTCGCGTTGCTGTCGGTCGGCTGCTTTCAATTGCTCGCGTTGGCCGCGTATTCGACGCTGGCGCGCTTTGTCGATATGCGCTTGCTGATGGTGTTCGGGCTCGCGCTGTTCGGCATCGGCTGCTATCTGTACGTGCCGCTGACAAGCCAATGGGGCTGGCAGCAGTTGCTGATCCCGCAGGCGTTGCGCGGCATCGGTCAGCAGTTCTGTATCCCGCCTATCGTCACGATGGCGCTGGGGACGTTGCCGCCGTCGAGGCTTCGATCCGCGAGCGGTCTCTTCAACCTGATGCGCAACCTCGGCGGCGCGATCGGCATCGCGGTGAGCAGCACGATGCTCAACGACCGTTTGAACCTGCACTACGAGCGGCTCGACGAGCACCTGAACGCGGGCCGGCCAGTGGTCGAATCGATCTTGCAGAGGCAGGCCGCGTATTTTGCGGCCATCGGCGGAGATGTGCTGAACGCGGCCAACGCGGGGCTCGACCAGTTGCACGCGTTGCTGATGCGCGAAGCGCTGGTGCTCACTTTCTCCGACACGTTTCTCGCGGTGTCGCTCTGTTTCGTGGTTGGTTTGCTCAGCGTGCTGTTCTCGCGCCCGTTCGGCAATACCGCACCGCCGCCCGACGCTCATTGAGGAAATCAACATGAAGCCGATCGTAATCAAAGTACTGGCGAGTGCCGCCTTGCTGACGCTCGCGGCGTGCGCGGTGCAGCCGGCCACGCACGCGGATCTGCCGCAGACGGTCAAGACCGTCGCGCCGGCCGCGTGGAGTGTCGACGCGCCGCAAGACAGTGTCAGCGCCGACACGTGGTGGGCGCAATTCGGCGACCCTGTGATGCACCAACTGGTCGAGTCGGTGCTGACCGGCAATCTCGACGTGCAGGCCGCGGTGGAGCGCGTCAAGCAGGCGCAGGATCTGGTGATTCAAAATCGCGCGGCCCTGTTGCCGGAGTTGAACGCCAACGCGACCGCTTCGACCACGCGGCAGAACACGCCGCCGCCGCTCGGCTATGTACGGCAGGCGGGGTTCGGCCTGTCGGCGAGCTGGACGCCCGACGTGTTCGGCGGCGAACGTCTCGCGGTGCTGGCCGCGCAGGCGCAGGTGTCGGGGCGCGAGGCGGCGTTGAATCAGGTGCGGCTCGCGCTTGCCGCGAACACGGCGGCGGCGTATATCGATCTGCGCTGGGCGCAAGCGCAATTGCAGATTCTCAGCGACAACGAGCAGATCCGCGCTCGTGCGCTGAGACTCACGCAGGAGCGTCTGCACTACGGACTGTCGACGCAACTCGATGTCGCGCGCGCACAGAATCAGCTCGAGGATTTGCAGTCGCAGATTCCGCGCATGCAGTCCACCGTGCAGCATCAACTGAGTCTGATCGCGGTATATTCGGGGCGCACGCCGGAGAGCGTCGACAGTTTGCTGCTCGCCGATGCCCGCGAGATTCCGGTGCCGGCGCAAAGCGCACCGCAGGTGTTGCCGTCCGACGCGCTATTGCAACGGCCCGACGTGCGCACTGCGTATGCAACGGTCGAACAGCGCGCGGCCGAAGTGGGGGTGTCGAAAGCACAGCGCTATCCGCAGTTCAGGATCAATCTCGCCGACGGACTGCTCGCTTCGTCGTACCTCGGCTTGCCGACGCTCACCGACAACCTCTTTAGCGCGGCGTTGAATGCGACGAGCCCGATCTTCAACGCGGGCCGTATCACCGCGAATATCGACGCGAGCGAGAGCCGCATGCGTGAATCGCAACTCGGCTTGCAACAGACCATGCTGCAAGCGCTGAAGGAAATCGAGGACAACCGCAGCGATCTGGTGAGCGGCGCGGTACAGGTGCAAAGGCTTGGCGGCGCGCTTGATGCGTCGAACCATGCGCTGCGTCTGTCGACCGAGCTGTACAAGGGAGGGGCGTCGAGCTTCCTCGATGTGCTCACCGCGCAGGAGGTGTATCTGCGTGACTCGGAATCGCTGAACCAGGCCAAACGCGAGCATGCGCTCGCGGCGGTCGCGTTGTACCGGTCGCTTGGCGGCGGCTGGGATGTGGGTGAAACGGTGGCGGCTGTGTCGGCGCAACGCTGACGCGCGCAACGCGGCGCACAGCACGCGCCATGCAGCGGCCGCCCGCCGGCCGCGCCCGTCTACCCGTACTTGTCCTGGGGAGGCGAGGACAGCCAACAATTCGCGGCCGATGGCCGCCGTCGGGCCTTGACCGCTCGCGTTGCGGCCCGTCCGCGCGCAATTGTTTGCGATTCGCGAATGACCTATTCGGCGGTTGACCCGTACCCGCCGCACCGCACTTACGAATATCTTTGCCCCGTCGATGCCCGATGTCGATGCCGCCCTGGTGCAATGCAGGCATAAGCCAGGCGCGATCGGGTGCAGCGGGCAGGTACGCCGCGGACGTCGACGAAGCCGCGCATTCAAGCTCGCGGATCAACGCATGTTTTGAATCCAGCGACCCCGACGGCGCGGCCAGCGCCAACAAATGTCGCGCGTTTGCACCGGAGGCCCGATCGGCGTTGTCCTCCGCGTGCGACGACCGGCCTATGGAGACACAGATGAAAGCGAACGAGTGGGACGTAGCCTATGAGTGGAAAGCCGTGGTGCTGCTGGCTCTCGGCTTCGGGCTGGTGGGGCTCGACCGGTGGCTGATCGCGCCGCTCTTCCCGTCGATCATGAAAGACCTGCACCTTGACGCGCAGGACGTCGGCAACTGCATCGGCATCCTCGGGCTTTCATGGGGGATTTTCGCGGCGCTGATGGGCGGCATCTCCGATAAGATCGGACGCCGCAAAGTACTGATCCCGGCAATCGTCGTCTTTTCGCTGCTGTCCGGCTTTTCCGGGATGGCCGGCGGCCTCGCGAGTCTGCTCGCCGTGCGCGCGCTGATGGGTATCGCCGAAGGCTCCTTCTGCCCGACGAGCTTCGCTGCCACCGCGGACGCGTCGCATCCGAAGCGCCGCGGCTTCAACCTCGGACTCCAGCAAAGCGGCTTCGCGCTGTTCGGTCTCGCGCTCTCGCCGATCGTCGCAACGCAACTGCTCGGTGTGATGACGTGGCGCTGGGTGTTCGCGCTGGTGTCGATCCCCGGGCTAATTCTGGGCCTGCTGATGTACCGCGTGATTCGCGAGCCGCAAGCCGGGCCGAAGCGCGTCTCGACGCGCTCCGAACGCGGCAACTGGCGCGACGTGCTGAAAAGCCGCAACATCCGCGTCGCGATGGCAGCGCTGTTTTGCGCGATGACCGGCGTGTTCGTGCTGGGCGCCATGCTGCCGTTGTATCTCACCGAATATCTGGCGCTCGACACGCAGCGCATGGGCGTCGTGGTGTCGGCGATCGGCTTCGGCGGTTTCGTCGGCCAGTTCGGCTTGCCGGGCCTCTCCGATCTGGTCGGCCGTCGCGTTGCGGGCATCGTCGGCTTCGCGGGCACCGCGGTCATGCTGTACCTGTTCCGCGGACTCGGGGCTCAGCCTGTCGAACTGTTCGCAGTGCTGTTCGTCGCATCGTTCTTCACCCTCGGGCTCGTGTCGCTGCTTTCCGGACCGGTGGCGACGGAAGCGGCGCCGGCCGGCATGATTTCGACGTCGATCGGCGTCGTCGTGGGGGCGGGCGAGATCTTTGGCGGTGGCGTAGCGCCGGCGCTGGCCGGCTTCGTCGCGACGCACTTCGGGATCCAGAATATCCTCTGGCTGCCGATTTGCGCCGTCGTGCTCGGCATCGGCGTGTGCCTGCTGCTCGAAGAAACCGCGCCGGCCAGTCTGCGTCGGCGCAGCCGCCTCGCAATCGACTTGCCGGCGAGCGAGCAGCCTGAATGAAGCGGCGCGCTCCATTGCCGCGACCCACACCGGCCCGTATACACTGGCAAGCCGGACTGGTGGAGAAGGGAGCAGCATGGACCGTTTTCTGAGTATCGAAGCCTTCGTGCGGGTGGCGGAGACGAGCAGCTTCGCCGAGGCCGCGAGGCAGTTGGGCGTGACGAGTTCGGTCGTCACGACCCGCATCCAGCAGTTGGAGAAGTTCGTCAATGCGCCGCTCTTTCATCGCAGCACGCGGCACGTGCGTCTATCGGAAGTCGGCGAAGCGTTCTATCGCGAGTGCTCCGAAGTCGTGGGCCGCGTCAACGAGCTGACCGACCAGATGCGCGAGTTGCGCGCCACGCCCACTGGCCGGCTGCGCATCCAGATGCTGCCGGGCTACGCGCTCGGGCACTTCGGCGCGCCGCTGGCGGAGTTCAACCGGCGCTATCCGGGCATCCAGCTCGACGTGATCGTCAACGACCGCGTGGTCGATCCGATCGAAGAGGGTTTCGATGTCGCGTTCCAGATCTTTCCACCTATCGCGGAGTCGCTGATCGAGCGGCGCCTCTTCGCGGTGCGGCGCCTGTTCTGCGCGACGCCCGCGTATATCGACGCGCATGGCGCGCCGCAGCATCCACGCGAATTGCTGCAGCACACCACGGCGCTCTATTCCGGCTATCCATCGCGCAACCGCTGGGTGATGACGCGCGGCGACGAAGTCGTCGAGATGGAACTGCCCGGCATGATCCGTTCGAACTCGGTGCATTTGCTGCGCGATTACGCGCTGACCGGCGGCGGCGTGGTGTGCCTCCCAACGCTGGTGGCGAGTGCGGCGCTGCTGGACGGCTCGCTCGTGCCGATCCTGACCGACTACACGCTGTCGCCGCTGAGCTTCGCGGCCGTTTATCCGGCCACCCAGCGGCAGGCCTTGAAGGTGAAAGCGCTGGTCGAGTTTCTGGCTGAATACCTGGGCCCGGAGCCCGCGTGGGACCGGCCGCTCATCGCGCGCGGCTGGGTGAGCTAGGGCGGTGATTATTTGGAAAGCCCGAATGCGGTAATCGCCCGATTACCGGTTGTGGCCATCCCGTTGCGGACATAAAGTTAATCCAACGACACTTTCTACAACAGCAACCATGTTGCATGGGACCAGAGTAAGCGCTAAAGCGCTAACTCTGGTCGACCGCAACGGATTGCATGGGACCAGAGTAAGCGCTAAAGCGCTAACTCTGGTCGACACAGGAGACAGCAATGACTGAGTCGTCATTCCACACCGCCTTTGGCTCGCTCGACGGCTACCGCAAGGGCGAAATCGAAATCACCACCGGCGATGCCCGCCACTATGTGTTCTCCAACGTGTTCGAAGTCGCTTCCGCATCCGCGCCCTATGAAAAGGTCGTGGTCGGCAAGAACCTCGAATACGTGATCGAGGCGCTGCGCACCGAAGGGCAATCAGCGTGGTTCGCCTGCGCGCACGATGAGTTCGTGATCCTGATGGACGGCGAAGTCCGCATCGACTTCATCAAGCTCGACACGCCGCCGCAGAGCGGTACAGGCACCGTCGACGTGGGCCAGCATCCCGCCGGCCGCGCGATGGGCCATGTCGTGCTGCGCCGCGGCCATCAGGCGCTGCTGCCGGCCGGCTGTGCGTACCGCTTCAGCGCGCAAAGAGCGGGCGTGGCGCTCGTGCAGACAACGCTCGGTGAACTCTCGGTGCAGAAGTGGGCCGACATCTGCCTGCACTGATGCGCGCCGCAAACACGCACACGACCCGATCATCCGCTTAACCACAGCAACCATCTTTCATGGGACGGGAGTAAGCGCTAAAGCGCTAACTCCCATCGACATACAACATGCATGGGATGGGAGTAAGCGCTAAAGCGCTAACTCCCATCGACATACAACATGCATGGGATGGGAGTAAGCGCTAAAGCGCTAACTCCCATCGACACAGGAGACAAGACATGGCGACTCTCGAGACCATCAATCACCCGGCCGGCTTTGCCGCCGACACCGTGCGCGCAAGCGAGCCCGATCCGGTGACCGGCTATCGCCGCTTCACGCTCGGCGCGTTCGAATTTCTGCGCGATGAGTACTTCGTCAAGATCAACTGGCCGGCGAAAGGCCAGACCCGCACCCACGCGGTACCCGCCGACGCGTTCCTGCGCGCGATGATGCGCGACGTCGCCTGGGGCTTCTTCTACGGCTGGGTCAACTTCGATCACGTGTTCGGCACGCGCAATCACTACGGCAAGGTCGACGTGTACGCGGGCTCGTTCAACGGCATCATGAAGGAAGCGGGCGTCGACTATATGGAGTCGTTCGAGACGCCGACGATCATGGCGACCTTCAAGGCGATCCTGCACGACTGGACCAACGAAGGCTTCGACCCGTTCGCGGCGCCGGAAGAAACGGGCACCGCATTCGGCCGCAAGCATGGCGACAACGATGCGGCCATCGAGCGCACGCGCATTGCGACGCGCCGCATGCCGGGCCTCGAAGGCGACTCGCCGCTGCGCGACGACCTGCCGGTGAACCGCGCGTTCGCCGATGTCACGCAGGACGAGCCGGAGCTGCATGTCGAGCCAGGCTTCGAAGGTCAGTTACACGCGTTCAATCTGTTCAAGTATCTGTCGCGCTCCGATGTGACGTGGAATCCGTCCGTCACGTCCGTATGCGGTCAGAGCCTGTTCTGTCCGACCACCGAGGAATACATCCTGCCGGTCTTTCATGGCAATGATCGGGTCGAGTGGTTCCTGCAGCTCTCCGACGAAATCGTCTGGGACATCGGCGACAAGAACACCGGCGCGCCACGCGCGCGCATCACGATGCGAGCGGGCGACATCTGCGCGATGCCTGCCGACATCCGTCATCAAGGCTATTCGACCAAACGCTCGATGCTGCTCGTTTGGGAGAACGCAACGCCCAACCTGCCGAAGCGCTACGAAAGCGGCGAACTGAGGCCTTACCCGGTTGACTTCTAAGCGTTCGACTTACAAAGCGCCGCGCCCGCATTTACCGAGGACCATTCATGCAAACCCAACTGTTCATCGACGGCCGCTTCACTGACGCCGTCGAAGGCGGCACGATCGACGTGCTCAATCCGCACGACGGCTCGCTGATCACGAAGATCGCTGCCGCCACGGCCGCGGATGTCGACCTCGCCGTCGCCGCTGCCACACGCGCGTTCCCGAAGTGGGCCGCAACGCCCGCCGCCGAACGTGGCCTGCTGCTGCTGCGCCTTGCCGACGCGATCGAGGCGAACGCCGAGGAGCTCGCGCAGCTCGAATCGCTCGACACGGGCCACCCGATTCGCGACTCGCGCGCGCTCGACGTGCCGCGCACGGCCGCCTGCTTCCGCTATTTCGGCGGCATGGCCGACAAGCTGCAAGGCTCGGTGATTCCCGTCGAAGCCGGCTTTCTCAACTACGTGCAGCGCGCGCCGATCGGCGTGGTCGGGCAGATCGTGCCGTGGAATTTCCCGCTGATGTTCACCAGCTGGAAGATGGGCCCGGCGCTCGCGGCCGGCAACACGGTCGTGCTCAAGCCGTCGGAGATCACGCCGCTGTCGACGCTGCGCATCGTCGAGCTGATGGCCGAGGTCGGCTTTCCGGCGGGCGTCGTCAACATCGTTCCGGGCTATGGTCACACGGCCGGGCAGCGGCTCGCCGAGCACGAAGGCGTCGGCAAGATCGCGTTCACCGGTTCGACGGCGACCGGGCGGCGCATCGTCGAGGCGTCGCAGGGCAACCTCAAGCGCGTGCAGCTCGAACTGGGCGGCAAGGGCGCCAACATCGTGTTCGACGACGCGAATCTCGACGCGGCCATCAACGGCGCGGCCTGGGCGATCTTCCACAACCAGGGGCAGGCGTGCATCGCCGGGTCGCGTCTGATCCTGCACGAGCGCATCGCCGATGCGTTCCTCGAACGCTTTGTCGCGCTGGCCGCGTCGATCCGGGTCGGCAATCCGCTCGCTCCCGACACCGAGATGGGGCCGCTTACGTCGCAGCAGCACCAGGAACGCGTGCTGGCTTTCGTCGACGTGGCGCGCGAGCAGGGCGGCCGCGTGCTGACCGGCGGCAGCGCGCCGCAAGACGCGTCGCTTGCGAACGGCTACTACGTGCGTCCCACGGTGGTCGAAGCCTCCGGCCCGAACGACCGCGTCGCGCAAGAGGAAGTGTTTGGCCCGTTCGTGACGGTGCTGCGTTTTCGCACCGACGACGAAGCACTCGCGATCGCCAACGGCACCGGCTACGGACTCGGCAGCGGGCTGTGGACACGCGACCTGTCGCGCGCGCATCGTGTCGCCGGGCAGATCGAAGTGGGCATGTGCTGGATCAATTGCTACAAGCGCGTCAATCCTGGCAGCCCGTTCGGCGGCGTGGGGCAGTCGGGTTATGGGCGAGAGATGGGCTTCGAGGCGATGCACGACTATACGGAAGCCCGTTCGGTGTGGGTCAATGTGGATGGCCAGGTGCCACCGCATTTCAGGCGCTGAGGCTCACATGGAGAGCTTCGTGTTTCAGGGGACGCCGTCGCGCGTGGTGTTCGCGTGGGGCGCGCTGGCGACGCTGCCGGCGGAAGTCGAGCGGCTGGGCGCCCGCCGTGCGTTGATCCTCGCGACGCCCGAGCAACGGCCATTGGCCGACGAGGTGGCGCGCGTGCTCGGCGCACGCGCGGCGGGTGTGCATGCGCAGGCCGTGATGCACGTGCCGGTGGAAGTGGCGCGTGCCGCGCGCGACGCGGCGGCGAAGCTCGATGCCGACTGTTGCGTGGCCGTGGGCGGCGGCTCGACCGTCGGTCTCGGCAAGGCGATCGCGCTCGAATCGTCGCTGCCGATCATCGCCGTGCCCACCACCTACGCGGGCTCCGAGATGACGCCGATTTACGGGTTGACCGAAGGCCGTCTGAAGCGCACCGGGCGCGATATGCGCGTGCTGCCGCGCACGGTGATCTATGATCCGTCGCTGACGCTTTCGCTGCCGGCGGGCATTTCGGCGGCGTCGGGCGTCAACGCGATGGCGCATGCGGTCGAAGCGCTCTATGCCGAGGATGCCAACCCCGTCATCAGCCTGATGGCGGAAGAATCGATCCGCGCGCTCGGTGAAGCGTTGCCGGTCATCGTGCGTGCGCCCGACGACGCGGCGATGCGCAGCCGCGCGCTGTACGGCGCGTGGCTTGCGGGTACGTGTCTGGGCGCGGTAGGCATGGCGCTGCACCACAAGCTCTGTCACACGCTGGGCGGCACGTTCAATTTGCCGCACGCGCAAACCCATGCGGCGATGCTGCCGCACACGGCGCACTACAACCATGCCGCCGCGCCCGAAGCACTCGCGCGCGTGGCGCGTGCGCTCGGCGGCAAGGACGCAGCCGAGGCCGGTCCGCTGCTGTTCGAGCTGAACCGTGCGCTCGGCATTCCTGCGGCGCTGGCGCAGCTCGGCATGCCGGAGCAAGGGCTCGACGAAGCGGCGGAACTCGCGTGCCAGAATCCGTATGCGAATCCACGTGCCGTCGAGCGCGACGCGATCCGCGCGCTGTTGCAGCGCGCATGGCAAGGGGCGCCGCCGGCCTGAACGTGGTAGCGAATCACATTGGAGGAAGACATGTCGATCAGCGAAAAAGAGGCCGAGCGAGCCTTGACGGAGCAAGTGGTGGCGAGCTTCGCCGCCACGCCCGACGAACGGCTGCGCATGCTGATGCAAAGCCTCGTGCGGCATCTGCACGCATTCGTGCGCGAAGTCGAGCCGACCGAGGCGGAATGGATGGCGGCCATCCGCTTCCTGACCGAGACCGGCAAGATGTGCGACGACGTCGTGCGCCAGGAGTTCATCCTGCTGTCGGATACGCTCGGCGTATCGATGCTGGTCGACGCGATCAATCACCGTTACGCGACGGGCGCGACGGACACCACGGTGTTCGGGCCGTTCTACATGCGCGGCATGCCTGAGCGCGCATATGGCGAAAACATCGCGTTGAGCCCCGGCGCCCCGGCGCTGGTGCATGGCCGCGTGCTGTCCACGGACGGCATGCCGATAGAAGGGGCGGTGCTCGACGTGTGGCAGACCGCCGAAAACGGCATGTACTCCGGACAGGACACCGCGCAGCCGCACGGCAATCTGCGCGGGCGTTTTCGTACCGACGCCGAAGGCCGCTATGCGATCACCACGATCGTGCCGGTGAGCTACCCGATTCCGACCGACGGCCCGGTCGGCCGGATGCTTGACGCGACGGGCCGGCATCCGTGGCGTCCCGCGCATCTGCACTTCATGATCGACGCGCCGCAGCACCGCAAGCTCGTCACGCATCTGTTCGACGAGGCCGATCCGTATCTGACGTCGGACGCGGTGTTCGGCGTCAAGCCTTCGCTGATGGTCGCCTATCGCGAGCGTACCGCGGACCACGAGCTGGCCCGCAGGTTCGGTTTCGACGGCCCATTTTGCGAGGCGCGCTACGACTTCGTACTCGACCGGAACTGAAGACGATGGCACTTTTCTTCGCGGTGTTCGCCACCGACAAACCCGGCATGCGCGAAGTGCGCGAACGGGTCCGGCCGGTGCACCGGAGCTGGTTGCGCAGCGCCGCTCACCGCGGCGTGCGTGTGCGCCTCGGCGGTCCGACGCTCGTGCCTCAATGCGATGCGATGAACGGGACCTTGCTGGTCGTCGAAGCGGAAGGCATCGACGACGTGATGGAATTCGTGAGTAACGATCCGTACATGCAGGCGGGCTTGTTCGACCGGGTTGAAATTCGCCCGTGGGACTGGAGCCTCGGTAATCCCGAGCGGAGAGTCTGAGCGATGAGCGAGATGCAGTTGTGTCGTCTCACCGACGTTCCGGACGGCGGCGCGCGGGTCATCGACGTGTCGCCTGGCGACGCGCCGATCGTGGTCGTACGGCGCGGCGCACAGGTATGGGCTTACGCTAACCGGTGTCCGCATTTTTCGGTTCCGCTCGACTTCGAGCCCGGCGAGATATCCTGCTACCGGGCGCAAGTGCTGATGTGTGCGCACCACAGCGCGTTGTTCCGCTTCGAGGATGGACACTGCATCGAGGGGCCGTGCGCCGGGGCGAGTCTGGACGCGATGAAGGTCGATGTCGATGCGAACGCGTGGATCGTCCTGATCCAGTAAGCCGATGTTCCGGGATTGCCGGTGCTCGATCAGCGTACCCTTGCTATGCTGTCGTTCGCGTTGCGCGGCTTCGCGGACTTCGCGCGGACGCTGAACTGAATCGAGGATCGCCGCATGAACATGGAACAACTACTGGAACGCGCGGGCGTCGCGCGAGAAAAGGCCTATGCGCCTTATTCGAAATTCAAGGTCGGCGCCGCGTTGCTGACCAGGGACGGCCAGGTATTCGACGGTTGCAACGTCGAAAACGCGTCGTATGGTTTGTGCAATTGCGCGGAACGCACGGCGTTTTTCAGCGCAATCGCCGCGGGCTATCAGCGCGACCAGTTCGCGGCGCTCGCCGTGATCGGCGATACGAAGGACGGCCCGATCGCACCGTGTGGCGCTTGCCGCCAGGTGATCCTCGAACTGGGCGGCCCCGGATTGCCGATTCGCCTCGGCAATCTGCGCGGCGCCACGCGCGACACCACCGCGCGTGAGGAACTGCCGGACGCGTTCTACCTATGAGCCAGCACAAGGTCATCTACGACACCGACCCGGGCGTCGACGATGCGATGGCGCTGGTCTTTCAGGCGCTGCATCCGGACATCGAACTGCTCGGTCTGACGAGCGTCTTCGGCAACGCGACGCTCGACACGACCACGCGCAATGCGCGCTTTCTCGCTGGACGCTTCGCCGCCGGCGTGCCGGTCGCGCGGGGCGCCGCGGCGCCGCTCAGGCGCGCCGCGCCCGAGCCGCTCGCGTGGATTCACGGCGACAACGGACTCGGCAACATCGCGCTCGACATGACCGATGCAGCCCCGCTCGACGCGCGTCCCGCGCACCGCTTCATCATCGACACGGTGCGCGCGCATCCCGGCGAGATCACGCTGCTCGCGGTGGGCCCGCTGACGAACCTCGCGTTGGCGCTCGCCGACGATCCGCGGATCGCGTCGCTGGTCAAGCAGGTGGTGATCATGGGCGGCGCGTTCGGCACGCACGGCGTGCTCGGCAACGTGACGCCCGCGGCGGAAGCCAACATGCTGGGCGACCCCGACGCGGCCGATGTTGTGCTCGGCGCGGCGTGGCCGGTCGCGATCGTCGGCCTCGACGTCACGCAGTCCACCATCATGAGCCATGACTACCTGGCGTCGCTGCGCGATCGCGGCGGCGCGGCGGGGCAGTTCGTGTGGGCGGTGTCGCGGCACTACGAGGCGTTTCACGAGCAGAGCGCGCAATTGCCGGGCATCTATACGCACGATTCGTCCGCGGTCGCGTACGTGCTCGCGCCGCATCTCTATACGACGCGCAGCGGTCCCGTACGGGTATTGACGGAAGGCATCGCGGTGGGCCAGACCATCCAGAAGCCTTCGGCGCTGCCGGTGCCCTCGCCGGATTGGGACGACCGCCCGGAGTGCAAGGTCTGTATAGGCGTCGATGTGCCAGGCATGCTGGCGCTCTACGAGAGCACGATTTGCGGCACGCTCTAGCCAACGTTGTTGGTTTGAAATTTGAAAGGCGCCGCTCGCACACGCGAGCGACCGATAGCGCCAAAGCAGCGCGCCCTATCGGACCGCACTGGACTGCGCCGGACGCCGCGATTAATCTGAGTTAAGCGACGGTGCATTGCAGCACACGCGGGTCCGGCAGTCGTAGCCGGTGCCGATCGCCAATCTTTGCTACATTTGTGCATCAGCACTGCGTACGCGCCCGGCAAGTCTCCGCTGCCAGGCGCGGCGCGCGTGACCGACATCTATCAAGAGGCCAAAGATGCGAATTCTAGTAGTAGGGGCGGGCGCGGTGGGTGGTTACTTCGGCGGGCGTCTCGCGGCGGTGGGTCAGGACGTGACCTTCCTCGTGCGCGCAGGCCGGGCGGAAAAGCTGCAGCGTGACGGACTCGTCATCAGCAGCCCGCGCGGCGACCTCAAGCTGCACGGCATCAAGACGATTCTAGCGGGCGTCAGCGCCGAGCCGTTCGATCTGGTGCTGCTCAGTTGCAAAGCCTACAGTCTCGACGATGCCATCGATTCCTTCGCGCCGCTGGTCGGCGAGTCGACGCTGATTCTGCCGATGCTAAACGGCATGCGCCATATCGACGTGCTCACCGAAAAGTTCGGCGCGTCGCGCGTACTGGGCGGTCAATGCGTGATCGCCGCGACGCTCAACGCCGAGCAGCACATCGTGCATCTGAACGACATGCACGCGGTCACTTTCGGCGAGCTGGCGGGCGGCATATCGGAACGCGTGCAGGCGATTGACGACGCGATGGCCGGCGCAAATTTCGATGTGTCGGTCAGCGACAGCATTCTGCTGCGCATGTGGGAGAAGTGGGTGTTCCTCGCCACCCTGGCGGCGAGCACGTGCCTGATGCGTGGTTCGGTCGGCGATATTCTGGCTGCGCCGGACGGCAAGCGCGTGATCGAGAATCTGTTGGGCGAGTGCCGCGCGGTGGCCGAGCATAACGGCTTCACGATGGGCCCGGACTTCGACGCCCGCGCCACCCAGACGCTGTTCACGCCCTCGCCGCTGACCGCGTCGATGCTGCGGGATGTGGAAAGTCACTCGCATACCGAGGCCGATCACATTTTCGGCGATCTGATCTCGCGCGGCGGCGACGCGCAAAAGGGCGAGCACGGCGTGTCGCTGCTGCGCATCGCCTATAGTCATCTGAAAACGTATGAAGCGCGTCAGACCCGCACGTCCTGATTGATGGACGCGGCTGGCGCGGCTCGCGCGGTAACGCAACGGATTGAGAAGTACCGCCATCGCAGCCTAACGATCGGAGGTGAAGCATGCCGAGTCCAACCGGATCGGTGCCCGCGCTCAGTGCCGCTTCGGCAACCATCTTCTCGATCGGCATTGTCTTTCTTGGCTACTGGGGTCTGTATGAGCCGACGAAGTGGCGTGTCGTCGACATCGTGGTCTTCGTGTCCGCGCTGATCGGCTTCGGCTGCCTCGGGCTCGTGCCGTGGATGGCGACGAGCCCGGTCGAACCGGAAAATAGCGACGTCCGCATCCGCGTCGCGCGGCGTTTGTTTCTCACCGGTGTGATCGCGATCTGGCTTGCGGTGGCGATTTCGGTGGTGTTCTGAACTGAGCTTCGCTCGCGTCTCGCGTCCAGCAAAAAAACGCGCGCCTTGCAGCAACAAGGCGCGCGTTTTTCGTTGAACGTTCAAGCGAGGCGTGCTCAGCGCTCGATCTGCCGGTTCCAGCGCGTGTCCCACTGCGCGCGGTGCGCATTGATCGTGTCCCAGTCAACCAC
This sequence comes from Paraburkholderia ultramafica, assembly GCF_902859915.1. Classification (GTDB taxonomy): domain Bacteria; phylum Pseudomonadota; class Gammaproteobacteria; order Burkholderiales; family Burkholderiaceae; genus Paraburkholderia; species Paraburkholderia ultramafica. Next base: position 221,136 of record NZ_CADIKK010000002.1, read on the forward strand.
CGTCACCTTGCGCACCAGTTCGTCGACGTTGCCGAGGCTTTGCTGCATCGGCGGCGCCATCTTCGCGAGACGGTCATCACGAAGGCGGCACTTCGTCGGGAGCGTCTGGATCGCACACACTGCGCGCAGTGCGTCGCTCAGGAAGTCTTCTTCGGTGGCCATGAATTCCGAGTGTGTCGGGTTCCAATTCGTCGGGATTGAATAGGCCGCGCGCCTTCTGGTGGCTGTCACCATCAGGCCCAGTGCCTTGGGGGGCCACGTGACGCGGATGGCCGGGGCGTTGTCCGCTTGGATGCTTGAACTCGGGCCAATACTCGTTGAGCGTAGGAGACGGGTTGGTGTGCGTTTGCGGACAGTTTCGGTAGACCTCTAAGTGGATGCTTTGCGATATCGCAAAGTTTTGCGACGTTTGGAGTATCTCCTCATGCGCGACAGATAGACCTGACAATTCTTTGCAGAATACCTATGGACACCCAATCAAGGAAGTGCAGACAATCTGCCGCTCGCCTCTCGCGCGTCACAGGAGAATAAGTTTGGCTGGACACACACACGATAGCTGTCCGTATCTCATCCACTCATCGCTGAACCTCTATGCGATGGTGTGCAAGCAGCTTGAAAATCCGCCGCAGGCTCACGAAAGCAATTTCCGCAACGACATGCAGGCAATTTGTCACGGAAAGCCCAATGACCTGATGATCTGCACTTACCTTAGTCCGCTCGATGCGGTAATGGGATCGCTTGGGTTGTGTGGGGAAGATGACTATTTCTGGCCGCTTGATCTTCGCTGCCTGGACACTCGCGCTCTGATTCATGGCACAACGGATGCCCAAGGGCGCACGGAGCGGCACGCGACTGACATCGCAGAAAGCACCCATGTATTCCTGGGTCACAGGTCGAGGATATAAGCGATGTCATTTTTTTATGCGGCAGTGGAAGGCGATCCGCTCGACAGTGGGACAGAGAGCCATGTTATTTCGACCGCTAACGTCGGCACGATTGCAGACGGGACCGGCAGACCTCGCAGGATGGCGTTTATAGGCGACGCCGCATGGTGTGCTGCGTGCAAGAGCATGGGCGTAATCGTGGGCGGCGCGCCTGTGCGTGCGGGCGGGCGCATGGTGGACAACGTGAATGGCGGCAGACTCCAGGCAGTGGGCGGCGATGAGATTCATTGCAAATGCGCGCAAGCCCCGCGGATCATCGCGGTATATGGGCGCAGCTGGACCATCCAGAACAACAGCGATAGCGAAACAAGGACTGTCGCGAGCCGTGCTACCTCTCAAAGCGCACCATCCGTCATTTACGACGAACAGTTCACGCTAAAGGACGGCAACGGCATGCCGCTGCCCGATACCTACTACACGATCCGATTGCCTTCGGGCGAGCTGGCGCACGGCGTAACCGACTCACAGGGGCGCACGGAACGCTATCCGACTAGCGACGCTCAGCAGATTTCCATTCCAGTTGGTCACAATCGGGAGCATTAATGTCTGAGCCACTTGGCAGTGCCGTAACGAATACAGATCCAAATTCGTGTGTAACAGTTCAATGTGCACGAATCGGAAAGCCGTGGCATATCTCGCCGCGCGGCATCGAGTTCACGGCTCAATGGGAGGCATTTCGTGCACAAATGTACGATCACGATGGTGCTGGAGGCGGCGGTAATACAACGATTGGATACGGGCACCTTGTCCATATGGGGACAATATCCGGTGCACCATCTGAAGCGCCATATTTTAATGGCATTACTGAGGTTCAAGCCAGGCAATTACTTCATCATGACGTATGTGAGGCTGAGCGAATCGTAAATAATAGAATCTATGTTCCTCTGTTTCAGTATGAATACGATGCAATTGTTGATTTTATCTATAATCATCGAAGCCATAATGATGATTTCTTTGCTCTCGTCAATTCCGGACATTACGATCAAGTGCCAGCGGCATTTTCGCAGTACACAAGCGCTCACGGCGCGCATCCGTTAGGGTTGGTTAGGCGCCGTCGAGCCACAGGTCGTTTATTTGCCACTGGGAATTATGATGCGAATCACTAAAGTAGCACTGTTACTGGTCCTGGTGTGCGCGACTTCAACTGCGTTTGCCGACGCTAGTTGCGAAGCAAAGGCGAAGACGCGTGATGACTATCTTGCGTGTACGAATACAGACACAAAAAATATTTTGAGCGATGCGGAAAAGCTTTATCAAAATCTCCGATCCAATTTAAAGGATGAGAAATTGGTAGAGCTGGAGCGGAATCACGAAATATGGAGGAATAAATTGCAATCCGATTGCAAGTTATTCGGAATTGCATTCAATGACTGGACGGATAATTATATGCCAGACACTGATTTTCAGGTGGCTGCATGCAAGGAGGATGTCGTCAAGCGACAACTTGAATTTTATGAGTGGCTATCTTGTCCCGGTGATATGGAGTCGTCCAAAAGCCCAAAATGTTCAACAATAAAACGGGTTCTTGGTCATGAAGCCCGTTAGCTTCGCAATTGTACCGTTGTGCTTCACTTTCGCCGCGCCCTTATTTGCGAAGACGATATATCGGATGAGTTCGATTACAAAAAGATCGAATCGTCGTCCCGGTATTTTGCCGGACGCACTCGCGCTGAGATTGACCACTTGTGCAAGACTGATGAGCACGCGGCCACAATGGATTTGTCTGCTTGCGCCCAATTGCGCTTTGAGGGGGCTATTATTGATTTCTGGGATTGCATGACTCAAATAACAAGGCGTCGTCTTGATGATTTAACCAAGCCGAACGCGGACGATTGATCGAAGTCACGCGTCAATTCGGCGGGGTTAAATCGATCCAGATCTGGAAAAAACAACGCACCGTCGCGGGGCGTTTCACTTTGAGTTCAAAACATGACTAAAACTTTCGGCACAAACCCGGTTCCCGTGGTGGGCATCATTGAACCGGGCTATGCCGACTACACCATCGAGCGAACCGTGCTGGCCCAGATCGGCGCGCAAGTGCGCAGCCTTCAATGGGGCACAAACCGGGCTGATCTGCTCAATCAGCTTGAGCAGGTCGATGTAGTACTGGTGCGCGATGTGCCGCTCAACGCGGAAGCGATTGCCCGCATGAAGCCAGGTAGCGGCATCGTCCGCTACGGCGTGGGAGTCGATACCGTCGATCTCGATGCCGCCACCGCCCGGGGTATCCGGGTGGCCAATGTGCCTGACTACGGCGCCGATATCGAGGTGAGCGACCACGCAGCCGCGCTTACGCTCGCGCTCGCGAGGCGCATCGTTTCGCGACACGGGCAGGTGATGCAGGGTCAGTGGAACATCGGGCAACGTGAACCGATCTTCCGGCTCGCCGGTTCCACGTTGGGCCTGATTGGATTCGGCCGGATAGCGCGTGCCTACCTGGCCAGAATGCGGGCCTTCGGAATCCGCGAAGTGCTGGTGCATGACCCTTTCGTCAGTGCCATAGAACTGGCTCAACACAAGGTCGTCGGCGTTGATGCCGACGAGATATTTCGCCGCGCCCGGATCATTTCGCTTCATGCCCCCGCTTCGGCTGCGAATCATCATCTGGTCAACGAGCGCACGCTGGACCTGATGCGCCCGGATGCCTGCCTCATCAACACCTCGCGTGGCGCGCTGGTCGATACGGCTGCGCTGGCGCAGGCGCTGGCCGAGCGCAAGATATTTGGCGCGGCGCTCGATGTTCAGGAAGTCGAACCGATGCCCGACACGTCGCCATTGCGTGAGCTGCCCAACGTGATCTTGAGTGACCACGTAGGCTGGTACTCGGAGGCGAGCGTGGCAAGTCTTCAGGAAGGCGCGGCCCTGGCCGCGCTCGAAATTCTCACGACCGGTACTCCGACCAACTGGGTAAACCGCTGGTCGAGCAAGCAATAAGCCCCAAGCATTTCCCGCGCAACTCAATAACAATCTGGAGACTCACCAGCAGTACTAACGCGGGAATGATGGCCCTGGCAGGCATCCTCCTGGTGGGCGGAATGCTTGCCCTGCTGGCAGTTCCAGCCCGGCTGGTCAACAAGTAGTAACGTTTGCGCCGGAATGCGGTGCCCCCTTTGCATCGCGATTCCTTTACGCGTCGATCCGTGTTTCACGCTGTTCGGTGAGACGCGGCTTCACCGCTTCCCACACCGCGTCGGGCACATGCGTTTGCGCGACCAGCGTCACCGCTTCGCTCCATTCGAGCGCCGCGCGTTCGCGCCCGGTGAAGAACGGCGCTTCGCGCCACGCCGCCACCGTGGCGAGACGCCGCTCGGTTTCGCCGTGCTTGCGCGCGTTCCTGATCGTAAATGTCCGCTCCGATGGCGGCGACGGAGGTAAGCTTACGTCTGCCATTGGTCTTTCGAAATAACCATTTCCCGGATATTTGAGGTAACCACTCGAATGGACATCCATATCGCGGTCGAAGGGCATCACGATCTGTCCGGACAGATCTATCGGCAGTTGCGCGCCGGCATACTCGAAGGGCGCCTGGCAGGCGGCATGCGGCTGCCGTCCACGCGCGATCTCGCGACGCAACTGGGCGTGTCGCGCAAGACCACGCTCGACGTCTTCGAGCGGCTGCTCTCCGAAGGCTATCTGAGCGCGCGCGCCGGTTCGGGCACCTTCGTCGCGGACGGCCTCGAGCGTCTGCCGGTGGAGCGCCCCGCACAGGCGCGGGCCGCCGAGTCGTCACGCGAGCAGGCGAAGTCGAAGGCCAAAGCCGCTGCCGCGCGCGCCCAGCCGCTGTGGGAGCAGATGCCCGAGAGCTTTCCGCTGCCGCGGCCGTCGGTGCCGTCGCCGCAAGATTTCGTCGGCGGCGCGACCGACAAGGCGCTGTTCCCCTTCGACGTCTGGCGCCGCTGCGTGAATCACGCGTTGCGTGCGCAAGCGCGCGGTCCCGGCACGTATCGCGAGGTGGCTGGCGAACAGGAGCTGCGTCTCGCGATCTCGCGCTACCTCGCGTTCAACCGCGCGGTGTCGAGCAACTGGGAAGACGTGATCGTGACGCAAGGCGCGCAGCACGCGCTCGATCTGATGGCGCGCATCACCTTGCGGCCGGGCGAAGTCGCCGCCATCGAAGACCCCGGCTATCCGCCTGCGCATGCGTGCTTCACGGCCACCGGCGCGCGCGTCGTGCCGGTGCCGGTGGACCGCGAAGGGTTGATCGTCAGCAAGCTGCCGGACAAGGCGCGGCTCGTCTACGTGACGCCGTCACATCAGTTTCCGCTCGGCATGCCGATGAGCCTGGAGCGTCGCGTCGAGCTGCTCGAATGGGCGCAGAAGCGCGGCGCGGTGATCATCGAGGACGACTACGACTGCGAGTACCGCTTCGAAGGCCGGCCGATGGAGCCGCTGAAAAGCCTCGACCGCGCCGGACTGGTCGCCTACGTGGGCACCTTTTCAAAGACGATCTTTCCGGAACTGCGGGTGGGTTACCTGGTGCCGCCGGCATCGCTCTATGGTCCGCTCGTCAAGGCGCGCCAGATTGCCGACTGTCACGGCTGCACGCTTACGCAAACGGCGCTCGCGTCGTTCATACTCAACGGCGACTTCGCCAGGCACCTGCGGCGCATGCACAAGATCTACGCGCAACGTCGCGCGATGCTGCTCGACCATCTGCGCGGCGACCTCGCGCGCTGGTTCGAACTGATCGTGCCGACCGCGGGCATCCACATGGCGGCGCGTCTGCGCGCGCCGTTGACGGAGGAGGTACTCGTGAGCGCGGCGCGCGAAGCGTCGATCGGGCTCTATGGGCTCGCGCCGTTTTATCTGCACGCGCAGCCGCAACCCGGGTTGATGTTCGGCTACGGCAGCATCGCGGTCGAACATATCGACGCGGCGCTCACGACACTCGCCCGCATCCTGCCGCGCGTTGCGCCATGACGGCGCGAACAGTCATCCAGATTACTTGAGCCTATCTGACGCCATACAGATTGGTGTCACAAAGCCACCGTACTCTTGCGCCTCTGTAATTGTTTGTAAGGCAAGCCGGCCGTTTGGCCCGGCTCGATCACACGACAAAACGGAGGGGCGTAAGAATGAGACTGATGTTGATGAGAGGGAAGCGGCTGCGCACACGCAGCGCGATCGGCACGCTGGGTGCGTTGAGCACACTCGGCGCAATCGGCATGACGGCATGCAGCAGTAGCATCGACACGCCGCCGGCGCAGGTAGCCAACGGCACGACCGCGACGCTGGCGTTGCTGGAAACCACCGACATTCACACCAACCTGCTCAGCTACGACTACTACAAGCTGGCCGAAGACAAGTCGCTCGGACTGGAGCGCACGGCGACGCTGATCGCCGCAGCGCGCAAGGAATTCCCCAACACGATGTTGCTCGACGACGGCGACACGATCCAGGGCACCGCGCTCGCCGACTATCAGGCGCAGGTCGCGCCGGTCGATTGCAAGACCACGCTGGGTGTCTACAAGGTGATGAACCTGCTGAAGTACGACGCGGGCACGATCGGCAATCACGAATTCAACTACGGCCTGCCGTTCCTCGCGCAGGTCACCGGCAGCGCGTTCGACGTGCCGAACATGAGCCCGGTGGCTTCGCAGCCGGCATGCGCGGGGCCGAACTTTCCGCTGGTGCTGTCCAACGTGCTCGGCGCGAAATCGCAGCAGCCGATCTTCAAGCCGTACACGATTCTCGAACGTACGCTGAGCGCCACCACGCCCGACGGCAAGACCGTCACCGTGCCGGTCAAGGTCGGCGTGATCGGCTTCACACCGCCCGCGATCATGGCGTGGGACAAGCGCTGGCTCGACCGTAACGTTTACACGCAGGGACTGGTGGAAAGCGCAGCGAAGTACGTGCCGGAAATGAAGGCGAAGGGCGCGCAGATCATCGTCGCGATGTCGCATGGCGGGCTCGACAATTCCACCTACTCGCCGTCGATGGAAAACGGCAGCTACTACCTGTCCAAAGTGGCCGGCATCGACGCGATGCTGATCGGCCACTCGCACCAGGTGTTCCCCGACAAAAACAGCACAGTCGCGCAATTCAACCTGCCTGGCGTCGACAAGGTGAAGGGCACCGTCAACGGCGTACCGACCGTGATGGCGAATTTCTGGGGCAAGCATCTCGGTGTGATCAAGCTCGCGCTGAACTACACGAACGGCACGTGGACGGTAGACCGCAGCGCCAGCACCGCTGAAGCGCGCTCGATCCAGAATGCGGACAAGACGTATGTGACGGTCGACCCGGCGATCTCGCAGGCGATCGCCGCCGAACACGCCGCGACCATCAACTACGTGAAGACGCCGGTCGGCACGACGGACTTCCGCATGACCACGTACTTCGCCGATGTCGGCGACGTGTCGGCGATCGAGATCGTCAACCAGGCGCAGGCGGCCTACGTGCAGGACTACATCGCCGCGAATCTGCCGCAATATGCGGGGCTTCCGGTGCTGTCGGTGAGCGCGCCGTTCAAGAGCGGTTTCGGCGGCGGCAACGATTTCACCGATGTCGCGCAAGGCAATGTCGCCATCAACAACGCGGCCGACCTGTACCTCTATCCGAACACGATCTATGCGGTGAAGGTCACGGGCGCCGAGCTGAAGGCCTGGCTCGAAACCGCGGCGCAGCGCTTCAACAAGATCGATCCGGCCAACACGGCGGCGCAGGCGCTGGTCAGCACCTATCCGGGCTATAACTTCGACATGATCACGTCGAAGGATTTCAGCTACGAGATCGACGTCACACAGGCGGTCGGCAGCCGGATTCGCGACCTGAAATACCAGGGCGCGGCGATTTCGGATACGCAGTCGTTCATCGTCGCGACCAACAACTATCGCGCGAGCGGCGGCGGCAATTTCCCGGGGCTCGACGGCAGCAAGACGATTTACGCGTCGCCGGATGCGAGCCGCGACGTGTTGATCGCCTATATCAAGAAGGTGCAGGCGATCAAGGCGGCGAGCAACGGCAGCGATCGCAGCTGGCACTTCACGAAGGTGGCGACAACCGGCCCGGTGACGTTCACGTCGGCGCCGAACCTCGTCGCGCTCGCACAAGCCGACGGCATCGCCAACGTCAGCCAGATCAAGGCCGACGACGGCAGCGGCAAGGGACTCGCGGTCTACTCGGTGGACCTCAGCCAATGAGAGCGCGCGCTTTCCTCGCGGTGACGGCGGCAGTCGCGATCTCGGCCGGGGCGCTCGCGACCATGGCGGCCACGCGCGTCAGCAACGTGCAGATCGACGACTGGCAGATGCAGGGCACGGCCACGCACGCGGCCGCGCCGGTGTGGCGGCTGCGTCTGAGCGCGGCGCTCGGCAACGCGGTCGCGCGTGAGGCGCTCGCCGACGTGCTGGTGAGTTCGGCGGTGTTCGAGGAGCGCTTCGAAGGCGTCGGCTTATACCGGCAACTGGCGCTCGACGGCGTGCCGCGCGCGCAAGCCACGTTGGGGCATCTGTTGTTGCTCGGCCTGCCTGGCATCGTACCGGACTATGTGGAAAGCCGCCGGTGGCTGACACTCGCGGCGTCGCGTGAGCCGCGCGATGCCCAGGCCGCGTACGATCTCTCGACGCTTTATCGCAATGGCTACGGCGTGACGCGTGACGCTGGCCTGGCGATTCGCTGGCTCGAACAGGCGGCGCAAGCCGGTCTGCCGCTTGCGCAATTCCGGCTCGCCAACGAGTACCGTTTCGGCGCGACGCTGCCGCACGACGACGCGTTAGCGCTGCAATGGCTCACGCGCGCGGCCAATGCGGAGTTTCCCGAGGCCAACCTCGCGCTGGCGATCGCGTATCGCAACGGCGAGCTCGGCATGGCGCGCGACGAAAACGAATACTGGGCTCACGTGAAGGAAAGCGAGCACGATCTCAAGCACGTCAGCCGGCAGTAGTCGTCTCGCATGGAGAACCGTCTGCGCTTCTCTGTCGCAGCGCGAATCGGACAGCCCCCGCAGCGCTTTTCGCTGCGGGGGCTGTTGTTTTCCGCGGCGTGAAGTGTGCGAGGCTCGTCATCGGGAGAGACTCGGCAAGAGCGCTTTGCGTGATCGCAAAGCGCTCGCCGCAACCCTGTCCCGAAGATGAAAAGTGCCTGTATACAGGCATCGAAACGAACTGTAACGTGCGTTACGTGTTCGTGTTGCGGACCTCGCCGACACACGTTTATCCGCTAAAACAAGCATCAAAATGTGTTGCGGAGTCTGCGCCGCGCAACAAACCTGTGCGCTTATTCACAAAAGAGTCGCGCAAATCGCATTAGCGCTTGTAGAATCCGGCGTTGAAGCGTGCACATACCGTGTGCGCTTCGTGCAATTCACTGACCACAACAGGTAGGAGAAACATGCCGACTTCCGCAAAAAAGGTGGCCAAGAAGGCTGCTGCCCCGGTACCGACCAAGAAGGTTGCTGCAAAGAAAGTTCCTGCGAAGAAGGCCGTCGCAGCTAAGAAGGTCGCCGTGAAGGCGTCCAGCGCACCGTCGCCGATCAAGGACACCTTCACGAAGGCCTCGTTGGCTGCTCACGTCGCTGAACGCGCCGCTGTGGAACCGAAGACCGCCAAGGCCGTGCTGGCCGCGCTCGAAGACACGATCCTCGGCGCCGTGCACAAGAAGGGCGCTGGCGAATTCACGCTGTCGGGTCTTCTGAAGATCGTCGTGCAAGCTGTGCCGGCGAAGAAGAAGCGCTTCGGCAAAGACCCGTTCTCGGGCGAAGAGCGTTGGTTCCCGGCCAAGCCGGCTAGCGTGCGCATCAAGGCACGTCCGCTGAAGAAGCTGAAAGACGCTGCAGCAGGCTGATCGCGCATCACGCGTTGCCGTGGTTTTTAACCATGGCTTTTGACCATGGTTTTTGACCATGATTAGCGTTTGAGCCGGTCCGCAGTGCGAGTAGTCCGAATCCCCGTGGGTGCGAATCCACGGGGATTTTTTATGTACGCTCCCTGGCTGGCGAATCCCGCTCGCGTGCATCGCAGTGCCGCGGATGCACCGTACTAGCGCATCATTGGCCGCCGCAGTACGATGACAGCGAAGCCATGCCGGCCGGGATGCGCAGTTAGCGTGCATGCAGCGTGTTTCGCACGCCAAAATCTCAATGGCATAGCGCTTGCTTGATCGATTGTCGAACACCGAATGCGCAGCGCATTCGCCTTCTATCCGACAACAAGAGCGGGGCGTGACATGCGATGCTATGACGAGATGCGTCATCATGACGATGCCGTGCGGCCACACTACGCGCGCTTTGAGCGATGGTTGGTCAAGCAGGGCAACGAGGCGATCGCACGCAAGCGTGCGGAAGCCGACCTGCTGTTTCGCCGGGTCGGCATCACATTCGCGGTGAACGGCGACTTGTCGGGCACCGAGCGGCTGATCCCTTTCGATCTGATCCCGCGCATCATTCCGCGCGGCGAGTGGCAGACGCTCGAAGCGGGTCTGCGTCAGCGGGTGCAGGCGCTCAATCTGTTCATCCACGACGTCTATCACGATCGCAACATCGTGCGCGCCGGCATCGTGCCGGCCGAGCAGGTCTATACCAATGCGCAGTACCGGCCGGAGATGCAGGGCGTGAATGTGCCGCTCGGTGTTTACGCGCATATTGCCGGTGTCGACGTGGTGCGCGCCGGCGACGAGGGCGAGTTCTACGTGCTCGAAGACAATCTGCGGGTGCCGTCGGGCGTGTCGTACATGCTCGAAAACCGCAAGATGATGATGCGGCTGTTCCCCGAACTGTTCGTGCAGAACCGCATCGCGCCGGTCGCGCACTATCCCGATCTGCTGCTCGATACGCTGCGCTCGGTCGCGCCCGAAGGCGTCGACGATCCGGTCGTGGTGGTGCTCACGCCGGGCATGTACAACTCCGCGTATTTCGAGCACACCTTCCTCGCGCAGCAAATGGGCGTGGAACTGGTCGAAGGCAAGGACCTGTTCGTCGACGACAACTATGTGTTCATGCGTACCACCCAGGGGCCGAAGCGGGTCGACGTGATCTACCGCCGCGTCGACGACGACTTTCTCGATCCGCTCGCGTTCCGCAACGACTCGGCGCTCGGCGTGCCGGGTTTGCTGACCGCGTACCGCGCCGGTCGCGTGGCGCTCGCCAACGCGATGGGCACCGGCATCGCCGACGATAAATCGATCTACCCGTACGTGCCGGACATGATCGAGTTTTACCTCGGCGAAAAGCCGATCCTCAATAACGTACCCACGTTCCAGTGCCGCAAGCCTGACGACCTCGCCTACACGCTCGCGCATCTGCCGGAGCTGGTCGTCAAGGAAGTGCATGGCGCGGGCGGCTACGGGATGCTGGTGGGACCGGCGTCGACGCAAGCCGAAATCGAAGCGTTCCGCGAGCGTCTGATCGCGCGGCCGGCCGGTTATATCGCGCAGCCCACGCTGGCGCTGTCCGCGTGTCCGACGTTTGTCGAAGCGGGCATCGCGCCGCGCCATATCGATCTGCGTCCGTTCGTGCTGTCCGGCAAGACCGTCACGATGGTGGCCGGCGGCCTCACGCGCGTCGCGTTGCAGGAGGGGTCGCTGGTCGTCAATTCGTCGCAGGGAGGCGGGACCAAAGATACGTGGATGGTCGACTGACGCGGTTGTCGATGCGCTCGCCGTTGCCGCTCACCGAGCGGTCAGGCTAGCGCGCTCGCAACCCGGCGCGCCGGGGCAGCACGCCGCCGGCGCATACGGATAACCAGCGCGGGCCTGTTACCTTGCCGAAGGCCTCGCGTCATCAGATACGGAACGCCGTCATGCTAAGCCGCACCGCCGATCACCTTTTCTGGATGGCCCGCTACATGGAGCGCGCGGAGAACACCGCCCGCATGCTCGACATCAATCTGAAGGCGCTGCTGTTGCCGCAGACGCCCGAACAGGAGGCGCGCGCGCAACGTTCGGTGCTGCGCATCTCCGAACTCGAAACCGCGTTCGCGCAGCGCTACGACGAACCGACCCGCGAACACGTGCTCGATTTCATGGTCGCCGACGCGAACAATCCGTCGAGCATCCATTCGTGTTTGCAGGCCGCGCGCGAAAACGCCCGCGCGGTGCGCGGCACGTTGACGACCGAGTGGTGGGAAACCATCAACGACACGTGGCTCGAATTCAACGAGCGCATCTCGTCCGGCCAGGCGGCGAACAATCCGGGCGCGCTGTTCGAATGGGTGAAGTTCCGCTCGCATCTGTCGCGTGGCGTGACGATCGGCACCGCGTTGCAGGACGACGCGTTCTTCTTCACGCAGCTCGGCACCTACCTCGAGCGGGCCGACAACACCGCGCGGATTCTCGATGTGCGCTTCGCGGACGTCGAACCGAATTCCCGCGACGCCGCGCGCCAGCTCGAAGATTTCTATTACTGGACCTCGATTCTGAGCTCGGTGTCGGCGCTGGAAATCTACCGCAAGGTGTATCGCGACGTCGTCACGCCGGCGCGGGTGGTCGAACTGATGATCCTGAACCAGCAGATGCCGAGATCGCTGCTCGCGTCGCTCGAAGGCGTCTGTGCGAATCTGGCGATGCTGCGCACGGCGGGCTCGAACCAGTGTGAACGCTTCGCCGGCAAGCTGCGCGCCGAGCTGGTCTATTCCGACATCCGGCAGATCTTCGAAGCCGGTCTGCACGCCTATCTGACGCAGTTCCTTGCTCGCGTGTTCGAGCTGGGCAATCTGATCGCGCGTACCTATCTGATGCTGCCAGTCGCCTGACGGAGTTTTTATATGTACCTGACGATCCGCCACGACACGTCCTATCGCTACGAAGCGACGGTCCACTATTCGATCCAGCAATTGCGTCTGACGCCGGCGAGCGGCGCCGCGCAGGTGGTGCGGCGCTGGAGCATCGACGCGCCGGGCAAGCTCGACGCGACCTTCGATGCGTACGGCAACGTGCTGCATACGCTCGTGATTAACAAGCCGCACAGCGAGATCCGTCTGCATGTGTCCGGCGAGGTGGACACGATCCCGCTGGTCGACGGTCTGCTGCGCGACGCGGTCGGCCCGATTCCGCTCGAACATTTCACCTGCGCGACGCGGCTGACCGAGGCCGACGCGGCGATCCGCGAACTGGCCCAAGCGGTGCCGAGTCTCGCGAGTTCGGCCAATCTGATCGAGCTGTCCGAACAGATCGTGCAACGCGTGAAGTACAACCCGGGCATCACCGAAGTCACCAGCACGGCCGCTCATGCGCTCGCGCTCGGCAACGGCGTGTGTCAGGACCATGCGCATCTGATGCTGGCGTGCTGCCGCGCGCGCGGCATTCCGGCGCGCTATGTGAGCGGCTACATCGAGCCCGGTGAAGTTCCTCCTGAGGGGACTTCCTCCGGGGCGCCGCACGGCGCGAGCCATGCGTGGGTCGACGTATGGCTCGACGGCAAGGGCTGGATTTCGATCGACGTCACGCACGCCGCGTTTGCCAGCGAAATCTACTGCCGGCTCGCCGTCGCACGCGACTATGAAGCCGCCGCGCCGGTGCGTGGCCGGCGTATCGGCGGGCTGGAGGAGCAGCTGAAAGTGTCGGTGACCGTCACCGCGCAATTGTCCCAGTAGGGGCGGGGGAGGGCGCTTCGCTGACGGCTTGCAGGCAGGCTTGCCAAGGCTCCAGCGAGCGCCCCCCTCACAAACTCCAGATTGGCCCGCAAAGGCCGTAATACGGAACAGAGGCGCATGCGTGCGGCATTACAATAGCGCTGTTCAGTTGTTTTTTGCGGGTACCTTATGACCTACTGTGTCGCGATGGCCATCGACGAAGGGCTCGTGTTCCTGTCGGACACGCGCACCAATGCGGGTGTCGATCACATCAGCACCGCGCGCAAGATGGCGGTGTTCGAGCAGCCGGGCGAACGCATGCTCGTGCTGCTGGGCGCCGGCAATCTGTCGCTCACGCAAGCGGTGCTGCACGAACTGTCCGAGCCCATCGATCCCACTGTGCCGACGCTCTGGAGCGCCCCCACGATGGCCGACGCGGCCCGCGTGGTCGGCCGCGCGGTGCGTTGCGTGCATCAGCGCGAGGCGCAGGCGTTGCAGGAATTCGGCGTCGACTTCAATTGCAGCTTCATTCTCGGCGGACAGATCGCGGGCAACCGGCCGCGCCTGTTCATGCTCTACTCGGCGGGCAACTTCATCGAAGCGTCGGCTGTGAACCCGTATTTCCAGATCGGCGAGGCCAAGTACGGCAAGCCGATCATCGATCGCGTGCTGACACCGTCCACGCCGCTCGACGAAGCCGCCAAGTGCGCGCTGATCTCGATGGATTCGACGCTGCGCTCGAACCTGTCGGTGGGCTTGCCGCTCGATCTGCTGGTGTACGAGAAGGACGCGCTGCGCGTCACGCGCTACGTTTCGATCGATCACAACAATGCGTACTTCGAGATGATTCACAGCACGTGGGGCGAGCAGTTGCGCCAGGTGTTCGGTTCGATTCCCGATCCGGACTGGCAGGATTCGCCCGATGTGTCGGTGTTGCAGCGGGAGCGGTCGCTGGTGCTGCATCGTGCGCCGGTGGGCGCCGACGGCATCGAGCATGAACTCGATGTGAAGCCCGCGCAGACGCTGGCGCAGGCGGACAAGGGGAAGGCGCAGCGGCGCTAGCGCGTTTGTTGTGCAATGCGAGGGCCGCCGCCGAATCCTGTCGCGGATTGGGCGGCGGCTTTTTTCTGTTGCTGCAGCCGTCTGCCAAAGCCGCCGCGCGGCGAAACCTCAAGACGAAAAAAAACCAGCCATCGGCATTGCCTCTGGCTGGCTCTTTACTACGTCGCTTTCAGCTACGTAGCAAGTCCCGATCAGAACTTGTGACGGATACCGAGGCTGACCATGACCTGCTTGTCGGTGCTCGACTGGTTGCCATACGAACCGATCGAAGCCGTGGCCGACTCGAGGCCGCCGCCCACGCCCGGTGTACGCTGTTCGCCGCTGGCATGCTGCCATGCGCCAACCAGGTAGAGGTCCGTGCGCTTCGAGAGCGAGTAATCGCCGCCCAGCGACACCTGGTGATACGTCGCGGATGCGTCGCCGTGGCCCTTCGTGTAGGCGTAGCCAACACCCAGCAGCGCTGCCGGCGTGAGCTGATAGCCCAAATAGGCGCGGCCCACTTCATACTTCTGGGTCTGACCGAAGGTCGAGCTTCCGTCATGGTAGTACTGCGCGTTGCTGTAGCTCAGGTTGCCCGTCCACGGACCGGTAACGTATTGAACCGAAACCGAACCAATGCCGATTCGCGACGCAGTAGCGTAGGCGGCGTTGATGCCTGCTGAGGTCGGGAAGTTGGAGTCAAACATGCCATCCGACGTGCCGCCCCATCCCGTCGTGCGAACGAGGGCCGTCGCGTGGTTGTTGCTCATCGAGAGGTAGCCACCAGCGACGCTGAACGGACCGTTTGCATACGTTCCCGCAGCACCCCACGTTTGGCCCGAACCCGTTTGACCTGCAACACCGCCCAGTGCGTACAGACCTTCGAACTGGAAGCCTGCGAACACCGGCGAAACGTACTTGAGCGCGTTGCTCGTGCGCGAACTGTTGTCGTTGTTGTCCACGTCGCCCGGCGTTGCGAACGTGCTGCCGAAGAAGTTGTCGCCGGTCAGCGGCTGAACCATGTCGACGAGCGGGTCATACTGACGACCAGCAGTGAACGTGCCGTAGGCATCGTGGCTCAAGCCAACGTAGGCCTGGCGACCGAACAGCAGGCTGGTGCCGTTATAGCCGTAGCTGCCCATCTTGCCGTTGTTCACGTTGAAGCCGTTTTCCAACTGGAAAATGGCCTTCAGACCGCCGCCCAGATCCTCCGAGCCTTTCAGGCCGAAGCGGCTACCTTGCAGGTTGCCGCTGAAAAGTTGAAAGACGTGCCCGCCAACGGGCGTGGCATTGTTCACATACTGGACCGATTCATCGATCAAGCCATAGAGGGTGACGCTGCTTTGAGCATGTGCCACGCCGGTGACGCCCAGCAGCGCCAGCGAGAGGGTAGACAGTGCGATTCGTTTCATCCATTTCTCCACGCGATGATTAGTTTCGTTGTTGCGAAAAGGAGAATAGCTCACAGGCTCTATTGGCAAGAACTGGAAAAAAAAGAGTGTCTCCAAAAACCGACAAACCACGCAAAGCCTTGTATTTAAAGCCCGTTATCGATTGCTTCTGTTTTTGCAATATTGATTCGTTGATCGAGCATTATTGTGGTTTTGTTGACGGTGACGGAGCGGTTAAGCACACTTTCGACACTTATTCGAAGGCTTTCCGTAATGAAGTCGTCTAATGGTCTGGACCACTTTGTAGCCAGACAATCAAGACGAAGCGATGTGGCGTCCGAGGGGCTCGCTAGACAGAATTGATGTGTTGTGTGCTGGTGCAACCTGCCGGGACCAAAGGTGCAACCTTTAACTCGCGGCTTAAGCCTTACGGGTTGCTCATATTGTCAGTTGTCGTCGGCATTGCGACGCGCCATCGTTGCAGCGGCCAGCCCGGCCGCCGCCGCGAGCAGCACCGAAGTCCACGGATTGCGCCTGACATAGCGGTCGGCCGCCGCAGCTTTGCGGCTGCCTTCGACCAGCGCGTTGGCCACGGTGCGAGCGGCTTGCGCTTCGGCCAGCGCGACACTGCGGCCGACCTTGACGGCGGTCGCACGCGCCGACGCGCGGTTGCGCGCTTGAGCCCGGAAGGCCGTGGGGGAAAGCGCCCCGGCCGCTGCGCGGGCCGCGGGCGTCGCCGCGGCGTCACGGACTGCGCGCTCGTCGGCGCGCGGCGCCGCATACGCTGAAACCGTCGACGCCGCCAGCACCGACGCAAGCTTCGCGCGGCTGCCGGGCGGCGCGCCTGCCTGGATGCCCCAGCTTCCTCGCGGATCGTGCAGGCGTCCGCGCGCCGCTGAAAATTCCGCGCCGAGCAGCAGCACGGCGGCCGAGAAGTACAGCCACATCAGCAGCACGGCAAGCGAACCCGCCGCCCCGAACGAACTCGCCATCCCGGCGTGAGCAATATATAGAGCGAACAGTTTCTTGCCGGCCGTAAACAGCACGGCCGCGACGATGCCGCCAACGAGCGCATCGCGCCAAAGCACCTTGGCGTCCGGCAGAAACCTGAGCAGGCCGGCGAACGCGAACACCAGCACCAGCAGGCCGACGCCGAGTTGCAGCAGGTTGCCAATCGCCACATACGGCGAGTCGCCCCACAGCCATTTGCCGATAAAGATGATGACCGTATCGAGCACCAGCGAGACGATCAGCAGGAAGGCGACGCCGAGCACCAGTCCGAACGAGATCAGACGGACCCGCACCAGCGCGATCACGCTCGACGTACGCGGGCCGGTGTACGGCCATACGAGATTGAGCGCGCTATTGAGCGACGAGAACGTGGCCGACGCGCCGATCGCCAGCGCCGAAAATGAAATGATCGCCGCGATGCCGCCGGCGCTGCCGCTGTGATGCGCGTTCTCGACGATGGTCTGGACCCCCGCGGCGGCCTGGTCGCCGAGCAGGCCGTGAATGTGGCTGTACAGTTCGCCGCGCGCGGCCGCGGGGCCGAAGAACCAGCCGGCCACCGCGATCACCATCACCAGCGTGGGCGCAAGCGAGAAGGCCGCGTAGAAGGCGATGCTGGCGGCCATGGCTGCGCAGCGGTCGTCCGCGAACTGCCGGAATGCGCCGATCGCCCAGTTGGCCTGCTTGCGAGCCGCGTGCTGGAGGTTCTCGGCGGAAAGGGTGTCGATGTCCATGGTCGTGTTTCTCAATGGAGTGCTGGCGTCGGATACGCCGTGTGCGAGCCGTTGAGGTGGCGCCGACGCAGTCTTCGCATCAATGCCTTCCGCAAACCTTGTGCCTGTCACTATACAAGCTAACGGTGCGGCGGGCGCTTGCCAGGCGCGTCGAAGGATGCCGCGCGATACATCTCGGGCGAAGTGTGCCGTTAGAATGCGGAGTGATCCTCACACACCTTGCTCTCTATGCACTCGCACGAACTCGGACAGCAGCTGGACGTCATTGCGGCGGAACAATTGGGCGCGCACTTGCCTGCGCATGTCGTCGAGCAATTGCCGGCTCGCGGCGTGACGGTCTTTGCCGTCACCGACGACGCATCCGACACTGCCGCATTCAGCGCGCGCTATGGCTTCGGCCTGGAAGACTGCGCGAACACGATTGTGGTCCGCTATAAGAAAGAGGGCGCCGAGCACTACGCGGCGCTGGTCTCGCTGGGCTCGTTGCGGCTCGACATCAACGGCGCGGTGAAGGCGGCGCTGGGCGCGCAGCGGCTCTCGTTCGCCAAACGGGAGGCGGCGGTGGAGCACAGCGGGATGGAGTTCGGCGGGATTACCGCGTTCGGCTTGCCGGCCGACTGGCGCATCCTCGTCGACGCCGCGGTGATGGAGCGTGCCCAGATCGTGATGGGCGCGGGCGTGCGGGCGGCCAAGCTGTTGCTTGCGCCCGACGTGCTGCGGCAGTGGCCGCGCTGCGAAGTCGCCGCGCTGACGCTGCCGGCGGAGTGAGGCGCGAAGCGCTCGCCTTGCAGGCAGGCAGACTGGGCCAGGGTGCCGCGACGCAGGCAAAGCAAACCGTTCACGCTGGCGCGTCTTGTCACAAATTGCGCATCGCTGAGGTGCGGGCGTGCAGGATGCGCCGGACGTGTCTGAGCGAGCGGCGTCGGCTCATGCTGGCCGCGGCAGCGTGACGGCGAGCGCGCAAGCTTAGATGATCAGACGCGAAACCTTGGTCCCTTCGAGCGACACGCCGGCCATCAGACCGCCGTTCGTCAGCACGAAAGCTTCGACCGGGCCGGTGGCGGTGGAGGTGTCGACCGCCCCGTTCGCACCGACCTTCAGCACGGCGACGGTGGCATCCGCGCCGGCCGCCCATCCCTGGCTGTGCAGGAACGTGTCGAGCGCGTCTTGCGTCATGAACAGGAACACGAGGGCCTTGGACTGCGCGCCGATCTGCAAACCGAACGAGCCCGCGACGGTGCTGTAGTAGCCCGTCGTGCGGCCGTCCACGCGCAGCGCGCCTTCGCCGTATTGGCCGCCGATCCAGAAGCCCGCCGAGATCACCGATGGGAACACCAGCACGCCGCGCGCCTTGCCGACCAGTTCGCGCGAACCTTCGACGTTCTCGTAGAGGCGCGCCAGCGTCGAGTCGACGCCCGCATTGATGGTGCCGCGCTTGCCCGCGTTGGCCGAAGGTGACGCGCTCGAGGACGGCGAAGTCGTCGTGCAACCGGCGAGGCCGAGGCCAGCCGCGGCGAGAGCAGCGCTGCCGGTCAGGATGAATTGTCGTCTGCGCATGATGGCTTTCCTTTTACGTTATCGAGGTTGCGGGAGTGGCGTGTGGCGGTCTGCTTGCCGTTCGCATCCTGGCACGGATGCGATGATGACAGCATGCCCGTACGGTGATTGCTGACCAGCAGATAGCGTACCTGAACCCCGCGCGCCTGCGCATGGACGGCGTGGTTTGCCCCGTATTGGCGGGGAATCAGCGAGGTCTTGCGCTGATCTCCCCGCCGCTCACCTCTAAGCCGCCGGACGAATGTTCTGGTTGTGACGGAAAAGGTTGTGCGGATCGTAGCGGCTTTTTACAGCGACGAGCCGTTCGTAGTTTGGCCCATAC
Source organism: Paraburkholderia ultramafica (assembly GCF_902859915.1). GTDB lineage: Bacteria > Pseudomonadota > Gammaproteobacteria > Burkholderiales > Burkholderiaceae > Paraburkholderia > Paraburkholderia ultramafica. The sequence goes on from NZ_CADIKK010000002.1 coordinate 240,642, forward strand.
GCATCGGCGACGCGGCCGCCTTCTTCCTGCGTCATGAAGTTGACGTACACACTGCCGAGCGCGAACGGCGCTGCCGCGTCGAAGAACGCACGTGACCAGGCGATGCAGCGCTCATCGTCGCTCGCATCGTCCCAGCGGCCATGCACGTTCATCGCGTACAGGGTGTCGCGGCTCGGGTAGGCGGTGGCCGCGACCGGTACGCGCTGCGTTTGCGCGCCGATCTGTCCGAAGAAGATTTCGCACTGCGGGGACGGCAGCTTGCCGATCGAATCGAGCAGCGCGTCGATCAGGCCGTCTTCTATGCTGCCGAGATTGTGCGACTTCCAGTAGTTGCGCGCGCCCGGCGTGAGCAGCGGGTCGAACGCCTGCTGCCACATCACGTACGGCATCGGGCCGAGATGTTCGCCGAGCGGCGTCCCATAGCCGCGCACGGGTTCCACGACGGACGGCCCGTTTTCGACCGGGCCGTTATAGCACATGGCGAAAACGATCACCGGCTTGCCGTGCACCTCGGGCGGCAGGAACGGCAGCGGCGGCGCCAGCCGCAGAATCGCCCAGACGCTGAGATCCTCCGGCGTGCCGGCGAACGCGGCGCGATACTTGACGAGCGCGTCTTTCGCCTGCTCGATCGGCAGGACGACGAGGCCGCCGTACACGAGCGGTCCGATCGAATGCAGTTGAAACTCGAACAGCGTGACGACGCCGAAATTGCCGCCGCCGCCGCGAATCGCCCAGAACAGATCTTCGTGCGAATCGGCGCTGACGTGCAGTAACTCGCCAGCGGCGGTGACGATGTCTGCTGAAATCAGGTTGTCGATCGTCATGCCGTATTTGCGGCTGAGCCAACCGAAGCCGGCGCCGAGTGTCAGGCCCGCGACGCCGGTGGTCGAGTTGATGCCGAGCGGCGTGGCCAGCCCGAATGCCTGCGCTTCGTGATCGAAGTCGTGGAGCGTCGCGCCCGGTTCGACATACGCGCGCCGCGCCGCCGGGTCGATACGCACCGATTTCATCGACGACAGATCGAGCACCAGACCGTCGTCGCACAGCGCGCTGCCGCCGATGTTGTGACCGCCGCCGCGAATCGCCAGCGGCAGGTTGTTGTCGCGCGCGAACGTGACGCCGTAGCGCACGTCGGCGGCGCCGGCGCAACGCAGGATCAGCGCCGGATGCCGGTCGATCATCGCGTTCCAGATACTGCGGGCTTTGTCGAAGCTCGCGTCGCCGGGCAGCAGGAGCTCGCCCCGGATTGCGGATTTCAATTCGTCGGTGGCGCTGCTGGACACATTAACCATGGCTGGCCTCATCGGAGAGTGGAGGGCGCTCCCAGCACACTATTCAGATGACCAAAGTAAATAGAAAGTGTATTGAGAGATTTGTTTGCGTCCAGTAAACGGGGCAGCCTCATTAAGTCAAACAAAGGTATACCCGAGCTTGCCGCTGATTTCGCGCAAATGCTCGCGCGGCAAGCGTCCGCGGGCCGCAGCGGCGGCGCTGACTCGTGCCGGCGCCGTGGATGGTGGAAATGCTTCGGGAAAAGTTCGCGCGATCAACTGTTGGTTTGCGCCGCGCAGGTGGCTGCGCCGCGACACTTTTCGTTTTGCCCGCTTGCGTGCGGGGGCGCTGTGGTGGCCGCTCAGCCCTTCACGAGGCCACCGTCGACGATCAGATTCTGCCCCGTCACCGCGCGCGCCCATGGCGACAGGAAGAACAACACGGCGTCGGCGAATTCCTCGGGCGTCGTGACGCGCCGCACCGGCGTGGAACTGGCGATCAGTTCGAAGACGAATTCAGGCGTGGCCGCGCTCGCGTCCGTGGTGCGCAGCAGGCCGCCCGACACCATGTTGACCGTGATGCCGTCGGGGCCGAGATCGTGCGCAGCGGTGCGCGTCAGTGACAGCAACGCCGCTTTGGCCGCCGTGTAGTCGTGATACGGGACCACGGGGTTCTGGAACAGATTGGTGCCGACGTTGACGATGCGGCCGAACTTTCGCGAGCGCATGCCGGTCGCGGCTGCCTGGATCGTATTGAGCGCGCCCTTGAGCGAGCCGTCCAGTTGCTGCTGAAAACGCGCCCAGCCGATGGAGTCGATCGACGGGCGCGCGTCGCCGTCGAACTGGAAGTCGGCCAGCGCGTTGTTCACGACCGACACGATGGGCTGTCCGGTTTGCGCCTGCGCCGCTTCGAACAAACGCGCGACCGCGGCGGCGTCGGTGACGTCCGCCTGGAGCGGCAGCACACGGTCGCCGAGCTCGTCTCTCAGCGCGCGCGCCAAGCTTTGGCTCTTGCGGTAATTCACGATCACGCCCGCGCCTTCGCGCACCAACGCCCGCGTGATCGCCGCGCCGAGTCCGCGGGCGCCGCCGGTTACCAGCACCCATTGTTCGGATAGAAGCATCTGTTTTTTCCTGTTGTCGATGAAGTTGCGATGTTTCTATTGTCGCCTGATTCGGGGTTTCGCTCGCTGTGTGGGGTAACGCACGAGGAGTCGATGAAGCGCTTCGGATGAAGCCCGTTTTCGCGCTTGTGCGGTGATGGGCTGGCGCGTTGAGTTGGGCTCGAGTGCAAGGCCGGGCTGCTGTTCTCTCCAACTCCGTCTGTGGGATTGCACTTGCTCAGTTTCGGCAGTCATGAGTTTGTGTGCGATTGAACACTGAATAAGAACGATCGGGAAAGTCATAACCCAGGTTGCTTCGCGAAAATCGCGTTGGACTTTGCGGCCGGTTATTCGATTCATCCGATGAAGTGGTCGGCATATTGGTCTAAATAATGATTCGGACTGCGTAAGTAAAGATAAATACTCCCGGCATTTTTTGAGTTCTGCAATTGACGATTCTTGACGGTTGGGCCATGCAATTAACTGGAAATAGATCCGCAATATCGCTGTGCGTGGGATAGCGCACTGTCGCGGCATGAGGCTCCGAATAACTTCAACGTCCATCAGGCCTTGCGGTGCCGTTCTAACGACGATGCTCGTGCGCAGCCAGTTGTTTCTCCCGGATCACGGCAAATCGGACCGGGATTCTTCGCGGGAGATATGCCACGCGCGATGCGCTTTTGTGTCGCGTGAAGTAACGCCGACTGGGCTTTGAATTTTCGTTTTTAACAGTGAACAGAGATTCGCTCGTTATCTGGGCCAGTCACTAGTGGTAAATGGTTAGGATAATGAAATGAAAAACAAAAACGGGGACGCGCGGACGTTGGGGACGCGACGGGCGGTATTGGCGGTTGCGGTGAGTCTGTATGCGGCGATGGCGGGTGCTCAAACGAAGCCGGCGGCGTCCGCCGCGCCGACGGCAAGTTCCGCGGTGCTGGTGTTGGCGCAGGCATTGCCGGTTGATTGTCCGTCGTCCGGCGCGCCTGGTTGCACGCTGCAGGACGGTGCCTTGCTGGCGCCAGGCGGGCGAGGGGTTGCTGCCGCGGCGGTAGGCTCGGGGACGACATCGTCCGTCGGTTCGCAAGGCAGCGATGGCAATGGTGTTGCGTCGGCAGGATCGGGAAGTAGCGGCGGAAGCGGTGCGAGTGGTGGAAGCGGAGTGACCAACTCCAGTTCTGGGGGGCTCGGTGCGGGGAGCACGGGCGGCGGTAATGACGGCGGCGGGAAGGGCGGGACGGGCTCGGGTGGTGGGACGGGCAGCGGTGGGACGGGAAGTGGTGGGACGGGAAGCGGTGGGACAGGTGACGGTGGGTCGGGTGGCGGCGGGACGGGGACGGGTGGCGATGGGGGGAACGGTAGCGGCGGTGACACCGGCGGTCATGGCGATGGCGGTCATGGCGATGGTGGTCATGGTGACGGTGGCCATGGCGATGGTGGTCATGGTGGCTATGGCGATGGTGGTCATGGTGACGGCGGTCATGGCGCCAGCGGCCACGGTGACAACGGTCATGGTGATGGTGGCCACGGCGACGGCGGTCATGGCGCCAGTGGTCACGGTGAAGGTGGCCACGGTGATGGTGGGCATGGCAGCAGCGGTCACGGCGACGGAGGCAACGGCGGTAGCGGCCCGGGTAACGGCGGCCCTGGAAACGGAGGCAACGGCGGTAGCGGCGCAGGAAATGGTAGCTCTGGAAACGGTGGCCATGGCGGCGGCGCCGGAAATGGAGGCAGCGGCGGCGGCTCGGGCAATGGTGGCTTCGGAAACGGAGGTAACGGCGGCAGCAGTTCGGGCAACGGTGGCGCTGGCAACGGAGGCAACGGCGGTCCCGGAAACGGCGGCAACGGCGGCAGCGGTTCGGGTAATGGCGGCGCCGGCAACGGAGGCCATGGCGGCGGCTCGGGCAACGGTGGCTCCGGAAACGGCGGCAACGGTGTCGAATCACGTCGGCACGACCGGCGGCTGGGCGACGTGCGGTGCGAGCGCGATCTGGAGTCCGTATGGCGACGTAGTCGCACAGGCCGGCCGCGATCGCGACGAAGTGATTACCGCGCTACTCGATCCGGCGGTGCTGGCCGACGTCCGTGAACGTGAAACGGTGCTCGCGGATTTCAACGCGCGTGGTGAAGTGACGGCAGCTAATAACTACACGATGTACACGGTGCAGAGCCTCGATTGAATAACGTCTAACAGCGCATGCCAGTCGGTCTCGGTCTTCAGCATGCCGACAACCGACCCCGCAGCCGATGAACATGAACGGCGTGATCCGCCGCGCAATTTCGCGATAGCTCGCATCATCGGACGCCTATGATGTTTTCCGTGGAGCCGAATTCACGTTGGCCGCGTACGCCGCCGACATCGCATAAACGATACTGTCGGGCGACGGTATTCAACATGCGATCCGCTACAATGGCGCGCATTACCCCACTGGAGACTTGCTTTGAAATCAATCGTTGCTTTGGTTGCTGCAACTGTTCTTTCTTCGACGGCAATGGCCGCCGCGCCGACTACCGAAAAACTGCCTTCCGGCGTCATCGTCGAACACGTGACGCAAGGCACCGGCGCCCAACCCGCAGCCGACGATGTCGTGAAGGTCAACTATCGCGGCACGCTTCCGAACGGCACCGAGTTCGACAGTTCCGCGAAGCACGGCGGCCCGGCAACCTTCCCGCTCAATCGCGTGATTCCGTGCTGGACGCAAGGCGTGCAGAAGATGAAAGTGGGCGGCAAGGCCAAACTGACCTGCCCGGCGGCAACCGCTTACGGCGAGCGTGGCGTCGGCCCGATTCCGCCGAACACCGACCTGACGTTTGAAGTCGAACTGGTCGGCATCGTCAAGTAAGGCCGCGCGAACTGCGTTGAGAATTGAGCCCCGCTCCGGATACCGTTGCGGGGCTTTTTGTTTTTCCGGGCGCTGATCGCCCACCGTTGGGTATTCATCATGAAACGTGAAAACAAGGCAATGCAGGTTGCGACCATCGGTTTCACCGGCAAGGATGCACAGACGTTTTTCGATTTGCTGAAAAGCACCAAGGTGCGCACTGTTCTCGACATCCGCCTGAACAACACCTCGCAACTCGCGGGCTTTGCGAAGAAACAGGATCTGCCTTACTTTCTCGACAAGTTGTGCGATGCAGCGTACGTGGAAATGCCGGAACTGGCTCCCGAGCCGGACCTGTTCAGGCGCTACCAGGCCAAACAGCTGGCGTGGGACGATTTCACGGCCGAATACATCGAACTGATTGCAAAGCGCCGAGTGGAAAGCAATCTGGATGTCGATCTATTCCACTCGGCTTGCCTGCTTTGCAGTGAACATTTACCACATCACTGCCACCGGCGGCTCGCGGTCGAGTATTTGAATTCGCAATGGAATAGCCGCATGACGATTACTCACCTGTCCTGACGCGCATAGAGTGGACGAAGATATGAGGAGAGGTTTTTCTCCGCGTACGCGGAATGTGCCGTTCCAGATTTGCGTCCGCTTCTATCAGTAGCCCGAAAGTTTGACTGGTGGTGATGTGGCCGGCCGTGCCGTTCGGCATGGCGAATCACTCCTGATCGCCGGGACCCTAAAGCAGAAATGGGATATCTTTTTTAAAATCGGGCTGCGTCCGGTCGTCTACCATCTACTCAAGCGCCGACCCGGCATCCGCTTCGCCGCGCGATCGAGAAGACCCCCCCGCCGTCATTCGTCGTGCGTCAGGAGTGCCTGCCATGAATATCGATTTTCACTATGGTGTGGTCTATATTGCCGCCCGTGCCGGCGGAATGACGCCCGGCGATGCGCTGACCGTCGCGCACGCTTGCCAATACGTCGACGATGCGACGACCCGGGGAATACTGCGTTTCAAAGGCGGCGAGACCTTCGAGCGGTTTGCCACCGCGCACAAGCTATTCGACTACGCGAACACGGAGAGCGACCAGAATCGCCTGGTGTGGACGCCATTTCATTTTTTGCCAGCCGGCGAAGGCGAAACCCTGGAAGAAAAAGCCATCTGCCGGCCGGACAGCGAGATCGCGCGCGAAGTGGTGCGGTGTGCGATCCGGCAGCGCGACTCGGAGACGGGTTTGCATCGACTGGGCGTGACGCTTCACACGTACGTCGATACCTGGGCACATCAGGGATTCGCGGGGATCGAAAGCCAGTGGAACCGGGTGCATCTGCTGGAGGCTCAGGATTGCACGCGTAAAGGCTGGCTTGCCAGTTTCAAGCTCGCCACCGAGCATCTGCTGGAGCACATCGAGGAAGACGTGCTGACGATTGCGTTGCCCGTCGGTCACGGCGCCGCGCTCCATTATCCCGATCAGCCGTGGGCGCGTTGGCATTACATCGACGGTAGAAACAACTTCGTCTCGAGACATAACTTGCCTGAGTTCGTGCAGGCAGCCGAGATGGCTTGCCGGGTAGTGCGCGCCTATATGGCGGGGCGGGAAGATTTTGAAGCCCAACCCGGTTTGCCGGCGGATGTGAAAGACACGCTCACCGAACTGCTCGATACGAATCGTGATATGGACGATGACCAGCGCTTGCGAAATATCTGCGAATGGGTGAAAGCCGGCCGCATTCCGGGTTTGAAAGAGCCAATTCCAGCTTATATCGCCAAGGGGCGCGGCTCGTGGAAGTACCAAGCCACCGGTTTGGAGGGCGACGACGACACCGGGGACAGACCGGAGTGGACGAGTGCCTTTGAGAAAAGCGACTACCGGCTCTTTCACGACGCGGTCAAGCAACATCGTTTCGTGACCACGCAGGAGATTCTGCCCGCCCACGGACTGCGGATCGCGTGAAGGAGTCGGCGGGGAAGCGCCGCCGCAAACAAGGCCTTGACCATTGCTGCGTGACTTTGGCGGCGGCTCTTCCTACTTGCCAGACTATCGCATCTTTGCCTGCTGACGCTGAGCGGCCTGCTCCTCAGCGTGCTTTTTTGCCATGTGCCGTCCGACCAGACAGCCGCCGACCGCGCCGACGACCGCGTGGTGCCCGGCATAGTGTCCCGCCACTCCGCCCACGACCGCTCCCTTCATGCAGCCGGCCGCGTTTGCCGTGCCGACCATCGCCGAAGTGAGTGCCACCGCTGCAAGGGCGGCTCTAATATAACCAGCTTTCATCTGAAAGTACCGTGCTGTTGGGATTGCCGAACGTGGTGCTATTCGTCTTCTTTTCAATAGCCACCCCAGCGGTTATGTTCACGCCATTCATGTTCGCGCCACTGTTCGCGGCGCCATTCGTGTTCTCGCCATTCGCGACGCTCCCGCCATTCTCTCGCACGCCAGTCGCCGTCGCCGCGATAGGCCACTGCGACCGGAGCTGGACCGTAGCCAACAGGCCGAGCGACGTAGACGGGCGGAGGTGGCGGTGCATAGACACCGACCGGAATGCCGACGCCGACGGCCACATCCACGTGCGCCGATGCCGCCGACGAGGCCGCCAGAACTGCCAGACCCAATGCCGCGCCAATGATCTTCTTGTTCATTTTCCCTTCTCCTTGCACGTCGAAGCGCGCTGCTTCCGGTTGATTCCCAGTGATTCCGCGTGCTGCCGGTTTGCCGCTGGGCACGGTTCGAAGTGTAGACGGCCGGTCCTGACACAGGTGAAACAGTGCTGCGAGATCCGTAACGCGGAGTTACCGGTGTCCCCGCGTACGCATTTCGCCGCCGTCGCACATGGTCTTTGCCATTGCCAATAGTGTTTTTTTTTAAAGCCGGCAACCTGGAAAACTCATTTTCGAATAAAAAATGAACTACTGTCCTTTGAATATTCAGATGCTTGCCTATAGTAGAAGCGGCTATTGCTGCAAAGCACAGCCGCCGCCTTTTCGTTGATGCAGGTGACGGGGAAACACACATGACGCCATCGAATGCTGCAATCTATCAGTCCCAGACTTGCACGCCGGAGTCGCTACGCACGCTTGCCGGCTATCTGGAGTTGGCGCTCGACGAGGGGGAAAGCGTGGTCCTGATGCGGATCGGTACGCAGGTGCGCAGTGTTTATGTCGGCGACCCGTCCGGCGCCCTGGATGATCTGAAGGATTCCGGTGTAGTCGATGCCTTTCAGGCGGACGAGATGCTGATGCTGACGAGCCTGGGACTCAACCGGATAACGGCCGACGGTCAACAGTACCGTTTTGTACGTAGTGTGCGTTACATTGCCGATCGCCAGGCCGTCGTTTTTACGCCAACCTGAGCCGCGGTGCCGGAATTGGAGAGGCAAGAGAAGAGTCCGCAGGAAAGGAAAAGGAAGAGAACTTGGGTAATTGAGTAGCGGGCCTGAAAGGTTCGTACTCGAACGGAACGTGAATGGGTTGCGTCGATGTCTTAAAGGCCACACAGATCTGCCTTTCTTCTGTTATTCATGGCATAGTTCGACGATTACCACACAGGGAGGGATCAAATGCCAACGTTAGAGCAAATCCAGGCGAAGCTTAAGAAACTCCAGGCGCAAGCCGACCTCATTATTGCCAGGAAAGCGCAAGTCGCGGTCAATCAGATTCGCGACCTGATGCTCAAGCACGGCCTCACTACTGAGGATATCGAAGCCAAAGCAAAGGCGAAACGTACCGCGCGAGGCTTGAATGGCCATCCCGGGAACGGCAAGGCAAAAGCCATCGGCGCAGCTAAAGCGGCGAAATACCGCGACCGTAAAACCGGCGCGACCTGGACGGGTCATGGCCGCGCGCCGGGCTGGATTGCCGGCGTGAAGGATCGCACTCAATTCCTGATCGAAGGCGCAAGCGAAGTGAAGTCCGTGGCAAAGGCCGCGCTCTCTCATGCAAAAGGCAGTAAAGGTCAGCCGAAAGGCGCGCAGCCGCCGAAGTACCTCAATCCGAAAACCGGCGCGACCTGGAGTGGCCGTGGTCCGGCGCCCGCATGGCTCGCGACGGTCAAAGACCGCACCAAATTCCTGATCGATAGCGCAGCGGCAGCGGCGAGCGGTGCTGGCCATCAAGCCGCTAAAACCGCTACCAAGGCTGCTACGAAAGCCGGCAAAGCCAAATTGGCAGCGACCAGCGGCGCGGTGAGCAAGCAAGCCGCAGCCAGGAAAGTCGTGGCGAAAAAAGCCGCAGCGTCCAAAAAGACGGCCGCGAAAAAGGCTACGGCAGTGACCAGAAAAGTCGCAGCGAAGAAGCCCGCCGCGACGAAGACGGTCGCGACCAAAGCGGCAAGAAAAGCGCCGGCTCGCAAAGCCGCCGCTAAAACCGTCGCAACCAGCGCTGCGGCAGCGCCGCAAACTTCGGCAGTGCAAGCCAGCGCATGAGCGCAACGGAGTCGTGAAGTAGATGACTAGCACGATCGATTCACCCCGGCAGGAAGACCAGGTCCTCCTGCTGGACTCCGTTCCTCATCCGGCAGCCGATGCCGCCGAACCCTTCATCGTCGCCAGCGACCGCCGGGTGATTCTGGCTTACCCGATTGCGGAAGCCGACTTTGAGCGGTTCGGACCATTCGATCCCGACGACGATCCCTTCTGCACGGTGCTATTTCCCGATGCCGTGTTTCATCGGGTCGGTCCGCCGGGCGATGTCGATCTCGAGATTCATCCACTCGCCATGCAGGGTCTGCTCGGCTATTCGGCGCATGAAGTCGTGAATTCGTCGCTGGCCGCGGAGATTGCGGCAGTTGCATCAATGGGACCGGCACTGCGCCATTTTGTCATTACGTTTCAGGACTCGACGTTCGAATGCGTGGCGTCCGACTATACCGTGGTCGGCGTATACGGCGCGGGCGAGATTGCCAGCCGGGAAGCGTTCTCACTGGTCAGGTAAAGGAAGCGGTAGCAAAGCAAGCTAGCAAAGCGCGCTCCCGCAACGGGCACGCGCAATGCGTGCTGCGTTCGTGGTCAAGGCCGGCCCTCAGGTCCGGCACGCTCCGTCAAACGCAGGGCGCGCATGGGGTGTCCTGCCGCTTTGCATCGAGGCCACGCATGCCGACCATTGCAGCTACCGCATTCGTCACGCTCGTCATCATATTGGTGATCGCCAATCTGTCGAGCGGCGAGAAGAAGATCGAACACAAGATTGAACGGCTGTATTCGAGCGACGGTCATGTGCAGGCCGTGTTCATGGACAACTGGGTCAAGGCGACCGGCAACGTATTGCACGGCCCCGACTATTTCCCGCACGTCGAGCCGCAAGGAGAGGGTCTCGCGCATATGTTCAGCAGTTCGCCGTCGGGCGGCAGCGACGATATGCAGTTGATGTACCTGATGGCGATCACCTCGGCCACGCACAGCATTCATCTCGCGAGCGCCTACTTCGTACCCGACAAGCTGACCGTCAACGCGATCGTCGAGGCCGCGAAACGCGGCGTGAAAGTGCAGGTCATCACGCCGGGCAAACGCATCGACACGCACACCGTGCGCGAAGCGTCGCGTGCCTGTTGGGGCGAGCTGCTCCAAGCCGGTGTCGAAATGTTCGAGTACCAGCCGACCATGTTTCATTGCAAATTGCTGGTCGTGGACGAGTACCTGGTCTCGGTCGGTTCGACCAACTTCGATAACCGCTCGTTCAAATTAAACGATGAAGCGAACCTGAACATCTATGATCGCGCCTTCGCGAGGCAGCAAACCGCCACCTTTGCGGACGACATCATGAAGTCGCAACGCGTCACGCTCGACGCATGGATACACCGTCCGCTGACCGAGAAGCTGATTGAAAAGTGTGTACGGCTACTGGATACGCAGCTCTGATAAAAGGAGCTGTGAAGCCACGAAAATGGCATCTCGATGCTCTATACATGGATTGGATTTCAAAGAAATGCTTTCAAGAGAAGCGTTTTGAAAAATGATTCCTCTATCGTCTATTGACAACTAATCCTGAGGCTGCGGGGCGGGCTATCTTTCCGAAAGCGGCGACGGCGCTTCTCTACGCTTTCAAATCGTGATACGCCCCGGCCACGCAGACGACCCGCGTGCACGATGACGTTTCGCGCGACGCCGATGCAAGCCGCGCCTGCGAGGAACGTGGCGGTGTTGTCGGTCACGTGCGTGAAGCCGCGCAGCGTCGGTGATGGCGTGGTCGCTACGTGGCTTTTTTTCGTGGCCGGTCGCACGCTAGTTGCCGGGATTGAGCACTGGCTTGTCCGGGTTCGCAAGCGTTCTGTAGGGAAGTTGCGAGGCGTGCGGGTCGGTCGTCGTGTTGTCGATCACGCGTTCGACGTCCGCCGTCTTCGCGAGTTCGGTGAGGAAGGTGTGCTTGTCGAAGCCGGGCGCGATGCAGCCTTCCACATAGATGAAGCGGCGTTGCAGCGTGAGCCACAGGGTCGACTGTTCGCGCCAGTGCGTCGCGAAGTTGAGGTTGGCGAGACGCCGCTGCACGGCGTCGGCGATCTCCGCGTCGTACAGATAGGCGTTCGACAGACGGCAGCGGCCTTCGATCCAGCAGCTATTGCCGCGTTCGATCCGGTAATGGCTGTCGTCGAGCCATTCCTTCTCCGTTTCGAATGGACCCAGCGGTGTTGGGCATTCGCTGATTGCTTTGGAGATCTGAAAGAACGGGTCGTGGCCGCGGTTGATGCGCGGCTGTTCGGCATGAACCTGAGTGACAGACATGCAGAGCAGCAGACTGGCGAGGCGCAGTTCGATCGGGCGTTTCATCCTTAACCCGCTCCAGGTGTTGGGCGTGCAAATGTGAAGAATGGGACAGCAACCCTATTCTTACACCTGGAGCGGGGAACTGCTTGACGGACAAAGTGCGGCGACAGTCATCCCGGCTGCCATCGCGGCAGATGCGCAACGGGAACTGCTCCTTCAAACGGCGCGCTCACGCGCTTGCGGATGCTTCCAGTTCCGCAAGACGTTTGCGTAGCAAGCGATCCTCCTGGAAACGGGTGGTCTCGTCGCGGATCACTGCGACGATGCCGGTGAGTTCGTTTTTCGGTGAATGCAGCAGCGCGACTGTGAAGGCGATCGACATTGACCGTCCGTCCTTATCCACGGCGGGGACACGCAGCACATCATTGCCGTAACGGGTTTCGCCCGTTGCCATGGTCTTGTGATAACCGTCCCAATGGCGGCCGCGCAAGCGCTCCGGAATGATCAGGTCCAGCGACTTTCCGAGCGCCTCGCTTTGCGTAAAGCCGAACATGCGTTCGGCCGCGGGGTTCCAGAAAGTGATACTGCCGCCGGCGTCGGAGATGATGATGGCGTCGCCGATTGCATTGGCGAGTTGCTGGAAGTCGATGGCAGTTTGCACGGCGTTCCTCCAAAGTGAAAACGCAGATTTGCAACGGATGCGGCGCCGCGAGGGGCGCCGCATTGGCACGTCAGAGCCTGAAGCTGGGCCTGCGTGACACCGTCAAACTGCTTTGACTTCGCGTAGATTGAAAATATCCTGCTGGCTGTAGCCAAGGCCCATCAGCACTTCTTCCGTATGTTCTCCGAGCAGCGGCGACGCGGTGACTTCCGGCTTCATGTCCGAGAACTTGATCGGGCTGCCGACGGTCAGATACGAGCCGCGTTTCTTGTGCGGCACTTCGACAATCGTGCCGCTCGCGCGTAACGACGGATCGTTGGCCAGTTCCTTCATCGTCAGCACCGGCGCGCACGGAATGTCGAACTTGCGCAAGATGTCGACCGCTTCAAATTTGGTCTTGTCGGCCAGCCATCCTTCGATCGTCTTGAAGATCTCGAAGATATGCGGTTGACGCGCTTCAGCGGTCTTGTAGGCGGGATCATCGATCCACTCGGTTTTGCCGAGTGCCTTGCAGATCGGTTCCCACGCGTGGCCCTGGATCGTGAAGTAGATATACGCGTTCGGGTCCGTTTCCCAGCCCTTGCACTTGAGCACCCATCCCGGCTGACCGCCGCCACCCGCATTGCCGCCGCGTGGCACCACGTCGCTGAATTCGCCGTGCGGATACTGTGGATATTCCTCGAGATAGCCGACACGTTCCAGCCGTTGCTGGTCACGCAATTTCACCCGGCACAGATTCAGCACGCTGTCCTGCATCGATACGGCGACCTTCTGGCCCTTGCCGGTTTTGTCGCGTCCCAGCAGCGCGGTCAGAATGCCGATCGCCAGATGCATGCCGGTGTTGCTGTCGCCGAGCGCCGCGGCGCTGATGGTCGGCGGACCGTCCCAGAAGCCGGTGGTGGACGCCGCGCCGCCCGCGCATTGCGCGACGTTTTCATAGACCTTCAGGTCGTCGTAGTGATGGCCGTCGCTGAAGCCCTTCACCGAAGCGACGATCATCTTCGGATTGAGTTCGTTCAGGCGTTCCCACGAAAAGCCCATCCGGTCCAACGCGCCCGGACCAAAATTCTCGACCAGAACGTCGGACTCGCGAATCAGCTTTTCGAGCACTTCCTTGCCTTCGGGCTTTTTCGTGTCCAGCGTCAGCGACTTTTTATTGCTGTTGAGCATGGTGAAGTACAGCGCGTCGGCGTCGGGAATGTCGCGCAGCTGGTTACGCGTGACATCGCCCGAACCCGGTCTTTCAACCTTGATCACATCGGCGCCGAACCAGGCGAGCAACTGCGTGCATGCGGGACCGGCTTGAACGTGGGTGAAGTCGATGATCCTGATACCTTCGAGAGGCTTGGTCATGTTGATAGCTCCGTAGTTACTAAGATTACTTTTTCATTGCCGCGCTTTGCGGATTCAGATTGGTCAGGCGGCCGCTCTCGGTGCCGGCCGCTTCGTCGATGACGGCATTGATCAAGCTCGGCTTGCCCGATGCGATCGCTGCGAGCAGCGCCTTCGTCAGTTCTTCGGGTGTGGTGGCGTGATAACCGACGCCGCCGAACGCCTCGATCATCCGGTCGTAACGCGCACCCTTCACGAACACGGTCGGCGCGACGTCCTTGCCGCCCGTCGGATTCACGTCGGTGCCGCGATACACGCCGTTGTTGTTGAATACGATCGTGCAAACCGGCAAGTCGTAGCGGCAGATCGTTTCGAGTTCCATTCCGCTGAAGCCGAACGCGCTGTCACCTTCGATCGCGACAACCGGCTTGTCGGTCGTGACCGCCGCGCCGATCGCGAAGCCCATGCCGATACCCATGATCCCCCACGTGCCCGAATCGAAGCGTTTGCGCGGCTCGTACATGTCGATAATGCTGCGCGCGTAGTCGAGCGTATTCGCGCCTTCGTTGACGACGTTGATGTCCGGGCGCGTCTTCAGCACGTCGCGAATCGCGCGCAACGCGCTGTGGAAGTTCATCGGTGACGGGTTCTTGTCGAGCGTCGCGGCCATCTTGGCGAGATTCTTGTTCTTGCGCTCGTTGATCGCGCCGATCCACTCGGCGTTCGGTTTGCCGAAGCTGGCGTCGATGCCCGCGCGAAGTGCCGCCACGCATGAACCGATATCGCCGATCAGCGGCGCGGCAATCGCGACGTTGCTGTCGATTTCCGTCGGCGAGATATCGACCTGGATGAACCTCTTCGGCTCCGCGCCCCACGTTTTGCCTTTGCCGTGCGAGAGCAGCCAGTTCAGACGCGCGCCGATCAACACGACCACGTCGGCTTCCTGCAGCACGAACGAGCGCGCCGCCGACGCTGATTGCTCATGCGTATCGGGCAACAGGCCCTTGGCCATCGACATCGGCAGATACGGAATGCCGCTTTGCTCGACGAAGCCGCGGATCTCCGCGTCGGCCTGCGCGTACGCCGCGCCCTTGCCGAGCAGGATCAGCGGACGTTTGGCGCTCTTCAGCACCTCGATCGCACGCTTGACCGATTCCGGCGCCGGCAACTGACGCGGCGCGGCGTCGACGACTTTCACCAGCGACTGCTGCGCCTTCACGGCGTCGAGCGTTTGCGAGAGCAGCTTGGCCGGCAGGTCCAGATACACACCACCCGGGCGGCCCGACACCGCCGCGCGAATCGCACGCGCCACGCCGATGCCGATGTCCTCCGCATGCAGCACGCGATACGCGGCCTTTGCGTAAGGCTTGGCCGCGTTCAACTGATCCATTTCTTCGTAATCGCCCTGCTGCAGATCGACGATCTCGCGTTCGCTCGAGCCGCTGATGAGAATCATCGGGAAACAATTGGTGGTCGCATTGGCGAGCGCCGTCAGGCCGTTCAGAAAGCCCGGTGCCGACACGGTCAGGCAGATGCCCGGCTTCTGCGTGATATAGCCGGAAATAGCGGCCGCATTGCCTGCGTGCTGTTCATGACGAAAGCCGATGAAGCGCATCCCTTCCGCTTGTGCCAGCCGCGCCAGGTCGGTGATGGGGATGCCGACCAGTCCAAAAATGGTATTGATGTCATTCAGTTTCAGCGCGTCGATGACGAGGTGGAATCCGTCGGTCGTTTCGGTCGCCTGTTGTTTCAACGTGTCGTTGGTTGTGGACTGGTCGGCTTCTGCCATGACATCTCTCCTTGGTGGCGGGGCGTTGTGTGGTGGGTCGTGAGGGGCGTGCTCACACTGTCGTTTACTCGGATGAACCGCTGGACCATGGCTGCAGCCGTGGTTCGGCAACGGCTACGCCGGCTCGCGCGCCCGAGTCTTCGATCCAGCGCTTTCTCATGGGGGCAAGGATGAACTTCGCGCATATGGCGGCCGCGATCGATATCACTGCCGCCGAGATGAACACGGTGCTCCAGCCGCCGCTCGCCGACAGAAGCGAGGCGACCGGCACCAGCATCGCGGCCGTACCCTTCGCGGTGTAAAGCGTCCCCGCATTCGCAGCGGCGTATTTGCTGCCGAACGTGTCCGCGCAAGTCGCGGGGAAGATCGAGAAGATCTCGCCCCAGCAGAGGAATACGGCGGCCGCGAAGAACATGAACGCATACGGGTTGTGGCCGAACTGCATCAGCCCCAGCAGCGCGACGCCTTCGCCGAGGAAGATCATGAACATCGTGTTTTCGCGGCCAATACGGTCCGACAAAAAGCCGCATAGGGGACGGGTGAGTCCATTGCACAGATTGTCGATCGACAGCGTCATCGTGAGGAGTGGCAGCGTGATGCCGATCAAACTCACAGGCAGCCTGGCAAAGCCGTATTCCTTCGCGATCGGCCCAAGCTGCGCGGTCGCAATGATGCCGCCGGCCGCAACGAACACGAACATGAAATACAGCACCCAGAACAGCGGTGAGCGGATCATCTGGCCGGACGTGTAATCGATCTTGCTGGCAACGATACGTTTAGCCGGGATCGCGGTGGCGGGCGGCTTCGGCCGCACCAGCATGGTGGCGAGCAGCAGGATGCAGACGCCCTGGAAAATGCCGAAGAACATGAACGCGTGCTCGTAGCCCGAACGCTGGATCATGTTGGCAATCGGGATCACCGTGACGGCTGCGCCGGCGCCGAAACCCGCTGCGGTCAACCCGGCTGCGAGACCGCGTTTGTCCGGAAACCATTTGAGCGCCATGCCGACGCAGGTGCCATATACACAGCCCGCACCGATACCGGCGATGACTGCGGCGACGTACAGGTGGGAGAGACTGGTCGCATGCGCATTGATGACCCAGCCGAGCGCTGCGCACAGCGCACCGCCGATCACCACCGGGCGCGGCCCGAACTTGTCGACGAGCCAGCCCTCGACCGGCACGAGCCAGGTTTCAGTGACGATGAAAATCGTGAAAGCGGTCTGGATCGCCGCCTGGCCCCAATGGTGGGCGTTGTCCATCGGCACGACGAACAGTGTCCACGCATACTGCAGGTTCGCGACAAGCCCCATGCACACGATGCCGATCGCCAGTTGCACCCACCGGTGCTGCCAGAATGGTGCGCGTGATGCGCGGCCGCCTTCCGATACGTTGGAACGTCCCATGTCTGCGTCTCCTTCCGTCGCGCTCAAGCGGCACGTTGGACTTACGTGATCGAATCGCTTCGTCGCCGGCTTGTCTGCGGGCAATGAAGCGCCAATGGTCGGCCAGAGGGAACTGCACTAACGACAACCCTTGCTCGCTGAGCGCACAACAGTTGAGTGAAAGCTATTGCACATGCAGCGGGTGTGAGGGGATGCTGCGCGAGATCGGCGATAAACGAAAATTAAAACATTTTATGGTTTGCATTAGGCATCCGTAATATAAGGGTCTACCCTTTTGATCTCGGCTTGATGCGGAACGCGCGACTTTCCGTCAACGGCGGGTCTTCCAGACGTTGGCTGACTTGTGTTTTTTTCGCGCGCAGGCCTATGAACCTGGTTTCGCCCGGCGGGTAGTTGCTGTGAAAATTGATCAGAACGAAGAGCACGCGCGACGGTGTTCTCGCGGCGCTGGATGCTGGCGGATTTCCTGTGATGCAATGGAAGGGGAGCTAAGTGCACCGCTAGAATGGATGTCTTCCATCGGCGCCGTCGCAACGGCCGTCTAATGTATAAACAAAATACTATCGTTTTTCGAAAAAACTTTAACTATTGTTTATTTATGCGCGCTTCTATTCTTGGTCCATGTCATTTGCCGGAAGGAGACGACCATGAACCCCTCTCAATCCCATGCTCGCGACAGCGCGCACGATGCGGAAGTGCAGGCGCAACTTTGTGCCTATAACGCCGCTTTCGACGAACTCGGCCTGCGCTTTCGTTGGGATGAGCGCACGCTGACGTCGCTGGCCATGATTGACGGCGAACAGGAGCAGATTGCCGCGTACATCGAAGCGCATCATGCGCACTTGCTGAAAGCCTATAGCGCCGAGTTTCTGAGCCGAGCCATTCTCGAGAAGAAAAACGCCCGCTATCCAGCGCGTTTACAGATGCGCGTCGATCGCGCGCCGCATCCGGGCCAAGTGACGCATCAACCGCAGACGAGCCGCTGGTCCGAACGCATGTCGTATGACGTGGAGTTGCCGGCGCTGGCTGGCGTGTAGACCTCGATGCGCGGCGCGAGCGTGCTGCCTGGAGACGGCCGCGCGCCGCTCACTGCCTTAGCGCCTCAGCGCTTCGCGCGCCGATTCTCGACCGCGAACTTGATCAACTCCGCCTGGCCTTCAATGTCGAGCTTGCGCTTCAGATTCAGCCGATGCGTCTCCACCGTACGCACGGACAGATCATTGCGCTGAGCGATCTGCTTGCTCGACAAGCCTTCCGCCAACGCATCGAGAATATCGCGCTCGCGCGGCGTCAGGCGTTCAACCGGTGACTGCATCGCCGACGCCTGAATCAGCCGCGCGCCCAGGCCCGCGCTGAAAAACGTCTTGCCGTCGAGCACCGCGCCGATCGCCTGAATGATTTCGGTGGCGGGCGAGTCCTTGAGCACGTAGCCGCTGGCCCCCGCGCGCACCGCCTGGGTCACGTATTCGAGGTTGTCGTGCATCGACAGCATGAGCACGCGAATCGCGGGAAAGCGTTCGTGAAACAGGCCTGCCAGCGCAATGCCGTTCATCCCGTTCATGCCGACGTCCATCAGCACCAGATGAGGCGTTTCGCTCGCGGCGAGCGCGAGCGCTTGCTGCGCATCGCCCGCTTCGCCGACGACTTCGAAATGGCGCACCGCTTCGAGGTGCGCGCGCAAACCGTCGCGCACGAGCGGGTGATCGTCGACGAGAAGCAGGCGTGCGATGGCGGGGGAGATGTCGTTCATGATCAGAGTTCCTGCAAGGGCGGCAACGCCGCCTCGGGTGTTCCAGGCGGCACGCGTGCGGTGACGACGGTATGGCCGGCTTGCGAGGCGAGCGACAGCGTGCCGCCGAGCGCTTCGAGCCGCTCGCGCATATTGCGCAGACCGATGCCCGAGCGCCGGCCGACGAAAGCGTGCGTCACGTCGAAGCCGCGGCCATTGTCCGCGATCGTCAGCGTGACCGCGTCGTGCGAGATTTCGAGCGCCAGCGCCGCGCTCGACGCTTGCGCATGGCGCACGATGTTGGTCAGCGCTTCCTGGGCGATGCGAAACAGCACGGTGTTGACCGCGTCCGGCAGCGTCGCCGCATGCGTGTGCGCGATTTGCGTGAAGCCGATCGCGATGCCGGACTCCTCGCTGAGTTCGCGCGTGAGTTGCTCCAGCGCGGCGGCGACGCCGAGATCGTCGAGCATCGACGGACGCAGCGCGTGAGAAATGCGCCGCACTTCGCGCAAGGTATCGCCGAGCCGCGCGAGACTGGTGGAGAGCGCGGCTTCGGCGGCGGGCACGCGCGCGTCGCCGCGCTCGAAGCGCGCGAGTGCGGATTCGAGCAGCAGCTTCACCGAGACCATCATCTGGCTGATGCCGTCGTGCAGTTCACGCGACAGGCGCGCGCGTTCGTTTTCCTGCGACTCGACCACCTGCTGCGCGAGCCGTTTCAGTTTCGCGTCGGCGCTGCGGTATTCGGTGACGTTGAGCACGACCGCGCACAGCGCGATCACCGCGAGTCCGGCCACCGCGATCGCGTCGATCCACTTCATTGTGCGATCGATGTTGGCCGCCGCGCCTGCGTCGATATGCGCGAGCGTCGAGTCGACGTCGTCGAGATAGATGCCGGTGCCGATCATCCAGCCCCAGCGTTCGAGCGGCACCACGTAGCCCAGTTTCGACGCGACCTTGCCGGTCGACGGGCGATGCCACAAATAGCGCACGTAGCCGCCGCCGCGCGAAGCCGCGGCGAGCAGTTGCTGGATCGTCGGCGTACCCTGGCTGTCGCGCAGCGACCACAGATCGCGTCCCACGAGGTCGGGCTCGCGCGGATGCATCAACGAACGGCCGTGCATGTCGTAGACGAAGAAGTAGCCGTCCTTGCCGAAATCCATTTTCTCCAGCACGTCGAGCGCGCGGGTGCGCAGCAGCGCGTCGTCGCGCGCGTTGTCCTGGCCGGCGTTGTAGAGCGGCGCGATCGCGGTGGTGGCGAGCTCGACGTAATGCTTGAGTTCGATTTCCTTGCTGGCCATGTACGCGGCCTGGGTCGTCGCGTGCTGCGTTTCGGCGAGCGCCGTGGCTTCGCGGCGCACGCCGGTTTCGATGCTGGCGATGGCCGCCAGAAAGGGCACGATCGCCAGCAGGACAATCTTTGCTTTGAGTTTCATCGTTGAAAAAGCTGCCTACAGGCTACGTAGTATTACGTAGCCGGCTTACGTAGTTGCGCGCTTGTGAGGACGCTCACGAAGGCGAATACTACATCCCCACGGCGTACCGCGCCTGGCGGCTCGTTGTGCGTTCCCGATGGAACCGTCGCGTGATCCGGGCCGTCCCGGTATTTTCACAAGCAGGCGGGAGACGCCTGCACCCGGTTTTTCCGCCTGCTACCAGATAACCGGTTTTCCGCGCACCAGGCCACGCGCCACGGTGCGCGGTGTCGATAATAGACTTAGGAGAAGTTCGTGGAGACCTCCCCATCCGCCGGCCGTTCATGGCTCTGGCTCATTCTGCTGATCCCTTATATCGCGCTGTTGTGGCTGCCGTTCTATAACGACACGCATCCGCCGTTGGCCGGCTTTCCGTTCTTCTACTGGTATCAGTTCCTGTGGGTGCCGTTGACCTCGCTGCTGATTTATATCGTGTATCGAGGTGTCAAATGAACGAATTGAATCCCGTGAATCCGGTCGCGATGAGTGTCTTTATCGCGTTCTTCGTGCTCGTCACCGTGATCGGTTTTTTCGCCGCGCGCTGGAAACGAGGCGACCTGACGCAATTGCATGAATGGGGTCTTGGTGGCCGCCAGTTCGGTACGATCATTTCGTGGTTCCTCGTGGGCGGCGACTTCTATACCGCCTATACCGTGATCGCGGTGCCCGCGCTGGTTTATTCGGTGGGCGCGTACGGCTTCTTCGCGTTGCCGTACACGATCATCGTCTATCCGTTCGTGTTCGCGGTGATGCCGAAGTTGTGGAAGGTCGCGCACGCGAAAAACCACATCACGGCCGCGGACTACGTGCAGGGCGAATACGGCGGCAAGTGGTTCCCGGCGGCGGTCGCGCTGACCGGCATTGTCGCGACGATGCCGTATATCGCGCTGCAACTGGTCGGCATGCAGGTGGTGATCAAAGGGCTCGGCGTGAGCGGTGAAATGCCGTTGATCGTCGCGTTCGTGATTCTCGCGCTCTACACCTATGCGAGCGGCCTGCGCGCGCCGGCGATGATCGCGTTCGTGAAAGACATCATGATCTATATCGTGGTGATCGCGGCGGTGTGGCTGATTCCGGTGAAGCTCGGCGGCTACGCGCACGTGTTCGACGCGGCCGACGCGCACTTCAAGGCCAAGGGCGGCGCGACCGGCATCATTCTGAAGCCGACGCAGTTCACCGCGTTCGCCTCGCTCGCGTTGGGTTCGGCGCTGGCGGCGTTCATGTATCCGCACACGATGACGGCGGTGCTGTCGTCCGCGTCGGCGAAGACGGTCAAGAAGAATGCGATCTTCCTGCCGGCGTACACGTTGCTGCTGGGTCTGATCGCGTTGCTCGGCTATATGGCGATTGCCGCCGACGTGAACGTCAAGTCGGCGTCGGACGTGGTGCCGGCGTTGTTCGGCACGCTGTTCCCGCAGTGGTTCGTCGGCTTCGCGGCCGCGGCGATTGCGATCAGCGCGTTGGTGCCTGCCGCGATCATGTCGATCGGCGCGGCCAACCTGTTCACGCGCAATCTGTGGCGTCCGCTGGTGTCGCCGAATATCACCCCCGAGAGCGAGGCCTCGACGGCGAAGATCGTTTCGCTGGTGGTGAAGTTCGGCGCGCTGCTGTTCATCGTGTTCCTGCCGACGCAGTATGCGATCGACCTGCAACTGCTCGGCGGCGTGTGGATCCTGCAGATTTTCCCGGCTATCGTGTTCTCGCTGTACACGCGCCGCCTGAACACGCCGGGTCTGTTCCTCGGCTGGCTGGTCGGGATCGTGATCGGCACAGGGCTGGCGATCTCGCAAGGGCTCAAGCCGGTGTACGCGCTGCATTTCGGCGATACCGCTTATCCGCTGTATATCGGCCTGATCGCGCTGGCGGCGAATATCGTCGTGACGTTTGCGGTGTCGGTGCTGGCGCCGCGCAGAGTGGTGGCCACGGCCTGATCGTTATGTTTGTCTGAGCAGAACGCCGCGGAGCTGTTGCTTCGCGGCGTTTTGTTATTGCGTCGGCGGTTTGCTTGCGCGTCTCAGGCGTCGGCCCAGCGGCGTAGCAGATTGTGATAGATGCCGGTGAGGCTGACCACCGTGGGGTCGTTCGAACCTTTCTCGGCGGCAAGACGCTGCACGTCGTTGTCGAGTTGAAACAGCATGGTGCGCTCACCGTCGTCGCGCACCATGCTCTGAATCCAGAAGAACGACGCGATCCGCACGCCCCGCGTGATCGGGCTCACGTGATGCAGACTCGAAGCCGCGTAGAGCACCATGTCGCCGGCGGGCAGCTTCGCGCGGCGCCACACCATGCCGTTCACGACGTTGCCCTGGCTGTCGTCCGGCTGGGTCCAGATGTAGTTCTGGGTCGACTTCGTATCGCGCGTGGTGTTGCGGATCGTCAGTTGGCTGTTGATGTCGTGCTCCACACGCACGGTGCCGACATCCGACGTCGTCTTGCGGAAATCGCGGTCGATCAGGCCGTAGAAGTAGTGACGGTCCACCTTGGCCGGGTAGATGCTGGCAGAACAGGTCGATGCGATCGGTTTTGAGGCGCTTGAGCGACGCTTCGGCGACCACGCGGATGCGCTCGGGACGACTGTCGAGCGGCCGCTTCGAGTCGCGGTCCTGGAAGCCGAATTTGGTGGCGATCACGATCTGGTCGCGAAACGGCGCCACCGCTTCGCCGACCAGTTCCTCGTTGACGAACGGGCCGTAGCACTCGGCGGTGTCGAAGAAAGTGACGCCCTGCTCGAAGGCGGACTGAATCAGTTTGATGCCCGCGGACTTCTCGGTGGCCTGGCCGTAGCCGAGGCTCAGACCCATGCAGCCGAGTCCGATCGCGGACACTTCCAGCCCGCTGTTACCCAGTTTGCGCTTTTGCACGTTGTTGCTCCTTGGCGGATTCCGCGGGCGCCGGCCCTGCCGTCGGCAGGGCGGACACGTCGCGCGAGGTTCAGGGACACAAGCTTAGGGCGGGGTGTGCGGGACAACAATACGGACGGGATGGCATGGGGTTATGAGCGGGATTCATCTATGCCTGTGCCTGTGCCTGTGCGCGGGCGCGGGCCGGAGCCCGCCGGGCTCGGCCAGACGGCTAGAACCGCTCCACCCGGAACGGCTGCGGGTTCACGATGGTTTCCTCACCGGTCATCATCTCGGCGATCAGCCGGCCCGTTACCGGGCCCAGCGTGAGTCCATGGTGCGCGTGGCCGAATGCGAACCACAAGCCCTGGTGATGTTTCGCAGGCCCGATGACCGGCATCATGTCCGGCGTGCAGGGGCGGCCGCCCATCCAGGGTTCGTCGTCGAGACGTTCGCCCAATGGAAACAGCGTGCGTGCAATCGGCTCGACCGCTTCGAGTTGTGTCGGCGTTTTCGCCGCATCGCGCCGCGCGATTTCCGCGCCGGTGGTGAGCCGGATGCCGCGCGCCATCGGCGCCAGCAGATAGCCGTTCTCCACATCCAGCACCGGATGATTCAGCCGGGCGTCCCGCTGCGGCGCATAGTGCATGTGGTAGCCGCGTTTGACGGCAAGCGGCACGCGATAGCCGAGCCGCGAACTCACGCGATCCGACCACGGTCCCAGCGCGACGACCGCCGCTGCCGCCGTGATCGTGCCGGCTTCCGTATCGACCTGCCAGCCTTCGCGAAGCGTGTCCGCGTCGCCGAAAAAAAACCGTCCGCCCAGCGTTTCGAAATACTTCGCGTACGCGGTGACGAGCGCATTGGGGTCGCTCACGGAATCGGAGTCGGGGTAGCGCAGGCCGCCTCGCAAGCGCGTGTCGAGATCGGGCTCCATCTGATGCAGGCGCGCCGGATCGAGCGCTTCGAACGCGACGCCATATTCCTGATGCCACTGCTCGGCGAGCCGGGTTTCCGCGTCCTGTACCGCGCCGGTGCGAAACACCTTCATCCAGCCGATCGGGCGCAGTAGCGCGCTCGCGCCCGCAGCGGCGGCGAGCGCGCGGTGTTCGCTCACGCAATGTTCGATCAGCGTCGAGTACGACTTCGCGATCTCGGCATGCTTTGCCGGATGCGAATTGCGCCAGTACTGCCAGAGAAACGGCGCGGTCTTGAGCATCGCGTTTGCGTGGTAGCGAACGTCCGGCGACTGGTTGCGCGCGTAGCGAAGCAAGGTGCCGAGTCCGCGCGGAAACGCGTAAGGATAAACGCCTTCGCGCTGAATCAGTCCGGCGTTGCCGAACGAGGTTTCGTTGCCGGGCAATTTGCGGTCGATCAGCGCGACCTGGCGGCCGCGTTTCTGAAGATGCAACGCAACGCACACGCCTACAATGCCCGCGCCGAGCACGACGGTATCGAATTTCATGCTGCCTGTTTGCCTCGCTTGAAGTCACTGAGTTCGAAGATATCGACGACCCAATCGACGAACGTCCGGGTTGCCGCGCTCGCATGCCGGCCCTGAGGATAAACGATGGAGACAGGGACTGGCGAGCATTTCGCGTCGGCCAGAACGTCTTTCAGGCATCCTGATTTCAGATACGGCGACGCGACGAACTCCGAAGTTCGCCAGTGAGGATCACGCAATCGATGCCGTCATTAATCAGGTCCGCGCAACCACGTTGAAATGCGTCGCTTCAACGCGCCACATATCGACCGACACCAGCCCTCACCCCGTCACCGTGTAAACTGCTGACTTTTTTGACTCCGGTGGTATGTTGCAAGCCCCCCAGCGCACAGCTCCCAGCGGCCCGGCGCTCATTCGCCTATTGGCGCGTCTGGCGGATGTCGATGTCCCCGAATCCAGGCAATCGCTGTCGGACCGGCTGAGCCAATGGCTCGGCTGGACAGACGCGATCGCGCTGTCGTCGGCGCTGAACGGCAATCCGCCCGCCGTCGCCGCCGGTGCGCGCGCCTTCGGCAGCGCCGAAGAGGCCGAATGCATCCGCGTGCGCAGCGCGCTGACCAAGGCCGTCGTCGGCGACAGCGTGTTTGCTGCCGCGCGGCGGCGTGGGCCCGCGCAAGCGCAGGGCGTCGCCGTGGACGCGCAGGTCGATTACGCGGTGTTTCGTCAGCGCTACCTCGCGCTCCAGCAGTCGATGGAAACGGCCATCGCCAATCTGCGCGGCCGTCTGCGTGGCATGCTCGCCGCCCGGACGCCGGCGATGGCCCGGCTCGCGGTGGTGGATGCGGTGATGGAGCGCGCGCTGAGCGAGCGCGAGCGGAATCTGCTGGGCTCGGTGCCCGGATTGCTGGCCGGGCACTTCGAGCGTTTGCGCGAGGCCGGGCAGCAGACGCTCGCCGCCGCCGGAACAGCCGAGGCTTCCGACGGCGCCGCGCCGGTCACGCCCGGCGCGTGGCTGGACGTATTCCGCAAGGATATGCAGAGCGTCCTGCTTGCTGAACTGGATGTTCGTTTACAACCGGTCGAAGGGTTGCTCGCGGCCCTTCGCCCCCGCTAACTGGGACACTATGTCCAGATATCGTATTGATCTCGTTGTGTTTCTGGCAGGTCTGGCCGCTGCGTGCTGGATCGCCGCCAGCTATGTCGGTTCGAACCCATTGGCGCTGGCCGTCACCCTGTTGATCGTTGCGTGCTACCTGGCGGGCGCGCTCGAATTGCGCCGCTACAGCCAGGCGACTGCCACATTGACTCGCGCGCTCGCGGGGCTGTCCGCGCCGCCGCCGAGCCTCGCCGCGTGGCTCGACCCGCTGCATCCAGGCCTGCGCAACGCGGCGCGGCTGCGCATCGAGGGCGAGCGCGTGGCCTTGCCGGGACCGGCGCTGACACCGTATCTCGTTGGCCTGCTGGTGTTGCTGGGCATGCTGGGCACGCTGCTCGGCATGGTGGCGACGCTGCGCGGCACCGGCATCGCGCTGGAGAGTGCCACCGACCTGCAGGCGATCCGCGCGTCGCTGGCGGCGCCGGTCAAGGGGCTGGGCTTCGCGTTCGGCACCTCGATTGCGGGCGTGGCAACTTCCGCGATGCTGGGGTTGCTGTCCGCGTTGTGCCGCCGCGAGCGGCTCGAAGCGGCGCAGATGCTCGACGTGAAGATCGCGACGAGCTTGCGTGTCTACTCGCAGACCCATCAGCGCGAGGAAAGCTTCAGGCTGCTGCAGCGCCAGGCTGAGGTGATGCCCACGCTGGTCGAGCGGCTGCAGACGATGATGGCGGCCATCGAGCAACAGAGCGCCGCGTTGAGCGAGCGGCAGATTGCGAGGCAGGACGCGTTCCATCGCAAGACCGAGACCGCTTACCTGCGACTCGCGGGCGCCGTCGAGCAATCGTTGAAGGACAGCGTCGCCGACAGCGCGCGCGCCGCCGGCGCGGCGTTGCAGCCGATCATGGAAGTCACGCTGGCCGGTCTCGCGCGCGAGAGCGCTGCTTTGCACGACACGGTATCCACTGCGGTGCAGCGGCAGCTCGACGGACTGTCGAGCGGCTTCGAGGCGACGACCACGCGCGTCGCGGACCTCTGGAATAACGCACTGACCGGGCAGCAGCGCTCGAACGACGAACTGGCCGGGCATCTGCGCACGTCGCTGGAGCGCGTCGCCGAAACCTTCGAACAACGTTCGGCTGCGCTGCTGGACGGCGTGTCCGCGCGGCTGGACGCGACGGCGGGCAGCGTGTCGCAAGCGTGGCAGGACGCGTTGTCACGGCAGGAAAGCGTCGGCGAGAAGCTGGCGGCGAATAACCAGCAAGCGCTGGCGACGGCTGCGGCGACCTTCGAGCAGCATTCGGTGTCGCTGCTGCGCACGGTTGGTCAGTCGCATGCGGACTTGCAGACCGACCTGGCTTCGCGCGATGAACAGCGGCTGGCCGCCTGGACCGAGACGCTTGGTTCGATGGCGACGACGTTGAGCGAGCAGTGGGAACAGACAGGCGCACGCGCCGCGAGCCGTCAGCAGGAGATCTGCGAGACGCTGGCGCAAACCGCACGCGATATCTCCGCGCAAACGCAAGCGCATGCGAGCGACACGATCGGCGAGATCGGCCGCCTCGTGCAAGCCGCATCGGAAGCGCCGAAGGCCGCGGCCGAAGTCGTCGCCGAACTGCGTCAGAAGCTCTCCGACAGCATGGTCCGCGACACCGCGATGCTGCAGGAGCGCAGCCGTTTGCTGGAAACGCTGGAGACGTTGCTCGATGCGGTGAACCTCGCGTCCACCGGGCAGCGCACGGCCGTCGACGCGCTGGTCGCCACGTCGGCGGATCTGCTGGAGCGCGTCGGCACCCGCTTCACCGACCACGTCGAGCGCGAGACCGGCAAGCTCGGCGCGGTTGCCGCGCAAGTCACCGGCAGCGCCGTTGAAGTGGCGAGCCTCGGCGATGCGTTCGGCGTGGCCGTGCAGGTGTTCGGCGAATCGAACGACAAGCTGGTGACTCACCTGCAACGGATCGAAACCGCGCTGGACAAGTCCCTTGCACGCAGTGACGAACAACTGGCCTATTACGTCGCGCAGGCGCGTGAAGTCATCGACCTGAGCGTGATGTCGCAGAAGCAGATCGTCGAAGACCTGCAGCATCTCGCGGGCCAGCGCGCGTCCGCCGGAGCCGATGTCGTATGAGCGAGGAAATCGACGGCGGCGTGGAGCCGGCCGCGCCGATCTGGCCGGTGTTTGGCGACCTGATGTCGGTGCTGCTGGGTGCCTTCGTGCTGATTCTGGTGAGCGTCATCGGCGTGCAGCTCGAGCTATCGAACAAGCTGGAGCAGGAGGTCAAGCAGCGTCAGGCGGAAACGCAGCGCCGCAAGACCCTGGAGCAGGCGTTGGCCGGGCCGCTGGCGGCAGGGCGTGTGACGCTCGTCAACGGACGCATCGGCATTAGCGGCAACGTGCTGTTCGCGCTGAATTCCGCTCAGTTGCAGCCGCAAGGCCGCGATCTGCTGAAGTGCCTGGCCGGACCGCTGTCCGCTTATCTGCAGGCCAACGACGAAATCCTGATGGTGAGCGGCTTTACCGACGACCAGCGCCTGCGCGAAGGCAATCGTCGCTTTGCCGACAACTGGGAACTGTCGGCCCAACGCGCGTTGACGGTGACTCGTGCATTGATCGACGCGGGCGTGCCGGCGCCGTCGGTGTTTGCGGCCGCGTTCGGCTCCGGGCAACCGGTGAGTTCGAATGCCGACGACCAGGGGCGGGCCAAAAACCGCCGCGTGGAAATTGCGCCGATCCCGAGGCCGTCGACTGCAACGGTGAAGCCCGGTGCGTAGCAACGACAGCGGCGATAACGGCGATAGCGGCGATACCCGCGTGACAAGCGAAGCCCGCGCGACGCTCGACGCGTGGCGCGAGCGCGGCGCGGATCGCCTGGACCCGGTCCGCTTTCATTTCATCGCGGCGCTGGAGCGGCGCGCGGCCACCCATAGCGGCGAAGCGCGACGCGTCCTCGACGACAGGCTGTCAGCATTGCTCGACGCCTATGCAGCGGATCTTGAGCGCGCCACGGCTGCGGTTGCCGAAGCGGACGCCGTCGCGCTGACATCGGCCTCACGGGAGCCCGCTCACGAAACGCTTGCGGGACTGATCGACCACATCGCCCGTCGTATGCCGGCGGATCGCGATGGCGCCGCTTCGTATCCAGAGTTGCCGGCGCTCGATTACTTCAGGGAAGTCTGGTCCAAAGTCCGTGCCGAGAAACAGTTGCGCCAGTCGCTGGCGCAAGTGCCTGGGAATGCCGGCCCGCTCAACTCGAGCAGCCTCGTGCACCGGTCACTCTCGTTGATGCGCGAGTTGTCGCCGGGGTATCTCAAGCAGTTTCTGTCGTACGTCGATACCTTGGCGTGGATGGAGCAGTTGAACGGCGGCGGCGCGCCCACGGGTAAAGAAGCGCCTCGCGCCGGAACTGCCAGCAAAGGTGCTCGGAGCAAAGCGCGCCAGGACGCTAGCGCCGCGCCGTTCCGGCTGCGCTGACGCGTTTAGTCGAAATCGAACACATCGAAAATCGAGCGTTTCTTTTTATGCCCTCGATACCCGGTCCGATGATCGTCGTACCCGCGATTGCGGTCTGCTTCATACGCGTGGTCCCTGTCGCGCTGACCATCGCGACCGGCGCGTGCAGTCGATGAAGCGTCGACATGCTCCGCGCCCTGCGCAATCAGTTTGTCGAGTTCGCCGCGGTCGAGCCACACGCCGCGGCAGACCGGACAGTAGTCGATCTCGATCGGGCGCGCCACGAAAACTCGTGACCGAAGAGCGTGATCGCGGCTTCGGTCAGTTGCGCGATCCACGCGACTGTGCCGAGCAGCGCCAGCCGCATCACGAGCGCAAGCAGGATGCCGACGCGCTGCGTGCGCGTTGTGCTTCGGGCAGCTTGTTGCTGAGGATCGAGATGAGGATCAGGTTGTCGATGCCGAGCACGATTTCCATCACGACCAGCGTCAGGAGCGCTGCCCATGCGGCGGGATCGGCGATGAGTACGGGCAGGGAGTCCATGGAGTCGTGGGAAAAAGCGATGCGGTGAATGACGCGGAACCGCCATCATCGTCGTCTTCATGGTTCGGATAAATCAGTGATAAGCTGAATGACATATCGTTTATTTCGAAATGTCTGAAGCATGCTCAACTACCGTCACCTGTACTATTTCTGGATCGTCGTAAAGGAGGGCGGCTTCGCGCGCGCGGCCGAACGGCTCGACATGGCCGTCCAGACGATCAGCGCGCAGGTGCGCGAGCTGGAGAAATCGATCGGGCGTCAGTTGCTGAAGCCCGCCGGGCGCGGCGTCACGATGACCGAGGCTGGCGAGACGGCCTTCAATCGCGCGGAGCAGATTTTTCAGCTCGGCGAGGCGCTGCTCGACGAAATGCGCGATGCGGGCGGCGAAGGTATCGCCCGGCTCGCCGTCGGTTTGTCCGACGGCATTTCAAAGCTCGCCGCGCATGCGCTCCTTGCGCCAGTGCTCGATACGCCGTCGCTCAGGCTGCTCTGTCACGACGGCGAACCTGCGCACCTGTTGTCGGAGCTCGCGCTGCATCGGCTCGATCTCGTACTCGCGTGCCAGCCGGCGCCGCCCAACGCGGACCTGCGCGTGCTGAGTCAGCGCCTTGTCGGCTCACCGGTGGATTGGTATGGGCCCACGGAGACGGTTCGCAAGTCCGCGCGTGCTGGTTTTCCGCAGTGCCTCGCCGAGGTGCCCGTGCCCCTGCCGACCCGGCACGGCGCGTTGCGTGCGCGGCTCGACCGCTGGTTCGAGGCCGAAGGCATCCGGCCGCGAATTGTCGGGGAATTCGAGGACAGCGCGCTGATGGCCGTGTTCGCCGCGCGCGGTCTCGGCGTGTTTCCGCTCGCGGAACTGGGCGCGGAGGACTTGTCGTTGCTGCGCGGCCTGCGCTGGCTGGGTCGTGCGCAAGGCGTGGTCGAAGAGATCCACGCGATCCGGTCGCGGCGCGGGCAGCACCATGCGCTCGCTTCCCAGGTGCTCGCCGCCGCACGGTCGTAATCGCACCATGCACTCGACGTGCGCGGCGGCGTTCTGTGCCGCGGGCTTGCGTTTATTGGCGGATTTTTGGACCCCACGCGTTGAACACCGCGGCGAGCAACGCGATCTCGCCGTCCGCCAGATGGCCGTCCGCGACCGTCACCGCGAGGCACAGGCGGATGACTTTGTGACGCAATACAGGGTCGTCGATTTCGTCGATCAGCGTGGCGAGCTGGGCGGTGTCGAGATGGTCCACCGCCAGCTCGGGCGACATGTGCGCGATCGAGCGATCCTCGCACAGCGTCTGCACGATCTGTGCGAATTGCGCCGGTGCAAGACCGAGTTGGTCTGCGATGCCCAATATTTCGAGTGCGCGTTCCTCCGAGCTGCACACGTGCCCGTCGGAAGTCAGCGCGAGCGCCACGATGCGTGCAGCGGCCTGAGGACTGTTGCGCGGATAGGTTCGCATGATAGGTTCCTTTGCGCGGACGCTGTCCGCAGTGATGAGGAGCCTCAGTCTGCGGCAGGGTGTGGATCGGATAAACCTGCTATTTAAAGAGCGAAGGTTCGGAAAAGACGAAGCGAGGGCGGCAGGGTGGATGAGAAGGTCGGCGGACGCTTGAGCAAGCTTTCCGCGCCGCTCGGCGCATGTGAGGAAGCGCCGGATGGCGCGGCTTGCCGATTCATCCTCGGCCAGTTGAAGAACCCCTACTTTCTCGGCGACGAGCCCGGACTCACGCAAACTTCAGGCTGGGTCGACGCATGGACTTCGAAGCCGAGTGCCTACGTCGTAGCGGCCGAAAACTCGCGCGACGTAGCGGAGGCCATCAAGGTTGGGTGGGATTGCGGGAAGAGTTGGGGCTGACGCCGGAGTTGATTGAGCAGGGTGGGGCGGCAGGCAGTGAGTTGGAGCGGCAACTTGTCTCGCAGTAGTCGTTTTGCCTGGACAGCGCGAAGGTGGTCGGGCTGCAACCCGAACTCGCGAGAATCGCTGCCATTGCAAACGCGCGCGGCCACGGCGAGTTGCTACCGCGATATTGGCGCTATGCCGGCTGGTGGACGTTGCCCGGATATCCGGCGTTTGCTTCGATGCTGGGCGTCTACTATCTGATGGTATTCAAGCCCACGCCTGGGATGACGTGAGCAGTTGCCCACCGCGTTTCGTAACCGGCCTGCTCGTCCAGCAATACATGGCATATTGACGACACCCGCCATCACCGGAGCCCGCCATGCGAATCCAGACATCATTTCTATTCGATCTCGACGGCACGCTCGTCGATAGCGTCTACCAGCACGTGCTCGCCTGGAAAGAAGCGCTGGACAGTGAAGGCATCCCGCTGTCGGTCTGGCGGATTCATCGCAAGATCGGCATGAGCGGCGGCCTGTTCACGAATCAACTGCTACGCGAGACGCACGGTGAAATCAGCGTCGAGCGGGGTGAGCGGCTGCGTCGTGCACACGCCGTGGCCTATCAGCGAATGCGTGCGCAGGTGTGCCCGCTGCCGGGCGCCCGCGAATTGCTCGACGCGCTGACGCAGGCCGGAACGCCGTGGGCAGTGGCGACCAGCGGCCGGATGGAGACCGCCGCGCTCAATCTGGAGGCGCTGGGCGTCGACCCGGCGCAAGCGGTTGTCGTGACGCGCGACGACGTCAAATACGCGAAGCCCGACCCGGACCTGTTCATTGCTGCCGCGCAGCGCCTCGGCGTGCCGATCGAGCACACGGTCGTGGTCGGCGACAGCATCTGGGACATGCTCGCCGCGCGGCGATGCCGTTCGCTAGGCGTGGGCCTGCTGTCGGGCGGATACGGCACGGAGGAACTCGAACGCGCGGGCGCGTTGCGGGTCTACGACGATCCGGCCGACCTGCTGGAACATCTGGACGAAGTGGCGTCGCGGCCCTGACTCTTCGGCGTGATGGTGCTCGAAGCATGCGCGCGGTCGCCGCGCAACGACGCGCGCAACGCGCATCGGTTCAGCGCTTGTCGGATTGCCACGTCGACGAAGATGACGGCGTCACCTTCGAGGACTCCCTGACCAGTTGATCGGTCATCGCCGACGCGACCGGATTCGAGCCTCGGCCAGTCGGGCCGCTGTCGCTGCCGTTGCCGCTGCTGCTGTTTGGCGGTAGCGGCAGCGACGGATCGGGCTTGGCGGACTCCTTGACGAGTTGCGCCGTCAGCGCCGCCGATACCTGGTTCGAGCCGCTGCGTTGCGCATCGTCATGCTTGCGCCCACGCGTCTGTTCGGCCTGCATGACCGGTTTCGACTGCGTATGGGCGGACTGTTGGACTTGCGCCGGGGCGACCGTGGGGGCTACAGGTTGCGATCCAATCGCGGCGTGCCTGGCCGCCTGGCCGGCGTCAGGCGCGATAGTCGCGACAGCCGGGGCGGGCGTAACCGTCGCAGCCTTTGGAGCCGTCGCGGCCGTCGTGGCCTTCGCAGCCAGGGCGGGCGCAACCGTCGCAGCCTTCGGAGCCGCCGGAGCCGGCGTCACCACGGCGCGCATGTCCATGCCGCCGGCAGGCGGCATCGCGCGAACCACACTGCCGGCCACCACATGAGTTTCGCTGGCCACGGAGTCGTCCGCTGCCGCTGTGATGGCGCTGCTGGTCACGGTGCCGGTTACCGCCGGCCGCCGTTCGTCTTTCGGAAAAAGTAGATAACCGGCGACGCCGAGATCAATCACGAGCAGGCCGATTATCAACACCTTGCCGGTATTCGTCATATTTAACCAACGGATCTTTCAAGGATTGTGATAAGTCGATGATAAACGACTGCTTCCCGAACGATCGTTCGCATCGCGCGGCAACGATGGCTGATGTCTGAATGGAGCTTGAACGGGCCAGGTCGCGTGCCCTCTACTGTGGCGATCAAGATTCCGTTGCGCCGCAGCGGTCTTTCTCCATTTCGCCCCAATTTAGCCGGTACATGCAATCCGCATACGCATTGCTGGAATGCGACGCAAGTTTGTACTGTTCGGGCTAAGAGCCCTGTACTATACGGTTCAACGGGAGACCGGCCTGTCCGCCAGCGTTCGACGATCTGGCGTAGGAACACGGACGAGGCGCGCCGGCCTGTCCCCCTGAAAATATTATGCTGCGACCGGCAACGGCAAAAACAACGCGCTGACCATACTGCACTCGGACGAGCGGTTCACGACGAGGTTTCGACCGCCGTTCATACCGGGGCTATCGCTGCGCGGCATGCCGTCCCGGCCACGCCTTTGCGTGGCTTGCCGGCCTGCCTCGGGAGTGCGCCAGCGGCGACGTGACGGACCACGTGAAACATGAACAATTTTATTCGACCACCTGTTTTCTATCCGGCAACGGTTGTTTTCGTCGATGACAACGACAGCTACCTGGATGCGTTGCGCCGGTTCTTTCCGGACACTTTGACCAATCTGTTTTTCACGCGGCCGCAAACCGCGCTCGGTTTCATCCGTCAGCACGCGCGCGAGAATTCGCTGGAGTTCGCTTCAGCGTCGGCCTGCCTGAGCGAGCCGGGTGTCGAGCGGTTCCTCGAAACGTCGGCCGAGCGGGACGTCGTCGCGCGGCGTTCCCGTTTCGAGGAAGTCGCCGCGGTTGTCGTCGATTACGACATGCCGGGCATGAACGGCGTCGAATTCCTCTCGTCGATATCCCATTTCCGTTGCGCGAAAGTGCTGCTGACCGGCGTCGCGAACGAGACCGTCGCGGTCAAGGCGTTCAATGCCGGCATCGTGGATCTGTATCTGCGGAAAACGGACGCGGATTCGGCCAACCGGCTGGTTCATTTTCTGAAGGACGCCAAAAGCCGGCATTGCTCGGAATCGGGCTGGCTGGCGTTGGGCGAGAACGGCATGACGTATTGCGATCCGCGAACGCGCAAGGTGATCGACGACGTGGTGGCCGCGCAAGGCATCATTGAGTACTACTGGCGTCCGGAGCAGAACGTGATTCTGATGTTCGACCACGGCGGCAACCCGAGCGTGTTCGTCGCGTGGGCCGAGAACGACTGGATCTCGCAGGGCGAGATCGTGGCCGACGAGGGCGGCCCTGCCGAACTGTTGAGGCAACTGGCGGTGCGCGAGGTGATGCCGCTGTTCTGGCCGGACCTTGCCTACCGTGGCGGCATGGAGTTCAGGAAGCTGACACCGCGCGGCATCCCGGGCTGGGGCGACGCGTTCTATGGCTGGACCCGCATCGATCCGGCCGAGGTGGGCTTGGACCTTCTGACATTCTCGCAGTGGCGCAATGAGCGCAATCGCTGACTTTGGCTGACCTCACGGATTCACGCCAGACTAACGGCGAGCCTGGGCGGACAGAAAATCGCACACCTCCTTATGCATTGCCTGCACGCCGGGGCTCGATTCGAGCGCGCGCCAGCATCCATGCACAAGCCCGACGCCGATACTGAGTCGCGCGTCTCCACCTGCTGCAATGATCCGCTCGACAAAGACGCGCGCATCGTCCCTTAACGGATCGTGTTCGACGCCGAACGCAAGCGTCGGCGGCAGGCCGTCGAAGCGCGTCGCAGCGAGCGGGATCGTCCACGCGGGGTAGGACGCGGACTCGCCGTTGCCCCAATACGAATCGCGGAACGTATGAACGTCGACAAGCGTGAGCATCGGTGCATGCGCTTCGGTGTCGCGCGCCGGCAGTTCCGGCTCGGTGCCGAGCATCGGGTAGACCAGCGCCAGCCCGCGCACGCGCCGCATGCCGTCGTCGCGCAGCCGCATCGCGATGCTGGCCGCGAGCGTGCCGCCGGCACTGTCGCCGGCCAGTTGCAGCGCGGCGTCGGTGTGCAGATCGAAAGGCAGGCGCCCTGCCAGCGCGGCGAGCGTCACCGCCATGCAGTCGTCATGCGCGGCCGGTGCACGGTGTTCGGGAGCGAGCCGGTAGTCGACCGCGACCACGTCGAGCCCGGTATCCGCAGCGATGCGCGCAGTCACCATCTGATGGCTGTTCAACGAGCCGAGCACGAAGCCGCCGCCGTGAAAGTACAGCACCGTGCCGCGGACATCTCCGTGAGTCTTGTCACGATGCCGGTAAAGCCGCAGCGCGATCGCACGACCCGCGTCGGTTGTTAACCCGGCGTCCTGGGTCGTGATCTCGTCCGGCAGCGGCGGGGTCAGCATCGCCGCATACCGGTCGTACATTTCGCGCTGCTCACGCGGCGTCGATGCGGCGGTGTGCGCGGGATAGATCGCGGTGGCCCTTGCGATGAATGCGGCAATTTCCGGTTCAAGCATGTCCACTCCCATTGCGTTGCGTTGTGCCGGGCAAGCCGATTGCACGTCCCGCAAATCTTGCCGGCGGCAACGCGGCGTGGGCGTTGGCCAACTCCCGCACGTGGGCCTCGACATCGCGATCGAACGCTACGGCTCGTGGCCCGCTGGTGTCGACGTGCAGCAACATCTGCTCGCCTGCGGCCACAGGCTCGTCGTCAGTCCCGCTGAACATTTCGAGGTACAGATGCAGCCGCTTCGCATCGTGCCCGAGCACTCGCATGTCGACCCGAACCTGCGCGCCTTCCTTGATCTCATGCAGATAGTTGAGGTGCGCTTCGAGCGTGTAGATCGAGCGCCGGCGCTCTTTGCGCACCGTGTCGGGCAAACCGATCAGGTCGATCAACACATCGGTCGCGAAGCTGAAAATCAGCATATAGAACGCGTCGCGCAAGTGGCCGTTGTAGTCGACCCATTCGGCCCGCACGGTGTCGCAGTAGGAGGGCAGAGCAACGTGTTGCGGCATGGGCGATTGGTCTCCTTGATTCACATGTACTGGCCGTGGCGCCGCGCGCTTGCGATGCCCGGGTGCTGACGCCTCGCTGCCCAAGCGAAGGCGAGCGATTCGTGGTGGCGAGTCACACCTACATTGTGTGGCGGCCCACCTCGGCGCCTCGGTACAGGTCCGGATAGCGACCGGCAGGCGTCAGGTGGCCGTAATACCCCGCAAGATAGCACGGTTAAAAGCGCGAACACCCGCACCCGCGCCGAATTATGACGTTCGACGCAACAGTGAATTCTTGGTTTGTGGGTTTACCCTAGATTACTAGGTCCCTAGAGTGTCCCCATTCGCTGCAGACACATAGGTCTCCAGCACCGCATAAAAGAATCTCTGGAGGTAGGAATCATGAAATCGCTGATCGAAGCTGTCGTTATCGCTGCTCTCATTACCGCGCCGCTCGCCGCTTTTGCTCAATCCAATCAGCCGCTCACTCGCGCTCAAGTGCGCGCCGAACTGGTTCAACTGGAAAAGGCCGGCTATGACCCAGCTACCGCGAACAACTACGACTACCCGGAAAACATTCAAGCGGCCGAAGCGCGTGTCGCGGCCCAAAACGCCAACGCGCAAACCAGCGGCTATGGTTCGGCAGCCAATGGTTCGTCGCAGGCAGGCAGCCGCACGGACGCGACGTCGAGTTCGTATTCGGCTCCGGTCGCCAGCTACGGTCATTAGTCGACCGCGGCGCGAGCCCGGCTCTCGCGCTGGATTAATGTGCATCGAACACGAATGGCTTGCTTTCACCGCATGGTGAAGCAAGCCATTCCTACATTCAGGCCCGGGTATAAGCAGGCTTCGGCCCGATTTGCTGGCCGCTCACTTCGACTCGCGGCGGAGCATCGCACGCATCGATTTTGATCCGCTCAATGAGCTGATCGGTCTTGCGGGCGCTGAGCACCGGCGCCATCAAATCGCGCGCCTTCGCGTTGACGGCTTCGGTATTCAATGGGTTCTCCTTGGTGCCGGGCGGGAAATTATTATGCGGATCCGCTCAAATCCTCTCGACTCCTCAGTCCGAAATAGCCCGAAGAATTCGGGTAGGTCAGATGTTATACGCGTTCTATCGCAACTGGTTGCGCCGGCGCCGCGTGTGTCGCCGCAACATACTCCACTCGCACCGGCAACCTAAAACGTATGCACAATCCCGATTGCGATCGCTAGCTGATTTGCACCTGTCGCCACGGGCGTCGTAGATCCCGTCGCGCTCAACGCAGACTTTGCGCTGTTTATCACGTAAGTCACATCGGTATATAGTGCTGTCCGTTTGGAGAGCCAGTAGTCAGCGTTGACCCCAGAACTCAGCGCGTGGGCCGATACTGTGCGATACGAGTGATAATAGGACGCCGCCGAGAGATCAAGTTGCGGCGTCACCTTATATCGTAGGCCACCAAATGCCATGTATTGTGGCGGCGATGCCTGCAGGGTAGCCGCGATCGTGTTGAGCACCAGTTCGTAGCCGCCGTAAAGCGTTGCGTTGCCGATCTGCCAGGATCCGCCCGCCACGTACCGGCGCTCGCTATCGCTCGCCGATGCGGCGCTTTGGCCCTGCCGCTGTTCATAGGCGAATGTCAGATTGATGGGTCCCCGACGATAGCGGGCTCCGACGTCAAACTGCTTCCCGATCCGGAACGCCCCGGGAACCTGTCCGCCGTTGGGCACCGTGGAGTCGTAGCCGAAGCTGTAAAGAACATTTGCCTCGAAAGGCCCCGCGTGACCGAGGTACGCAATGGCGTTATCGGCCCGTCCGACGAACTGGGAATCCTGTGCCGAAAGCCCGTAGCTCGAATAGTTCAGGGGATCGAGCGGAAGAAAATACCGGTACATCGGCGTCATCTGACGTCCAGCCATCACCGTGCCAAAGCGATCCGACTCGAGACCGACAAACGCCTGCCGACCGAACAGCCGGCCACCCTGCTGTAGCGCTCCGCTATTCGTGGCGAATCCTGATTCCAGCGTGAAGATCGAACGCACGCCCTCGCCGAGATCTTCCTTTCCTGTAATGCCCCACCGCGAATTGATACGGTTACCGGTGTTGACCCTGAATAAGTCGCCCGATCCTTGCTTCGCCGCATGACTCACGTATTCAACACCTGAATCGACGATGCCGTAGAGGGTCGCCGAGGATTGTGCATGCGCACCGGCGCTCGTGCCTCCTCCAATTCCACAGGCGAGAAGAATACTCAATGAACGGATCGCACTGTTTGACTTCACCGTCAGTCTCCTTTTCGCTTCTTTCATTTATTTAGTCATCCAAAATTGTACAAGCGGTCAAGCCGGCATGAAAACATCTGTTGTTACTCACTCCGGTTTTATCGCACCTTCATTCCCGGGCAATGTGCTTGCTGACAAAGAACATTGCACAGACGCCCACCAGGGGTCCGACGGCGAGGGTAAGCAGCGCGAGCATGAACGAATGGGTGTTGCCATATACATGGCCCACTGCGAGAGGAGACACGGCACTTCCCATCTGCCAGACAGCATTGGTCCATCCGGCGCTGGCACCGGCAAGACGCTTTCCTGACGCATCGCTGACCTGCGCCATCAGAACGGGAAGGTAGCCGAACGAAAAGGCTCCGAGTATCGGCGCCACCAGATAAAACTGCGCCGTTGTCGAGCAATTGCCAAAAACCAGCAGTGTGACCACGAAAGCAAGGAGACAGAGGATCGACATCAGCTTGCGTGAGACACCCGGCAGGTCGGAAATCCATCCGAGTGTCGGTTTGGCGATCATCGCTCCTATGCCAAACGATGCGATGATGGAGCCCGCCACGACTGGCGCAATGCCATACTGCCTGGTCATCAGCGCATTGCCCCACGCGCCGAACCCCACGGTTGCCCAGAGACCTCCGCATCCGGCAATGGCAAGGATGATCAGATTGCGGTTGCGCAGCAGGCCTAGCATCTCCTTCACGCTGTTTCGCGCAGGCTGCGAATCGTTTGCGGGCCGGTTCTTCAACAGCAGCAGCGCGACAAAACCCCACGCAAACGTAACGACGCCGAGCATCCGGAAAGTGTTGGACCAACCGTGCTGCGCGGAAAACGACGGCACCACGGCGTTGGCGATGATCACGGCCAGTGACGTGGCAGTCGTGTAAATACCCATGGCGCGACCGCGGTCCCGCGTAAACCAGGCGGGAATGATTTTCATGCCGGCAGAGTAATCCGCGCCCGCGGCAAAACCCATGGCAAGCTGGATCACGATCCCGGTCATCAACGAATGGGTAAAGCCGAAGCAGAAAGTAAAGACGCCTAGCGGCAGCAGGGCCAACGTCAGCATTGTCCGTCCGCCAAGCAGGTCAGTCAGTATGCCGCCGACCACATTGGCCAGCACATAGCCCACATAGAAGGCCGTCACGAACGCGCCGAGCAGGGCGACTTCGAGCCCAAGAGAGGCGCCCACGGGTGCCGCGACCGTGCTCCACGCCACCCGGTCGATATAGCTGAGCAGGAACGCCGCCCATACGATAAACAGTGCAACCCACCGGTAACTGCTCGCCTCTGTGCCTGCGGAGGTTTCCGCGGTCCAGACTCCACTGGATACGTCGCCAGACGACGCCAGATTTTTCTCCATGACTCCTCCGATGCAAGGCGTGCGCGCGGCCGCCGTGATGTTCTGATTCTTGATCCAGCCTGTCGATGCAGGCTGGTATGTCCCACTGCTACAGATCGAGCACGAGCATCCGCGACCTGGCCCGTGAACAGCACGGCAGGAACTGATCGTTGCGAGCCTGCTCGGCGGGCGAGAGATACAGATCGCGATGATCGGGCTCGCCATCCAGGACCCGCGTGAGACAGGTTCCGCAAATACCCTGCTCGCACGAGACCGGCACGTCCACGCCAGCTTCGGCGAGCGCCTGAATAACGGTCCGGCCGGCGGGAACCGACACGACGCAACCGGAGCGCGCCAGCCGGACATCGAACGATGACTCGTCGCCTGTGGCTGCCGGCGCCGCGGCAAAATACTCGTAGTGCAAGCGCTCGGCAGGCCAACCCAGCGAACGCGCCGTGTCGAGCACTGCGTTCATGAATCCCTGCGGGCCGCATACATACAGATGCCGTTCGGGTTGCGGGTTTGCCAGCAGCGCATTGAGATCGATGCGTTGGGCACCTTCGCCATCATCGAAGTGATACTGTACCCGGTGTGCCCACGACGAACGCGCGATCCGTTCCGCGAAGGCCGCGCGAGCGCGCGATCGGGTGCAGTAGTGCAGGCTGAACGCAGCTCCCTCGCGATCCAGATGCTCGGCCATGCAAAGCAGCGGCGTCAGTCCGATGCCTCCCGCGCACAGCAGATGTTCGACATTGCCCTTTGCGAGCGCGAAATGATTGCGCGGCGCATTGATCTGGATTTCGTCGCCCTCATGCACGGCATCGTGCATGCCCTTCGAGCCGCCACGTGATGCCATATCGCGCAGGACGGCGATCAGGTATCGATCACGCTCCGACGGCGCATTGCACAGCGAGTACTGCCGGATCAGTCCACCGGGTACGTGCACGTCGATATGGGCACCCGCCTCGAACGGGGGCAGCTCGCCTCCATCGAGGCTGACGAGTTCGAAGCTGACAATGCCGTCAGCCTCGGCATGCCGGCGCGCAACGCGCACGGTAATTCTGGGATTGTTCATGCCGCCCGCCCGTTACATGATCGACAGACCACCGTCGACCATCAGCGTCGTACCGGTGATGAACGATGCTTCGTCACTCGCGAGCCACAGAATCGGCCAGGAGATTTCTTCAGGCGCGGCCCACCGCCCGATCAACGACGTATCGTGCCTCTGTGTTTTGAGAACCTCGACGCTGTTGCCCGCGGCGCGCGCCCGGTTGACGTGAAAATCGGTGAGCGTGGAACCCGGACATACCGCATTCACGCGCACCCCGTGCGCCGCCTCCTCGAACGCGAGTGTGCGTGTCATCGCGAGCATGCCGGCCTTGGTCGCGTCATACAGGCCCATGCCCTTTCGACCCGTCACGGCGTAGCAGGACGACACATTGACTATGCTGGCAGAGCCCGACTGGCGCAGTAGAGGAAGCACCGCCTTGCAATAGTTCGATGTGCCAATCAGATTGACTGACACCATGGCTTGCCACTCGGCCGGCGTTGCCTCCGCGAGCGGACTGTAATTGCGCACGGCGGCATTGTTAACCAGCACGTCGAGCCCACCGAACGACTCGGCGGCATGCTGAGCCGCGCGTAGCGCATCGGCTACGCTGGACACATCGGCCACGAACGTTTTGATCCGGGCGGATGGATCCAGCCGGATCAGTTCGTCAGCGACATTTGCCAGCCCTGCCGGGTTCGCATCGACCAGCACGACGGCCGCACCCTCGCCACAAAACACGCGGGCCGTCGCGCCCCCGATTCCACCACCGCCACCGGTGATCAACGCGACCTTGCCTTGAAGTCTTGTACCTTGCTGCATTTCATGCCGACGTTGCGCCGGCCTCCTTATTGCGGAATACGCAAACAGTGATCGAAAAAGCCGGGCGAGCGCCCGGCTCAGGAAATCAGATCGAGTAGATCGGCTGCCCTTTGCCGTCGACAAGGTGAATCGCAGCCCATTCCTGCGGCTTCTGATCACGTGGCAGCAAGGCGCCTGCTGCCCGCACGCGCTGCTGATCGGCGTCGATCGCGGGCGGATCGGAATCCGGGAGCAGCGCCGTCGCTGCCTCGTACAGCATGCG
Source organism: Paraburkholderia ultramafica (assembly GCF_902859915.1). Lineage (GTDB taxonomy): Bacteria > Pseudomonadota > Gammaproteobacteria > Burkholderiales > Burkholderiaceae > Paraburkholderia > Paraburkholderia ultramafica. The sequence continues at coordinate 282,733 of NZ_CADIKK010000002.1, forward strand.
ACGCGCCATCACGATCGCACGGTCGGTCGGCAACAGCTTTTCCTTGCTGTGGTCCTGGATCGGCCCCATGCTTTCCTGCAGCGAAGCATCCTGCATGGCAAAGCCGAATACGCCCGAATAAGCCCGCTTGTCCTTCTGTGCCTGGCGGTCGATGAGGTAATCGTTGTCCTTGTTGGCCCGTGGCCGGAACGTGCCCGGCTCGTATTCGCAGTGGATCCCCTTGCCCGCCTCCAGGTCGGTCAACTCCTGCTCGTTCAACGGACGGTCGGGACGGAAGTTGATGCTCCAGGCCCAGCAGTTGTTGTCGTCGATCGGTACCCACACGTGGCCCGCCAGCGAATGGCCGCCGAATGGCGGGATCAGCGTGTACCACGGAAACAGCCACTGCGTCACACGCCAGTAGTACGAATCCGGTTCGCCATTGCGGCGGCCGAAGAGCGTCAGGCCAAACTGCGTCTTCTCGATTTCGAAGATCACATTGCCGTCCGCCTTGATGTAGTCGAGCGCCTTGGTGCCCTGATGCATGGGGTCTTCGTCGACTTCATAGCGATGTACATACGATACGTGGCTCGTATCGATCCCGCCTTCCATCGCCTGCAGATAGTTCGATTCCTGGAGTCGCTTGGAAACGAACACATGGCTTGCGGGGAGATTGCACCACTCGAGATCGGGCGGAGCCGGCTGGCGGTCCTTCGGTCCCATGTAGGCCCAGACGATTCCAGCGCGCTCGATGCACGGATACGCCGTGATGCCCATGTGCTTGCACGCCTGAGGCGCGGACGGCACGTCGACACAGTTGCCGTCGCGATCGAATTTCAGGCCGTGATACGCGCAACGGATGCCGTTTTCCTCGTTGCGACCGAAATACAGCGACACGCCGCGATGCGAGCAAAACTCGTCGATCACGGCCGGGTTGCCTTCTGAGTCACGAAACGCCAGCAGTTTCTCGCCGAGAATCTGCACCCGCACCGGCGGGCAGTCCGGATCGGCAATCTCGCCCGTTAAAAGCACCGGCACCCAGTAACGACGCATGAGATTGCCCATTGCGGTGCCCGGGCCTGTGCGCACCAGGGTTTCTGACATGTTCCTGTCCATTCTTTCCTCCGAATCAGGTTTGCGTGTTGTCCGCTGTGTGAGAATTAAATTTCATTGTACGGACAGTTTAATCTGAGTCAAGCACTCAGCACCCAGGAGTTTCACTACAATGCGAAATCAGCTAGGGCCAGAAAGAACAGGAAATTTCAGATGGAAGAGAAAAAATCGCATGAAAGTGTGCGTGCAGTCGAGAGAGCGCTGGAAATTCTTCTGGCGTTCCGGCCTGGCGACGACGAACTGTCAGCGGCCGAACTGCTTACCCGCGTGGATTTGAGCCGACCGACGTTGTACCGGCTGCTCAATACGCTCGAGCAGCAGGGATTTCTCGTCTCCTCTGGGGAGCCGCAGCGTTTTCGCCTCGGGAGTGCCGTCGCACATCTGGCGCATGTCTGGATCACGGGTCAAAGCGTCGCCGAGCTTGCGCAGCCTATGCTGCGAAAACTGTGGGAAGCGACTGCGGAAACGGTGGCCCTGTTCGTGCCTGACGGCGTGTATCGCCTGTGTGTCGCGGAGATCCAAAGTGCGCAGCCGCTGAGTTTCCGGCGGGGTGTCGGTTACCGCGAAAAGCTCGTGCTCGGAGCGAGTGGCCGGTCGATCCTTTCCCAGATGCGGCTTTCCGCCGAAGAACTAGGCCGCTACATCTCCGATTCGAAACCGGACGTCGCGCGCCTGCTCACCGAGCTGGAAACGATTCGCACACAGGGCTTTGCAACAAGCCGCCATGAATTGATCGAAGGTGCCGTGGCGGTCGCCGCACCGTTCTTCAATGGGGCAGATCAGGTAGCCGGTTCAATCTGCATATTCGGCCCGAGCGTGCGCGTCACTGATGAGCGGGTCGTGCTGTTTGCCGAGCTGCTCAGACATGAAGCAGGGAACCTGTCGCGAGCCTTGGGGCAGCAGGCGAGGCAGGTGCTCGATAAGGCAGGTTCCCGTTCATAAGGACCGGCTGTGCGAGGTCCGGCGAGCGCTTCGACTCACGCGTCCGTCGCTGCAAACGGAGGCGATAGTTGCCGCCCCAAAGACCTGCCGCTTGCTTGACGGGACCTCCAACGGACGCCTGTGTCGAGAATACGGATCCCGGCTTCTCCGAAGCGGACGTTGCAAGTCGACGGACCAGCAGCGCATCATCGGCGCGGGGGCGAGCTACGACTTCGGCATCGTCAACGTGCTCGCGAGTTATACGAACGTGCTGTTCAACTACCCGGATTCGTCGGGGCTCAGGCTGCAAAACGGGGAACCAGGCGGTTATAAGCGCTTTACGCCTGCGTGGCTCGTGGGTGTGTCGTATGTATACACGGCCGGCGATTACTCCGTTTTCGACGAGATCACGCCCGACTACCGCAACCGCGAGACTGCCTGTTGAGCGGAGAACCGGGCGCTGCCGTGCTCCACGTCTCAAGGAGCGAATCAAAAAACGCAGCAGCGCCCAATTGCCTGCCACGCGCCCGTCTTCAGCAATACCGGATCGTTGCGGTACAGCTCGGGAAACATTCGCTTCAGTCCGCTCACTTTCGGCAGATCGTTAATGGCGATATACGGGTAGTCGGGATGAAGGGCGAGGAAGTTCTGGTGATAGTTTTCCGCTGGATAGAAGCCCTTGAAGTCCTCCACCCGCGTGACGATCGGCCCGGAAAACACATGCGCCTTGTCGAGCTGCGCGATGTATGACGTCGCGACGCTGCGCTGCTGCGCATTGGCAGGGAAAATCGCCGAGCGGTATTGCGTACCGTGGTCGGGGCCCTGATAGTTCAACTCGGTGGGGTCGTGCGCGACCGAGAAGAAAATCTGCAACAGACGTCCGTAGGTAATCTGCGTCGGGTCATAGGTGATCTGCACCGACTCCGCGTGTCCGGTATCGCCGTCGCTGACGGTTTCATATTGCGCGGTGCTCGCCGCGCCGCCCGCATAGCCCGCGGCGACCTGCTTCACGCCCCGCACATGTTCGAATACGCCTTGCACACCCCAGAAGCAGCCGCCCGCCAGCACCGCGGTTTCGCTATGCGTTGCGCCGACCTGCTCGTCCTGAACGGGCGGTGGAATCTTCGTCGCCGCTTCGGCTGAATTCGCGAAGCGCTGCGCGGCCAGCACGCTCGCCGCAATCGCGATACAACCGGCGACTCGGGCGATGGTCGAGCGCTTGCGCAACGAAGCTTTGATGACAGATGTCGTGTTCATGATGCGAGTCCCTCAAATGGTCATGAATGGTCGTCGATTGATGCGGTGCGGTTTGGATCAGCCGAACGTAAATGCGTAGGCCTGCACGCCCGGATCCAGAAACTCGATCGAGAACGTGTGGTCCGCGACGTCGCCCGGTTGCCGCACGAGCTGGTAAAGGCGTTGTTCAGTCACCGTGCCGCTGCCGTCGGCGGCGCTATCGGCGCCATGGGCCGCGCCGGGCGCCGCGCCATCCACGCTCACGCGAAAGCGCACCGGCTTGCCGTCCTGGCCCGGGCCGAGCACCAGGTGCAGATCGCGCGCATGAAAGCGATAGACGATGCGCCCGTTCGCCGCCGCGAGACTCGCCTGCTCGGCGCCGACCTTCCATGCGCCGGCCAGCCCCCAATCGTTGACGGCGGGCTGTGACGGCGCCGTATAGGTATGCACCTTGTCCTGCGCCGCGCCACCGGGCGACGCGAAGTTCTCCGCGCGTTGATAGCCGACGTAGGTTTCCTGCGACTGCAGATCGGCGTTGTCGGCGGCGGCCTGCACGCCTTGCGCGCTGGTGCCGGCGATGCCGAGCGCGACCTTCGTCGCATTCGCATGACCCGCCTCGGCGAGCAGTTGCTGGATCACCTTTTCCGACTCCGCGTAGTCGCCTTCACCGAAATGGTGGTAGCGGATCTGACCTTGTGCGTCGACGAAATAATGTGCCGGCCAGTACTGGTTGCCCAGCGCGCGCCAGATCGCGTAGTTGTTGTCGATCGCCACCGGATAGTCGACACCGAGGTCGTGGGTCGCCTTCTTCACGTTGTCGATATTGCGCTCGAACGCGAACTCCGGCGCGTGCACGCCGATCACGACGAGCCCCTGGTCCTTGTACTTCTGCGCCCATGCTTTGACATACGGCAGCGACCGCAGGCAGTTGATGCACGAGTAAGTCCAGAAATCGACCAGCACGACCTTGCCGCGCAAGTCCTGAGTAGTCAGCGGCGGCGAATTCAGCCACTGGACGGCGCCGTTCAGCGACGGCAGCACGCCTTCGACGGGCAACGGCGCAGCGTCGCCGGAAGTGGCGTGCGTCGCGCGCATCATCGAACCGGATGCGTCGGCGGTGGTGGCACTCGCGTTTGCATTGGCGTCGGCAGCGGGGATGGCCGGCGCGTTGCCGCTCATCATCGCGCCGTCGTTGTCCGCCGCAGCCTGCTTCGCTGGCTTCGCGTTGGGCGAGAGCCGGTCGACCAGTTTCTGTTCGAGACCGCCGGTGGCGACCGTCGACACCCGCGCCAGCACGCCGGTGTCGAGACCGAGCGAGATCGCCACGACGCCAAGCAGCATCGCCGCGCCGATCCCGCGGCGGATCCATTCGCCCGCGCCCAGCGAACGCTTCATCGCCGTGAACACGCGGCCGCCGATCAACAGTGCCACCGCGAGTGAGGTCGCAGCGCCGGCCGCATAGGCCGCCAGCAACAGCGTCGTGCCGACGCTCGCGCCGCGCAGCGCGGCGCCGGTCAGCACCAGCCCGAGAATCGGACCAGCGCACGGCGCCCACAGCAAGCCGGTCGCGATGCCGAGGAGAAACGACGAACCCGCGCGAACCTGCTGGCCGTCGGCCTGCGCGAAGTTCGACAGACGATTGCCGGCGCTGACGAACGGGCGCATCAGATGATCGGCGAAACGCGGCAGCAGCAGCGTCAGGCCGAACACGGCGAGCAACGCGATGGCGAGCCAGCGGCCATACTGATTGGCCTGCGTGACCCAGCCGCCGCCGACGGCGGCGAGCGTCGCGACGAGCGCGAACGTGAGCGCCATGCCGGCGAGCAAGGGCAGGCCGCTGCGGACGAACGGCTGATCGGCGCGCGCGAACACGAAGGGCAGCACCGGCAGAATGCACGGGCTGAGGATCGTGAGGGCGCCGCCGAGATAGGCGAGAACGATGAGTAGCATGGCGGTTCCAGGCGTGGATGTGGGTCGTTCAGCGGGAGCGCGCCGGCTCAGGCGGCAGCCGGCGTAAAGATCATTGCGACGCCGTTCATGCAGTAACGCAGGCCGGTCGGTTGCGGGCCGTCGTCGAACACGTGGCCGAGATGGCCGCCGCAGCGCCGGCAATGCACCTCCGTGCGCGACACGCCGAACGAGCGGTCTTCGCGGGTTGCCACGGCATGATCGAGCGGCGCCCAGAAACTCGGCCAGCCAGTGTGGCTGTCGAACTTCGTGCGCGACGCGAACAGGTCGAGCCGGCAGCCCGCGCAGCCGAACACGCCGGCGCGATGCTCGTCGTTCAGCGGACTGCTGTACGGCCGCTCCGTGCCTTCATGACGAAGTACGGCATACTGGGCCGGCGTCAGCGACTCGCGCCATTGCGCGTCCGTGCGGGTGACTTCGAAGTTGTCGTTAGGCTTGCCGGCCTCCACCGGCGCGGCGGCGAGCGGCCGCCAGCGGCTTGCGGCGGCCAGCGCGGCGAGCGCCGCCGCGCCTGAAAAAAGGAAGCGCCTTCTGCATTGCATGATGAGCTCCTTGCTGCGAGGTTGTGCGCGGTTGCTAAAAGTGGCCTCATCGTAGGGCGTGCCCGGTGTCGAAGTCCTCACGAAAAGTTAAATTAAATGTGATAACTCGCCGCCCGAAAATTTTGCACAATGACGCCACGGCCCGCGTCGGTTGAAGGGTTCTTGAGCCAACGCGCCGAACCACGTTCCGCCACGCACCCAAAGCCCTCCATGGACCATCCGAAGCGCATCCTGATCGTCGAAGACGACGTCGACATCGCCAACGTACTGAGCCTTCATCTGCGTGATGAACGTTATGAAGTCGTGCACAGCGCCGACGGCAACGAAGGGCTGCGTCTGCTGGAGCAGGGCGGCTGGGACGCGCTGATTCTCGACCTGATGCTGCCCGGCGTCGACGGTCTGGAAATCTGCCGGCGCGCGCGGGCGATGACGCGTTATACGCCGATCATCATCACCAGCGCGCGTTCGAGCGAAGTGCACCGGATTCTCGGCCTCGAACTGGGCGCCGACGACTACCTGGCCAAGCCGTTCTCCGTGCTCGAACTGGTGGCGCGCGTGAAGGCGCTGCTGCGGCGCGTCGAAGCGCTGGCGAAGGACTCGCGCATCGACGCGGGCAGCCTGCAGATCGCCGGGCTGACGATCGATCCGCTGACGCGCGAGGCCGCCGTCGACGGTGCGCCGATCGAACTGACGCCGCGTGAATTCGACCTGCTGTATTTCTTCGCGCAACACCCCGGCAAGGTGTTCTCGCGGATGGACCTGCTCAACGCCGTGTGGGGCTATCAGCACGAGGGCTACGAGCACACCGTCAACACCCATATCAACCGGCTGCGCGCAAAAATCGAGGCCGATCCGGCCCAGCCCGAGCGCATCCTCACCGTCTGGGGACGCGGCTACAAGCTGGCCGTGGCCGGCGACGCGCCGACGCCGGCCGGCACTCACAAGGACGCGCCGTGAATCTGACGCTGACCCAGCGGCTCTCGCTCGTCTTCTCCGTGCTGCTGCTCGCCTGTTGCGGCGCGTCGGCATGGCTGCAGATCCGTTCGAGCGATCTGCATGAGAAGGAAGTCGTGCAGAGCCTGTCGAAGAACCTCGCCGACCATATCGCGCACCGCACCACGCTGATGGATGCGAACGGCTTGCGGCCCGACGCGGTGCGCCAGCTGTTTGGCCAGTTGATGATGGTGAACCCGAGCGTCGAGGTCTATCTGCTCGACAATCAGGGGCGCATTAAGGGCGACGACGCTCCGGCGGGCCACGTCAAGCGCGAACAGGTGGATCTCGCGCCGATCCGGCGCTTTATCGCGGGCGACGCGCTGCCGATTCTCGGCGACGACCCGCGCAGCGTAGACGGCAGAAAGGTGTTCAGCGCCGCGCCGCTGCAACTGAACGGCCAGCCGCCGTCTGGTTATATCTACGTGGTCCTGCTCGGCGAAGAGCACGACGCGCTCGCCGCGCGCGTCGCCGCCAGCTCGGTGCTGCGCACCACGTTGTGGTCGATGGCGCTGGTCGCGCTGCTGGGATTGCTCGCCGGCCTGATGGCGTTCGGCCTGATCACGCGGCCGCTGCGCCGTCTCACCGACGCGATGCGCCGCTTCGACGCGGACGGCGAGCCGGATACGCAGCCGAGCGTGCCGCGCTCGGCGCCGGCCGGACAGCGCGACGAAATCGCCGTCCTCGAAGCGACGTTCGCGCAGATGGCGAACCGTATCGGCGATCAGTGGCGCGCGTTGACGCGACAGGACCAGCAGCGGCGCGAGCTGATCGCCAATATTTCGCACGATTTGCGCACGCCGTTGACGTCGCTGCACGGCTATCTGGAGACGCTGTCGGTGAAGGCCGACACCCTTGGCGAAACGGAGCGCTCCCGCTATCTGGCGATCGCGCTGGCGCAAAGCGTCAAAGTAGGGCGGCTCGCGCAGGCGCTCTTCGAACTGGCCCGGCTCGAACACGGCAACGTGCAGCCGGTGCTGGAGCAATTCTCGCTGGTCGATCTGGTGCAGGACGTGTTTCAGAAATTCGAGTTGCCGGCTGAGGCGCGGCACATTCGCTTGCGGGCGGGCATTCCGCGGCGTCTGCCGAACGTGTGCGCCGATCTTGGGATGATCGAGCGCGTGCTGACGAACCTGCTCGACAACGCGATTCGCCACACGCCCGCCGAAGGGGCGATCGACGTCGATCTTGCCTGCAAGGACGGCAAGGTCGAGGTGAAGGTGAGCGACACCGGCCCCGGCATTCCGGCCGCGCAACGCGAGGGTCTGTTCGAGCGTCCGTTCAGCGCGAGCGGCGCGCATCGCGGCGGCGGACTCGGCTTGCTGATCGTGCAGCGCATGCTGCAACTGCATCACAGCCAGATTCGTTTGCTCGATCGGGTGGGACCGGGTACGACATTCTGCTTCGAGCTGCCGACGGCGGATCAATCGAGCGCCGCCGGCATCCGGCTTTGACCGGCTTCGAAATAACTACGCGAGGCTGCTAGATCCCGCCGACGCACAGGTATTTGATCACCACGTAATCGTCGATGCCGTAATGCGAGCCTTCGCGGCCCAGGCCCGATTGCTTGACGCCGCCGAACGGCGCGACTTCGTTCGAGATCAGCCCGGTGTTGATGCCGACCATGCCGTATTCGAGCGCTTCGGCAACCCGCCACACGCGGCCGATATCGCGGCTGTAGAAATACGACGCGAGGCCGAACTCGGTGTCGTTGGCGAGGCGGATCACTTCTTCGTCCGACGAGAAGCGGAACAGCGGCGCGAGCGGCCCGAAGGTTTCGTCGCGCGCGACCTTCATGGCTGGCGTGACATCGGCGAGCACGGTCGGTTCGAAGAAGCCGTGACCGAGCGCATGACGCCGGCCGCCGGTGACGATGCGCGCGCCTTTCGCGAGCGCGTCTTCGATATGCGACTCGACCTTGAGCACCGCGGCTTCGTTGATCAGCGGACCTTGCGTGACGCCGTCCTCGGTGCCGCGCCCGACCTTCAGTTGCTCGACGGCGACGCGCAGTTTTTCGGCGAACGCGTCGTAGACCTTGTCGTGCACATAGAAACGGTTCGTGCAGACGCAGGTCTGGCCGCTGTTGCGATACTTCGATGCGATCGCGCCGGCCACCGCGGCGTCCAGGTCCGCGTCGTCGAATACGATGAACGGCGCGTTGCCGCCCAGTTCGAGCGACACCTTCTTGACTGTCGGCGCGCACTGCGCCATCAGCAGACGGCCGACCGGCGTCGAGCCGGTGAACGACAGTTTGCGCACCACCGGATTGCCGGTCAGTTCCGCGCCGATCGCTTTCGGCTCGCCGGTCACGACGTTGAATACGCCGCGCGGCACGCCGGCGCGCTCGGCCAGCACGGCGAGCGCAAGCGCGGAAAGCGGCGTGGCCTCGGCCGGTTTGACGATGATCGGACAGCCCGCCGCCAGCGCCGGTCCGACCTTGCGGGTGATCATCGCGGCGGGAAAGTTCCACGGCGTGATGGCCGCGCAGACGCCGACCGGTTCCTTGGTCACGACAATGCGTTTGTCGCTGGCCGGCGTCGGAATGGTGTCGCCGTTCACGCGCTTGCCTTCTTCGGCGAACCATTCGAGGAACGACGCGGCGTACTGGATCTCGCCCTTGGCTTCGGCGAGCGGCTTGCCTTGTTCGGTGGTCAGGATGCGCGCCAGATCGTCGGCGTTTTCCAGCATCAGGTCATGCCATTTGCGCAGGATCGTCGCGCGCTGTTTGGCGGTGGTCGCTCGCCATGCGGGCCACGCGGCGTTGGCGGTGTCGATCGCGCGGCGGGTTTCCGCCGTGCCCATCAGCGGCACCGTCGCGATGGTTTCGCCGGTAGCCGGGTTCCTGACTTCGAACGTCGCGCCGTTGTCGGCGCCTTGCCATTCGCCCGCGAGGTACGCGCGCGTTTGGAGAAGAGTCGGGTCTTTCAAGGTCAACGTGGTCATCGGTCTTTGGCTGTGAGGTCGTCGGGTCGAATCCGGTGATGCGTTTTTACGCGCGCCGCACATGTTCAAACGGTCGAACGTTCAAGCATGCAGTTGCGGCGCGTGAATAAAAGCTTTAAACCACTACCGCGACGCTTTCCTTCAACACGTCTTCGAGAATCGCCATCGCTTCGTCGAACACGGTGTCCTGAATTGTCAGCGGGAACAGGAAGCGCACCACGTTCGAGTAGACGCCGCACACCAGCAGCAGCAACCCGCGTTCGAGTGCGCGCGCCTGCACGCGCCTGGTGAACTCCGCGTCCGGCTCGGTGCCGCCCGGCTTGCAGAATTCGACGGCCACCATGCCGCCCGGGCCACGCACGTCCGCGATCTGCGGCACGTCGCCTTGCAGCGCGACCAGCTTTGCCTTGATGCGCTCGCCGAGCAGCGTCGCGCGCTCGCAGAGCCGTTCTTCGTCGATGATGTCGAGCACCGCGTGCGCGGCCGCCAGCGCCAGCGGGTTGCCGGCGTAGGTGCCGCCGAGGCCGCCAGGCGCCGCGGCGTCCATCACGTCGGCGCGGCCGACCACGCCCGACAGCGGCATGCCGCCCGCGAGGCTCTTGGCCATCGTCATCAGATCGGGCACCACGTCGTAGTGGTGCATGGCGAACAGCTTGCCGGTGCGGCCGAAGCCCGTTTGCACTTCGTCGGCGATCAGCAGGATGCCGTGTTCGTTGCACAGCTTGCGCAACGCGCGCACAAACTCGGCCGGCGCCGGATAGAACCCGCCTTCGCCCTGAACCGGTTCGAAGATAATCGCGGCCACGCGCTTCGGATCGATGTCGGCCTTGAACAGGAATTCAATGGCCTTCAGCGAGTCGGCGGTCGTCACGCCGTGCAGCGGATTCGGGAACGGCGCATGGAACACGTCGGACGGGAACGGGCCGAAGCCGGTCTTGTACGGCGCGACCTTGCCGGTCAGCGCCATGCCCATGAGGGTGCGGCCGTGGAACGCGCCGGTGAACGCGATCACGCCCGGACGGCCGGTCGCGGCGCGGGCGATCTTGATCGCGTTTTCGACGGCTTCGGCGCCGGTCGTGAAGAAGGCGGTCTTCTTCGGGTAGTCGCCGGGCGCGCGCTGGTTGATCTTCTCGGCCAGCTCGACGTACGACGCGTACGGCACGATCTGATACGCGGTGTGGGTGAAATGATCGAGCTGGTCGCGAATCGCGGCCACGATCTTCGGATGACGGTGCCCCGTGTTGCAGACCGCGATGCCCGCCGCGAAGTCGATGAAACGGCGGCCCTCGATGTCCCACAGCTCCGCGTTTTCCGCGCGCTCGGCGTAGAAATCGCACATCACCCCGACGCCGCGTGGCGTGGCGGCGTCTTTGCGGCTCTTCAGTTCGGCATTCGTCATGGTCATCTCCTTCGCTCCCGGTTTTTCGCGAACGCCACGCCCACAGCGCGGCACATGCACCGACTATAATGAGATTTGGCTCTTAGCTTCAGAGCCATTTCAATAAAAATGTAGGAGCCAATTATGCGTGCGAGCGTTTTGTCCGACTGGCTGGCGCAGCGTCTGGACCGGGGCAACGGCCAGCCGATCTATCGCCAACTGCATCGGCTGTTGCAGCAGGCGATCCTGTCGCGCGAATTGCCGGCGGGCAGCAAGGTGCCGTCGTCGCGCTTGCTGGCGCAGGAGTTGGGCATCGGGCGCAATACCGTCACGCAGGTGTATGAGCAGTTGGTGCTCGAAGGCTATGTGAGTTCGGCGACCGGGCGCGGCACGTTCGTCGCCGACAGTGCGCCAGATGAGATCGTCGGCGCGCCCGAGGCCGACACGGTGGATGCGCTGAACGCGCCGAACGCGGGTTCGGCGCAGACGCCGGCGTCATCGTCATCGCCGGTGCTGCCGCAGGCGAGGCGCGCGCTGTCCACGCGCGGCGCGCGGCTGATCGCGGGCGCGGGCGTGTCGAAGCGTCAGTGGGGCGCGTTCATGCCCGGCGTGCCCGACGTCACGAAGTTTCCGGCGCGCGTGTGGAGCCGTCTGCATAACAAGTATTGGCGGCGGCTGCGCCCTGATCTGCTCACGTATGCGCCGGGCGGCGGGCTGGCCGCGCTGCGCCACGCGCTGGCCGATTACCTGCGCACCTCGCGCTCGGTGCGCTGCACGCCCGAGCAGATCATCGTCACGACCGGGATTCATCAGTCGGTCGACCTCGCCGTGCGTCTGCTGTCCGATCCGGGCGATGTGATCTGGACCGAAGACCCCTGCTATTGGGGCGTGCGCAGCGTGCTGCATGTGTCCGGTCTGCAATCGCGGCCGATCGCCGTCGACGACGAAGGCATCGATCCCTCGCCCGACGATCTCGCGCAGCCGCCGAAGCTGATGCTCGTCACGCCGTCGCATCAGTATCCGCTCGGCATGGTGATGAGCCTCGCGCGGCGCCGCATGCTGCTCGAGTACGCGCGGCAGAACCAGTGCTGGATCATCGAGGACGACTACGACAGCGAATTCCGCTATGGGAGCCGGCCGCTGGCGTCGCTGCAAGGTCTGGATACGTCGGGCCAGGTGATTTATGTGGGCAGCTTCGGCAAGACGCTGTTTCCGGGTCTGCGCATCGGCTATCTGGTCGTGCCGGAAGCGCTGGCGGAGAGCTTTGCCACCGCGAGCGCCGAGTTGTATCGCGAGGGACAGTTGCTGCAACAGGCGATGCTTGCGGAGTTCATCGCCGAGGGGCACTTCACGTCGCATATCCGCAAGATGCGCACGCTGTATGGGCAGCGTCGGCAGACGTTGCTCGACGCCGCGTTGCAACGTTACGGCGACGCGCTGCCGGCGGTGGGCGGCGAAGCCGGTCTGCATTTGGTGATGCAGCTGCCCGAGGGTAGCGACGACCGTCTGGTGGCCGCCGCCGCGCTGGAGCGCAATATCGTCGTGCGGCCGTTGTCGGGGTATTACGCGCAGCCGGCGCTGGCGCCGTCGGGCTTGCTGATCGGCTACGCGTGCGTGCCGGACGAGCAGATCGCGCCGGCCTTCAATACGCTCGCCGACGCGATCGACGCGACGCTTCCGCAATTCGCGTGAGCGCGGATTGGGTGTTCGTGAGGGCATTGACGTGAGGTTGAACGCGCCCGCGACGTCGAACGCGCCCGCGACGTCGAGAGCCTGGCGAAGCAGCACCATGCTCCGCCAAGCCCCTTGCGCAAACCGGCAACGCCGACCACCTCAGTCTCAGGTCACGCGCTCGCGCAACCACGCTGACGCCAGGTCGATCACCGTCACGACGACGATCACCATGATCATGACCGCGGCCGTCTGGGCATAGTTGAACGAGCGGATCGCTTCGTACAACACCACGCCGATCCCGCCCGCGCCGACCATGCCGACCACCATCGCCGAGCGCACGTTCGATTCGAAGCGATACAACGCGTACGAGATCCACAATGGCAGCACTTGCGGCAGCACCGCATAGATGATTTCGTCGAGACGGGTTGCGCCGGTTGCGCGCACGCCTTCGGCCGGCCGCGGATCGATGGCCTCGACCGCTTCGGCGAACAGCTTGGCGAGCACGCCGGTGGTGTGCACCCACAGCGCCAGCACGCCGGCGAACGGCCCGAGCCCGACCGCGACGATGAACAGCATCGCGAAGACCATTTCATTGATCGCGCGGCATGCGTCCATCAGGCGGCGCATCGGCTGCACGATCCACATCGGCGCCATGTTGTGCGCCGACATCAGTCCGCACGGCACCGCGCACACCAGCGACAGCGCCGAGCCCCACACCGCCACTGACAGCGTCACGACCATCTCGTGCAGATAGATGCGCCATTCGGTGAAGTCCGGCGGGAAGAAGTCTTTGGCGAACTGGCCCATGTTGCCGGTGTCGCTCAGCAAATCCAGCGGACGCATGTCGGCGCCGCGCCATGCGCCGCCCAGCACCGCCAGCACCGCGATCCAGCCGAGTAGCGACCACCAGCTGCGCTTGCCCGCCGCCTGCGCCGAATGAGACGCCGCCTGCGCGGCGGGCGCTTCGCCCGCACGCGTCGGCGACGTGATCAGATCGGCCGTGTTCATTGCTTCGCTTGCGCGCTGCTGAGCGCGCTCAGCTTCGCGTCGAGCGCGGCCAACTGGGCCTTGCGGTCGTCAGCGGAAAGATGCGCGTCGTTCTCGATCTTCTGCTTCTGCTGGAACAGCGCGACCTGGCGAATCGGCAGCAGCTGCGCATCCGACGATGCGGCGAAGCCGCTGAAGCCCGTGATCGCCGCCATCACCGCCTTTTCGTGCGGATCGGTCTTCGCGTAGTTCAGGAAGAAATTGCGCAGCTTGTCCTTGGTCGCTTGCGGCAGATCCTTGCGCCACACCAGCGGGTCCGACGGAATCAGCGGCGAGGTCCACAGCACACGCACTTGCGCGAACTTGTCCGGATGCTGCTTTTTCAGCGTGTCGAGCATCTCGGTGTTGTTGGTCGCGATGTCGATCTTGTTGTTCACGACGGCCAGCAGATTCGCTTCGTGGTTCGACGGCAGCACGGCCTTGAACGACGTGTTGACCGGCGTGTTGTGCTTCGAGAACAGGTAGTAGCCGGGAATCAGCGTGCCCGACGTGGAGTTCGGATCGCCGTAGCCGAGCGTGACGTCCTTCGTGTTCTTGAACACGTCGTCGAGCGTCTTGAAGCGGCTGTTCACGTTGGTGATCAGCACCGAGTAGTAACCGGCGTCGCCGTTCGCATACTGGACCTTCGCGAACACTTCGCCCTGCGAACGATCCACCGCCTCGATCGCCGACGCATTGCCGAAATAGCCGACCTGCACCTTGTTAAAGCGCATCCCTTCGATAATGCCGGCGTAGTCGGTCGCGAAGAACGCCTTGACGTTCAGGCCGGTTTGCTTGTTCATGTCTTCGATCAGCGGTTCCCAGCGCTGTTTCAGCACGGACGAGGAATCGGTCGAAATGATGCCGAGATTGATGTCTTCGGCGTGTGCGGTGGCGACACAGGCAAACGCGGCCGCGCCGACGGTCAGCGTGATCAATGAACGCAGGATTTTCATCGTTTTAGGTCTGGTTGAGTGGATGGAGTTGGGCGGCGCGCTCAGTTCGAGTGCGTCGGCTTGAGGGCGAACGGGTAGCGCGTAGAGGCGAGTGTGATCTCGCCGTGAGCTGGTGCGCTTGCAGCGGTGTGACAGGCCATGGGAGTGCTTTCCGCGTGATGCGCTGTGTCGTCGAGCAACTCGCGCGCGTCGTCGCCGTAGAGCTTCTTCAGCAGCGCCGGCGTGAGCGCGGCGGACGGGCCGTCGTAGACCACCTTGCCGCGACGCAGCGCAATCGTGCGCGGGCAATACTGCATCGCGACGTCGACCTGATGCAGCGACACCAGCACCGTGAGCTGATGTTCGACGTTCAGCGCGCGCAGCATGTCCATCACGCGGCGCGACGATTCGGGGTCGAGCGACGCGATCGGCTCGTCGGCGAGTACGATACGCGCGCGCTGCACCAGCGCACGCGCCAATGCCGCGCGTTGCTGCTGACCGCCGGAGAGATTGGCGGCGCGCTCGCGCGCATGTTCGCCGATGCCGACTTCGTTGAGCGCGGCCATCGACAACGCCCGTTCGGCGCCCGGAAAACGGCCGGTGAGACGGCGCCACCAGGGCAGACGCGCAAGCGCGCCGATCAGCACGTTGCTCTCGACGGAGAGCCGGCTCACCAGATTGAATTGCTGGAACACGACGCCGATGTCGCGGCGAATGCTGCGCACTTCCCTGACGATGCGGCCGTTCTGCTGGATCGGCCGGCCGAGAATCGAGATCTGCGACGGCTGTGCGTCGGAAGCCGTGAAGCCCGCGATGTGCCGCAGCAACGTCGACTTGCCCGAGCCCGATGCGCCGATCAGCGCCACCATTTCGCCCGGCTCGATGCTCAGATCGATTTCGTCCAGCGCTTTGCGGCCGTTGCTGAACGTCTTGCTCAGCCGTTCGATACGAATTGCTTCCCGAATCGTTTCCATAAGTATCCCTTGATGCCTCCGGCCGCGGCCGGCATGTGTGGGGCACATTCTAGAAAGCGTCTGTGACGGTTGAGTGAAGGGATCGCAACGTCTAGACGACTATATCTTTTTGTGTCTTTTTTAAGTCGTCGGAAAGGCAGGTTGAAGTCACTCCCTTAGACCATAAAATGACACCCGTATGACACGCTTCGCGCTGGGGACTACCGCTCGCGCATGATCGTCCGCGGCCAGGCTATATTGCGTCATCCCTGTGCCGTCCCCAATAACCCGGCAGTCCCTCGCGACGTCTTCATGCAGCCTTTTTTGAGCTTCCTTCCCGACAGTTTTGCGGAGTACGAAGATCTCAAGTCGATCCTCGATGACGGCAGCGCCAGCTTCGAAATCCGCACGGTCGGCGAGACCACGGTGCGCGGCCGGCAGTTTGCCCTTCACACCGCGAGCATCGGGTCGACCGACCCGCTCGCGCCGGCAATCGGGTTTTTCGGCGGCATTCATGGACTCGAACGAATCGGCTCGCAACTCGTGCTCGACTACATGCGCGCGCTGCTCTCGCGGCTCGAATGGGATGAACTGCTGGTGCGGCAGTTGCAGTCGATTCGTCTGATCTTCATGCCGATCGTCAATCCGGGCGGCATGTGGGCGGCCACGCGCGCCAATCCGAACGGCGTCGATCTGATGCGCAATGCGCCGCAGAACGCCGACGAACGCGTGCCGCTGCTCGCCGGCGGTCAACGTCTGGGCGCATGGCTGCCGTGGTATCGCGGCCGTGAGGGTGAGCCGATGGAGCCGGAGGCCGCCGCGCTGCTGCAGGTGGTCGAAACGCAACTGGCCGCGCGGCCGTTGAGCATCGCGCTCGATTGCCACTCGGGCTATGGCTGGAACGACAGCATCTGGTTTCCCTACGCGCGAACCCGCAAGCTGATGCACCATTTGCCGGAGATGTACGTGCTGAAGACGATGTTCGAAAGCGCGCATCCGCATCATGGCTACACGTTCGAACCGCAGAGTCACCAGTATCTGGTGCATGGCGATCTGTGGGACTTCGCGTACGACCGCACACCGGCACCCAACATCTTCCTGCCGATGACCCTCGAACTCGGCTCGTGGCTATGGATCAAGAAAAACCCGCGCCAGCTGTTTTCGCGTCAGGGCATGTTCAACCCGGTCAAGGCGCATCGCACGGAGCGCGTGTTGCGGCGTCATGCGAACCTGCTCGACTTTCTGGCGCGCGCGGCGTTTTCGTCGCAACGCTGGCTGCCGCAAGGCAACCGTCGCCAGCAACTGCTGCAAAGCGCAATCGACCATTGGTATAAACCGGAAGCCCTATGAGCACGTGGATTCTGCTGCGCGGACTCACCCGCGAAACGCGCCACTGGGGTCGCTTGCCCGCTGCGCTGCGCGACGTGCTCGGGTGTTCCCGCCTGCTGCTGATCGATCTGCCGGGCAACGGCGAGTTCGCGCACCTGCGCGCGCCGGCCGCGGTCGCGGAGATGGTCGGCTTCATCCGGAATGCTGCTTTGCAATCCGGCGCGCCCGGTCCGTATCGGGTGCTGGCGATGTCGCTCGGCGGCATGGTGGCGACCGACTGGGCGCAACGGCATGCTGGCGAGATCGAACGGCTCGTGCTGCTCAATACCAGCATGCGGCCGTTCAGCCGCATGCATGAGCGGCTGCGTCCGTCGGCGTGGCCGGGCTTGCTGGAGGTCGCCGCGCGCTGGCGCGACGCGCCGCGCGCCGAGCGCGGCATTCATCGGCTGACCTGCAATCAGGTTGAAACCCAAGGCGCGGATCTCGACGCGTGGTGCGAAATCCGCCGCAGCGCGCCGGTGAGCCGCGGCAACGCGCTACGGCAACTCGTGGCCGCCGCGCGCTTTACCGCAGCCGCTGCTGCACCGCGTTGTCCGCTGCTGGTTCTTTCTTCGCGCGCCGACCGGCTGGTCAACCCGGTGTGCTCGGCAAAGCTCGCGGCGGCGTGGGGAGCCGTGCACTACGAACATCCGTGGGCCGGGCACGACCTGCCGCACGACGATCCGGCGTGGACCGCCGAACAGGTCCGCGCGTGGCTCGAACAGGCGCAAGCCCTTGAGCCGCCGCCGGCCCAGGCCGCGCCGAAGCCCGCGCTGTAAACAGCCGGCCGTGCAACTGCGGCATCGCGGCCGTCAGCGGGTATAACCTAACAGCGGTCGTCGATCGCATTCGGGGCAGCAGGCGCATAATCCCCCTTCAGACGATGCATGCGAATCAAGCGAGACTCGCCATAGCCACCAGCCGCGGGAGTTGATCATGCAGGCAAAGAACGAAGAAGCCGTCACGCACTTGCTGAACGATGTCGTCGAATTTGCGCGGGGGCGGCTACCTGAGCCGACCTTCAACGTCGTCGAGCCCTTTCTGCGGCACTACTACGATTTCGTCGACGCCGACGATCTGCAAAGCCGCTCGATCGCCGACCTGTACGGCGCGGCGCTCGCGCACTGGCAAACCGCGCAGCGCTTCGTGCCCGGCGCCGAACGGCTGCGCGTCTACAACCCGATCCTCGAACAGCATGGCTGGCACTCCGATCACACGGTGATCGAGATCGTCAACGACGACATGCCGTTCCTCGTCGACTCGGTCTCCATGGCGGTCAACGGGCAGGGCCTCGCGCTGCATTCGGTCGTGCATCCGGTGTTTCGCATCTGGCGCGCGCCCGACGGCGGCATCGCGCGGGTCAGCCAGGGCGCCGAGGATGCCGCCGATACACGCTCGCATCTGACCTCGTGCATCCACTTCGAGGTCGACCGTTGCGGCGATGCCGCAAAGCTCGACTCACTGCGCGACGGGATCGCCAAGGTGCTGCGCGACGTGCGCGCGGCGGTGGAGGACTGGCCGAAGATCGTCGAACTCGCGCGCGGGACGATCAAAGGCATGAAGGCGGGCGAGGCGGGGCCGGACGGTCTCGAAGCGCGCGCGTTTCTCGAATGGATTGTGGCCGATCACTTCACCTTTCTCGGCCAGCGCGACTACGAACTGGTGCAGCACGATAGCGGCTACGGCCTGCGCGCGGTGCCCGGCTCCGGCCTCGGCATTCTGCGCGATGCGCAGCGGCCGGCCGGCGCCGCCGAAGTCACGGCGTTGCCGCCAGCCGCTGCCGAGATCATCGCGAGCTCGTCGCCGATCTTCCTGACCAAGGCCAATTCGCGGGCGACCGTGCACCGGCCGGGCTATCTGGACTATGTCGGCATCAAGCTGACCGGCGCGGACGGCAAGGTGACCGGCGAGCGGCGCTTCCTCGGCCTCTATACGTCCACCGCCTATTTCGTGTCGGCCGCGGAAATTCCGATCGTGCGGCGCAAATGCGCGAATATCGTGCGGCGCGCCGGTTTCCTGCCAAAAGGTCATCTGGCGAAATCGCTGGTGACGGTGCTCGAAACCTATCCACGCGACGAACTGTTTCAGGCCGACGAAGATCAGCTCTACGATATCGCGCTCGGTGTGCTGCGTTTGCAGGAGCATCAGCGCACGCGTCTGTTCGTGCGGCGCGATCGCTTCGACCGTTTCGTGTCGTGTCTCGTGTTCGTGCCGCGCGACAAGTACAACACCGATCTGCGCCAGCGCATCGCGAACCTGCTGACTGCCGCGTTCAACGGTGAGAGCGTCGAGTTCACGCCGCTGCTCTCGGAGTCGACGCTCGCGCGGATTCACTTCGTGCTGCATGCGAAGCCGGGCGGCATGCCCGATGTCGATACGCGCGAACTGGAAGCGCGGCTCGTCCAGGTCTCGCGCCGCTGGCAGGACGATCTCGCCGACACGTTGCTCGACGCGTACGGCGAAGAGCAGGGCAACCGTCTGCTGCAACACTACGCGGCTTCGTTTCCGGCCGGCTACCGTGACGACTATCCCGCCCGCACGGCAGTGCGCGATATCGAACTGATCGAACGCGTGCAGGGCAGCGAGCGGCTCGCGATGAACCTGTACCGGCCGATCGAAGCCGGCCCGCGTGCGTTCCGCTTCAAGGTCTATCGCGCGGGTTTGCCGATCGCGCTGTCGCGCAGCTTGCCGATGCTCGAACATCTGGGCGTGCGTGTCGATGAAGAGCGGCCCTATCTGATCGAGGCGCTGGACGCCACCCCTGCGTGGGTTCACGACTTCGGCCTCGAACTCGCGGACGATGCGGAGTTCGACATCGAACGCACGAAGGATCTCTTCGAAGAGGCGTTCGAGCAGGTGTGGACCGGCGCGATCGAAAGCGACGACTTCAATCGTCTGGTGTTGCGCGCGCAATTGAATGCGCGCGAGGTGACGATCTTGCGCGCGTACGCGAAGTACTTGCGGCAGGTCGGCTCGACGTTCAGCGACGCGTATATCGAGCGCGCGGTAACCGGCAACCCGGCGATTGCGCGGATGCTGGTCGAGCTGTTCATCGCACGCTTCAATCCGGTGTTTGGCGACGCGCGCGAGGCGCGGGTCGACGGCTGGCTGCATACGATCGACGGCGCGCTCGATCAGGTGCCGAATCTCGACGAGGACCGCATCCTGCGGCAGTTTCTCGGCGTGATCAAGGCAACCAGGCGCACGAACTACTATCGCTTCGACGCCGACGGACGGCCGAAGCCGTATCTGTCCTTTAAGTTCGATCCCGCGCAAGTGCCCGGCTTGCCCGAGCCGAAACCGATGTTCGAGATCTGGGTGTATTCGCCGCGTGTGGAAGGCGTGCATCTGCGCGGCGGGCGCGTCGCGCGCGGCGGGTTGCGCTGGTCGGACCGGCGCGAGGACTTCCGCACGGAAGTGCTCGGCCTGATGAAGGCGCAGATGGTGAAGAACGTGGTGATCGTGCCGGTCGGGTCGAAGGGCGGCTTCGTCGTGAAGAATCCACCGCCGCCGAGCGAGCGCGATGCGTGGATGCGCGAAGGCGTCGCGTGCTATCAGACCTTCCTGCGCGGCCTGCTCGATCTGACCGACAACCTCGCCGGCACGGCCGTGGTGCCGCCACCCGACGTGGCGCGCCACGATCCCGACGATCCCTATCTGGTGGTCGCCGCCGACAAAGGCACGGCCACGTTCTCCGACTACGCGAACGCAATCTCGCAGGAGTACGGCTTCTGGCTCGACGACGCGTTTGCGTCGGGCGGCTCGGTCGGCTACGACCACAAGAAAATGGCGATCACCGCGCGCGGCGCATGGGAGTCGGTCAAGCGGCACTTCCGCGAAATGAGCGTGGATACGCAGACGATGGACTTCACGGTGGTTGGCGTCGGCGATATGTCGGGCGACGTGTTCGGCAACGGCATGCTGTTGTCGCCGCATATCAAACTGGTGGCCGCGTTCGATCACCGGCATGTCTTCCTCGATCCGAATCCCGATCCGGCGGTCAGTCTTGCTGAACGTGCGCGGCTCTTCACTCTGGACCGGTCGAGCTGGGCCGACTACGATCCGTCGCTGATCTCGGCGGGCGGCGGCGTGTTTCCGCGCAGCGCCAAGACGATTCCGTTGTCGCCGGCGGTGCAGTCGGTGCTCGGCATCAGCGCGCCGGCGCTCGCGCCCGCTGAACTAATGCGCGCGATTTTGCAGGCGCCGGTCGATCTGCTTTATAACGGCGGCATCGGCACGTATGTGAAGGCGAGCCGCGAAACGCATCTGCAGGTGGGCGACCGCGCGAACGACGCGATCCGTGTCAACGGGTCGGATCTGCGTTGCAAGGTCGTGGCCGAAGGCGGCAATCTCGGCTTGACGCAACACGGGCGCATCGAATTCGCGCAGCGCGGCGGCCGCATCAATACCGATGCGATCGATAACTCCGCGGGGGTCGACTGCTCGGACCACGAGGTCAACATCAAGATTCTGCTGGGCCTCGTCGTCGCCGATGGCGAGATGACCGAAAAGCAGCGCAATGCGCTGCTCGCCGAAATGACCGACGAAGTCGGCCTGCTCGTGTTGCGGGACAACTACTATCAGACCCAGGCGCTGTCGATTGCGGGCCGCTACGGCATTGAACTGCTCGATGCCGAGGCGCGGCTGATGCGCTACCTCGAACGTGCGGGGCGCCTGAATCGCGTGATCGAGTTCCTGCCGACCGACGAGGAAGTGGCCGAACGGCTCGCCGCGAAACAAGGCCTGACCACGCCCGAGCGTGCGGTGCTGCTCGCCTATAGCAAGATGTGGCTGTACGACGCGCTGCTCGAATCGTCAATGCCGGAAGACCCGCTCGTCGCCGACATGCTGGTCGAGTACTTCCCGAAGCCGCTGCGCCAGCGCTTCAGCGTGCCGATGCAGCGCCACCCGTTGCGCCGCGAAATTCTCGCGACGCATCTGACCAACGCGTTGGTGAACCGGGTCGGCTGCGAGTTCGTGCATCGGCTGATGGAAGAAACCGACGCGCAGCCTGGCGACATTGTGCGCGCGTGCATCATGGCGCGCGACGTGTTCGATCTCGACGACGTATGGCGCAGCATCGACGCGCTCGACAACCGTGTCGCCGACGATGTGCAGGCGCGCATGTTCGTCGAAGTCGCGCGGCTCGTCGAACGCTCGGCGCTGTGGTTCCTGCGGCATTTGCAATCGGGCGCGGTCGGCAACGGCGACATGGCCGGCCTGCTCGCGCGCTGCCGCGACGCGGCGCAACGCCTTGCGCCGCAGTGGCCCGTTCTGTTGCCGAGCGCGGACCTCGAAGCACTGTCGGAACGGCAACGCGTGCTCGCCGATGCCGGCGTGGACAGCGAACTGGCAGTGCGGATCGCGAGCGGCGAGATCTCGGCGGCGTTGCTCGACATTGCCGAAGTGGCGTCGACCTGCGCACGCAGTCTCGAACTGGTGGCGGGCGTGTACTTCGCGCTCGGCACGCTGCTGAACTACAGCTGGATCAGCGAACGCGCGGCCGCGTTGCCGGCGCCCACGCACTGGGACATGCTGGCGCGCGCCACGGCGCTGGCCGAACTCGCGCGCCTCAAACGCGCGCTGACCACGAGTGCGTTGGCCGACGCCGACGACGCATCGACGCCGGACGCGCTGGTGCACGCATGGCGTGACAAACGCGCCGCGCAACTCGAACGCTATACGCGCCTGCTGGCCGATCTGCGCGCCACGGGCGGGGCGAGTCTGTCAGTGCTGCTGGTGATCGTGCGCGAGATGGCGGCGCTCGAGCGGGTCTAGCGAGACGCGCGGCGAGCGGGAGAGATGCCGTCGAGTATCAGCAGGAGTGCGGTGCAAACAACGCAGGGGTTGGACGCGTGCCACCCGGCGTGTCCATAATACGAATGCTTGCCAACCGAAAGCTCTCTGCAAACTCACGGACGCCCGCCCGACGATGAAAGAAGAATCGCCGAAACCCATTATTTATGCGCTCGCCGCCAACCTCGGCATCGCCATCTGCAAGTTCGCGGCGGCGTCGTTTACCGGCTCCGGTTCGATGTTCGCGGAAGCCATTCACTCGACCGCCGACTGCGGCAATCAACTGTTGCTGCTATTCGGGCTGCGTCAGGCCCGCAGGCCGGCGAGCCCCCTGCATCCGCTGGGCGGCGGACGCGAAATCAACTTCTATTCGCTGCTGGTCGCGTTGCTGCTGTTCTTTGTCGGCGGCGCGTTTTCGGTGTACGAGGGCGTGCATCGTCTGTTCACGCGCGAGCCGTTGCAGTTTGCTTATGTCGCATTAGCCGTGCTCGGGGTGTCGGTGGTGCTCGAAGCGTTGTCGCTGTGGGGCGCGCTCAAGGAGATCCGCAAGACGAATCCGGACAAGAACATGTGGCGGTGGTTTCGCGAGACGCGCGAGTCCGAGTTGCTGGTCGTCGCGGGTGAGGACATCGCCGCGTTGGCGGGTCTTGCGATCGCGTTTGTCGCCGTGCTGCTCACGATGGTGACCGGCAATCCCGTCTATGACGCGTTGGGCTCCGTTGGCGTGGGCTTTCTGCTGATGGTGATCGCGTGGCTGGTGGCGCGCGAAGTGAAGTCGATGATCGTCGGCGAATCGGCGAGCCCGGAAGTGCGCCGCGCGATCGAGGCACACCTGCGCGCACGCTCCGAGATTCGCGGCATCATCAATATGATTACGCTGCAATGGGGGCGTCACGTGGTGGTGGCGGTGCAGGCGGAAATGATCGACTACGCAAGCGGCCGCGCGATGGTCGATGCGATCAATGTGATCGAGGCTGATTTGCAGGCTACGTTTCCGCAGGTGCGGTGGGTGTTTTTTGAGCCGGAAGTGCCGCGTGCTTGAATGAGCGTGCGCCTGTTTGAATCGAGGCCGGCGGATTCTGTTGCGGTTTCCGCGCGGCCTTCGTGGTCGCGTTTGCGTGGGGACTGCTTATTTAAACCCGGTCACCGCATGCGGCACGTACAGCTCCTCAAGCTGCCGAATTTCTTCCGCGCTCAGATTCAACGACAGCGCCGCAACCGCATCATCCAGATGATGCAGCTTGGTCGCGCCGACAATCGGCGCGGTAATCGGCTGCTTCTGCAACACCCACGCTAGCGCGACTTGCGCGCGCGGCACACCGCGTTCCTTTGCGATCTGGCTGACCCGTTCGACGATCCGCCGATCCGCATCCTCCGTATGCGCATAGAGCGTGCGGCCAAATTCATCCGTCTCGGAGCGCGCGCTTTCGGTGTCCCAGTCGCGTGTCAAACGTCCGCGCGCGAGCGGGCTCCACGGAATCACGCCGATGCCTTCGCTTTCGCACAGCGGCAGCATCTCGCGCTCTTCCTCGCGGTACAGCAGATTCACGTAGTTCTGCATCGTCACGAAACGCGTCCAGCCATGACGCTCGGCGACGTGCAGCGCCTTCGCGAACTGCCACGCGTACATCGACGACGCGCCGATATAGCGGGCCTTGCCGGCCTTCACGACATCGTGCAGCGCCTCCATGGTTTCTTCGATCGGCGTGCCGTAGTCCCAGCGATGGATCTGGTACAGGTCGACGTAGTCCGTACCGAGGCGCCGCAGGCTGTGATCGATTTCCGCCATGATCGCCTTGCGTGACAGGCCCGCGCCATTCGGGCCGGGATGCATGCGGCTATTCACCTTGGTGGCGAGCACGATCTCGTCGCGCTTCGCAAAGTCCTTGAGCGCGCGGCCGACGATTTCTTCGCTGGTGCCGTCCGAGTAGACATTCGCCGTGTCGAAGAAATTGATGCCGTGATCGAGCGCCTGCTTGATGAAGGGCCGTGCGGCTTCGTCGTCGAGCGACCACGGATGCGTGCCGCGCGAGGGCACGCCGTAGCTCATGCAGCCGAGACAAAGACGCGATACATCGAGGCCGGTGCGGCCGAGTTTCACATAGTCCATCGTGGTGCTCCAGTTGTGATGTGCACAAAGGCGGTGCGCCTCCTTGGGGGACTTCCTTTCTTCAGGTGCCCCCAAGGGGGCGCGCTACGGGCTTCCGATTATAGGGAAATGACGCGAACAACGTGCTGCGCCGAATCAGCCAGGCGTGCCCGCCGGTTCCATTTGCCGTACGGGAAATTGCGTATCACGTAGTGGCAAATAATTTCTTCGCACTTATACTTCTTTCGGCTTGAAAGCAGCACTCTCTCCCAACCTGCATCACAAGCAAAAGAAGGAAGATCATGATGCTGACTCGCTCACTCGGCGCGCTATGCGCCTTTGCACTCGCGGCATGCGCGGCCTTTTCGTCCGGACCGGCCAGCGCGGACGACAACGGCGGTTTCTCGCACGGCGACGGCGGCTCGCATGGGCAGCCCGTCAAGGTGATGATCATCTCGATGTTCGGCCCCGAGGGCCAGGTGTGGCTCGACCGGCTCGGCCCGTGGCACGACATTGCAGTGGATGGTTTGTCGCCCGACTACCCGGCGGTTCATTGCAACAAGCAGGACATTTGCGTGATGACCACCGGCATGGGGCACAGCAACGCGGCGGCGTCGATCATGGCGCTGACCTTCTCGCCGCGTTTCGATTTGCGGCACACGTACTTCATGGTTGCCGGGATTGCCGGGATCGATCCGCAGCAAGGCACGGTGGGATCGGCCGCGTGGGCGAAGTATCTGGTCGACTTCGGCATTCAGTGGGAGATCGACGGGCGCGAGATTCCGCCTGGCTGGAATACGGGCTATCTGGGGATCAACACGACGAGCCCTTCCGCCAAGCCGCCGCTCGACTACCGCACCGAGGTGTTCCAGTTGAACACGCAACTCGCCGATACGGCATTTGCGTTGTCGCACAGCGTTGCACTGTCCGATAACGCACAGGCTCAGGCCGCACGCGCGAAATATTCCTATGCGCCGGCAAATCGTCCGCCTACGGTGATTCAATGCGATACGCTGGCTGGCGACACCTGGTGGTCAGGAACATTGCTCGGTCAGCGGGCCCGTGATTGGACCAGCATTCTGACGGACGGCAAAGGTGTTTACTGCACGACCCAGCAGGAAGACAACGCCACGTACGAGGCGCTCAAGCGTGCCGCTTCCGTACACAAGGTCGATCTGAACCGCGTTGCTGTATTGCGCGCGGGTTCCGATTTCGATCGGCCCTACGATGGCCAGACGAGTGCGGACAACCTGCTGAACTATGCGGCGCAGGGCGGCTTCACGATTGCTATCGAGAACCTGTTCCGCTCCGGAAATCCGCTGGTGCAGGACATCGTCACGCATTGGGGCGAGTGGCGCGAAGGCGTGCCAAAGCGGTAACCGAAAATCTCTTCAATAGCGACGTGCCCGCGCAGCAGGAGCGCGGGCACACGTGCGACAGGTACAGCAAACTACCCGCTATCGACACCACTTAATGTTGTGGCGCGCGGAACGGCGTCCACACTGGGGTGTCGGTATCCCATTGATCCAGTTCGGATGGTGTCATGATGTGCTCCTTTTTGAAGAATGCATGTGTGGCGCCGCAATGACTGTTTATTTTGGAAACCGAATCATTGCGGCGTCTTCATTTGAATTACTGTCCGTTGGCGACGCGTGTCACGACGCCATTCGTGCCTTCCTGCAACGCAATGCGCGCGGCTTGCGTCTGGCCGATCAAACCTTTGTTCGGATAGCTGGTGCGATTCAGCGCGGGCAGTGAGCCGTCACGATAAGCCGCGACCAGTTCGGCCTTGACTTCGGCACGCGTTTTTGCGCTCGTGCTCGGTGCGGGTTGCGTTTGATAAGTACCGGCGCGGCCAATGCCGCCACCGCCGTTGCCTTGCGCAAACACCGGCGCGCTTGCGAGCAGCGAAAGAGCCAGGCCAGCCAAGAGATTGCGTTTCATGATTCACTCCGGTCGATTCATTTGCAGCACGAGCGGCGCTGCGACAGGGTGAAATGTAGACTTTGGGGCAGTGCGGATAAATCGCACTTTCGCGAAATGAATTGTCGCGATTTCGGAACAATCGCGATGGCGGCCTTGCTAACTCAAGCAACCGCGGCATTAGAGCCGCGGTTGGAATTCACTTTTCCAGATTCCGTACTTCAATTCCGGTTAATCACGCGACCCATTCGGTTATCACTGGCGTGTCGCGCACCGGTGCCGACTCGCGTTCTTCGAAAGTCCGCTTGGTGCAGGTGGCGTCGAGACTGCCGCGGCCGCTCAGCAACGGGCAACGGTCGAACAGCTCCGCGATCCAGTCTACGAAAACACGGACTTTGGGCGACAGATGACGACTGTGCGGATAGACTGCGGAAATCGGCATCGGCAAAGGTTTCAGTTCCGGCAATACTTCCACCAGCTGACCCGAACGCAGATGCGGCAGCACCATGAAGAGCGCCGGCTGAATCAGGCCGAAGCCTTCCAGCCCGCAAGTCACGTAGGCGTCCGCGTCGTTCACCGACACGATGCTCTTCATTTTCACTTCGACTTCTTTGCCATCAAGCATGAAGGCCCAATCGATCGTACGGCCCGTGCGGCTCGAGAAGTAGTTAACTGCTTTGTGATTGTCCAGGTCTTCGAGCGACGCCGGCATGCCCGCGCGCGCGATGTAGTCCGGGGCCGCGCAGGTCACGCCCTCGAACAGACCGATCCGGCGCGCCACCAGCGAGGAATCCTGTAGCGCGCCGACCCGCACCACGCAATCCACGCCTTCCTGCAACAGATCGACCGGCCGGTCCGTCAGGCCGAGTTGCAGATCGATGTCCGGATAGCGCGTGTGGAATTCACACAGCGAAGGAATCACCAGCAGGCGGCCGATCGATCCCGGCATGTCGATACGCAGCTTCCCGTGCGGCTTTTTATTGCCGCTCTGAAAACTGGCTTCGGTCTCTTCGACGTCCGCGAGGATGCGCACGCAGCGTTCGTAGTACGCCGCGCCGTCCGGCGTGAGCGACAAACGCCGCGTGGTCCGATGCATCAGACGCGTGCCGAGGAACGCTTCTAGGTTCTGAATAATCGTGGTGACGGATGCGCGCGGCAGATCGAGCGTTTCCGCTGCGCGGGTAAAGCTGTTGGTGTCGACGACGCGCGTGAACACTTGCATGGCCTGAAGCCGGTCCATTGCAAACCTCCAGAAAGGGGCAGGCGCACCAGGCGGGAATCGAATCCGCAGAGCAATCGCATTCGATTGTTCAGGGGCACCGAATTGTGTTGCCGGATTATAGGCATTTATTTAGGAGTCTGCCGAACCCACAATTCGCACCATTGAAGTTCTATGCGCATCGCGCGGCTCGACATGGAAGCATTTAAACCGCCGTACTCCTTTGTGCCCGCCGACAGCGGCCCGGCAGAGGCCGACAGCACGGCACTCGACATCACTGATGTGCAGATCGAAGGGTACGCGCAGGACATCACGTTGCGTTTGTACCGGCAGGCGAAAAAAACCGCATTGCCGGTACTGCTTTATTTCCACGGCGGCGGCTTTACGAAGGGCTCGATCGAGCAGGCCGATTTTGCCGCGCGTTATTTCGCAGAACACTTACCGGCACTGGTCGTGTCGGTGGGTTATTCGCTGGCGCCGCAGTTTCCGTTTCCCGCCGCGCCTGAAGATGCGCATCGCGCGGCGCTGTGGGTGCAAACGCGGGCACGCGCGTTCGGCGGCAATAGCAGGAAGGTCGGCGTGGCCGGCCACGATGCGGGCGGGCAGTTGGCCAACTGCCTCGCTTTCATCGCGCGGGACCGCGGCGATGTGCAGATCGCCGCGCAGGCGCTGTTCGGACCGATGCTCGATCCGAGCCTCACGCGTCTGGGCGACGAAAAGCGTTTGGGTTCGGACATCACGGCGAAAGAGTGCGCGGCGTGTTATCGCGCGTATCTGCCGCAAGCGTCGCAACGCATGCACCCGTATGCCGCGCCGCTCGAATCGTCGCGGCTCGCGGGGCTGCCCGCCACGCTGATCGCGACCGCGCAAAACGACGTGCTGCATGTGGAAGCGGAGAAATACGCCAGCAGTCTGATCGACGCGGGTGTGCTGACTCAGGTGGTTCGCTACCCGAGCGCCTCGCACGCCGCGCTGGCCGATCATCCGCCCGCTTTACAGGAAGCGGTGCGATTTTTTCAATGGCGCTTCGATGCGCGCGCCCATCGATAAACAGAAATTTAATCAGCGATACCGGGAGCTTCTCATGACTATCCTTCCTCTTTCCCGCCGCCGCGTGGCGATTGCCGCGCTAGTGGTCCTCGTCGTGGCTGGGCTCGGCACGTTCGGCGCGATTCGCGTGGATGCGAGCTCGCCCGCCGCGCCGACCATCGTGCCGGAGGTCGATGTCGCGACCGTGGTGCAAAAAACCATTACCGACTGGCAGAGCTATTCGGGCCGTCTTGAAGCGGTCGAAAAAGTTGACGTTCGTTCGCAGGTGCCGGGCACCATCGTGTCGGTCAACTTCAAGGACGGCGCGCTCGTGAAGAAGGGTGACACGCTGTTCGTGATCGATCCGCGCCCGTACGCGGCCGAAGTGGATCGCGCCGAAGCGCAGCTCGCGGCCGCGCAGGCGCGCACGGGCTACACGCAAAGCGACTGGGAGCGCGCGCAACGCCTGATCGCCGACAACGCGATCGCCAGGCGTGACTACGACGAGAAGCAGAACGCCGCGCGCGAGGCGAGCGCCAACCTGAAGGCCGCGCAAGCCGCGCTCGAAACCGCGCGCATCAATCTCGGCTACACGAAGATCGTCGCGCCGGTGGCGGGCCGCGTGTCGCGCGCGGAAATCACGGTGGGCAACGTGGTGTCGGCGGGCGCGAGCGCGGCGCCGCTGACCACGCTGGTGTCGGTCTCGCCAATCTACGCATCGTTCGACGCGGACGAACAAACCTATCTGCAATACCTGAGCCGCGCGAAAGACGGCGGCAAGGTGCCGGTGGAACTGGGTCTCGCGGATGAAAGCGGCTACTCGCGCAGCGGCACGATCGAATCGGTCGACAACCGCCTCGACACGTCGTCGGGCACGATCCGCGTGCGTGCGCGTTTCGATAACCAGGACGGTGCATTGATTCCGGGCCTGTATGCGCGCGTGAAAGTGGGCGGCAGCGCGCCGCATCCGGCGCTCTTGATCGACGACGCCGCGGTCGGCACCGATCAGGACAAGAAGTTCGTGCTGGTGGTCGACCAGGGCAGTCACGTCGTGTACCGCGAAGTGTCGGTGGGCGGCATCCAGGGCACTCTGCGCGTCGTCAAGGACGGACTGAAGGCCGGCGACCGCATCGTCGTCAACGGCATTCAGCGCGTGCGTCCTGGCGACTCGGTGCGCGCGCACATGGTGCCGATGACGACCGATCAGGATCCGAACAGCGCGCCGCTCGCGCAGACGCGCGCCAAAGCGGACAAGAATTCGTGAGCCCCGTGCGCCGCGGCCTGGTTGCGCGCGGTGCATGCTCCAATGTTAAGAGCTTCCCATGAACATATCCAAATTCTTCATCGATCGGCCGATCTTTGCCGGCGTGCTATCGGTATTGATCCTGCTGGGGGGCATCATTTCGCTCTTCAAGCTGCCGATTTCGGAGTACCCGGAAGTGGTGCCGCCGTCGGTGGTGGTGCATGCGCAGTATCCGGGCGCGAATCCGAAGGTGATCGCCGAAGCAGTCGCTTCGCCGCTCGAAGAGCAGATCAACGGCGTCGAGAACATGCTGTACATGCAGTCGCAGGCGAATAGCGACGGCAATCTCACGCTCACGGTGACCTTCAAGCTCGGCACCAATCCGGACCTCGCGACGCAACTGGTGCAGAACCGCGTCAACCAGGCGCTGCCGCGTCTGCCGGAAGACGTGCAACGGCTCGGCGTGACGACCATCAAGAGTTCGCCGACGCTGACGATGGTGGTCCACCTGATCTCGCCGAACAATCGCTACGACATGACGTATCTGCGCAATTACGCGCTGCTGAACGTCAAGGATCGGCTCGCGCGGATTCAGGGCGTCGGCGAAGTGCAGTTGTGGGGTTCGGGCGACTACGCGATGCGCGTCTGGCTCGATCCGCAGAAAGTCGCGCAGCGTGGTTTGACGGCGACCGAAGTGGTCAATGCGATCCGTGAGCAGAACATTCAGGTGGCGGCCGGTGTGATCGGCGCATCGCCTTCGGTGCCGGGCACGCAGTTGCAGTTGTCGGTGAATGCGCGCGGCCGGTTGAAGACCGAGGGCGAATTCGGCGACATCATCGTCAAGACCGCGCCGGACGGCGGCGTGACCTATCTGCGTGACATTGCGCGTGTCGAACTCGCAGCGTCGGAATACGGCCTGCGTTCGCTGCTCGACAACAAGCCGGCGGTGGCGCTCGCGATCAATCAGGCGCCGGGTGCGAACTCGCTGGCGATTTCCGATCAGGTGCGCGCGGCGATGAAGGAACTGGCCGAAGACATGCCGGCGGGCGTCGAATACCGGATCGTCTACGACCCGACGCAGTTCGTGCGCTCGAGTATCGAGGCGGTCGTGCATACGCTGCTCGAAGCGATCGCGCTGGTGGTGATCGTCGTGATCGTGTTCCTGCAGACGTGGCGCGCGTCGATCATTCCGTTGATCGCGGTGCCGGTGTCGATTGTCGGGACTTTCTCGCTGCTGCTCGCGTTCGGCTTTTCGATCAACGCGTTGTCATTGTTCGGCATGGTGCTCGCCATCGGGATCGTGGTGGACGATGCGATCGTGGTGGTGGAGAACGTCGAGCGGAACATCGAAAACGGGCTCAGTGCGCGCGATGCGACCTATAAGGCGATGCAGGAAGTGAGCGGGCCGATCATCGCGATTGCGCTGACGCTGGTCGCCGTGTTCGTGCCGCTCGCGTTCATGACCGGCTTGACGGGGCAGTTCTACAAGCAGTTCGCGATGACCATCGCGATCTCGACGGTGATCTCGGCGTTCAACTCGCTGACCTTGTCACCGGCGTTGTCCGCCATGCTGTTGCGCAGCCATGGCGCGAAGGAAGACTTCCTGACGCGGGTGATGAACCGTCTGCTGGGCGGCTTCTTCAGGCGTTTCAACAAGGTCTTTCACCGTGGCTCGGCGGCGTACAGCCGTGGTGTAACCGGCGTGCTGCGCCGCAAGGGTGCGATGCTCGCGGTGTACGCGATCCTGCTGGGCGCAACGGTGCTGATCACCCGCGTGGTGCCGGGCGGCTTTGTGCCGGCGCAGGACAAGGAGTATCTGATTGCCTTCGCGCAGTTGCCGAACGGCGCGTCGCTGGATCGTACGGAGAAAGTGATCCGCGATATGAGCGCGATTGCGCTGAAGCAGCCGGGCGTGGAAAGCGCGGTGGCGTTCCCCGGTTTGTCGGTGAACGGCTTCACGAATAGTTCGAGCGCGGGCATCGTGTTCGTGACGCTCAAGCCGTTCAAGGAGCGTGGCGACAGGAAGCTCTCGGCCGGTGCGATTGCCGGTTCGCTGAACCAGCAGTATGGCGCGATCAAGGACTCGTTCGTCGCGGTGTTTCCGCCGCCACCCGTGCTTGGTCTCGGCACGCTCGGCGGCTTCAAGATGCAGTTGGAGGACCATGGCGCGCTCGGCTATGCGGAGTTGAACAAGGCAGCCGAAGCGTTCGTGAAGCGCGCGGCGCAAACGCCTGAACTCGGGCCGACCTTCTCCAGCTATCAGATCAACGTGCCGCAACTGAACGTCGACCTGGATCGCGTGAAGGCCAAGCAACTCGGCGTGCCGGTCACGGACGTGTTCAATACGATGCAGATCTATCTGGGCTCGCTGTATGTGAACGACTTCAACCGCTTCGGCCGCGTGTATCAGGTGCGGGTACAGGCGGACGCGCCGTTCCGTCAACGCGCCGACGACATCCTGCAACTGAAGACGCGCAATGCCGCGGGCGACATGGTGCCGTTGTCGTCGCTGGTGACGGTGACGCCGACATATGGTCCGGAAATGGTGGTGCGTTACAACGGCTACACGGCAGCCGATATCAACGGTGGACCGGCGCCGGGTTTCTCGTCGGGTCAGGCGCAGGCCGCGGCCGAACGCGTGGCCGCTGAAGTGTTGCCGCACGGTGTGAAGCTCGAATGGACCGATCTGACGTATCAGCAGATTCTCGCCGGCAATGCAGGCATGTGGGTGTTCCCGATCAGCGTGCTGCTCGTGTTCCTCGTGCTCGCCGCGCTATATGAAAGTCTGACGCTGCCGCTCGCGGTGATCATGATCGTGCCGATGAGCGTGCTGTCGGCGCTGACCGGCGTGTGGCTCACGGGCGGCGACAACAACATCTTCACGCAGATCGGTTTGATGGTGCTGGTTGGGCTGTCGGCGAAGAACGCGATTCTGATCGTCGAGTTCGCTCGCGAGCTCGAACATGACGGACACACGCCGCTGTCGGCGGCGATCGAGGCGAGCCGCCTGCGTCTGCGGCCGATTCTGATGACGTCGATCGCGTTCATCATGGGGGTGGTGCCGCTGGTGCTGTCGAGCGGCGCCGGGTCGGAGATGCGTCACGCAATGGGTATCGCGGTGTTCTTCGGGATGCTCGGCGTCACGCTGTTCGGTCTGATGCTGACCCCCGTGTTCTATGTGGTGCTGCGTACGCTGGCGGGCGGGACGATCCACGTCGCGCAGAAGGATGCGCCGCACTATGGTGCGCCGGTGACGGACGCCTGAGGAGAAAACAATAATGAAACGCGTTGAATCTCGCTTTGAATCTTTGAGCGGGTGGGGCCGGGCGGCTGTCAGTGGCTTGCTGGTTGCACTGCTCGCCGCCTGCTCGGTGGAGCCGACTTACAAGCGGCCGGACGTGGACACGCCGAGCGCGTTCAAGGAAGCGCCCGCCGCGTCGGCCAGCTCCGCTGCATCCGCACCGTCCGCGCAGGACACCGGCACGTGGAAGCAGGCCCAGCCCGCGGACGACGCGCATCGCGGCGAATGGTGGACGATTTTCGGCGACCCGCAACTCAACGCGCTGGAAGAGCAGGCGTCCGCCGCGAATCAGGACCTGAAGGCAGCGGCGGCGCGCGTGCAACAGGCGCGTGCGGTGACGCAAGCGGCGAAGTCGGACTGGTTCCCGAAGCTCGACGCGGGCTTCGGCCCGACGCGTGAGCGCGCGTCGGCGGCATCGCAATTCCTGCCGGATAGTGCGGGCGGCACGACGGGCACGATCTGGCGCGCGCAAGTCACCGCGTCGTACGAAGCCGATCTGTTCGGGCGAGTGAGTTCGAACGTGAACGCGTCGCGGGCGGACGAGCAGCAAAGTGAAGCGCTGTTCCGTTCGGTGCAACTGTCGTTGCAAGCCGATGTTGCGCAGAACTACTTCCAGTTGCGCGAGCTCGATACGGATCAGGATCTGTACCGCCGTACCGTGGCGCTGCGCGAGGACACGCTGAAGCTGGTCGAACGCCGCTTCAAGGAAGGCGATATCGGCGAGCTGGATGTTTCGCGCTCCCGCAACGAACTCGCGAGCGCGCGTGCCGATGCGGTCGGCGTCGCGCGTCAGCGTGCGGCGTCCGAGCATAGTCTCGCGATTCTGCTCGGCAAGCCGCCGGCGGACTTCTCGTTCGCCGAAGCGCCGCTCGTGCCGGTGACGGTGCGGGTGCCGCCGGGTTTGCCTTCGGCGTTGCTCGAACGGCGGCCCGATATTTCGGCGGCGGAGCGGTCGATGCAGGCGGCGAATGCGCGCGTTGGCCTTGCGAAGTCCGCGTTCTTCCCGAAGCTCGATATCACCGGCGCGGCTGGCTTTGAATCGGCGACGCTCGGCAATCTGTTCATGTGGTCGAGCCGCGCGTTCATTCTCGGTCCGTTCGCCGGCACCGCATTGACGGTCCCGCTGTTCGACGGTGGCCGTCGCAAGGCCAACCTCGCGCAAGCGCGTTCGAAGTATGACGAAGACGTCGCGCAATATCGTCAGCAGGTCTTGGTGGCGTTCCGCGAGGTCGAAGACAATCTGGCCGACTTGCGTCTGCTCGACGATCAGATGCGCGAGCAGAACAACGCGGTGCAGGCCTCGCAACGGGCGGCGCATCTGTCAAGCACGCAGTACACCGAAGGCGCGGTCAGCTATCTGGATGTGATCGACAGCGAGCGCCAGGTGCTGACTTCGCAATTGCAGGCGAGCCACCTGTCGGGCACGCAGGCGGTGGCGACGGTGAATCTGATTCGCGCGCTGGGCGGCGGTTGGGGTGATGTGAGGGCGCCGGATACGGCGGTTGGGGCGGTTGCTCCGGACGCGGCTTCTGGTTCGACGTCCGCGATTGCGTCTACATCTGCATCGGCGCAGCAGGTGGCGAAGCAGTAACTAACTGGCTCATTGATGCCGTAGCGTAGTGAACGCCGGGTCGCGCGATAGCCTAACCCGGCGTTGTTTCATCCAAATCTTTTTTCCCGCTTTCCTTCCGAAAATCCGTTCGTAGACCACCGGGTTCGGCCGCAGCGGCGCGGGCAAGTCGACGCTGTCTCGCAACGCGCGCCGTTCTGGAAGAAGCTCCTGCAATTCGCAGGACCGGGTCTGCTGGTTTCAATCGGCTATATGGACCCGGGCAATTTGGCTGGTGGTGCAGACGGCGGGATTGGCTGGTTGATCCGGCGGCGTGCCGGGCGCCACGCGTCGATTGGCGGCGCGATGGCGAAAAAAATCCGCACAGTGTGCGGATTTTTTAAAGGCTTCGGTTCGAGTCGGGCGGACCAGCCCTCATCGAGTCAATTCAAATCAGGCGGCTTGCGCGACCTGCGCTG
Organism: Paraburkholderia ultramafica; assembly: GCF_902859915.1. Classification (GTDB taxonomy): domain Bacteria; phylum Pseudomonadota; class Gammaproteobacteria; order Burkholderiales; family Burkholderiaceae; genus Paraburkholderia; species Paraburkholderia ultramafica. The sequence continues at coordinate 318,390 of NZ_CADIKK010000002.1, forward strand.
CTTCGAGCGCTTCCTGGCGGGCGGCCGCTGCTTTCTTCGTTTTGCCGGCGCGCGACGGCGGCTGGCAGGCACCGCACACCACGTTGTGCTGCAGATCGTGCTTGTGCGCGACGAACTTGCCAGTGCAACGGCAGCACTTGGTCAATTGCAGAATGTCGGCGTCGAAGAAACGCACCAGCGTCCATGCGCGCGTCAAGTCCAGCACCGGTTCGGTATCGCTGTGCTGGCAATGCTCCAGATACAGCCGATACCCTTTGGTCAGCGCATCCAGATGCGAGCAACGTGCTTCGTTCTTCAGGAACAGGTACGTGTTGTAGAACAACGACGCGTGGATGTTCGCGAGCCACGTCATATACCAGTCCGCCGAAAACGGCAGCATGCCCTTGGGCGGCGATACGCCCTTGACCTCGCGGTACAGGCGGATCATGCGGTCGCGCGAGAGCGTCAATTCGCTTTCGAGCACCTGCATGCGGGCGCCGAGTTCGATTAGCGCGATCGCACGGAATACTTCTTGTGCGTCTTCCGTCAGGCTACGCTTGAGCATCGCAGTCACCTCGATTAAGCAAACTGCTCAGCGGGCTGGCCTGCAAGCAGGATCGCCGTGTGAGTCGGAGCAACGGCTGCGTGCTTCGTCGTTTGCGTCAACGCCGACAACATCGAGTGGTCGTTGAAGCGGAAGAAGCACAAAAGCTGATCGGAAGCGGCCAGCTTGACGATCTGCGCGAGCGACAGCCCAGCAAGCAGATCAGCCAGTTCCGACGACAGTCCCAGGCGGAACATCCCGACCGGTTTGTCCTCACGCAACATGCGCTGCGCAAGCATGATGTAAGACAAGTTAATCTCGCGGATTGAATCCAGCGTCTCGCTGCTACGGTCCATTTTCTGTGTTTCCGAAGCCCCGAATTACTATGTCGGCTTTTTTTTTGCCGTTATGTCTTTTGTGCCTCGCCGGAAACGCAGACCTCCGGCTACATGTCACTGCTTGATACAGATGGCGACTTTTTGATACATCGCGTTACACTTCGTAACAGCTTGGGACGAATTGTATGAAGGGCAAAACAAGAAATCAATCCCTTCTCAAAAAATATCTCAAAAAAAATACATCGATTTTCGGTAACTTTTTCACGCGCCTGTAATAGATGATGCTTAACGAATTTTTCGCTGTCGCGGATTGTCGCCTGGTCCATAAAAACCTTTGTAATACAGGCATTTGGCTAAATTGTCTGAGCAAAGAATCGAGAACCGGCCGGGTGCCGGTAATTCCGCTCGAATTGGAAAGGAAGTAGAAAGCGAGACCAATGGCACGTAATAAATACCTGCGTTTGGCGCTGCTTGGGGGACGCATCGGAGATGTAAGGACTTGTTGCGGCCCCGGTTACAAACGGAGCCGCATTTGTAACTTCTTGTGTAACGTCTAGCAGCCTGTCTGGCGCACGCGTTCCACTTCGAGGCCGAACGCCGGCCGCAGACGCGTGCCGAGGACGTTGCCGGCAAATGCCGCAACCAGCCACAGCCAGCCGTGCAGGCTGCCTGACACGATGCCGCTGAAGTAGGCGCCGATGTTACAACCATAAGCCAGGCGGGCGCCGTAGCCCAGCATCAGGCCGCCGACCACCGCCGCGATCAGCGAGCGCGCCGGCACCTTCCACACCGGCGCGTAACGGCCGGCAAGCGCCGCAGCCGTCATCGCGCCGAGCACGATGCCGAAATCCATCACTGAAGTGACGTCATGTGTAACAGGGGCGGCGAGCGAGCCTGCATTGGCGTGCGCGGCCCAATACGGCCAGCTGGCCACGTCGATCCCGAGCGCGGCGAATAGCTTGGCGCCCCACAGCGCGAACGCCGACGTCACGCCCCATGGACGGCCCGACAGCGCCAACGTTGCAAAGTTGAGCAGGACCAGCGCGATCGCGCCGACGAACAGCGGCCACGGGCCATGCAGCCATGGCGACGAGTGCGGCTGACGGGCCGGCTCATTGACCAGCCGGCCGTGGCGGCGCCGCTCGACCAGCACGGTGAGTGCGGCGATGGCGGCAAAAATGATCAGGTTCAGCGCGATGGCCCAGCCTGCGCCGAGGGTCGTCACCATCGAAAGTGGTTTGAGCGACGGCAAAGCGGTCCAGAACGGCATATGCGCAGTCGCGACGACCGAGCCGACGATGAACGCCGCCAGCGTGACGAGCATGCGGGTGCTGCCGCCGCCCACCGTATACAAGGTGCCGGACGCGCAGCCGCCGCCCAGCTGCATGCCGATGCCGAACATGAAAGCGCCGACCAGCACGGACGTGCCGGCCGGAGCGACGAGCCCGGCCACCGGCTGGCCGAACAGCGTGCCGGCGGCGAGCGCCGGAAAGAACAGCAACACGCCGAGGGCGAGCATCAGCATCTGCGCGCGCAGACCCGCGCCGCGACCATCGGCGATAAAGACCCGCCAGGCCGACGTGAAGCCGAACGCCGCGTGATAAAGCGACATCCCCAGCAAGGCGCCGACGATGTAGAGCGCTGCCTGGCGGCCACTGACGGTTTGCGCCAGGTAGATCGCGCCAAGTGCGATGAGAACGAGCGCGGCGCCAAGCGGTTTTGGATTGATATCGAAACGGCGCGGCACACGTGGAAGCGGAGTGGAGAGGTCGGACATGGGTAAGTTGACTGACAAACGACTGATCAAAGGCGGCCCGAAGGCGGCCGGGGTGACGGTTTGGGGTTGGTGCGGCGGGGCAAGGGAGTTGCAAAAGATAGCATGGATCGCGCTTGGGCAGGGCCGCTGGATTGGGGCGCCGAACCGGAAACGCTGAACGGGGCGGGAGGATTTGCGCCGATGAGGCGTCGAGATGTCGGTTAGGGGGAGGGAGGTTTTGCGTGATTCGTTTGACTTGTCTGGCAGCCGCCTCAGCGTTGGCGCCGGCACTCAGGCCCGCGGCTGATTGGCAGTTGCCGTGCACTTGCGCTTGCGCCGCAAGCTCTGCCCCAAGTCGGCGGAGCCGAACAACGCGTCGCGCGCACGGCGTCAACGCCCGCTACATGAACCGCGCCATCAGATCGGTGTCATGAAACACGCCGCCGACATTTAGCCCTTCGACTTCGCAACCGTATTTGCGAAAGCCAAGCGACTCATAAAGTCTGCGCGCCGCCTCGTTGCTGCTGTCGACCATCAACTGAATTTGCCGCAAACCGTCGACCCGTGCCGCCCGCGCCAGCAACTCGTTGAGCAACGCGCGCCCAACGCCACGGCCGGCGGCTTCCGGCGCGACATACATGCCGATTACGGCAGCCTTGTGCCGCTCCCGGTCGCGCTGGTTGCGCGCCAGTCCGACCACGCCGATCAGCGGTGTATCGACCGAAATGTAAGCGCCGAGCAAAAAACCACCCTCGACTGCTTGCGAGCCCTGCAACATCGCGTCGTGTTGCGCCGCGCCCCGCGCCAGCGCTTCCTCGTAACTCTGGCCGAACCATTCCGGATGCGCCTTCAATCCACGCAGGCGAAGCTGGAAATAGGCGTCGCGGTCGGCGGGACCGAGTTGGCGTACGAGTATGGCGGCGTCGTTCAATGGCATCGCTCTGTGCTGGGTGGTCTGCGCAAATAGGTAAGAAGAGTTAAAGGCTCGGTGCCCGAGCTTGCGTTGTCTTCCGTTCCGGTGTCGGGCAAAGGCCGTGGAAAATCTATCGCTCAGCTTCGGCGCGTTGGCCTTCGGCAAACGCGCGCAAAGCCACCGCGGTTTGTTGGTCGGCTGGAAAGAACGCTTCGATCGCAAGTTCCGATAGGGTGATGTCCGCCGGCGTACCGAACACGGTGGTCGTGCTGAAAAACGACAGCACGCCGATCGGCGTGCGCAGCCGCAGCGGCACGGCGATCTGATTGACGGCGGTGTCGTCATTGTCAGGCGCGTGCGTGCCCGGCGGCGCGGGATACGCGGCCAGTTCGTCACGTAGCGCGCTCAATGTCTCGTCGCCGCTCACGTCGATTTGCCGCTGGAGCCGGGCCAACACATGTTCCCGCCATGCATGCCAATTGACGATCGACGCCGCGATGCCTTCCGGATGCAGGCTCAAACGCAGCGCATTGACCGGTGGTTTCAGCAGTTCGGGACTGGCGCCGTTCAGCAGCGGCGCGAGGGCGTTGTTCGTCGCGACGATGGTCCAGTGCCGGTCGATTGCGAGCGCCGGGTAGGGCTCGTGTCCTTTGAGCACCAGCTCGACGGCTTCGCGTGCGGCGGCCAGTTGCGGATCGGACAGCGGACGCTCGCGGAACAGCGGCGCATAACCCGCCGCGACCAGCAGCGCATTGCGCGCCCGCAGCGGCACCTCGAGGCGCTCGGCAAGATGCATGACCATTTCCCGGCTGGGCAGCGCGCGGCCCGATTCGACGAAGCTCAGATGCCGGGTCGAAATGTCGGCCTCAGTGGCGAGCAGCAACTGGCTCATTCGTCGCCGCTGCCGCCATTCGCGCAGCAGGTCGCCGACCGTTCGGCTGGCCGCCGGCGTGTGCGAAGTGACCGTTTGCGCAAGAGAGAGTGTGTTCATGCCACCGATGATAGCCAAAGCGCGCGAGCGATCCATTACCTGGCAGGTAATGGAATACCCCGCCGACGCCTACGAATACCTGGAAGATCCTGGGCGGCGCAGCAAATCCAGCGTGCCGGACTGACGACAATGGCCAATGCGAATCACGCGGCCGCCACGCCTTCCGGCACTGCATTGAGTTTGACGCCGAGCGCGCGCAGCAGTTTGAACACCGTGTCCATACGCGGCTTGGAGCCGGGCGCGAGCGTTTTATAGAGGCTTTCGCGTCCGAGTCCGGCGTCTGCCGCGACTTTCGCGATGCCGCGCGCTTTTGCGATGTCCGCGATCGCGGCGAGCAGGAGATCGGCGTCGCCTTCTTCGAGTGCCGCGTTGAGATATTCAGCGATCATTTCTTCGCTGTCGAGGTAGTGCGATGCGTCGAACCGTGCCGTTTTGATCTTGCTCATGACAGTTCCTCTCTGATTGCTGACCACATTGTTTTGGCATGCTTGATATCGGCCTGCTGCGTGGACTTGTTGCCACCGCAGAGCAGCAGATACAGCATGCGCCCTTCACGCGCGAAGTAGACCCGATAGCCAGGACCGCAATCTATGCGCATCTCGGATACGCCGTCTTCGAGACGCTTGACGTCGCCGAAATGCCCGCGCTCCGCTCGCCGGACCCGCACGAGGATTTTCGCCCTCGCACGTAGATCCGCGAGTTCCGCAAGCCAGGTGTCGAACACCTCGGTGCGGTTGACCGTGTACACAGGCGGTGTTCCGATCTGCTGGTGATTGTATCCTTGTGGATACGTTGGTGCAAGTGTAAATGCCATATTAATAAAGCGGCTCGCGGCCGCACCCCGTGGATTGCGTCACATGCCGCGCGACAGCGCTGCGCAGCTCCCATTTGCCAGATGAGGTTAGCGGCCGGCGCCGCTCTTGACGATTCAGCCAGATGGCTAATCCGAGCGACAAACCGGCGGAAAAGCAGGCGGAAAAGCAGGCGGAAAAACAGGCGGAAAAACAGGCGCCTGCACGTTACACCGCATTCGAATGCTTACCTGCCACGTAATCGACGCAACGCGCCCGAGCCGTCAATCTTCACTCCGAGCCCGCCGCATACAACCTGTCTGTCGAGCGTAGCGCTCAGTCATGCCAATCAAGGAGTCTCGAGATGAATGCGCATACCGATCTGATCGACCGTTATTTCGACGCATGGAACGAAACCGATGGCGCGCGCCGTCGCGAGTTGATCGCCGCGACATGGAGCGCCGATGCCGACTATCGCGATCCGTTGCTCGCCGGCGCGGGCCACGACGGCATCGACGCGATGATCCGCGCGGTGCACGAACGCTTTCCGCATCACCTGTTCCGCCGCACGACCCAGGTCGACGGCTTTGCGAACCGGCTGCGCTTTTCATGGGAGCTGACCACGCCGGCGGGCGACGCGATCGTCAAGGGATCCGATTTCGGCGTGGTGGATGCGCACGGCCGTCTGCAGGCGGTCACCGGCTTCCTCGACGAGGCACCCGGCAGCGCCTGAGCAACGCTTTTTTCCACGGAGACGATCATGCAGCAGCCCATTGCCCCAACGCCTGTTCAAACCGTCGTTGCATTCGCGCGCCTCGCGGCCGCCGCCGACGCGCTGTCCAGCGCCATCGCCGGCTTCGCGCTGCTGGCCGGCGCGCGGGCGTTCATGTTCATCGCGTTGCTGGGCTGGCGCGAGCCCGTATTGGGCGGCGCGGGGCTCGTGCTGCTGGCGTTGGTCGGATGGCTGCGGTGGCAATGCGGCGGCATTGCCACCGTCGCTTGGGATTGGGATGCCGCGAGAGACCGCCGCCCGACGATGAGTCACGTCAACGGAGCGTGTGTCGGTGCCGCGGTGGCAGCCGGCCACAACGAACCGGGTTGCGCGGCTGCCCGCAACGTTGCTTGCTACAATCGACCGGCGCAATGCGATGCAAGGCGATGCGACGCGCTGTAGCCGTATGGCCGCCACGGAGCCCCGCTGCTTCGGGCACGCAGCCCGAACGTGGCCATGACCGCGCGCGCATTGCACTACCCAACCCAGACGGCGAGCCGTCGATCGGGACCAACCGGACAACAAGGAGAGATCGTGCTGAAGAATCTGGACCCGCTGCTGAACGCCGACATACTGCATGCGCTGCGCTCGATGGGCCATGGCGACGAACTCGTCATTTGCGACGCCAACTTCCCGGGCACGTCGGTTGCGCAGGGGACCGTGCTCGGCAAGCTGCTTCACATGGATGGCGTGAGTTCGCCGCGTGCGATTCGCGCGGTGCTGTCGGTGATGCCGCTGGATACTTTCATCGAGCAACCCGCGTCGCGGATGGAAGTAGTGGGCGAGCCGCATACGATTCCAGCGGTGCAGCGCGAAGCGCAGGCCGAGGTCAACGCGGCGCAAGGGCGCGAGGTGCCGTTTGCTTCGATCGAACGCTTCGCATTTTATGAGCGGGCGCGCAAAGCGTTTTGCGTGATCGCGACCGGCGAAGAGCGAGGCTATGGTTGCTTCGTGTTCACGAAAGGCGTTTTGCTGGCTCCGGATGCACGCCTCGGTCAAAGCATTGAATAGCGCCGCCATGCAAAGCCGCAAGATTGAAATTCGCACGATGCGCCGACAAACGCGAATGCGGCACACGTGCTGACTTTTCGTCTGCCTGCAGCTGGTTGACTTGCTGGCCGGCCCGATCCGCACTGACCCTTCGCGCATTCCATCACGGTGACGGAACCCATGAGCTTCTCGATAGACAGTCTCGATCATCTTGTTCTGAACGTCGCCGACGTGGAAGTCAGCGCGGCCTGGTACGCGCGCATGCTCGGTATGCGGCGCACCGAGTTCGCGTCACGCACCGGCACACGCGTCGCGATGACGTACGGCAATCAGAAGATCAACCTGCGTCCGGCAACGGCCGACACGGCTGCATGGTTCACCGGACGCGAGCCGGTGCCCGGCAGCGCCGACCTGTGCTTCGTCACCACCGCGAGCCCGGCCGAGGTCAAGGCGCACTGGCTTGCCGAGGGCGTCGCAATCGGGGCCGGTCCGGTGGAGCGCGACGGTGCGCGCGGCAAGATGACCTCGGTGTATTGCCGCGATCCGGACGGCAATCTGATCGAAGTCGCCACCTATCCTGATGCCTAGCCCAGGCGGCAACGTCCGCCTCCGCGCGCCTGTCCGAAGCGCACGCCCGCGGCCCGCCCGGACACCCTTTTCCTTCCCGTGACCCGGTGCATCCCGCGCCGCTGAATCCCGCCCGAGCTTGGAAAACATGGCCATTGCACATATTCTCAGGTGCACAGCAGGGAACTGCGGCTGCTCGGCCGGGTCTGCTGCTTATTCATTAACAGGAGCCCCTCATGACGCGTCCCGTCGATTCCGGCATTATTTTCATTGCACGTATCGCCCTTGCCGTGCTGTTTTTGTGGGGCGGTGTGATGAAGCTGCTGGGCTATGCGGGCTTTGTCGGCTACCTGCATTCGAAGGGCGTGCCGTTCTTGCAGATCGCCGCACCGATTGCAACCGCGGTCGAAGCGCTCGGCGGTCTGCTGCTGATCGTCGGCTTCAAGGTGCGCCCGCTCGCGCTGATCATGGCCGTGTACACGGTGGCGACGGCGGTGCTGGGCCACGATTTCTGGAATGTCGTCGATCCCGCCTTGCAGCGCGAAATGGTGATCCACTTCTGGAAGAACATCGGGATCGCCGGCGGTTTCCTGCTGCTGTTCGTGACCGGTGCGGGCCGTCTCAGCATTGACGGCGCACGCGCGCCACGCGGCGGCCTGGGTCGCTGATGCGGCGCGTGCGGTAGTCAGTGCCGTTGCTTTCGATTCTGGCTGTAATCAAGGGAGTACATAATGATTCAAAGTTTCGAGCAAACCATTGGTGGCAAGGTCACGCGGTTGTGCGCCAGTCTCGGCGAAGGGCCTACGCCGCATCGCGTGATCATTAGCCTCGCCGATTCGGCGAAGACGCTGGTCGTTCTGGATGCGTCCGGATTCATCGGCGCGATCAAGGCCGAAATCGAGGAGCCGGAGAAATTGATCGCCGACGCGATCACCAAGGCGCAAAGCGAAGGACTGATCGAACGCGCGATCGATACCGGCACGATTCAGGAAGCGACGCTATGAGTGGTGTGGTGGCAGCGCGTGTTGTCTGATGCCGCCGCGTTGCCCATAACAACACCCCCGCCGTGCGCAAGCATCGCGGGGGTTACTTTTTGCGCGAACGGGATCGCGGAATGGGCGGCGACAACGGCGACGACTGCGACGACGGCCTCATGACAATAGTGGCTGCAAAGACGCGAAGCCCTCAGCGCGATTTGCCAATGCGGGTCGAGTCCCCCTTGCGCACGATCTTGCGCGAGCCCGGCGCCGACGCATGCGGTTCGGGGTGCACGAAGCCCGAAGCCCCAAAGCCCCAAAGCCCCAAAGCCCCAAAAGCCAGCGATCATTCAGCCCGCCACAAACGACAACGGCGCCCCGAAACGGAGCGCCGTTGCGCAACAACCGTTCAACCAATCAGCGCGCGTGCGGCGCGTTCTTGATGAACAGCGTCGTCAAGGCCCCGAGAATGCAGATCGCACCGACATACATCGGCGCGGCCATCGGGTTGGACTTCATCATCAGCGACACGGCGATCGGCGTGAGGCCGCCGAACACCGCATACGCGACGTTGTACGAAAACGAAATGCCCGAAAAGCGCACGACGGGCGGGAACGCCTCGACCATCACGAACGGAATCGCGCCGATCACGCCGACGAACAGCCCGGCCACCGCATACAGCGGCACCAGCGTCGACGGATCGACGGCGAGTTGCTGGAACATCACGTAGTACGTCACCGCCAGCGCGAGGCCACCAATGAAAATCGTGCGCCCCGCGCCGAGGCGCCCGGCGATCGAGCCCGCCATCACGCAGCCGATCGTCAGGCACAGCGTCGCCACGCAGTTCGCCAGCAACGCGGTGGCCGGCGCGATGTGAAACTGCTTCTGCAGCAGCGTCGGCGTCATCAGGATCACCACGACGATCGCGGCCGACAGCATCCACGTGAGCAGCATCGAGACGATCACGGCGCGGCCGTGATCGCGCAGCACGGCCTTGAGCGGCACTTCCGCGGCGATTGCCTTGCGTTGCTTGAGCTCGGCGAACACCGGCGTTTCATGCAGCCAGCGGCGCAGGTAGACGGAGAACATGCCGAACACGCCGCCCACCAGGAACGGGATGCGCCACGCGTACTCGGAGATTTCCGCCGGCGCGAAATGGCGATTGACCGCCGACGCGATCAGCGAGCCGAGCAGGATGCCCGCCGTGAGACCGGCCGTCAGCGTGCCGCACGCATAGCCGACGTGCCGCTGCGGCACGTGCTCGGAGACGAACACCCATGCGCCCGGCACTTCGCCGCCGACCGCCGCGCCCTGCATCACGCGGAACAACAGCAGCAGCACCGGCGCCAGCACGCCGATGCTGGCGTAGGTGGGCATCAGACCCATCATCAGCGTCGGCACCGACATCAGCAGCACGCTCAGCGTGAACATGCGCTTGCGGCCGAACAGGTCGCCGAAGTGCGCCATGATGATGCCGCCGAGCGGCCGCGCCAGATAACCCGCGGCGAAGATGCCGAAGGTCTGCACCTGGCGAAGCCAGTCCGGCATCGCGGCGGGGAAGAACAACTGGCCGATCGCCGGCGCGAAGAACACGAAGATGATGAAGTCGTAGAACTCGAGCGCCCCGCCGAGCGCGGCGAGACCGAGCGTCTTGTAGTCGCTGCGCCCAAGAGGGCGTGGGGTGACAGCCTGCGCTCCACCCAGATTTGTCGCTTGCATTGCTATGTCATTTTTTGGAATTGGGAGCCACACGTAGCGCGTGGAAATACGGCGGTCGTCGGGCGAGAAGTGTGGCAAGCGCTGGGTAGAGCACGGGACACCGGCGCGCCGCCCGGGTCGGGCAAGCGCGATGACGACTGGAGCCAGGCCGGGATTTTACAGGATGAAAGCCGTTCGCTTCGGGAAGTGCTTAATTAGATGGAGGAAAGTTCCTCGACCACGGGTTTTTTGTCGCGCTCAAGGGGCCATGCTCGATGAGTCAATGCGACTAGCCGTCGGAATCCCCCGGGCGGCTATCGACGCCGTTCAATAAATATGCAAATTAGGAATGCTCCTATGGGATAGAAGGGGTGTGCCTCTGAGAATGGCGTCCGAGCTACCTCGTTGAGAGCCACCCATGCGCATTGCTGTCCTTCAGCGTGACCCGGTCATGCGTTTGTCGATCGAACAAGTCCTCTTGAAGGCCAGCCATACCTGCGTGGTCTACGACGACGGCCTCGCCATGTCGAAAGCGCTCGCTCGTTCCACCGTCGATCTGCTGGTGCTGGACTGGCAGGGCACACGTCTGTCCGGCGCTGAAGTGCTGAGATCGGTGCGCGGGGTCGGCGGCGATCGCCTGCCGGTCATGTTCGCGTCGAACGACATGTCGGAAGAGAGCGTGGTGCGCGCCTTCGCCAATGGCGCGGACGACTACGTCGCATTGCCGCTACGCCCCGCCGAGTTTCGCGAGCGCGTCGCGGCGCTGCTGCGGCGTGCATACCCGGACCGTTTCAGCAGCGCGAGCTTCAGCGTCGGGCCGTATCATTTCGATACTCGCCGCCAGATTGTCATGTTGCGCGGTCAGCCGGTTCCGTTGTCCGGAACACAGTACCGGCTGGCGGCGCTGTTCTTTTCGAACATCGGCCGCGTCATGTCGCGCGATCACATCTTCGCGATGGTCTGGGGCCGCGAGTTCCGCGAATTCACCCGCACGATCGACAGCCACGTGTCGCGGCTGCGCCTGTTGCTCGAGATCGAGCCGCAAAACGAATTCCGGCTGCAACCGGTTTATAAAAGCGGCTACAGGCTGCTGCATCTGCGCAAGGGCGAATCCGCTGATGTCGCCGCCGAGGCAGAGGAACAGGCAGCCTGAGGCCAATCCAATCCAGACACCCGGAAAGCTTTATCCATCAGGGGTTGTTCAAAGTTCGTTCAAAACTAGACACCATTTATCCGCACTCTCAAGGGTTCAAGACCCCTCGAGTTTGCGTAAAGATCCGCGATCGCATCGGTCATGCCCGAGCAGCGTCTTGATGTCGACGCCGCCCTGTTTCATATGGAGCCTCTTCGACAGGCTGCGGATCTCGTGGAACGTCGGAGCGTCGTCGCCGGTGATGCCAGCCATGTCGCGAGCTTCACTGAAGCTCGCGGTGATTGTGTCGAGTTTGATCGGCGACCCTTTAGGCGAATTCACGCTGGCGCGCACGTGATGGATCAAATACTTGCTCACGACGTCGGTCGCCTTGCATCGGGCGATCACATCGGCGAGCGACATGCCGACTGCATCCATGCGCAACTCGACAGGGATCGCGATCCTGATTCCGGTTTTTGTGCGCGTCAACACCGCGACACCATCCTTCACAAACGACCTTTCCCATCGGCCGATAGTCGACCGATCCTGTCCGGATACGAGGGCGAGTAGCATCGCATTTGCGAGCCACGGCGCGACCTTCGGAGCCTTGGCCAGAATCGAACGACCATTTCGCATTCCTGCTGGCGTGGACACGGTTCATTTCGCACCGCTGCATTTAGCACCGTTCGAGCGGGTGCGCTCGTATTTCCCGAAGGTCCCTGCACCGCTGCATCTCTACCTGGAAGAGTGCCATATCCGCGCACAGGAATTGAATGCGATTGAAGCGATCACCGGTATGCGGCCTGCCAGATCGAGACGTATCTGAAACACGGCACGGTGAAGCCTGGAGGCCGCGCGCACGGACGTCGAGCCAGGCGGGAGGCGGTTGCCACCCAGTAGTGAGCGCAGTGTTGAAGGGCGCTGGAAGAAAGCCCTCGTAACCAACAAGCAGGACAGCGCGTTTGTAGCACAAGGGTATCCCGTCGCCAGACAAGGTCGGAGCACCAACCGCCTGGAACCTGGCGACTGAGTTCACCTTACTTATGAACGGAGTCCGCAATGGGTATCTACGCAGAACTGGTTGGTAACGTCCTGTCCTCGCCGACAATGAAACAGGTCAATACGCCGAACGGACCGAAGCGCATCGTTGAGCTGCGCATCATGTCGGCCTCGTACCGACGTCTGGAAGACGGTTCGCTGGAACAGAAGGATGAGAAGACGTTTCCGGTGGACGTGACGATCTGGAATGAGCGCCATACCGAACGGGTGATGCAGCACATCAGGACGGGTGCCAGCGTCGTTGTCAAGGGCGACCTGTACGTCAATCCGTGGATCACACGCGAAAACGAGGCCCAGGCTGGCGTGCACATCGACGCTGAGTCGATTGCGCTAAATCTCGTGCGCGTCGAACAGGTGGTCTTTCAGGCGCGACAACGCCGCACTGGTGGAGCAGGCGACACCGGGGAGGGCGAGTTGCCACTGGACGACGCGGTGGGATCCACTGAATTCGATCGGCCTGAAGAAGAGAGGGATGCGGCATCCGCTTCGACGCTCTGAGCGATCGGGAGGCTTGCTATCCGCCATTTGCAACGGCCCATCGACGCTCGTTAAGCCGACGTCGATGGTCGACAGGTGACGTTCTTGCGCCGTCAGACTGATCCGGAACGGCGATGGATGCGTCGACCTGCGCGAGCCGCTCTACAAAGGATGTCGAGGAAGCGATGAGTGGTCCGCTGGTAATACGGCGGGCGGCGCGTGTCTTCCCGGATTCTTTTTTTCGATCACGCGCGATATCACGCTGGCCTGGCAGTTTGCACACATTGCGATTCGGAGCACGCCATGCAGCAGATCACCCCTTGTTTCAGATACCCGGACGCGGGCGAACTCAAGATGCTCGAGGCCCTGGTGGCCGATACGATTGCGGCGGCGGTTGCGACCGGTCGATCGCACGAACAGTTTCACGGCTGGGAAGTCCAGGCGTGGACCAGCGAAAGTCGACTCGTGCGGCGTGCGCACTTACGCATCCTCTATCGCAGCGCGCTGTGGCAGCAGGCGGACTGGATCCTCGACTGGCCACGACCGGCCGGCACCGTGCACTGACACGCTTCCAATGGGTGACACGTCCGGAAATCTTCCCGCGTCCGCGGCGATGCGCGATTACGGTGACAGATTCCGGTCCGACGACTGGATCCGGGGCGACTATCCGACCTGCTGCAGCGGTATCAAACCGTCTGGTGAGGTTGCACCCTGTCTATGAAAGACCCCAGCAGTCGCGACGAGGTCATCAGAGACCCCGACAGTGAAATATACGGGCAGCTGCTTCGCATCGCTGCCCTCCAACCGATCGGACGCTGGTGCTCGGGACGTCGGTCTGCGCATGACTTCCCATTCCGTTGGTCCCGCGCTTCGTGGTGTGGCCTCTACGGCTTAATGGGCGTCGCAGTTGCGCTGCTCGCCTGGTATCCGGGTCACTGGCTGATCGCGCTGCTCGTTCTGCCGGTTATCTGGTCCACTACATGTAGCAAGTGGTCGGCGTTGTCACTGTGGGCCAGCTACTATCTGACGGGTGCCCGCGACATTCCGCTTGTTTGTGAGCGCTTTTTCGTGGGTTATGGTGAGCTGTCGGCAAGCGCTGCTCTCACACTTGGCGTTGCGTTCTGGCTGGGACAGGCGCTTCTGCTGGCCGCTCCCTGGGCGCTGCTAACACCGGGAGGTGGCGCGGCTCGACACGCCTGGCGCACTTTGCTCGCGGTCATCTTGGTGTCACTTCCACCGTTAGGCATCATAGGCTGGCTCTCGCCGCTACATGTCGCCAGCGCGTTATTTCCGGGCTCGCAGATTGCAGGTCTGGTGTTAGGGATGTGCGCGCTGGCGACGGCGGCATGCGTTCGGCGCCCGCGTTCTGCCTTGTCCCTCGGGATTCTGTTGATGAGCGCAGCGGTGGTAGCGCATCTCGTCGAACATCGCCCCGAGTTGCCTGTCGGATGGACGGCAGTCGATACATCTCTCGGGAGGCTGGATCAACGGGACTACACCGCGCTCTACTCGCGAACCCAGGCGACAATGGAATCTGCACAGCGGCAATTCGATGCTGGTGCGAGAGTCGTCGTTGTGCCGGAAGAACTGGTCGGCCTATGGCGGCCTGCCATGTGGTATTGGTGGTGCGACTATGTACGGCAGTTGGTTGCATCGAACAGGGCGCTGATTCTTGGTGTGGACCTGGCGGAAGCTGGTTCGCCGCTGGGTGCGCTGACAGGCGGCAAGCCGATCCTGCGGTACACCGACAGTGCTGTGGTGGTCGGCGACGGTCGTGGTCGCTTTGACAGCCGGCAGCCCGTGCCAGCTGGATTGTGGCGCCCGTGGGCCATCGTGAGCGCAATCCCCGGTAGCGTGACTCAGCCCTATCTGGATATTGCGGGCCGACGTGCTGCCTTTTCAATCTGCTACGAGGATTTTCTGTGGTGGCCGCACTGGCGGTTACTGATTGACAGACCTGATGTCCTCGTCAGCATGTCGAACGGCTGGTTCAATGCCGATCTTGCCATTGCGCAGATCCAGCAGCAGAGTATCCGCTCGATCGCGCAACTCGCCGGCATTCCGCTACTACGAGCCGTAAATCGATGACGCTGATCGTCTCAAGATGCAGGACGGGCATCATGGAAAGATGCGTATTTGGGAGACTACTGCACATTCTTCCGGCACGGGACCTATGCATCGACTCAGTGTGAGACGGTGTCCGAGGTATAGGGGCGATCCAGATTTACTCTGTTCGATTGGCCGAAGACGCCAACGCTGTGCGGAGCATCGTCAACTGGAGCGACGAGCCAGCGCCAGAAGCCGAGCATTCTAAATATGATCCCGCGAAGCCGACGGTGGGGCGATTGCAATGCCGAGAGCCACCGCCGTTATGACGCATTCGATACAACGGTACGGCAGGTTATCGCCGCTGGATGTTGGCGCTTGCCTCGGCGATTGCCTGCTTGTTTTCAGTCAGACAGCGTGGGCGGCGTGATGAGCACCTCTGGTCACCGGCTGGCAAACGCAACGGAGCTAATAACAGTTGGTCGCTTTCCGAAAGACAATCGCCGGGCAAACCGACGCCGTTCGCAATAACAGTGCGCGATGCACCACGACCTTATCAGTCAAAGGCGAAGTGTCGGTACACCCACGATCCTGCTACCCGCATCAGTTGCAATCGCGGTACCGGTCAGAATGGAGGATTTGCTGCTGACGAGGAACGCGCAGATTTCAGCAAATTCCTCTGGGCTTGCCGATCGCTTGTTCAGCAGGCGGTGTTGCAGGTGCTGCAAAAGCACTGGGACCTGACGTTCTCGGAAGCCAATAATTTGAGTCAATGCGCCGGCCAAGTTAATTGTCGCCGCCCAACGGCTCCCGTCCGGGACGCTCACCCCATCAGCCCATCGGCCCATCAGCCCATCGGCCCATCGGCCCATCAGCCCATCAGCCCATCAGGCAGTGGCAAAGGCACAACAGTGGGCGCCCTGAAAGTCGTGCTTCAGTGCGTGCAGACTTCCATCGTCTGAGTTGGGAGGGGCATCGCTTCGTCTAGCGTCCCATACCGCGCAGATGTATGGATGGACCGAAGGCAGCAATTGCCACATTGACCGAGTGCACTGCAGATCGGAAATGGTAACCAAATGACCGGCCGTTGTACCTCTGAAACGGCCATGGAAGCAATGCAAGCATGTCTGACTGGTTAACGTGAAAGAACCCAAGCTCAAGGCGAGCGAAGGCCTGACCACCGAAGGCCATGAATTTGGGATGCCGGCGAATCACGCTGCTGCGGAAATGAAACCGAATCGGGTAAGGGCCTTGATCCAGCGAGGCGCGTAGCGTTGAACGGAAAGTGCTTCGTAATCGATGGCGCTATCCCGGTAATGCTGGCCACGCTGAATCATGAAGAAGATCGTTCGCAACATTTTGTGGGCCAGTGCGGTGATGGCGCGCTTGTGTCCGCGCCGCACGAGGAGTGCGTTAAATCGCGCCTGGAAGGCCGACTTCGTGCGGCGCGCGGCGTGAGCAAATTCGCACAGCAGTCGTCGGACATACGGATTGCCTTTGCGCGTGCGTGTAGATTTTCGCTTGCCGGCCGATTCATTGTTGCCGGGGCAGATGCCGACCCAGGACGCCAGTCGGTCAGGCGAGCCAAAGACGCTCATGTCGCCGCCGATTTCGACCAGGAGCATGGCCGCACCGATGAGGTCGATGCGTGGCAGGGTTTGCAGCAGGGCCAGCGTGCATTGTTCGCTTTCGAGTTCGGCGATCAGTCGCGCGTCGAACCGGGCGATGCGGGTTTCGAGCTCTTCGATGTGCTGCAACAATTCGGTGAGCACGAAGACATGGCTGGCGGTGAGTTCCCCCTGCAGCGCATCGAACAAGGTTTCGCGACTGGCCCTCAGCCGTCGGCTGGCCAGCTCAAGCACCTCCCCGGGAGCCTTGCCGGCGAGAATCGCCTTGATCATGGCGCGGGCCGACTGGCCGTGGATGTCGCTCACGACGACGCCCAGACGGATATCACTGTCGGTCAGCACCTTGTGCATGCGGTTCTTCTCGGACGAGAGCAGTCCGACCAGCTTCTGACGTTGCCGGGCAATCAGGCGCAACTCACGCAGCTCCGCGGGCGGCGCGAACGATCCCCGCAAAAGCCCGGCACGCGCCAGCGTCGCCAGCCACTGCGCGTCGCCGACATCGGTCTTGCGCCCAGGCACCTGCCTGACATGCCGGGCGTTCACTACTGTCGCACGAATGCCGACGGCCTCCAGCGCCGCGTACGGGCTTTTCCAGTAGATGCCCGTACTCTCCATGACGACCTCATCAGGCGCCATAGACGCAGCCCACTCAGCCAGCGCCAGGCGATCGCGCCTGAACGTGCCGAACTGTCGCTGCTCGACGCGTGTCTGTCCATCCGCTTCTTCAATGATCGCGCAGGCAGTGATCTGTGCCTGATGGACATCCAGTCCAATGACGCGCTTGTGGATCGGAACAAGTTCCATACTATCTCCGTTCGAAATACACTCGATGGCGGGAGATGGCAGGTGCCAGAACCGAAGATGCCTGAGGGCGACAGGTCGCCAACGGCCTTTTTAACGTGCGCGCTCGATGGCGGCAATCCGGGGTACGAGTCGGTTCGGCAGGTCACGTTAGAGTGCGGGGTCGGGCCGCCCAAAATATTGCGCGACCTTGCCCTGCCATCTCCCACCCCGATTCTTTCATCATCCGGGGCGGCGGATAACGCAATGCCCGTTAGGGTCGGTTTGTGCCGTTCGCATGACTGTCGTGAGCGACGATCGATCGACGCGAGCGTCGGACCGGGTTCGGCCATGAGCCGCCATTCGCCCACACCGTCGCTCGGACATTCAGGCGTCGGTTCTACCCAGGAAGCGGCCATTCAATTCGAGACGTTGAACGTTGCTTCATCGGCCACTCCAGACATTCGAGGCCCCTGGTATTCGGCCGATTTTGAATGACCGGTATCAGAAAAATCGAGCGGGCGCTGCCGTTAAAGCAGTGACTGGACAAAATTGTCCATCGTTGGTCCCTCTCTTGGTCCTGCAACACGTGCAGCCAAGGAGCAGGAAGACCCGCTGAATTTTCGGCGTCATCGCAGACAATGACGAGGAGCGTTATTTCAAGCGAAGCCGTTTGGGTGCCGGACGAATTTGTCCTGCCAGCTCGTTACCATATTCAACGTCAACTCGGTCCGAACCCTTGGGTTTGCTCAAGATTCTGCACCCACGGACACTTGGCACGCGGCTCGCTAAAGAAACAAACGATCGTCCCGTGTTGCCTCCGCGACGGATGCCTCAAACTTGCCATGGTCGAGGGTTACGTGCCAGATTTCAGCGTCGTCGCGTCAGTCTCTGAAACGCTGCAAACCGTGCTAAGCAAGGCGGTTAGTAAGCTCGACGATCCGGCGCCAACAGCGGAAATCCATGATCTCCAGGGCAACATACCCACAACCCCGGCCCGATTGACAATCTTCCTGTTCGAAGTGTCGGAGGATCCCAGTGCCCGCAACAAGCCACGTGTTCGCGAGGTATCAGGACCCAACGTCACGCTGACGAAGCCTCCCATGGCGCTGGTCCTGCGCTATCTCATTACCGCCTGGGGGGGAGACCGGTTGACGGAACACCGACTCCTCGCGCGGGCCCTGCAGGTCCTGTACGACGGCGCCATCGTCAGCGGTCCCGATCTGCAAGGCGTCAGCCTGAAAAATAGCACTGAGGTCCTTAAGATCACGCTTGCCCCACTTACGCTCGAGGAGCGGACACGCGTCTGGTTTGCACTAGCGCGGCCGTACCGGCTATCGCTTTCCTATGAGGTCCGGGTCGTCAATCTTGATAGTGAGACGACAGAGTCGCGAAGGCCCGTCAGCAGCCAACATATCGGTGCGGGCTTTGGGGGGGTAGCGTCATGATTCCGGCAATATTCGGCCGAGGAGCGCTTGACAGTATCCGGCGCGTTTACAGCCCAATCGGTTTCCGCCCAATCGATGAGTTGACGGGTGACACGCCGCTCGGCAATGTCACGTGCTCACTCTTCTTAGAAGAGGCGCCCGGCATATGGCGCCTCACCGATCTGCGGCCGGTACAGAGCGTCAGCGGCGTTTTGACATTTCCTGGCCTCGGTCGCAGCGCAGTCGTGGCCGGCGGACTGCCGCGGCATTATCGGGCGGATCTCGATGCCGAGTTCTACCTTCCGTTCTACGCGGCTCAGTCAGACGGGATCGAGTTCGATGTCTTTCCCTTCAACGATGACAATCCGCCCGCTCAGTTTTCCAAGATTCCGCAAACTGTCGTCCTCGTGCCAGCGCCGAGCTACCCGTTTCCGGCCCATCTGCGCGTATTGCGGGGCGTGGTCCGGGACGCTGCCGGCCCGGTCGCGAATGTCGAGGTCGTGCGTGGCAATACCGAGCGAGTGCTCTCCGACGCCCAAGGTTCTTACGCGCTTCCATTGCGCCTAACGCCCGACAACGTTCCGGCGACCATCGACGCGATCGACCATCGCGCCAACCGGCACGGCCAGATCACTATCACGCTCCCGGCCGACCTCGGGAAGAACAATCCCATCACCATCGCCTAGGAGGAAACGGTCATGCCTCAATACTTCAGCCCCGGAGTCTACGTCGAGGAAGTCGACGCGGGCCCGAAACCGATCGAAGGCGTCAGCACGAGCATTTGCGGTGCAGTCGGTGTGACCGCACGGGGACCGACAGCCGGGAAGCCGCTCCTTGTTACAAGCTTTGCCGATTTCACCCGCAATTTCGGTGGCTTCCTGTCACCCCCCGATCCGGCAACCATTGCCAAATGGACAACAACCGACGATGGTGGTCGGTACTGGCAATTTCCTCTTGCGGTCAAGGCGTTCTTCGACAATGGCGGACAGCAGCTTTACGTCAAGCGTGTCCTTTCGAAAGACGCCACTCCGGCTTCAGCGCCGCTCGGCAGCGGCTTTGTAGCGGAAATTACCAAAGACACAGCGAGGGGTGCGACTGTACTGACGTTGCGACACCTGATCAATGTCCAGGACAACAGCCAGCTCACAGTGTTCTGGGGTATCGGCAGATCCGCAAAGGTCAAGGTGACGGCGTTTGACGAAACCAGTGGGACGATAACTGTCGATCCCCCAATCCCCGCTCCGCTTTCAGTCAAGAACGGCGATTACGTGGTGATCTACGACACCACGCAACAGTCGCCACCGGCTGACGCTGACAAGACGGTGTCCTTTTTGGCAAAGGCACAGGGGCAGTGGGGGCATGACCTCAGAATTCGGGTCCGCCCGATCATCGGTGCAACTTATAGCCTGCTTGTCGATCCGAGCATCGCCGCCAACCCGCCTGCGGTCACGACGGTTGCAAAGGATACGGGCGCTGCACCGGTGGATACTATTACCGTGAAGGACAGCACGCCCTTTCACTCTCAGGATCATGTTGTCATCGGCGGAATCGAATATACGATTGATACGGTAACCGCTCCTGACCAGATCAAAATACAGAACCTCAAACTGACGGCGACCATCGGAACTCCAGTCAGGCAGTTGCGGAAGGCAAGCAATGCAACCAAGTCGGTCAGTGTCTGGGGCGGCAGCGCTATCTATGAGAAAGCTATCGTTGAACTCTCTAATCTGCATGGCAAGGAAACCTTCACCGTTGACAAGGTCGAAGGCAATGTCGTTACTCTCTCGAAGGCGCCAACAAAGCAGTACTATGAAGGCCACAAGCTGCGGATCATCGAGGCCGAAGTTACCGTCCAATATGCGCCCGACAACATCGTCGTCACGGAAGAAGTCTTCTCCAATCTGAGCCTCTCCGATACTGGCGCGAATTACCTCGTCGGCCAGGTTACCGGACAGTCTAAACTCGTCGATGTCACGGTTCAGAACCTATCGGTCGGCGAGAATCTTGCCAAGTTTCCTGCAGCGCCAATCAACGGCCAATGGCAAGCGTTGACAGAAAGCGGCGACGATTCGCTAAACACGCTCTCCACCGACGATTTCGTCGGCATTGATGGCGGGAGCGGCAAGCGGACAGGCATTCAGTCCTTCGAGGACATCGACGAAATTTCAATTGTCATTGCACCAGGCATGTGGTCGACCGTCGTCCAATCGGCCCTGATCACCCAATGCGAATTGCTGAAAAGCCGCTTCGCGATCCTCGATCCACGCGATGGCCTGGACATCGAGAACATCAAGGCATTTCGCTCCCCGATCGACACGAAATATGCGGCGCTGTACTACCCGTGGGTTGTCGTTCGCGACCCCAGCGTGTCTCGCGACGTCGCGATTGCTCCGTCGGGGCACATGGCCGGCATCTATGCCAGGGTCGATGATAGTCGAGGGGTATTCAAGGCCCCTGCGAACGAGGTGATCCTTGGAATTCAGGGCCTCGAGCAGGATATCACCAAGCGTGAGCAGGACATCCTAAACCCCCTCAATATCAACGTGCTCCGTTACTTCCCAACCCGCAGCAACCGGGTCTGGGGCGCGCGCGTGCTCACCTCCGACGCGTCCTGGAAATATGTGCCGGTCCGTCGCCTGTTTATCTATGTCGAGCAGTCGATCGATCAGGGCACGCAATTTGTCGTGTTCGAGCCGAACGACGAGCCGCTATGGGCTAGAGTGCGCCAGACCATCACCAACTTCCTCACCACTGTCTGGCGGAGTGGCGCGCTGCAGGGGGGCAAGCCGGATGAGGCCTTTTTCGTCAAATGCGACCATACCACGATGACACAGGACGACATCGACAATGGTCGCCTGATCTGCCTGATCGGCATCGCCCCGGTAAAGCCTGCGGAATTCGTCATCTTCCGCATCCAGCAAAAGACGCTCGACCAGGTCACGGTCACCACGTGATCCCCGGCACCCCAGCCCAAAAGGAGAGACCATGCCTCCCGTCTTCCGTCCAGATCCGTACGCGGGTCACCAATTTGAAGTGGTCATCACCGGAATCAGCACGAATGGTGCCGACGTAAAGGGGTCCTTTTCCGAGTGTTCCGGTCTCGACATTGTGATGGACCCGATTGAGTACCGAAATGGCAGCGAGGACTTCACGGTCCGGAAAATCCCCGGCCTGAAAAAATTCACCAACATCACGCTGAAACGCGGGATCATCGGCGATCTCACGTTCTGGAACTGGATCCTGGAAGGAATGAACGGCAAGGTGCATCGAACTGAAGGCGCGATCATCTTGCTCGACGAGGCCAAGAACGAAGTCATGCGCTGGCAGTTCAAGCGAGGCTGGCCGACGAAATGCACCGGCCCGAGCCTGAACGCGAAGAACAATGAAATCGCGATGGAGAGCCTTGAGATCGCGCATGAAGGTCTGTCAATTGACGGGCAGGCCGGATGAAACCTGTTCAGTATACGGCTCCGGGACTCTACTACGAGGCCATCACGCCCGTAGCCGAGCCGTCCCCGTTACGTTCGGATGTGGCCGGCTTTGTCGGGCGCACCTGGCGCGGGCCCGTGGGCGTGGCAATGCGAGTCACCGGTTGGCGGGAATGCGAACTCATCTTCGGCGGGCTTCAGCCTGATGCGAATACGCCGATCGCACTTCAGGGCTATTTCGACAATGGTGGCGACGTGGCCTATGTGGTCCGCCTGCTAGGGCCCGCGCCAGCTGACGACCCGGACGAGATCGTTGCGTGCGCCACCTGGGATCTGACACGGCCGAGCGGTGCTTCCGAGCCGTTGCAGGACTGGAATCCGCTGAATGCCGGGTTTCAGGCAGTCACCCTCAAGATCATGGCGTCCAGCCCCGGCGCGTGGGCGAACGGACTACGAGTTAGTCCGCGCTTCCGGCAGCAGGGCGCATCCGGAAATGCAGAGATCGATCTGGTCGTCCACGCTGCTAGAGAGGCAGCCGAATACTTGATCGGCATTGATCCGGGCGACATCGTCGATCAGGTGGCCCGGCGCTCCCGACTCATTCGCATCGTCGAGCCCGAAGCGGGTTCCATTGGAAAGGCGCCGGCGGCGCAACCACGTCTGTTGCGCTGGCAGGATATTCTGCTCAGCGGGGGTAGCGACCCGCCCGTGTCAGCGGAACTCTACCAGGCGGGGCTGCAATCGCTGCGGGATGAGCCGGAGGTCGCGCTAGTCGCGCTCCCGGACCTACCGGGCGATCTTCCCTCGGATCAGGTCACGGCAATTCAATACGAAGCGCTGCTTCAGGGAGATCTGGCACACGACCGGGTGGTCTTGCTCGATCTGCCTTCCGCAGATCTTGATGGTCCCGGAGCCGTTTCCTGGTCAAAGGCCATACGCGGGGCCGGGCTCGGCGATGCCTTGCGCTCGGCAGTTGCCTATCACCCATGGCTCAGCGTGCAGGATCCTTTCGGTGGCACAGCAAGACCGCTGCGGTCCATTCCGCCTTGCGGGCACGTTGCCGGGGTGATCAGCCGGCTCGATCGGGAACGGGGTGCCCAATACACGCCCGCGAACGTGACCATGGCCGATGTTATGGATGTTACTGGTGTATACAACCTGGCCGAGCGTGCGGCGCTGAACGAGGCCGGTGTGAACGTGCTTCGCTGCATTTCCGGCCAGGGCATCCAGATCTGGGGTGGGCGGACGTTGTATCCGGATCCCTTCAAGCAAGAGCCAGGTAAGCAGTTCATTGCGCATCGCCGCCTTATTCACCGCCTTGTTCGCGCGATCCGGCGCGTCGCCGAGCCACTGGTATTCGAGTCCAACGGTCCGGCGCTCTGGCTTGCGCTCACGCGGGCGATCACCACGGTGCTGGTGGAAGCGTATCGTGCTGGCGGTTTAAAGGGTAGCCGTCCGGACGAGGCATTCCTGGTCCATTGCGACGCTACAAACAATTCACCCGATGCAGTCGATCGGGGCGAGGTGCTGTGCGAGATCCAGGTCGCTCCCGCAGTGCCCATGGAATTCATCACGCTTCGCGTTTCGGTTTCAGCCGCAGGCTCTCTGGACGTGTTCGAGAAATGATTATGAACAGCATCGGCCTTCATCATTTTGCGCAGAGTAATGCGCACAACGTTGCCTGGTCCGTCGACGGCCGGATCTACCGTTGTAGGCGCCTGACAAGGCTCGCCAGGCGATCAACCTCCATGCGGATGCCATGAGCGACGAATTCACCAACTTCCGCTTCCTGGTCACACTCAATCCCGCGGACGCGTATCTCCCATTCACTCAGGCAGCTTTGCTGCTTCAGTTCCTGGGAGGAGGCTTCCAGGAAGTGAAGGGTTTGGGTGCCGATCTGGAGGTCACACCTTATCCGGAGGGAGGAGAGAGTGGTTTCGTGCACCAGCTCCCGGTTCGGCATTCCTGGACACGCCTGTCGCTGCGTCGTGGCCTGATCCGTGATCCTGGATTGTGGTCCTGGTATTCGGCGGGGCTCACCCAGTCGCTCGGTGCACGACGCGACGGTGCCGTCCTGCTGCTCTCCGAAAACGGGACCCCGGCCATGTCCTGGACTTTTGCAGGCGGTATCGCGGTCAAATGGACTGGCCCGGAGTTTTCGGCAATGCAAGGCGGCATCGCCATTGAGGGTCTTGAGATCGCCCATCATGGTCTGCAGCAGATCCCGCTTCCCTCTTGACGAAAAGGAATTCGTCATGGTGACGATTCAAAGTCTTGAAGTCCGGTTCGACGTCGACGGTGAGAGCGATGAGCATGTCTTTGCCCGGCTGTTCGCGCAGCACATTCGGCGCTGGCATCGGGAGGAGTGCGACCGAAAGGTGCGCGAACAATTGTCACACGCGGAGCGTGCGCTCGGTGACCGCGACCAGACGATGGAGGCTCGGTGATGCCAATTCCGATCATCTCCGCAGGGCAGGGACTTCTCCCCGCGCGACTGGAGATCGTGCGCCCTACTGTTCGAGACAACATTATTCCGCTTCGCTTTAACCCGACCGAATATCAGCTGCAGAAGGGAAACAATTTTTCCGAGATCGCGATCCCCGGTCTGGAATCGCCACCAATTCAGTTTGTTCGCGGCGGCTGCGAGAAACTCAGCGTGGAGTTGCTCGTTGACACCTCCGACTCGCTTGATGATGTGCGGGTCCGTTACGTCGATAAGCTGCGCGGGCTGATGAACCTGAACATCGAGTTGCATGCTCCGCCGATCCTGCGCTTCGTCTGGGACCGCCAGGTCTTTGTCGGTGTGCTTGAAAGCCTCAATGTCAGCTACGTTCTGTTCACGCCCCAGGGCGTGCCGCTCCGAGCCAAACTGAGCGTCGCGATGAAGGAGTATCGACCGGCCGCAGTCCAGGTGAAGGAAAGGCCGACGGCCTCACCGGACTTCGACAAAACCTGGGTCGTGCGCCGCGGCGACACGCTCTCCAGCATAGCCGGGGCTGTCTACCGCGACAGCGGCAAATGGCGCGTGATTGCCGAGGACAATGGCATTGTCGATCCGCGCAGCCTGGCGCCGGGCCGCGTTCTGTCGTTGCCGAGACTATAGCGGAGGACAGGATCATGCCGACTGCTCCATCAACTCGCGAGTCTGGCCTTCCCGCTGTCGACTACTATGCGCCCAATTTCAAGGTCGAGATCGAGGGCCGCGAAATCGACCCGGAATCCAAGGGCGACGTGCTCGAGGTCAAAGTCACGATGGATCTGGAGAACCTCACGAGCTTCGATTTAACCGTGAATAACTGGGACGACAAACGATTCGCGTTCAAGTACAGCGACACGCAGATCTTCGATGTCGGCAACCGCGTGCATGTCAGCATGGGTTATGCCGATGATCTCCGTTTTATGGCCAGTGGGATCATCAGCACGCTGACACCGAAATTCCCGGAATCGGGTCCGCCGACTCTGGGTGTCACCGGAGTCGACGCGATGCTCAAGCTGCGTGACCGAAAACCGGTCGGCTCTGATCAGAAGAAGTTTATGAACATGACCGACTGGCAAATCGCGCAGGTTATCGCTGAGCGAAACCATCTCGAAGTCAAGGTAACGAAGTACGGCCCACAGCAGCCATTAGTAATCCAAAAGAATCAGGACGACGCCAAGTTCTTGATGGAGCGCGCCAAGCGGATCGACTTTGATTGCTACATCCGGATCGACCCGGACAATGGCAAGGACACGCTCTACTTCACCCGTCCGACCGATGCCCGCGACGGCGCCAAGACCCGTATCTATGTGTTCGAATGGGGAAAAAGCCTGATCAACTTCAATCCGCAGCTCAAGCTTGGCCAGCAAGTCAGCAAGGTGACGGTACGCGGCTGGAATCCGCGCACCAAGAGCCCGATCACCTACACGGCGGGCCCTGACGACCTGCCGAAATCAGGCGGCGGCGAATCCGGTCCCGCACTTGCTGCGAAACGATTGAACGACAAGCAGGACGTCGTGGTTGATCAGCCCGTGGCTTCACTGCAGGAAGCACGCGACCTCGCGCTCAGCCTGCTGCGCGAGCGCGCCTATTCGTACCTCACTGGCTC
The DNA here is from genome assembly GCF_902859915.1 of Paraburkholderia ultramafica. Lineage (GTDB taxonomy): Bacteria > Pseudomonadota > Gammaproteobacteria > Burkholderiales > Burkholderiaceae > Paraburkholderia > Paraburkholderia ultramafica. The sequence goes on from NZ_CADIKK010000002.1 coordinate 344,768, forward strand.
TGGCCAGGTGATCGGCCTTCCGGATCTGCGGCCCGGCGACAACGTCGAGCTGCAAGGCCTTGGGAAGCGGTTTAGCGGCGAATACTACGTCACCAAGGTGGATCACACGCTGGGCGGCAACGGGTATCTGACCCAATTCGAGGTACGGAGTTTGACCGACGGAGGAACCGAATGAGCACGGTCGCGCGCAGCCGTTCCACTGACCAGCGCTATTACGGGGTCTATGAAGGGGTAGTTTCCGATGTGAACGATCCGGGCCATGAAGGACGCATCAAGATAAAGATGCCCTGGTTCGACCGCGAGATGGAAACCGACTGGTGCCGTCTGCGTCAGTTCTTTGCGGGCAATGGCCACGGTGCATTCTTCGTCCCGGAAGTGGGCAATGAAGTGCTCCTTGCCTTCATCCAGGGCGATATGCGTCAGCCGATCATCCTCGGTGGTCTTTACAACGGCGTCGACAAGCCGCCCTCCGAGGATCCGCGCGAGCGGATGATCTGCTCAAAAAATGGCCACAAGATCCGCTTTATTGACAGCACGCCCTCCAACGGCGACCTCGGAGCACTGATCATCGAGGACGCGCATGGCAACCGGGTCACGCTCAGCAACGGCAAGATCGCGCTTCACGCGACCGCGCTGCTGGAGGTCGTCGGCGCCATAGTCACCATCAACGGCCGGGTCGTTCAGCCCGGTCCGAGCCCGATCTGAGGGAGGCATCCTTGGCTGACATTGACATCAAACTGCCAGACGCCATCCAGCAGCAACTCGCGATCCCGCTCTGCGTGGACTTGAGGTTGCCCAAGCCGACTCTGCCGCAGATCCGATTGCCAACGGGAGGCACAATTCAGGGTATCGCCGACCTCACTAAGGGCATTCCCAGCGACTGCTCACTGAACTTCAGCCTGGCGCTCCAACTCGCGCCGATCATGGGGAGCATCGAGTGCATCGTAAAGGTGCTGGCGCTCATCACGCCGCTCATCGATGTAGTCAAGGGTCTTGGCCCACCGCCCGACGGCCCGAAATTGCTGAAGGCGATTCCCGAGTTCCTCAAGGCCGCCGATGCCATGAAGCGGTGCTTGCTGGTGCCAACGCCGTTCGCGATGTTTCCGTTCGTCAAGGACATCTTGGCGCTGATCATCGCCATGCTGCGCTGCCTCGTGCAGCAGCTTCGCAGCATCATTAAAACACTGGGTGAACTGGAGTTGTCGATCGCCGCTGCAACCCGCGCTGGCAACACGCAGCTGCTGTCAGCGCTCCAGTGCGCCAGGGAGAACCAGCAGACTGCGCTCGAAAGCACCATGCAAGGTGTCGAGCCCGTCAAGGTGCTGCTTACACTCGCCCGCCCGTTCCTCGACATCGCGCAAGTTCCGGACATCACCATCCCGCCGCTTGCGCCGACCGCGGATCTCACGGCGCTCACGGGCACGCTGAATACGCTGCAGAGTGTGCTTCAGACCCTGCAGGCGATTGTGGACACGCTGCCATGATCATCGCCAGCGCCGCGCCCCGGACCTTCCGCGGCCAACACGTCAACATCCCGCTTCAGAAAGTGATGCGGGATGTACACACGTCCGTTGCGCCGTTGAAGCATGCACCACTGGCGGTTGTGCCTTCCGCTCCGGCCGGGTTCTATCAAATTCCCGGGAAGGTGTAGCCATGGCAGCGCGCTTCATCGGCACCGGCTGGCCGTTCCCCATCATGCCCGATCCTTCGGGCCGCCTCGCCTATGTCGAAGGCGACGCCAATGTCGAGCAGTCGCTGCGCATTCTGCTGCAGACCGCCCCCGGCGAGCGGGTTATGCGGCCCGATTTTGGCTGCGAGGCGCCGCGCCTGGTGTTCGCGCCCGGCAGCCAGCAATTCATGAGCCTCCTCGAGACGACAATCCGCGAGGCCATCCGGGACTGGGAACCGCGGATCGACGTACAGGACGTGACGGCCGAAGCCGATCCTGTCGATCCGTCGCATGTTACGGTCTCGCTCGCCTATACGGTGCGTCAGACCAATACGCGCATGAACTTGGTGTTCCCCTTCTACCTTGGCATGGTGGAGCGACCCTGATGGCGATCAACCCGATCACGCTCGACGACCTCACCTGGGCGGACTTGACCGACGCGGCGCGCCAGCGCATTCCGGCAGCGTCCAACGGGCGCTGGACTCTGCATGCACCGGTCGATCCCGGCGTCACGCTGGTGGAACTTCACGCGTGGCTGCTCGAGCAGCGACTCTATTGGATGAATCATGTGCCCGACGCGCTCAGTCGTGGCGCGCTGACCCTTCTTGGAGAAGCCGCGCGCGATGCCGTGTGCGCAAGCACTGTGCTCCAGTTCCCCGCGAGCGCGCTGACGTCGCTTGCGGCAGGAACGTCGGTGCAGCTGCGGGACAGCGATCCGCCCCTGATCTTCACGACGCAGACGCCGTTGACCCTGTTGCCCGTCGCCAGCACACCGGGACGCGCGGCTTTACCGCCCCCGCGGCTGGACATCGTCGTGGACGGTATCAACCGTGCCGACGATCTGGTCGCCGGGCGCGACCTGTGCGTCTTTCAATCCGCCGGCGACGAGATCGCGATCACCCTCTGGCTGACTGCACCCCTAACACCCCTGTCCGCCCGGGCCGAGCTGACGCTGCTGGTATTGCTCGATCAACCGGGAAGCGGAGTGCCCGTCCAATGGTCTGCGGACGCGGTCGACGGCATCGCTCCGGCGGCGACGCTGTCCTGGTGGTATGCATCGGGACCAGGTGGTCAGCGGACAAAATTCGGGCCGGGCGCTGTGGCGGACGGCACGGGTGGAATGCGTCGGTCGGGCATCGTTCGCCTCGCCCTGCCGCAGGACTGGGCGGCAGGCTCTCCCGATCTGGCAGGACAGCTTCCCTACACGCTCTGGCTGCGGGCCGAGACCGCTGGCTTCTCCGCGCCGCCCCGTCTCGCCGGTTTGTGGCCCAACGTTGCTATCGCCAGCCATCGCCGCTCCCTGAAGGTTCGTCGCGACCTCGACTGGTTGCCGTTGCCCGGTAACATGATCCGTCTGTCCGCGGAAGAGCAGCCGGTGCTACAGAACGGCTCGAGGATCCGGTTGATGGAACGCGACGGCAAGCTCCACTGGTGGCTGCCGACCCCGGATCTGAGCTTCCATGGGCGCGAAGACCGGGTGTTCGTGGCTGATCGCGCCGCCGGCACCTTCGTCTTCGGCAACGGCGAAACCGGCCGTATCCCCCGCCCCGCAGCGTGGTTTGCCTTGCGAGATCTGATCGACCCGGCCGCTTTGGCGACGGACTGGAAAGGGACCGATGCTGTCTCGGCTTTCCTCGTCTCGCTGCTGTCGCCGACCGGAGTCGCCCGGATTGCCGCCTACGTGGCGAAGGCTGCTCCTTCGCGGCCCGTTTTGCGAGCGTTGCTTGAGGGCCTCAATTCCGGGCTGGCCTCAGCTTCGCTTTACGACAAGGATCGGTTCGGTGGCGTCGCGTTGAGCGATGGGACGCGCGCGCTGGTGGCGCTGAAATCATCAGGGCAGCAGCTCTCACTTCAACAGCAGGAACATCTCAACCGGCTTCTGCTGGAGGATGCGTATCCTCACGTCCTTGTGTCTGGCGCAGCCGAACTGCGGCTGAGCATCGGCGGCGGCATTGCGGGCATGGTGGGCAGTCAGCTCGTCTGGGAAGGGTTGCCGCCGTCGCCGGTTGCACCTGCAATGACGGTGCCCGTGGCCGTCAATCCGGTCGCGGCGATCGACGGTGCCGATCCTGAATTGCTCGCCGATGCCCGACAGCGTGCCGCCCAGACGTTGCGCCGGGTCGAACGCGCGGTACTCGCTTCCGATTTCGAGGCGCTCGCGATCACGACTCCCGGTGTTGCGATCCGTCGCGCCCACGCTGCGGTCGGATGGCACCCGGATTTCCCTTGCCTGCCGGTGCCCGGCGCGGTCACCGTGTTCATTGTGCCGGATGTGCCTCGGGACGGCGCTTCCGCGCCGTGTGCAGAGGTGGCGGCACCGGTTCCGGATGCGGGTGCGGCCGGCGCTGTCGCGGCAAGGCTGGATTCTGCACGGCTGATCGGTTCGGAGGTCTTTGTTCGGTCACCGCTCTATCGGCCAGTGGCGTTATCAATTGATGTCCAGACGTCCACCTCCGCACCCGACACGCTGCGCACGACGGTGGCCAAGCATTTCGCGCGCTTTCTCGATCCGCTTGCAGGTGGTGAGGACAAGGCCGGTTGGCCATTCGGCGAGAAGCTGCGGCCGTCGACCCTGCTGCGGCAAGCGCAGGATGCGATCGGGTATCAGGGTGAAGTGCTGCGTTTGGGTATCTTGCTCCTTGACACGGGGGCAGTGGAGGAGACCTGTAAAGACGTGGAGATCGGCCCACATGCGCTGCCGGCGCTGACGCGGGTGACTACAAGGGTGATGCCAACCCCGGCCGGGACCGTCGGGGGGCTGTCATGAGCAATGTCTGGTGGGGACGGGAGCGTAGCACTGTGGGGAGTCCGCGCGTCCCGGGCGGCGCTGTGCCAGAGCTACTTCCGGCCGACCGTGTCCGGCTACTGGCCGATCTCGACCGCCGGGCCCCGGCCTTCACGCCGGAATGGACCAACCGGCGCCCGGCGGACGATGCCGGCGCCGCCCTGCGCCAGCTATTCGGCGAGCAGCTCGAAGCCGTCACCCAGCGTCTGGACCAATGGCCCGACAAGGCCTTGATAGAGTTCCTCACGATCGCCGGCGTCACCCCGTTGCCGGCCGTTCCGGCCGAGGTGCTGCTGGAGTTCCAGGTTGCAGACGATGCGCCACAGTCGCTCCTGATTGGTGCAGGCTTCCAGGTTGGGGGGCGGCCGCCGGGCGCCGAGCAGCTCGTCGTCTTCGAGACCGAGCAGAGCTTCTATGCCGCGCCGGGCAAAACCGGCGAGGTGTTCACGGTCGATGGCGGAAACTACGACCCTGTCGATCCCGGCGGCCCGTTTGCCCCGTTCGGCGACGGCCGTTCCTCCACTGCAGCCCTGGTGATCGGCCTGACCGGAGACGCCGCGCCGACGCAAACACTCACGCTGGGTATCGGTGTCGCGGCGCCGGCCGGAACCCCGCCGCCTGTCGGTTCCGGCGGCGTTCTGCCGCTGCCGGTGCCACCTGGGCCGGCCCTTGTCTGGGAAATCATCGACGGCGGCAATGCCGTGGCGCTGGAGGTGGTGCGCGACGAGACCGGGGGGTTGATTCGCAGCGGCCTGGTCGAGCTTGCTCTGCCCGGACAATGGCGTCCAGGTTTGCCGCCCGGCCTGGCATCGGCCAAATCGCCCCGCTTCCTCCGCCTGCGCGTGGCTTATGGGCGCTTCACCAAGCCGCCCCAGCTCTCCTTTGTCACGGTCAATATGGCTCGCGCAGTCGGTGCCCGGACGGTACTCGACGAGGTGCCGACCCCAGTTCCGAACACCAACGGGCGCCGTCTTCGCCTGACCCAGACTCCACTGGTCGCAGGGTCGTTGATCCTTGAGGTTGAGGATAATGGCCTGCAGGTCGCCGCAACGACCGGAGCGGCCCTGTCAGCGAGCGGACGGACGCGGTGGACTGCGGTGCCCGATTTGTCCGTCCATGGGCCGGACGATGCAGTCTTCGAGATCGATCTCGTCACCGGCGAGCTTTTCTTCGGCGACGGGCGGCATGGCCGGGCGCTGCCCGACGGCTATCGTAATGTCCACGCCGTGAGCTATCAGGTGCAGAGTCTGTCGCCGGGTCCGGTGGATGCCGGAGAGATCAGCACCGTGGTCACCGCGATGGAGTTCCTCGGCAAGGTCGTCAACCCACTGCGCGCAGGGGGCGGAGGCCCCGGTGAGACCGCCGCGCAGGCGATCAAGCGCGGCCCGCTAGAAATCCGCACGCGCAACCGGGCGGTGGCCGTCGCCGATTACGCCCTGCTGGCCTTGCGGGCCGAAGGCGCAGATGTGGCTCGCGCTTTCGCCGTCGCTGGCCTGCACCCGCAGTATCCCGGGCACCCTATCCCCGGCGTGGTTGGCGTGTTCGTGGTACCACCCGATCGTGGGGAAGGGCAGCCTACGCCGGATTCCGAAACGCTCCGGGCTGTGGCTACTCATCTTGCGCGTGACGCAGCCCCGGCCGGCGTCGACGTCGTGGCGGCGGCACCGCGCTACCAGGCCGTTCGCATCGACGCCGGCATCGTGCTCGAGCCCGGTGCCGATGCTGGTACCACGGTGCGTGCCGTGCTTCAGGCGCTCGATACCTATCTCCATCCGCTAACGGGCGGCGAGGCCGGGGAGGGCTGGCCGTTCGGCGGCGTGATCAGATTCGTGCCGTTGCTCCGCCGCATCTCCCTAGTTGGCGGGGTGCACGCGGTGCCCCGGCTGAATGTTGTGCTGGACGGTATCCGTGCCCTGGCGTGTACCGATGTGCCGATCCTGCCCTACGCGCTCCTCTGGCCGTCCGGGCATCAGGTATTCATCTCCGATGACGGGAGCACATCATGAGTTGCGGGGCGAGCGTTGCTACTTTCCGCCTGCTCGACGCCTTGGTCGGCTGGGATCCCGGTGCAGGGCCGGACGATGTAACGGGCATCGCCGGGCTAGACGATCTCAGCGGGTTCACGTTGGCGCCGGTGGATCCTGGGGCGGCCGACGAAAGCAGTGTTTCGCCGTTTCTCCCGGCTCCCTGGCTCGCTCCCGGCTGCGGGCTTTGCGAATGGTATCTCGCCACACCAGCGGCACAGGAACGCGGGCGGCCGATTCTGTGGTCGCGGCTGCTTCGCCTTGACCCCTGCGGCTGCGATTGGGAGCCGGTCTGGCCGCCTGGCTGCAATCCGCTGCCCAATGCCGATATCGCCGCGATCGCTGTTTCGGATCATCGGATCGCGGTTGCGGATCGCGCTTCTGACAGCATCGCACTCCTGGAGGGCCGGGGCACCCGGGTCACGCGGATCCCTTGCTCTGGCGTCACGGTAATGGCCTTCGGTGTCGCGCGTGCGCTGCTCGTCGCCCGCGCCGACGCCCCGGTGCTGTTACGCTTCGACCCCGTCGGGATGCCGCTGGCGCCATTCAGGGCCGCGCTTCCGGAGCCGGCCGCGCAGATCACGCACATGGCCGCGGGTCTGGACGGTGTGGTCTGGCTGGCGACGCCCGGCGTACGGCCGGGTATCGTCCGCCTGTGGCGCGCAGGCCCCGACGATGCCGCGTTCACGGAGTCGACCCTGGCGGTGCTGGCGGTCTCAGTGCTGCCGAGGGACCTGATTACCGTTTCCGACAACGGGTTCTGCATCTCGCGCATCGGGCAGGACGGGGCCGCGCAGAGCTGCTGTTATTCGCGCTATGGGCGCCGGCTCCCACACGGCAGCATCGGTGCGCCGGCCGCTCCGGAATGGCAGCTTAGCGGTCAACTGCTGACGGGGCCGATCGACAGCGGCTTGCCGCGCTGCGTATGGCACCGAGTGCAGCTCGATGCAGACGTTCCGAGCGGCGCCAGTGTCTCGGTTGCCGTAGCAACGGCGGATCAGCCCGGTGTGCCGCATCCGGCCGACTGGCAACAGGCGCCAGCCGGTACTACCGATTTTCTGATCCAGCAACCGCCCGGCCGCTACCTCTATGTGCGCCTGACACTCGGATCGCAGACAGGGATGACGACCCCGCGGGTTCGCCGCCTTCGCCTCGACTTCCCGCGGGCCACGAGCCTGGACCTGCTGCCAGGAGTCTACCGGCAGAACCCGGAGGCCGCCGACTTCACCGAGCGCTTCCTGGCGCTGTTCGATGCCAGTATTGCAGACCTTGATGCCGCCATTGACCGCGCTCCCGCCCTGTTGGATGCCGGCGGCGTACCGGACGACGTGCTGCCCTGGCTGGCCAGCTTCCTCGGTGTCGCGCTCGATCCGGCGTGGGAGCCGGACCGCAGCCGCGCCATCCTGAAGGCGATCCCCGAGCTCTATCGCCGTCGCGGTACACGGGCCGGGCTCGCGCTGGCCTTCCGTCTGGTATTCGATGTCGAGCCGGTGATCGTGGAACTGGCGCTGCAACGCCGCTGGGCCAGCCTGGGAGGCACCTCGACATTGGGTGCGTTCCGGCTGTTCGGGCGCAACCGGACCCGTGCTCAGGTTGGCCGCTCCGCCTTGGGTGTGACGGTCTTAAAGAGTTACGGCAATCCAGCCACCGATCCGCTGGACGCCCTGGCTTGGCGCATCCGTGTGTTCGTGCCACCGATGCCCGGACGTGGCGCACCTCCGCTGCAACGGATTCAAAGCCTGATAGACAGTCAGAAACCCGCCCACACCATTGCCACGGTGCGCCTGGGCGGCGGCATGGGTTTTCTGCTGAATGGAGATCTCGCCATCGGCATCGACACTGCCTTCTTGCCGCTGCCCGCGCCCGTTCTCGGTCGCGCGGGCAATGTCCGCCTTAACCGTGCCACTGTGCTCCGGCGCAGTCGCTCCGTCTTTGGACAGAGCGCTGCGAAAGGCCTGGTGGTCGGACTGCAACCACTAAACGGGTGATGACGATGGACAACGCACCTAGCTATCCGACACGTCCGCTGCACTGCAGCCCGGACAAGAGTCCTTGTGCACCGGTTCCGGAATTCAGGCGGCTGAAGTACGCCTATGGCCAGCTTCTGGGCGCCGCCGATTTTCAGGCCGAGCAGAGCTATTTCCGCGAAAAGCAGCGCCTGCACAATCGCTGTGTGCACGGTTATGGCGTCGTCTGCGGTCTTCTCGTCCATACCGTCCCGCCGCCGCCCGAGTGTGTCCCCGAGACGGCAAAGGAGGCGGCGGCGCTCCACGAAGCACTTGCCGACGCCATACGCGAACGGGATGCACAGCCAGGCGACGAGAGGAAGCGGGCGCTTGACGCCGAAATCGAAAAGATGCAGCAGCAGATCGCAGCGCATCCCGCAGCGCCCTGCATCGAGCCGCAACCCGTTCAGGTCACTATTGAGTGCGGTCTCGCGCTCGACTGCAACGGCGACGAACTGGTTGTCCGCAGGCCGATCATTGTCGATCTGTGGGAGGCGCTGAGCGTTGAAGAGCGGAAGAAAGCCGAAGGATGTGAGGTCACGCTCTATCTGAGCCTGTGCTATTGCGAGCAGCCGGTGGACCCTTTCCGGCCGGTGATCTCGGACGAATGCGGGGCATCCGCGGATTGCGTCTATGGAAAGCTGCGCGAGAGCGTGAACGTGCGCGTGAGCCTTACCGGGCCGGAACCGGACACGCGCTGTGAGACCTGCTGTACCGCCTGCGAGGACCCGTGTCTGCTCCTCGCCGTGATTTGCGGCTTCCGGCGCGGGTACATGCTCGCGGCGCACGACATCGACAACAGCGTTCGGCGAAAGATCGGTCTTTACCCGTTCACCGTGGTCACTGGAATCAATTGGGTCCACGGCGCGACATATCTGCGCCACGAGGCCGAAGCAATTGTAGGCACAGAGGATCATGAAAGCGGACTGGAGGTTCATCTGTCACGGCCGGTCCGGGTGGATTCGCTGAAGCAGCGCGGAGTCATCGAGCTCTGGCGTATTGAGGGCGGCAAGGGGCGCTCGGGCTATATCACGGAGATGCGCGGGCAATGCCACCCTCTCGAGGAGGTCGACGGGATGGCTCGGGGTTTCCGCTACCGTCAGACGGATCGGGAGGCCCTCGATTACGGCGACCGGATCATCATCATCGTCCGCTGTGCCTTCATTCTCGACGCGTGCTGTCGTCCCGTTGACGGGGCCCATATCGGCGGTCGCGTACCGCTCCTGCCAGGAAGCCGGTGCCCGCACAAACACATCACGCACCATGGATGTGAGACTCCGCCATGGGGATGCGGACCTTGGACGTCGGGCAGCGGTTCGCCGGGCAGCAGCTTCGAGAGCTGGATCATAGTCTCTGAAAAGGACGAGCATCCACCCGAGGGCTATGGACCTCAGGGACATAGAGGAGCTACGTCATGAACGCGCCAATGAGTTCGGCGACGATGCCGATGAACAGGCCCGGCTCGTGCGGAAATCCGGGCCAACTCTGCAAGTGCGGCGGCGGATGCGGGGGTCCCGGTTGCCAGACCGACACCATGGTCCGACCGCGTTTCTTTGCCGGGCAGTTGCTCCTCGAGGATGATCTGCAGTCCATGGAGAATTATGTACTTGCCAAGAACCGCCTGCACAACCGCCGGCTGTTCGGTGACGGCGTGGTCTGCGGATTCGAGGTGCTGTGCCATCCGTGCGGCGGCGGGAAAGTCGTGGTAGAGCCGGGCTACGCGCTCGATTGCTGCGGCAACGATATCGTGCTGTCGTGCAGGGCCGAGCTCGACATCAACGCCATGATCCGCGACCTGAGGCAACGGCAGCTGGGCGGCTATGATTGCGGCGATCCGTGTCCACCCATGGGGCAACACGGAATCCAGTACAGCACGACGAACACCGACAAGAAAGTTACCCGCGAATACTGCCTCTACGTTCACTACTGCGAGCAGGAAACCGATCCCGTTTCCCCCTATTCCCCGGACCAGCCCTGCACCCCGACGGTGTGCGAGCCCAGTCGCATTCGCGAAGGCCTGCGCTTCGAGTTGCGCTGTCCCGAGAAGCCTCAGCCGCCAAACGATTTCCTGGCAGCGCTTTGGTGCTGCCTGGAGGATGTTGTAGGGAAGGAGAAAATGAGCCAGGACGCGCTCACCCTCGAAGGCATGGAGCACTACGTCAAGGAATGGGCCGCCGGGATCAGGCGCACGGGGGTTTCGGCCGCTGATCTACGGGACCGGCTCCTGGCCTTAATTGAACAGTCCCCCCGTCGGGTGGGCTGCAAGCTGCAAGAGAGGGTTCTTGCAGTGAAGCTGCCCTCCACGTCCGAGGTCGTTAAAGGAGAGGCCCATAGGGGTTCCGAAGAGCCGCCGACCGAAGAGAAAGGGGATAAGCAAGTTGCGGACACCCTAGTGTCCATCTTCGTCGAGATTCTCCGGGACTGTGTCTGCAGCGCGGTGATCCCACCGTGCCTGGATTGCACCAATACCGGCGTGCTGCTGGCCTGCCTCAAGGTTAAGGACTGCGACGTTAGTGAGATCTGTAACCTGTCGCGGCGCTTCGTGGTTTCGCCCGCGGCGGTCCGCTACTGGCAGGGCGTCGGCCGGGTTGAACATGCACTACAGCGGGTCTGCTGCATGGACCCCTGTTGCGGACATGTCGATGATCGACAAGCGAGCGCTGAGGACCAGAAGGTCGCCGGGACGGTCGAGTCGCCGCAGCGGGAAAACGTGCTGCCCGCGATCGCGCCATCCGCGCGCCTTGTTCAGGCGGCGGTGCGTGAAGTGGAGCGACTGCAGCCCCCGGGATCAATGGCTGCAGCACAGTTATCGCGGATAGAGAAAGCGTTTGGGATCCTCGCTGGCAAGCCGGAACGGGAGCCTGATCACGATAGACGGGCCGAGAAGGAAGATTCAATAGTCGAGCGCGCAATGGTGCAGATCCGGGAAAAATTTCAGTCTGAACTTGAGCGTGGCGCGAAGGCGATCGAGGACGTCGCTGAGTTGCGGACACAGATGGAGAAGCTGCAAAAAGAGTTGGCTGAGATGAAACGAACGCAGAAGAAGCAGGGAGGTCAGGATGGCTGATGTCATTTCAAGAACCACCTTCTATGAAGGCCAGATTCTCGGTGCTGCGGATCTCCAGGCTGGCGTCGACCACGGCCCTGGGCAACTCGCCCGACACGAGCGCTACCTGCATCTCTGGGGGATTGCGTTCGGCCTTGCGCTCGTCAAGACGGAGAGAACCACGGCCGCTCCCGCGTCCGTTCCCTACGTCGAAGTCAAGGTGGCCGCCGGCGTCGCCATCGACGGCACCGGCCGGGAACTCGTCGTGCCCAACGACACGCCGCTGAGCGAAAGTGAATTTGACCAATTCAACGTCGCCGTCGGCGCAACTTCGACTGACTGGTTCCCCGTGTTCCTCGTCGGCCTTGACGAAGTCGGGGCGCCGTCTGGCGGAGGCTCGATGGGGTGCACTGCCGACCAGGCGAGCCGGACCGTAGAGAGCTTCCTGCTCCAGTTCGGCCGTCCCGGCGATGCCACCATTATCGATACGCAGACCCCGGCGGCGGTTGCAGACGGCCCCGGCAGTGGCGGATGGAAGGTTCTGCTCGGCTTCGTGCAGTGGAACAACACCATCAAGAAGTTCGCTGACGTCAACACGATCGACCAAGGGATCGCCCCGCGCTACGCGGGCGTCCAGGCCGACGAGATTGCAGCGCGCGGCGGCCAGCTCGTGCTGCGAAGCAAATCACGGTCGCAGGCAGGTGCGCCGGCAGTGGTGATCGACGCTTCGACGGGCGGCGGGGAACTGCGTTTCGGAGCGCAGGATGCCGGTGGCGCGGTTCAGCCGGTATTTCGGGTTACCGCGAAGGGCGATGTCATCGCGACCGGACAAATACAGGGGGCTGCGACCCCGGGGAGCGTACAAGTGCAGTCGGGCACGGCGACCGACGGCATCATTCTGCCGCTTCCTCCCGGCGTGACTGAGGATATGGTCGCACCCGGAAAGGCTACGCTGCATGTGCAACTCACGCCGCGCCTGGACGGCACGCCGCCGGACCCCACAGGCAAATGGGCGAACTCTTCGCTCAAATGCTCGCTCGGTGCCGATCGTCGGTTGAACTGCCTGATTCGTTGGTTCAACTTGGCCACCGCCGCACCAATAGTTCCAAAGGATCTGCCCGGCCTGTGCGACTACATGATAGTCGTCTCCGTCCCGGCAGCAGGAGGTCCCTGATGACCAGCTCAACTTTGCTTGTCTACGTTCAGTGGACAGGGCACGTGCTCGCGGCGGCGACGGTCGCCGCACCGCCAGGTCAGGATATACAACCCGCCGCACTGGCCGGTCTGCAACTGCCCGTTCGGTACATAGGCGGATCATCATCCCCAGACGTCGAAGTCTGCGTTCCTGCCGAGGAACTTGCGGTGTTGCCTGTGGATTCACAAGCAGTAAAGATTGATAGCGCGCTCAGCATGGAGGTGAGGCCCGATAGGTCAGTAGCAGCGCTGGGCTCAGTCCCGCTTGCTTCCAGCTTTGTCAAGTTCACTGCCAACAACACACTAACGGTCACGTTCCCTTCCCCCTCCACCGACAAGGCGCTCGTCTGGGCAAGAGTCCAGCCGCAGTTAGTTAGCAATCTGGGGCAGCTAGCGGACGGATCGCGAACGGCGCACGGAGAAGATCCAGGCACCGGAACTGTGAATCTGACAATGCAACCACCACTACCTCATAGCGTTCCTTATTCAATACTTGTCCTCGTATCCGGCTTCCCCCCGCTTCTGTTCACACTCACCACCCCATAGAAGAGCACTCCCGCCATGCCCGACATTCTCATCCGGCATTGTACGATCCGCATCGTCCGGCGTGGCGGCTGGGCTTGGGGCAGGGAGCCGCGGGCATTACTCGACCGGGTTCTGGACCGTCTGCCGGCGCTGATCGCGGGAGAAATGGAGCAGCTCTGGCCTGGGGATGAGGAGCGTGAGATTTCTGCTCCAATACGCGTCCACCTGCCGGTTTCTCTCGCTGGCTTGCTGGCCGCAAGCGACCTCGCAGGCGAAACAGGCTTGCCAGGCTCGGCCCCAAGCCACGAATTGCTCCGAAGCCTGCGCTTGGCGTTACGCCAGGCTCTCGCGGCCGAAATCGATTCTGAAGGCGGGGAAAGGTCTGCGGGCGACGAAACCATCGAGGCCGAGCGACCCGAGCCGGGCCCGCGTGAGATCCGTGCTCCGCTGGAGCCACTCGCGGTGCTCGTGAGCTGGCTTCGGAACGGCCGACTGCAGGCGCGGCTGAGTTCTTTCGCCCCGGATGCGTTGAGCGCCTGGCATGCGCATATCTTCGCCACCCCAATCGTGCCCTCCGCTAACCCCGCAGCCATCGCGGAGTTGGCCGAACGCCTGGCGGAACGGCTGATGGCTCGGCCGCCCTGCACCGAGAGTGACGTTGCCGGGACGCTGCGGCTACGTCTTCACGCGTTTGTCGCGCTCGAGGCGACGATGCCGGGCTGCCTCGGGAGTGCCGTCCTGCGCGACACGGTGGAACGCTTGCTGCCTTGCCACGACATCGGTCCGGTTACCGCGCCGTCTATCGAGGCGCCGACGGTGCCGACGGCCGTCGTCGACGCCGCTGCGCCTCCCCAGGCTGCATCGTCCGCCGCGGGGGCTGCGTCGCTCCCGGCGCTTCGCATCGCGCATCGGACCTTGCGGGGAGTGCCGCAGGAACAGCGGATCGACTGCGCTCTGCCTTTCCTGCTGCTCGGTCCGCTCGCGCGCATCGGTTTTCTTGATACGGCATCTGCCGTCTTCGCGGCAGTGGGCTTGCCAGAAGCGCTGCCACTTCTCGCCGTGGCCTTGGCGTATAAGACCATGGATCCGCCGGCACGCGCGTGGCTACGTCTGCCTGCGACCCGCAAGGCCGCTGCTGCCTGCGGCCTGCTGGCCGAACCGCCCGACGACAACGACATTGTGGCGTTGGCGCGCGCCGTCTCCCGGCAGCTGTCGCCGCTGGATGCGCTGGTGGAAGACTGTCTGCTGGACGGCCACCGACCTGGTACGCCGCTTCTGGTCACGCGAGCTGGTGGTGCAGCCAATGCTTACCTCTTGCTATGGGATGTCGAAGGGCTGTTCCCGATTGCCATAATGCAGAACCTCCTGCCCGTTCTGCAGCGCATGCTGCATGAGCTCGTGCTGATACCGGTCGATGTTGCCACTCCGTCGGTGCTGCACGCTCTCGACGCGGCGAGTATCCGCTTCGTCACCGACGCACCGCCGTGCCGTGGCGAGCGCTGGCGCCGGGTCGCCGGGAAGGGGCGCGAGTGCTGGTGGACCAACGATACGTTGATGGCGGAGGAGCGCCTTGCAGCTGCAGGACGGCGCCTGGCTGAAGCAACTGAATTGGCCGATGCGTCCTGGCAAGCGCTGGGTGTCGAGCGGCCCTCGGTGCCGCGCCAGGCGGGCGACGCCTTCGACCGGTGTGTCACCCTCGCTGCTGGTCTCGCCCTCGGCAGCATCGCCTGGGAGCTCTGGTGGGACCGCGAGCCGACCGCGCCGCCGCTGGCGCTCAACCGTTTCCGCGACCTCGGAGGTTTGATGAGGGTCAATGCCGAAAGCGTCCGAATCCTGCTACCGCTAGGCCGCCGCTTCTTCGATCTTCGCGATCACGGTTTCCTGGACGATGTTCACGACATTCCCTGGTTCGACGGTCGCGTCCTTTGCTTCTCGTCGGGGTAGCACATGCCCGAGATCCGTGCGCTTGCCGTCACCCATCTTCAGCTCCGGCTGCGGGGCATCCATTGCCTGCTACACAAAGCCGTGCAGGCACAGATCGCCCGCGCCGTCCGCCTTGAGCGCCAGGACCTCACGCCGCATTGTATTGCCGTGGACGAGGTGCAATACCTTCTCGAGGACACCGCGCAGCTACTGGAGGAGCCCTTGGACACCAATCCTCTTGATGACGCCGAGCATGCAGCTGTCGAGCAGGGTATGGCGGGCGAGGCGGCGCTTCGAGAAGACGCGCGGCGCGCCGGTCTGCTGCTGCCGTTTGACGGCCTGTGCCGATATCTCGATCTCTCGGCGTTCGAAGAATTCGCCATCCTGCTGTGCGCCGCACCGGAACTGGATCGCGCCTATGAGCGCATCTACGCCTTCCTGCTCGACGATATTGGCCGCCGTGCCCCCTGCGTCGAGCTGCTTGCGACACTCGGCGGCCATGGGATCGCGGAGCGCATCGCCTGTCGCCACGTGCTGTCGCGTTTCGGCAAATTGCGTCGCTCCGGCGCACTGCTGGCCCGCGGCGACGCGGCGACCGAATTGCGCCAGGAACTGCGTCTCGCCGACGGACTGTTCGATCACCTAACTGGCGACGGCAGCGATCTCGCGGCGCTGTGCCGCGATACCATGCTCCCGGTGGTCCCCACTTTGATGCCGGACGGCGCGCATACCCTGGACCTTCGGATCGCTCGACTGGCTTCGGCACTGCAAGGAGGCAGCTTGCGCGCGGTCGGCATTTGGGGGCCACGCCAGAGTGCCAGGGAAGACGCGGCACATTCCCTCGCCGCCGCGCTCGGTCTGCGCTTGCGTCGGTGGGCACCGCCCGCCGGTGACGATGGCCGCGACATTCTCCCCGGTCTGCGCGACGCGCTACAGGAGGCCAATACCGGCGGTGGGCTACTCTGCATCGTGGCGGAAAGTTTCGCCGATCCGCAACACCGTGATATCGCGGCCGCCGTAACCGCGGAGCTCGCGCGGATCGAGAGTCCCGTCGTGCTGACCGGCACGCAGGCCTGGCGCCCGGCTGGGCTGCTCGCCTTCGCGAGTTATGCCGAGGTTGAACTCGAGGCACCCAACCTCTCCGCCCGCCGTGCCATGTGGCGGGAGGAAATGCCGGAGCTTGAGGCGGCCGAGGCAGAGGAGATGGCGTCGCGGTTGAGCCTGGGCCGGGACGATGTCCGCGCTTCCATTCGCATGGCACGCAGCGAGGCTGGAATCGGCTGTGAACCGTCCGGGTTCGCACACCTGCAGCGTGCGGCCGCAGCACTGTCCGCTAGCCGCTGTCGCCAGTTTGCGTCGCTGATCCGTCCCAAGCGTGGTCCCGACGATCTGATCCTTCCGCCCGCCTTGCATCGCCAGGTGCTGGAGATTGGCCAGTTCTTCCGCGCCTGGCCGGTGGTCGCCGAAACCTGGGGCTTCGGGCGGCTCACCACTGGCGAGGGCGGGATCAAGGCACTGTTCACCGGCGATTCCGGCACCGGCAAGACGCTCGCCGCTGAGGTCATAGCGGGCACGCTGCAGATGCCGCTACTGCGGGTCGAACTGTCGCGCGTTGTCTCGAAGTGGGTAGGCGAAACCGAGAAAAACCTCGATGCCACCTTTGCGGAGGCCGAGGATAGTCAGGCCGTGCTGTTGTTCGACGAGGCCGATGCGCTGTTCGGCAAGCGCGGCAACGTCGAATCTGGTGTTGACCGCTATGCCAATCTGGAGGTGAGCTACCTATTGCAGCGCCTCGACGACTATGGGGGGCTGGTCATCCTCGCCAGCAATCTGAAGGACAATATCGACGTCGCCTTCGCCCGCCGCTTTCAGGCCATCCTGCATTTTCCCAGACCGAACCAGAGCGAGCGCCGTCGCATCTGGCAGATGGCCTTCCCGCGCGAGGCACCGGTCGATCCGTCACTCGATCTCGATGCGCTGTCAAACCTCGACCTGACCGGCGCCGGCATCGTAGGCGCGGCGCGCAACGCTGCGCTGCTCGCGGCGCACGAGGGCGTCGCCGAGATCGGCAAGCCGCATATCGTCCGGGCCATCGCCC
This sequence comes from Paraburkholderia ultramafica, assembly GCF_902859915.1. Lineage (GTDB taxonomy): Bacteria > Pseudomonadota > Gammaproteobacteria > Burkholderiales > Burkholderiaceae > Paraburkholderia > Paraburkholderia ultramafica. Next base: position 362,038 of record NZ_CADIKK010000002.1, read on the forward strand.
GCCAGTACCGGCGCGAGGCGCGCCTGCTAACACCGGTTGATCTCGGCCCGTATGCAAACCTGTTGCAGGACCACCGATGACCCCGCTGCCATCCAAAGCGGCCGAGACGACGCCGCAACCGAAGCCGGCCTGGCGGCCTCGGCCGCCGGTTGCGACCCGCCCACCGGAGCGCACCGGCACCGGGGCTCCGAGGCCAGCGGTAAGTAATTCGGCGGCCCTGGCGCTGGCGCGCACACAGCCGCGGGGGGGATTGCCGGCTGGCGCGGTGCGTCGCCCCGCACCGCCCCCCGGCACCAGCAACGCCGCCGCGGTCGCTGCTGTCGCCGGCCAAAGCGCGGCCGACGCCGGAGTGACCGTGCAGGCGACCGGGAAGGCTGGGCCTACCGGGCGAACCCATGAGAATCTCGGGACTCCTGCACATGGTCATGCCATCGCGGCTCATGCGGCACATACCGCCAGGCATGCTGCCGGTGGGCATGCTGCTGATGGCGATGTTGGGGCGCGCGGAGCTTCCGCCGTTCCTCACGCTGCGCACGGCCATGTGGCTCGGCATGCGGTTGGGCCCGGGCAAACGCCTGCGCCTGCCCTTGGACCGGTCGCGCAAGCGGGCGGCGACAAAGGCGAGCATGGGGCTGCCCCGGCCGGCGCCGCACATGATCCAGCTTTCCAGCAACTCGTCGGCCGCGTGCATGGCGCCGCCGCCGGACAGCGCAAGCATGCCCCTTCTTCGGCCAAGGCCGCCCAGGCCCAGGCGGCCGCGGTCAGCCCGCCTGGTGAGACGCAGGGTCTCGCCGCGGACAAGCACGTGCAGGAGATGGACGCGCAGAAGCCGCGCGCCTTCAACCGCGCGGCGTTCAAGGCCGCGCTGCTCGCGAGGATCGCCGCGACCGCGCCAAAAACCCTGGGTGATGCCGCCAGGTTCAAGGAGGAGGGCAAGCTCGGCGCCGCGAAGGCCGAATTGCATGGCACGGTGGACGACGGCAAGAAAGAGGCAGCGGGACCGATCGCCGACGCCGCCGCCAAAGCGCCGGACCAGAGCGGCATTCCAGCCAAGCCTGTCTCCCCGCTGGCAGGCCCGGAACCATCGCCGCCGCCACCGGATGTGGGCGCCGGGCAGGCGGCGCCGAAGCCCCGCCCGGAATCCGAGGTGTCCCTGAAGTCGGGCCCGGCGGCGCTGGATCAGCAGATGAGCGCGGCCGGCGTCAATGACGAGCAGTTGAAAAAATCGAATGAACCGGCCTTCCAGTCGGCGCTGGGCGCCAAACAGGAGGTGGCGGTGCAGTCCGCCGTGGCCCCGGACAAGCTGCGCGTAGATGAGAAGACGACGCTCGCTGCGGCGCGCGGCGGCATGGGCGCGGTCGCCCACGCCAATCTTGGCGCCATGCACGGCGCCCGCGGCAAGGGCCTTTCCGCATCGCAGGCGCTACAGATCGCGACCAAGGCTGCGGACGAGGCGAAACGGGCCGAGGTTTCGGCGCATATTCTCGGCATCTACGACAAGGCGAAGGTCGCGGTCGAGGCGCGGCTAAAGCGGCTCGACGAGGAAGTCGACAAGACTTTCGATGCGGGCGCGACAGCGGCGCAGAAGGCGTTCGAAGATTACGTCGACAAGCGGATGACCGATTACAAGGTCAACCGCTACCTGCTCACTACCGGCGGCTCTCTTCTGTGGGCGAAAGATCAGATCCTGAACCTGCCCGACGAAGTGAATGCGTTCTACGAAGGAGGGCGCAAGCTTTACATCGACCAGATGGACGGTGTGCTCGATGGCGTGGCCGCGACCGTCGAGACCGGGCTCGCGGAAACCAAGGCCATAATCAGCGGCGCGCGGACGGAGATCGCGTCCTATGTTGCGGGACTCGATCCGGCGTTGCAGGAGGTCGGGCATAAGGCCGCCACCGACATCGGGAAGAAACTTGACGAACTGGACCAGAGCGTCACCGACAAGCAGAACGATTTGATCGAAAACATTACGCGGAAATATAACGACGCGTTGCAGAAAGTGGACGATCGCATTGGCGAGATGAAGGCCGCCAACAAGGGCCTTCTTGATCAGGCGAAGGAAGCCGTGGCGGGCGTCATCCAGACGATCCTCAATCTCAAGAACATGCTGCTCGGCGTGCTCGCGCGTGCCGCAAACGCGATCGACCTCGTGATCAAGGATCCGATCAAGTTCCTGGGCAATCTCGTGTCGGCGGTGGGGCTGGGCGTCAAGAACTTCGCCTCCCGCATCGGCGAGCATCTGAAGCAGGGCTTCATGGAGTGGCTGTTCGGCGCGGTGGCGCAGGCTGGCATCCAGTTGCCGAAGACTTTCGACATGAAGGGCATCGTGACCCTGGTATTGCAGGTGCTGGGGCTCACCTACGCCAGCTTCCGTGCCCGCGCGGTTGAGCTCCTGGGCGAGAAGGTGGTGAGCGCGCTGGAGACCGCGGCGGAAATCTTCAAAAAGCTGATCGCCGAGGGGCCGGCTGGGGTGTGGGAGTGGATCAAGGAGAAGCTGGGCGACCTGAAGGCGCTGGTGATCGATAAGATCAAGGAGTTCATCATCCAGCGGGTGATTGTCGCCGGCGTCACCTGGCTGATCGGCCTCTTGAACCCCGCCTCGGCTTTCGTCAAGGCGTGCAAGGCAATCTACGACATCATCATGTTCTTCGTCGAACGCGGCAGCCAGATCCTCGCGCTGGTGAACGCAGTGATTGATAGCGTCACCGCAATCGCCATGGGCCAACTCGGAGGTGCCGCCACGATGGTGGAGACCGCGCTCGCCAGAGCGATTCCCGTGGTGATCGGGTTCCTTGCGAGCCTGCTTGGGGTGGGCGGGATCAGCGAGAAGATCAAATCGACGATTGAAACCATCCGCCGGCCCTTCGCTACGGCGCGGGACTGGGTGATCAATTTGGCGGTGAAAGCGGTGAAAGCCGCGGGCAAGTTCGTTGCGGGGTTGTTCGGTGGGAAGGAGAAAGTCAAAGGAAAAGAGCTGTACGAAGACGATCCGGAGAAATCGGCGAAGGTCAGGGCCGGGCTTGCAGCGCTGGACACCGCCGAGAAAGCGCACGAGAAGAACGGCAAAATTTCTCGCAAGGATGCAGAGTCGGTTGCCAAAGAAGCCAAAGGCAAGCATCCCATCTTCAAGTCGATCATCGTTGTCGACGGTGGAAAACGGTGGGACTACAAGTATTCAGCAAGCCCTGAGGAGATCCATGCAGGAGGGGAAATGGACGAAGGCGAGGTGCTCAGTCCCGCCAACATTTGGGAAGAAGTGATTGCCAATGTACAGTCCAAATCGGACGCCAAAACACACTTGGACGAAACAAGTGTAAGACACGGTATGCAGCAGCTCGAGAAAATCTTCTCGACAGAAAACGTGCCGTCGTCTCAAGCGAATGAGGCTCTAAGGATCATCGGCCAGCTTGCGGACCAAGCTTTGACTGAAACAACCGGTGATAAGATCAGCGCGCGCATGCGCAGCGTTTCTGGTGTCGCTAACGCGGCTCTGAGGGCTGGCGGGTCGGGGACGATCATCAATGCACATCATATTCAACAGGTATCGAAGAACGTGGGCACATTCCCCGAAACGAAGAAGGAGCGAACCTATATTCCTGTGAAATACAAGAAGGCAATCGAAAAGTGGGTAAACGATCTTAGAAACAAGGGTCTCAGTGCAGAGGACATAAACGCAAAAAAAGCAGAACTCGTCAAAGTATTGCGCGACCAGCTCTTTGATGACAAACATGCCAATCTCGACCAGCCACTGCAGGAAGTTGAGATGGTTATTACAACGGCCACTGCGCACAGTGCCGCGCATAAGAAGATCGAATAGAGAACGAGAAAAGAGGTGGAGGGAGAGAGCGAGTGTGGCTGAGCACTCTCTTGGACGGCATGCGGCGGCGACTTTTTAGAAGCACCGCATCGCGTCAATCAGATCTGCGTTGTAACTTGTGGCGGCCCATCTCACTCACGCTGCCTGTCGTAGCGTGTCACACTCGTGATGCCGAAAAACGTTCATAGCCGCTTTTCGCTTGTTCGCTCTATTCGGAACATTGGGCCGGGCATAATGGGTCCTCGTGCGTTGGTTGCGAAAGATTCGAGAAAAAAAGGATTTCCTCGCGCCCGTCAGCGAGAACGGGGAACTCGACCATGTTCAACCGCAAACGGGAGAGCAACTCCCTGAAAAATGGCTTTTCACCGAGCCCGCGGGCCGTCTCGGCGCTAGTCGCCGCGATTATCCGCACATTGGCGCGTTGGATGCGGGTGCCGCCGAGCGGGCGGTACTCTTTTTCCTGCAGCAAACGCAGGAGTTTGACCTGCATGCCGAGGGGCAATTGAGCGACCTCGTCGAGGAACATGACGCCGCCTTCCGCCTCGGCGATTAGCCCGGCGCCTTGCACCCGCGCGCTCGTAAATGCGCCACCGCCATGACCAAACAGTGCCGTTTCGATCAGGTCTTTCGGTGTTTTTGCGCAATTGAGTTGAACAAAGGCGCAGTCGGCGCGTTGGCTGCGTTGATGAAGGTAATGGGCGCAAAGCTCCTTGCCGACGCTAGACGGACCGGTAATCAGAACCTCCACATCAAGCGCTGCTACGCGATCGAGGATGTCGAGCACGTCGTTGTTTTTTACGCTTACCACGTTTGACGGAGAGAATTTGGGAAGCGCAATGGATCTGGCAAGAAGCATCTGGGTCATTGTGCACTCCTGCGGAACCCAAGGCAACGAACGAGAAGGTGTGTCTGAACTGACAATGGCTGTTTGCCCTGTGCTCTCCTCGGCGCCAAAGGGAGGGCAGGAAAGATCTGGTTCAGAAGGGGTATCAACAAATAGGCTCTTTTAAAAGTGGAGTGGGTAATGCGGCTCACGAGGCATGCGGATTGAAGGCCGAGAAGTCGAGCTTGCCGGCGATTAGGAACGACACAGTTCGCATGGTTTTGAAGCTGGCATATCCCCGCGCCTTGCGCTTGGCCGCTTGAAACAGGCCGTTAATGGCTTCAATGAAACCATTGGTCTGGCGCGTCTGGGCCCAGGCGACGATGCCGGCGAAATGCCGAAGGATCATGCGTGCGACGTCCTTCATGGGTTCGACCTTGGAACGCATGACGCCGGTGCACCAGCGACGCAACATCTTGGAGACGACGTGGATTTGCTTGCGATCGAGAATCTCGCGCAGCTGCTCGCGGTACATCCAGGCACGGGCCGTGCGGTTGGTGGTGTACTGGCTGATCAGCGCCTCGAGATCGGTCAGTTGCGCGAGGTTCAGCTTGTCAGCATCCTTGAGCAACGACCAGCGCATGCCCTTCAGTGCGGGGTCCGTCTTCTGCTGCGCGCGGCGCACGCCATCGAGCGCTTTGGACGCGTGCGCCACGATATGAAACTTGTCGAACGTCACGCGTGCCTCGGGCAGATGCTCGTCCACGCCCTTGATGAAGGCGGGCGACATGTCGATGCTGACCGATTGGATCTGCGCAGGCGTTGCGTTGTGTTCCTCCAGATGCCTGGCAAAGCGTTCGACGACGCCGGCATCCTTGCCCGGCGTGACGAAGACCACTCGCCGCTGATCCATGTCGGCGACCAGCGAGACATAGTCGTGGCCCCGTCGGCACGAGGTTTCGTCAATGGCCACTGCGCTCACGTCGGACAGGTCAGTCGCGGCCACGGCCAGGTCGACATAGCGGTCGCAAATGGCCTTCACGCGATGCCACGACAGGTTCACCAGACGCGCCACCGCCGCAAATGTCATCTCCCGGCACAGTGTCAGCACGAGCGCTTCAAACAGCAGCGTAAAGCCATCCAGATTGCCCATCCATTCAGGCTCCATGAGCCGCACCGAGCCGTCCGGCAGGCGCACACGCGGCACGCGCACCTCCAGATAACAGTCGAACTGGAAGAAATTCAGGTGGCGCAACCGTTTGATAACCGTGTCGTGCACCGGGTGCTCGCCAGGCACGCCGGGGTAGGCAAACCGGCTGCCCGCGACAAAGTCCACGGCAATAGTCAGTTCCGTGCCGAAATCGATACCTTGCACATACCACGGCGCCTTGATTCCCAAGGCGGCTTCAAACAGCTGAGTTTGGTTCGTCATAGTTCGCTTAGTCTTGCAGTGCTGATTGCCGCATTCTGCCGCAACCAGCACTGCACCAGCTTATCTACACGACGCGCGTCAAGCGTTCGCTTCGCCGGGCTTGCGCCCGCGCTTGACCCGGCAGTCCACCCACTCGAGATTCGAAAGAAGCAACAAATATTTCCGTTTCCGGCTCGGCGTTGCGCGGTTCTATAAGATTTCCGTTGAGTTTATCCAGAACTTCATTATCCGTGGCGCTCGCTGGGGATAGCGGAGAGGCTTTGGAAAGCGCTGTGTTTGAATGAAGGAGCTCACTCACAGTGCACTCCTGCGGCGGAACCTCTGGCTCGGGGGCGGGGGGAGGGCGGAAAAGAATCCATTCCGAAGGGAAAGCGCAGCCGCGACCATGGCACCACCTGTTCAATTTTTCCAGAAGCACTTCGCGCCGCGTACGCTTTTTCTTCTTGTTTTCCGCTTGGGCAAAACTGATCTGGGTCGGTGGCCTTGGTTTCATGTGGTCTTCTGTATCGCGGGGTAGTATTCCGGGAACGCTTTACCCTGTTCGAACGGTTGGCTCAGTTGAACAAATCTGCGTTTCCTTAAGACGGTGGCGTTTTGTGTTCGGACGAATTCTGACATCCGGTCAGGCCATGCTTGCGCATGAGCTCGAAGAACGCTCGTCTTGCCTTGCCGCTTGCGCGAGCGGCGGCGGCGATGTTTCCGTCGCAACGGCGGAGGGCGCTCTCCAGATAAACCCGCTCGAACAGGCAAATCACTTCGCGTTTCACGGTCTTGAGATCACCGGACTCAACCAGCAGGGTCAACGGAAGCAACTCGTCCGGCTCATCCGCGCGCTCCAGCGGCAGGTCGAAAATCTCGACTGTCCGGGCCAGTTGCATGCATGTCAGATATTTGACGCAGTTTTCAAGTTCGCGAACATTGCCGGGCCAAGAATAGCTACGCAGCTTTTCCAGCGCACAGTTGCTGAACGTCACCGGAGCGAGGCCATAAGCCTTCGCGTAGCGAATTGCAAAAGCGGCCAGAAGCAGCGGGATATCTTCGGGACGCTCGACCAGCGCCGGGACATCAATCGGTACCACTCGTAGGCGATAATAAAGGTCCTGACGGAAGCGCTTCTCCCGCACCGCGCCGACGAGGTCGGCGTTGGTGGCCGCGACAATCCTCAAGTCAGCGTGCCGCAGCCGGGTCTCACCAAGCCGACGGTACTCCTTCTCCTGAATAAAACGCAGCAATTTCGCCTGGGCATCTAAAGGCAAAGAATCTACCTCGTCCAGGAACAAGGTGCCGCCCTCGGCCTCAGCAATCAAGCCGGCGCTTTGTAGTCGCGCTCCCGTAAATGCGCCACCAATATGACCGAACAACTCGTTCTCGATCAATTCCCGAGGGAGCCCGCCACAATTGACGGCAACGAAGGCGTTTCCGGCCCGCGGACTGCGTTGATGAACATAGTTGGCGTAAAGCTCCTTTCCTACGCCGGTCGGCCCGGTGATCAGGATCTCGGCATCAATCGGCGCGACAAGATCAAGTGTCTCCATCACCTGCCGATGCGCGGCGCTCGCACCAATCAGGCGAGGTTCTTCGCGAAAGTCCGGTTGATCCATTGCAATATCCAGGCGAGGCGATTCTACTCAGGCGGCTTCCACACAGCTACGTCGCGAGGCACCTGTCTTCGACTTGCCCGTATAAGTCGATCGAAACTTCAGTTCATCTTTGGCCCCATCCAGCGACAGTCTCGTGCGCTAAGATTGAACAACTGAGCGCTTCCTCGCCGCGGCCATTTCGGGACAGTACTTCGGCAAATCTCGACTGGGACTCCACAGACACCATAGCTTATTTGACAGTTACCGCTGAGGGCATGTTGTCCTACCCTCACTCGTTCATTAAAGACGAGATTAAGCTGAATGCAAGCATTCCGGAGGAGTCACGAAAAATTCACGGCCGTCATCTTTGGAAACGCGCACCAAAACCGACGCTCCCAAAAAAAGTGGAGTTTCCGCTGTGGCCCTCGCCACATGGAGCTATAGAAAGCGAGCCAAGTCCTTCTGTACCTCCTTAATGCGTGTGCCATATAGGCCCCAAGTATGACCGCCAGGTCGCCATCGATCACCGCGCGCCGCACCCGGAAAAGCGATTTCCATCAAATGGCGTCCAGCGCGTTTTCTGGTGCTTGTACATGAGCGCATTGATCACCTGCCACGCTGGATGTTTTTGCGAGATTCGATAATGATGCAATGAACACACCGCGCTCCGAAATATCGAACCTCATGCTTCGTATTGCACCGTAGACCGAAGACTTCTCAATTGTCCACGCGTCACGTCGTGTCCGGTCTCTTTCGTCATAGCGGATTCTCTCGGGGGTACCGCGCGAATATGTAGGCTTGTGTCTCATGTCCGTCGTCCCAAAACATCCTTGCCTGGATCAACGTCGGGCCATAATAGGAGAAGCGCACACGAAATTCCGGATCGTCAGAGCGGTTGCAGACATAAACCTTTAGGAAGTACCGCGGACTGGCCGACCATTCGACTCTCGCCGGTGGTACGTAATCTGGATGCGGTTGACCCTCGATCCAAACGCTGGCCTCATACCCTTGTGCCGGGTCCAATGAGGGGAAGACCTCAATCGCTGGAAAGTTCCGGCGGGCCTCGGCGATGGCATGTGACCTTAGATCGTCGTAGCGAGCATCAGATGCGTCACGGTCACGAGTTGGATGAGCCGATTTCGTGGCTTTGGTGGTTGCAGTTAGCAGCCGATCATCAAGCCGCAGCGTTTTCCAATACCACTCTGGCCCTGGCAATTTATTTCCTTCCTCGTCGAAGCATACCAAGCCACGCGTTTCAACGTGGATACGCGCTTGACCAGCGTCAGGGTGCCACTTGATGCTAATAACGTTATATGTGTTTCGTGAACTGGGTGCTCTGGGAAGCTCCTCACTTCCCGCAGATCCGCCGGCGACCAAAACGAGAGGTTGTACCGGATCAGTGGTCCAAGCACAAACAGCATCGTAGCTAAATGTGTGGGGATTATGCTTATGTCCGTGCAACACGATATGAAAACCGTACTGCTTTAGTGTACCCAGCAGTAGGTCAGAATTCAGAATTGCATCGTAGCCCCGGTCGGGTTCCGCGAGTGCCGGTAGTACGACTGGATGATGATGAATTAGCGCAATTTTGATCGCCGCGTGCCTCTGTACCTTAGGAATTGTCTTCAGTTGACTGGCTAGTTCGGCGATTGCCTGCTCGTCGACCTGACCTCGGCGCTCATCCAGAGTGTCCTTCCGAACATAGGCACTTGAATTGATCTCAGCCACTATTAGGCCTTGGTCTGATTGATCGATAATACGAGAGAGCTTGTGCGGGCAACGAGGGTCAAAGAACTGACTGTCAGCTCCATTCGCTTTCGCTCGCTTAGCGTCATGATCTTGATAAAAGAGACAGTATTTACTCCAACGGTCCTCTACGGCAGCCTCCGCGTACTTGAGATCGTGATTACCCGGGACCATGAAAATGTCTTGTGGCCCAAGGGTGTAACCGAAGATCGTGGCGTTACAAAAACTTTCGAGGAATGACCGCGCCTCCTGGAACTCAGGCTCCACGCACCGTTCGTTAAAGTCACCGGTGATGGCTAGTACGACGCGCGGAACCGTCGGCTCGGCACCCGCCTCCGATGAAATCGCGAGATCAACCGCGGAAGGATTCGAGGGAGCGAATGCAGAAGGAAGCGCGAATTGGCCGTCTCTTATGTCCGCAAGCAACGACTCAGCAAGCTTCGGTCGGCTTCTCGGATCTCCGCCGCTAGGCGCATTGAACGAATGCCTCGCGCCGAAATGAAGATCACTGAGGTGTATCAGAGTAATTTGCTCCCAGCGAGAACCGTTCATTTGATCACCTTCCGACCGATTGCCGTAAATGAACCAACGGAGTAAAGAAGTTCACTATCAGAGACGGCGGGCCTTCTTTTCGAGCAACCCCTACGGGGATTAGGCATGCCGAAACAGCAGGCGCACTTCCTGGCCGCACCTTCATTCGAATGTCTGGCGATGCGCGCCTGTGGCGGCTTGCGAGAGTTCCACGATTCAAGCATCATCCCGGCCGGTCCGGCATTTGAAATTTATGATTGACTGTCAGAGCCAGCTGTGAAGAACATGCGGCCGTCAAGACAGTGAAGGAGCTCACCGACACTGTGAAGGCGCCATTTCCGACGGCCTTGAGGAAAGTCCGGCGGGCGAGAGATACATCGCAAGCCATCTGCGCCTCCACGTACGGTGGTCAGATCCTTACGGGTGTGCTTACATGAATCAGATCTTCGTTCGAAGAGAAGTGCTTCGACGTGTTAAAAAACGGTCCGGAACTTGTTGCTTTAAAAATGAACGTCGGGACTACCTAACGCGGCCTCGCGCGGACTGCATATAGTCTATGAACTGGCATTACCAAATTCAAGGAGCAACTACTGACCGGTATACGGCTTTCGAGGTAGTTCGAGAAGCGGTGAGGTCGCGAACCGGATAAACGTGGTCAGCCCGGGAATCACGTGTTCTTGACAGTACTGTCAGCTCGACTATAAACACGATATCAAGAACGAGCAATCGTGACTTGGGTTCACCAAAAAAAAGCCGATCGAGTTCAGTTCGAAGAGCGACCAATTGCCGCCTCGGCAACAAGATGAAATTCGATGATGCGCGATAACTACAAGATTTCGGTCAGCGAAACTCGGCGGGCAACCTGGCTACAGGAGCGGCAGATGAACACCATCGCACGGATTCTGATTGTTTTGCTTGTTTTATTTTCCCCTCATGTTGCTGAGGCGAAGAAATCGCATGATCAAGGCAATGCGCCAGCGCAACGGAACGTCCCGGGAAAGTTTGACTATTACGTGCTGTCCCTGAGCTGGTCTCCGGATTATTGCAGCGGAAATGCACAAGACACGCAACAGTGCGGTCCCACAAAGCGATTTGGGTTTGTGCCGCATGGACTTTGGCCACAATAACAGACAGGTTATCGGCAGAATTGCTCAAGCGTAGCGTTGCCTGGCTCGGTGAAGCAGGATTTCGCAGGGCTCTACCCGAGCGATAAGCTCTTTGATCACGAGTGGCCCAAACATGGAACGCGCTCAGGCTTGTCTCCGGCAGACTATCTCACGTTATCGAAACAGTTAAAGGACGGTGTTTCGATTCCTGAGCGCTATCAGGCCCCGAGCGATCCATTCAGGGCAACGGTTAGCGAACTTCAACGTGATTTCACACAGTCGAATCCCTCGATACCCGTAGACGCAATCATGATGATCTGCTCTGGGTCGGGCAGATTCCTGCAAGAAATTCACCTATGCTTCAACAAAGATGGCCAGGCAACCAGTTGCGGATCGGACGTTCAGAAGCAGATGCGGTCGTCGTGCCGACAGCCAAACTTCCTCGTGAAGAGCGTTGGTTAGAAAGTTCTGAAATTTAGAGAAGTCGAGGCGTATGATGCGATGTGCGCCGTAACAGCGTTCCGACAGGCAGAAAGTCTCTCGGTATAGTTCAATCAGCTCAAGGAAGTCTGGGCGATCTAGCGCCTGCATCTCACCAAGGCTTGTGAGCGTCCGGTATCTTGGGGGCGCCATCATGATAGCTGAGCAGACGAAGGTGCAATCGCAGGCCGGCGAGCGGTCGCTTGCGGGCCTGCGTGAAACTGCGTGAGGAGCGGATATGGGCGCGAATACCGTCTTACGGACCAGCTCTGGAAGTTTTGCCGCTGGGTTTGGAGCGGTTCTCCACTCACATCGAAGGTCGAACATTGCCCGACGCGTCATGCTTGCGGCAGCGGGAAGCGTCTTAGTCTTCTCCGTACCCGCTTTTTCTCAAACCCATCCGCAATGCCCTCCGGTACCCAACCTCGAAGTGAGTTCCAACTCAGTGGATACCAAGGCCGCGCTCGATGCAGTCAGTAAAAGGCTTGCGAGTATCGGACTTGGGATCAACGTACGCACAACACGCGACAACATTCTCAAGGATAATCCTCGCGCCGATCAGCTTGTGATCGTGCTAACTATGGCGAACATGTTGTGCGAGATGGTATGGTCGGACACCACATTGAGCGGAGCAGAGAAGGCCGCCCGTTTTCAGTCCATGATGCAAGACGTTTATTCTCGCGCTCTGGGTCCCGAACCGGTCGCGAGAACAGATAAGCCTCCACATAGTCGGCGAGACGGGCAAGCGGATTTGCTTGCCTTGGCTTCGGCTAATGCATCGAAGGTTATACGGGTGTCGGAGACTGTGTCGGGCAATGTGCCACCAGAAGCGCAGACTGGGTTCCTGCGCGATCCTCCATTTTATGTAAATGACTTTAACAAATACTTTGTAATCGTGGGTTCCGCGAGAACACGAACTGACGGGCTTCGATTGATGAGTGATCTAAAGTCGAAAGCGCCGCAATACGATTTCGCCCTGTATGAGCCATATGGAGACAACCCGAACTACGGCGTGATGATGGCGAGTTGGGTATCGCGCGATGATGCTATCGAAGCGCTACGGCTTGCGCGACGCGATGTGGCTCCCGATGCATATCTCTGGGCCTGTCGCGGCTCGGGGCAAAGCTGTTAATGTCCGCCTCATAAGCGTTGGCTCTTGTAGCTCCAGTGGTTCATGCCGGGTGCCGTAGGACGTGGTCGAGCATTCCAGATCGAGGGATGGCACGTTCGGCTTATAAGCTTTAACAAGATGATTTCTTGGGGCCGTTAAGGAAGGGCTGCAAAAGTCGCGCCGTTGACAAGCGGGCGAACTATCCCGGGTAGGAGAGATGTCCGGGAGAGGGTCGATGGCGCAACTCGGTCTTGGTCTGGATCTGACGAAAAAAAATGGACGCACAAGCGGGAGTTTCCCGAATAGATAGGCCCGTGCCGTGGTCAAGGCTGATTGCGCCGATTGAGCCGCACTACCCAATATAGGGTAAAACGGGGCGACCGCCATTCCCGATCGCGACGATGCTAAGAATTCACTTCATGCAACAGTGGTTCGGTCTGTCAGACCCGGCGATGGAAGAAGCGCTGTGCGACGTGCCGCTATACCGCGAGTTCGTGGGACTGGACGGCGGCATGACGCGTTTGCCTGATGAGAGCACCATTCTGCGGGTTTCGCGGCTCTGATGTGATGGACGACTCCCGCTACGCAGCGAGAGGTTTATGCCAGAGTGGAGCGGTCGTGACGTCCACGGCAAAGGAGCGTTCATCATGAAGATAGCGACTGTTGGACTGGATCTGGCCAAGAGCGTGCTGCAGGTTCACGCAGTGGATTCGCAAGGCCACGTTGTTGTGCGCAAACAGCTCAGACGCGCGGATGTACTTCGGTATTTCGCGACGCTTGAACCGTGTGTGATTGGCATGGAAGCGTGCGGTTCGTCGCACTACTGGGGCCGGGAACTCGCGAAGCTCGGACACACCGTTCGACTGATCGCCCCGCAGTTCGTCCGGCCTTACGTAAAGAGCAACAAGACCGACGCGGCCGACGCTGAAGCGATCTGCGAGGCGATACAGCGA
>NZ_CADIKK010000003.1 GCF_902859915.1 Paraburkholderia ultramafica
CGGCGGCGAGGCGCAAGACGCTGTCCAGCTCCATGGGCGCGCCGAGCAGCCGCGCGAGCGGCTCACCGCCCGGATCCTCGAGCACCAGCAGGGTCCGGCCGTCTTCGCGCAGAAGCTCCAGCGGCCGCACCGCCCACGCGCCATCGAGTTCGTCCTTCAGTGCGAATTCATGGGCAAGGCGATCGAGGCTGGCGGGCAGGGGATGGTCGGTGGCAGCCCGCACAATCAGGACGTTATTGGCGCTGCCATAGCCCGGGCGCTGCCCTCGACAGAAGACACGCTCGCCGTCTTCCCACACGATCTGAAGGCTGAGGTTGTTACCCATCGGCGCTGGAACCATGTGAAGGGTTTATCCTGCACACTCCGCCGGGAGCAACGTGCGCAGACCGGCGAGATTGTAGATGACGGGAATGCCCACGACCTCCGGCACGGTCGACCTGCAAACTGCTTCACGCGCAATGTTTCGGCGAGGATGGATGGCAATCATCCGTCGTGCTCCCCTTCGTGGTTTGCACATCGTCGTCGGACATCTCGCTGAAGCGTGTAGGAACGAGGATGCAAGGGGGCGCGCCCCCTTCACTGTTATCGACCAGGGAGAACGCTTCCAGGATTATGGCCTGTACGTCCTGATGCAACATCGTTACGTCAAACGGCAATCGTGCTGCGAATGGATCCCAGTCAAAGCACCCTACCACACACGACTTCAACGCGTCTCGTGGCAACTCCGACACAAACTCGACCAGCCCTTCAAACGCCGTAATCGAATTGATCAGCAACCCAACCGGCAACCGTCCGCGTGTCTCATATTGACGCGCGAGCGCCTTCCGGGCAGCCGAGGCACTGTACCCGCAGATTTCGAGTGACTGGACCACAGGCTTCAGATGCCGGGCCTCGAAAGCATCGCGGTACCCGGCAATACGCATTTCAGTCGCGTATTCATTGGCGATCCCGCCGACAAACACCAGTTCTTCTGGAGGGGCGCCGCGGGCCTTGATCTTCTCGATCAAAACGTCAGTGAGCACCCGTGCGCCACCTCGATTGTCTGAGACAACCGACGGTGCCCCCTCACCAGGCAGGTCGAGGTTAATAGACGATACACCCGCTTCTGAACAGAGATTGTTTAGCGGCGTCGGGTTTTGCACGCCGGCAATGAAGAGCAACTCTACGTGCTGCGACAGAAGCGTCTGGGTGACGCTCAATTCCACCGAGGGGTCTCGTTGAGTACTGACGACAATGGGGCAGAGACCCCGACTTCTGGCCTGCTCCTCAAAGGTCTCGGCAAGCCCCGCGAAAAAGCGGTTCCTATAGTGGGGAAGGATCATTCCCGCAAGTCCGGAGCGCGAAAGACGTAATCCGCGCGCTCGCATGTTGACCTTGTAGCCAAGGTCTCGCGCGACTTCGAGGACGCGATTGGCGGTTTCCTCCTTGATTCGATACCGCTCCCAGGTTCCGTTCAACACCATGCTAACCGTGGATGTCGAAGAACCCGTCGCTTTCGCGATATCGTAAATCGTGGATTTTCGTCTGGAATCGGTGGGAGCCATTTGGTTCACTTCAGCAGCACATTCGTTTTCGTACCGCAGACCTTAGACCTTTCGGCACGGAAAGCAAAATCAGGGTTTCCACGGAGTTGACCAGGCTGCTAAATAGATTCAGCATTCGATTTACCGGATAGCTAAATGGATTTAGCAAACGGCGCCGCCCCCGGCCGCGACCACCCAACAGCTGAACAGAAACGTTAGGAGACAGACATGCGCGTCAACACAAAGAAAGCAATCACACTGGCGGCGGTTATCGCGATGGCCGTCGGTGCAGTCACCTCCGCAGGCGCTCAGGAGGCCAAGCCCGCCAGCCCGAAGGGCAAGGTGATTGGCGTAACGAACCGCGACATGAACGAATATTTCGGGACTATCTCGAACGCCATCAAGGCAGAAGGTGAGAAGAATGGCTTCACTGTCATCCTGACAGACGCCCAGAATGACATGACCAAGCAGCTCAAGGATTGCGAGGATCTGCTTTCGCGCCATATCGATTTCCTCGTGTTGAATCCCCAGGAGCCGGCAGAGGGGGCGCAGTGCGCGAAGAAGGCAAACGCGCTGAAAATTCCGGTGATCACCTTCGACAGTGGCCTTCAAGGAAACGCGAAAGTTCTCACGCAGGTTCGCGCGCAGAACTACGACGGCAACGTACAAACCGGGGAGTTCGCCGGCAAGTACATGGGGAATAACCCCATCAAGCTGGCGATTGTCAGCGGTTCCGCAGGCAACGTGGTGTCGCAGGACCGCCGCACTGGCTTCCTCGGCGGCTTCAACGAATATCGCATGAAGAACTACGGCAATTCCAACGTGAATGTGGTTGCTCAGCTTTACGGCAATTGGAATCAGAATGACGGCCGCAAGGTCATGGAAGACATTCTGGTCGCGCATCCCGACATCAACATGGTGTATTCGGAAAGCGACGCGATGGTCATCGGCATGATTCGCGCGATTAAGGCACGGAACATGCAAGGCAAGATGAAGATCTTCAGCTTCGACGGCAACAAATTCGCCTACAAGGCGATTATGGACGGTGATCTCGTAGCTACCGGTGAAAACTCGCCGAGCCTTATAGGGAAAACCGTTGTCGACGTGCTTAAAGAGTACGTCGAGACTGGCCGCCGTAACTTCCCGGACATCACATATGTGCGAAAGCTGCTGGTGACGAAAGACAACGTCTCGACCGTCTACAACGCCAACTCGCCGTTCTAATCGCAGCGTCTGCTGTCGAGAAGAGAGACATCGCGTCTCCCTGGCTTATCGCTTCAGGGCAAGTCGGTTCTGCGGAAGGTGTGATATGGAAACCTATGCTGTTGAAATTGATTCCGTTTCCAAACGGTTTGGCGGGATACACGCACTCAATAATGTCTCTCTGAAAGTCCGCCCCGGCGAAATTCATTCAATTGTCGGTGAGAACGGTGCCGGAAAGTCGACCTTGATGAAGGTGCTTTCAGGCGCTGTGGTCAAGGACACCGGAAACATCGCGATTTTCGGTAAGGAGACGGACATCGGAGACACGGTAACCAGCAAAGAGTTGGGTATCGGGATCATCTATCAGGAGTTCTCGCTGGCGCCTGACCTCAGCGTTGCCGAGAACATCTACCTCGGCAATCTCAACGGTGGGAAAAAGCGGCTCGTCGTTCCTTTTGCAGACTTGTTTCGCAAGTCAAAAGGCATCCTTGACCGGCTCGGCTTCAAAATTGATCCACACCGGCTTGTCCGCACCTTGCCCGTCGCGTTGCAACAGGTCGTAGAGATCGCCAAGGCGCTCTCACAGGATGCCAGGATCCTGATCCTCGATGAGCCGACTGCGGTCCTGACAGACTCCGAGTCTGAAAAGCTGTTTGGGATTCTCGAGAGTCTTCGCAAGGAAGGCGTTTCGATTATCTATATTTCGCATCGCCTCGAAGAAGTTCTCCGACTGTCCGACCGCATCTCAGCGATGAAAGACGGCGAACTCGTTTCCACCAAGGACGTAGGTGAGCTCGATAAGGCCAAGATCATCACCGAGATGACTGGCCGGGAGTTCGCAACTCTTTTCCCCAAAAGGGAAAAAATCAACATCGGGAAAGAGCTCCTCCGTGCTGAGAATCTGTCCGCAAACAACGGAATTCATAACGTCAACCTCACCCTCCACAGGGGCGAGATTTTGGGTCTTTCCGGGCTGATTGGCTCCGGACGGACAGAGTTCGCCCGTGCAGTTTTCGGCCTGGACAAGATCACCGAAGGTGAACTCTTCGTCAACGGAGAAAAGGTCTCCGTCAAGAACATCAAGGATGCCAAACGGCTCAAGATTGGGCTGATTCCCGAAGACCGCAAGCACCAGGGGCTGGCGCTTCGGATGAGCATCCTCGAAAACATCACAATGGCGAAGGTCAAGGGTGTGATCAAAAAGTTCGTACTGATCAACCACAAAAAGGAAGAGGAGATCGGCTCGCAGTATGTGAAGGAGCTTCGCATTAAATGTGGGAGCGTTCATCACGCTGCAGGTTCTCTATCTGGCGGCAACCAGCAGAAGGTCGTTATCGCGAAGTGGCTGAACACGGCTAGCGAAATTCTCATTCTCGACGAACCCACTCGAGGCGTTGATGTCGGCGCCAAGGTCGAGATCTATCACGTGATTAACAAACTGGCCGATCAAGGATTTGGCGTCATCCTCATTTCATCCGAACTGTCGGAGGTTATCGGGATGGCAGACCGTGTTGCCGTCTTTACAGAGGGAACCGTCTCGGGGGATCTGCGCGGCAAAGACATTAGCGAAAAGGCAATCATGCATTTGGCCTTTCCTGTATCCAATCAAGAGGCGGTGGCATCATGACTACATTTTCGACAAGGTTGGGTGGAGCCAAGTCCGGCAGCGCAGTGCAAAAATTCCGTAGGGTGGTATCCGAGAACACGGTGATTTTTGTTTTCATCGCGATGCTGATAATCGCTGGTTTCGTATCAAATAATTTCTACGACTATAGCAACATTCTGAACATCCTAAGCCAGGTCTCCTATCTGGGAGTAATTTCCTGCGGAATGTTGCTCGTCATCATGATCGGCGGCATTGACCTCTCGGTCGGTTCGATGGTCGCGCTGTCCTCCGTCGTCATCGCGGTGTGCCTCGAGAAGTATGGATTCGGGTTGCTGACAAGTCTGGCGCTGGGCATTGCGGCTACCTGCCTGGCTGGTTTTGTCTCGGGCCTGCTTGTGGCGAAAGCAAACATCGCTGCATTCGTCGCGACGTTGGCAATGATGACGATTGTGCGCGGTCTGGCTTTAACTGTGTCCGGCGGTCGCCCAATCATGATTGACAACGACTTTATTGCGAATTTCGCGCAGAGCAGCGTCTTTGGCGTACCGCTGCCGATTCTGGTGATGTTGGTTTTCGCATTCGTCACGTGGTTCATCTTGCAGAAGACGATCGTCGGCCGGATTCTGATTGCCACCGGCAGCAATGAGACATCTGTTGTCTATTCCGGCATCCAGGTGTGGTTCTTCAAAGTCTTCGCCTATGTTTTCTCTGGGTTTGCATGCGGAATCAGCGCCGTCGTTCTCGCCTCACGGACTGGCGTCGGTTCTCCGATCCTTGGTGAGGGGCTGGAGCTCGACGCGATCGCCGCAGTTGTCATCGGTGGCGCCAGCCTGCAAGGCGGTCGAGGCCGCGTGTTGAATACCATCGTTGGCGTCCTGATCCTCGGTGTGATTTCAAACATCATGAACCTGGCAGGCATCCCCGACTATTTCCAGCGCATCGTGAAGGGTCTGATTATCGTGGCCGCTGTTCTGACCGAAGGCTTGCGGACGAGAAATCGCCACTAACCAATTTACTTTTAAATTAGAGGTCCGTGATGTCATATCTCGATGAATTGTTTGGCTTGACGGGAAAGTCGGCGTTCATTACTGGCGGTGCACAAGGCATTGGCAAGGCAGTCGCACTGGCAATGGCGCGCAGCGGCATGAACGTCGCAATTGTCGACGTCAACCAGGCCAAGGCCGACGAAGTCGCTGAAGAAATCGAAGGCCGCGGCGTCAAGGCGTTGGCTCTCAAGGTAGACGTCACCAACGCGGCAGAAGTCGATTCGATGATGACGCAGATCGTCGGCAAGTTCGGCCGACTCGACGTCGCCCTTAATAACGCGGGCATCGCTAACAACACGCCGGCTGAGACGCTTGACCTCGCCGACTGGAAGAAAGTGATTGACGTCAATCTGAATGGCGTCTTCCTGACTGCTCGAGCGGCTGCACGACAGATGATTGCTCAAGGTGGAGGTTCCATTATTAACACGGCCTCCATGTCGGCGCACATCGTCAACCGGCCGCAGACGCAAAGCGTCTACAACACATCGAAGGCCGGCGTCATCCAACTGACGAAATCGCTGGCGGTCGAGTGGGCCCGGCACAAAGTGCGTGTGAATTCCATCAGCCCGGGCTACATCAAGACTGAAATGACTGTCCACGTGCGCCAGGATTGGCAGGATTCATGGATGAGCCAAAGCGTGACGCCCGCAATGGGCCTGCCCGAGGACTTGATCGGCGGCGTTCTGTACCTGGCGAGTGATGCCGCGGCATTTACCACGGGCGCAGATCTCGTGATGGACGGCGGATTCACTGTAGTTTGACGCTACACTTTTTCTACTACGCTCGGGCTTGATTTGCCGGAGTCATCGATTGCGATTGAAAACCTGAAGGGGCTCTCATGAAATTCGGAATCTACTACTCCTACTGGGAACACGAGTGGAGCGCGAAATTTGCGCCATACGTCGAAAAAGTCGCGAAGCTGGGCTTCGACGTAATCGAGGTTGCCGCACATCACATCAATGAATACAGCGACGCCGAACTCGCCGACATCAAACGGTGCGCGCAAGACAACAACATCATACTGACCGCAGGTATCGGGCCGTCTAAAACGCGGAACCTGTCGTCGCCGGAAGCATCGGTCCGCGAAGCGGGCAAGGAGTTTTTCAAGCAAACGCTCACGAATGTCGCGAAGCTCGACATCAAGACGATCGGCGGCGCACTGCATTCCTATTGGCCCGTCGACTATACGAAACCGGTTGACAAGGCTGGTGATCGCGCTCGTGGTGTTGAAGGCATCCACGGCATCGCGGACTTCGCTAACGACCTGGGGATCGACCTCTGCATTGAAGTCCTCAATCGCTTCGAAAACCATGTCCTGAACACCGCAGCCGAAGGTGTGGACTTCGTGAAAGACGTTGGCAAGCCCAACGTCAAGGTCATGCTCGATACGTTCCATATGAATATCGAGGAAGACAGCATTGGTGAAGCTATCCGTACCGCTGGCCACTTGCTTGGGCACTTTCACACCGGCGAGAACAATCGCCGCGTGCCGGGTAAAGGTCGAATTCCATGGCACGAAGTTGGCTTGGCGCTTCGCGACATCAACTATGCGGGAGCGGTTGTGATGGAGCCGTTTGTGAAAACGGGCGGCACAATCGGGTCCGACATTAAGGTTTGGCGCGATCTCACTGAAGGAGCCGATGAGGCAAAAATGGATGAGGATGCTCGTCAGGCGCTCGCGTTCTCCCGCTATGTGCTGGGAGGCTGAAATCCGTTGGCAATGAAGTGGCGCTGCTTCGAACAGCATTCGCCGCTTGTGGCCTGAGGATTGGCCATTGGCTTGCCGACGCACCGAAAGCCGAACGGGATTCGCTTCATAGTACATAGTCATACTAAGGTAATTACTGGCTATCGCTATGATAAAACCAGCTTCGTCTGGTGAAATCACGCGCGTGGTTGATGCCCGCATCGTGCGCGGGCAAAAGCTTACCCGGTTTCATCCTGCGAGGGCAGATTCGCTACGGGCGCTCAGTTCGGGTGCCGTGTCGAAATTGCTTCCGGACCGCTTATGACGAGCGCTTGTCACTGCTTCCAACGGTAAATGTAATGGCAACTCCATCGAGTACCCGCTTTTCTCTCGGCATCGACCTAGGCACGACGGACCTGAAAGCAGCACTTTTGGGCGAGGATGACTCCGTGCATGGGACCGCCTCTTCACCCGTGAAGAGCTACTACCCGCGTGCCGGCTGGTCGGAGCAGAACCCTGAAGAGTGGTGGAGCGCATGTCTTGCTGCGCTTGGCGACCTGCGCAGCCGATTTCCCGATGCCTGGTCACAGGTGGACTGCATTGGATTGTCGGGACAAATGCACGGCGTCGTTGCTCTTGACGTCAACGACGAGCCTGTACGGCCCGCCATTATCTGGAACGACTCCCGCGCGACGGTGCAGGCAGCCGAATTGGCTGAGCGATTCGCGTCGGCCGTCGATTTGCTTGGAAGCGTGCCCATGGCAGGATTCACTGCACCGAAGATGTTGTGGCTCAAGAAAAATGAGCCTGGCACTTTTGCAAGAATCGATTGCGTCATGTCGCCCAAGGACTTTCTTAGGCTGCGCCTGACAGGCTTGCGCGTCACCGACACGTCTGACGCGGCCGGCACCCTCTGGCTGGACGTTCCCCGACGCGCCTGGTATGAGCCCATTGTCAATGCGACGGGTCTCACGCTGCGACAGTTGCCTGAGATCGTTGACGGAACGAGCCCGTCTGGCTATGTCACGAAGCAGACTGCCGAGCAGTTCGGGCTTCGTACTTCGGTCGTGGTCGCGGGTGGTGCAGGGGACAATCCGGCCTCAGCCGTCGGTATTGGTGCATGCTCGGCGGGTGACGCGTTTATCACACTTGGCACTAGCGCTGCCGTCGTTGCGTTGACTGACGATCCCACTGCCAACATCAGCGGAGGAATTCATCGCTTCGCTCATACGTTACGCAATGAATGGTATGCGATGGGCGCCATCCTGTCGGGGGCAAGCTGTCTGCGATGGGTGACAAGAATCCTGTCCATGCCTTCTGAACAGTCTTTGCTCGATCTCATATCAGGCGCTGTACCCGTCAACGAAAATCCGCCGCCAGACGCCCCCCTGTTTCTGCCTTACCTGGCGGGCGAACGCACGCCATACAACGACCCGCTAGTTCGTGGCGGATTCATGAACCTGGGCGTTGACACATCCCCCGCCTTGCTCGGTTATGCCGTCCTCGAGGGTGTCGCATTTGCCTTGCGCGACGCGGCTGCGGCCGTCGAGTCTTCGGGCGTGGCGGTCGGCAGATGCGCGCTTGTCGGCGGCGGGGCGCGAAGCGACTACTGGGCGCAGTTGCTTTCCGACGTACTGGGACGAGAGTTGCACACGCTGGTTGGGAGCGAGCTTGGAGCCTGTATCGGCGCAGCGAAACTAGGTTTTGCTGCCTGCGGCCAGGACCCGGCGCGATTGAAGACCATACTCCCGTTGAAACGCAAGTTCGTTCCGCAGCCGGCCCGTACCGAAGCATTACAGCAGCGATATCGCAAATTTCGGAGCCTTTTCCCGGCGGCGCAGTCGCTTACTTCCTGACCACAGTATTCGGATAGAACTTTCCTGCCATGAATCAACTCGACCAACTTAAGCAGTACACGACGGTCGTTGCCGATACCGGCAACTTCCTTGAACTGAACCAGTTCACTCCGCGAGACGCAACTACCAACCCGTCGCTGATCCTGAAGGCGGTCAAGGATTCGAAGTACGCTCCGCTGCTGGCACACGTCGTCAACCGGAGCAAAGGACGGTCGCATGCCGAGGTGGTCGATGCGGTGCTAGTCCGGTTCGGGCTGGAAATTCTCGGAATCGTACCGGGACGCGTGTCGACGGAAATCGATGCGCGGCTCAGCTTTGACACGCAGGCGACGATCGAACGGGCTCATCGGATTATTGGGTCGTATGAAGTCGCGGGCATTGATCGCGAGCGGGTACTGATCAAGATCGCCGCGACATGGGAAGGCATTCAGGCTGCCTGGCTCCTCGAGCGCGACGGCGTCCACTGCAACATCACGCTCCTGTTCGCGCTCTGCCAGGCGGTCGCGTGTGCTCATGCTGGCGTCCGTCTGATTTCTCCGTTCGTTGGCCGCATCTATGACTGGCACAAGGCCAGTGAGAAGGGAAATTGGGACGAAGAGGCCAACGCCGGAAGCAATGACCCGGGTGTGCGGTCGGTTGCGACGATATACAAGTATTACAAGCGCTTCGGCATTCAAACCGAGGTGATGGGCGCGAGCTTCCGCAATACAGGGCAGATTCTAGCGCTGGCAGGCTGCGATCTGTTGACGATCAGCCCGGACTTGCTTGCCGCACTGAAGTCGTCGACGGAACCGGTCGAGCGGATGCTGGCGAGCGCGGAAGACTGTAATGAGCCAGCCGAACAGCCCGAATACTCGGAAGCGCAGTTCCGCTATCTCCTCAGCGAAGATGCGATGGCAACCGAAAAGCTCGCCGAAGGCATCCGGGGTTTTGCAAGGGATGCTGCTGCTCTCGATAGCCTGATCGATGGTTTGCGTTGAGTAGTGGTCGCAACGCGACTTCGAAACGACTCAGCCTCGTAGCCTACCGGAACGCGGTTATCGGCGATGAGTGCGGCGGGCTGCGCGAGCCACGTCGGATGGTGACTTTCGCCTTAGCCGACTGATCAATAGCTTAATGCCGGAGTCGGAAATTCTTCGCGGATCTACCCAAATTCAGCACGCTATACCTCCGGCAAATGCTGGTCATCGTAAGCGGCTCGCGCCGGCCGTTATAGACGGTGACTGAGAGGGACGCCCAGGTGATGCCCATCATCTCCTCAAGATTGCGAAGACTCAGCGAGTAGGCCACATACCACCGCACGCGCAGCGTGCATTACGTCCAGCGGAGGTATTGTCAAGTTGGTGCTGGGGTCGACGAATATAATTGGGCATGAAGAAAGCTTCCGTCTCCGTTCTGCCATCGGGCGAGGCGCCGATTTCGTTCAAGGGCTATCGATTTCCGCCGGACATCATCAGCTACGCAGTGTGGCTGTACTACCGGTTCCCGCTCAGCCTGCGCATGGTCGAGGAGATGCTGGCGGCACGGGGCATCGAGCTTACCTATGAAACGGTACGGTGCTGGGCGACGAAGTTCGGTCTGGCGATCGCCCGGCGCATTCGTTCGACAGCGCCGGGTCGCGGCGACAAGTAGCACCTGGATGAGGTGGTCGTGACGATCAACGGCAGGAAGCATTGGCTGTGGCGGGCCGTCGATCAGCACGGCGCAGTGCTCGGTTCATGGACAGGTTTCGAATCAGGTTTCGAATCTGTTCATGGCGTGCCGTTACAACCGGAACGCGCAGCGCGCAGCGCAAACGCGAGGCGCGTGCCCGAGCAGCACCCTCATAGCGCGCTGAAGTACCGCTCGCCACGTGCGTTCAGGCGCAAGGCCGATTTATCAACTCAAGTGTGAGGCGGTGTCCGGAGGTACAGGGGCAAATCCAAAGCTCGGCGGACCAGCACGCATAGTTGCGGCACTCTGCCTGAGCCTCTCCTGTTGCTTGTCGAATTGCATCGCATCTCCAATCGCGGTTTCCCGGGGCGGTTTCAAGGGTGAAGCGCAACAGCGAGATTAGTGTTTAGAGGTTTGAGGTTGATTTGCTGATACGAGGGTCGCCCCTTTCGAACAAAGCCGTCCTGTTATCGCTCAGTATGCGCCGAAGATCCGGTCGAGCGCCGCGAGGATGGCCTCACGTCGATCTGAAAGGGAACCGATGCACTTGCCGAGAGCGTTCAACGGGACCGCGCTCATGCCAGGCGTATCAAGGAAACATTCTTCGCCGTTGACTTCGAAAATGGGAAGCAGGTCGGATGGTTTGCCGGAGAAGCCGAGATGTCGGACAGGTCGCAGAGGAATCACGATGCGCGTCGGTAGAATACCGACATGGGTGCTTTGCACGTCGAGCAGGTAAGGTGCAAGTTTGCGCGTCTCAATGTCGGGGTTCGTGTAGAGATCAAACCGGCCCATTAAAACGTCCTGTATTTCGCGAGCGGAAGCCCGTCGCGATCGACCATCGCAGTGTAAGCGGCGACCAACTGGGCGTTATCATCCGCCCAACGGCGCGCCTCTGCCTCCTGGATTTCTTCGCGCACGCCGCGCTCGCTCGCCCGCGAAAGATTAATACCAAGCTGCTTGGCCCGCTCCAGCACCTCAGGCGGCAAGGTGACGTTGGTGGATTTACGCGGTCGAACTTCGAGTGATTTGCCCATGTGCGGCTCCATGTTGCATACCATGTGCATTATGATGCACAAGTTCGACGGATCGCAAGTGTGTTGGCTGGTGTGTAGAAGCTAAGTTGTAATGTCCGCTTTTTCGCAGCGTAAGCTGACCGGCCGCCGGCGATCCGGCGCGGGAGGCTTTGATGGCTGCGATGCGCCGGCCATCCTGAATAATGGCACCGTCGTCCGACTTGATGAGATTGAAGGCTGGATGCCGTTGAGCCCGCGCATGCTGACGGATATCAGCCAGACCGGATCGGGTTCGAAGTGGGAATGCCGGGATGACATCAGCAGCGCCCAACTAGAAGATATCAATCGTCGGTTAATTCTAAATGCGGAAAGGTCGGTGTATTTCAGCAGCGCAAACCAGCGTACGAAGTACCTTAATCGGATGGCGGCGTTGAGGGCGTAATGTTCGAATTTGCCGACGATTCGATTGGTCGGATACCGCTTCCGCCGCCTTAGAGTATCGAAAGGGTGATTGAGCCGTCATGCCAGGGGGCGAACGCTCAGCAGACTGCGGAAATCGGGCCGGACTGAAGATGAACTGGCAATCGAGTCCACCCTTACTTCGCGGCCTGACCTCCCGGTGTTGTCTTATCGCGACATCGTCGGCCGGTTGTCGAGAGGAAGCAGCGGGCCTGATGGCGTTTTGTTCCTCACTTTGGCTTTGACCGATCGTCGGAGTGAGATGAAGAAATTCCACAATATGGGAAAACTGTGATTGGACGAAGTTGGGGGTGAGAGTAGGGGTGGCCTCAGATTCCTAAGTTGGAAGTCAAACCCAGCAAGGGTTTGCAGTCGACGCCATTCCCCCTCCGTCTCCGCCAGCAATGGTGGCAAACCCCGCAGAGTCCAGGCTCTGCGGGGTTTTGTTTTTTTCGGCCCTGATTCAGCGTGGTTTCGCGTCGATGCGTTGCGCGCTTGAACAAGTTCGTTCGCAGTGAATCCAATAGATCGCCGATGTGTGGCGACCGCAATTTCAGAAGAAGCGTGTCGGTACGCTCCGATGTGCAATCGGAGCGGCCGCGCTGCTGCATCGGCGATGCTTGTGTGTGTCTCCAGCGATAAAATTGCGACGAGGAATGCACTCTGCACATCAGGCATGTGTGTGCGCCTCACTCACTTCGATTACAGGCTGGCGCCGTTTTCACCGGAATGCGCTCGCATGTAACCAGACGTTACGTAGCCCGCGGCGGTGCGATCTTGTGCATTAGTTATTACAAGCTTGAAATACGCGGTGAGCCGCCTTGCGCTATATTTCCGCCAACAAAACACATTCTTCCAAAGGATGATCAATGAAGTCCACTCGTCTTGTTCCACTTCTGATCGGGGTTTTGACGTTGGCTGCATCGGGTGCTGCAATGGCCGGAGGGCTGAACGTCGGGGTTAATATCGGCATTCCCGCGCCGGTCTATGTTGCGCCGGCTCCGGTCTACGCACCGCCGCCACCGCCTCCGCCGCCGGTCGTCTATCAACCGGCTCCCGTGTACTACGGCGGCCCGGCGATCGTGGTCGGCTGGCATGGCGACCGCTACTGGGACGGCCGTCGCTACTGGGCGCGCGATGATTGGTATCGCCATCGTCCCCCGGGCCACAGCGACTATGGCCGCTATCACTACGACAATCATCGTGGCTGGCATTAAGCTGTAGAGCGCGATCAGGTTAGCGCCGCAGATTCAAAAAATACCGCCCGGAAGGGCGGTATTTTTATGCCCGCCGCACATGGTCGGTACGCGAATGCAACGGTAGCGTCCGGAGCCACGCGCCTACGCCGCAGGCGTACTCATCATGCAGGCGCCTTCATCGCGAGGCAGCAGGCGCGCTCATCGCTCACTCGGCCACGGCAGCCATGCCGCCCACCACCGCACTGAAGCCGCTATCGACGTGCACGATTTGCGCCGTCACACCAGCCGCCAGATCCGACAGCAGGAACGCCGCGGTATTGCCCACCTGTTCGATCGTCACGTTGCGCTTGAGCGGCGCGTTCTGTTCGACGAATTCGAGAATCTTGCCGAAGCCTTTGATGCCGCTCGCGGCTAGCGTCTTGATCGGTCCCGCTGAAATACCGTTCTGCCGAACTCGGTGGCGAATTCGGTGATGCGGTCCTTGAAACGCTCGCCGACGTAGGTGAACGCCAACTCGGCGCCTTCGCGCTTGCAGGCTTGCGCGATGCCGTACGCAATCGAACGGTTCGACAACAAGCCGGTCAGCAGGATGCGTTTGCCAGCGAGGAAGCCCATGAAATCTCCTGAACGCTCTGCGCGCCGCGCACACGAACGTCGCGCGAGATGGATGCGCGGACTGCGCGGATTAATTGGGTAGAATTCTCTCACATTGCCATTGCCCACTGACCAACAAGGCCCCTATGACGACTGGCTCGCGACGGGTTCAAACGCCGGTTGCATTTCGATGCAGCGTGATTCACGGACTCTCGCGTGCCGGTCTGGCAGTTGTGCCGCGTGCATGGCGCTCGGCGCGCGCCGTCGCGACAGCCTGCATGCTAGCCATGGCCGGTTTGCTCGCGGCGCCGCAAGCGCATGCGGTCCACGCCATCGCGCAATACGGCGAGCCGAAATATCCGGCTGATTTCAAGCACTTCGACTACGTCAACCCGGATGCGCCGAAGGGCGGCACGCTGGTGCTGGCTAACCCAAGCCGTCTCACGAGCTTCGACAAATTCAATCCGTTTACGCTGCGCGGCAATACGGCGCCCGGTGTGGACCTGCTGTTCGAAAGCCTGACCATCGGCAGCAGCGACGAGGTCGCGTCCGCGTACGGGCTGCTCGCCGACGACATCAACATCGCGCCGGACGGCTTGTCGGTGACCTTCCGCATCAACCCGCGCGCGCGCTTTTCGAACGGCGATCCGGTCACCGCCGACGACGTCAAGTTCTCCCTCGACACGCTGAAGAGCCCGCAGGCCGCACCGCAATTCGCGTCGATCTTCAGCGAGATCAAGCGCGCGGTGGTGGTCGATCCGCACACGGTGCGCTTCGAGTTTCGCCAGCGCAATCGCGAACTGCCGCTGCTCGCGGGCGGCATGCCGGTGTTTTCGCGCAAGTGGGGGATGAGGCCGGACGGCAGCCGCATTCCGTTCGACCAGATCGCGTTCGAAAAGCCGATCGGCAGCGGCCCTTATCTGATCGAACGGTACGACAACGGCCGCACGATCACGTATCGGCGCGATCCGAATTACTGGGGTGCGGAGCTGCCGGTGCGCGTCGGCATGAACAACTTCGATCGCATCGTCTACAAGCTGTATTCGGATAGCACGGCGCGGCTCGAGGCGTTCAAGGCCGGTGAGTACGATGTGCTGGTCGAGTATGTTGCGCGCAACTGGGTGCGGCGCGACGTCGGCAAGAAGTTCGACAGCGGCGAACTGATCAAGCGTGAATTTTCGCAACACAACGGCACCGGCATGCAGGGCTTCTTCCTGAACACGCGGCGGCCATTGTTCCAGGATGTACGGGTGCGCAAGGCGCTCGATCTCGCGCTCGATTTTCAGTGGCTGAACCGGCAGCTGTTCTTCAATCAGTACCACCGTATCGACAGTTTCTTCGCCAATACGGATTTGCAGGCGAAGGGCTTGCCAACACCTGGTGAGCTGGCGTTGCTCGAACCATGGCGGGCACAGCTCGACCCCGCCGTGTTCGGACCGCCGCCGAAGCAGCCGGATACCGATCCGCCGGGCTCGCTGCGCGCCAATCTGCTGAAAGCGCGTGAGCTGTTGCAACAGGCCGGCTGGACCTATCGCGACGGCGCGTTGCGTAACGCCAAGGGCGAGCCGTTCCAGTTCGAGATTCTCGACGACTCCGGCTCGGCCGCGCAGATGGAGCCGATCGTCGCGACCTTCATCCGCAATTTGCAGAAGCTGGGCATTACCGCGACGTTTCGCGTGTCGGATTACGCGGTCTATCAGAAGCGCCTCGATGCATTCGATTTCGACGTCACCACGATCCGCATGCCGGACGTGCAGGTGCCGGGCTCGGAGCAGATCCAGCGCTTCGGCAGCAAGGCCGCCGATACCACTGGCTCGGACAACATGATCGGGCTGAAGTCGCCGGTGGTCGATGCGGTTCTGAACGCGCTCGTGCATGCGCAGACGCGCGAGCAACTGGTCGACGCGACGCATGCGCTCGACCGCTTGCTGATGCATGGCTACTATGTCGTGCCGCACTGGTACAGCGGCACGCATCGGGTGGCGTTCAAACGCGGCCTTGCGTGGCCGACAACCCTGCCGCTGTACTATGGCGCGGAAGGCTGGATCACGTCGATGTGGTGGTACGAGCAGCCGCAGACACAGCCACAAGCAGAGCCGCAACCGCCGCCGCAAACACAGCCGCACTCGTAGCCACAACCGCCGCCGCGCCAACGCGCGATTCATTCACCGCCTTCGCACCGGAACGCCGCCCATGTGGAGCTACATCCTCAAACGCCTGTTGCTGATGATCCCGACCTTGCTCGGCGTGCTGACGCTGACCTTCGTCGTGATCCAGTTCGTGCCGGGTGGCCCGGTCGAGCAGATGCAGCACGAACTGCGCAAGGGCGCGGAGAGCGGCGCGCCGTTCGGTCTGCGCTCGCATAGCGGCGTCGACGCGCAGCAGATCGCGCAGCTGAAGCAGCTCTATGGCTTCGACAAACCACCGCTCGAACGCTATGTGCTGATGCTCAAGCGCTTCTCGACCTTCGACCTCGGGCAGAGCTATTTCCGCCATCAAAGCGTGTGGTCGCTGATCGTGTCGAAGCTGCCGGTGTCGATCAGCATCGGCCTGTGGACCTTCTTCCTGACATACCTGATATCGGTGCCGCTCGGCATTGCGAAGGCGGTGCGCAACGGCTCGCGCTTCGATATCGCGACGAGCCTCGTGGTGCTGATCGGCTACGCGATTCCGGGCTTCGTGCTGGGCGTGCTGCTGCTCGTGCTGTTCGGCGGCGGCACGTTCCTGCAGCTGTTTCCGCTGCGCAATCTCACTTCGGACAACTGGGCGCAGCTGAGTCTTGGCGGCAAGATCGTCGACTATCTGTGGCACATCACGTTGCCGATCACGGCGTCGGTGGTCGGCAGCTTCGCGGTCATCACGATGCTGACGAAGAACGCCTTTCTCGACGAGATCCGCAAGCAATACGTGCTGACCGCGCGCGCCAAAGGTCTGTCGGAAAAGCGCGTGCTGTGGAAGCACGTGTTCCGCAATGCGTTGTTGCCGCTGATCGTGGGCTTTCCGGCAGCGTTCATCGGCGCATTCTTTACCGGCAGTCTGCTGATCGAGACGCTGTTTTCACTCGACGGGCTCGGGCTGCTGTCGTACGAATCGGTGGTGCGGCGCGACTATCCGGTCGTGCTCGGCACGCTCTATCTGTTCACGCTGATCGGCCTTGCGACCAAGCTGATCTCCGACCTCTGCTATGTGTGGGTCGATCCCCGCATCCAATTCGAACAACTGGAGCGCTGATGAATCGAGCCCGCCTTTCAGTCGACGCGGCGGCGCGCACCGAACCCGCTCGCGCGCTCATGTCGCCTTCGCCCGCGCGCCGCGTGTGGCAGCGTTTTCGCCAGCAGCGTCTGGGTTACTGGAGTCTGATCGTGTTCGTCGTGGCGTTTGCGGCGAGCCTCGCGGGCCCGCTGTGGTCGAACGACAAGCCACTGGTGGTGCGCTACGACGGCCAGTTGTATTTCCCGATGTTCAAGACTTACGCCGAGACCACGTTCGGCGGCGATTTCCCGACGCCGGCCGATTATCTCGATCCGTATATCAAGCATCGCTTCGACGCGCCGGGCAACTTCGCGCTGTATCCGCCGAATCGCTACTACTACGACACGCTGAATTACTTCTCGAAGGCGCCGAACCCGGCGCCGCCGTCGCGCGATAACTGGCTCGGCACCGACGACCGCGGCCGCGATCTGTTCGCGCGGCTGCTCTACGGCTTCCGGGTGTCGGTGGAGTTCGGGCTGGTGCTCACGCTGATCGGCACGCTACTCGGCATCGCCGCGGGCGCCGTGCAGGGTTACTTCGGAGGACGTATCGATATCGTCGGGCAGCGCCTGATTGAAATCTGGAGCGCGATGCCGGAGCTTTACCTGCTGATCATCTTTTCGTCGATCTTCGAGCCGGGCTTCATTCTGCTGATCGTGCTGCTGTCGCTGTTCGGCTGGATCGGCTTGTCCGACTACGTGCGCGCGGAGTTTCTGCGCAATCGCCACCAGGACTATGTGCGCGCGGCGCGAGCGATGGGCTTGTCGAACTGGCAGATCATGTGGCGCCACGTGCTGCCCAACAGTCTGACGCCGGTGATCACATTCCTGCCGTTCCGGATGAGCGGTGCGATTCTCGCGCTGACGAGTCTCGACTTTCTCGGCCTCGGCGTGCCGTCGCCGACACCCAGCCTCGGTGAGCTGCTCGCGCAAGGCAAGGCGAATCTCGACGCGTGGTGGATCTCGTTGTCCACCTTCGGTGTGCTGGTCGCGATGCTGTTGCTGCTGACCTTCATGGGCGACGCGCTGCGCAACGCGCTCGATACCCGCATCTCCGATGCGATGCGCGCCGGAGGCAATCAATGAGCGCAACGGTTCATAACAACGCGCAACCGGTGCCGGCGCCGCCGCTGCTGGAACTCGACCATCTGCAAGTGAGCTTCGGCGACACCGTCGCGGTGAACGACGTCACGCTCGCGATCCAGCGCGGCGAGCGGGTGGCGCTGGTCGGCGAGTCGGGCTCGGGCAAGAGTGTGACCGCGCTGTCGATCCTGCGGTTGCTGAGCGACGCGCAGGTGAGCGGCTCGATCCGTTTCGACGGCATCGATCTGCTCGGCAAAAGCGAACGCGAGATGCGCGGCATGCGTGGCTCGGACATTGCGATGATTTTCCAGGAGCCGATGACCGCGCTCAATCCGCTCTATACGGTCGGCGACCAGATAGCGGAGACCATCGTCGTGCATGACGGCGTGACGGCGAGCGAGGCGCGCAAACGCGCGGTCGCGCTGCTGGGGCGCACCGGTATCGCCGAACCGGGCAAGCGTGTAAACAGCTACCCGCATCAGCTGTCGGGCGGCCAACGGCAGCGCGCGATGATCGCGATGGCGCTCGCGTGCCGTCCACGGCTGTTGCTGGCCGACGAGCCGACCACGGCGCTCGATGTGACGATTCGCGCGCAGATCGTCGAGCTGCTGCTGGAGTTGCAACGCGACGAAGCGGAAAAGCGCGGCATGGCCGTGCTGCTGATTACGCACGATCTGAATCTGGTGCGCCACTTCGCGCAGCGCATCGCGGTGATGGAGCGAGGCGTGCTGGTCGAGAGCGGGCCGGTCGAGCAGGTGTTCGAGGCGCCGCAGCATCCTTACACGCAGCGACTGCTGGCGAGCCGGCCGCAGCGCACGGTGGTGCCGGTGCTGCCGATCTCGCCGGTGCTGCTCGAAGCGCGCGCGGTCACGGTCGACTTCAAAACGAAACTGCCGGGCTTGGGCGGCTGGTTCCGGTCGGGACGTTTTCGCGCGGTCGCCGACGCGAACGTGTCGGTGCGCCAGGGCGAGACGCTCGGGATCGTCGGCGAATCGGGTTCGGGCAAGTCGACCCTCGCGATGGCGCTGCTCGGTCTGCAACGCACCGCGCACGGCGAGATCGAGTTTCAGGGCAGGGCGCTCGGCAGGTATCGCGGTGCCGAACAGACCGCCTTACGCGCGAACATGCAGGTTGTGTTTCAGGACCCGTTCAGTTCGCTTTCGCCGCGTCAGACCATCGAACGGATCGTCGGCGAAGGACTGGCGCTGCATCGGCCACAGATGACGCCGCAAGCGCGGCGCGACAAGGTGGTGTCGGTGCTGCGCGAAGTCGGCCTCGACCGTACGGTGCTGTACCGCTATCCGCATGAATTTTCCGGCGGCCAGCGTCAGCGGATTGCGATTGCGCGCGCGCTGGTGCTCGAACCGCGCGTGCTGATCCTCGACGAACCGACCAGCGCGCTCGACGTGTCGATTCAGCAGCAAGTACTGAAATTGCTCGCCGGGTTGCAACAGAAGTACAACCTCGGCTTCGTTTTCATCAGTCACGATCTGGCCGTGATCGGGGCGATGGCGCATCGCGTCGCAGTGATGCAGAACGGTTCGATCGTCGAAAGCGGGGACGTCGAGAGGATTTTTGCGACGCCGTCGCATCCTTACACGCGAAAGCTCCTGAAAGCGGCCCTTGACCATTGATTTTTC
Source organism: Paraburkholderia ultramafica (assembly GCF_902859915.1). Taxonomy (GTDB): domain Bacteria; phylum Pseudomonadota; class Gammaproteobacteria; order Burkholderiales; family Burkholderiaceae; genus Paraburkholderia; species Paraburkholderia ultramafica. The sequence goes on from NZ_CADIKK010000003.1 coordinate 19,817, forward strand.
AACCCTTTCGCCAATTGAGTGCGTATCTCGATTGTATTTTTCTATTTGTTTTGACATGTGAATACTTACTGGCTAGTATCGACCAAACTTTTTTCCGTAGACCACTGATTTTTAGGCAAAAACTACCGACCAATGCAGCACAGAAACCTGACCCAGGCTTGCACGCGCGTCGTCGCCGGGATGTTCATTGGCGTCTTGATGGCAGCAGCTCCCGGCGCGTTCGCCGACGAAGTAAGCAGTTTCGCTCAAAATGCGTCATATTCGACCGCCAGCGGGTCGAATTCCTTGTCCTTCTCCAATTCGCAAACCACCGCTTCGGCTAGCGAAGGCGGCAGCGCCAAATCGTTCCTGTCCGGCATGGCTGGCAAAGCGGGCGACGTGGTGGTCGGCGCGCTGAACATGATCGGCGTTCGCTACCGTTGGGGTGGCAATACTCCTGATTCGGGGCTCGATTGCAGCGGGTTCGTGCGCTACGTGTTTCAGGACACGCTCGGTATGGCGCTGCCGCGCCGCGCCGAGGAAATGAGCCGCGTCGGCGAGAAGGTTCGCGTGAGCGACCTGAAGCCGGGCGATCTGGTGTTCTTCAACACGATGCGCCGCACGTTCTCGCACGTTGGCATCTATATCGGCGACAACAAGTTCGTGCATTCGCCTTCCACGGGCAGCACGATCCGCGTCGACGACATGGATAGCGGCTACTGGGAAAAGCGTTTTACGGGTGCACGCCGGATCGAGGCGTCGTATCAGGAGGGCGAGGATCTGCGCAAGCGTGTGAACGCGACGATTGGCGCGAATAACTGATTCTGGCCGGGTCGGCAGTTTGGGCGCGATAAAAAAGCCTGCTTCATGCGAAGCAGGCTTTTTGCTTTTGGGCGGGTGTTTTGTGCGCAGCGCGCCCGCAGCGGCAACCTGCGCTCTCCAGCTGGCTACGCCGCCGCGCGGCTCGCGGCCAGCTTGCGTTGCAACTCCGGCATCATCTTCGCCGCCGCTTCTTCGCCAGCCAGAATCGCCGCGTTGCGCTGCGAGAAGTCGCTGCCGCTCATCGCGGCCAGATTCGGCCGGATCACGACGTCGGCGTACTTGTCGAGTTCATAGGCCTTGATCGTCTGGCCCATGATCGTGAAGGTCTGCATCAGCACGTCGAACGAACTGGCGGTCAGGCCGCTTTCCGGGCGCTGCGAAATATCCACGGCGATCACGAAATCCGCGCCCATCTTGCGCGCGAACGAGGCCGGCACCGGACTCACCAGGCCGCCGTCGACGTATTCATGGCCGCCGATCTTCACCGGCTCGAAAATCGACGGCACGCTGCACGATGCGCGCACTGCGATGCCGGTGTTGCCGCGCTGGAACAGGATCGGCTGACCGGTTTTCAGATCGGTGGCCACCACGCCGAGCGGCTTGGGCATCTTCTCGATCGGGCGATTGTTCAGTGTCTTGTTCAGGTAGTTCTGCAGCGCGACGCCTTGCAGAAAACCGCGCGTGCGAAACGGCATCGCCCAGTCGCTGATCGACGCTTCGTCCATGGTCAGCGCGAGCTTGTTCAGCGCAAAGCCGTTCATGCCCGATGCGTACAGCGCGCCGACCACCGAACCGGCGCTGGTGCCGGCCACCAGGTCGATCTGGATATTGCGCGCCTCGAGCGCCTTGATCACGCCGATATGCGCGAAGCCACGCGCGGCGCCGCCGCCCAGCGCAAGCGCGACGCGCACCGGCCGCGGCGATTTCTCAGGCGGCGGGTTGACGGTGGGCGTGGCGGCGACCGGCGCGCAGTCGGTTTTGCCGCCGGTCGTGGTGCAGGCGGCCAGTACCGCGGAGGCGGCTGCCAATGAAAAGTTGCGGCGGGCGAGACGGGGTGAAGAGGGTTTCAACGAATTCTCCAGCAGCGGCGCGGGCGACGCATTCGGCGTCGCCGCGGGCCGCGATCAGGCTGATGGTCAGACGGACAGGATCGCCGCGGCGATTCCGCGCGCTGTGGACCTATCTCCAGCCGCAGCGCGCGCACATCATAAATCAAAGCCCCGCGCGCGCGGCGGCCTGGTAATGAAACGTTGCAGAGGAAGCCTTCGGGTGACTTGGAGCGCGGCTTTAAGGTGGCCTCGGCGTGGCTTGTATGTCGCTCAGGCGCCCGCCAGCGCTCGAACACACATCGTCGCGCACACCGCCATCGGCCATTCGGACGAGGCCAGGCAACGCGCGTGCGGAAGGTATAATTCGGCTCTCGCATTTATTTCCCTCGTGTCCATGCCCGGCGCTGTGTGCCGCATGGGCGCGGTCCGCTGCCGCGCTTCACGGGCGATGTCCGTCCAGGCGCCGACGCCAGTCTTCCGAGTAACCGCTAATGACCACCTCCGTTCGTACCCGTTTTGCACCGAGTCCCACTGGCTTCATCCACCTCGGCAACATTCGCTCCGCGCTCTATCCGTGGGCGTTCGCGCGCAAGATGAAAGGGACCTTCGTGCTGCGGATCGAGGACACCGACGTCGAGCGCTCCACCAGCGAATCCGTCGACGCCATTCTTGAAGGCATGGCGTGGCTCGGCCTCGATTTCGACGAAGGCCCGTTCTACCAGATGCAGCGCATGGACCGTTACCGCGAAGTGCTCAGGCAGATGCAGGACGCGGGCCTCGTCTACCCGTGCTACATGTCGACGGAAGAGCTCGATGCACTGCGCGACCGGCAACGCGAAGCGGGCGAAAAGCCGCGCTATGACGGCACGTGGCGTCCGGAGCCGGGCAAGGTTCTGCCGCAGCCGCCGGAAGGCGTGCAGCCCGTGCTGCGCTTCCGTAATCCGCTGACCGGCGTGGTCGCATGGGACGACGCGGTGAAGGGCCGCATCGAGATCTCGAACGAAGAGCTCGACGACCTCGTGATCGCGCGCCCGGACGGCACGCCCACCTACAACTTCTGCGTGGTGGTCGACGATCTGGACATGCGCATCACGCACGTGATTCGCGGCGACGATCACGTGAACAACACGCCGCGGCAGATCAACATCCTGCACGCGCTCGGCGGCGAAACGCCGGTGTACGCGCACTTGCCGACCGTGCTGAACGAGCAGGGCGAGAAGATGAGCAAACGTCACGGCGCAATGAGCGTGGTCGGCTATCGCGACGCCGGTTATCTGCCGGAAGCGGTGGTCAACTATCTGGCGCGTCTGGGCTGGTCGCATGGCGACGCGGAAGTGTTCACGCGCGAGCAGTTCATCGAATGGTTCGATCTGGAGCACCTGGGCAAGTCGCCGGCTCAGTACGACCACGACAAGCTGAACTGGCTCAATGCGCACTACATCAAGGAAGCGGACAACGCGCGCCTCGCCGGGCTTGCCAGGCCGTTCTTCGCGGAGCTGGGTATCGAGGAAGCCGCGCTCGCTCAGGGCGCGGATCTGACGGCGGTGATAGGCTTGCTGAAGGATCGTGCGTCGACGGTGAAGGAGATCGCGGAGAACGCCGCGATGTTCTATCGCACGCCGGCGCCCGACGCCGAATCGCTGGCGCAGCACGTAACCGGCCTGGTGCGTCCGGCGCTCGCCGATCTGGCCGCTGCGCTGAAGACCGTGGAGTGGACCAGGGAGGCGATCGCCGCCGCGCTGAAGACGACGCTTGGCGCGCACAAGCTGAAGATGCCGCAGCTGGCGATGCCGGTTCGTCTGCTGGTGGCGGGCACGACGCACACGCCATCGATCGACAGCGTGCTGATGCTGTTCGGCCGTGACGTCGTCGTGGGCCGCATTGAAAAAGCGCTGGCTTGATCGAGCGGGTTCGCGCGTGCGTTGAGAGGGTTTGCATACGGCCTGAAAAAAGTCGCATGTAATTGCTCAAAGGGTATTTACAAAGCGCAGATTGGCCTCTAAAATCTCGTTTCTCTGATGTGCAGGGGGTATAGCTCAGCTGGGAGAGCGCTTGCATGGCATGCAAGAGGTCAGCGGTTCGATCCCGCTTACCTCCACCAACAGCAGAGTAAAGTTGTTCTGAAGTCTGGAAGTTGTAGAAAAAAAGACTTCACAAACGGCTGCAACGTAGTTAGAATATCGGTCTTCGCAGTTGACGAAACGAAATAACTGACAAGTTAGCGTGAGTTAGCGGCGAATTAAAGACAGATCTGAAAAGATTATGTCCCCTTCGTCTAGAGGCCTAGGACATCACCCTTTCACGGTGAGTACAGGGGTTCGAATCCCCTAGGGGACGCCAAACATCAGCGTCGCTTTAGTATTCGAGTAATAGTGAAGCAGCGCAGCTTGCAGAGAAATAACCGACGCTCGCAAGCCAGGGTGTAAAGACTGGAGTGGTAGTTCAGTCGGTTAGAATACCGGCCTGTCACGCCGGGGGTCGCGGGTTCGAGTCCCGTCCACTCCGCCAGACAAAGCCCGTTCATTCAAACCTGAACGGGCTTTTTCATTAAAGGTGTAAGCAGTACGTTGTCCCCTTCGTCTAGAGGCCTAGGACATCACCCTTTCACGGTGAGTACAGGGGTTCGAATCCCCTAGGGGACGCCAAAAACACCGGCGTCGTTCGGTTGGAAGTTTGAACGGTGCAATAGGTGAATGAGCGTAGCTCACAAGCCACGAGCAAAATCTGGAGCGGTAGTTCAGTTGGTTAGAATACCGGCCTGTCACGCCGGGGGTCGCGGGTTCGAGTCCCGTCCGCTCCGCCAGATTGCTGTTGGAAGACGTTCAATACAGTCAAGTAATAAGCAAAAAGCCCGCGCCTAGCGGGCTTTTTGCTTTCATAGGCGCCGATCTTCAATGCGTTTCATGATCTCCGAGCCGTTGACGCGCACAGCTTCAACGATAGGTCCACTGCCGATGGGCGACGAACGCGAGTGGTGGAACAACGCAAACCACCATCGCAATGCCCAATCCCGGACTGGCCCCGGCCACCTGCATGACGTGCGACACCAGCGTGGTCAGTGCCAGACCTGACAGTGAAACGACCACGAATCGCCAGACGTTCGTCAGAGCGGGAACAGAGGAGAAGCTCCAGAACGTATTGAGGAGATAGGCCCCTCCCGTCGAACAGGCAAATGCAATCGCGTTGGCAGAGGGCGGCGACTGCAAGCGGGAACAGCCGCGCTGGTGATTTCCGATGACTCGTCGCAGACGCTGATCGCCGCGATGCGGGCAGGCATTCGCGATGTGCTTGGCTGGCCGGTCGACAAGCGTTCTCTCGGGGACGCGCTGTTGCGTGCCGAAAGCCAGCGGACGCTGCGCGGCGCCCGCGAGACCCAGGTGGTGTCGTTCATCTCCTGCAAGGGTGGGGCGGGCACGAGCCTCATCGCCAGCAACATCGCGCACGCGATTGCAGCCACCCAGGAGCAGCGGGTTCTGCTGATCGACCTCAATCAGTCGTTCGGCGACGCGGCGTTCCTGCTGACCGACGAGATCCCGGCTTCGACACTGCCGCAGATGTGCACGCAAGTGGGGCGCATGGATGCGGCCTTCTTCGACGCGAGTCTGCTGCACGTCAGCGAGAATTTCCACGTTCTTGCGGGTGCCGGCAATCCGGTCAAGGCAGCCGATATCAAGGAAGACCGGCTGGAATGGATCATGGGTGTCGCCGTGCCGCGTTATGACTTCGTGGTGATCGATCTCGGGCAAACCATCAATCAACTGTCGATTCTGGCGCTGGACCGCAGCGACCAGATTCATATGGTGTTGCAGGCCAGCATGCCGCACGTGCGGGCCGGGCGCCAACTGCAGGAGATCCTCGCATCGCTCGGCTGTGCGCCCGACCAGATCCGGCTGTTGCTGAACCGGTACGCGCGCCACGGCGAACGGGCGCGCGCCGCGCTGGAAGAGGTGCTCGGCATGCGTCCGTATCAGTTCATCCCTGAAGACGTCTCGGTGGTTGCGGCGGCGATGGACCAGGGCTTGCCGATCGCGAAGACTGCGCGTGGCAGCAGTGTGTCGCGCAGCCTGCAGATGCTGGCGGAGAACATTGTCAAGCGGGCCCCGCTGTCCGGACGTAACCATGCGCAGGGCGAGTCGCTGTTCGCCCGCATGCTCGGCCGCAACGCCGGGCCGAAACCTGGAACCATGTAGAAACGATCGAGGAGCACGGCACGTCGCTGCGTGAAAAGATTTCGTCCCAACGTGTGCAGTCGCTTGGCGAATACCATGAGAGCGCACATTCGCGGAGCGGCATGCTCCGGGCCGCGTATCAGAAATTGAAGCAGGAGATCCACCAACTCGTGCTCGAACGCGTCGAACTGGAGCGCCTGTCCCGGCTGCCGTCCGAGCAGGTCCGGCAGGAGATCGGCACGCTGATCGGCCGCATCCTCGAGGAAGAGAAAGCGCCCGCCAACGATCTGGAGCGCAAGCAGCTGGTTGTCGACATTCATGACGAGATGTTCGGCTTCGGTCCACTCGAGGCGTTGCTTAGGGATCCGACCATTTCCGATATCCTCGTCAACACGTCCCGGCATACCTATGTTGAACGCAAAGGGCGGCTCGAGCTGACCGACGCGACCTTCTATGACGACGCGCATTTGATGAAAGTGATCGAAAAGATCGTGTCGCGTGTTGGACGGCGCATCGACGAATCGAGTCCGATGGTCGATGCGCGATTGCCGGACGGCTCGCGCGTCAATGCAATCGTGCCGCCGTCGGCTGTCGACGGGCCGCTGCTGTCGATTCGGCGCTTTGCTGTCAATCCGCTGCAGGTCGCCGACCTCGTCGAGTTGCAAAGCCTGACCCCGCCGATGGCGGAGCTACTCGATGCGCTGTCGCGAGCGAAGGTCAACATCCTCGCTTCAGGCGGTACGGGCAGCGGCAAGACGACCTTGCTGAATATCCTGTCCGGCTTCATTCCGGGAGACGAGCGCATCGTCACGATCGAAGACGCCGCGGAACTGCAACTGCGTCAACAGCATGTGCTCAGACTCGAAACCCGTCCGCCGAATATCGAAGGGCGGGGCGAGATCTCGCAGCGCACGCTGGTGCGCAACGCGCTGCGCATGCGCCCCGACCGGATCATTCTTGGCGAAGTGCGTGGCGAGGAAGCGCTCGACATGCTCAACGCGATGAATACCGGCCACGAGGGGTCGCTTGCCACCATCCACGCGAACACGCCGCGCGACGCGCTGACTCGCCTCGAAAACATGCTCGGCATGGCTGGGCTCGGGCTGCCTTCACCTTCAAGCGCACGGGTGTCGATGCCAACGGGAACATCCAGGGATGGTTTTGTGCGACCGGCGTGCGGCCGAAATTCGCCGAGCGGCTGCAGGCGTTTGGCGTCGGCTTGCCGGACCAGATCTACGATCCGTGCCGGCGCTTCGAGACAAAGTGACCCGCATGATCCGAGTCGCGAGCAGCTCATCCGGATACGCAGGAGACCCGCATGGCACTGATCTTCTACGCCTTCATCATCTTGCTGTTTGCTGCCGTGGTGCTTGCGTTCGAGGGCGTCTACCACTGGTGGAACGACCGGCACGGACCTGCGGCCGGGCGGTTCGAATCGCGCCTGCGTGCGATGTCCGCCGGCGGGCATGTCAACAAGCAGCGCCTGTCGATTCTGAAGCAGAGCATGCTGAACGAGTCGAAGCTGGTCGACCGGATGCTCATGCGCGTACCGCGCATTCAATCGGTCGACTTGATGCTTCAGCAGTCAGGGCTCGGCTGGTCGGTGGCGCGGCTGGTCGCTACCTGCATCGCGCTGCCGCCGATCGTGATGGCGGCTGCCATCTTCGCACCGGTGCCGACCCTGCTCGCCGGACTCGTCGCATTGTGCACGAGTGCACTTCCGGTCCTTTACGTCCGCCGCAAGCGTAACAAGCGCCTGCGTCAACTCGAGCGGCAGTTGCCGGATGTCTCTGACATGCTGGCTCGCGCGTTGCGCTCGGGACACTCGTTTTCGGGAGCAATCGGCATGGTCAGTGACGATTTCGCCGAACCGATGAGCAGCGAGTTCCGTATCACCTTCGACGAGGTCAATTACGGCGTCCCGCTGCATGACGTGTTGTTGAACCTCGGCACGCGCGTGCCCATCAGCGATCTGCGCTACTTCGTGATCGCCGTGCTGATCCAGCGGGAAACCGGCGGCAATCTTGCTGAGGTGCTGGATGGCATTTCCGCGCTCATCCGCGAGCGCTTCAAGCTGTTCGACAAGATCCGCGTGCTGTCGGCCGAAGGCAAGATGTCCGCCTGGGTGCTCGGATTGCTCCCGTTCGGCACCGGCGCTCTGATGCTGCTGGCCAATCCGACTTTCCTGGAAGTGCTATGGCAGGATCCCGCCGGACTGAAGATGGTAGGCGCCACGCTTGTTTCGATGCTGTTCGGTCTGCTATGGATGCGGCGCATCGTGCGGATTCGGGTTTAGTGCCGTTTGATTCTGGCGCGACGGCTTGCGCGTCACCGAGGAGGAACTATGGAAACGCTCCAAACGATGCAGGTGGTGTTGCTGATCGGCCTGTTCGCCGTGGTGTTTGCCTGTGCATTCGGCGCGATGCTGGTATTCGCGCCGCGTGACATGCGGCGCCGTATCGAGCAGGCTGGCGGTGCGAAGGTCGCGGCAACGGCGGTGTCCGGCGGCGAATTGCCTGGCAGTGGCTGGATCGAGAAGCTGGCGGAGATCTCCGAGCCCATTTCGAAACTGTCGATTCCGAAGGAGGGCTGGGACCAGTCCGCGCTACGCGTGCGGATGATGAACGCGGGCTGGCGCACGCCGGCGGCCGCTGCGGTCTATTTCGCCGCGAAGACCGTACTGGCGATTGCGTTGCCGCTGCTTGCGATGAGCTGGCTCGTGGTCTTGCCAGGTCCGGCGTTCATTCACATCTACCGGGTGCTGTTGCCTACCATGACGGGCACTGCGGAATAAATGCTTTGGTATGCTCGGGACAAACAGGCATTGCCAGCGCGCGCGGCCTGTTTTACCGTTGACCGACTCATTATCGTTGTTCCGCCATGTTCGATCCAACCGAAGCCCCGTCACCGTTTCATCTGCGCAATGCCAGCATGGACGATTTCGAGTTCGCCGAGGCGCTGACTCGCAACAACATGGGCGGCTACTATCGCCGGCACCATCTGGTCTGGCGTGGCGATCTGTTTCTCGGCAGCTGGCGCGAATCGGAGAATTTTATTCTCGAAGTGGATGGCCAGCCGATCGGCGTGCTGCGCATCACGCAGGAGGGCGATTCGCTGCACATCCGCGACGTGCAGATTGCCGAAGGGCATCGGCGGCTTGGCGCCGGCACGTATCTGCTCGACATCTCGCATCAATGGGCGCGCGAGCGTGGGCTGCGCGAATTGCAACTGCGCGTGTTCGTCGACAATCCCGCCGCGCGGCTTTATCAGCGCAAGGGCTATAAGCTCGCGGGGCCGCGTCTCGCGCAGCTTGGCGCGATCCGTCATCTGGCCCGGCGGGTCTGAGACCGCGACTCAGTGGGCAACTCCGTGGGCAACTCAGCGGGCGGCACCGCTCGACGCATCCGCGCGATCTTGCGCCGCTTCTTCTTCCGCCTCCGCGTCGCCGTGTTCACCCTTTTCCGCACGATGTTCCGAACCCCGCTCGATGAACGCCCGCGGACTTTCGCCGAACGCGCGCCGGAACATCGCGGAGAACGCGCTCTGGCTCTGATAGCCGAGTTCCTGCGCGACATGCGAGAGCGGACGCCCCTGGCTCAACAGCGGAATCGCGCGCGCCAGAATTGCTTGCTGACGCCATTGCGAAAAGCTCACGCCCAACTCCTGACGAAACAGCCGCGCGATCGTGCGCGTACTCGCGCCCACGCTGGATGCCCATTGTTCGAGCGACTCGCCGTGCGTCGGGTCAGCGATCACGGCCTCGCACAGCGCCCGCAGACGCTTTTCGTTGGGCATCGGCACGGACAGCGGCAGCGGCTCCGAGCGCGTCAGTTCGTCGAGTGCGAGTGCGCCGAGCAACTGCTCGCGCGCGGCCGAAATGCCGGGTGTATCGAGCGCGGCGATCACCTCCCGCAGCAGGTCCGACACTTCGACGACGCGCGGTGTATCCAGCCCGGCCGGCACGGTGCTTTCGGTGATGTAGAGCGTGCGCAGGAACGCGTCTTCGATGGCCACCACTTCGTGCGTCACGTGTGGCGGCACCCAGATCGCCCGCGACGGCGGCACCATCCACGTCGTGCCGGTTGTCGCGACCCGCAGCACGCCGCGCGACGCATAGGCCACCTGAGCCCACGCATGCGTATGACGCGCGATGCGCCAGCCCGAAGGCATCTGCCGCGAGCGCACGCGAATCGGATGCGTCTCGTTCGGCTGGAACTCGGGCGGAATGTCGACAAAGCGGACGAAGCTCGACAGCTCGGAGTCGGCGGACGAAGTCATGGCGCAGATCGATCCAGATAACGGAGTGCTGGAAGCCGGTGTGAAGCGTGGAACTACGGCATGCGCAAAGCGCTGCCATCACAGGTCCGGCACCACGCCCACAGCGGGCCTCATCATTGTAGATGTTGCCTGCAACCCGCCGTTGCATAATGTCCCGATTGCCCGGACCCCGAGGAGAACCTCATGAGCTTTGCTACCGCGGATTTGTGCGACGCACACGAAGACCAGTTGGCGCTCGGCACGTTGCGCGTGCTCGAGCCGGTCTTTCACCTGTTCAGCCGTGCCGAGTGCTTCAGCGGCGAAGCCGTGACGCTGAAAGTATTCGAAGACAATGCGCTGGTGCGCGCCACGCTCGAAGAGAAGGGCGCGGGCCGCGTGCTGGTGGTCGACGGCGGCGGCAGCCTGCGTTGCGCGCTGGTCGGCGGCAACCTTGCTCAGCTCGCGGAACAGAACGGCTGGGCGGGCATCGTGCTGAACGGCTGCGTGCGCGATACGCAGGAACTCAACGAAGTCAACGTCGGCGTGGCGGCGCTCGCCACCTGTCCGCGGCGCGGCCAGAAGCGCGGCGCCGGCGAGCGCGGCGTGGCGGTGCAGTTGCCCGGCGCGCTGGTGCGTCCCGGCGAATGGATCTACGCGGATATCGACGGCGTGCTCGTTGCGAGCGCGGCGCTGAACTGACCTGCCGGCTGACCCCCCGCCTCGAACCGAAGCCACCCGAACCCTCATTCAAGGAGAGCAAACGACGATGCAGACCGTCTTTGTATACGGCACGTTGCGTGCCGGTGAAGTGAACGACATCAGCGCAGCCGCGGCGCGCAACGAGATCGCCGCGCCGAATCGGCTCGGCACGGCGACTGTGCGCGGCCATCTGTTCGACTTCGGCTTGTACCCGGGCCTCGTCGTCGACGAAGCGGGCATCGACGTGATCGGCGACGTCTACGAAATCGACGATGCGCTGGTCGCGGTGCTCGATGAAATCGAAGCCGTGTATCCGGGTGTCGAGAATCGCTTCCTCGCGCGCGAGGTGATGGTGAAAGTAGACGGTAACGTCGTGAATTGCCGCTTCTATCCGGTCGCGCCGAATGCGGTGAAGGGCCTGCCCGAAATCAAATCGGGCGACTGGATCGAGTACCGCAACACGCGCTGACTGAGCGCGGCGCACGCGCGCGACGAAGGCGTAACGCGTGCAAAAAAAAGGCGGCCCGGCAGGCTTGCGCCTGTCGGGCCGTGTGGTCGGTCAGTCTTGCGACTCAAGCAGCCTTCACGCTGCTCATCGCGCGTAAAGGCAAGCTTGCTACAGCGTCGTGCGTCGACGGCCTCAGATTTCCTCGTACAGCGGCAGCGTCAGGAAGTCGGTGAACTGCTCCGACGTCGACATCTGTTCGAAGATCTGCGCGGCGCGCTCATACGGCTTCGTATCGCCGCCCACCGCCTGCTTCACCTTGTCGAGCTCCTGCGCCGACAGCTCGCGCACGAGTTCGACTGTGACCTTGCGGCCGTCGTCGAGCTTGCCCTTCGGTGAGCGAATCCATTGCCACACCTGCGAGCGTGAGATTTCCGCGGTGGCGGCGTCTTCCATCAGGTTGTGAATCGGCACGCAGCCATTGCCCGCGAGCCACGACCCCAGGTAGTGAATGCCGACATTGATGTTGTTGCGCAGACCGCCTTCGGTGATGGGCGTTTCCGGACGGAAGTCCGTCAGGTCGGTGGCCGTGACGAGCACGTCGTCGCGTTGCTTGCCGATCTGGTTCGGCTTGTCGCCGAGCACCTTGACGAACTCTGCCATCGCGATCGGCACGAGGCCCGGATGCGCGACCCAGCCGCCGTCGTAGCCGTCGCCGGCATCGCGCGCCTTGTCGGAGCGCACGCCGCCCATTGCGCGGTCGTTGGCCGCCGGATCGTTCTTGATCGGAATCAGCGCGCTCATGCCGCCGATCGCCGGCGCGTTGCGGCGATGGCAGGTCTTCAGCAGCAACAGCGCATACGCGCGCATGAACGGCGACGTCATCGTGATCTGCGAGCGGTCGGCGAGGCAGAAATCGCGGTCCGCCTTGAACTTCTTGATCGCCGAGAAGATGTAGTCCCAGCGCCCGGCGTTCAGCCCCGAGCTATGTTCGCGCAGTTCGTACAGGATCTCGTCCATCTCGAACGCGGCGACGATCGTTTCGATCAGCACCGTCGCGCGAATCGTACCGCGCGGCACGTCGAGCGCTTCCTGCGCGGCGACGAAGATGTCGTTCCACAGGCGCGCTTCCAGATGGCTCTCCATCTTCGGCAGATAGAAGTATGGGCCCGAGCCGCGCGCGACCAGTTCCTTCGCGTTGTGAACCATGAACAGCGCAAAGTCGAAGATGCCGCCCGACACACGCTTGCCGTCCACCTTCACGTGCTTCTCGTCGAGGTGCCAGCCGCGCGGACGCACGATCAGCGTGGCGACCTTGTCGTTCAGTCGGTACGACTTGCCGTTCTGCTCCAGCGAAATCGTGCGGCGCACCGCGTCGTTCAGATTGATGTGGCCGGTGATCTGGTTATCCCAGCTCGGCGCATTCGAATCCTCGAAGTCGGTCATGTACGAATCCGCGCCCGAGTTCAGCGCGTTGATGATCATCTTGCGCTCGACCGGACCGGTGATCTCCACGCGGCGGCATTGCAGATCGTGCGGCAGCGGCGCGATTTTCCAGTCGCCTTCGCGCACGCTTTTCGTCTCGGCGAGGAAGTCGGGACGCTCGCCGGCGTCGAGCCGTTTCGTGCGTTCCACCCGCGCTTGCAGCAGCTGCTGACGGCGCGGTTCGAAAGTGCGATGCAGTGCGGCGACGAGCTCGAGCGCTTCGCGCGTGAGGATCGCTGCATAGCCCGGCTTGATCTCAGCCGTGATTTCCATGCCCTGCGGCAGCGACAACGATGACAGCGGGTTCGCCATGTTTTCTCCTGGTCGGTCAGATCGCAAAGATGCAAATGTTGAAAAGCGGTTGATGTGGGTCGTGGTCCCGATAGCCGCCGTCATGCGCCAGGGCTGTGGCGCGTGCGGCTGCCACCGGGGTTGCCGGTGGTACCTGGGTTATGGCTGGCGCGGCCAGCGGGCGCGAAGGTCCGCAGAAAAGCGAGCAGGTCGTTCATGCCGCCGCCCACGCCATGCGGCGTGACGCCCAGTTCTTCGACGGGGGCGTTTTGCCGGTTGAGCCAGAAAGTGGTGAAGCCGAACCACGTCGCGCCTGCCACGTCCCAGCCGTTCGACGACACGAAGACGATCTCGCGCGGCTGCGCGCCGAAGGCTTGCGTGCCGAGCGCATAAGCGGCGGGCGAGGGTTTGTAGGCGCGCACGGCGTCGACGGAGAGAACGTGGTCGAACAGGCCGGTCATGCCGGCGCTTTTGACCGCGATGTCGAGCATTTGCGGGTTGCCGTTCGACAGGATCGCGAGACCCATGCGCGAGACGGGTTCATTGCCCGAAGGCGTCGGCGTGGTCGACGGGTTTGCCGCCGCATCGCGCAATGTGCGCAACGCGGGCACCGCGTCAGGGAACGCGGACAGGCACGCGTATTCGTCCATCAGACGCTTCTCGGCCGCGCGGCCCAGCGTCAGCTGAAGCTTTTTCGCGGCGAAGCGTAGTGCGTCGCGCGTGATGTCCCAGAACGGCCGGTAGTGCGCGCCGGGCGCGTCCGCCGGATCGGCCAGCGTGCGCAATTGCGTGTATTCGATCTGTTTCTGGCGCCACAACTGCGACAGCGCGTCGCCGTGACCGGGGAACATCTGCTCGGCGGCAGCGATCACCGAATGCACGTCGAAAAGCGTGCCGTACGCGTCGAAAATCACTGCTTTTGAGGAAGGTGTCGTTGTGGCCGACATTGCCGTGCACTCCTGTCAGAGGTCAGGATGGATTGTATTAGTGACGATCGACGCTAAAAAAGAGGCTAAACATCACTTGATCTTTTACTTTCATGAACCTAATCTGACGCGCACCGACCACTTTCTCGCATAGCTCCAAGGGAACTGCCTTCCTTCGGAGCATCGCGGCGCGAATCGCTCATGGACCGTTTCAAGCAGATCGAGACTTTCGTCACCGTCGCGGCCAAGGGCAGCCTGTCCGCCGCGGCCCTCGCCGAAGGCGTCGCGCCCGCGATCATCGGCCGCCGCATCGATGCGCTCGAAGAGCGCCTCGGCGTCAAACTGCTGGTGCGCACGACCCGCAAGATCACGCTGACCTTCGAAGGCTCGGCCTTTCTCGAGGACTGCCAGCGCATCATTCACGACATGCAGAACGCCGAAGCGAGCGTGTCGGCGGGCGGCGTGAAAGCGAGCGGCCATTTGCGGCTGTCGGCGCCGGCCGGTTTCGGGCGGCGGCACGTCGCGCCGCTGGTGCCCGCGTTCACCGTCGCGCATCCGGATGTGTCGGTCACGCTCGACCTGTCCGATCGCCTCGTCGATCTGGTCAACGAGGGTTTCGATTGCGCGGTGCGTCTCGGCGAATTGCCGGATTCGTCGCTGGTGTCGCTCAAGCTCGGCGAAAACCGCCGCGTATGCGTGGCGTCGCCGGCGTACCTGAGCCGGCGCGGCGCGCCGCACAACCTCGCCGAGCTCGCGCATCACAACTGCCTCGCGCTCGGCGCGAGCGCCAACCAGCAGCGCGGCTGGATGTTCCAGCAGGGCGACAAGGTCGTCTCGATCAAGGTGTCCGGCACGATGGAATGCTCGGACGGCGCGGTGCTGCACGAGTGGTGTCTCGACGGCTATGGTCTTGCGTGGCGCTCCTGGTGGGAGGTCGGCACGGATATCGCGGCCGGGCGGCTCGTGAGCGTGCTCGACGAATTCGCCGCGCCGCCGATCGGCATTCACGCGGTGTTTCCGCAGCGCCGCCATTTGCCGCTGCGGGTGAGGCTGTTTCTGGACTTTCTCAAGCATACGTATGGCCATCCCGGATACTGGGGCTGACTGACGTCGGGCCACACTCAGCGATCGGGCGTGTCGTCGCAAGCACGGGGTTTCCGATATGCGGACAGACCCTTGACGAAGATCCATAGCCGCGCTTGCTCGCACTACAATCGTTTGAAGCGGCTTGCACGCCGAGCCTCGTTGGACGCTCACGCCGCGCTGCGCGCAGCCGGCGACGGAGGGCATCATGTTCAGGCACATCCTGGTTCCGACCGATGGTTCAGAGCTGTCACGCAAAGCAATAGACGGCGCGATCGATCTCGCGCAGGCCGTTGGCGCGCGCGTCACCGCCTACGCGTGTTTGCCGCAATATCCGTACTCGCCGTTTTCCGACGTGGTGGTCGAGCCGCCAGCCGAGTTCCTGCAGCGCAGCGAGCGTGAAGCGCGCGTGCATCTGCGGGAGGTGGAGATGGCCGGGCGGCGTGTCGGCGTGACCGTCGAGAGCCGCACCAGTGTCCATCCGGCGCCTTATCTCGGCATCATCGAAGTGGCGGAGCAGGGCGCCTGCGACGTGATCTTCATGGCTTCGCACGGGCGGCGTGGGCTCGGCAGTCTGCTGATCGGCAGCGAAACGCAACGGGTGCTCACGCATACGAAGATTCCGGTGATCGTGTATCGCTGAACCTGCGCACGCGCGTCGCCCGATGCCCGCCGGGTTAAAAAAACGCGCCGGCGATGAAGCCGGTGCGTCCATACTCGCCATCACGATGCGCTGTGCCGGCCTTTTCTCCGCTGCTGCGATTGCTTCCTGATACCGGCCGCCGGGCTGACTGCTGACAACCCGGCGGCGCTCCTCCCTGTGACGGCGGCTCTCTGACGGAGCCGCTTGATCGTCTTCTGCGTCGCCGTTCCTGCGATCAGACCGCGGGGCCGCTCAGGTTCACGACGCGGCCGATCATGTGGCCGATTACGCAACCTTCTTGTCGAAGAACTGTTCGTCTTCCGTCGAACCATGCAGCGCGGTCGTCGATGCTTCGCGTTCGACCGTCTGCGTGACGGCGTCGAAGTAGCCGGTGCCGACTTCGCGCTGGTGCTTCACGGCGGTGAAGCCCTTTTCGGCCGCCGCGAATTCAGCCTGCTGCATTTCGACGAAGGCAGTCATCTGATTGCGCGCATAACCGTGCGCGAGGTTGAACATCGAGTAGTTCAGCGCGTGGAAGCCGGCCAGCGTGATGAACTGGAACTTGTAGCCCATCGCGCCGAGTTCGCGCTGGAACTTGGCGATGGTCGCGTCGTCCAGGTTCTTCTTCCAGTTGAACGACGGCGAGCAGTTGTACGACAGCAGCTGGTCCGGGAATTCCTTGTGGATCGCGTCGGCGAATTTCTTCGCGAACTCGAGGTCCGGCTTGCCGGTTTCGCACCAGATCATGTCGGCATACGGCGCGTAGGCGAGGCCACGCGAGATCGCCTGTTCGAGGCCCGGCTTCGTGCGATAGAAACCTTCCACCGTGCGCTCGCCGGTCAGGAACGGCTTGTCGTTGTCGTCGATGTCCGACGTGACGAGGTCGGCGGCTTCCGCATCGGTGCGGGCCAGCAGCACGGTCGGCACGCCCGACACGTCGGCGGCCAGACGCGCGGCGGTCAGCTTGGCGATGTTTTCGCGAGTCGGCACGAGCACCTTGCCACCCATGTGGCCGCATTTCTTCACCGAAGCGAGCTGGTCTTCGAAGTGCACGCCCGCGGCGCCCGCTTCGATCATCGCCTTCATCAGTTCGAACGCGTTCAGCACGCCGCCGAAACCGGCTTCCGCGTCGGCGACGATCGGTGCGAAGTAGTCGATATAGCCTTCGTCGCCCGGATTCTTGCCTTCCGACCACTGGATCTGGTCAGCGCGCGTCAGCGTGTTGTTGATGCGCTTCACGACGAGCGGCACCGAGTTGGCCGGATACAGCGACTGGTCCGGGTACATTTCGCCGGCGACGTTCGCATCGCCCGCCACCTGCCAGCCGGACAGATAGATCGCTTTCAGGCCGGCCTTGACCTGCTGCATCGCCTGGTTGCCGGTCAGCGCGCCGAGCGAGTTGACGAACGGCTCGTTGTTGACGCTCTCCCAGAGCTTTTCCGCGCCACGCTTCGCGAGCGTGTGTTCCACCTGAACCGAGCCGCGCAGACGGATCACGTCTTGCGCCGAGTAGGTGCGCTTGATGCCCTTCCAGCGCGGATCGGTTTCCCATTGTTGCTGGAGTTGCTGCGCTTGTTGTTCGCGGGACATGGTCATGGTGTTCTCCTTGGTTGCCTGTAATGGATGGGGGACTCTGTGTTCGTCGAAGCGGCTGGCCGGTTGGGCGTTCCGCTCGTGAAGTCTTGTATAAGAGTCTAGGCAAATCAAAGATCGCGAAATAGTCGCGGTGATGCCCTTTTTTAATATTTATTTTTATTTGTAATCAATGGCTTGAGACCTACATTCCGCATTAAGAAACGACTTTTCCTCTGTTGCAACGCGCTGTCTTGTGCCGTGCAGCACGATTTTTTACGACGCAAAAAAATTTTCCACATCGTGAAATATTGGCGCCGCCCGATTTGCGGACGAAAAAAAACCGGTGCCTGAGCACCGGTTTCTTCCGACGGACGAACGGCGCGAGGCCGTCCGGGTCTTTTACACGCTGATTCCGATCCTGATGTCGGACCGCTTAGCTGCCGCGGCGAGCCGTACGCGGGCCGTCGCTGCGGCGTGCGCCGTAGCCGCCGTCGCGCGAACCGCCGCCAGCAGACTTGCCGGCCCAGCCGCCGCCATTGCCGCTGCGCGAACCGCCGCCGTTGCCGGCCGGCTTGCCCGAACCGCTGCCGAAGCGACGGCCACCGCCGTTGCCGCCGCCCGGACGGCCGCGGCCGCCAAAGCCGGGACGGCCGTTACCCGACGGAGCCGACTTGCGCGGCTCGAAGCCTTCGACGACGTTGACCGGCAGCGGCGTGCGCACGAAACGTTCGATGCGCTTGAGCGCGCCCTGTTCCGCGTGATGCACGAGGCTCACCGCGATACCGGAGCGGCCAGCACGGCCGGTACGGCCGATACGGTGCACGTAGTCTTCGGCGAACTTCGGCAGGTCGTAGTTGAACACGTGCGTGATGCCCGGGATGTCGATACCGCGAGCGGCGACGTCCGTTGCCACCAGCACGCGCACGCGGCGCTCGCGCAGCGCGCGGATCGTGCGGTTACGCGCACCTTGCGGCAGGTCGCCATGCAGCGCGGCCGATTCGAAACCGGCGTCGGCCAGACGGCCTGCGAGCTGGTCGGCGTCCATCTTGGTCGCCGTGAAGACGATCGCCTGGTCGAGGCCGGCGTCACGCAGCAGGTGGTCGAGCAGACGATCCTTGTGATCGCGGTCGTCGACGTAGTGGACGGTTTGCGCGATGTTGGTACGCTGTTCCAGACGCTGGACGATCTCGATACGCTCCGGATCCTTCAGCAGGCGGCCGGTCAGCGAACCGATCTTGCCGTCGAGCGTGGCCGAGAACAGCATCGTTTGACGCGTGGCCGGCGTAGCGGCGACGATCGTTTCGATGTCTTCGATGAAGCCCATGTCGAGCATGCGGTCGGCTTCGTCGAGCACGAGGATCTGCAGTTGCGACAGATCGATACGGCCGCGTTCCAGGTGGTCGATCAGACGGCCCGGCGTGGCGACCAGGATTTCCGGGTTCTTCGCCAGCAGCATCAATTGCTGGCCGTAAGCGACGCCGCCCAGAATGCTGACGGTGCGCAGGCGCTTCAGGTGCTTGCCGTAGGTGGCGGCGGCGGTCGTGACCTGCATCGCGAGTTCGCGGGTCGGCGTCAAAACCAGCATGGTCGGACGGGCAACCGGTTGCGGACGGCGCGTGCGGGCGCCGTCGGCCGGACGCGGCTCACGCGGCTGGCTGGCCTGCGCCTTTTGCAGTTGCGAGAAACGCTCGATGGCGGGCAGCATGAACGCGGCGGTCTTGCCCGAACCGGTCGGGCTCGAAACCAGCAGATCGCGGCCGGCGATGCCGGCGGGGATCGCGCGTTGCTGAACCGGCGTCGGGTTCTGGTAACCAGCGGCGGTCAGCGCGGAGACGACATCCGCGGACAGGCCGAGCGACGCGAACGTCGGGCCGGTCGGGACCGCGGCTTCAGCGGCGACGGCTTGCGAAGCGGCAGCAACGGCTGCGGCTTGTGCGGGTGCGTCGGCGAGACCGAGGGCCTGATCGGCGATGGCGTTCAACGGGCTGGAGGTGTTGCTCGAAGTCATGAGAATCCTTGGTAAATCCTTGGTACACACGGAATTAAAACGTCGGCGCCAATCGGCATACCCAAGTCGTCGGATTCAGCGAGCAAAGAAGCAGCGAGCAAATCGAAAAACGGGGGCAGCTCGCGACAATGAAGGCGAGCTTTTCGTTAGAAGCTGTATCGGATGCGACATGCCAACACGGCGTGCCGCCAGCCTGGGACATGATCGCCCGTAGGGGGCTAGGCAGGAGGGGACAGGTTCTAAACTGGATTGGAGCTAAACGCTACGAGGCGCTGCGCCGCAAAGGCCGCTAGAGAAAAGCCGGGCAAAGCAGTGAAGCGCAGGCAGCATTGTATAGGGTTTTGTTGCACTGCGCCACTATTAGGACATTTCCTGGCGGAAATGTTTGCGCTGGCCGCACGCGCGGGTCGAACAGTCTGACAGCCGGGCGGGCCGCCATTGGGCGGCCAGTAAGCCGCAACCGGACCGCCCGTTGC
Organism: Paraburkholderia ultramafica; assembly: GCF_902859915.1. Lineage (GTDB taxonomy): Bacteria > Pseudomonadota > Gammaproteobacteria > Burkholderiales > Burkholderiaceae > Paraburkholderia > Paraburkholderia ultramafica. Next base: position 39,724 of record NZ_CADIKK010000003.1, read on the forward strand.
CCCCGGTTGCCGCCCGAGGCTGGCCTCAGGCCGCTGTGCCGCTCTTCAGCGATTCGACGAGTTCGACGTATTGCTGCTTCGCAACGTCCTGCGCGGTGCCCTTGAGCGCAGCCCACGCGTCGTACTTGTATTTGCCGACGATGTCGGTGAAGCCCGGCTTGTCACCGTGAACGTCGCCGCGGGTGGCCTGCTTGTAGAGCGCATAGAGGCGTAGAAGGGTGAGGTTGCCCGGACGCTCCGGCAACTGCTGGACGTCTTCATGGGCTTGGGCGAATTGGGTGTCGATGTCGGTCATGGTCGTGTTGCCCGCCGGGCGGGATCGGGTGGTGAGGATTGGCCGACGATCATAACAACTGCATGCTGCCCGCGGGGCCGAGGGCTTATTCCAAACAGCGCCTGCCGGGCGGCGCGCAAAGCCAAACCACATTTGCGCGCGCCGTGCCGATTACAATACGGTCCATGACTCAAACTGTGCTCCTTGCCCTCGATACCTCGACCGAATTCTGTTCGGTAGCGCTTCTGTCCGTCGACGCCGACGCCGACGGACAGCCCGGCGCCGCACCCCAACTCTGGGTTCGCCACGAACAGACCGGCGCGGTCTCCAGCACGCGCCTGCTCCCCGCCATTCGCGAACTTTTCGCCGAGGCCGGCCTGACATTGGCGGACTGCGACGCCATCGCGTTCGGTGCCGGTCCCGGCTCGTTCACCGGGCTGCGCACGGCGACCGGCGTCGCCCAGGGGCTCGCGTTCGGCCTGAATCTGCCGGTCGTGCCGGTCAGCACGTTGCTGGCCTGTGCGGAAAGCGCGCGCCTGCGCGATCCGTCGGCGACGCGCGTGCTCGCCGCGCTCGACGCCCGCATGGACGAAATCTATTGGGCCGACTTCGCGTGGGACGACGCGCAACGCGAATGGCGCACCGTGCAAACGGCGTCGCTCGATGTGCCGGAGCGGCTCGTTTTGCCCGACGCGCCTTTCACACTGGCGGGCAACGCCGCAGCGGCTTTCGGCGCGCGGCTGCCCGCGGTGGCCGCCGCGCGAACCGTCGACGGCGAAGCGCTGCCGCATGCGTTGCCGCTCGCGCACGCGGCACTGCGCGCGTTGCGCGCCGGCCGCACGGTGCCCGCCGACCAGGCCGCGCCGGAATATGTGCGCGACAAGGTCGCGCAGACCACGGCGGAGCGCGTCGCCGGGAAAGCTGAAAAAGCCGCCAGGGACGAGCAGGCCGGGCGCGACGCAAGGCTCGCGCAGGCCGCGCAGGATGGCGCCGCCGATGCCGCATCTCACGGCGAGGACCGGCAATGAGCGGCGTGTTGCTCGCGGACCGCTACATGGCGCCGATGACCGAGGGCGATCTGGACGAGGTCGCCGCGATCGAAAAAATCGCTTATGAGTTTCCGTGGAGCCGGGGCAATTTCGGCGACTCGCTGCGCAACGGCTATTTCGGCATCTGTCTGCGGCATGTCACCGGTACGTTGATCGGCTATTGCGTGCTGATGCCGGTCGTCGATGAAATGCATCTGCTCAATCTGTGCGTGACGCCCACTGCGCAAGGCGCCGGTGCCGGCCTTGCGCTGTTGCGCGAGGCGGTGCGCATTACGCGCGCCGAGAAACTCGACGGCCTGCTGCTTGAAGTGCGGCCGTCGAACCATCGGGCGATCCGGCTTTACGAACGTTTCGGCTTTGCGTCGATTGGCCGGCGCAAGAACTACTATCCGGCGCGGCATCGCAGCCGGGAGGACGCCATCGTGATGCGTTTCTCGTTTGCCACGGAGGGCGCAGATGGCGCTGCATGAATCGGTACTGGAAGAGTTCGGACTCACGCCGCTGTGGGTGCGTCGCGGGATGGCGGCGCAGCAGCCGGCTGAGGACGCCGGCGTCGAGCAGGGCGCTGGTGTTGATGCGCTAGCCGGGCAGGGTGCGCGTCGTGACGATGCGCGCGGTGCGGCAGCCGGGTCGGCGTCGGTGGGTCTCGCGCAGGATGCGCCACGGCCCGCGATGCGTGCGGGCGAGACGCGGCAAGCCGATTCCGCGCAGATCCAGGGCGAACGCCGCGCGCCTGTGCGCGACGAGCAAGTGGCGTCGCCGGCCGGGGCGCGCGAGCGGTTGGATGATCGCGCCGCATCGGCGCGTGCAAGCGAGCCGTCGCCATCCGACGCGCCGCCCGACGACGATTTCGCGTGGTTCGACGACCTGCCTGCCCACGCCCCGTCAGAAGCACGCGGCGAAACGCCCGCACTGCCGGCCATCCACACGCTCGACTGGGATGCGTTGAGCGAGCGCGTCGCCGCCTGCCGGCTTTGCCGCCTGTGCGAGAAGCGCACCAACACCGTATTCGGCGTCGGCGATCGCGAGGCCGACTGGATGCTGATCGGCGAAGCGCCCGGTGAGAACGAAGACCGCCTGGGCGAGCCGTTCGTCGGCCAGGCCGGCAAGCTGCTCGACAACATGCTGCGTGCGCTGACGCTCGCGCGCGACACCAACGTCTATATCGCGAACGTGATCAAGTGCCGCCCGCCCGGCAACCGCAACCCCGAGCCGGACGAAGTCGCGCGTTGCGAGCCGTATCTGCAACGCCAGGTGGCGCTGGTCAAGCCGAAGCTGATCGTCGCGCTCGGCCGCTTCGCCGCGCAGAGTCTGCTGAAAACCGACGCGAGCATTTCGTCGCTGCGCGGCCGCGTGCACGAATACGAAGGCGTGCCGGTGATCGTCACCTATCACCCGGCATATCTGCTGCGCAGCCTGCCGGACAAGGCGAAGGCCTGGGCCGACCTGTGCCTCGCGCGCGACACGTGGCGCGCGGCAGGCGGCGCGCCGTCGAACGCGGCAAAGTGATGAGCGCCGATGAGCCGGCGGCGCAAGTCGTCGCCGCGCCCGGCAACCATGCCGCGCTCCTCGATACGTTGCTCGGCACCTTGCGCGACCCGGCCGTGCGCGATCTTGCGTGGCTGCTGCTGAGTGCCGACCTGTTGCGCCCGCAACCTCCGGTGGGCGTGCTAGCCAATCCTTTCGACACAGATCAGGAACTTCAGGCAACCGTCGACTGGTTGCGCGCACTCGATGCCGCGCCGGACCCGCTGCAGCGCGAGCTCGCGGCGACGCGCATCACGCGTCTTGGCCGATACGCCGAACGGCTGCTCGGCTGGTTTCTGCAACACGGACCGGCGGCGCGTTTGGTTGCGGCCGGTGTGCCGTTGCGGCGCGCGGGCGTCACGCTTGGCGAATGCGATTTTCTCGTGCGGACCCAGCAGGGTGCGCGGCTGCATTGGGAGTTGGCGGTGAAGTGCTATCTGCATGCCGGTGAAGGGGCCGGTGAAGCGCATGGGCAGGTAGCCGCGCAGTTGGCCGACTACGTCGGCCCGAATCTGAAAGACCGCTTCGATCTCAAGCTCGCGCATCTGCTGAACCACCAGTTGCCGTTGAGCGCGCGCGAAGAGTTCGCGTCGGTGGGTTACGCGGGGCCGTGGATGCCGCAGATGTTCATCAAAGGCTGGTTGTTTTACCGGCACGGCGGGACGCCGGCGGAGCCCAGCGAACTCGCTCCGGCGCATGGCCGAGGCTGGTGGGTCACGCGCAGCGATTGGCCGGCTTTCGCGGCGGCGCATGCGCAAAAGTGGCGCATGCTGCCGCGTTTGGAATGGCTCGCGCCGAGGCGCGTTGAGCACCTTGAGCAGCAGGGTGAGCAGGTTGAAGCCGAGACCGCGGGAGGATCGCTTTGCGTCGACGCGCAAACGCTTGCGGCACAGATTTCGCATCAGCATGGACCGACGATGGTCGTTGCTTTAGCCGACGACAGCGCAGGCCATTTGAGCGAATCCTCGCGCGGCTTCATCGTACCGGACGAGTGGCCCGAGCAGGCGCGGAACTACGCGCGGCAGTAGGGGGGCGACAGGCGGTCAGCAGCAGCTTCGACGGAAAGCCATGCGATGCCGGGGCAACGCGACGATGGCAGAGCACGGCACGATGGCAGAGCAGCACCAGGTAGTCTCTCAGTCTCGACGCAACACGCCATCCCTGCGCTCACCACCACCGATAAAAATGATGCACCGGCCCGACGCCACCACCGACGTCGAGTCGATCACTCGCTTGCAATGCGCCGGTCAGATAAAGCTTCGCGTCAGCCACCGCGCTCGCCAGATCGTCGCGTTGCGGAATCAGCGCCGCAATTGCCGACGACAGCGTGCAGCCCGTCCCATGCGTGTTCTTCACCGGCACGCGCGGGCCGCCCAGACGCAGCGTGCCGCTGTCCTGCACCAGCCAGTCCGGACTGTCCGCCGCGCTCAGATGGCCGCCCTTCATCAGCACCGCGCGCGCGCCGAGCGCACGCAGCGCTTCGCCTTGTTCGACCATGCCGGCTTCGTCGGTGGCCGCCTGCACGCCGAGCAATGCGGCGGCTTCCGGCAGATTGGGCGTCAGCAGATCGGCGAGCGGCAGCAATTCGTCACGCACCACCGTGACCGCATCCGGCAACAGCAACGCATGATGGCTCTTCGAGATCATCACCGTGTCGAGCACGATGTGCTTCGGTTGATGGCGGCGCAGCGCAGCGGCGACCGCGCGTGCGATCGCCGCGTTCGCCAGCATGCCGATCTTCACGGCGTCGATGCGGATGTCGTCGAACACCGCGTCGAGTTGCGCGGTAATGAAGCCTGGCTCCGGCGCGTGAATCGCTGTTACGCCGCGCGTGTTCTGCGCGGTGAGCGCGGTGATCACGCTCGCGCCATACGCGCCGAGCGCCGAGAATGCCTTCAGGTCGGCCTGAATGCCGGCGCCGCCGCCGGAGTCGGAACCGGCGATCGTCAGCACATTGGGAATCGGTTGAGTCATGGTCAGGCGAGGAAGAAGGAAGGCGCGGGCATGCTGTTCAGAGCGGCCCCGTCGCGGGTCAGTGCTTGGCTTCGCCGATCAGCGCGATCGAGTCGAACGCGCGTTGATTAGCCTGGTGGCGCCGCATCACGAACCACATCATCACGCACACGAAGCTGCCGAACAGCATGATCACCGCGGTGACCGGCACGTCGAGCCACACCAGCACCGCGTACAGGCACAGCATGACCAGCACCGAGAGATTTTCGTTGAAATTCTGCACGGCGATCGAGTGACCGGCCGACAGCAGCACGTGGCCGCGATGCTGCAGCAGCGCATTCATCGGCACAACGAAGAAGCCCGACAGGCCGCCGACCACCATCAGGAAGACATACGCGCAGACCAGATAGCCCGGCACGTGCATGCGGCCGAAATACAGACCCCAATGCGCGGGGAACAGGTCGCGCGTGTAGAACGCCATCAGCATCACGGCGATCCCCATCATGATGCCGACCGGCAGCACCGACAGCGACTTCTTCAACGGCACGCGCGAGGCCGCGAAGATCGCGCCGGCCGCCACGCCGACCGCCACCACCGCCTGCAGGATCGCCGCCTCGGAGAGCGACATGCCCAGCGACACCTCGGCCCACTTCAGCACGATGAATTGCAGCGTCGCGCCGGCGCCCCAGAACAGCGTGGTGACGGCGAGCGAAATCTGGCCGAGCTTGTCGCGCCACAGCACGAGGAAGCAGTCGGCGAAATCGGTGATGAGCCTGATCGGGCCGCGTTCCTGTTTCGGATAACGCGCGCCGGTATCGGGAATGCGCAGATTGAACAGCGCGGCGATTATGTAGATCCCCATGATCACCAGCATCGCCGCTTCGGCGGGCGTGTTGACGGTGGGCAGGTGCAGCCGGAGGATCGGTGCGGCGATGTGCGGACTGATCAACGCGCCGCCGAGCACCGTGCCGAGTATGATCGAACCAACCGTGGTACCTTCGATCCAGCCGTTCGCGGCGACCAGCCGCTCAGGCGGCAGCAGCTCCGTGAGGATCCCGTATTTGGCGGGCGAGTAAGCCGCCGCGCCGAAGCCCACGATGCCGTACGCAAACAGCGGATGCGCGCCGACCAGCATTGTGACGCAACCGACGACCTTGATGGTGTTGGTGACGAACATCACGCGTCCTTTCGGACGGGAGTCGGCGAAGGCGCCCACAAAGGCGGCAAGAACGACGTACGACAGCACAAAGAACAACTTGAGCAGCGGCGTCATCCAGTTCGGGGCGTGAAGATCTTTCAGCAGTGCGATAGCAGCGATCAGAAGCGCATTGTCGGCCAGCGACGAAAAAAACTGCGCGGCCATGATGGTGTAAAAACCTTTTTTCATCTGATGCGATGCTGTCCTCGCTGCGGCCTGTCCGCCCCGGCCGTTTGCAGTGCGTCCGGGCTTATGCCGTTCGAAATGGGTTGTGCGCACGGCTTTATATCATGAAAATAGCTGGATCCGGACTAGCAAAATCCTTGATCGTACCGCCCAGCGGGCTGCCGAGCGCCAAAAACGCCCAGTAAGCCGCTGATTCGCAAGCGTCTTTACTTAAATATCCCATGCCGCGCCCCCTCTCAGCCACGATTCACACCGCCGCACTTGCCAATAATCTTGCCGTCGCGCGGCGCTACGCGCCCAAATCCAAAATCTGGGCCGTCGTCAAGGCCAACGCCTATGGGCATGGCCTTGCGCGCGTCTTTCCAGGTCTGCGCGCCACCGACGGCTTTGGTTTGCTGGACCTCGAAGAGGCCGTGAAGTTGCGTGAATTGGGTTGGGCCGGGCCAATTCTGCTGCTCGAAGGCTTCTTTCGCCCGACCGATATCGACGTGATCGACCGCTATAGCCTGACCACCGCGCTGCATTCGGACGAACAGTTGCGCATGCTCGAAATGGCGCGCCTGTCCAAACCCGTCAACATCCAGTTGAAGATGAACACCGGCATGAACCGGCTCGGCTACACGGTGGAAAAATTCCGTGCCGCGTGGGAGCGGGCGCGCGCCTGCCAGGGCGTCGGCCAGATCACCTTGATGACCCATTTCTCGGATGCCGACGGCGAGCGCGGCATCGCCTATCAGATGGAAGCATTCGAGCGCGGCGCGCAAGGCATCGCGGGCGCGCGCAGCCTCGCCAATTCGGCGGCCACGCTGTGGCATCCCGCCGCGCATTTCGACTGGGTGCGCCCGGGCATCATGATGTACGGCGCGTCGCCGTCGGGCGTGACGGCTGCGATCGAAGGCACCGGGCTGCAGCCGGCGATGACGCTCACGTCGGAGCTGATCGCCGTGCAGACGCTCAACGAAGGCAGCACCGTCGGCTATGGTTCGGCGTTCAAGGCGCGCGGCTCGATGCGTATCGGCGTGGTGGCGTGCGGCTATGCGGACGGCTATCCGCGGGTCGCGCCGGAAGGCACGCCGGTCATCGTCGACGGCGTGCGCACGCGGATCGTCGGGCGCGTGTCGATGGACATGCTCACGGTCGACCTGACGCCGCTGCCGACCGCCAACGTCGGTTCGCGCGTCGAGTTGTGGGGCACTGCGCTGCCGATCGACGACGTCGCGCAGGCGTGCGGCACCATCGGCTATGAGCTGATGTGCGCGGTGGCGCCGCGCGTGCTGGTGCGCGCGGAGTAAAGCGCGGCGCCCGGCCGCAGCGGACGGCGGCTTGTTTGCGGCTCGCGGCGCGGCTTGCCGAGTGATTTGCCGCTTCGCTTTTTGCGGCGCTCGCTGCATCGCTTTTTGCACCGCTGTTTGCTCTGCTGACCGCTTCGCCCGCCGCCGCGTTCGCGGCGGCCGCTGCCGCCCCGGCGACACGCTCATCAACCGCATCAATCCCAAGAACAGCAACACAGGCAATCACGCGTGGCTAAACCCAAGACGTTGTACATCTGCAGTGAATGCGGCGGGCAATCGCCGAAATGGGCCGGGCAGTGCCCGTCATGCAATGCATGGAATACGCTGATCGAATCGGTCGCGGAATCGCCGTCCACGCACCGTTTCCAGTCGCTCGCGAAGAGTGCGCCGGTGCGGCGTCTGGCCGAGATCGACGCGTCCGACGTGCCGCGTTTCTCCACCGGCGTCAGCGAGTTCGACCGCGTGCTCGGCGGCGGTCTGGTGCCGGGCGGCGTGGTGCTGATCGGCGGCGATCCGGGCATCGGCAAATCGACGCTGCTGCTGCAATCGCTCGCTGAAATCGCCGCCGACAAACGCGCGCTCTATATCAGCGGCGAAGAGTCGGCCGCGCAGATCGCGTTGCGCGCGCAACGGCTTTCATTGCTGGAACCCGGCTCGAAGGCTAGCGAACTGCAATTGCTCGCGGAAATCCAGCTCGAAAAAATCCAGGCGACGATCGCCGACCAACGGCCCGACGTCGCGGTGATCGACTCGATCCAGACGGTCTATTCCGACGCGCTGACCTCCGCGCCGGGCTCGGTCGCGCAGGTGCGCGAGTGCGCGGCGCAATTGACGCGCATCGCCAAGCAGTCGGGCACCACCATCATCATGGTCGGCCACGTGACCAAGGAAGGCGCGCTGGCGGGGCCGCGCGTGCTCGAGCACATCGTCGACACGGTGTTGTACTTCGAGGGCGACACGCATTCGTCGTTCCGTCTCGTGCGCGCGATCAAGAACCGCTTCGGCGCGGTCAACGAGCTCGGCGTGTTCGCGATGACCGAGCGCGGTTTGCGCGGCGTGGCCAATCCGTCGGCGCTGTTTTTGTCGCAGCACGAGCAGTCGGTGCCGGGCTCCTGCGTGCTGGTGACGCAGGAGGGCACGCGACCGCTGCTGGTCGAAGTGCAGGCGCTGGTGGACGCGGCCAACGCGCCGAATCCGCGGCGCCTCGCGGTCGGTCTCGAACAGAACCGTCTGGCGATGCTGCTGGCGGTGCTGCATCGGCATGCGGGGATCGCGTGTTTCGATCAGGATGTGTTTCTGAACGCGGTCGGCGGCGTCAAGATCACCGAACCCGCCGCCGACCTGTCGGTGCTGCTCGCGATCCATTCGTCGATGCGCAACAAGCCGCTGCCCAAGGGGCTGGTGGTGTTCGGCGAAGTGGGCCTGGCCGGCGAGATCCGGCCGTCGCCGCGCGGTCAGGAGCGTCTGAAGGAAGCGGCCAAGCTGGGTTTCTCGGTCGCGGTCATTCCGAAGGCCAATGCGCCGAAGCAGCCGATCGAAGGCTTACAGGTCGTTGCGGTCGAACGGATCGAGCAGGCCATCGACCGGGTCCGCACGCTTGAATAGACGGGGTTGCGGCGCCCGCGGACGCGGCGGGCGCCGTAATGCACCGTAAATATCTCCATATTGGCTGTAACCTAAATGGCATTCCTTTTTCCTAAGCTGCGAGGGTATGCATCCCTTCTGATGCCCCAAAAAAGGATCGCGCCTTGAAACAGTCATATGAAACCGTAGCCGAGCGGCCGATACAGGTGCGTGGCTGCCGTGTGTCCGCACCGATTCGCCAGCCTTGGGGCGGCGCTTGCCGGATTGTCGAGTGGATCGATACGGCGGGGCAGATATCGCGGCGGGTGGTGGCCGAAGATGCCACGGCCGCCGAGGTGCGCGCCACGATCAATCGTCATGTGGAAGGCCGCAAGCATCTGCTGTACGACGACGAAAAGACCCCGCGCCAGACTTTGCCGCGACAGACCGTTGCGCGGCGCTGAGGTTCGGGCGGCGGGGGGTGCGTGGGGTACCGCAGTCACCACCGCATCGTCTGGACTGGCCGAACCCGGACCCGTGGTTCGGCCTTGCTGCATTATCCGATCACGCTATCGTCATCTTCTGCGTCGCTTGCGCTTGCCGCCGCATACGCCTGCGGATTGAACAGCGGATGCTGCGCAGCCTCCGCCGGCGTCAACACCGGCGACACACAACAGTCGAGCGACTCCAGCAGCGCAACCCAGTCTTCCAGCGCACGCGTGACGATCACGCCGGCCAGTTCCTGCGTGAGCGCGACGGCGTCCGGGCCGCCGATCGCCTGGCCGAGGCTCCAGTGACGCGTCGCCCATTCGGGCCGGTCGAGCGCCATGCATAGCGTTTCCCAGAACTTCAGTTCGAGCGCGCCGACCGCGAGCCAACGGTCATCGAGCGTGCGGTACAGGTTGTAGCAAGGCACGCCGCCGTTCAGCAGACCGGCGCCGGCGGCCGGCGCGACGCCTTCGTTGGCGAGCGCGACTTGCGCGACGACGTTGTGCGCATACGTGACGTGCGTCATCGACACGTCGACGAAGCGGCCTTCGCCGCCGCGCGACACATGCCATAGCGCGGCGAGAATCTGTGTGACCGCACTCAACGCGCCGCCGAGCAGGTCGGCGATCTGGAAGTTCGGCAGGATCGGCGTGCCGTCACGGCTCGCCAGTTGATCGAGCACGCCCGCATAGCCGATGTAGTTCAGATCGTGGCCGGCGTGATCGACGAACGGGCCGCTTGCGCCATACCCGCTGATCGCACAATAGACGAGCCGCGGATTGGCCGCGCGCAGCGTCGCGTAGCCGATGCCGAGACGCTCCATCACGCCGGGCCGGAAACTCTCGATCAGCACGTCCGCTTCCGCCGCGAGCGCGCGCAACACGTTGCGTCCCGCTTCGGATTTGAGGTCGAGACGGGTCTCGCGCTTGCCGCGATTCACCAGCCGGTAGAACGCGCCGGGCCGGCCGGCCACGCGGTCGCTCGACGACTGCATCATCGTGCGAGTGGGGTCGCCCGCGCCGGGCGCTTCGATTTTCAGCACGTCGGCGCCCAGTTCGGCGAGCCGCAGCGCGGCCACCGGGCCGGGGAGCAGACGCGTCAGGTCGAGTACTCGCAGCCCTTGCAGCGCGGGCGGCGCCAATGCGGCCGATGACATGGATGATGCTGTCGCGAAAGACAAAGCCAACCTCTCGTCGGTGCCGGCGCGGACCGGAAACAGCGTGCCGCTAGCCGATTTGTTCGAGTTCCTCGTGAGTCTCGAGCCATTCGGCTTCGAGCGTTTCGAGGCGCGCGTTCACGTCTGCCTGACGGCGGATCGCCTCCGTCAGTTTGCTTTTCTGCTCGGGCTCATAGCTGGTTGGATCGACGACGAACGCATCCAGCGCCGTCTTCTCCGTATTGAGCGCGTCCATTTCCTTTTCGATCTTCGTGATGCGGCTTTGCAGCGGCTTTTTCAGATGCGCGAGCTTCTGACGCGTTTCTGCTTCCAGGCGACGCTGCTCCTTGCGATTCACGCCGTTGTCCACGCCGCTGTCCGCGCTGCTGTCAGCCCCTTTGGCCGCCGCGCCCGCTTTGAGCGCCGCGCGCTGCTCGGCCGCATGCTGCAGCAGCCAGTCGCGATAGTCGTCGAGATCGCCGTCGAATTCCTGCAGACGGTGCTTCGCGACCAGCATGAATTGATCGGTGGTGGCGCGCAGCAGATGCCGGTCGTGCGACACCAGAATCAGCGTGCCTTCGAATTGCGCGAGCGCCATGGTCAGCGCGTGACGCGTTTCGAGATCCAGGTGGTTGGTCGGTTCGTCGAGCAGCAGCAGGTTCGGCTTCTGCCAGATGATCAGCGCGAGCGCGAGGCGTGCTTTTTCGCCGCCGGAGAAAGGCGCGATCTTCGACGTCGCCATCTCGCCGGAAAAGTTGAAGCTGCCGAGGAAGTCGCGCAGTTCCTGTTCGCGCGTGTCCGGCGCAAGACGCGCGAGATGCTGCAGCGGCGTGTCGTCCGGGCGCAGCGTTTCGAGCTGATGCTGCGCGAAGTAGCCGATGCGCAGACCCTTGCCTTCGCGCACGTGGCCGCCGAGCGCTTCGAGCGTGCCGGCCAGCGTCTTGATCAAGGTCGATTTGCCCTGGCCGTTCGCGCCGAGCAGGCCGATACGCTGACCGTTCTGGATCGACAGCATCACGCGATCGACGATCGGAATCTCGACGCCTTCTTCGCCACGGTAGCCGCAGCGCACGTCTTCCATCACCATCATCGGATTCGGCGCGGAATCGGGCACGCGGAACTCGAACGTGAACGGCGAGGTGGCGTGCGCCGGCGCGATCAGCTCCATCTTTTCGAGCGCCTTCACGCGGCTTTGCGCCTGACGCGCCTTGGTAGCCTGCGCCTTGAAGCGATTGATGTAGCTCTGCAGATGCTCGACCGTGCGCTGCTGCTTTTCATACGCGCTCTGTTGCAGCGCGATCTGCTGCGCGCGCAGCACTTCGAATTGCGAGTAGTTGCCGCCATAACGCTTGATCTGCTGCTGCTCCAGGTGCAACGTGACATTGCAGACCGAATCGAGAAATTCGCGGTCGTGCGAGATCACGATCAGCGTGCCGGGGTAGCGGTGCAGCCAGTCTTCGAGCCAGACGATCGCGTCGAGATCCAGGTGGTTGGTCGGTTCGTCGAGCAGCAGCAGGTCGGAGCGGCACATCAGCGCTTGCGCGAGATTCAGCCGCATGCGCCAGCCGCCCGAAAAGCTGCTGACCGGCTCGCGTGTCTGTTCGAGCGTGAAGCCGAGGCCGAGCAGCAACGCTTCGGCGCGCGCGGGCGCGGTGTAGCCGTCGGCGTCGGCGAACGCGGCGTGCGCTTCGCCTTCGGCCGCGCCGTCGTGAGCGGCCGAGGCGGCGGCGATGGCGGCTTCGATCGCGCGCAACGCGGCGTCGCCGTCGAGCGTGTAGGCGAGGGCGGTCTTGTCCGCGGCGGGCGTTTCCTGCGCGACGTGGGCGAACTGCCAGTTCGGCGGAATGGAGAAATCGCCGCCGTCCGCATGCAGTTCGCCGAGCAGCACGGCAAACAGCGTCGACTTGCCCGCGCCGTTCGCCCCCACGAGGCCGGCCTTCTCGCCGGGGTTGAGGGTGAACGTGGTGTTGTCGAAGAGCGGCTTGGTGCCGCGCGCGAGGCTGAACTGATTAAAGCGGATCACGAAGAGGCCGGCTGAAGAAAACCGCTATTTTAGACTGCCGGGGCTGACACCGGGCGCTCAGTCGGGATCGGCCGTTCGGCCGACTGTTTTGGCGCGGCTTTTGGCATAGACTGACGGCTTTCACCGGGGGAGCACATGACATCGATTTATTCATTTTCGGCACGTACGCTCGGCGGCGAGGAAACGAGCCTCACGCAGTATCAAGGCAAGGTGTTGCTGGTCGTCAATACGGCGAGCGAATGCGGATTCACGCCGCAGTATGCGGGCTTGCAAAAGCTGTATGACACCTATGCGGCGCGCGGGCTCGCGGTGCTCGGCTTTCCGTGCAACCAGTTCGGCAAACAGGAGCCGGGCGATGCCGCGCAGATCGGCAGCTTCTGCGAGAAGAATTATGGCGTGACCTTTCCGATGTTCGACAAGATCGACGTGAACGGTGCGAACGCGCATCCGCTGTTTCGCTATCTGACGGGCGAGGCGCCGGGTTTGCTGGGTCTTGAAGCGATCAAATGGAATTTCACCAAGTTCCTGATCGGCCGCGATGGCAATGTCGTCAAGCGCTATGCGCCGCTGACCAAGCCCGAGGCGATCACTGAGGACATCGAGAAGCTGCTGTAGCGGCGCTTTGGCGGGTGGCCGAATCCGTGGCCAAAATCGCAGCGGCGCGCCAGCGTGGTGCGCCGCTGCGCAATCGGCACGACGGTCGCGGCGCGGCCGGCGAGACTCGCACGTGGTGGCGCGGCGTCTACAGGATCGGCGAGAAGAGGCGCGCCACGTGCATCAGCACGCGCCGCAGCGCGCTCGCCTGCCGGTACTCGTTGCGGTCGATTTCAAGCGACTCGGCGAAATCGTTGCGCAGCATCGTTTCGACCTCCTGCGCGAAGCCGCGGTCCACGGTCAGCACCATGATCTCGAAGTTCAGCCGGAACGAGCGGTTGTCGAGATTGGCGCTGCCGACCGCGGCCGCCACGCTGTCGATCAGCACGACCTTCTGATGCAGGAAGCCCGGCTGGTAGCGGAAGATCCGGATGCCTGCGCGCAGCGAATCGTACGCATACAGCTTCGAGGCGGTGAACACCACCCGGTGATCGCGCCGGCTCGGAATCAGAATGCGCACGTCCACGCCGCGCAACACCGCGAGCCGCAGCGCCGAGAACACCGCTTCATCGGGTATCAGATAGGGCGTGGTGATCCAGATCCGCTCGCGCGCCGCGTTGATTGCTTCGACGAAAAAGAGCGAGCAGGTTTCCTGTTTGTCGGCCGGACCGCTCGGCACGACGAGGCAGTGCATGCCCTGGCCGTTTGGCGGGTCGGCCGGCGTAGCGGCGGGCGGCATGTCGAACTCGGGCAGCTGCTGCGTGGCCCAGTGCCAGTCCTCGGTGAAAACGAACTGGATGCTGGCGACCGCCGGGCCGCGAACCTCGATGTGCGTATCGCGCCACGGCGACAGCGGCGGCCTGCCGCCGAGATATTCGACGCCCACGTTATGACCGCCGACAAACGCGCGTTCGCCGTCCACCGAAACGATCTTGCGGTGATTGCGGAAGTTCAGTTGCAGACGGTTGACGAAGCGGCGATTGGTGGCGAACGGATGGATCTCCACGCCGCCCGCGCGTAGCGCCGCGACGTAGCGGTGGGGCAGATCGAAGCTGCCGATGCTGTCGTACAGGAAGTAGACGCGCACGCCTTGCTGCGCTTTGGCGATCAACGCGTCTTTGAACATCTCGCCGAGCGCATCGTCGCGCACGATGAAGAATTGCACGATCACGTAGTGACGCGCGCTCTCGATCGCTTCGAAGATGGCCTCGAAGGTGGCTGCGCCATTCACCAGCGTGCGTACGGAATTGCCCGGCAGAAACGGCATGCCGCCCAGACGCGTGAGCGAATGCACGAACCTGACGCCGAGCTGCTGCGTAGGCAGTCCCGCCGACGAAGCCCGCGTGTCCCATACCGGCGGATGCGCGCGCGTGCGCAGCAGTTCGTTTTCGACGCGGCGCGCGTCCGCATAGCCGGCGAACTTGCTGCGGCCGAGGAACAGATAGGGCACCAGCGTCAGATAAGGCATCGCGATCAGCGACACGGCCCACGCGATCGCGCCTTGCGAGGTACGGGTGTTGAGAATCGCGTGGCACGCCGCGACCACGCCGAGGATATGGGCGAGGGCGACCAGCGGGCCGACGTGAAGCAGGTCGAATGGCATAAGCTCGCGAAGAGTTGGCAAAGCGCTGCGTTTCAGGCGGTGGGCGCGGGCGACGGCGTTAAGCCGTGGTCTTGCGCCGCGGCATCAGGTGGTGGCCTTAAGCGGTGGCCTCGAGCAGTGGCTTCAACCGGTAGCCTCAAGTCAAGTTCAAGTAGTAGCGTCAAGCAGCAGCCAACGGCCTCAAGCAACCGGGGCCCGACGAGCCGCCTTGTGAAAAAACCGCTCAAACGCGGCACGCCCGGCACCCTCAAATGCCCGCCGCGCGCACCACGCCACCCAACAATAGAACCTCAGACCGGCAGATCCGCGGCCTGAATCAGGAACACATTGTCATCGCCGGCGCTGGTCGACATCCAGACCAGATCGAGGCCGCCGAAAGCCGCTTCGACGTTCTCGCGCTCGTTGCCGATCTCGACGACCAGCACGCCGTCTTCGGTGAGCCAGTTGCGCGCATCGGCGATGATCCTGCGCACGATGTCCATGCCGTCGGCGCCGCCCGCCAGCGCCATGTTCGGCTCGTGCTTGTATTCGGCGGGCAGTTCCTGCATCGACGCCGTGTTCACGTACGGCGGATTGCTGATGATCACGTCGTAGCGGCGCTCGGCGAGCGGCGCATACAGATCGCCTTCGAACAGCGCGACGCGGTCGTCGAGCTTGTAGTCCATCACGTTGCGCGTCGCGACTGCGAGCGCGGGCGCCGACAGGTCCACCGCATCGATATCCGCGTTCGGGAACGCGTGCGCCGCGAGAATCGCGAGGCAGCCCGAGCCGGTGCACAACTCCAGCACCGCGCTCACCTGCTCGGGATCTTCCACGTACGGCTGCAGGCCGTCCTGCAGCAATTCGCCGATGAACGAACGCGGCACGATCACGCGCTCGTCCACGTGAAAGCGAAAGCCATGCATCCACGCTTCCTGCGTGATGTACGCGGCCGGCACGCGTTCGGCGGCGCGGCGCTCGATCACGTTGAGCACGGCGTCGATTTCGGCCGCGCTCAAACGTGCGTCGAGAAACGGCTCCAGCAGGTCGAGCGGCAGATGCAGCGTGTGCAGGATCAGATAGGCGGCTTCGTCGTAGGCGTTGGCCGAGCCGTGGCCGAACGACAGTTCAGCCTGGTTGAAGCGCGATACCGCGAAACGCAGCAGGTCGCGGACAGTGGAAAACGGAAGCGTCATCGCAAATAGTCCTTGGTCAGGCGATCAGTTGTTCGAGCACGCGGCGATACACGTTCTTCAGCGGCTCGATGTGTGCGACTTCGATATGTTCGTCGATCTTGTGGATGCTGGCGTTCAGCGGGCCGAATTCGATCACCTGCTTGCAGATGCGCGCGATGAAGCGGCCGTCCGAGGTGCCGCCGGTGGTCGACAGTTCGGTGCTCACGCCGGTTTCGTCCTTGATCGCCGTGGCGAGCGCGTTCGACAGCTCGCCGCGCGGCGTCAGGAACGGCAGGCCGCTCACGTTCCATTGCAGATCGTAGTCGAGGCCATGTTTGTCGAGGATCGCGTGCACGCGCGCCTGCAAACCTTCGACTGTGCTGGCCGTCGAAAAGCGGAAGTTGAACATCACGTCCGCATGGCCGGGGATCACGTTGCTCGCGCCGGTGCCGCTGTGAATGTTCGACACCTGCCACGTGGTGGGCGGGAAGTATTCGTTGCCGTCGTCCCAGCGCTCGGCCACCAGCTCGGCCAGCGCGGGCGCGAGCAGATGCACCGGATTTTTCGCCAGATGAGGATAGGCGATATGGCCTTGCACGCCCTTGACGATCAGCTTGCCGGACATCGAACCGCGCCGGCCGTTCTTCACCGTGTCGCCGAACCGCGCGCTCGAAGTCGGTTCGCCGACGACGCAGTAGTCCATGCGCTCGCCGCGCGCCTGCAACGCTTCGACGACCTTGACGGTGCCGTCGGTGGCCGGGCCTTCTTCGTCGCTCGTGATCAGGAAGGCGATCGAGCCGCGATGCGCAGGGTGCGCCGCGACGAATTCCTCGCTCGCCACCACGAAGCCGGCGATCGACGCCTTCATGTCCGCCGCGCCGCGGCCGTACAGCTTGCCGTCGCGCCGGGTTGGCTCGAACGGCGCCGAGTGCCACTGTTCTTGCGGGCCGGTCGGCACCACGTCGGTATGGCCGGCGAACGCGAGCAGCTTGCCGCGCGTACCGTCGACGCCGCGTTTGACGGCCCACAGGTTGGTCACGCCGTTCGATTCGATCGTTTCGTGCTCGAAGCCGAGCGCGGACAGGCGCTCGATCAGGAGGCGCTGGCAGTGCTGATCGTCGGGCGTGACGGACGCGCGCGCGATCAGTTGTTCGGTAAGGGCGAGGGTGCCGGACATGGATTCAGTACAAGCCACTTTGAAATGAAAAAATGCCGGCTGGCGGTGGAACACCGCAGCCGGCAACAGCTTTTGAGCCACGCGGCAAGGCCGCGCTTGCTTCTTGTTGCATTCGGTCCTGGCTTCGGGTCTGACGGCAAAACGGGCGCCGAGGGCGGAGCCAACTTCTGCGCCAGCGCAACGCATTCAATCCCGCGCATCGGACCACGGGCCCGGGCACGCCAACCGCGTCGCGCTCAGGCGAACAGCGCGGCGTATTCGTGCGCGGCAAAACCGAGCGACTTGACCCGTCCGTTGACCACCAGCACCGGCCGCTTGATCACCGACGGCTTGTGGATCATCAACGCGATAGCGCCCGGCTGCGTGTCCGCGGCCGCCTTCATGTCGTCGGACAGGCCGCGCCACGTGGTGCCACGGCGGTTCAGCAACGCGTCGAGCTCCACGTCCTTCAGCCAGTCCTGCACCAGCGGCCCGGTCACGCCGGCCTTCTTGAAGTCGTGAAACTCGAACTCGACGCCGTGCTCTTCCAGCCACACGCGGGCCTTCTTCACGGTGTCGCAGTTCGGGATGCCGTAGACGACGGTTTTGGTGCCGCGCGCCATCAATCGCCTCGCAGCAGCTCGTTCAGGCCGACCTTCGCGCGCGTCCTGGCGTCGACCTTCTTGACGATCACCGCGCAGTACAGGCTGTGCGAGCCGTCTTTCGAAGGCAGGTTGCCCGCCACCACCACCGAGCCCGCCGGAATGCGGCCGTACGTGACTTCGCCGGTTTCGCGGTCGTAAATTTTGGTGCTCTGGCCGAGGTACACGCCCATCGAGATCACCGAGTTCTCTTCGACGATCACGCCTTCGACCACTTCCGAACGCGCGCCGATGAAGCAGTTGTCTTCGATGATGACCGGGTTCGCCTGCAGCGGCTCCAGCACGCCGCCGATGCCCACGCCGCCCGACAGGTGCACGTTCTTGCCGATCTGCGCGCACGAACCGACGGTGGCCCACGTGTCGACCATCGTGCCTTCGTCGACGTAGGCGCCGATGTTGGTGTACGACGGCATCAGCACGACGTTCTTCGCGATGAACGAGCCGCGGCGCGCGATCGCGGGCGGCACCACGCGGAAGCCGCCGGCGGCGAAGTCTTCAGCGGTGTAGCTGGCGAACTTCGACGGCACCTTGTCGTAGAACTGGCTGTAGCCGCCGGCCGGCATCGGCGCGTTGTCTTCGAGGCGGAACGACAGCAGCACGGCTTTCTTCAGCCATTGATTGACGACCCAGTCGCCGTCCTTCTTTTCGGCGACGCGCAGCGCGCCCTTGTCCAGTTGCTCGATCGCGTGGGCGACGGCTTCGCGCACGTCGGCCGGAGCGGCCTTCGGCGACAGTTCGGCGCGGTTTTCCCAGGCGGTGTCAATGATCTGCTGAAGTTGTTGCGACATATGCGTGCTTTTCTGAAGAGTTGAAGTCGGAAGAAGGCGATGCGGTGCGCCGGGAGCGGGTTCGCCAACGGTCAAAACCGTTGGCCGGACTCAACCGGCGAGCGCGCGGCAAAACTCGACGATCCGCTGGGCGCCCTGCGTGCATTCGTCGACGTCGGCGACCAGCGCGAGGCGCACGAAATTGCGGCCGGGGTTCACGCCATGCGCGGTACGCGCGAGGAACGAGCCCGGCAGAACCGTCACATTATAGTCGGCGTAAAGGCGCTGGGCGAACCCGGTGTCCGTGAGGCCGGTACGCGAGACGTCCGCCCACAGGTAGAACGCGGCGTCCGGCAGGCGCACGTCGAGCACTTCGGCGAGCATCGGCGTGACGGTGGAGAACTTCTGCAGGTACTTCGCGCGGTTCTCGCGCACGTGCGTTTCGTCGTTCCAGGCGGCGATGCTGGCGCTCTGGAACACGGTCGACAAGGCCGCGCCGTGGTAGGTGCGGTACAGCAGGAAGTCTTTCAGGATCGCCGCGTCGCCGGCCACGAAGCCCGAGCGCATGCCCGGCACGTTCGACCGCTTGGACAGGCTCGACAGCATGACCAGCCGCTCGAAGCCGCGGCCCAGCTTATGCGCGGCTTCGAGGCCGCCGAGCGGCGGCTTCGCTTCGTCGAAATAGATCTCGGAGTAGCACTCGTCCGACGCGATCACGAAGCCGTAGCGGTCCGACAGCGCGAACAGTTCGCGCCAGTCGTCGAGCGTGAGCACCGCGCCGGTCGGATTGCCGGGCGAGCACACGTACAGCAGCTGCGTGCGGGCCCAGATGTCGGCCGGCACCGCCGCGTAGTCGCAGGCGAAGTTGCGCGCCGGGTCGCTATTGACGAAGTACGGCTGTGCGCCGCCGAGAATCGCCGCGCCTTCATAGATTTGGTAGAACGGGTTCGGACAGAGTACGATCGCAGGCTCGCCGTCGGCATTGCGCTGCGGGTCCAGCACGGTCTGCGCGAGGGCGAACAGCGCCTCGCGCGAGCCCGACACCGGCAGCACCTGGGTCGCCGGATCGATCGGTGGCAGGTTGTAGCGCTGCGTGACCCATTTCGCGATCGACTCGCGCAGCGCCGGCGTTCCGATCGTGGCCGGATACGCGGCGAGGCCGCCGAGCGAAGCCACCACGGCGTCGCGGATCAGCGTCGGCGTAGGATGTTTCGGTTCGCCGATGCCGAAGCTGATATGCGTGAGGCCGGCCGGCGGCGTGACGTCCTTGAAAAGCACGCGCAGCTTTTCGAACGGGTAGGGCTGGAGGGAGTCGAGTAGCGGGTTCACTGGGCGGATCGAGCCTGATCGAAGAGGGGCGCAGACGGATGCAGGAAGAAGCCGGGCACGCGCGCCGGTGGCGCAGCGCATTCAATGCGCGAGGCGAACCGGCCGGCAGCGGCGGCGAGCGGGTGATTATAGCGTGGGGCGCGCAGCCTGGCGTGACGGCCAGGCGTTGGCAGGCGTGGTGTGGCAACGGGCGTGGGCAATCCGTGGCCTCACCGCCCCGCGAGGTAACACACAGTGGCAGAACACGGTGCGCCGTCAAGCAGCGGCGCAACCCGCCAGGCGGCGTATTGAATGCGTTGCAGCGGGAACGACGCGAACCCCCGACGGTTCGCGCAAAAAGAAGCAGGAGCAGCAATGTACGCAGCAGTCCCGGAGACGGTCGGACGAAGCGGGCGCGAGCCCGCCGCGGTTGGTGACGGCAACAACATGAAGAGCAACACCCCGAGCAATCTTCCGAACAACCCAGCGAGCAAGCCCGCGAGCAAGCCCGCGAGCAACCCCGCGCGCGACTCCGCAAGGAGCCTTGCGCGATGAACAACTGGCTTCGCAACGGCTGGCCGACGCTCGCAATCATGCTGGGCGCGTCGGTGTGGGGAATGATCTGGTATCCGCTGCGCATGCTGGCGGCCCTCGGGGTCACCGGCACCGCGGCCAGCGCGCTGACCAGCGGCGCCGGTTGCCTGTTCGTGCTGCTGGTGCGCCATCGCGCGCTCAAGACCGTGCGCTGGCACTGGCTGCTGCCGGCA
Source organism: Paraburkholderia ultramafica (assembly GCF_902859915.1). Classification (GTDB taxonomy): domain Bacteria; phylum Pseudomonadota; class Gammaproteobacteria; order Burkholderiales; family Burkholderiaceae; genus Paraburkholderia; species Paraburkholderia ultramafica. Next base: position 60,445 of record NZ_CADIKK010000003.1, read on the forward strand.
CTCGCGTTGGCCGCGGGCATCACCAACCTCGGCTTCGTGTGGGGCTCGATCCACGGCCAGGTGATGCGCGTGCTGCTGCTGTTCTACCTCACCCCCGCATGGACCGCGCTGTTCGCACACTTCATCCTGCATGAACGGCTGACGTGGTCGGGCGCGGGTCTTGCCGCGCTGTCGCTGGCCGGCGCGATGACCATGTTGTGGTCGCCCCGGTTGGGGCTCCCGGTGCCCGGCAATCTCGCCGAATGGGCGGGCCTCGCGGGCGGCATGGGCTTCGCGATGAGCAACGTGCTGATCCTCAAGACAAGCCGCGTGCTGCCGGAGATGAAGCCGGAAATGCGCACCGCGACGATCTTCGGCGGCGCGGCGCTGTTCAGCGCGTGCGCGTCGCTGTTCGAAGCGATGCCCGCGCCGCCCACCGGCGCGCATCTCGGCACCGCCGCGTGGCTCGTGATCGGCCTCGGCCTGCTGCTGGCGTCGAACAACATGCTGGTGCAATACGGGCTCGCGCGCGTGCCGGCCAACCGGGCGTCGATCATCATGCTGTTCGAGATCGTGGTTACCGCGTTGTCCGCATGGCTGTTTGCCGGGGAGACGCCTGGCCCGCGCGAATGGGCCGGCGGCGTGTGCATCGTGCTGGCTTCGGCGTTGTCCAGCTGGGTCCACCGGACCAAGGTGCTGCCGCCCGATCCGGCCACCGAGGACGTGAGCCTCGCCGACGACCTCGATAGCGATCGCAACGACCGTAAGGGCGGTAAGAATCGCCCACGTGCGATGGTATGATTGCCCCTCATTAGCCGGCGCATGCCTGAGCGCGTACAGCCGGCGCGCGTGATCCGAGGGTTTGCGGGGTTCGCGGGCCGTGTCGCTGCATCGGCGAACGGCTCACGCGGCCTTCACGAGCCACCTATTATTTTCCCTTTTCAAACAGCGAAATCGCCGTGCGTCTGACCTCGATCAAACTCGCTGGCTTCAAGTCATTCGTCGATCCCACGCATTTCCAGGTTCCGGGCCAGCTAGTCGGCGTGGTCGGACCGAACGGGTGCGGCAAGTCCAACATCATCGACGCCGTGCGCTGGGTGCTCGGCGAATCGCGCGCCTCCGAGCTGCGCGGCGAGTCGATGCAGGACGTGATCTTCAATGGCTCGACCGCGCGCAAGCCGGGTAGCCGCGCCAGCGTCGAACTCGTGTTCGACAACGCCGACGGCCGCGCCGCCGGCCAGTGGGGCCAGTATGCCGAAATCGCCGTCAAGCGCGTGCTCACGCGCGACGGCACCTCGAGCTACTACATCAACAATCTGCCGGCGCGTCGCCGCGACATCCAGGACATCTTCCTCGGCACCGGCCTCGGGCCGCGCGCGTACGCGATCATCGGGCAGGGCATGATCGCGCGGCTGATCGAAGCGAAGCCGGAAGAGCTGCGCGTGTTCCTCGAAGAAGCCGCCGGCGTGTCGAAGTACAAGGAACGCCGCCGCGAAACCGAGAACCGTCTGCACGACACGCGCGAGAATCTGACGCGGGTCGAGGACATCGTCCGCGAACTGGGCACCAACCTCGAGAAGCTCGAAGCGCAGGCGATCGTCGCCACGCGCTACAAGGAACTGCAGACCGACGGCGAAGAGAAGCAGCGTCTGTTGTGGCTGTTGCGCAAGAACGAGGCGGGCAGCGAGCAGGAACGGCAGCAACGTGCGATCGAACAGGCGCAGATCGACCTCGAGGCGCAAACCGCGAAGCTGCGCGAAGTCGAAGCGCAACTCGAAACGCTGCGGGTCGCGCACTACTCGGCCAGCGACGTGATGCAGGGCGCGCAAGGCGCGCTGTACGAGGCGAATTCGGAAGTCAGCCGGCTCGAAGCCGAGATCAGGTTCATCGTCGAATCGCGCAACCGCGTGCAGGCGCAGATCGCCGCGCTGACCGCGCAGCGCGAGCAGTGGCAGTCGCAAGCCGAAAAGGCGCAGGGCGACATCGAAGACGCTGAAGAACAGCTGGTCGTCGCCGAAGAAAAAGCCGCGCTCGCCGAAGACGAAGCTGCCGCGAAGCACGACGCGATGCCCGCGCTCGAAGCGCGCTGGCGCGACGCGCAGACGGAGCTGAACGCGGAGCGCGGCGGGATCGCGCAGACCGAACAGGCTTTGAAGCTCGAAGCCGCGCATCAGCGCAATGCCGACCAGCAGTTGCAGCAGTTGCAGCAGCGTCACGAGCGCCTGAAGTCGGAAGCGGGCGGTCTCGACGCACCCGACGAAGCGCAGCTCGAAGACCTGCGCATGCAGCTCGCCGAACACGAAGAGATCCTGCACGACGCGCAAGCCCGTCTCGCCGACGCGCAGGAAACCCTGCCGCGCCTCGACGGCGAGCGCCGCGCCGCGCAGGAGCGCGTGCAGGCCGAAGGCGCGCAGATTCATCAGCTCGACGCGCGCCTGGCCGCGCTCAAGCAGTTGCAGGAAAACGTCCAGACCGAAGGCAAGATCCAGCCGTGGCTCGAAAAGCACGAACTGGGCGGCCTGCCGCGTCTGTGGAAGAAGCTGCACGTCGAAGCCGGTTGGGAAACCGCGCTCGAAGCGGTGCTGCGCGAGCGGCTCGCCGCGCTCGAAGTGTCGAACCTCGACTGGGTCAAGGCGTTCGCCACCGATGCGCCGCCCGCCAAGCTCGCGTTCTACGCACCGCCGGTGGCCGGGCAGCCGGCCGCCACGCCGCCCGCGTTGCGGCCGCTGTTGTCGCTGGTGCGGATCGACGACGCGGGCATTCGCGCGGTGCTGAACGACTGGCTCGGCCTCGCGTTCGTCGCCGACGACCTGCAACAGGCGCTCAGCATGCGCTCGCAATTGCCGGAAGGCGGCTCGTTCGTCGTGAAGGCGGGCCACGTGGCGACGCGCGTCGGCGTGCAACTGTATGCCGCCGATTCCGAACAGGCCGGCATGCTGGCCCGTCAGCAGGAAATCGAAAACCTCGCGCGCCAGGTGCGCGCGCAGGCGTTGCTCGCCGACGAAGCGAAGGCCGCCGCGATCCGCGCCGAAGCCGCGCACACGCAAGCCGCGCAAGCGCTGACCGACTTGCGTCAGCAGGCCGAGCGCGCGACGCAGCGCGTGCACGCGTTGCAGATGGGTGTGCTCAAGCTCACCCAGGCGCACGAGCGTTACACGCAGCGCAGCACGCAGATTCGCGAGGAACTCGCAGAGATCACCGGGCAGATCGAAGAGCAGCGCGCGATGCGTGCGGAATCGGAAGCGAACTTCGAGCGGCACGACGGCGAACTCGCTGAATTGCAGGCGCGTTTCGAAGACCACCAACTGGCCTTCGAAGGGCTCGACGAAGTGCTCACCGCCGCGCGCGGCCAGGCGCGCGACCTCGATCGTGCCGCCACCGATGCGCGCTTCGCCGCGCGCAACATGGCGAACCGCATCGACGAACTGAAGCGCAGCATCCAGGTCGCGCATGAGCAGAGCGAGCGCGTTGCGGTGTCGCTGGAAGATGCGCGCGCCGAGCTGGAAACGATCAACGAGCAGACCGCGCACACCGGCTTGCAGGACGCGCTCGACATCCGTTCGGTCAAGGAAGAAGCGCTGCACGCCGCGCGCCTCGAACTCGACGATCTGACCGCCAGGCTGCGCGCCGCCGACGAAACCCGTCTCACCGCCGAGCGCGCGCTGCAACCGCTGCGCGAGCGCATCAACGAATTGCAGTTGAAGGAACAGGCCGCGCGTCTGAGCGGCGAGCAGTTCATCGAGCAACTCGCCGAGGCGGGTGTCGACGAGGCCGAGTTGCAGGCCAGGCTCACGCCGGACATGAAGCCGTCGTACCTGCAAGGCGAAGTCACGCGCATCAACAACGCGATCACCGCGCTCGGCCCGGTCAACATGGCCGCGCTCGACGAACTGAAGGCGGCGACCGAGCGCAAGACGTTCCTCGACTCGCAATCGGCCGACCTGACCAGCGCAATCGAAACGCTCGAGGACGCGATCCGCAAGATCGACGCGGAAACGCGCACGCTGCTGCAAGGCACCTTCGACGAAGTGAACCGTCATTTCGGCGAACTGTTCCCGCGTCTGTTCGGCGGCGGCCAGGCGAAGCTGATCATGACCGGCGACGAGATTCTCGACGCCGGCGTGCAGGTGATGGCGCAGCCGCCAGGCAAGAAGAATTCGACGATTCACCTGCTGTCGGGTGGCGAAAAAGCGCTGACCGCCACCGCACTGGTGTTCGCGATGTTCCAGCTGAATCCGGCGCCGTTCTGTCTGCTCGACGAAGTGGACGCGCCGCTCGACGACGCCAACACCGAGCGTTTCGCGAACCTCGTACGGGCGATGTCGGACAAAACCCAGTTCCTGTTCATCTCGCACAACAAGATCGCCATGGAAATGGCGCAACAGTTGATCGGCGTGACCATGCAGGAGCAGGGCGTGTCGCGCATCGTGGCGGTCGACATGGAAACCGCGGCCGGTTTCGCCCAGAATATCGTTTAAGTTGAGCCTTCGCGGGCGCCCGCGGTTCAGCAGCGGCCAACGCCGCGCGACACGTGGAGCGGGCGCATAGCCGCGCAGATAGAAGAATTGCTGATGGAGCATGCATGGACGAGTTGACACTCGGTTTGATCGGCGCGGGTGCCGTGGTGGTCGGAGGCGTGGTCGTGTACAACGCGTGGCAGGGCGCGAAGGTGCGTCGCAAGATGCCGCGGCCCATGCCGGCCGAGACCGCCGAAAGCTTCGCGCGGGACGATCAGGAGGAACAGAGCCCGTTCATCGAACCGGCGCGGCCGACTACGCGGCGCGAACCGGTGGTGGGTGCCGAAGCGGCTGCGGAAACGGCGTCGGCGCGCGTCGAGCCGACGTTTGGCGCGGTGGCCGCCGCGCCGCTCGATACGCCGGCCGATATCCAGGCCGATACGGTCACACCGAATGGCTATCCGGAAGCCGAGGGGGTGGCCGAAGCCGAAGGTGGTCATGCGGCCGAGGCCGGCGAGGTTGACCGCGCCGGCGAGGCTGGCAAAGCCACGCAGCCGGCGCATGGCGCGCGCGGCGCCGACGAACCGGTCGAGCCGATTCTGCCCGCCGCCACGACGATCTCTTCGGCACCGCCGGCTATCGTGGACCGCCGGATCGACTGCATCGTGCCGATTCGCCTGAACGGCCCGGTCGCCGGCGACAAGGTGATACCGCTCGCGCAGCGCCTGCGCCGCGCCGGCAGCAAGCCGGTGCATATCGAAGGCAAGCTCGAAGGCGGCGCGTGGGAGTTGCTGCAAAACGGCGCGCGCTACGAAGAACTGCGCGCGGCCGCGCAACTGGCCAATCGCAGCGGCGCGCTCAACGAACTGGAGTTCTCGGAGTTCGTGACCGGCGTGCAGCATTTTGCCGACGCGCTCGACGCAGCGCCGGAATTCCCCGACATGCTCGAAACGGTCGCGATGGCGCGCGAACTCGACGGGTTCGCCGCGCAGTGCGATGCGCAGTTGTCGATCAACGTGCTGTCCGACGGCGCGCCGTGGTCGGCCAATTACGTGCAGGCGGTGGCGTCCCAGGACGGCTTGCTGCTGTCGCGCGACGGCACGCGTTTCGTCAAGCTCGACGCCCGCCAGAGGCCGGTGTTCATGCTGCAATTCGGCGACACCAACTTCCTGCGCGACGACCTCACCTACAAGGGCGGCCAGATGATCACGCTGGTGCTCGATGTGCCGGTCGCCGATGAAGACATCCTGCCGTTCCGGCTGATGTGCGACTACGCGAAATCGTTGGCCGAGCGCATCGGCGGACGGGTGGTCGACGACGGCCGCCGTCCGTTGCCGGAAACCGCGTTGCTCGCGATCGAGAAACAGTTGATGACGCTCTACGCGAAACTCGAGCAGGCGGGGATTCCGGCGGGTTCGCCGGCCACGCGGCGTTTGTTCAGCCAGTAAGCCGCACGATTTTCCTTGATGTCTGCGACGGCCGCACAATGTGCGGCCGTCGTCGTTTGGAGCGTGACTTGCGCAGCGTTGGCGGCGGCGCGTTCACGCGCCGCCGCGAGGCGAAGGCGAGCGCGCCGAAACTCGCCCGAAACCGTCCATTCGGCCGATGTAAAGGGGCACGCTTCCTGCGATAATCCAATGTCCGAATTTCACCGAAGAACCGTCCGACAGCATGGCCCGAACCCCCGTCTCTTCCCCAGCACCCAGCGCTCCGGCCGAGCGGGCCGCGTGGCTGCGCGCGGAACTCGAACGCGCGAACTACGCGTACTACGTGCTCGACCAGCCGGATCTGCCGGACGCGGAATACGACAAGCTGTTCAAGGAACTGCAGAGCATCGAGACGCAGCATCCGGATCTGATCGTGCCGGATTCTCCCACCCAGCGCGTGGGCGGCGAGGCGGCCAGCGGCTTCGAGCAGGTCGTGCACGATCAGCCGATGCTGTCGCTGAACAACGGTTTCGCCGATGAGGACATCGTCGCGTTCGACAAACGCGTCGGCGACGCGCTCGGCAAGAACGCGAGCGAGCCGCCGGTGCCGGTTGATTACGCGGCCGAATTGAAGTTCGACGGCCTCGCGATCTCGCTGCGTTACGTCGACGGTGTGTTCGTCCAGGCCTCCACGCGCGGCGACGGCACCACCGGCGAGAATGTCACCGAAAACGTCCGCACGATCCGCTCCATTCCGCTCAAGCTCAAAGGCAAGCGCGTGCCGCAGGTGCTCGACGTGCGCGGCGAAGTGCTGATGTTCAGGCGCGACTTCGAACGCCTGAACGAACGCCAGCGCGCCGCAGGGCAAAAGGAATTCGTCAATCCGCGCAATGCCGCGGCGGGCAACCTGCGACAGCTCGATTCGAAGATCACCGCGCAGCGGCCCCTGTCGTTTTTCGCTTATGGCATCGGCGTGCTCGACGGTATCGAGATGCCTGCCACCCATAGCGAACTGCTCGACTGGTACAAGGAACTCGGCTTGCCGGTGAACGGCGAACGGGCGGTGGTGCAGGGCGCCGAAGGTTTGCTGGGCTTCTTCCGCGCGGTCGGCGAGAAGCGCGACACGCTGCCCTACGACATCGACGGGGTGGTCTACAAGGTCAACCGGCGCGACGAACAGGACGCGCTCGGCTTCGTGTCGCGCGCTCCGCGTTTTGCGCTGGCGCACAAATTCCCCGCGCAGGAAGCGCTGACCCGGCTCGTCGCGATCGACGTGCAGGTCGGCCGCACCGGCGCGATCACGCCGGTGGCGCGGCTGGAGCCAGTGTTCGTCGGCGGTGCGACGGTCACGAACGCCACGCTGCATAACGAAGACGAAGTGCGCCGCAAGGATATCCGCATCGGCGACACGGTGATCGTGCGGCGCGCCGGCGACGTGATTCCTGAAGTGGTGAGCGCGCTGCTCGACCGCCGCCCGCACGACGCCCGCGAATTCGTGATGCCGACGCAGTGCCCGGTGTGCGGTTCGAGCATCGAGCGGCTGCCCGACGAGGCGATTGCTCGCTGTACCGGCGGCCTGTTCTGTCCGGCGCAGCGCAAGCAGGCGCTGTGGCACTTCGCGCAGCGGCGCGCGCTCGATATCGACGGGCTCGGCGAAAAGATCATCGATCAACTGGTCGAGCAGAATCTGGTGCGTACGCCGGCCGATCTGTTCAACCTCGGCTTTGCGACGCTTGCCGAACTCGACCGCTTCGCCGAGAAGTCCGCGCAGAACCTGCTCGACTCGCTCGAAAAGGCCAGGCACACCACGCTGGCGCGCTTCATCTACGCACTCGGCATTCGCCACGTGGGGGAATCGACGGCGAAAGATCTGGCGAAGCATTTCGGCTCGCTGGACCCGATCATGGACGCGTCGGTCGAAGCACTGCTGGAAGTCAACGATGTCGGGCCGGTGGTCGCCGAATCGATTCATCAGTTTTTCGCCGAAGAGCACAACCGCACGGTGATCGAGCAACTGCGCGCACCGGGCAAGGTCACATGGCCGGAAGGACCGCCCGCGCCGAAGGCGCCGCAAGGCGTGCTGGCCGGCAAGACCGTGGTGCTGACCGGCACCTTGCCGAGCCTCGCGCGCGAAGAGGCGAAGGAAATGCTCGAAGCGGCCGGCGCGAAAGTGGCGGGTTCCGTGTCGAAGAAAACGGACTATGTGGTGGCGGGGGCCGAAGCGGGCAGCAAGTTGGCGAAGGCCGAGGAACTCGGCATCCCCGTCCTCGACGAAGATGGTATGCGTAAGCTCCTGGAGGGGCAGTCATGATCCGCGAAATTCTCAAGATGGGCGACCCGCGCCTTTTGCGTATTGCCGATCCGGTCGATCACTTCGACACGTCCGAACTGCATGAACTCGTCAAAGACATGTTCGAGACCATGCATGATGCGAACGGCGCGGGCCTCGCCGCGCCGCAGGTCGGCGTCAATCTGCAGGTGGTGATCTTCGGCTTCGCGAAGAACGAGCGCTATCCGGACGCGCCGCCGGTGCCGGAGACAGTGCTGATCAACCCGACCATCACGCCGGTCTCGCTCGATATGGAAGAGGGGTGGGAAGGCTGTCTGTCGGTGCCGGGCTTGCGCGGCGCGGTGAGCCGGTTTTCGATGATCAAGTATCACGGCTTCGATCAGTATGGCAAACCGATCGACCGGGTGGCCGAGGGCTTCCATGCGCGCGTCGTGCAGCACGAGTGCGATCACCTGATCGGCAAGCTGTATCCGATGCGGATCAACGATTTCGCGAAGTTCGGCTTCACGGAAGTGCTGTTTCCGGATATGGATCCGAACAGCGACGATTGACGCTGTTTTCTGGTCTGCCGCAGCGGGATCACATAACTGTGAGGGCTGCCGGCAACAAAAAACCCACGCATTTGCGTGGGCTTTTTGCTGGGCGAATCCTGCGTTCTTCGAGCGCCTGTCCGTATTGAACAGGCGCTCGCGGCGTCAGAACGATTCGTCGGCCGACAGATAGCGCCATTGGCCCGGCGGCAGCGCACCGAGCATCACGCGACCCATCCGCACGCGCTTCAGGCCAATCACTTCGAGCCCGACCAGTTCGCACATCCGGCGAATCTGGCGCTTCTTGCCTTCGCGTAGCACGAAACGCAACTGCTCGCCGTTTTGCCAGTTGACCTGCGCGGGTTTCAGCGGCACGTCGTCGAGCGACAGGCCGTGGCACAGCAGCGCGAGGCTTTCGGGCGGGAAGTGGCTCTCGACGTCGGTGCTGTGCTCGCCGTAGGCCACGCGCACCAGATACTCCTTGTCGATCTCCGAATGGCCGCCGACCAGTTGCTTGGCGATGCGGCCGTCCTGCGTCAACACCAGCAGGCCCGTCGAGTCGATGTCCAGACGGCCGGCCGGCGCGAGCTGGCGCAGATGCGCGACCGAGAAGCGGATCTCCGAGTGATCGCCTTCCCAGCGATTCTCCGGCGTGACCAGCGTGATGGCCGGCTGATAGCCGTCTTCCGCCTGGCCCGAGACCAGACCAACGGGCTTGTGAATCAGCACCGTCACCTGGCTTGCTTGCGCGGCTTCGGCGGCGGGGTCGATCTCGATGCGCTGATCCGGGCGAACCTTGGTGCCGAGCGTGTCGACGCGCTCGCCGTCCACCAGCACCCAGCCTTTTTCGATCCACTCGTCGGCTTCGCGGCGCGAGCACAGGCCGAGTTCGGACATCAGTTTCGACAGGCGCAGCATGCCCGGCGCGTCTTCGTAATCGCGACGCGGCGTGCGCGGGGCGGCATCGGCGTCGATGTCGGTGTCGCGCCGCTCGGCTCGTGCTGCCGATGCGGAGCCGCGCGGCTTGTCGGCGCGTGCCGGCCGGTCGTCGCCGAAGCGGCGGGGCGCGGACGGCACTGTTCTGTCGAAGCTGCGGACCGGGCGCTCGCCACGCTCGGTGCGTTCACCGCTGCGGGCCGGGCGGTCGCCGAATTCGCGTTTGGCCGGCGTCCGCTCACCACGGCCGCCGCGTTCACCACGGTCGTCGCGCGGAGCGCGTGCCGGACGGTCCGAGCGGTCGCCGTAGCCGCTTTTCGCGGGTTTTGCGACGCTGCGTTCGCCACGTTCGGACGAGCCGCGCTCGCCTTCGAAACGACGCGGCGCGCTGTCGCTGCGCGGTCCCCGCTCGCTGCTGCGGCGTTCTTGCGGAGCCCCGCGGTCGCTGCCGAAACGGGGGCGATCGGATGCGTCGCGCTCGCGGCGCACCGGACGTTCGCCACGCGGGCCGCCTTCCGACGGACGGCCTGCGCCGCCCGGACGCGGACCGCTGAACGGGCGGCGTTCGCCGTCGTCGCGGCGCGGGGGGCGGTCGCCGCGATCCCCAGCGCCTTCGAAACGGCGGGGTCCGCGTTCACCGCGATCGCCAGCGCCTTCAAGGCGGCGCGGCGCACCTTGGCCGCGCTCACCTTCAGTGCGGCGCGGAACCCGTTCACCACGCTCACCGCCTTCAAACCGGCGCGGCGCACCGCCAGCCCCTTCGCGGCGCGGCGGCCGATCCGACGTCGCACGGCGCGGCGCGCCCGCGGCGCCCGCATCCCGCTCGCGCGAAAACGACCCTTCAGCGCGTGGCGCGCGCGCACCGCCCGTCGCCGGCTTACCGCCAGCCGGCCGTTTGCCGCCGCTACCCGCTGCGCCAGCGCCTTCGCCCCGCGCCCCGCTGAAGCCCGCCGTCGACGGTTTCGGTCCCGCCGGGCGCGTCGGCTTACGCGCCGACGTGCTACCGGTACGGACAGGGGCGCGTTCGGACGAAGCCGGCCGCGGGTGCTTGGCTGTTAATTTGACTCGCATGAAATCTCACACTGCAATCGCGCGCAGCAGTTCGGTCTCGACCTGAATTTGCAGGCGGTTGTCCGACAGACCGTGTCCATCCAGCAGGAACACGTCTTCGACGCGTTCGCCGAGCGTATTGATCCGCGCCGAGGCGACGCCGACCCGGTGCTCGGCCAGCACGCGCGCGATCGAATAAAGAAGGCCTGGCCGGTCGTTCGCCGACACGGACAGGATGTAGTATTGGCCGCGCTCGTCGGCCCGAAGATCGACGCGCGGCGTGACAGGGAAGGTCCGCGACAGCCTCGACAAACGGCCTTTCGACGGTCCCGGCAGCAGGGTTCCGTGGCCGGCGAGGCGGGCGGTCAGTTCCTGTTCGACCAGATTGGCAATATCGCGATAATGCACGTCTTCTTCGGTATGCGCGACGAGGAAATTATCGAGCGCGTACCCGTGACGGGTCGTGCTGACCCGCGCATCGAGCACCGACAAGCCATTGCGGTCGAAATACGCGCAAATGCCGGCGAACAGATCGGGCTGGTCCTTCACGTACACCAGCACCTGAAGCGCCTCGCCGATCGGCGACGGACGAGCCCGGACGATCGGCGTCGGCGTTTCGACATGACGATATAACACGCGTGTTTGCCACGCGATATCCGCCGCGTCGTGGCGCAGGAAATAGCCGATGTCGAGCTTGTCCCACAGCGCCCGTTGCGCGCCTTCCGGCACGGTTTCGAGGCGCAGCAGCGCGAGCGCCTCTTCCTGGCGGGACTTCAGTTCCGAATGCGCGTCCGGCCGCGCGCCGCCGAGCACCGCCAGGGTGGTGCGGTACAGGTCTTCGAGCAGCTTGCCTTTCCACGTGTTCCAGACTTTCGGGCTGGTGCCGCGGATGTCGGCCACGGTCAGCAGATAGAGTGCGGTCAGCCGCCGCTCGGTGCCGACCAGTTCGGCAAAGCGCCTGATCACTTCCGGGTCGCTCGTATCCTGCTTCTGCGCGACCTGGCTCATCGTCAGATGCTGTTGCACCATCCACACGACCAGCTCGCCGTCCTCGCCCTCGATGCCGTGCTGGCGGCAGAAGCGCCGCGCGTCGACCATGCCGAGCGTGGAGTGGTCACCGCCGCGGCCCTTGGCGATATCGTGGAACAGCGCCGCCACGTACAGCACCCATGGCCGCTCGAGGTTGGCGATCAACTGGCTGCAGAATGGATACTCGTGCGCGTGCTCGGCCACCGCGAAGCGGCGCAGGTTGCGCAGAACCATCAGGATGTGCTGGTCGACGGTGTAGACGTGATACAGGTCATGCTGCATCTGTCCGACGATGCGGCGGAAATTCAGCAGATATCGCCCGAGCACGCTGGTCTGGTTCATCAAACGCAAGGCGTGCGTGATGCCCGCCGGCTGCTTCAGGATGTCCATGAACAGACGGCGGTTTTCCGGGTCGCGCCGCCAGTGCTGATCCATCACGTCGCGCGCGTTGTAGATCGCGCGCAGCGTGCGCGCCGACAAACCCTTGACGCCGGGCGTCTGTTCGTACAGCAGGAAGGCCTCGAGGATTGCGTTCGGTTCGCGCTGGAACACGTCGTCGCTGGCAATTTCCAGCATGCCCTGCTTTTCGACGAAGCGGTCGGACAGCACGCGCGTAATGCCGCTCGTGCTGGGGAAGAGCTGCGCCTCGATGTTCTGGATCAGAATCGTCGCGAGCTGCGTGACGGCCTTGGCGGACCAGTAATAGCGGCGCATCAGCTGTTCGCTCGCGCGCTTGGTGACGGTCGGCTTGTAGCCGAAGCTCTCGGCCACCGGCGTCTGCAGGTCGAACACCATGATGTCCTGACGACGCCCGGCGATCACATGCAGCCGCGCGCGCAGTGCCTTCAGGAAGCCTTCGTTGTGGCGCAGTTCGCGCGCTTCGCGCTCGGTGATCAGCCCGCGCGCTTCGAGTTCGCGCCAGCTGCTGCCGAAACCGGCTGCCTGGGTGATCCAGAGAATCAGCTGAAGGTCGCGCAGGCCGCCCGGGCTTTCCTTGATGTTGGGTTCGAGCGCGTACGGCGTGTCCTGAAACTTCGCGTGACGCTGGCGCATTTCCAGCACCTTCGCCTGGAAGAATGCCTTCGGATCGAGCGCCGCGCGGTAACGCTTCGCGAAGTCGTCGAACAGCGCCGCGCTGCCCGTGATGCGCCGCGCTTCGAGCAGCGAGGTGCGCACAGTGACATCGTTGGCGGCTTCTTCGAGACATTGCGACACGCTGCGCACGCTGCTGCCGAGTTCCAGCCCCAAATCCCACGCGAGGCTGATAAAGCGTTCGATGCGCGCTTGCAGATGCTCGATCGGCGCGTCGGGCAGCAGCACGAGGATGTCGATGTCGGAGTGCGGCGCCAGTTCGCCCCGCCCATAGCCGCCGACGGCCAGCAGCGCCAGCTCGCCCGGCAGTTCGCAGGTGTCCCACGCGGCGCGCAGCGAGTCGTCGGTGGCGCGTGCGAGGGCGGCCATCAACGCATCGACGTTGGTGGCCGTTTTAAAGCGTTCCAGCAACTGGGCTTTGGCCACTTTGTAGTCCGCCTTGAGCGACGTGGCATGGGATTGGGCGACGACTGGAACACTACTCATTGGCAGGCGGGCGGTGAGGTCGGAGGTCGGTCAGGCGGTGGCCGCGACGACCGGCGGCCGCGCAGGCGTGCCGGCGGAAACGGTCAGCACATCGTAGCCGGTTTCCGTGACGAGCACGGTGTGTTCCCACTGCGCCGACAGGCTGCGGTCCTTGGTCTTGACGGTCCACTGGTCGGGCATGGTGCGGATGTCGCGGCGGCCGGCGTTGATCATCGGCTCGATCGTGAAGATCATGCCGGCTTGCAGTTCGAGCCCGGTGCCGGGACGGCCGTAGTGCAGAACCTGCGGATCTTCGTGGAACACCGTGCCGATGCCGTGGCCGCAATATTCGCGCACCACGCTGTAGCCCTGGCCCTCCGCATGCTTCTGGATCGCATGGCCGACGTCGCCGAGATGCGCGCCCGGGCGCACCTGGTCGATGCCGAGCCACATGCATTCGAAAGTGGTCTGGACCAGCCGCTTGGCCAGGATCGAGCCTTCGCCGACGATGAACATGCGGCTCGTGTCGCCGAAATAGCCTTCCTTGATCACGGTGATGTCGATGTTCAGCGCATCGCCGTTCTTCAGCGCCTTGTCGCCGGGAATGCCGTGGCAGATCACGTCGTTGACGGAAATGCAGGTGGCTTTCGGATAAGGCGGATAGCCGGGCGGCTGATAATTCAGCGGCGCCGGTACCGTGCCCTGTTCCTTCAGCATGTATTCGTGGCACAGGCGGTCGAGTTCGCCGGTCGTGACGCCGGCCTTGACGAACGGCGTGATGTAGTCGAGCACTTCGCTAGCGAGCTTGCAGGCGACGCGCATCTGCGCGATATCGTGTTCGTTTTTGAGCGTAATAGCCATGAGTCGGGCCTGAAATGCGATTTATTCCGGGATTATCGCACCATATCCTGGCTGCCGCAGGCTTTTGCGACGGGGCTGGCGCGTTTTGCGGGCGCTTTTGCTAGCGGCCCGCGCGCAGGTTGGGGTGGACTCTGTGCGTGGCGGTGCGGGCGGCCTGCGTGGACTTAAGCAGGTATTACATCTGTTTGCGCTTCGGCAGCCTTTGCGACGCACGTTGGTGACGCTGCAAACCCACTGGTGCAACCCGCTGCGGCAAACGGGAGCCGCCAGGCAGGTTGAGTCGGCCGATAGTCGCGTGCTATACTCTTTGGCTAAGTCGATCTATGTCCTGTTTTGTTATCTCGTATGACTGTCTTATATGAGGCGAAAGCGAGGCAAAAGCGGGCAGGAAAGGCTTCTCATACCGCTGGTTGCCTGCGCTATGAGGTGAAAGGAAAGGCAGTACCAAGGCAGCAGACTCGCAAGCCGGCGCACCCAGGGTGTCCGCCGCGTTCCAGCCAGAGAAGGCGGGCGCGGCCGATACGGCGGCCGGCTTAAGACCCAACCCTCGCGGAGATTTTCATGGCAGTTACCATGCGTCAAATGCTGGAAGCCGGTGTCCACTTCGGTCACCAAACGCGCTTCTGGAACCCGAAGATGGCCCCCTTCATTTTCGGTCATCGCAACAAGATTCACATCATCAACCTCGAAAAGACGCTGCCGATGTACAACGACGCGCTGAAATACGCGCGTCAACTGGCAGCGAACCGCGGCACGATCCTGTTCGTCGGCACGAAGCGTCAATCGCGCGACACGATCGCTGAAGAAGCGCAACGCGCTGGCATGCCGTTCGTCAACGCACGCTGGCTCGGTGGCATGCTCACCAACTTCAAGACGCTGAAGGTATCGATCAAGCGCCTGAAGGACATGGAAGCAGCGCTGGAAGCAGGCGAAACCGAACGCATGAGCAAGAAGGAAGCGCTGCTGTTCGAACGTGAAATGGCCAAGCTGCAAAAGTCGATCGGCGGCGTGAAGGACATGGGCGGCATTCCGGACGCGATCTTCGTGGTCGACGTCGGCTACCACAAGATTGCCGTCACCGAAGCCAACAAGCTCGGCATTCCGGTCATCGCCGTGGTCGACACGAACCACTCGCCGGAAGGCATCGACTACGTGATCCCGGGTAACGACGACGCCAGCAAGGCTGTCGCTCTGTACACCGCAGGCGTGGCTGACGCGATCCTCGAAGGCCGTGCGAACGCGGTCAACGAAGTGGTGCAGGCTGCCCGTGGCGGCGACGGCGACGAGTTCGTCGAGGTCAACGGGGAAGCGTAAACCTGCCCCGTGTCCGGCAAAAAAGGGGGCTTTCTACAGGCCCCCTTTTTTTAAGTCGCGACATTGTAGTGGGGCGCTGCAAGCGGCGCCCAACGCGTTGTCCGTAAAAAAATACGCGGGACGCTGAAACGAATTCTTGCCGCCGGTATCGAAGTGCGGGCGGCGTGTGACAGACGGAACTCAAGGAGCAAATGATGGCGGCAATTACCGCAAGCATGGTTGCAGAACTGCGCGCAAAGACCGACGCGCCGATGATGGAATGCAAGAAGGCGCTGACGGAAGCTGACGGCGACATGGCGCGCGCTGAAGAGCTGCTGCGCGTGAAGCTGGGTAACAAGGCCAGCAAGGCGGCGTCGCGCGTGACGGCTGAAGGCGTGGTCGCATCGTTTATCGGCGGCAACGCGGGTTCGCTGGTCGAACTGAACTGCGAAACCGACTTCGTTTCGAAGAACGACGACTTCCTGGCTTTCTCGAAGAAGGTCGCCGAGCTGGTCGCCACGCAAAACCCGGCTGACGCCGCTGCCCTGTCGGCACTGCCGCTGGACGGCTCGACGGTCGACGCAGTGCGCCTCGCGCTGGTCGGCAAGATCGGCGAAAACCTGTCGATCCGCCGTTTCGTGCGCTTCGACACGGCTAACAAGCTGGCAGCGTACCTGCACGGCACGCGCATCGGCGTGCTGGTCGAGTACACCGGCGCGGACGAGCAGGTCGGCAAGGACGTGGCAATGCACATCGCCGCGATGAAGCCGGTTTCGCTGTCGTCGGACGACGTCCCGGCGGACCTGATCGCGAAGGAACGCAGCATCGCTGAACAGAAGGCTGCCGAATCGGGCAAGCCGGCTGAAATCGTCGCCAGGATGGTCGACGGCAGCGTGCAGAAGTACCTGAAGGAAGTGTCGCTGCTGAACCAGACGTTCGTTAAGAACGACAAGCAGACGATCGAACAGATGCTGAAGGCTGGCAACGCGAGCGTGCAGAAGTTCGCGCTGTTCGTAGTCGGCGAAGGCATCGAGAAGAAGCAGGACGACTTCGCAGCAGAAGTGGCCGCGCAAGTCGCTGCTGCAAAGCAACAATAAGTCTTACCCAAGCTTCGAGTAGTACTGTTGGACCCGCGGCGGAGCAAGACTTTGCCGCGGTCGGCAGCGCCGCAAGGCTGCGCGCGGGTTGACCCTCGCCGCGTAGCCGCCCGCGGACCTGAGGGTCCGTCAATTTGGCGACGCTTGCCCGAATCAGCATTTCACCCCTACATTAGTCCCTTGTTGTTGCCCTGTTCTGCGCGATCTGGATACCTCTATGCCCACTGCTTACAAACGCGTCCTGCTCAAACTTTCCGGTGAAGCTCTGATGGGCGACGATGCCTTCGGCATCAATCGCGCGACCATCGAACGAATGGTGGCGGACGTGGCCGAAGTGGTCCGTCTCGGAACGCAGCTGGCCGTGGTGATCGGTGGCGGCAATATTTTCCGCGGCGTCGCGGGCGGCGCGGCCGGTATGGATCGTGCGACAGCCGACTACATGGGCATGCTGGCCACGATGATGAACGCGCTGGCGTTGCAGGACGCGATGCGCCACGCCGGCATCGAGGCGCGCGTGCAATCGGCGCTGCGCATGGACCAGGTGGTCGAGCCGTACATCCGGCCCCGCGCGATTCGCCAGCTCGAAGAAGGCAAAGTCGTGATTTTCGCGGCCGGCACCGGCAACCCGTTCTTCACGACCGACACGGCCGCCGCGCTGCGCGGCTCGGAAATCGGCGCGGAAGTCGTGCTGAAGGCAACCAAGGTGGACGGCGTCTATTCGGCCGATCCCAAGAAAGATTCGAGTGCTACCCGCTACACCACGATCAGCTTCGACGAGGCGATCGGCCGCAATCTGCAGGTGATGGATGCCACGGCGTTCGCGCTGTGCCGCGACCAGAAGCTGCCGATCCGGGTTTTTTCGATCGTCAAGCCGGGCGCGCTCAAGCGCATCGTACTAGGCGAGGACGAGGGTACCCTCGTCCACGTGTAAACTCTCGTTCACATAACGTGGGCTTTGACGCGAGCCCAAGCCGCCGCATCGCGCGCTGGCCGACTCGCACCGTTTTGAAGGTTCGGAGGTTTGAAAATGTCTGTGGCTGATATCAGGAAGGGCGCTGAACAAAAGATGCAGCGTTCCATCGACGCGTTCAAGAACGACCTGTCGAAGATCCGCACGGGCCGTGCACACACGGGCCTGCTCGATCATATCCAGTGCGACTACTACGGTTCGCCGGTGCCGATTTCGCAGGTTGCGAACCTCACGCTGATCGACGCACGCACGATCGGCGTGCAGCCGTGGGAAAAGAAGATGGTGCAGGTCGTCGAAAAGGCGATCCGCGAGTCGGACCTCGGTCTGAACCCGGCCACGCAAGGCGACGTGATCCGCGTGCCGATGCCCGCGCTGACCGAAGAACGCCGTCGCGAACTGACCAAAGTGGTCAAGAGCGAAGCGGAAACGGCCAAGGTTGCGGTCCGCAACCTGCGTCGCGATGCAAACGAGCAACTGAAGAAGCTCGTGAAAGACAAGGAAATTTCAGAAGACGACGAGCGTCGTGCAGGCGACGACGTTCAGAAGCTGACGGACAGGTTCGTCGCTGAAATCGACAAACTCGTCGTGACGAAAGAAGCCGAGATCATGACGGTGTGAGGCCGCAGGGCTCCGCACTGTCACGATTCCACTTCTTTATTTGCAGTCACTGTCCCGACGGCCATGACCTATACCAGCTCAACCGTGCGCGTGCCTGATGTCGCCGCGGTGCCGCGACACATCGCGATCATCATGGATGGCAACGGCCGTTGGGCCACCCAGCGGCGCTTGCCGCGCGTGGCGGGCCATACGCGCGGTGTCGACGCGGTGCGTGCGGCCGTCGAGGCGTGCGCCCGGCAGGGCGTCGAATACCTGACGCTGTTCGCCTTCAGCTCGGAGAACTGGCGCCGTCCGAACGAGGAAGTGTCGTTCCTGATGCGCCTGTTCGTCACCGCGCTGGAGCGCGAGATCGGCAAACTGCACGCGAACGGCATCCGTTTGCGGGTGGTGGGCGATCTGGACCGTTTCGATGCGCGCATCCGCGACCTGATCAAACGCGCGGAAACCAAGACCGCGCGCAATACCCGTCTCACGCTGACCATTGCCGCGAATTACGGCGGCCGCTGGGACATCATGCAGGCCACCCGCAAGCTCGCCGAGCAGTCGGCGCTGGCGGGCAAGGCGGTCGAGGTCAACGAGGAATCGTTCGCCGAGCACCTGTCGATGGCTTATGCGCCGGAGCCGGATCTGTTCATCCGCACCGGCGGCGAGCGCCGCGTCAGCAACTTCCTGCTGTGGCAGCTTGCCTACACCGAGTTCTACTTTACCGACACGTTCTGGCCGGATTTCGACGCCGACGCGCTCGGCCATGCCATCGCTTCATACGCGGAGCGCGAACGCCGCTTCGGCCGCACCAGTGCTCAACTCGAGCCGCAATCGCAAAACGTCGATTCGCTTCCATGCTAAAAACCCGTGTCATCACGGCGATCATCCTGCTGGCGGTGCTCCTGCCGGTCACGCTGTTCGCGCCGGTGGGCGCGTTCGGCGCGCTGATCGCTTTCGTCGTCGTGTTCGCCGCGTGGGAGTGGGCGCGTTTGCTCAAGCTGGGCGGCGCCGGTCCGGTGATCTACGCGCTGGTGGCGGCGGTCGCGCTGGTCGCCAGCACCCGGCTCGGCACGGGGATCGCAGAGGCCCGTTCGCTGTTCAAGGCGGCGGCCATCTTCTGGGTGATCGCCGGTCCGTTCGTGCTGCTGCGCAAGCCCATGCTCGCGCAGGGCGCCTGGCGCGCCTTTCTGTTTCTTGCGGGCATTGTGGTATTCGCCGCGTGCTGGCATGCTCTCGTCGCCGCGCGCATGCAGGGCGTGCCCTTCGTGCTGTCGCTGCTGCTATTGGTATGGCTGGCCGATATCGGCGCATACTTCTCGGGAAAAGCATTCGGAAAACACAAGCTGGCGCCTGCCATCAGTCCGGGTAAGACTTGGGAGGGCGCGATCGGCGGCTGGCTGGTGGTGATGATCGTCGCGGCGGCGGCGGTCTTTCTGCATGCGTTCGAGCCGACCCTGTATTCTGCGCTGCTGGCGCAATGGGGCGCCGTACGCACACTGCTCGCACTGACCTTGCTGGTGGTATTCAGCGTGGTGGGCGACTTGTTCGAATCGATGTTGAAACGCCAGGCCGGTGTGAAAGATTCAAGCGGCCTGTTGCCGGGGCACGGCGGCGTGCTCGATCGCATCGACGCATTATTGCCGGTGCTGCCGCTTGCCATGCTGCTGCTCGGCTAGAGAAAGAGATATGCAAAAACGACTGACATTGCTCGGTTCCACGGGCTCGATTGGAGACAGCACGCTCGACGTCGTCGCGCGTCATCCCGAGCGTTTCTCGGTTTATGCGCTGAGCGCGCATCGCAATGGCGACAAGCTCGTCGAGCAATGCCTGCGCTTTAAACCAGAAGTCGCGGTGGTCGGCGACGCCGACACGGCTGCGCGGGTCGCGGCGAAACTGCGCGAAGCGGGTTGCAAGACCGAGGTCACGTACGGGCCGCAAGCGCTCGTCGACGTATCGAAGAGCGACGGCTGCGACACGGTGGTGGCGGCGATCGTCGGCGCGGCCGGCCTCGCGCCGAGCCTCGCCGCCGCGCGCGCCGGCAAACGCATCCTGCTCGCCAACAAGGAAGCGCTGGTGATGTCCGGCGCGATCTTCATGGACGCGGTGCGCGACAACGGTGCCGTGCTGCTGCCGGTCGACAGTGAACACAATGCGATTTTCCAATGCCTGCCGCGCGAAGCGACGCTGCACGGTGGCGTCTCCAGGATTATCCTGACCGCTTCGGGCGGACCGTTCCGCACCCGTGAACCGGCCACGCTCGTCGACGTCACGCCGGACGAGGCCTGCAAGCATCCGAACTGGGTGATGGGCCGCAAGATTTCGGTCGACTCGGCCACGATGATGAACAAGGGTCTCGAAGTGATCGAGGCGCACTGGCTGTTCGGTTTGCCGGGCGAGCGCATCGACGTGCTGATTCATCCGCAAAGCGTGATCCACTCGCTGGTCTCGTACGCCGACGGCTCGGTGCTCGCGCAACTCGGCAACCCCGACATGCGTACGCCGATCGCTCACGCGCTGGCGTTTCCCGACCGGGTGGACTCGGGCGTCGCGCAACTCGATCTCGCGGAGATCGCGTCGCTGTCGTTCGAAAAGCCGGATTACGCACGCTTCCCGTGTCTCGCGCTCGCGATGAAGGCGCTGGCCGAGGGCGGCGTCGCAAGCGCGGCCCTGAATGCCGCAAACGAAATCGCGGTTGACGCGTTCCTGTCGCGCCGGATCGGCTTCATGACGATCGCGCAAGTGGTCGGCTCGGTGCTCAACGCGTTGCCGAATCGCAGCGCGCACGCGCTCGAAGACGTGATCGAAGCGGACGCCGCCGCGCGTCGCGCTGCTACCGAATTCATTGCGCGTCTGCCCGACGGCGCCCGTCGTACGGAACGCGCCGTCCAGTGAGGCGCTTATGAACCTGCTGATCGAACTGCTTGCCTTCGCGGTCGCGATTGGCGTACTCGTGGTCGTCCACGAGTACGGGCACTACAGCGTCGCGCGTCTGTGCGGCGTCAAGGTGCTGCGCTTTTCGATCGGCTTCGGCAAGCCGCTGTTCCAGTGGGTGAGCCCGAAGACGGGCACCGTGTGGACGATTGCCGCGCTGCCGCTCGGCGGCTACGTGAAGATGCTCGACGAGCGCGAGACCGGCGCTGCGCCGATTCCCGCCGAAGCACTGCCTTATGCGTTCAACCGGCAGTCGGTGTGGCGGCGCTTTGCGATTGTGGTGGCCGGACCGGTTGCGAACTTCCTGCTGGCCATCGTGCTGTTCGCGCTGGTGTTCGCCACCGGCGTGACGGAGCCGGCGGCCGTGATCGCGACGCCCGCGCCGAATACGCCGGCCGCAGTGGCCGGTTTCGAGGGCGGTGAGACCGTCGTCGCGGTGCGTACCGGCAATGCCGGCGAATCCGAACCGGTGCGCTCGTGGTCGGACTTGCGCTGGAAGCTGCTGGGCGCGGCCTTCGATCACAAGCACCTCCTGCTGAGCGCGAAAGACGCGCATGGCACCTCCGATTTCCCGCTCGATCTGCGCGGCTTCAGCGAGAAAGACGTCGACGACGATTTCATGTCGCGTCTCGGCTTCGAGCCGGGTGGCGGCAAGCTGACGGTGGCCGGCGTGCAGCCGGGCAGCGCGGCGCAGAAGGCGGGCATAGTCGCGGGCGATCGTCTGCGCGCCATCAACGGAACGCCGGCTGACAACGCCACAGCCTTCATCGCTTATGTAAAATCGCACGCCGGCGTGCCGATCACGCTGCAAGTGGAGCGCGGCGGCCGGGGCGGCCAGGCGGCGGGCAAAGTCGAAGACATCCGCATCGTTCCGCAGTCGCAGCGCGACGACGCGACCGGTCAGCAGATCGGTCGCATCGGCGCGGAACTGGCGACCCAGGTGCCGTCGATCGACGTGCGCTACGGGCCCATCGAGAGTCTGCAACTGGGCGCGCGCCGCACGTGGGAGCTGGCGGTTTACTCGGTGCGCATGTTCGGCAGGATGATCGTCGGCGAGGCTTCGCTGAAAAATCTTTCCGGTCCGGTGACGATCGCCGATTACGCAGGAAAGAGCGCACGTCTAGGTCCTTCTGCATTCCTGTCGTTCCTGGCCCTTGTCAGTATTAGCCTTGGTGTACTGAACCTGCTACCAATTCCGGTATTGGACGGGGGTCATCTGTTATATTATTTGGTTGAAGCTGTAACCGGCAAAGTTGTCTCCGAACGCTGGCAACTCGTTTTTCAGAGGGCGGGTCTCGCCTGCATCGTCGCATTGTCGGCGATCGCGCTGTTCAACGATCTGGCTCGTTTAATCCATTTTTAAAGTGTCCGGCGGCGTTCACGATGGCGACCGTCTGACCTGATGCAGCTATACACACTGGGGAAGCACGTTGTTTAAACCTCATCGCTTTGTTCCAAAGACGGTTATAGCCGCGGCATTCGCCGCGCATGGGCTGGTTGCTCACGCAACGACGCCCTTCGTGGTGCAAGACATCCGCATTGAGGGATTGCAACGCGTCGAACCGGGTACGGTGTTCGCGTACCTGCCGATCAAGCAAGGCGACACGTTTAGCGACGAAAAGGCGTCCGAAGCGATTCGCGCGCTGTACGCGACGGGCTTCTTCAACGACGTCAAGATTGCGACCGAAGGCAATATCGTCATCGTGCAGGTGCTCGAACGTCCGGCCATCGGCACGATCGACTTCTCCGGCATTCATGAATTCGAAAAGGACAACCTGATCAAGGCGCTGCGCGCGGTCGGTTTGTCGCAAGGCCGCTACTACGACAAGGCGCTGGTCGACAAGGCCGAGCAGGAGCTGAAGCGCCAATACCTGACGCGCGGCTACTACGCCGCCGAAGTCACCACCACGATCACGCCGATCGACCGCAACCGCGTGGCGGTGCTGTTCTCGGTGGCCGAAGGTCCGAGCGCGAAGATCCGCCAGATCAACTTCATCGGCAACAAGGCGTTCAGCACGGGTACGCTGCGCGACGAAATGCAGCTGTCCACGCCGAACTGGTTCTCGTGGTACACGAAGAACGACCTGTACGCGAAAGACAAGCTCACCGGCGACCTCGAAAACGTCCGCTCGTATTACCTGAATCGCGGCTATCTCGAGTTCAATATCGAGTCGACCCAGGTGTCGATCACGCCGGACAAGAAGGACATGTATCTGACGGTCACGCTGCACGAAGGCGAGCCGTACACGATTTCGAACATCAGGCTGGCCGGCAATCTGCTCGACCGCGAAGCCGAGCTGACGAAGCTGATCAAGATCAAACCGGGCGACCGCTTCTCGGCTGAGAAGCTGCAAGCCACCACCAAGGCGATCGTCGACAAGCTCGGCGAATACGGCTACGCGTTCGCGACCGTCAATGCGCAGCCGCAGATCGATCAGGCCAATCACAAGGTCGACCTGACGCTGCAGGTGGACCCGAGCCGCCGCGTCTACGTGCGCCGCATCAACGTGGTCGGCAACACGCGTACCCGCGACGAAGTGGTGCGCCGTGAAATGCGCCAGCTCGAAAGCTCGTGGTTCGACTCGAACCGCCTCGCGCTGTCCAAAGACCGGATCAACCGTCTCGGCTACTTCACCGATGTCGACGTGACCACGGTGCCGGTCGAAGGCACGCCGGACCAGGTCGACGTGGACGTCAAGGTGGCCGAAAAGCCGACCGGCGCGATCACGCTGGGTGCGGGCTTCTCGTCGACCGACAAGGTGGTGCTCTCGGCGGGTGTGTCGCAGGACAACGTGTTCGGTTCGGGCACGAGTCTCTCGGTGAACATCAATACCGCGAAGACGTACCGGACGCTGACGGTCACGCAGGTCGACCCGTACTTCACGGTCGACGGCATCAAGCGGATTACCGACGTCTACTACCGCACGTACCAGCCGCTGTACTACTCGACGGATTCGAGCTTCAAGATCGTCACGATCGGTGGCGACCTGAAGTTCGGCATTCCGTTCTCGGAAGTCGACACGGTGTACTTCGGCGCGGGTCTCGAGCAGAACCAGCTCGACGTCGACGCGAACACGCCGGCGTCGTACAAGCAGTACGTGCAGGACTTCGGGCGCGTGTCGAACAACGTGCCGCTCACAGTGGGCTGGTCGCGCGACGCGCGGGACAGCGCACTGGTGCCGAGCCGCGGTTACTTTACGCAGGCGAACGCCGAATACGGCACCCCGATCGGCGGCACACAGTACTACAAGGCCGACCTCAACGCGCAGTATTATTATTCGTTTGCGCGTGGCTTCGTGCTGGGCTTCAACTTCCAGGGCGGCTACGGTAAGGGCCTCGCCGGCAAGCCGTATCCGATTTTCAAGAACTACTACGCGGGCGGTATCGGTTCGGTGCGGGGCTACGAGCCGAGCTCGCTGGGTCCGCGCGACAAGACGACGAACGACCCGATCGGCGGCTCGAAGCTGTTGGTGGGTAACATCGAGTTGACGTTCCCGCTGCCGGGCACCGGTTACGACCGCACGCTGCGTGTCTTTACGTTCCTCGATGCGGGTAACGTGTGGGCAGACGCAAGCAACGCCGCAACGTCGACGGGCGCGAACGGCCTGCGTTACGGCTATGGTGTGGGTCTGGCGTGGATCTCGCCGATCGGCCCGCTCAAGCTCAGCCTGGGCTTCCCGCTCACGAAGCACACGGGCGACCAGTATCAGAAGTTCCAGTTCCAGATCGGCACGGCGTTCTGATCACGGCCGCGGGCGGCTCCCAGCGGCGAGCCCGGCCAAACTACAGTATCGAGAGGATGACTTTGCTAACCGGTATGTTTTCGAAACGTGTAGCGTGCGCGATGGCGCTGGCAATGACCTTGGGCGTCGGGGTTGCGCACGCGCAGGAGGCGAGGATCGCCGCGGTGAATTCCGACCGCATCCTGCGCGAATCGGCGGCGGCGAAAGCCGCCCAGGTCAAGCTCGAAGCCGAATTCGCCAAGCGTGACAAAGATCTTGCCGACATGGCGCAGAAGCTGAAGTCGATGTCCGATTCGCTCGACAAGAACGGCGCGTCGATGTCGCCCGGCGATCGCGCGCAGAAGCAGCGCGATCTGTCGCAACTGGACACGGACTTCCAGCGCAAGCAACGCGAATTCCGCGAAGATCTGAACCAGCGCCGCAACGAAGAACTGGCGGCGGTGCTCGATCGTGCCAACAAGGTCATCAAGCAGATCGCCGAGGCGCAGCACTACGATCTGATCGTGCAGGAAGCGGTGTATGTGAGCCCGCGCATCGACATCACCGATCAGGTGCTCAAGGCGCTGGCGGCGTCGGGCAACTGAGCCGCGCGGCCGCCGGGCCGCATGCCGGCACGCGGCGGCACAGGGCAGCGCGTGGCCGCAATGACGAGTTGGACTGAACAGCAGGAGACAGGATAGGCATGGCATTTACGCTCGAGGACATTGTCCGGCGGTTCGGCGGTGTGGTAGTCGGAAACGGTTTGCAGCGCGTCGGCAGTCTGGCGCCGCTCGACCAGGCGGGTCCGGACCAACTGGCGTTCCTTGCCAACCCGAAGTACCTGTCGCAGGTCGAGACGACCCGCGCGGGCGCGGTGTTGATCAATGCCGACGACCTCGCGAAGCTGGCCTCCCGCGAAGCTCGTAACTTCATCGTCACGCCGAACCCGTACGCTTACTTCGCGCGCATCGCGCAAACCTTCATCGACCTCGCCGCACCCAAGTCAGCGCCCGGCGTGCATTCGAGCGCGACCATCGATCCGTCGGCGCAGATTGCCGCGAGCGCGGTGATCGGTCCGCACGTCACGGTGGAAGCCGGCGCTGTGATCGGCGAACACGTGCGGCTGGACGCCAATGTCGTGATCGGCCGCGGCACGCGCGTCGGCGCGAACTCGCATCTGTATCCGAATGTCGCCGTGTACCACGGCTGCAAGCTCGGCGAGCGCGTGATCGTGCATGCGGGCGCGGTGATCGGCTCGGACGGTTTCGGCTTTGCGCCGGATTTCGTCGGCGAAGGCGACGCGCGTACCGGCAGCTGGGTGAAGATTCCGCAGGTCGGCGGTGTGTCGATCGCGGCGGACGTCGAAATCGGCGCGAACACCACGATCGACCGTGGCGCGATGGCCGACACGATCATCGAAGAGTGCGTGAAGATCGACAACCTCGTGCAGATCGGCCACAACTGCAAGGTCGGCGCGTACACGGTGATCGCCGGTTGCGCGGGCATCGCGGGCAGCACGACGATCGGCCGTCATTGCATGATCGGCGGCGCGGTCGGGATTGCCGGGCACGTCACGCTGGCCGATCATGTGATCGTTACCGCGCAGTCGGGCGTGTCGAAGTCGCTGTTGAAGCCCGGCATGTACACCAGTGCGTTCCCGGCCGTGAACCATGCGGACTGGAACAGGAGCGCGGCTCTGCTGCGCAATATCGACAAGCTTCGCGATCGTATCAGGGCGCTCGAAAGCGCCGCGGCTGACAGCTCAAGCAACGCGGGGGGCAATGCAGCGACTCACGCGGCGGGCAACATGGCAGCCAATGCAGCAAGCAATTCCGCTGGCGACAAAACCTGAGATATCAGGGCGGCCTGCCGGCGCCGCGTAAAATAACGGGCAAGCATCATGAAGCAAAGTCGGTTGCCGTGACCGGGTGGCACGGCCGCCGGATCATGGCGGGCGCCGGCAGCACGCGTTTTCAACCCACCTGCACCAGCATCCGCAGTCATCATCGCGCAGTCAATGCGTGAGTAGAAACACCATGAGCACCGAAAAAATCAATCTCGACATTCATAAGATTCTCACGCTGCTGCCCCATCGTTACCCGATCCTGCTGGTCGACCGGGTGCTCGAACTCGAGCCGCACAAGAGCATCAAAGCGTTGAAGAACGTGTCGATCAACGAGCCGTATTTCCAGGGGCACTTCCCGACACGCCCAGTGATGCCCGGCGTGCTGATTCTCGAAGCGCTCGCACAAACCGCGGCCCTGCTGACGTTTTCGGAAGAGCCGAGCGATCCGTCGAACACGCTGTACCTGTTCGTCGGTATCGACAATGCGCGCTTCAAGCGCGTGGTGGAGCCGGGCGATCAGCTGATCCTCAACTGCACGTTCGAGCGGCATATGCGCGGCATCTGGAAGTTCAAGGCGCGTGCCGAAGTGGATGGCATCGTGGCGGCGGAAGCCGACCTGATGTGCGCGGTACGGCACACGGACAAAGACGCTTGAGTCAGCGTCCAGGCAAGCAGCGTCGAGGCAGTCAGCCTGCGGGCGGTCAGTGGCTTGACACGAGCGCTGCCGGCCCCGCCAGAAGCCCATCCAGACAACGCAACAGAATCAGAAGCGAGGACGCATGAGCAGGATTCATCCCACTGCGATCGTCGAGCCGGGCGCACAACTCGACGAATCGGTCGAAGTCGGTCCGTACGCCGTGATCGGCGCACACGTGACGATCGGTGCACGGAGCACGGTCGGTTCGCACAGCGTGGTCGAAGGCCACACCACGATCGGCGAAGACAACCGCATCGGCCACTACGCGTCAGTCGGCGGCCGTCCGCAGGACATGAAGTACAAGGACGAGCCGACCCGGCTCGTGATCGGCAACCGCAACACGATCCGCGAGTTCACCACGATCCACACCGGCACGATGCAGGACGCCGGCGTCACCACGCTCGGCGACGACAACTGGATCATGGCGTACGTGCACATCGGGCACGACTGCCACGTCGGCAGCAACGTGATTCTGTCGAGCAATGCGCAGATGGCCGGCCACGTGACGATCGGCGACCACGCGATCATCGGCGGCATGTCGGGCGTGCATCAGTACGTGCGCGTCGGCGCGCACTCGATGCTGGGCGGTGCGTCGGCGCTGGTGCAGGACGTCCCGCCGTTCGTGATCGCCGCCGGCAACAAGGCCGAGCCGCACGGCATCAACGTCGAAGGCCTGCGCCGCCGCGGCTTCTCCCCGGATGCGATTTCGGCGCTGCGCGCGGCCTACCGCGTGCTTTACAAGAACGGTTTGTCGCTGGAAGAAGCGAAGGTGCAGCTGCGCGAACTCGCGACCGCTGGCGGCGACGGCGATGCGCCGGTGCAGACGCTGCTCGCGTTCGTCGAAGCGTCGCAACGCGGCATCATCCGCTAACCGATGGCATTGCAACCCAGTCCGCTGCGCGTCGCGATGGTGGCCGGCGAGCCGTCCGGCGACCTGCTGGCGGCGTCGCTGCTCGACGGCCTCGCGAGCCGTCTGCCGGCCGCCACCCAGTACTACGGGATCGGCGGCCCGCGCATGATCGCCACGGGTTTCGACGCCCACTGGCCGATGGAAAAGCTGACGGTGCGCGGCTATGTCGAAGCACTGCGGCACATCCCCGGGATTCTCGGCATTCGCAACGAACTGAAGCGCCAACTGCTGGCTGAGCCGCCGTCGGTGTACGTCGGCGTGGATGCGCCCGATTTCAACTTCGGGCTCGAACACGCGCTGCGCGACGCGGGTATTCCGACCGTTCACTTCGTCTGCCCGTCCATCTGGGCGTGGCGCGGCGGGCGCATCAAGAAGATCGCCAAAGCGGTCGATCACATGCTGTGCGTGTTCCCGTTCGAAACGGCGCTGCTCGAAAAAGCGGGCGTCGCGGCCTCGTACGTGGGCCATCCGCTCGCTGACGAGATTCCGCTCGAACCTGACACGCTCGGCGCGCGCCGTGCGCTCGGCCTCGCGGAAAGCGGTCCGGTCATCGCGGTGCTGCCGGGCAGCCGGCGCTCGGAAATCGATCTGATCGGCCCGACGTTTTTCGCCGCGATGGAAATGATGCAGCACCAGGAGCCCGGGCTGCGTTTCGTGATGCCGGCGGCCACGCCGACCTTGCGCGAGATGCTGCGGCCGCTGGTCGAGGCGCACCCCGGTCTCGCGCTGACGATTACCGACGGCCAGTCGCAACTCGCGATGACCGCTGCCGACGCGATCCTCGTGAAGAGCGGCACCGTGACGCTCGAAGCCGCGCTGCTGAAAAAGCCGATGGTCATTTCGTACAAGGTGCCCTGGCTGACCGGCCAGATCATGCGCCGCCAGGGCTATCTGCCGTACGTCGGCCTGCCGAACATTCTGGCGGGGCGTTTCGTGGTGCCGGAGATCCTGCAGCACTTCGCGACACCGCAGGCGCTGGCCGAAGCCACGCTGAAACAGTTGCGCGACGAAGCCAACCGGCGCACGCTGACGGAAATCTTCACGGAGATGCATCACGTGCTGAAGCAGAACACCGCGCAGCGTGCGGCGGAAGTCGTGGCGAGCGTCATCGAAAAGCGGACGGCGCGGCCGTGACCATCGCACGCGCACCTCGCCGCAAGACGGCGGCCGTCGCTGGGGCGGCGGCGCAGCAGGCCGGCCTGAACTTCGAGACGGCCGATGATATCGTCTGCGGCGTCGACGAAGCAGGGCGTGGGCCGCTGGCGGGTCCGGTGGTCGCGGCAGCCGTTATTTTCGATCCGGCGAGGCCAATGATTCGCGGGCTCGACGACTCGAAAGTGCTCACCGCCAAAAAGCGCGATGAGCTGTACGACAAGATCGTCGACCGTGCGCTCGCTTACTGCATCGCGTCGGCAACCGTCGAAGAAATCGATACGCTGAACATCCTGCACGCCACGATGCTGGCGATGAAGCGCGCAGTGGAAGGTCTGTCGGTCGTGCCGACGCTCGTGAAGGTCGACGGCAATCGCTGCCCGCTGCTGAGCATTCGCAGCGAAGCGGTGATCGGCGGCGATGCGCTCGTGAAGAGCATTTCGGCGGCGTCGATTCTCGCGAAGGTCACGCGCGACCGGATGCTGCTCGAACTGCATCAGCGCTTTCCTGTGTACGGCTTCGACGCCCATGCCGGTTATGGCACGCCACAGCACCTCGCGGCGCTGCGCGAACATGGGCCCTGCGAGCACCATCGGCGCTCGTTCGCGCCGGTGCGCGAAGCGCATCTGCGTTTCGGCACCGGCGTGCCGTTGCCGGCGGCTGAAGTCCTCGTCGTGTCCGGCACGCTCAGCGACGCCATGTCCGATGATGACGCCTTCGGCGAATACAGCGGCACCTGAACATCTCTCGAGCGCCGCGAGCATTCGCGAACGCGTCGCTCTTTTCCTCATTCTCACCGTCTTCGCTGCCTGTGAAAGCCATCACCTCGCGGGACAATCCGCTCTACAAGCGCCTGAAGGCATTGGCCGGCTCGACGCATCAACAGCGTCGCAGCGGCCACGCGCTGCTCGAAGGGTTCCATCTCGCGAGCGCGTATCTCGACGTCGCCGGGCAACCGGAGATGTGCATCGTCACCGACGGCGCGCTACGTCACGACGAGGCGCAGGCGATCGTGTCGCGCATCGAAGATCATCGCATCGTGACGCTGCCGGACGCGCTGTTCGGGCAGTTGTCGAACGTCGTGCACGGGGTCGGCATCCTGTTGCAGGTCGATAAGCTCGGTACGCCGCTGCCGGACAAGGTCACGCAAACCTGCCTCGTGCTCGACGGCGTGCAGGACGCGGGCAATGTCGGGTCGATTCTGCGCAGCGCGGCGGCCGCGGGGATTCAGCAGGTGTTTTGCGCGCCGGGCACGGCGTACGCATGGTCGTCGAAAGTGCTGCGCTCGGGCATGGGCGCGCACTTCCTGTTGCAGATCCATGAGGATGCCGAAGCATACGCGCTGATTGAACGTCTCGCGGTGCCGATCGTCATTACGGATTCGCACGGCGCCGAGGCGATCTACGACTGCGATCTAAGCGGACCGCTCGCATGGGTGTTCGGCAACGAAGGGGCGGGCGTCTCGCAGGTGTGGCGCGACGCCGTCTCGCTGCGGGTGACGATTCCGCAACCGGGCGGGATGGAGTCGCTGAATGTGGCGGCGGCTGCTGCGGTTTGCGTGTTCGAACAGTGCCGTCAGCAACGCGGGCGCGCCTGGCGATAGTGCCGCGTTGCGCGGGTTGTAACGCGGGGGCGTTCACGGAATCACGCTGACGTAATAGCGCTCGTGCCGCCCCGCGTCGACCTCACCCCAAGCTGCGTTCAATAAGCCGGCCGGTCCAGCTTGATCTCCTGCAGGATCGTCGTCGCGATCTCCTCGATCGACTTGTGCGTCGACGACAGCCACTTGACCCCTTCACGCCGCATCATCGTTTCGGCTTCGTTGATCTCGTAGCGGCAATTTTCCGGCGCGGCGTACTTGCTGCCCGGACGGCGCTCATTGCGGATCTCCGACAAGCGCTGCGGATCGATCGACAAACCAAACATCTTCTGCCGATGCGCGAGCAGCGGCGTCGGCAGCTTGCCGCGCTCGAAGTCTTCCGGAATCAGCGGATAATTGGCCGCTTTCACCCCGTACTGCATGGCCAGGTAAAGGCTGGTCGGCGTCTTGCCGCTGCGCGACACGCCGACCAGAATCACGTCGGCGTCGGCCAGATTGCGATTCGATTGACCGTCGTCGTGGGCGAGCGAAAAATTGATCGCCTCGATCCGGTTCTTGTACTCCTCGGTGTCCGCGTTCTGGTGGCCGCGGCCCATTGCGTGGCTCGACTTCAGCTCCAGCTCCTGTTCGAGCGGCTCGACGAAGGTCTGAAACATGTCCAGCACGAGCGCATTCGAGCCCTTGACGATCTGGTTCGACGCGCTGTCCACCAGCGTGGTGAAGACGATCGGACGGCGGCCATCCTGCTGGATCGCTTCGTTGATCTTTTCGAGCGTCGCGTAGGCCTTTTCCGTCGAGTCGACGAAGGGCACGCGAACCAGGCGGAATTTCTGGTCGAACTGGGAGAGGATCGAATGCGCGAAGGTTTCGGCAGTGATCCCGGTACCGTCGGAGACGATGAATACGGTGGGCGGCATCAGTGGAGCTGGGGAACGTGAGCGGCAAAAAGCGCTCGAATCAAACAGCGCTGCGTTGGGCTCGCTGCCCGGTGGCTAACCGGAGGTTGCAGCGGCGTCGATGCAGCGCGCCGTGGGCACCAGAAAACGCGCCCGGACGGCGGCGGGGCCTCGCAAAAGCCCGTCCGCCGGTGCGGGGCGCGGTTCGAGGCGCAATTCTCGTCCGACTGCCACATTTCAGGAGTCGGCACGGTAGAATAGCGGCAACCTGTTGGATAAGCAATTGCAGGCGATTGGCGTCTAACTTACCGCGAACGGTTGGTCAACGCGTCGCTATCGGCCGGTAACTTGCACTGAACATGGTGGATCGACCGGTAAATTCGGCCATTCACCTGTTTCGTCGCGTATCTGGAATAGGCGCCTTACTGGCCCGTTGCAGCGATTGCTTCTCCAACAGGTTGTGCAAGACACGAGCTCACGCTTCCAATGGGCGTCTCGTGTTCAAGCCCACTTGCACAGCCGTGAATTTCTTTCACACTTAGGGGCTTGTATGACTAACGCAGTTACCGTCGCAAAGGACAACGCGTATGTAGTTCCGTTTGAGCAGTTGCGGATGACCGATGTGGAGATTGTCGGCGGCAAGAACGCGTCGCTTGGCGAGATGATCAGTCAGCTCGCAGAAGCCGGCGTGCGCGTGCCGACCGGCTTCGCCACCACGGCGCTGGCTTTCCGTGACTTCCTGCAGCACAACAATCTGACCGAACGCATTGCCAAACGTCTCGAAACGCTCGACGTCGACGACGTGAAGGCGCTCGCCGAAGCGGGCAAGGAAATCCGTCAATGGATCGTCGACGCGCCGCTGCAACCGCAGCTCGAAGCCGACATCCGCGCGGGTTTCGACACGCTGCAGAACAGCTCGCCTGAAGAGCTGTCGTTTGCCGTGCGTTCGTCGGCAACGGCGGAAGACTTGCCGGACGCATCGTTCGCGGGTCAGCAGGAAAGCTACCTCAACGTGGTCGGCATCGACGACGTGCTCGATCGCATGAAGCACGTGTTCGCGTCGCTGTATAACGACCGCGCTATCTCCTATCGCGTCCACAAGGGCTTCACTCACGCTGAAGTCGCGTTGTCGGCGGGCGTGCAGCGCATGGTGCGCTCGGACGTCGGCGCAGCAGGCGTGATGTTCACGCTGGATACCGAATCGGGCTTCAAGGACGCGGTCTTCATCACGTCGAGCTATGGTCTGGGCGAAACCGTCGTGCAAGGCGCGGTGAATCCGGACGAGTTCTACGTCTTCAAGACCACGCTCGCGCAGGGCAAGTACCCGATCATCCGCCGCTCGATCGGCTCGAAGCTGATCAAGATGGAATTCACCAAGGCCGGCGAGCAGGGCCGCGTGAAGACCGTCGACGTCGCGCACGAGCAGCGCAACCGTTTCTCGATCACCGACGAAGACGTGATCGAACTGGCGAAGTACGCGGTCATCATCGAACAGCACTACGAGCGTCCGATGGACATCGAGTGGGGCAAGGACGGCCGCGACGGCAAGATCTTCATTCTGCAGGCGCGTCCGGAAACGGTGAAGAGCCAGGCAGCGGGCAAGGCCGAGCAGCGCTTCAAGCTGAAGGGCCAATCGAACGTGCTGGCCACGGGCCGCGCGATCGGCCAGAAGATCGGCGCGGGTCCGGTGCGCGTGATCCATGATCCGTCGGAAATGGACCGTGTGCAGCCGGGTGACGTGCTGGTCGCCGACATGACCGACCCGAACTGGGAGCCGGTGATGAAGCGCGCGTCGGCGATCGTCACGAACCGTGGCGGCCGGACCTGCCACGCGGCGATCATCGCGCGTGAGCTGGGCGTGCCGGCGGTGGTCGGCTGCGGCGACGCAACCGACGTGCTCAAGGAAGGCGCGCTCGTGACCGTGTCGTGCGCGGAAGGCGACGAAGGCAAGATCTACGACGGCCTGCTCGAAACTGAAATCACCGAAGTGCAGCGCGGCGAACTGCCGCCGATTCCGGTGAAGATCATGATGAACGTCGGCAACCCGCAACTCGCGTTCGACTTCTCGCAACTGCCGAACGGTGGTGTGGGTCTGGCGCGGCTCGAATTCATCATCAACAACAACATCGGCGTTCACCCGAAGGCGATTCTCGAGTACCCGAACATCGATCAGGACCTGAAGAAGGCCGTGGAAAGCGTCGCTCGCGGTCACGCATCGCCGCGCGCATTCTACGTCGACAAGCTGACCGAAGGTATCGCGACGATCGCCGCGGCGTTCTATCCGAAGCCCGTGATCGTGCGTCTGTCGGACTTCAAGTCGAACGAGTACAAGAAGCTGATCGGCGGTTCGCGTTACGAGCCGGACGAAGAAAACCCGATGCTGGGTTTCCGTGGCGCATCGCGCTACATCGCCGAAGACTTCGCCGAAGCGTTCCAGATGGAATGCGTCGCGCTGAAGAAGGTGCGTGAAGAGATGGGCCTCGACAACGTCGAGATCATGGTGCCGTTCGTGCGTACGCTGAAGCAGGCGGAGCGCGTGGTCGGGCTGCTGGAGAAGTTCGGCCTGAAGCGCGGCGAGAAGGGCCTGCGCCTGATCATGATGTGCGAAGTGCCGTCGAACGCGATTCTCGCCGAAGAGTTCCTGCAATTCTTCGACGGTTTCTCGATCGGCTCGAACGACCTGACGCAGCTCACGCTCGGCCTCGACCGCGACTCGGGCATGGAACTGCTGGCCGTCGATTTCGACGAACGCGATCCGGCGGTCAAGTTCATGCTCAAGCGCGCGATCGAAACCTGTCTGCGCCTGAACAAGTACGTTGGCATCTGCGGCCAGGGCCCGTCGGATCATCCGGACTTCGCGCAATGGCTGACGGACGAAGGCATTGCGTCGATCTCGCTGAACCCGGACACGATCGTCGAGACGTGGCAGCAACTGGCGAAGTCGGCGAAGCAGTAAAGCGTGCGGCATGCCGCTTTCCAGGCGGCGTGCATAACGTGAGGTGCGGTATGTCAAATGCGTGTTAAAGCGTGCCGCATCGCCCGTTACACGAACCCGCTTCGTGCTATAAACACCCCGGTAGATCCGGGGTGTTTTGCTTTGTGGAGGTCGACGTGGCGCCAGGTGGATTGTTCTGGTGGATCGGGGCGGGTGTGCTGGTCGTGCTGGAGTTGATCAGCGGCACCTTCTATCTGTTGATGATCGCGTTGGGCTGTGTGGCGGCCGCGTTTGCGCGCATTGCCGGCGCCGGCACTGACGCGCAGTTCGCGGTGGCCGCCGTGGTGGCGCTGGCGGCGGTCGTGGCGCTCAGGCGTTCGCGCTTTGGCCGGCGACCGCGCAAGCAGGCGTCGCGCAATCCGGACGTCAATCTCGACATCGGTCAGACGCTCACCGTGCCGGCTTGGCACGAGCGCCGCGCGCGCGTCAATTACCGTGGCGCGGCATGGGATGTCGAACTGGCCGCGGGCGAGCCCGAAGACGCGCAACTCTACGAAATCAAGGAATTGCGCGGCAGTTGCCTTGTCGTCGTGGCGAGCCGGCAGCCGAAAGCCAACGCCAGCGCAGCCTGAGTGCCGGCGTAGTACGCAGAACTAACACGCACAACCAACGCATAACTATTCGAACCAGGGACCGGAGGGCAGATATGGATTCAACCATCGTCGGGGCGGTGCTTCTGATCGTCGTGATCGTGCTGGCGTCGCAGACCATCAAGATCGTGCCGCAGCAGCACGCATGGGTGCTGGAGCGCCTCGGCCGCTATCACAGCACGCTGACGCCGGGCCTGAGCTTCGCGTTTCCGTTCGTCGACCGGATCGCGTACAAGCACATCCTCAAGGAAATTCCGCTCGAAGTGCCGAGCCAGGTCTGTATCACGCGCGACAACACGCAGTTGCAGGTGGACGGCGTGCTGTACTTTCAGGTCACCGATCCGATGAAGGCGTCGTACGGGTCGAGCAACTTCGTGTTCGCGATCACGCAGTTGTCGCAGACCACGCTGCGTTCGGTCATCGGCAAACTGGAACTCGACAAGACCTTCGAGGAGCGCGATTTCATCAACCACAGCATCGTGTCGTCACTCGACGAAGCGGCGTCGAACTGGGGCGTGAAGGTGCTGCGCTACGAGATCAAGGATCTGACGCCGCCCAAAGAGATCCTGCACGCGATGCAGGCGCAGATCACCGCCGAGCGCGAGAAGCGCGCGCTGATCGCCGCATCGGAAGGGCGCAAGCAGGAGCAGATCAATATCGCATCCGGCGGCCGCGAAGCGGCGATCCAGAAGTCTGAAGGCGAGCGGCAGGCGGCAATCAACCAGGCGCAGGGTCAGGCGTCGGCGATTCTGGCCGTGGCCGAGGCCAACTCGCAGGCGATTCAGAAGATCGCGGCTGCGATCCAGTCGAACGGCGGGATGCAAGCGGTGAACCTGAAGGTGGCCGAACAATACGTGAACGCGTTCAGCAATCTGGCGAAGCAGGGCACCACGCTGATCGTGCCCGGCAACCTCGCGGATATGAGTTCGATGATCGCGTCGGCGCTGACGATCGTGAGTAAAGGCAAGGGCGCGCCCGAGGCACACTGAGCGCACCGCGGCAAGTGCACTGCGGTAAGTCCACCGCCGCAAAAACAGATGGCCCGCAGATAGTGCGGGCCATTTTTCATTGAGCGCTTGCAGCGCGGCGGTGATGGATGAGGCGCGGCACCTGCTTGCGCCGCCCGCCGCCCACCGCGAACGAGGGGCGCGTTCCCGATCAGGTCGGCGAGCGCATCAGACGCGCTTTCTCGCGTTCCCAATCGCGCTTCTTCTCGGTCTCGCGTTTGTCGTGCTGCTTCTTACCCTTGGCCAGACCGATCTCGCATTTGACGCGGCCGCCCTTGTAGTGGAAGTTGAGCGGCACGAGCGTGTAGCCGCGCTGCTCGACCTTGCCGATCAGTTTGCTGATCTCTTCGCTATGCAGCAGCAGCTTGCGCGTGCGGACCGGGTCGGGGTTGATGTGGGTCGAGGCTTCGGGCAGCGGGCTGATGTGCGTGCCGATCAGGAACAGTTCGTTGTTCTTGATCACGACGTAACCTTCCTTGATCTGGCCGCGCCCGGCGCGCAGCGCCTTGACCTCCCATCCTTCGAGCACGAGCCCTGCCTCATAGCGTTCTTCGACCGAGTAGTCGTAGAAGGCTTTTCTGTTGTCGATAATGCTCATGAATGGAAAGTGCCCAACTCGTTTAAAATCACGATTTTAGCAAAGCGGGGCAAGGAAAGCCCGCGGCGCTCGTCCACCCTTGCCACGCGCTGTTCAATTTATGGCAGATGTCCAGAAAACCGTGTTGATCCGCCATTCGGCGGAACAGATGTTCGACCTCGTCACCGATGTCGCTGATTACCCCAACTTCCTGCCGTGGTGCGGGGGCGTCGAAATCCGTCGACAGGACGAAACCGGCATGGAGGCGAAGATCGATATCAACTTCAAGGGCATCAAGCAGCATTTCGCCACGCATAACAGCATGGAGCGGCCCACGCGCATCGATATGGAGTTCGCGGACGGCCCGTTTCGCAAGTTCACCGGCTACTGGCGTTTCACGCCGCTGCGCGCGGATGCCTGCAAGATCGAATTCGCGCTGCACTACGAATTCACCAACATCATTCTGGAAAAGATTATTGGGCCGGTGTTCACTCACATCGCCAATACGTTCGTCGAATCTTTTGTGAAGCGCGCCGATCAGCGCTACGGTAAGGCATGAGCGCGCGCCTGTCGATTGAAGTCTGCTACGCGTCGCCCGACGGGCAGGCGCTGATTGCCGTGGACTTGCCCGAGGGCGCCACGCTGCAACAGGCGCTCGACGCGAGCGGCATCCTGCAGCGCTTTCCGCAGATCGATCTGAACACGCAGAAGGTGGGCGTGTTCGGCAAGCTCAAGCCGCTCGATGCGGTGCTGGCCGATCATGATCGCGTCGAGATTTACCGGCCGCTGCTGGTGGATCCGAAGGTATCGCGTCAACGCCGTGTCGAGAAGAGCCGCAAGGCGGGGTCGATTGAAGGGCGCCGCTGGCAGAATCGGGATTCGCGTTAGGCGGCGCGGGAACCCCGCGTCGGCCCGCCGCGCCGCAGTCCATCTCAAGGCGCCGAGACTTGCGCCTTCTCCTTGATGCGCGCGACCCCCGACGAATCATCGTCCGCATGCTGGCGCACCGACCAGCACACCCCCGCCACCAGCAGCAGGATCGCCGCCAGTTCCAGCGGACGCGGCAGGCGCTGGTCATAAACGAACGCGTAGAGCAGCGCGAACAGCGTCTCGAACACGATCATCTGGCCGGACAGCGTGAGCGGCAGCCGTTTCGACGCGGCATTCCACAGCCCGTTGCCGAGCCACGACGCGCCGATCGCGAGGCCGAGATTCAGCATCCAGAAGGTATGCCAGCGCGCGCCGGCCAGCTCGCCTTGCGGGCCGCCCGACGGCAGCACTGCGATCACCAGCCACAATGCCGCGCCGAGCGCGCCGGTCACCACGCCCCACAGCACCGACCACTCATTGCCGCTGAAATGCGTCTGGCGCTGCAGATAGCGGGCGTTTTCGACCGCGAACCACGTCCAGCAGCCCAGTGCGCCGACCGCGCAGGCGAGCCCGAGCAGTTTGGTGGCGACGCTCACCGGTGTACTCCCGGCCACCGTAAACACGTCGATGTTGATGCAGACGATGCCCGCCATCACCACCGCGAGCGGCCATGCGAGCCGGGCGAGCGGCACCGCGCCGTGATCGCGCCGGCCGAGCAGCGTCACCGTGACCGGCAACACGCCGACGATCAGCGATGCCGGCGCGATGCCGATCAGATGGACGGCCGCCGTCAGCAGCAGGTAATAGATGAGGTTGCCGGCCAGCGCCAGTTTCACCAGCGCGACCAGGTCCTCGCGGGTCAGTCGTTTGACGAGCGGGCGCGCCATCGGCAGCGCGGCGGCCAGCGAGACGATGCCGTACATCGTGTAGCGGCCGGCGCTCAGGAGCAGCGGCGAAAAGTCGGGCAGCACGCGCGGCACCAGAAAAACCATGCCCCATAAGGCCCCGGCCATTACTCCATATGCCACACCGCGCTGCATCGACTGCCCTTGCAAGAAAACTGGAATGGTTCGCAGAATAGCCGTTCGGCGGGCAGCGCGTCTTGTTCGATTCTGCATTCGGGCGGATTTTGTGCGGTTTTGCCCCCCTTGTTCCCGTTTTCGTCCGCGCTACAGGACCGAAGCAGGGGAGCGCGACGCTGCCCGCCGCCGCGCGCCAACCTGAAAGGTGACCGGTCGGCCCGCGCGGTGTCCCATTGCGCCCGAACGCGCAAACGAAACCCGATCGAACCCGACGCGAACAGCCAGGCGAAATCGAAGCGTCCGAAGTCACGAAGAAAATCGCCTGAAATTCGCTAAGCTGCTGTTCGTGCAGTGAAAACCGGGGAGGTATCGCGTATAATTCGCTTTTGCGCCTATAGGATTTGCCATGCGTCTGATCCAAACAGCACTCACGTTCGATGACGTGCTCCTCGTCCCGGCCTTCTCCGATGTTCTGCCGCGCGACACCAGCCTCAAGACCCGGCTGACCCGCAACATCTCCCTGAATATGCCGCTCGTGTCCGCCGCCATGGACACCGTCACCGAAGCACGTCTCGCGATCGCGATGGCGCAAATGGGTGGCGTGGGCATCATCCACAAGAACCTCACGCCGGCCGAGCAGGCGCGTGAAGTCGCCAAGGTCAAGCGTTTCGAGTCGGGCGTCGTGCGCGATCCGATCACCATTCCGCCGCAGATGAAAGTGCGCGACGTGATCGCGCTGTCGCAGCAACATGGCATTTCGGGCTTCCCGGTCGTCGAAGGCGCGCAGCTGATCGGTATCGTCACGAACCGCGACCTGCGCTTCGAAGAGCGTCTGGATGAGCCGGTGCGCACCATCATGACGCCGCGCGAGCGTCTCGTCACCGTCAAGGAAGGCACGCCGCTCGCCGAAGCCAAGGCGCTGATGCACAGCCACCGCCTCGAACGTGTGCTGGTCATCAACGACGCATTCGAACTGCGCGGCCTGATGACCGTCAAGGACATCACCAAGCAAACCGAACACCCGGACGCCTGTAAAGACGAACACGGCAAGCTGCGCGCAGGCGCGGCGGTCGGCGTCGGCGCGGACAACGAAGAGCGCGTGGAGCTGCTGGTGCAGGCGGGCGTCGACGTGATCGTCGTCGATACCGCGCACGGCCACAGCAAGGGCGTGCTCGAACGCGTCAAGTGGGTCAAGCAGAACTTCCCGCACGTCGAAGTGATCGGCGGCAACATCGCCACCGCGGCGGCTGCCAAGGCGCTCGTCGAGTACGGCGCGGACGGCGTGAAGGTCGGTATCGGCCCGGGCTCGATCTGCACGACGCGGATCGTCGCCGGCGTGGGCGTGCCGCAAGTCACCGCGATCTCCAACGTATCCGAAGCGCTGAAGGGCACGGGCGTGCCGGTGATCGCCGACGGCGGCGTGCGCTTCTCGGGCGACGTCAGCAAGGCGCTGGCCGCGGGCGCGAACGCCGTGATGATGGGCAGCATGTTTGCCGGCACCGAAGAATCACCGGGCGACGTGTTCCTGTATCAGGGCCGTCAGTACAAGTCGTACCGCGGCATGGGTTCGGTCGGCGCGATGAAGGACGGCGCGGCGGATCGTTACTTCCAGGACAACTCCGCGAACATCGACAAGCTGGTGCCGGAAGGTATCGAAGGCCGCGTCGCCTACAAGGGCTCGGTCAACGCGATCCTGTTCCAGCTGATCGGCGGCGTGCGCGCGAGCATGGGCTATTGCGGCTGCCGCACGATCGCGGAGATGAACGACACGGCCGAGTTCGTGCAGATCACCGGCGCGGGCCTGCGCGAGTCGCATGTGCATGACGTGCAAATCACCAAGGAAGCGCCCAACTACCACGTGGACTAAACGCCGATGAAGCCACTGCTGCGCGTTGTACTTATCCTCGATGCCTTGTTGTTGCTTGCGTTCGGCCTGCTGTTTCTGCTGACGCCCTGGACTTCGTTGTACAACGCGCTGCAGTTGGTGCAAACCGAGCCGGCTTTGGTCGCGCAGGGGTTTGGCGTGGCGCTGATCGGACTCGCGTGGCTGGCCTTGCACGCGTCGTTCGACGGGGCGCTGACGTCGACGGTCGCCAAGGTCGTCGGTCACGTGAACTGGCTGACCGGCGTGCTGATGCTGGTCTGGCTGCTCGGCCTGCGCACACCTTCGCTCACCGGTTTCGGGCAGATCGTCGCGGTGCTGACGGGTGTGGTGCTGGTGGTGATCGGTCTCGGCGGGGCGCGCTTGTCGGGCGCGGTGCGGCGGCGTGAGAAGGGGATCGTGGTCAAAGCCTCTGCCAGCCGTGCTGAAAAGCGGGCTGCCAAAGAAGCCGGCAAAGAAGCGGACAAGCAGGCTGAGAAAGAGGCCGCGAGGCAACGTGAGCTGGAGCGCGAAGCCGCGCGCGAGCCGCGCCTCACAGCGGGCTTTCCGGTCTATCACGCCGAGCCGGTGGTCGAACCCGTCGTGCCGGTCCCCCGGCCCGTCAATCCCGCTAGTCCGGTTAGCCCTGTGAGTCCTGTTTCAACGACACCGGTTCGTCCGGTGGTCGACGAAGCCAGTCTGACGGAGTCCGAACGCGCTGCCCGGGCAGCGTCCGCGGCCGCGCGCGACGAGGCCCGCAACGCCGCCGCCGACGCGCCCGGCGCGCCCCGGCCGCCGTTTCATGGCTGATGCGCCGCGCGCCACGCCATCCGCCGAAGCTACCGGATTCCGTTCGCGCGCGCCGCAGGCCAGTGGCCGCGGCGCCGGATGCGCCAGTCAGCTTCATCGTTACGTTTCATGCTCGATCGTTCCCACGTGGACCGCTTTGAATTCAACGCCGCGCTCCGTGCGCGGCATTCCGTATCCGTTCACTTTTGACTCCGTCCGCTGCCATGCATGACAAGATCCTGATCCTCGACTTCGGTTCGCAAGTCACCCAACTGATTGCACGTCGCGTTCGCGAAGCCAACGTGTATTCGGAAATTCATCCGTACGACGTCGATGCGTCGTTCATTCGCGACTTCGCGCCGAAGGGCGTGATCCTCTCCGGCGGTCCGAGCTCGGTCACCGAAACGGATACGCCGCGCGTGCCGCAAGCGGTGTTCGAACTCGGCGTGCCCGTGCTCGGCATTTGCTACGGCATGCAGGCGATGGCCGAGCAACTCGGCGGCAAGGTCGATATCGGCCATCTGCGCGAATTCGGCTATGCCGAAGTGCGCGCGCGCAATCACACGAGCCTGCTTGAAGGCATCAGCGATTTCACCACGCCGGAAGGTCACGGCATGCTGAAGGTGTGGATGAGCCACGGCGACAAGGTGCTGGAAATGCCGCCGGGCTTCGCGCTGATGGCGTCGACGGACTCGTGCCCGATCGCGGCGATGGCCGACGAAAAGCGCCATTTCTACGGTCTGCAATGGCATCCGGAAGTCACGCACACCGTGCAGGGTCGCGCGATGCTCGAGCGCTTCGTACTGCAGATTTGCGGCGCGCAGCCCGACTGGGAAATGGGCCACTACATCGACGAAGCAGTCGCGAAGATTCGCGAGCAGGTCGGAAGCGAGCACGTGATCCTGGGGCTGTCGGGGGGTGTGGATTCGTCGGTGGCGGCGGCGCTGCTGCATCGCGCGATCGGCGATCAACTGACCTGCGTGTTCGTCGATCACGGCCTGTTGCGCCTGAACGAAGCCGAGCAGGTGATGGCGCTGTTCGCCGATCACCTCGGCGTGAAGGTGATTCACGTCGACGCGAGCGAAGTGTTCCTGCGCAAGCTGGCCGGCGTGACCGATCCGGAAGCGAAGCGCAAGATCATCGGCGCGGAGTTCGTCGAAGTGTTCCAGACCGAAGCCGGCAAGCTGACCGATGCGAAGTGGCTGGCACAAGGCACGATCTATCCGGACGTGATCGAATCGGCCGGCAAGGGCAAGAAGGCCACGCAGACCATCAAGAGCCACCACAACGTGGGCGGCCTGCCCGAGACGCTGAATCTGAAGCTGCTCGAACCGCTGCGCGAACTGTTCAAGGACGAAGTGCGCGAACTCGGCGTGAAGCTCGGTTTGCCGGCGGCGATGGTGTACCGTCATCCGTTCCCGGGCCCGGGCCTGGGCGTGCGGATTCTCGGCGAAGTGAAGCGCGATTTTGCGGACCTGCTGCGTCGCGCGGACGCGATTTTCATCGAGACGCTGCGCAGCTTCATCGATAAGGAAACCGGCAAGTCCTGGTACGACCTGACGAGCCAGGCGTTCGCGGTGTTCCTGCCGGTCAAGAGCGTCGGCGTGATGGGCGACGGCCGGACATATGAGTACGTCGTCGCGCTGCGTGCGGTGCAGACGCTGGACTTCATGACCGCACACTGGGCGCACCTGCCGCACGAGTTGCTGGGGCATGTGTCGAACCGGATCATCAATGAAGTGCGCGGGATCAACCGGGTTGTGTATGACATCTCGGGCAAGCCGCCGGCGACCATCGAGTGGGAGTAGACGGTAAAAAATTTCGAATAAAATCAATGGCTTGAAAACACGCGAGAAATTTCTACTTGATATGGCGTGACTTTCAAGTGGCGCGATCCAATTTGAAGTGCAACACCTTGCTCGTGTAAGGTGTGCCGATGCAAAAAAGAACTTACCGACAACTGCAGCCTGAAGAACGCATGACGATTGCAAGCATGAAGCAGCAGGGTTCGAGCGTTCAGGCCATCGCTCGAATACTCGGGCGCGCGGCGTCAACCGTGAGCCGCGAGCCGCGAGCTGGCCAGAAACACGTGTTCTGCCGTGTTGGCTATGCGTCTGCACCAGCGCAGGCGCTCAGCACGAGCCGACGCGAGGCGGCACGCCCGTGTCCCAAGCTGCACCCTCAAAGCGTGTCGTGGCGCGTGGTACTCACCCTGCTGGAATGGAAGTGGTCGTCCCAGCAGATCTCAGGTACCCTCAAGCGCATGTGGCCCAACGATCCGACCCAGCACGTCTCGCACGAGACCATCTATACCGCCATCTATGCCCAGCCATGCGGTGAGCTGCGCCGCCCGCTTATCGCCTGTCTGCGGCACGGCCACAGCACGCGTATGTCACGCAAGCGGGGCACTGACCGGCGCGG
Source organism: Paraburkholderia ultramafica (assembly GCF_902859915.1). Lineage (GTDB taxonomy): Bacteria > Pseudomonadota > Gammaproteobacteria > Burkholderiales > Burkholderiaceae > Paraburkholderia > Paraburkholderia ultramafica. The sequence continues at coordinate 104,410 of NZ_CADIKK010000003.1, forward strand.
CCAGATCCCCGACATGGTGAGCATCCATGTGCGCCCGCCTGAGGTCGACGATCGCAAGATCAGTCAAGTTTCCGCCTGCGGCAGGAACCGAATCGGATGCGGCCCTAAGTGGTTACAGCCTTCAGGCGATCCTGTTTTGCACGCGAGCAACCCGAGCTCGGCGGCTGTGGGGAAAGTTGCCGCGAGTCAAAGTTTGAGGATCAGGCGGTTGTTGGCTAGCGTCTCGAGGAGCGACTCCGCTGCGCGCCTGTGGCCAAACTTGCGCATTTGCACCTACGCAGTGTGGTGACGGCAGAGTGAACTTGCGGGCCAGCACGCTGGATGAAACTGATTGTCCGCGTCAAAGTCGATGCGTGAAAGCTGACGGACAAGGTCTTCGAAGAACTGCACACTAAGATAACTCCGAGGCTGATGAATCGACAAGACAGGTGTCTATCAACCTATGAACGCCCGGAAGTTATGAAAAGCAAGCGCATTGTCGCCAAGCCGGCTAAAGCCCCGAAGCTTTCCCGTACTCACGCCCCGGATCACATGCCCCCCGCTGACTGGCAGCGCGCCTTGCGCCGCCAGTTCGGGCGCGAGCAGCTTTTCAGCCTGGAGAATCTCGGAACGGAGCCGTTTTTCTCGGAGTTTCGTATCGGTAATCCGGAGTCGAAATCCAGTTATCGTGTGGCAATCCGCGGGACACGGCCGGGCGACAACTTCTGTGCCTGTCCTGACTATGCGACCAACGAATTGGGTACCTGCAAGCATATCGAATTCACACTGTCCAGACTGGTAAGAAAACGCGGTGCCAAGGCGGCGTTTGCCCGCGGCTACGAGCCGGCGTTCTCGGAACTGTATCTGCGCAACGATGGTGGGCGAACGATCCATTTTCGCGCCGGCACAGATTGTCCACCGAGGGTGGCGAAGGCCGCCGCGACGTTGTTCGACGTGTCTGATGGGTGGCGGTTACCGGAGGCTCGTTTCGACGATCTGGGTCGTTTTCTCGCCGACGCGGCGAAGACAGGTCACGAATTGCGCGCCTACGACGACGCGCTCGATTTCGTCGCAGGCCGCAGCGACGCGTCGCGTCGCGCCACGGCGCTGACCGCCGTGTTCCCGCGTGGGGCGGCCGACTCGCTGCTGAAGAGGTTGCTCAAGGTGCCGCTTTACCCCTATCAGGCCGAAGGCGCGTTGTTTGCCGTGCGCGCCGGGCGTGTCCTGATCTGCGACGAAATGGGCCTGGGCAAGACTGTTCAGGCAATTGCGGCAGCGGAGATTCTGGCGCGACATTTCGGTGTGTCGAGGGTACTCGTGGTTTGCCCGACTTCGCTCAAGTATCAGTGGCAGAGCGAGATTCTTCGCTTTTCCGGCCGGGCGTCGCGTGTAGTCGCAGGAAGTCTCGTCGAGAGGCAGAACGAATACGCCGAGGAAGACTTTTGCAAGATCACCAACTACGAGAAGCTGAAATCCGACCTTGACATGATCTCTGCGTGGGCACCGGAGCTTGTGATCGTGGACGAAGCACAGCGCATCAAGAACTGGAACACCATCGCGGCGAAAGCACTCAAGGGCATCGACAGTCCCTATGTCGTGGTGCTGACGGGCACGCCACTGGAAAACAAGGTGGAAGAACTCATTTCCATTGTCCAGTTCGTCGATCAGCATCGCCTCGGACCTACCTGGAAGCTGCTGCATGAGCATCAGGTCAAGGACGAAGCCGGACGTGTGACCGGTTACACCAGACTTGAGAAGATCAACCAGACCCTGGCGCCGATCATGATCCGCCGGCGCAAGTCTGAGGTGTTGCGTCAGTTGCCGAACCGTACCGACCAGAATCTGCTGGTGCCGATGACCGAGATGCAGATGGCCCGTCATGCGGAGAATGCGGACATCGTGGCCAAAATTGTCCAGCGCTGGCGCAAAACGAAGTTTCTGTCGGAGCAGGACCAGCGACGACTCACCTGCGCCTTGCAAAACATGCGCATGTCCTGCAACAGCACCTATCTTCTGGATCAGGAAACCGACCACGGCGTAAAGGCTGACGAGTTGGCGACGCTGTTCGAATCTCTCTTCGCCCAGCCGGAAGCGAAAGCGGTGGTGTTCAGCCAATGGACGCGCACTCATGAGATCGTCATTCGCCGACTGAAGAAACTCGGCATCGGTTATGTCAGCTTCCACGGCGGCGTGCCATCAGAGAGGCGGCCTGCCTTGGTGGAGCGTTTCCGGGACGATCCAGACTGCCGCGTTTTCCTGTCGACGGACGCGGGCAGCACGGGGCTCAACCTGCAACACGCTTCGACGCTCGTCAACATGGATCTGCCGTGGAACCCGGCGGTGCTCGAACAGCGCATTGCGCGTATACACCGCATGGGGCAGCGCAAGCCTGTACGAATCATCAACTACGTTGCCAAGGGAACGATCGAGGAGGGCATGCTGTCGGTGCTGGCTTTCAAGCGCTCCCTGTCAGCGGGTATCCTCGACGGCGGCACAGGCGAAATTTCGCTCGGTGGCTCACGTCTGAACCGCTTCATGAAGGATGTGGTAAACGTCACGGGCCGCATGGGCGAGGGCGAGGCAATGGCCGTGGCGGAAGAGGCCGTCAATGCCGCCGCGGCATCCGGCGAATTGCAGGAAGACGCGACAACTGCGAAAGCACACGTCCTCGATGCCTGGACCCGACCCAAAGCCATCGCCGCCGAAACAGCGCCACAAGACGTGCGCCCTGATTCCTGGTCGGGGCTGTTGCAGTTCGGCGTGGAACTGGCATCCGCACTGAGCGCGTCGAACGATGGGGATGCCGCCCATCCATGGGTTGAACGCGACCCTGCCACCGGCGTACGCAGCCTTAAGTTGCCCCTGCCGCCGCCGGATACGGCAAGGCGGCTTGCAGATGCCCTGTCGGAAATTTCACACGCTTTGCTGCGCAAGGGTGTCAAAGACGGAAGCCGCTAAGGATGTGAGACGACAGGTTTCCTCTCGCGCCAGGCATGCAGAAGTGGGCGTGCAATGGGCGTATCGTTACAATTGCCAGGTTAACATGAACGCGCGGCCGGATCATGCCAAATGATACGATCCGGCCTGAGACCAGAGCCTTGCCCCTCGACTACTCAACCCTCGACACCCTCCGCACGCACCATCCAGCGTGGCGGCTCTTACGTTCCGACCACGCCCCGCTGGTGGCGAGCTTCCTGCATCGCGTTTTCGTGGTTCCGAACGTGCGCGTGATGTCCGCCGCTGACCTCTCCGAAGTGCTCGAAGACGAACTTTACGCACTGCGAGATCGCCTGGGCACCGACGCCTATCCAAAACGCGCGCTCGACTACCTCAACGACTGGGCAAGCCCGGAAAAAGGCTGGCTGCGCAAGTTCTACCGCCAGGGCTCGGACGAAGCCCACTTCGACCTTACGCCGGCGACGGAAAAAGCGATCGTATGGCTGGACGCGCTAACGGAACGCAGCTTCGTCGGCACGGAATCACGCCTGTTGACGTTGTTCGAGTTGTTGCGGCAGATGAGCGAAGGCAGCGAATCCGATCCGCAAAAGCGCATGGCCGAATTACATAGGCGTCGAGACGAGATCGATGCCGAGATCGCGCGGGTGAATTCCGGGGACCTTCCACTGTTGGACGACACGGCCCTCAAAGATCGCTTCCAGCAATTCATGCTGCTGGCGCGCGACCTGCTGACCGACTTTCGCGAGGTGGAGCAGAACTTCCGCATGCTCGACCGTCGCGTGCGCGAGCGCATTGCGCTATGGGAGGGTTCGAAGGGCGCGCTACTGGAGGAGATCATGGGCGAGCGCGACGCGATCGGTGACTCGGACCAGGGCAAAAGCTTCCGCGCATTCTGGGATTTCCTGATGTCCAGCACTCGCCAGGAAGAGCTTACCGAACGGCTCGCGCGAGTGCTCGCATTGCCCGTGGTGGCCAACCTGAAGCCCGACGCCCGGACCGCTCGCGTGCATTACGACTGGCTGGAAGCGGGCGAAAACACGCAGCGCACGGTCGCGCAGTTGTCGCAGCAACTGCGCCGGTTCCTCGATGACCAGGCGTGGCTGGAAAACCGCCGCATCATGGACATTCTGCGCGGCATCGAGGCCAGGGCGCTGGCTGTACGCGACACGCCACCGGTCGGCGAGATAATGAATCTTGCCGAGTCGTCATCCGACGTCGAGCTTCCGATGGAACGTCCGCTGCACACGCCCGTACAGAAGCCGGTTATCACGGATGTTGTGCTGGAAACGGGCGACGTCAATCTGGACGCTGCGGCGCTGTATTCGCAAGTGGTGGTTGACCGTGCGCAGCTCGCGGGTCATATCCGCCAGGCCTTGCAGGATCGGTCGCAAGTGACGCTGCGCGAGCTGATCGAATCGTACCCGCTGCAGCACGGTCTTGCGGAACTGGTCGCGTATCTGCAACTGGGCAGTGACGCGTTCAAGACGGTCGTGGACGAAGACACGCACGAAGTCATCGTGTGGCAAACAACCCGTCGCGACGAGGCGCCGAAGGCACGACGCGCCCGGCTGCCACGTGTGATCTTTGTGAGGTGAAGATGGAAGACGAACGACAAGAGGTGGCGGGGAACGCCAATCTGTCGACACTGGCGATCACGCTGCTCAAAGGCGTGATCTATCGTGAGGGTGATGAACGTCTGTGGGGCGCGTTGCTCGACCTGCAGGCGCGCGTGCGGGACTACGTGTCGGTACTGGGCCTGGAACTGGTGCTGGACGAGGCCGAAGGCTACGCGTTCCTGCGCAGCCGCCCCGAGCAGGCTGAAGATGACGCAGGGCCAAAGCCGCCGCGTTTGATTGCACGCCGGCCGATCTCTTTTCCGGTCAGCCTGCTGCTGGCGTTGCTGCGCAAGAAGCTTGCCGAATTCGATGCCGGCGGCGGCGATACGCGCCTGGTGCTGTCGCGCGACGACATCGTCGAGCTCGTCAGGGTCTTCCTTCCGGACAGCAGCAATGAAGCGAAGCTGATCGATCAGATCGAAACGCACATCAACAAGATCGTTGAGCTGGGCTTCCTGCGCCGGTTGAAGGTTGCGAGCGGCTCGGCCAGTTTCGAAGTGCGGCGCATCCTGAAGGCCTTCGTCGACGCGCAATGGCTGTCGGACTTCGACACCCGCCTCGCCGCGTACCAGGCGCAACTGACGGGCACGACGGCAGGGCCGGGAGGTGATGTCGATGAATGAGCCGAACGAGGCGATTCCACAACTGCTGGAGCTGGATTTTCTCGCTGACGACACACTCTCAGGCTTTCGCCTGACCCGCCTGGAAGTTTTCAACTGGGGTACATTCGACGGGCGCGTATGGACGCTGCAGTTGGACGGCAAGAATGGTCTGCTGACGGGCGACATCGGTTCAGGCAAGTCGACGCTGGTCGACGCGATTACGACGCTAATGGTTCCCTCGCAGCGTATCGCCTACAACAAGGCGGCAGGAGCGGACAGCAAGGAACGGACGCTGCGCTCGTACGTACTCGGGCATTACAAGTCAGAGCGCAACGAGGTGACCGGTACAGCCAGGCCCGTTTCCTTGCGGGACCGCAACAGCTACTCGGTGATCCTCGGCGTGTTCCACAACGCTGGGTATGACCAGACAATCTCGCTGGCGCAGGTCTTCTGGATGAAAGAGGCACAGAGCCAACCCGAGCGCTTTTACGTGGGTGCCGAGCGGAATTTGTCGATAGCGACGGACTTTGTCCACTTCGGCTCCGATATCGCGCAATTGCGCAAAAAGCTGCGCGGCCTGGGTGCGCAAATCGAAGACACCTTTCCGAAATATGGCGCGTGGTTTCGCCGGCGCTTCGGCATCGACAATGAGCAGGCGCTCGAGCTGTTTCATCAGACGGTGTCGATGAAGTCGGTCGGTAACCTGACCGACTTCGTGCGTAGCCACATGCTCGAGCCGTTCGATGTCGCGCCTCGGATTGCCGCGCTGATCTCACACTTCGACGATCTGAATCGCGCGCACGAAGCCGTGCTCAAGACGAAGCGCCAGGTGGAACTGCTCAGGCCCCTGGTGGTGGACTGCGACCAGCACGGCGCGCTGGCGGTGGAACTCGAGGCTTCGCGCGTGTGCCGTGATGCGCTGAAGCCGTACTTCGCCGAATTGAAGCTGGGCCTGCTGGATCGGCGGTTGCAGTTGCTCGCGGAGGATCATGCACGCCTTTCCGCGCAGAGGGAGCGGCGCATCGAGCAGTGCGACCAGGATCGAACGCAGGCCGATCGCCTGAAGCGTGCGATTGCCGAGCAGGGCGGTGACCGGCTGGAGCAGCTTGCTGTCGCTATTCGCGACGAGGAACGCGAGCGCAATCGACGCCAGCAGCGCGCCGAACGTCACGCGCAATTGCTTGCTGCGATCGGTGAGACCGCTGTTGCCGACGAGCCTGGTTTCATCGCGCAGCGGCAGCAGGTGACCGATCTGCGCGAGGGCGTGAGTCAGCGGGAAGCCGATCTGCAGAACCAGATCACCGAGTGGGGCGTGTCGCTGCGCCAGGGCAAGCGCGAACATGACGTGCTTGGCGAGGAAGTCGCGAGCCTGAAGGCGCGACGCAGCAATATTCCCAAGGAGCAGGTCGCCATGCGTGCGGCGTTGTGCGCGTCACTCGGTCTCGACGAAGACAGCATGCCGTTCGCCGGCGAACTGATCCAGGTGCGTGAAGAGGCGCGCGAATGGGAAGGCGCGATCGAGCGGGTGTTGCATAACTTTGGCCTCTCGCTTCTCGTGCCCGATGCGCACTATTCCGATGTCGCCGCCTGGGTGGATCGCACGCATCTCGCGGGGCGGCTCGTCTATTTCCGCGTGCGAGCCACGCGCGACCAGGATGTCGCCGATCTGCATCGCGATTCGCTGGTGCGTAACGTCGCCATCAAACCGGATTCGCCGTTTTACGGCTGGCTTGAGCGGGCGCTGACACAGCGCTTCGATTACGCGTGCTGCGCGACGCAGGAGCAGTTTCGTCGCGAGTCCCGTGCGCTGACTCGCACAGGTCAGGTCAAGGCGCCCGGCGAACGCCACGAGAAAGACGACCGCCATCGTCTCGAAGACCGCAGCCGCTACGTCCTCGGCTGGAGCAACGCCGCCAAGATCGCCGCGCTGGAAGGGCAACTGCGTGCGCTCGAGATGCGTCATGGCGGCATCGCTAGCCAGATCGCCAAAGCGCAGGGCGATCAGACGACGCTGCGGCGGCAGTTGGAGGTGTTGGCGGCGCTCAATGAGTTCAACGATTTCCGTGAACTGGATTGGCAGAGCTGCTCGGCCACGATCGCTCGCCTGCAGGATGAGAAAGCGCGTCTTGAGGCGGCCAGCAATGCGTTGCTGGAACTGGCCGCGCAGCTCGAATCGGTGCAGGCGGCGCTGAAGGAGAGCGAGAAGGCATTGTCGGACGTCAACCGGGAGTTAGGCGGGATCGACGCCAGACGCGAAGCGGCCGAAGCATTGCGGGAGCAAACCGCGGCATGGCTGGCCGGGATCGCCCCCGATACCCGCGAGCGGCTGGACGTGCTGCGCGCGCAGATTCTGGGCGAGCATCAGCTTTCGGTCGAGTCATGCGAGAACCGCGAACGCGAACTGCGTGACGCGTTGCAGGCACATATGGACGCTGAGGCCAAGCGCCTGGATCGCCTCACGGAGCGCATCATCAGGAGCATGTCCACGTTCAGGGACACATACAAGCTCGATACGGCCGACTTCGACGCCAGCCTCGAAGCCACGTTCGAGTATCGCGAGCTGCTGGCTCGCCTGAATACCGACGATCTTCCGCGCTTCGAGGCTCGCTTCAAGGAGCTATTGAACATCAACACGATCAATGAGATTGCCAACTTCAACGGGCAACTGGCGCGGGAACGCGAAACGATCAAGGAGCGGATCACCCGCATCAATGAATCGCTGGCTCAAATCGACTACGACCCAGGTCGTTATATCGTGCTGGAGTCTCAGGTGAGCCCCGACGCAGACATCCGCGATTTCCAGGCGGAGCTGCGAGCCTGCACGGAGGGTACGCTGACCGGTTCGGACGACACGCAGTATTCTGAAGCCAAATTTCTGCAGGTCAAGGCGATTATCGACCGGTTTCGCGGCCGCGAAGGCCTGTCGGATCAGGACCGCCGATGGACTGCGAAGGTCACCGACGTGCGCAACTGGTTCCTGTTTGCCGCAAGCGAGCGCTGGCGCGAAGATGATACGGAATACGAGCACTATTCGGATTCGGGCGGTAAGTCGGGCGGGCAGAAGGAAAAGCTGGCCTACACGATTCTCGCGGCCAGCCTCGCATATCAATTTGGTCTGGAATGGGGCGCGGTACGGTCACGCTCGTTCCGCTTCGTGGTCATCGACGAAGCGTTCGGACGCGGCTCGGACGAGTCCGCGCAATACGGCCTCAAGTTGTTCAGGCAGCTCAATCTGCAACTGCTGATCGTTACGCCGCTGCAGAAGATCCATATCATCGAGCCGTTCGTTTCCAGCGTCGGCTTCGTGCACAATGATGAGGGGCGTGCTTCGAAGCTGCGCAATCTGACGATCGAGGAGCATCTCGCGCGCAAGGCGGAGGGCGCGACGTGAGCTGGACAACCGCCAGTGACCTGAAAGCGCAGGTGCGCCGCTTGTGGGAGCGAGGTGAGCTGTTGCGCAGCATGGTTAGCGACGACGCCAACGCGGCGCCGAATACCGTGCTTACCGCTCGCGACGAAGTGAAGGTCGGCCTGCGCTCCGGCTGTGCGTTCCCGCTGCGACTCGTCCTGAAGGGACCGGCTTCGGCCGAACTCACCGAACGTTTCCAGGCTGTGCGTGAATGGATTGCTGAGCTTGTCACTGTCGCGCGGATCCGAATCGAATGGCGCGAGTTCAATCATCGTGTCCTTGGTGTTCAGCGAGTGCCGCAGGCAGTCTGGATTGACGATCTGGACAGTGCGCTGGCGATGATCGGTAAGCGCGGCGACGCGGCACATTTCGGTCGCTTGCTCGCCCTCGTGGGCTCGCGGCAGCCGGCGCTGCTGGTATGGTTTCGCCGGCGTCCGCTGCAGGCGCTTGAGCTGGCTGACGAATGTGAACGTTTACTGGCAGTGGTCGGCTGGATCGTACGGCATCCACGTCCCGGCATTTACCTGAGACAAGTGGACATTGCCGGTGTGCACAGCAAGTTCATCGAAAACTGGCGCGGTGTGCTGTCAGAATGGCTCGATCTTGTACTTCCCCAGGAGGCCGTCGCGGTAGAAAGAAACGGCGGTGCGCACTTCGCGGCCCGCTACGGCTTCCTCGACAAGCCTGCCCGTATCCGTTTTCGCGTGCTCGACGCGCAGTTGCCCATGCTGCCCGGTCCTGCGCTTCCCGATATCGCAGTCGATGCAGACAGCTTTGCCGTGCTGGCCGTGCCGATCCGCCGGGTTTTCATCACTGAGAACGAGACGAACTTCCTCGCATTCCCGCCTCTAGCCGATACAATCGTTGTCTTCGGTGCAGGCTATGGATGGGACGCGCTGTCAAAAGCGGCATGGCTTTCCCGCTGCAGCATCCACTACTGGGGAGATATCGACACTCATGGCTTCGCCATCCTGGACCAGTTGCGCAGCCGCTTTGACCACGTCAAGTCTTTCCTGATGGACCGGGTGACGCTGATCGCCCACGAAGCTCAATGGGGCGAGGAGCATGATCAGGTGCTCCGCGACTTGCCGCGGCTCGACGATGCGGAGCAAGCGCTGTTCAACGACCTGCGCGATAACCGGATTCGTAAAAATTTGCGGCTCGAGCAAGAGCGTATTGGCTTCCAGTGGGTTGAAACCGCGCTCGCCACGCTTGCAAGACAGTGAAATAGCCTCTCTGCTGCGCAGCGACGTGCGGCAGATGCGATGAGCAGTGGAAATTAGCTTCATGCCGAAAATCACGTCATCGACTACAGCACGCTTCGCGTGCTTTTAGAGGCGGCTGGAGTTGATGGTTATGTCGTCGAGGGGAAGTTGCCAGGCCCCCTTGAAAAAGAGTGTGACCTTGACGGTATGAATGACGGTATCACAGTTGTAAATGGCCTTGAGGTGTCCACTCTTCGCGATTCTTCAAACAGATCGGGCGTTGATTTTCTGATGCGCTCCGGTGAAAGCCATCAAGTGCCAGGCAGGAATTTTAGTATTGCTGACGGTATCGACGCCGCACAACCGGGCGAAAAAGCCGTCCACACAAGGCTTTGCCCTCGGATTGACAATCGAGTGAGGTGAATAGGACTGCTCCCAAGTCGTTCCGGGAGGTCTGGTTTTTCGTGTTTTTCCTTTAAAAAACATGAGGTGATTGTCCGGTGCGGTCTGCTGTGATCCGGGCAATGACGCCGCAATGGCGTACTTCAACTGGATCGAGGACATCTCGGACGACGAATGGTGGGACCGCAATCGTCGCGAAGAGGTTGATCTGGTGTAGGCAGGCAAGTCCGTGCTGCCCGAACATCGTTGTTGTCCGTCGTGTCCCGCGCTGCACAGGGCGCTGATCGCGAACGCCCGGCAAAGGCCCCGATTACTGGCCGGAGGAAACCGATTGCTGCCCGTTCTCCGATTGTTGCGCACCCGACTGCGTTGCAACTGCGTTCACGCCGCCGTAGGCATTGGCGCCTGCATTGGCGCGCTCGGAAGCGACCGTTTGAGCGCTTTGGCCTCGTTGCGAAGCCGGTGCACCGATCTCCGGACGATAATGCGGCGCCGGGCCGTAGCCGCTAGCGAAAGCGGGCGCGCCAAGCGTGGAAGCGGCGGCAATCAACAGAGTGGCAAGAAGCTTGGTATTCAAGAGAACTCCAGGGAACGTGGCGGATTTCGGGTCAAGAAGGCGTCGCGACATGGCTCGGTGCGCGTCGGCCGGTAACATCTGGGCTGGACAGGGCCTGGTTCGGATGGGTCCGAGTTTCCGTACCACGGAGGCAACTATCCATTTTCTTGAGAATCGGGCCTGCCAAACCAGTTCCCCCGGTTAAAAATGTTTGCGATGATCACTCCCGCGCGGTCCTGCGACCGATTTTTCGTGTCGGCAAGGACGATCTCGTATGGAATAGACGCGTTTGCGCGCCAAACCCGTTGGCCAATCGACGGACCTGTCTGAAGCTCGCGCAAGAGCCGCCCCATTTAGATCGACCTATCCCGGGGACCTGACTGTTGATTCCTTTTTTTCAGACGACACGACCAAGCCAATGCATACGCGCCTGCCTTCATGGCAGTCCATCGCATGTGGCCGATGTCCGCGGCGCTCGCGAGCGCCTCTCGCTCAATGATCCGGACGAAGAGGCTGGGCGTCAGAGCTTTAACGGAGGAAGCGTTCCCCTTGAAATCATGCTCATGGTCAGCGCCGTCAAGCAACGAGAGGCACGAGGACCCGAGCGCGGCGAGCCGCTGCCGGTCTGTATCGCTCATTGCGCCGGCGAGGCATTCGAGCGGCGAAGCGACGCCGACCAGCCGCCTGAGATGCCAGGCCAGATCTCGCGCACAGGCGATACGGTGTCCCGACGAAAACATCTCGAGGCGCATGGCAGCCGCCAGCGCGTGAAGCTCGTCGATTGCCACGCACGCGTTGCGCCGCGCCGCCGCGAGAGCACCGGGCGCGATCTCGCCGACGGAGACGAAGTTACATACCGCGTCGAGGTACGCCGAGGCCGAGGCGATCGCCCGGCTCGATACGGACGCCAGCTTGCGCCGTTCCCATTCCGGCCACGCGATCACGCTGACCACGACGGCAACGATCGCGCCTGCGAGACTATTGCCGATGCGCAAGGCAGCGAGTAGCCATGGCGAACCGGCAGGCGCGCCGAGATAGGCGACGAGGATGAAGTGCGGCGTCAAAAAGAGGATGTACGACACGTAGCTCACCGCGCGCGCCGCAAACGTTCCAGTCGCGAGAGGCACGATCGCAAGCGCCAGCAGCACCGGATTATGGAAGACGAGCGCGACGATCGATGCGACGATCGCGCCCAGCACCGTTCCGCAGACACGCAGGCCCGACACTTTCACGGTCTGCGACACCGTGGGTTGCACGACGAACATCGTCGTGAGCACCAGCCAGTAGCCTTGCTGAACGTTCGCGAACCGCGCGAGCGCGGCAGCAATCATCGCCGCCATCGACAGACGCAGCGCGTAACGCGACACGAGGCCGCCCGTGCGTATTTCACCGATGGCCGACTGGATCGAGCGTCCGGCCGTTTCCAGCAGAGTCATCGCCGTCGCCCGCCGGGCCGGCGGGTCGGGATTGCCTGCGGCTATCTGTTCGCCGGCGAGACTGGTGATGGCCATCACGAGCGTCTTGCACGAATGGAGCCACGCCCGCTCTTCCTCGTCCAGCGCCGTGCCGTTCGCCCTGATCAGGGCGTACCGGACGTCGGCAAGCAGCCGGTTGCGCAGTCGCTCCACAGCGGTGTTCGCGGAGGGCCCGCGGAGGGTCGCGTCGGCATAGGCATCGATCAACCCGGCAAGGCCGGACAACGCGGGCGCGAGCAGCCGTCGTGCTGCCGATCCCTGGGGCCGGTAACCGGCAAGGAGACTGTCCAGACCCGCGAGCAATGCCACCGAGCGTTCGCCGTTGACGGGCCACGCGCCTGCCGCCGCCCGTGCATCGGCGGGCGCGCCGTCGACGATGCGCTTCATCGCGTCGAGTCGCGTACGCAAGGCGGCACGGCCAGTACCTTCGGAGCGCGCATCGCCGCGCGACACCTCGGAGAGTGCGCATATAAACGAACTCATCGCGTGCAGATAGGCGAACGTCGCGCGCCGCACGCGATCTGCGTGACTGTACTGCCAGAGCCCCACCATGCATGCCACGGCCCACAGGCTGCCGCCGAGGAAGCCGGCCGCAAATTCCAGGGGCGCAGGCCACCGGTGGACGGGTAACGACGCGGCCACCGCGCAAGCCGTCGCGGCCAGCAAGCCCCGCAGTCCCGCTGCCGCGCCACCCGCGCGGGCCATGCCGCCGGCGTACACGACGAAGCCGGTCAGTGGGATGGCCAGCCACGGCGCAGGAGCGAGCGCGATCGCGCAGCCGGATGCGAGCGCCCCCAGCACGCCGAACAGCACGCCGTTGCACGCGCGCGAAGAAGCCGTGTCGGCTGAGTCGTCCGCAAGGCACGTCCAGAACGCCGCGATTGCCGACCAGCACAGGAGCGGCGCATGCAGCACCGCAGCGAGCATGGCGGGTGCGGCGCAGATCAGGCCCGCCTTGAACGCCTCGGACAGCGGCAGACGATGCCGTCCGTGGCTCAACAACCGCGCCATCCCGTCGCGGCAGACAGCTACACCGTTCATCGACGCCTCCTGCGCTAGCGCGCGGTGCCCGGCCTCGGGACTGGTATGACCGTTAGCGAACGGATGCCCTGCGCTCCGCGAACCAGTACGCCCTCGATGTCGGCGGTCGCCGATGGACCGCTCATCAGCACCGCGTAGTTGGCCTCGAAGAACTCCTTCCGGTGATACGCATGATGCAGATTGCCCACGATATCTGCGGGATCGAGCAACGCGATCAGGTGCTGCGACAGGTATCCGAGTGCATTGACGTCGTATTGCGCCTCGCTCAGCCAGATAGAACCCGTCTCGGCCACCGCGAACGCCGGGCGCACGATGCCGACATCCACGTCGTTGAGCGCACGCGGATCGTCAACCGACGCGATGTCGCGCGTGCCCGCGAACTCGGGCGTGGCTGAACAGAACACCGTGGCACCCGGAAAACGCGAGCGGACGAATTGCTCGATGCTGCTGCCGTCCTCGGGCGCAGGGCACCATACGCCGCCGAGCCGGTCGAGCGATTTGCGGAACGTCTCCACTGCAGGCGGGAGCGTAGTGTCGAACATCGGCACGTCCGGTAAGCGGCGTGGCGGGGGTGAGACCTCGCGCAGACGGGTGAGAATTGCATTGCGGCTGCTCATTTCTTGCTCCTCTTCAAATACCAGTCACGGAACGTTTGCTTGGGCGCATCGGGCACTTCGCGATGCTTGCCCCACGCGTTGAGCGGGTTGTAAAGCACCGCGCGCGGCAAAACAGAAACGGCGGTTCCCGCTGTCTTGACCGCCGCGCGATACAGCGCCGGGTGCGACAGCACCTGGCCGGCCACCTTCATGGCCTCCTGCTTGACGAACGGAAGCTCGTGCTGTTCGGCCACGATTTGCCGCCACTTGTAGATCTGCTCGTGGATGTTGATCCTGACGGGGCAGACGCTCGTGCAGCTGCCGTTCATCGTCGAGGCAAACGGCAATGAGCTGTACTTCTTCAGGTTGAAAGTCGGATTGATGATCGCGCCGATGGGCCCCGAATAGACGCCGCCATAGCTGAGGCCGCTGCTGCGCCGGTAGACGGGGCACGTGTTCATGCACGCGCCGCAGCGGATGCACTTGAGCGAATACCAGAAGTCGTCCATGCCGAGCCGCTCTGAACGGCCGTTGTCGACCAGCACGAAATGCATTTCGCTGCCCTTGCGTGGACCGCGAAAGTGCGAGGTGTACTGTGTGATCGGCGAGCCGATCGCGTTGCGCGAAAGCATGCGGATAAACACGCCAAGATGTTCGAGCTTCGGAATCAGCTTCTCGATGCCGATCGACGCAATATGCAGCGGCGGCACGTTCGCGCTGAGGTCCGCGTTGCCCTCGTTAGTACAGACGGTAATACCGCCTGTCTCCGCAACTGCGAAGTTGCAGCCGGTCATGCCCGCATCGGCGTTCAGGATGAGCGGACGCGTAGCATTGCGCTGCGCTTCGGCAAGCTTCGGGATGCTGCTCTCGTTCGGGTCGGTGCCGATCTTCTCCGAGAAGATTTTCGCTACATCCGTGGCGAGCTTGTGCACGGCCGGGACCACGATGTGCGAGGGCAACTGGTCATCGAGCTGCTGGATCTGTTCGCCCAGATCCGTCTCGACGACAGTGATGCCGCGCTCCTCGAGGTAGGGGCGCATTTCACATTCTTCGGTCAGCATCGACTTGCTCTTGACGAGCAGCTGCGCGTTACGCCGACTCAGAATCTCGTAGACGATGCGGTTGTGTTCCTCGGCATCTTTTGCCCAGTGCACGGTCACGCCGTTGGCCGTCGCATTGCGCTCGAACTGCTCCAGATAGTCCGCGAGGTGCGTGAGCGTATGCTCCTTGATCCCCGAGGCGAGCGAGCGCAACTCTTCCCACTCGGGGATGCCGTGTACTTCGGTGTCACGTCCGGTGCGAAGCTCCCAGAGGCGTTTGTCGTGGAACTGGATGTGCTTTTCGTCAGCGATGAACTTCTCGGAAAAGCCGACGTGGTCAACGCGTTTCATGCTTGTGCTCCATTGAGAATCTGCGCGATGTGGATGAACTTCAGGCCGAGCTCGAGACGGTCCGAGCAGCCTTTCTGGTGCATGAGGCACGACGAATCAGCCGACACGATGTATTCGGCGCCATTGCGCTTGTGATCGCGGACCTTATCGGCGCCCATGCGCGCCGACACCGGCTCCTCCGACACGCAGAACGTGCCGCCGAAACCGCAGCATTCGTCCGGACGATCCGGCTGGATGAACTCGATGCCCTTGACCCCTTTGAGCAAGGTCAACGGCTTCGAGAAAAAGGGCTCATCGATCTCGGACATCTTCGCGGTGCGCAACGAACGCAGCGTGCCGCAACTGTTGTGCAGTCCGACCTTGTGCGGAAATTCGGCCCAGGGAAATTCCCGTACCTGCAGTACGTCGTGCAGGAATTCCACCAGTTCGTAGGTGTTCGACCGGACTGCCAGCGCATCGGGCGTCTGGTCCGCCGCGGTCAGATGGTCGCGCACCTGATGAACGCAACTGCCGCTCGGTGCAACGATGTAGTCGTAGCCGGTGAAGTTGCGCACAAACAGATTCTCGGTTGCGGCGGCTTCTTTCTCGCAGCCGCTGTTGCCCATCGGCTGGCCGCAACAGGTCTGATCGAGTGGATAGTCGACGTCGCAGCCGAGGCGCTCCAGCAACTGCAGTGTGGCAATGCCAACGTCGGGAAAGAATGCATCGATGAAGCAGGGAATGAAGAGGGCGACTTTCATGAACAATCCTTGGTTGGAATGAAGCGGGAAACGGGCACCTCAGTGGTAGGCCTGGTTTTTCGAAACCTTGCCTCGGAACACCGAATACGCGACGCACGTATAGAGCACGATGAGCGGCAGCACGAAGAGCCCTGCGCCCCAGAACATGAATGTCTGGCTCGCCGGCGGCGCGGCTGCCGCGCCAAGCGTGACCTCGAAGGGGACGATGTAGGGCAGGTACGATGCCGCGAGCATCAGCAGCATCGAGACGCAGCCCACGCCGACGAAAACATACGACGACTGTCCGCCTCGCCGGGCCGCGACCGGCGCGTAGAGCAACGCGAGCAGACACGCGATCGGGAGAACGAAGAGAGCCGGATGCGCGAACCACCGCGTCTCGACGGTGTGCTCGGTCAGCAGCGTCGTCGCGAGAATCGATGCGACGAAGAGCGCAGTCAACGGGGCCAGACGGCTCATCGCCAGACGCCCTATGCGTTGCACGGCACCTTGTCCTTTCAACACCAGCCAACCCGCGCCCAGCAACGTGTAGCCGAGCACGAGACCGAGGCCGCACCAGAGGGGAAACGCCGAGCACCACTCGAAACCGTTGCCGGTATAGCGCAGGTTATCGACGGGCAGCCCCTGGGCGTAGGCCCCGATGGAGACGCCCTGCATGAAGGCGGCGAGCAGCGAGCCGACGAACAGCAGTACGTTCCACACCCATTGCGAGCGCACGGCCTTGTGGCGGAATTCGATGGCCACGCCCCGCACGATCAGGCCGGCTAGCATGACCGACAACGGCACGTAGAGCGCCGGCAGCAGAATCGAATACACAGCCGGGAAGGCACCGAACAGAATCGTGCCCGCGATGACGAGCCACGTACCGTTGCCGTCCCATACCGGCGAAATCGACGCGACCATCTCATCGCGTGCACCCCCAGCGAAGGCCGTCAACATGCCGACGCCAAGATCGAATCCGTCGAGCATGAGGTATGCGATGAGCGCGAACGCCAGCTCGGCTACCCAGAACCAGTTCAACATGAAATTTCCCCTATCAAACGTTGGAAACGCGGGACCGCGCGGGTTTGACCAGCTGCGCGCCGGGGTCGTATGTCTGCGGAATCACATGACCGTTCCATATCGTCAGCACCTTGCCGTCGAACACGCCGCGCCGTACGATCCGCAGGATGTAGTAGACGCCGAAGCAGAAGATGAACGCGTAGACCGAGACGTACATCACCAGCGTCGCGGCGGCGAAGTGCGGCGTCAGTCCCGGCGTGAGAGCGTCCGCCGTGCGCAGCACGCCCCACACGGTCCACGGCTGCCGTCCGACTTCTGCCGTAAACCAGCCGGCGAGAATCGCGATGAAGCCCAGCGGGAAGCTGAACGCGAGCGGCCACAGCAGCCAGCGTTGCTTCTTGAGCTTGCCGCGCCGCGCAACGGCTGTGCCAATCCATGCAAGTGCAAGCATCAGCACCCCGCAGCCGGCCATGACGCGGAACGCGAAGAACGGAATCAGCACCGGCGGACGATCCGCGGCAGGAAAGTCGGTGAGGCCCACTTCGCGCGAATCGAGCGTGCCGGACGCGATCAGACTGCCCAACACCGGGACCTTCCATTCCAGACGGTTGCGTTGGCTATCCGCGTCCGGTATTGCAAAGATCACCTCCGCGGCCGGCTGCTCGTCCACCCAGCGGCCCTCGACCGCCGCGAACTTCGCCGGCTGATCGTCGTGGATGTAGTCGCCCGTCAGGTGGCCAAACAGGATCTGCAGGGGGACGAGCACAGTCGCAAGCCCAAGGGACATGCGGACCATGACCATCGCCTCGATCCGATAACGTTCCTTGAGCAGATAGGTGGCACCAACGGCTGCCACGCAGAACGCAGTTGTCAGGTAGGCGCCAAGCAACATGTGGGGGAAACGCACCCACACGACGTGATTGAAGATGATCGCGGCCCAGTCGGTCGGCACGAAAATGCCGTTCTGCACAACGAATCCGACGGGGTGTTGCATCCACGAGTTATTGACGAGAATCCAGAACGCCGACATCGTGGTCCCCGCCGCGACGAGGATGCACGACATCAGGTAGAACCACGGACGAACCCGCTTGCGTCCGAACAGCATCACGCCGAAGAAGGTCGCTTCGAGCGCGAAAGCGGTGAACGATTCATAAGTGAGCAGGGGGCCCTGAATCGGCCCGCTCGCACGCGACAGTTCGCTCCAGTTGGTACCGAACTGGAACGCCATCACGATGCCTGACACCACGCCCATGCCAAACGCGACGCCGAAGATCTTCAGCCAGAACTCATACACCTGGTGATAGACCCGGTTTCCGGTCGCGAGCGACATCGCTTCCAGTACCGCGAGCCAGGCCGCGAGCCCTATGGTGAAGGACGGAAAGATGATGTGAAATGAAATCGTTGCCGCGAATTGAATCCGCGACAACAGCAGGGCCGTTGCTTCCACGCGTACGCTCCATTCGATGTTTGCGTTACGGTGAAGTGTCGGCTTTTGCCGTTTCCCGATCGTTGCGGCGGCGGCGAGTTGTGTTACATCCGTAGTCGAAGTGCGGTCCAGAAGAGGGGCGGCCCGCATCCGCTCCCGTCTGATCGCGCGTCAGTCTAGCGCGCTGACCAGTGCGCTCGCCAGATCAGCGGCTCTCAAGGGCTTGCGCAGTACGATCCTCACGCCGACGGCGCGCGCTTGCTGTTCGAGCTCCGGCGTGCTGAATCCGCTACAGAGAATGACCGGTAGTTCCGGCCGTCTGCCCGCAATGCGTTCGGCCAGTTCCAGGCCTGTCATGTTGGGCATGGTCTGGTCTGTGACGACTGCGTCGAAATGCTCGGGGTTCAAGTTCAGCGCCTCCCATGCAGCATCGCCGGAGGAAAATCCAACCGGCTCGTACCCCAGTTCGGCGAGCACGTCTTCCCCAAGCCTGACGAGCGCGTCCTCATCGTCGACCAGCAGGACCACCTGCCCATGGCCGCGCTGGATGATCGCGGCACCGGCCCGCTCCACTGACGGGCGGGCGTCCGTGACAGGAAGATACACGTCGAAACGCGCACCGTGGCCAGGCACCGAGTGAACGTCGATTGCGCCTCCGTGCTCGCGCACAATGCCGTCAACGAGCGACAGGCCGAGCCCCGTGCCTTCGCCGGCGCGTCGCGTCGTGAAGAATGGATTGAAGATCCGCTCGAGAATATCGGCCGGAATTCCAGCGCCCTGGTCTGCCACACCAAGCCGAATGAAGTCGCCCGCGCGGAGCGCGCCGTGCGAGAGCGCGGGCGGCGCTTCAAACCGCACACGGTCGAGTTCAAGGTCGAGCATGCCGCCGCCAGGCATCGCATGAATTGCGTTGCTGCACAGGTTCATCACGACCTGATGCAGGTGTGTGGCGTCGCCAAGGATGTACGCCTCATCGGCGCTCACGCGGACGTGCACCGTGACATTGTCGGGCAGCGTGACTCTCACGAGGTCGACCGCTTCGTGTACGGCGGCGCGCACGTCGACCGGCGACCGTGCCGTCAACCCGCTGCGGCTGAAGGTGAGGATGCGCTCGACCAGCAGCCTCGCCCGCTCTCCTGCCTTCAGGACCTGCTCCATGTACTTATGTGCTGGCGCGTCCGGCTCGGTCGTCGCAAGCGAGCGTTCACCGAAACCGAGAATCGCCCCAAGAATATTGTTGAAGTCGTGCGCGACACCGCCCGCGAACGTGCCAAGCGCCTCGAGCTTTTGCGACTGCCGCAACTGGCTTTCGAGACTCCGCCGTTCCTGCTCGTCGGCGAGCCTCTGCGTGATGTCTTCGACGGTGGCGATGATCATGTCCTCGGCGTCCCGGTCCGACGCCTGGTGCGACCTGAAGACGCGCGCAACGCTCATGTCGGTCCAGACGACGCGGCCGTCGCGGTGCAGGTAGCGCTTTTGAAACCGGACCCTGTCGCTATCGCCCCGCACCAGCTGATCGATGTGCTTCTGCGTCAGCGCCCTGTCGTCGGGATGCGTGATGTCGAGCGCGCGGCGTTCGGAGAGTTCGCGGTCGCTGTAGCCAACCATCTGCTGAAAAGCCGGATTAGCCATCAGATACCGGTCATGGGCGCGCAGCACGAGAATTCCGACCGGAGCGTTCTCGAACACCGTGCGCCACCGCTGTTCGCTCGCGCGCATTGCCCTGTTGACGTTCTCGAGTCGCCGCATATGGGCAATCAGCACATACACGAGCAGGATCACGAATACGGAAACCAGGCCGGCGCGAACGGGTATGTTTGCCACGAACGTTGCGCAAACCAGCAAAACGGCAAGGCATCCGGCGAGCACCGTGGCCCAGTATTTTCGTGCCGGCACAAGCGGACGGCTATGTAACGCGCTATTTGACATGGGTGCTCGGCTACGACAGCCTCCGCTTGTTGTCGGCCTCGATTTCAACTGTAACGCCCGAAAACGCGACTTGAAACGTCTACGCAACCGGAAACTGCTGGAATCGAAGGCGATGGAGGCGCACCGGAGATGCCTCCCTTGTATTCGGAGCAGCTTGTGGATTCGCCGCAGGATCTAAACGTCTTGATCATCGAAGAGGACCCGTCCATTCGAGAGCTAGTTTCGCTGTTTTTGCGCGATGCTGGGCACCGTGTCATCGAGTCCAGCGCGCGCGAGGCCGTGGAACTCCCACGAACGCTGGACATTTCGGTGATCGTCCTGGATTGCAATTCGCCGAAAGCCGCGTCGGCGCAGACCACGATCCGGCGCCTTCGTTTGCGCTTTCCCTCCGCAGCCGTCATCGTCATTTCCGGGTACTTTCCCGCCCATGCAACTTGTCATGCCGAGTTCGCGTCCACACTCGGCGCCCAGGGCACGCTTGGCAAACCATTCGCGTGTCAGGAACTCATCGCGCTCGTAAAAACGCTGTCCGCGTCGGTCGCGGAGAGAAACGCGACGCAATAGCCCGGCACTTTCCACAACGCTCTCATTGATCGTCGGGCAACCAGGCGCCTGGTGCCGCTCAGGCTCAAGTCGCTGCCTTGTCCTCGGCCCATCCGGCGGCTCCGCTGAGCTTTTCCACCGGCACGTCCAATACATATCCCGCACCCCGCACCGTCCGAATGAACACCGGCTGCGACGGATCGGGCTCGATCTTGCGCCGCAGGCGGAGAATCTGAACGTCGATCGAGCGGTCGTAGACATCGTCGTACAAGCGGCTCGATTCGAGCAGCTGATCCCGGGATAGCACGCATCCCGGTGCCGCTAGAAACGCGCTGAGCAAACAGAACTCGCCATTGGTCAGCTCGACCGGCGTTCCTGCCGGGTCGGTCAATCTGCGCGTTCCAACGTTCAACTCCCACTGTGCAAAACGATAGGCCCGAGCATCCGAGTCACGCCCAATTGCCGGCGCAGACGCGCCAGCGCGCCTCAAGAGCGCGCGGATGCGCGCAAGCAGTTCGCGGGTGCTAAATGGCTTGGTCAGGTAGTCGTCGGCACCAAGTTCCAGTGCCATCACGCGATCGGCTTCGTCGCGCTTGCCCGAGACGATGATGATCGGCAAATTTGAGCGTGCGCGAAGTTGACGGGCGATCTGCACCCCGTCTTCTCCAGGCATGCGCAGATCCAGAATGATCAGATCGATGGCGAAAGCCTGCAAGGCGGCGGTCATCTCCGCACCGCCGGAAGCGACCGTGACCCGCATGTCGTTGTCGCTGAGATACCCGGCTAACAATTCACGGATGGCTGGGTCGTCGTCGACCGCAAGCACGTGAGGAAGATTGACGCCCGTCATCGCTCGGATACTCGTAAAGGTCTGGAAGAATTATAGCCACCTTGACGGTCTTGCCAGTGAATATGAATAGCCACGCGAAGTAGCCCCGCAAAGCTCGATACGATGTCGCAGTACTGGAAGGGGATGCAATCACCTTTGAATGCCGCAGATGCCCGGAAATCGTCAAGTGCGATGCGACAGCCCTTCAAGCACCATCTGAACGGTACCTTCGATCAGCCGGGTAGCCGGAATTTTTGGATCGACCGGAGCGCCTCGGCCAGCTGCGAGCAGGCTCGCCGCGCCATGCATCGCCGCCCATGCCGCCCATGCATCGACGGTAAGCACGGCGTCAGAACGCGTGCCCCCGGTAGCCTCCGCGATCGAGGAGCGGAGAACGTGAAACGATGCAAGCGCCGCTGTCAGGACCTCCTGATCGTCGTTCTGCCCGGCGCTCAGATAGCGGAACATCAGGAAAAAGATTGCCGGATGCTTGAGAGCGAACTCGACATACGCATGCAGAACGATTCGTAGCCGTTCCAGCGGATCGCTCACGGAGCGTGTTCGCTTCTGGCGCGTAGACGTCAACCGCGAAAAACCCTCAACCGCGACCGCCGCAAGCAAGGCGTCCTTATTCCGGAAGTGATGAAAAGATGCTCCTGGCGACACGCCGGCCCGACGCGACACGTCGCGCAAACTGATATCTTTTCCACCTGCCTCGACCACCGCCTCCCACCCGTACTCGAGCAGGGTCCGGCGGAGGTCTCCGTGGTGGTACTTTCGCTCATTGGCGATCGCGTTGGGATTGGTTGCGGTGGACATACCCCAAATCTTACAACACCCGAACGCCACCACGCTCCAGGACGCAGGTCTTCATCAATTCACCTATGCACCGACCACGCCACCCACGCCGGCAAGGCACACATACTTGATTTCCAGATATTCATCGAGACCCTGCCGTGAGCCTTCGCGTCCGAGTCCCGACTGTTTGACTCCCCCAAACGGGGCGACCTCCGATGAAATAAGGCCCGTGTTCACACCGACCATCCCCACTTCGAGCGCCTCCGCCACACTCCATATCCGCGCGAGATCCCGGGAGAAGAGGTACGCGGCCAAGCCGAATTGGGTGTCGTTCGCAAGGCGCACCGCTTCCTGCGTATCGCTCACGCGAATGACGGGGGCGATCGGACCGAACGTTTCTTCTCGAGCGGCTAGCGCATCCTTCGGTACATCAGCCAGGACGGTCGGCTGTTAGAATCGGCCGCCGGCCGGCGATAGTCCCCCACCTGCCAGCACTCGCGCGCCTCGGGAAATGGCGTCCTCAACATGCAGTCGAACTTTGCGGACCGCGGAATCGTCAATGAGCGGACCGATATCGGATGACTCGTCGAAGCCGTCACCGACCTGCATGGACGTGACTCGCGCACTGAAGCGCTCGATGAAGGCGTCATAGAGGTTATCCACTACGTAGATGCGGTTCGCGCCAACGCACGACTGTCCTCCATTACGGAATTTGGCCTGCAGCGCTCCCTCGACAGCAACATCGACGTCAGCATCTTCGAGAACCAGCAGCGGAGCATTGCCACCGAGTTCAAGCGACAGTCGCTTGATTGTCGGCGCAGATTGGGCCGTCAAGAGTGAGCCAATGGCGGACGACCCCGTGAACGTAAGCTTTCGCACACGTTGATCACTCGTCAGTACACGCCCGATCGGCCACCAGACATGTGTCGCACAGAAGCTCAGGGCGTTGAAGAATCAGTCGCTCAATCCGCTTCATGCAATCTCTCCCGATACGAATTGTCCGTGGAAGCCACACGGCATGTGATGAGGCAGAAATGCCTTCGCCATCGGCTCGAGGGTTGCCGGGTCCAGCGCCATCACGTAGGACCGGCCCACCGTCCCGTCCAGGACGACCGAGAGCAAAATGCCGTCATCCTCGCGCTGCCCACCCGGGCGCCTGACAAAAACCGGCTCGCCCGGGAAATGACCGGGTTGCGACCACGTCGTGAATCGCCCAGACTCAGTATCAACCGAGGCCAGCTGATTGTAGAAAATCATCTCAGGATCGTTGCTGATGCCGGTGCTATAGAAACGGCTGTAACGTCGTCCGTTGTGACGCGAATAGTCAATCGTCGGCAGTTCTACGGTCACCGGTGCCAACTCTTCTTCGGTAGCTGCGCCTGTCGCGAGATTCAATCGGAACCGGACGGGACGCGCGTGCGAGCGAAGCTCTGGCACACGCTCATGCGTCAGCCGGCCACCTTCACGCCGCAGTTCAGGATTGAGATACAGCTCCGCAACATGACTGCCGTCGTCGTATGCCGCGACATCCAGCACGATCGAATCCCCCTCGTCGTAAGCATTGATCGTGTGCATGACGTATGACGGGCGTACCTCAAAGCGTCGCACCAAACGGCCCGTCGCTTGCTCAAGAACGTGAAGGATCATCGGAGTCCCTTCTCGCCATGCAAGCGACTCGAGGAATGAACCGCCATCGCGAAGCACGGAGACGTCGGCGCGCAACGGGCTTTCCGGGAACACGAGGTACTTTTCGGTCACGCAAAACGCGTGAACATAGGCCGGCGCATCCGTCTGAACAACGCCGATAGGCTCCCGGCGGAGGGTGCCAGGTCGAATCCGATAAAAGTTGTAGGCGGTCGATCGCTGCGCATCGCCTGGTTGCGTGAAGTAGTTGACGATGTCGCCGTTGGGCGCGAGCTGGCAATGTGCGGTAGTTCCGCGCCGGAACCATTCAACCTCGTTACCGGCGCAATCTTCTCGTTGCAGGACATCGTCCCAGATGATTGGCCCTTTTGTCTCGAGCGTCTCGAGATCGTACGCCATGGCAAGCGTGCTTCCGTCAGTGAGCGCGACGTGTTGGTCAGCAAAGCGTGCGAAAGCGACGCCGGCGTTGACGTCAGGCATCCCACCACGTTTGAGATCTTCTGTCAGCAGCCGGGCGCGATCCGGGTCCAGGCGAGTCCCAAAGACGGGGTAGCCCAATTTGCGGTGCTCGATGACGTATTCGTACGACCGGCTTCGCAAGAAGCGGTTGCGATAGCTCACAGCACCGTTGCGGAACCCAAAACGATGAAGCATTGCGTAGCCATCAAAGTGATGGTTCAGAGGTTCGTCACCGGCCTCGAACATCGCCGGACCGTTACGAAGAAGACTTCCGGATAGCCAGTCCGGAAAGTGCCCTTCTGTCGGAACGCTTTCCAGAAGCAGTTCTGAGGTAAGTGTCTTGAAACCAGCTGCATGAAGCGGTGCTGCGCCAACGGATAATGAATGACCAGTCATGACCAACCCTCCAATCTAAGCAGTGATTAGATTGTACGTCCGAAAATCCTCAAACCTGGGAAATCTGATTACACACGCCGATGGCGGCTATTGAAAATCAACGATACAACACGCTGACAAGCGACGTTCAAGCACTGATGAGCGGTTACAGCGCGGACCGACGTGTCCGTCCATTATTCGGGCCATGTGAGCGGCATTTGGCGACGTCAATCCAGTCAACCCGCCACTTGCTCCCGCATCCATTCATAAAACGCCCGAATTTCCGCTTCACGCGGATGGTGTTCGCGCCAGCTTATGAAGTATTCGAGACTCGCGGGCACGCAGACCGTGCCGATCTGCACCAGGGCACCTTTCTCGATCGCATCGCGCACCAGCAGGCGCCGCGTCGTCACCGCGCCCTGACGGGCAATGGCCGCCTGCAGCAACGAGTCGGGAGTGTCGAAGATAGGGCCGAACGCGTGCAGCTCAACTTCTCCAGCGGTCCAGTCCGCCTGCCGATGCGTTTGCATCGGCAGGCGGCTCGCCGGTTCCTTGGGTCAACCCCGGTGCATTTCCCGTATCAGCCGGATGTCTCGCGTGCCGTCGCTCCACCTTGATCCAGGCACGGGGAACGCTGGAAGGGCGCATTGTGAATAACGTCGCCTTGATAGAACGCAGGGAAGCGGTCGAGCTGGCGCTTCGCTTCAGCCGGGTCAATACCGTCTTTCAAGACAGCACTTGAAAACCCGGTTCGCTCCATCTGGATCAACTGATCGACGAGCAC
Source organism: Paraburkholderia ultramafica (assembly GCF_902859915.1). GTDB lineage: Bacteria > Pseudomonadota > Gammaproteobacteria > Burkholderiales > Burkholderiaceae > Paraburkholderia > Paraburkholderia ultramafica. Next base: position 130,166 of record NZ_CADIKK010000003.1, read on the forward strand.
GTCGCCTGTTGCCCGCAGATCGCCTTTAAAGCCCAGCCGGCGGCGCAACAGATACGCCTGACTGTAAGCCCGCCCATCGGTGAAATGAGGGAAGTGGAGCTCGACGCGCTCGGCGCTGGCGACTGCATCCTTGCGCGCGTTCGGGTCTTCGTCGTTGGCGAGTGAAACAACTTGCCGGCTGGGGTCCGACGTGTGTTCAGGTAACGTAAGAAGCCTGATGCGTGTCGTGCCGTTCATGCCAGTTTCTCCATCGGCGTGCGCACGCGATCCGCGGCCATCTTGAACGGTTCGAGGCCCGCCCGCCGTACCGTTTCGACGAAGGACTCGCGCCTTCCCCCAATCTCCGCCCGCAGGTCAAGATAGGCCGAAAGCAGAGCCTCGACGACCTCGGGCACCTCGATTGCAGAAAACGACGGGCCGATGACCTTGCCCGGCTGCGCGGGACCGCTTGCGTTCGAGCCATCTGAACCGCCTAGCGTTACCTGATACCACTCCTTGCCGTCCTTGTCGACACCGAGGATGCCCATATGCCCGCTATGGTGATGGCCGCACGAATTGATGCAGCCGCTGATATGAAGGTCGATTTCGCCGATGTCGTTGAGTTCATCCAGATCCTGGTAGCGCTCGGTGATGGCTTGTGCGACCGGAAGGGAGCGGGCATTGGCGAGTGCGCAGAAATCCCCGCCGGGGCAGGAGATCATATCGGTGAGCAACTTCACGTTCGCGCTAGCGAGTCCTGCATCACGCGCCGCCTGCCAGAGCGGCAGCAGCTCGTTGGCGTGCACCCAGGGCAACACGATATTCTGCGAATGGGTGACGCGCGCTTCTCCCGCGGAGAACCGATCGACCAGATCGGCCACCCGATCGAGCTGGTCGGCCGACGCGTCACCGGGCGCCTGAAGCAGGCGCTTGAATGAGAGCGTGACGATCCGCGTCGACGGGTCCTTATGCCGCGCGACATTGCGCTGGAGCCAGTGTTCGAGTTGCGGCGTCTCGATGGCCGCTGCGTCCAACGCCGTGAGCGCTTCAGGTTCGATCCGGGCAACCGTCGAGGGCCTTTGCGGCGGCACGAAGCATGCGCTGACGCGATCGAGCTCTGCCTGCGGAATAGTGTGTGGGCCGCCGTCGTGCTCGACGATCTGACGGAACTCTTCCTCGACCTCGTCAATGTAACGCTGGCCTTCTGCCTTCACCAGAATCTTGATCCGTGCCTTGTACTTGTTGTCGCGCCGACCATACTGATTGTAGACGCGGACCACCGCCTCGATGTAATTCATGATGTGCTGCCAAGGCAGAAACTCACGCAGCACAGTACCGATGACGGGAGTGCGCCCCATGCCACCGCCGACCGTGATGCGAAACCCCAATTCGCCAGCATCGTTGCGCAGCAGGCGAAGGCCGACGTCATGCCAGTCAGTCGCGGCGCGGACTTCGCTCGCGCCGGTGATCGCGATCTTGAACTTTCGCGGCAGGAACGCGAACTCGGGATGCAGCGTGGTCCATTGGCGCATGATTTCCGCAAAAGGGCGCGGGTCGGCGATTTCGTCTGGCGCTACCCCAGCCCGTTCGTCACAGGAAATGTTGCGAATGCAGTTGCCGCTTGTCTGGATTCCATGCATGTTGACGGTCGCAAGCAGTTCCATCACATCGGCCGCTTTCGATAGTGGAATCCAGTTGAACTGGACATTGGTTCTCGTCGTGAAATGAGCGTGGTGGGTGGGAAGACGCACGGTGCCCAGTTTGCGCTGCGCCTCGAGAGCGCTGCGGTACACGTCCGCCTCCGGCTCGTCGTACTCGCGTGCCACGCGAGCGAGTACCCGAAGTTGCGCGCTCGACAGTTCCCCATAAGGCACCGCGACGCGCAGCATCGGCGCATGTCGCTGAACATACCAGCCGTTCTGCAGGCGCAGCGGTCTGAATTCATCCTCGCTCAGCTTGCCGCTTTGCCAGCGTTCAATCTGGTCGCGAAACTGCGCGGCCCGGCTGAGGATGAAGGCTTTGTCGAATTCGTTGTATTGGTACATGATGGAGGTTGGAAAGCAGAGCCGGCATATCGGGGCACGTCAATTCGGCCTGACGCATATAACCCGCAGACGTCCGGCCGAGGAACAGCTCGAAGCGTGTCTTCCAGACACGGCAGAGCTTCATCTGCCCGGAACTGTCGGCTCGTCCTCTTTTGCGAAAGTACGAAATCAGGCGCATCTGTTGCCTGAATGCTTTTGGCATTCACGGATGAGTGACAATAGTCCACGTCACGTTGCGCTTAAAGAAGCAGATTGCGCCAGAAGTTGCGCAGCAGTTCGGGAGCGTCGCCTTGTTCGGGCGTTGGAACTGTGTGAATTGCCGCACTCAATACGGCAGGGACGAGGGCGTACGGCGGTGCTGAGGCGTTGACACATTTGCGCTGACGTATAAGCGCCGCACTTCAAACGGTCTTTGAGGCTGCACCACGCTATCCGCGTGTATCGCAGCCATCAGGGGTGATTCAGGGTTTTACCCGCACCGATGGGTGAACGAGCAACTTGCCCAATGTGCAGATTGCGTCGTCGATGCGAGCACTCCAGGGATGGCCGTAGTTGAGCCGGATGCAGTTCTGGAACGCGTGAGAGGCGGAGAAGATAGGTCCCGGGGCAAGACTGATGCCCCGCTCGATGGCAAGGCGATGGAATTCCATAGCATCAATCGCTTCCGGAAACTCAAGCCAGATGAAGTAGCCACCAATCGGATGAATTCTTCTCACCCCGTTGGGCAGCCATCGCCGGATTGATGCATCCATCTCCTGGAGTTGCGTGCGAAACGCGCTGCGGAGCTTTCTCAGGTGTCGATCGTAGCCGCCGTGCTGGAGGTAATCGGCGATGCCAGCCTGCACCGGAATGCTGGCCGACAGGGTTGTCATTAGTTTCAGTCTCTGTACCCGGTCGGTAAAACGGCCGGCCGATGCCCATCCGATCCTGTATCCCGGCGCAAGCGTCTTCGAAAACGATCCGCAGTGCATGACCAGTCCCTTCCGGTCAAATGCCAACGCCGGCAGAGGGTAGTCCGCCTGGAAATGCAGGTCGCCGTAGACGTCGTCCTCGATCAGCGGGACATCGTGTCTCGCAAGCAACTCGACAAGCGCCTTCTTCTTTTCCAGAGAAAGCGTGACGCCTGTGGGATTCTGGAAATTCGTCATGAACCAGCAGGCGCGGATCGGGTGCTTGTCCAACGCCTCGGACAGCGCATCGAGATCGAGGCCGGTTACCGGGTCGACCGGTATTTCGACCGCGCGGAGGTCTAGCCGCTCGATAGCCTGAAGGGCAGCGTAAAAGCCTGGCGATTCGACGGCAACGACGTCTCCTGGTCGCGTCACGGCCATCAGGCACAGGTTTAGCGCTTCAAGTGCGCCGTTGGTCACAACGATTTCCTCCATGGGCTGCGAGATGCCAATGCCCACGTAACGCAGCGCAATCTGCCGGCGCAGGTGTTCGTTGCCCGGCGGCAGGTCCGCTACGGTGCTCCATGGGCTGATGAAGCGCGTGGCCTGCGCGAGCGACTTGGCAAGCCGCGGCAGAGGGAAGAGCAACGGCGACGGGAAAGCGGAACCGAGCGGCACGATCCCGGGATGCTTCGCTGCATCCAGCACTGAAAAGACCAGGTCGCTGATGTCGACCTTGCTCGACTCGGCTGGTGCGGATGGGCGACGAGCCGATTTGCCGCTGATGCCCGCGCCGGGCGCGACGTAATAGCCCGAGCGTTCCTGTGCGCGGACGAGGCCCCATTCCTCGAGCAGGTAGTAAGCGCGCGACGCAGTCGACTGACTCACGCCGTGCTGCGCAATCACCTGACGCAGTGAAGGCATGCGGGAGCCGACTGCGATGCTGCCGGAGCGTATTTCCGCGGCCATCGTGCTTGCCAGCGTTTCGTATCGTGTCATCGGCGTCGACTCTCCGCGTTCCTGGGAACTGCTGCGATAAAAGAATTGTGATCTGCTGCCTGGGTAACGGACGTCATTCTCTTATGCTTCATAGCAGATGAAAAGAGCCGTCATCGACCGATACCGCGACTTATTGTCTGCCCTCTGACGGCGCCTGTGTGAGCTTTCCGGAACTGCCTGAAATTGACCGCAAACCCTTCTTGCCATGCTGTTGCAACGCGCCGTGTCAAACCGTCCGCTATCCGTGAACTATTCGCACTGCTGGAAAAGCCGGACGTCATTTCACTCGCCGGTGGCTTTCCAGGTGAAGCCGCGATCGATCTCGACGGCCTGCGGGAGGCGACCATGCGCGCGATGGCTTGCTCTTGCGCCACCGCGTTCCTGTACGGCAGCAGCGAAGGCTATCGGCCACTGCGCGAGCTTATCGCTCAACGGGCTGGAGCACGAGGCATCAGGCTCGATGTACCGGAGCTCGTCGTCACGACCGGCTCCCAGCAGGCTATCGACCTGGTCGCGCGCGTGCTCGTGGATCCGGGCGACCGAGTCGCAGTCGAGGCACCGACGTACCTGGGGGCGCTTCAGGCATTGCGCTATCAGGGTGCGGATGTGGTGCCGGTGCCTGCTGACACGAAAGGTATCAGCGTGGACGAGCTTGAGGCGGTCGTTGCGCAACATCGACCAAAGATGCTGTACCTGATTCCGAATTTCGCCAATCCAACCGGCTGCGTGTTGTCGCTAGGCCGACGCAAGGCGGTGCTTTCATTGGCAACGAAGTACCGCTTCTTCGTGGTCGAGGATGATGCCTACGGGGAGCTCTATTTTCGTGATCCGCCTCCGCCTTCGCTTTTTGCACTGGCGAATGACGAGGAGCGGCAGTGGGTCGTTCACATCTCCAGTTTTTCCAAGAGCCTGGCGCCAGGTCTCAGGCTTGCGTGGATATCGGCACCACCCGAGCTATTGCGCCATCTCGTGGTCGCCAAACAGATAGGAGACACACACAGCGCCACGCTATCCCAACTCGTCGCGTTCCATTACCTGAACGCGGGTTCGCTCGAACCTGCGCTGAGCCGGATGAGGATGTTCTATCAGCGTCAGGCATACGCGCTCCAGCGTGCGATCAAGGTCGAACTGGGCGATACGCCGTTCAGGGCGGAAATGCCCGAAGGGGGGATGTTCTATTGGGCCGACATACCTGGCGTCGATACCAGTGCCATGCTTGAGCACGCCGTGAGTCGGGGCGTCGCTTACGTACCTGGCGCTGCATTCTACGCCGACAATCCGGAGTCGACGCGCATCAGGCTATCGTTTGCCAGCGCATCGGCTGAGCAGATCGCCGAGGGCGTCCGCCGGCTCGGCGACTGCATCAGGGAGGAACAGGAACGCGCAGCACAACGAAACGTACGTATGGAGCAATCGTCATGAGTCGCGCCGAATTTCTGCAAGGGTCAATGGTGGCCCTGCTTACCCCTATGTCCGCGAATGAACAGATCGATTATCCAGCGTTTGAGCGTCTGATGGATCTGCAGGTGAACGCTGGCACAAGTGCGATTGTCGTGGCCTCAACGACAGGAGAGGGGCCGACGCTGTCGCTCGATGAGCATGTGCACCTCTACCGGCGCGCGGTTCAGCACGCAGCGGGAAGGATCCCGGTCATCGCGGGAGTCGGTTCGCCATCGACCCGGGTCGCATGCGAACTGGCGAGAGAGGCGGAGCATGAGCGCGTCGATGCAATTCTTTGCGTGACACCGTACTACAACCGGCCGAACCTCTTCGGGATGGATCATCACTTCACGGCGATTGCCGATGCAGTGGGTATCCCCGTCGTTCTGTATGACGTTCCGCACCGGACTGGCGTGCGCATTTCGGAGGAGCTCATTGTTCAACTCAGCGGCCATCCGAATATCGTGGGCCTGAAGGACGCCACCGGAGATCTGGAGCGGGCGGTACGACTCATTGCGGCAGTTTCGCCCGACTTCCGGATCGTCAGTGGAGATGATTCATCGGCCTTCGGCCTGATGGCTGCGGGTGGCTCTGGTGTTATTTCGGTGGCGGCCAATGTCGCACCGTCGGCAGTTCGCGCGATGTGTGAGGCGGTTAAGCGCGGCGACATGGAGGAGGCGGCGCGGCTCAACGAGATCCTCAAGCCCCTCTACGACGTTCTTTCCGCCGACACGAATCCGGTTCCGGCCAAATGGGTCGCCCATGAGCTTGGACTGATGGATCCAATGCTTCGGGCGCCGCTTGCCATTCCGCCAGCGCTCGCGCGCTTGCTGGCAGCCAGCGTCGAATTCAATGCCTCCCGTCACCTGCTCGGGAAATAGAGCGTGGGTCGGCGCTGTTCTGACAATCCGCCCCATTTGCTTGCAACGCCAGAAGTCCATAGACCAGTGTCGCCACGCCATACGGGATCAGATACGCAGGCACGATTAGCGCGACGGTTTGAACAGACGTGCTGAATGTCTGCGACAGGGCGGGTATGATCGGCGCGACCATATAGGCCTGAAAGAAAATGAGGAAAGTCAGGCGCTATCGCGAACGGATCAGATATGTATCGCAGCAGTTACTGATGGTTTGTTCGAGCAGTATTCAAATGGTCGCGGCTTTGCTCAGTTGTTCTGCTGCCCGGTCGAGCCGCACTACCGCCTCGTCGATTTCGTGATCGGTGACCGTCAACGGCGGCATCAGCCGAAGCACGTTGTTGCCCGCCGGGACGCACAGGAGCTTCTGCTCGTGAAGCGTCGTGATGACCTCCCTGACTGGGGGAATGCACTGGATGCCAAGCAGAAGGCCGGCGCCACGCACTTCGCTGAAGACCGAGGGGTACTTCGATACCAGGCCGTCTGCCCGTCGGGTCAGCCTGAGCGACGCGTCCCGTACGCGTTGAAGAAAGGCGGGGTCATTGACGATATCGAGCACTTCGCTGGCAACCACCATGGCCAGCGGGTTACCGCCGAATGTGGAACCGTGAGTTCCGGGCTGCATCATAGATCCGACTGCTTCCGTCGCAAGACACGCGGCGACAGGAAAGCCGCCACCCAGCCCTTTTGCGGTGGCGAGAATATCAGGGGCAACCTCCTCGTTCTCATAGGCGAAGAAGCGGCCTGTGCGACCGATACCGGTTTGTACCTCGTCGAGCATCAGCAGAATGCCGTAGAAATCACATATATCCCGAAGTGCCCGGAGATAGCCGCGAGGCAATGGCCGTATGCCGCTTTCCCCCTGGATGGGCTCTACGAGAATGCCTGCCGTTTGCCCGGTGATTGCTTCTTCAAGGCGGAGCGGATCGCCGAACGGGACCTGGTCGAAACCAGCGGCGCGCGGCTCGAAGCCCTCCAGGTACTTTTCCTGCCCGGTTGCCGCCAGCGAACCGAGTGTCCTGCCGTGAAAAGCACCTTCGAGAGTGATTATCCGGTTCCGCTGCGGCGCGCCGTTGCAGTAGTGGTAGCGGCGAGCCGCCTTGATCGACAGTTCGAGTGCTTCTGTGCCCGAGTTGCAGAAGAACACCCGGTCAGCAAAGCTGAGTCCGCACAACTGCTCGGCCAGGCGCTCCTGTTCAGGGATCGTGTAGAGGTTCGAGACGTGCCACAGCTTCTCCGCCTGGCGGTGGAGTACCTGCACGAGACGCGGGTGTCCATGCCCCAACGCGTTGACCGCAACGCCACTGCCGAAATCAAGGAAGGCGTTGCCTTCGCGGGTGAACAGCGTGCTGCCGTGGCCGTGTTCAAAGCGCAGTGGCGTGCGGGCATACACCGGAAAGAGGCAGGATGCTGACTGGGTTGTCATTGGTCGGGGATGTCAACGATAACGATATCCAAGCCGACATGAGCTGCGTGTGTGCGAAGCCAGCGCATCCGGTACATGAGGAGCGCTTCGCACCATGGGAGCACACGAAAGCTGGAGAGACTAATGTGGTGAAACATCTACACGCTATTTATCGAGCAAGCCCTTAAGCTGAACGACGCTAGGCGTGACGACGGGTATAAACGCCGCTTCGCGGCGCCGACGCGCCACGTCGGCCTGTCCGCGAACAAAACCACGTCCACCGGTTGCCTGCACCTCGAGGACGGTCGCCTCGTCGACCACGGCAGCAAGCAGGAGACGCAGCCTGAACAGCCACGTCGGGTTGGTGACGAAGTCGCCCGTTGAAATTCCGTCCCGCAGCTCGAAGACGATATCGTGCAGCTCCGCCTCCAGCACTCGAGCGGGCGAGGCAATTACCGCTCGAACAGCCGGCCCGGTGCTGTCCAGCGCGCTGAGGCTACGTCGAGCAAGTCCGATTGAAAGCCCGCACTGCAAAGCAAGGAAGTTCGGTCTGACATGGGCCAGAAAATCGGGGGCGTTTGATGTGAGCCGGAAGCGCTCTTCGAGAACCGCGTCTTTCAGGCAAAGTCCAGCCGTATTGCTCGCCCGCAGGCCGATGAGATCGAGGTCATCGCATCGGGTTACGCCAGGGATATCGTGAGGCACCGCGAAGATTGAAGGCTCTTGACCCTCTGCGTGTTCGGTCGCGATGGCGGCGACAAAGCCTTCCCGACGAAGGTTGGTCAGCCAGGGGAGATTCCCGTTGACCGTCCAGCGTTGACCTTCCTCAGTGGGGGGCAGTGCGGCCGCCGATATCTGCAAGCCTTCCATGTTCGCAAGGAATTTCATCGCGTTGGATAGTCCAACCGCCCCGGCGAGTTCCCCGCTCACTAACGCTGGAAGCAGGCTCGAGCGTAACGCTGCATTGTCGCCTTGAAGCAGGCACTCGATGAACGCCCGTTGTCCCCAGAATACCAACGCCGCTGCGAGGGAATCTTCAGCTACCGTAGCCACAGCGTCGATCGCGTCCAAGATGGTGCCGCCGGAACCGCCGAGATCAGTTGGTACGCCGATACCGAGTACACCGGCCCGCCCGAGTTGCGGAATGATGTCCGAGGCGAGATCACGATCGAGGTCGAGCTGTTCGGCGCGTGTCTGGAGCCAGGCCGAGAGATCGGTAACCCTGAGCCCGTTGGGGCACGGTAGGCTTGCCAGTGAAGGGGCGTCACTGGTGCTGACCGGAATCACGCGGGCGTCCATCGATACTCCTCTAGTTGCACGTTGAGCTCATTCTGCGCAAGATTGTTCGCGAAGTTGCAGAGCGTCGCGAGGCTCACGCCCAGCACCACCTCTAGTGCATTGGCATCGCTGAACCCCGCGGCGCGATATGCTGCAAGTGACAGGTGCTCGACGGCTCCGCGCGTGGCAATGACTGAGCGTGTGAAGGTCGCAACGGCGTTCAGGCGCGCGTCGGCGAGCGGCTTCTGCTCCCTGAGAGCGGCGACGAGTTCTGGAGCAAGGCCAGCCTTTTTCAGGGCAACCGCTGTGTGTCCTGCCACGCAGAAGGCGCAGCCATGTACCGCCGCCGCCGTGATCTGAATGACTTCACGCTCGGCGAGTGTAAGTCCGCTGCGGCCGTTGATCTGGCCGAGTGTGAGGTACGCCTCCAGCGCGGCGGGTGAACTTGCCAACGATGCGACGAGGTTAGGCAGGAAGCCGTTGTTCGCAAGCGCAGTTTTCAGGTAAGGGCGGCTCTCTTCCGCTGCGGTCTCGACGGTATGTAGCGGCAGACGACTCATTGGGTGTTCCTTGACGCTCTACGTGACTGACGTGCCGGAAGTGTAGGGCTCTACCGGCGGGGCCTATGAAGTTCGATGACTGGAATGTTAGGCGCTCTGACGAACGAATTGCAGCATCAGTTGACAAGGAAAACATGGATGCAGAGCCAACGTTTAGTTCCTTGCAGACGAGAGATCGATCGTCGTCATTGCGCGATAAATCGCCCATATTTCGAGTATCAGCGCATCGGGCGGGCTGACAGTCTTGAGGCCGGGCATGTCCTCGCACAGGAGCACGAGGTAATCGCAGAACGTTTGCGCCAAGCCCCCAACTGAGCGCGCTGTCCGGGCATCACCGCCGCGGTGATCGATTGGATCCTGGGCGCGATGGCGTCGTACCTGGGACGTTAGGTCGCATGGATTCGGGCGCTGCTGCGCACGTTTTGGCGTCAGGTGCTGCTGTGCGTCGACGCGCATGAGGTCGAGAATGAGTCGTGGTTTACCCCTGGGTCTTTGGTCGCCAAACGGGGTCGCCGCGCACCTTCATTCACGCTTCGTGCGGTCAAACGGACTGCAGAGGCACTTCGGGCATCCAGTCATGTTCAGCGTTGATGCACTTACACTCGCGCGCATTCAGTTCGCGTTTACCGTCTGTTTTCACATTGTTTTTCCTGCTCTGAGCATCGGCCTCGCCAATTTCATTGCGGCGCTCGAGTGGCGCTGGCTAAGAACTGGCAAAAGCTACTACAAAGACCTGTGCATGTACTGGTCGAAGTTCTTTGCCGTCGCTTTCGGCATGGGCGTTGTCTCCGGCATCGTGATGGCCTATGAGTTCGGCACCGCGTGGGCCGGCTTTTCCAGGTTTGCCGGTCCGATCACCGGCGCACTGCTCATGTACGAGGTGATGACAGCGTTTTTTCTCGAAGCAGGCTTTCTCGGCATCATGCTGTTCGGCTGGAAGCGGGTGAGCCCGCGTGCGCACTTCGCGGCGACGGTGCTGGTCGCGATCGGCACCCTCATCTCGGCGACCTGGATCCTCGCATCGAACAGCTGGATGCAAACGCCGCAAGGCTATGCGATCGCCGACGGCCATGTGGTGCCCGTCGACTGGTTCAAGATCGTCTTCAACCCATCCTTCCCGTACCGCCTCGTGCACATGACGCTCGCCGCGTTCATTGTCGCGGCGCTCGTCGTCGGCGCGACCGGTGCGTGGCATCTGCTCAAGGGGCGCCGCGACCCGGCGGTGAAGAAGACGTTTTCAATGGCTATGGGACTTCTGCTCGTGCTCGCGCCAATACAGGCAATCGTCGGCGACCAGCATGGCTTGAACACGCGTGAATACCAGCCGGCGAAGATCGCCGCGATCGAGGGTCTGTGGGATACCGAGCAGGGCGGAACCGCGCTCAATCTCTTCGGCATTCCCGACATGAAGGCCGAAACCACGCGCTATGCGGTGAAGATTCCCCATCTCGGCAGTCTCATCCTCACGCATCACTGGGATGGCGAGATTCGCGGGTTGAAGGACTTCCCGCCCGGGGACCGGCCGAACTCGACCATCGTGTTCTTTAGCTTCCGCGTGATGGCCGGGCTCGGCATGCTGATGATCCTGCTGGGCGTGCTCGGCTGGGTGCTGAAGCGACGCGGTCGCCTGTATGAAGCGAAGTGGTTTCACCGCTTTGCCCTCGTGATGGGCCCGGCCGGCTTCATCTCGCTACTGGCAGGCTGGATCACGACCGAAGTCGGCCGCCAACCGTGGGTGGTGTACGGCGTCATGCGCACGTCGCAAGCCGTATCACCGCTCACCACGCAGCAGGTCAGCCTTTCGCTGATGACCTTCGTCGTCGTGTACGTCGCCGTGTTCGGCACAGGCGTCTATTACCTGCTGAAGATGATTGGGACCGGCCCCAGCATCGCGCACGACGACTCGCCCGAGGCAGGCGAGCAAGCACCGCGGCATACCGCGCCACAGCCGTTCGCCGCCGCAAGCCGATGAATGGACGCTTGAGCCAGCAAGCACCGCACACTTCTGTTACTTGAGGATCATCATGGACCTAACCCTCATCTGGGCCGCGATCATCGCGCTCGGAATCCTTCTATATGTCGTGCTCGACGGCTTCGATCTCGGCACCGGCATCATCTATCCGTTCTTTCCCGACGCGCACGAACGTGACCTCATAATGGGCACACTTGCGCCGATTTGGGACGGCAATGAAACCTGGCTCGTACTTGGCGGTGCCGCGCTGTTCGGCGTGTTTCCGGTCGTTTACTCGGCGGTGCTGTCGGCGCTGTATCTGCCGCTCGTCTTCATGCTTGCGTGCCTGATTCTGCGCGGTGTCTCGCTCGAACTCCGCTCCAAATCGAGGCGTACGAAGAATCTGTGGGACCTTGCTTTTATCGGCGGCTCGGCGGGCGCGACGTTCTTTCAGGGCATCTCGCTTGGCGCATACCTGCAAGGCATTCCGGCGCAAAACGGTGTGTTCGTGGGCGACGCGTTCGGCTGGCTCACGCCTTTCTCGATGCTGACGGGACTCGGGCTCGTTGCGACCTACGCGCTGCTTGGCTGCTGCTGGCTTATCGCGAAGACCGAAGGCGATTTGCAACGCCGTCTGCATCGCATGGTCTGGCCGCTCACGCTCGTGCTGCTTGCCTTCATCGCACTGGTCAGCATCTGGACGCCGCTCCAGCAGCACAACGTCGCTGCACGGTGGTTCGAATCTGACTGGTTCGACCGAATGCTGCCGGCGCCGTTCCTCGTGGTGATCTGCGCAGTGCTGATGCGACGCGCTGCGCGAGTGCGACGTGATACGCAGCCTTTCGTACTTGCGCTTGCGCTCGTCGTACTCGGCTACGCGGGCTTGCTTGCGACAATCTGGCCGTACGCGATTCCCTCGAGCGTCACGCTCTGGCAGGCCGCGGCGCCGCATTCAACGCAGGTGTTCACACTGGTGGGCGCCGTGGTGATTCTACCGATCATCTTCGCGTACTCGGCGTTTGGTTATTGGGTCTTCCGTGGCAAGGTGCGTCATGACGAACTTCACTATCACTGAGCGGCGCGGGCGCGCTGCGCTGCCGGGTTGGGCGTGGTTCGTCATGCTCTGGTGTGTCGGCTGCGGTGGCGCGTTCGTGGTCGCCGAGGTCTTCAAGGTGTTTATGAACGTGACGCTGTTCGCCGTCATGAGGTGACGCACACGCAGCGGCCCGTGCCGTCAGGGCCTCGCCATGAGCTGCGCTTTACCTTCCGGGGCGTTGTCGCGCTCCGGTCTGTTACGCTCGCGTTTTGACTAGCGCGATACCGCAATGAGCAAGCTGAAGGAAATGGACGGACTGTTCAACGGGCGCCACTTCGATCGCGAAGTCATTGTCCTGTGTGTGCGCTGGTACCTGCGTTACAAGCTCAGCCTTCGAGACCTTGTTCAAATGATGGCCGAGCGCGACCTGTCGCTGGCCCACACCACGATCATGCGCTGGGTTAAACGCTTCACGCCGGTCGCGGACGATACAAGCGGGATCCTCGAAAGCCGGCGACAGTCAACCGCACGATCGCTTTTCGCGCGTTTCACACAACGTCACGACCAGCCATAAAGGGAATAAAGTGCCCAATGCTGGTTACGAACTGCAGCACAGCGTCAACGCTGCGCCCGGCGTTGGCCTGGACGTCAATCGGTGCGTAGGTCTGCTGGAATCCGCAGGTCTTGCGCAGAAGCAGGGCGGCCCAAAGTGAGTGAAAACCGAACCCCTATGCTTGCTCTGTTTCATGCCAATCATCGATCGCGGCCCGGGCCTTGTGCTCAAGTGCACTGACCGCCATTAGAGGATCAATCTTGGCCCTGGGAATAGATAGTTCGATGCCTGGGGGCGCGCCTTTCTTCGCGTCACCGTCGATACGTTCGATACGGGCATGGCATACCCACTGAACCCCATGCTCATCCGCCACAGCATCGGCAGTCACCTGAAATCCACGATGTTCGAAAGCCACAAATCCTCCGGAAACGTTACGAAGTACTGGTCCATCGACGGTCTCAAACACGCGTCCCGGTGACTGGGTTAGCCGTCGAGCGCTTCGCGGTAGTCGATCCGTGTGCGACTTTACTTGCGCAAGTCACAAGCTCGTTCCGCCCCGCCGTTACCGCGAATGGAGTAGTAGTACGACGGGAAGACCGAATGAGGAGACCCGTGTCGCGCCAGCCAGCGCCATGGCCCGTCGTGAGACGTATTATCTGGGATGCTGCGCGTGCCGTCACGCTCCATTCAAGCAAATAGTGATCTCAGGAATGGGAACAATCTTCTGCTGTCTGCGCGACATGAGAGCGGCCGGCAGCTGTTCAACTGGTTGCGGGTCTCGATCGTGGTCGGCGGCGGCACGGCTGAACGAGCCTATGGGACTGGATGAATGGCGGTGACCAGGTGTTTGATGCGAAGATGCATGTCGTTTCGCGAAGGTTTCTGCATGGTAAGGACGAACGCAATCGCGGTGCGATGCGCCTGATGGAAAACATGGGTGGTCGGGCGCGTGTTCAGTTCCGGCGGTAGTGCCGCAGGTTGATCATCGTATAGGCGAGCGTTTTCAACGCATAGTGCAACTGACCGATCCGCTCGAAGCGAAGCAGCAGTCGCCGAAACTTATCCTCCCCGGCGAAGACGCGCTCAATGGTCCGAAAACGCTGTGCAACGCCAGTGTCGGTGCTGGTCCGCGCCGACCCCTGCTCAGATGCGGCAAGACAAACTGCTCGGACTGCTCAAGACTCAATTTCGTTGGTATCGCTCGCCTGCATTGACTGGCCGCCATCCGTAACATCCACAAATCCGGACTATGACCGATCCGGATGCGCCGATTGCCAGATCCAGTCGTGATGCGGCTTGCAGACAAATTTAGCCGCATCAGAAAACCCGCAACTAGTTGAACAGTATCAAGGGCAAGTGGTCACTGCGGAGCCGATCCAACAGTTGCGGTATCGGCGGCTTTCAGTGGCACGGATTCAGCGTGCTCCACAGCGGATGGAACCGCTGGGAAGGCCGTCTCCCAACCACCGCCGAGGGCCTTATAGAGGGTGACGAGATTGACTGCAGCGCTTGCTTGACTCTGCGCCAGATCGCTTTCGGCGTTCAGCAGGTCTTTCTGCACCGCGAGCACGTTGAGGAAATCAATGGCACCCTCGCGATACCGTTGCTGCGCGACCGCGAGCGCGAGCTGGTCCTGCTGCACCACCTCCTTCAAGTGGTCACGGCGGCGCTGCTCGGCATCGTAGGCGGACAGTGCGTCATCCACTTCATGCCAGGCCTGCAACACCGTACGCTGGAAGACGATCGCCGCTTCCTGTTGCTGAGCCTTGCGCAAGTGGAGCGTGCCCTTGAGTCTTCCGCCCTGGAAAATGGGCAGCGAGATGGAAGGACCGAGGACGAACTGATGTGACGCCCAGTCGCCCAGGCTGGAAAGCTCGAGCGACTGAAAGCCAAGGCTGCCCGTAAGCGAGATCTGAGGATAGAAATCAGCCTGCGCGACGCCAATCTCAGCAGTCGCGGCGTGCAGTTGTGCTTCCGCCCGCCGGATATCGGGGCGCCGTCGCACCAGTTCCGACGGAAAGCCGATCGGCGCGCGGGCCGGCAGCGACGGAATATCGCGCGCGTCCGCCAACGTCTGTCCGAGCGCACCGGGTTCTTCGCCGAGCAGGAAGCTCAGTGCATTGATTAGCGCATCGCGGCGCGTCTGCAGCGGCGGCAGCCGCGCTTCGATCGATGCAACCTGCGCCGACGCGTTGGCGACATCGAGATTGGTCGTAACGCCCTCGGTCAGCCGCAGTCGCGTCAGCTTGACAGTGTCGCGGGCGAGCGCGAGATTCTTGTTCGTGATGTCAAGCAGGGTCTGCGTGGCGCGCAGCGCGATATAGTCGCGGGCAAGCTCGGCTTGCGCGGAGAGCAAGACAGCGCGGCGGTCCTCAACCGATGCCTGCATGGCCGCGTTCGCTGCTTCCACGCCGCGCCGTGCATGTCCCCACAGGTCCAACTCCCAAGACGCATCGAAGCCGTACTGCCACAGGTCGTAGGGCGGCGATCCGCTCGTGCCGGGCAAGCTCGAGACACCGAATGCGGTGTCGCCACTCGCGGATTCGGGCTGTGCCCCGACAGGATTGACGCCCAGCAGCGAAACAATGCCATTCGGGCTCGCCTGCTCGCGGTTGTAGGACGCAGCACCGCCTATCGTCGGATATTGCTCCGCAGCCGCGATGCGCAACCCCGCACGGCTCTCCAGGAGCCGCGCAGAGGCGGCCTGAACGTCAAGATTGTCGGTCGCGAGCCGCGATTCCAACGCGACCAGTTCAGAGTCGCCCAGCAGGGCCCACCACTCTGGCGCGAGCGTTGCCTCTACGGGTTGGCTCGGCGCCTGGGCGTGGTTGGCGCGGGTGAAATCATTTGGTGCTGCAACATTGGGCCGCTGGAAGTTCGGTCCGACCGTGCAGCCGGCAAGCATGGCAGCCGACAGCAGGACGAGCAGAACGGGCCGAATGGAAAGTGCGCGCGCCGTCAATTTGTCCCCGTCCCTTCTACCGATGTGTCACTTGCGGCGACATTGACCGTCGGCTCGACCGAAAGACCCACACGCAATCGGGCTGCCTCGGGTTGTCCACGATCGAGGGTAATCTTGACCGGCAGGCGTTGGACGATCTTGGTGAAGTTGCCAGTCGCGTTGTCCGGCGCAATCGGCGCGAACGCGACGCCTGTCGCCGGCGCAAGGCTATCGACATGGCCCTTCAGGACAAGGCCCGGAAAGCTGTCCACGGTGATCCGCGCCGGCTGATGCGGGCGCATACGGGCAAGCTGATTCTCCTGAAAGTTGGCGATGACATAGGCTTGCGACAGCGGCACCACTGCCAGCAACGGCGAGCCCGCGCCAACGATTGCGCCAACGCGAATCGAACGCTGACCGACCATACCGTCTATCGGCGCGCGGATTTCCGTATAGGAGAGGTTGAGCTTCGCCTGATCGAGCGCGGCCTGGGCGCGCGCCAACGCACCGAGCGCCTTGTCGCGCCCCGCACGCAGAATATCAAGCTCCTGCCGGGCAGCGAGCAGCGCAGCACGGTCGCGATCCTGGCCAGCCTGCTGCTCATCGAGCGCGGTCACGGCGTGCTGCTGCTCCTCCATCGTCCCGGCACCGCCCGCGGAGAGATCTCGGTAGCGCGTGGCGTTGGCACGCGCGAAGCCGATGGCGGCCTCGTCGGAGTGCAAGGTCGCTTGCGCCTGTGCGACGAGCGCAGGATGCTGCGCAATCTTCGCATCAAAATCACTCACCGCGGCCATCGCTACCGTCAGGTCGCCCTGCGCGCTGGCAAGGGCGGCGCGATAGTCCCGGTCATCGATACGGGCTAGAAGCTGGCCCGCTTTCACCAGCTGGTTGTCGTCGACCAGTACTTCGGCAATCTGGCCGGGCACACGCGGCGCAACGAGCGTGTAATCGGCGCTGACATAGGCGTCGTTTGTCGTCTCGGCGCCGGGTTTGGAGAGCAGCTTTGTGCCACCCCAGCCGCAGCCGGCTAGTAGCAGGGCTAAGGCCCCTAGCAGGACCGGCTTGCGGGATGCTTGAACAGGTAATGACATTTTCGATGCGTTCAGCGGGAAGTTGTCTGGGTGGGCGCGCGCGGCGGACGAACGCGCACAGGCACAATGGGAACGAGCAGCACAAGGGCGGCGACAATGGCCGCCATGACGAGATAGAGGTCCGCCGACATGAGCACGACCGCCTGCTCGTGAATCCGCCCGGCCAGGTCGGCAAACGTCCCCGTGCGATCGGCGGCTTGTCCGATGATCAAGGGTTCACCGCCCAGCCGGTCGACAAGCATCGCGGAGTGGTAGTGTTCGCGCGCGGTGCCAAGCCCTTCCACCAGGCCGGTGCCGATCGCCGCGGCAAAGCCCTTCACCATGTTGAACATGGCCGACGCGAATGGGCCCTCAGTTGGCGGCAAGCCGGTAGTCGTTTGCATGAGCAGCGGAATCACGGCCATCGGTTCGCCGACCGTCAGAAGCGTCTGGAGCAGGTAGAAGTTCTCGCGCACCCAGTCTGAGGTCATGAAGCTGCCGAGGACGCAAGAAGCCGCCATGAGGGTCAGGCCAAGCCCCAGCACCCAGCGGCAATCGACGCGTTCGATGTTGAGGATCGCAGCTGTAACCGGCAACGCGATGAGCTGCGGCAGGGCAACGACGAGCGCCAGCGGCGCGATCTGCAGCGGTCGATAGCCGCGCACCTCGGCGAGATAGTCGCTGGGGATGACTGCCACGCCCAACAGAACCACTAGCACTCCGGCAAGCGTGACCAGCGAATGCGTGAAATTGCGTTTTGCCAACATCCGCAGCTTGAAAAAAGGCAGCGGATGCGACCACTCGTTCAACAGGAACAGGCAGAACAGCAGGCCTCCTCCACCGAGCAACACGCAGATCAGCGGCGAGTTCAGCCAATCCAGCCGGTCGCCCTGGTACAGCCCGATCACCAGCATCGAGATGGCAGGAAAACCGGTCAGCAAGCCAACCCAGTTGAACGAGCGAATCCGTTCCAGCCTCAGCGGATCTTGCGGCAGGCCATAGGCGATGGCCGCACTGCTCACGAGGCAAAGCGGCACCACCTGCCAGAACACCATGCGCCAATTGACGTATTCGGTCCACAAAGCGGCTAACGGCGTGCCCAGGTTGGGTCCGAACGTAGCGGTGAGCGCATAGCCGGCGAGTCCATAAAGTTTGATGTTGGGCGGCAGGTAGCGCAGCGCCGCCGTCATCAGCATGGGCGGCAGGCACCCCCCGGCGAGACCCTGCAGCGCCCTCAGGACAGCAAGCGTCTCGACATTGGCGGCGAACGGGCAAAGGAGGCCCAATAGTGCGAACATGAGCGTCGCGCCGATGGTGAAACGTCTCAGCGAGAAGGTGACCGAGCACCAGGGCGCGAACGCCATGGCGGAGACGTTGGTGGCCTCAAAGAGAGCCGTCAGCCAGGTTCCCTCGTCGTGGCCGATTGAGAGTGCGCCGCGCACGTCGGTCATTGCCACATCGGTGACGTGTTCGTTCAGCCCGGCCGTTAGCGAAGTGAGCAGCATGCCCAGCAGTCCGATCGCAATCCGTAGCCCGAAAGCGGGTGGCGTAGGCGGAGCAGGCGGCGGGGGAGGAGCAGGCGCCACGGGGATCCGCTGGCTCGGCGCGGGTGCCAGAACTTCGGCAGTCGTCATGCTGATGGAGCAGTAAACGCGCACGAAACCGGGGAGGCCACGCTTCGGCAAACGCCCATAGGGCCGCCGGTGGGGCTGACCGCTGCTATGGGCCCGGCGCCGACGCAGACTGGCTTGGACAGGGACCAGCGGGTGGCGAACAAATATCGACGCGGACTCGGCACGGCTTACGCTCAGCGTGTGTAGTGGATTACCCTTAATCTAGCAATTCCAGCTTTGGCCATGTCGCTAAAAATTGCCAATGTTCGTCGCAATACGGACAACCCTCCAACGATTTATTACCCCGGTAATCTGACTTCGGAATAGCTACATTCGTCGCACTATGGAAAGTTTTCGTACCACCGAGGATTGCCACCGCTCGCCCCGCGCGGTTGCGGCTCTGGCAAGCGATTATCCGCATGACTATTACATCGCGCCGCACCGCCACCTACGTGCGCAACTGATTCATGCACTGACCGGTGTGATGACGGTCATGAGCGAACACGGGAGTTGGGTCGTGCCGACGGGACGCGCCGTGTGGATGCCGGCCGGGTCGGACCATGCAGTGCGGTTTTTCGGCGACGTCAGCATGCGTACGGTCTTTGTGGCCATTGACGCCCGCCCCAGCCTCCCGGGCGGCTGCGAGGTCATCGAAGTGTCGCCGTTTCTGCGCGAGGCAATCGTCGCCGCGACACGCGTACCGCTCGACTACGAGCTTGGCGGTAGGGATCACCGTGTCATGGAGCTGATTCTCGACGAGCTCGAGGCAGCGCCACGGCTGCAGTTGCATGTGCCTATGCCTCGAGACCCGCGGCTCATTCGCCTGTGCGAGCAACTGATCGCAAGCCCTTCCGGACCGGTGACACTCGCAGATCTTGCCGCTGGGATCAACGTCAGCGAGCGAACGCTCGCCCGCCTGTTCCATCGCGAACTCGGGATGAGCTTCGGGCAGTGGCTGCGCCGCATGCGCCTGTTGCTAAGCCTGCCGCGACTCGCGGCGGGCGTGTCGGTGTTGCAGGTCGCGCTGGAGCATGGCTATGACAGTCCCAGCGCCTACTCCGCGATGTTCCGGCGCACGCTCGGGATCGCGCCGACCGATTATCTGAACGGGTCGAAATGAATGAATCGGGGATGCCCGGGCGTACTGGAAGTATCGCCAGGGCGGCCGGATGCTGATTTGCGATGGTTAGGGCTCTGTCAAGTTGATGTGCGTAGACTACTTGTTTGGCTCAAGAGTAGTTATCCTTATC
The DNA here is from genome assembly GCF_902859915.1 of Paraburkholderia ultramafica. Taxonomy (GTDB): domain Bacteria; phylum Pseudomonadota; class Gammaproteobacteria; order Burkholderiales; family Burkholderiaceae; genus Paraburkholderia; species Paraburkholderia ultramafica. The sequence goes on from NZ_CADIKK010000003.1 coordinate 150,093, forward strand.
AGTAGATTTTCTCGACTGCGGCGGTGACAGTCCAACGGGAGCGATGTCCGCGAAATCCACCACTGTCACGAAGCTGGATCCGACGAACGACGCCTCTCCGGCGCGCCCGGTCAAACTGGGGCGCGCCGCGATGATAGGGCCACGCGAAAATATCTTCGATTGGTGTATCAACTGGGCCAACAACCGCCATCCGGGTTACTACGGGATGGGGTACACCGCCACCGCATAGGCGTGCTGGCTGACATACCTTGTGTCACGCAGCCCGCTGGGGGTTCGTCGCTGGCTTGTATTCATAGACGCTATCGACAGCTGCCGCAAGGATCATGTCTCCGAGATCAGGAAATCTTGATGTGTTGCGCATCGGTTTGAATACGCAATCTCCCCGCTTGATTGGCTTGCCGCTAATTGCGCATACACCACTGGCCGATGCTGTACCGAGTCGCCAGCGCTGATCCCCTAATCGACCGCGCGTCGGATCTTCCCACGAGATTACGACATCTCGCTCGTCGGTTCGCTCAACTACTTTAAGCCCGCGCCGTAGCTGGCAATCGCTCCCTCCAATCCTTGCTTCTGGACGGGCTGATGTATGCCAGCGGTAGTCTGGCCTGGTCGCCTCGCACAAAAACTGGGTGAGTCGCGACCCTGTCCACTTGCTCGCCTCTCGATCCAATGAGGTGGCCTCCTGGAGGTGTTCGAGGACGCTGGCCCAAGGATCAGACGCAAAGACGGTAGCTTTCATCGAATTGCCGGGTTATGACTGAATCCATTCATTGCGCACGCGGCGTCGGTGTCCAGGTCCTTCAATAAAGCTGACGAATGACGATGTTCCCGCGTCGCTGGGCTGGACGACCGGCCGGCTGCGACCGGTGAGCCTTTTGCTACAATTCAGTCCTGCTGATTTCAGATGTCAAGGAACTGCCTGGACGACTCGAGTTTGCCCACGCGCGAAGGTGTCGGCAATCAAAAGGGTGCGTCGAAATCAGCCAGGCGAACGGTGTCTTCTGCCACGCAACGGCAACACGCGTTATCTTCCAGACTGTCAGGGGGGCCTATGCGAAGCGTCGCAATCGGGATCTTTCCGGGTGTCCAGGCGCTCGACGTCGCCGGCCCCGTTGATGTGTTCGCCGAGACCAACAACTTCGTCCCGTCAAAGGACGCATACAAAATTACCCTTGTGAGCAGCGAGGCAGGTGCCGTGCGCGCTTCAAACGGCACACGGCTTTTCGCTGACCTCTCTTGCGAGGATGCCCGTGAACGTTACGACACCGCACTCGTCGCGGGCGGCCCGGGGCTCCCCGTCGAAGCGCCTGACGCGAGTCTTCTCGGCTGGTTGATCCATGTGGCCGCGAAGTGCGAACGCTATGGATCGATCTGCACGGGCTCGTTTGCGTTAGGTCACGCGGGTTTGCTCGATGAGCGCCATGTGACGACACACTGGCAGAACGCGCCGCAACTCGCGCAGCAGTTTCCGCGCGCAAAGGTGGAACTCGATCGCATCTATATCCGCGACGAACGGCTCGTTACGTCGGCCGGCGTGACGGCAGGCATTGACGTCGCACTTGCGCTAGTTGCCGAGGACCATGGTCCACAGGTGTCGCTTGCTGTGGCAAAACGGCTTGTCGTGTTTGCGCAGCGCCGAGGTGGACAGTCGCAGTTTAGTCCATATCTCAGCGCGCCGGTGGACGAAACATCGCCGGTCTCGAGAGTACAGGCCTACGTGATGGAGCATGTCGGCGCGCCGCTGTCTGTCGGAAAGCTTGCGGAGGTGGCGAGCATGAGCGAACGAAACTTTGCGCGTACGTTTGTGGGACTTGCCGGCATGACGCCCCATGAGTTCGTCGAACGAGCCCGGGTCGATGCGGCGCGTAACGCCCTCGAAAGCAGCGATAAGCCACTCAAGGCAGTTGCCTACGACTGCGGCTTCGGAACAGCCGACCGTATGCGGCTGGTCTTCACGCGGCGGCTCGGCGTCTCGCCAAACAGCTATCGAACCAGTTTCCGCAAAATCTCCTAAACACGGCGTCTTGATTGATGCGACATAATTGTCGCAGGACTTCGTTTGGAGGTGGCCGCGGGATTGCCCTTCGTTTTGATGGCCGTGGCGCACGAGTCGTAATACGCGTGTCGCCCGATGCACCTACTTCAGTGGACGCGCAAATATCTCACTGGTATGACTGCACCACAAACGCGCCAAGTCAGGCCGTATCGCTTGCATTCCAACTCCAAAGTGGCACAACATGCAAGCCTACTTGCGTGGCGTTGCGTGAACACATCAATTTGTGATTCGCATGCAGTCATCCCTGCAGGAATTGGAGTAGCGTTACCTGGACGCATCCAGATTTTGACCGGTGTTTGACGGTAGCTTGCGTTTGGATTTTTGCCTGACCCAACGCATTATTCGCAATATCGTTCTATATGAATCACTGGGAAAGATTTTGGTGGGGTAGTGCTGCGTCCCCTACTTGGGACCTTTGACAACTGTGATAACAGGAGAAAATGCATGAAGGCAATGCACGCAATCAAACTGGCAGGTACTGCACTTCTCATTTTGGGTTCGATCAATGCCTACGCTCAGGCAAGCGACGCTGCCCCTGCTGCCCCTGCCGCACCCGCAAGCACAACGGCCGGCGCGCGGCAGCATTACAAGTCGCTCAAAGCAGCGAACCGCGCTCTACAGCGTCAGGTTCGCTCGGCGTTGGTAAAGGATAGAGGCATCGCCATGTCCAATGTCACCATCCGTGCTCGCGATGGCGCCGTCACGTTGCAAGGCAGTGTCCCGCTTCAGGCACAAAGCGACCGGGCAACTGAGGTGGCGAAGGGCGTACCGGGAGTAGTCTCCGTCAAGAACGCGCTGTCGGTCCGTCCGGTCGGGACCTGAGGCCACCTGGGCCAGGTGCCGCACTTTGCAGCAAGATCGATGTTCTATTTCTGCACCCCCAGTGACGGCATCAAGCTTGCTGACATTATTATTAAAGCGTTGCTACGCTAGCGCGTTCCGAACGCGGCTTGGGGCCGCGTTCGCCTCTGCTTGCCCTTGAAACTCCCTTACTTGACATCGGCAAGCACATCTCTGGATCTGCGTCGTTTCTTCGCTGATGCAAATACCAGTCCACGTACACGGCGCGCATAAGTGCATTGACAGGGTGGCCGTCACCGTGCCCATCGCGACACGCGACCAGCGCAAGATAAAGGGCCAGTGACTGTTCGCTTGCGGCCCTCCGATCCATAGGTACAAGCAGAGCTTTTGTCAGCGGTGTCCGGGTTCGGACTTGCGCGGCTTGTTTCGTTTGAGGGGCATCTGCCTGGAATATGTGGCGCAGAGAGACGTAAGACGATTACAACTCTGCCATCAGAAGGCGAAGGCGTTCGCTGCAACAGATGCAGCCCAATCCGGACGTTTGCAGAAGTGACCTTTGCCCAGCGTCGCACCTTAGATTTCTGTTGCGACATGGACACATTTGAGGCAGAATCTTGGCTCGTTGTATTTTCCGTTGTATCTGCTGGATCGAATTATGTGGGGGCCTTATCCCAAAAGGCTTGGCGGGCTGTCTTGCAACCCCTCAGCACCCACCGGTTTCAGATTCGGCACAGTGTTTCAGTGCAGTAGCGCAGTATAAGGAGTGGTAGTTCAGTCGGTTAGAATACCGGCCTGTCACGCCGGGGGTCGCGGGTTCGAGTCCCGTCCACTCCGCCAGTATCCACGAAAGGCGAACTCCGGTTCGCCTTTTTTGTTGCCCGCTGTTGTAAGATCGGGCGTTCTGTTTTTGGCACTCCTCACGCATGCTCGATTTTTTCCGCAATCACAAACGCCTGATGATGTTCATGCTCATCCTCGTCATTGTGCCGGGGTTGGGTTTTGTGGGTATTCAAGGCTTCCGCGGCTTCTTTGACGAAAGTGCAAACGTCGCGAGCGTCAACGGTCACAAGATCACTCGCGCAGAGTATGACGACGCAATACGTCAGCAACTCGACCGCGCCCGTCAGATGCTTGGCGCGCAGTTCGACATGAAGGCGTTCGATACGCCGGAGCGCCGTCGCGCAATGCTCGACGGTCTGATCGAGCAGCGCGTGCTGGCCGATGAAACGCAGCGCCTGCATCTGACCGCATCCGACGACGCGGTGCGCCGTGTGCTGCTCAACGATCCGGTGATCTCGTCGCTGAAGAATCCCGACGGCTCGATCGACGTCGACCGTTACAAGCAGCTGCTCGCGATGCAGGGCATGACGCCCGACCAGTACGACGAACGTGTGCGCTACGGCCTCGCCATGCAGCAGTTGCCGGCGAGCATTCAAGGCAGCACCTTCACGTCGAAGACGCTCGCGCAGCATCTGACCGAGCTTGCCGAGCAGCAGCGTGAGGTGCAGGGCATTGCGTTCCATCCGCGCGACTACGCGGCGAAGGTGCAGCCGACCGACGCGCAACTGCAGACGTATTACGATGCGCATCGCAACGAATTCGCGACGCCGGCCACCGCGACGATCCAGTACCTCGTGATGTCGCCGGCAACCTTGGGCGCGTCCGTCCAGCCGAGCGACGCGGACCTGAAAAAGTACTACGACGACAACATCGCGCACTACCGCACCGAAGGTGAAGTGCGTGCGAGCCACATTCTGATCTCGGCGCCGAAAGACGCGAGCGCGGCCGACAAGGCCAAGGCGAAACAGAAGGCTGAAGCGTTGCTCGCTCAGATCAACGCGCATCCGGACCAGTTCGCGCAGCTCGCGCAGGCGAATTCGCAGGACCCGGGTTCGGCGTCGAAGGGTGGCGATCTGGGTTACTTCGGCCGCGGCATGATCGCGGGCGGCCAGGCGTTCGACGACGCCGTGTTCGCGCTGAAGAAGGGCGAAGTCAGCGGCATCGTGCAGACCGACTTCGGCTTTCACATCGTCAAGGTAACGGACGTGAAGCCGGCGGTCACCAAGCCGTTCGACGAAGTGAAAGATCAGATCGCGAAAGACCTGAAGATGCAGTTGGCGAGCAAGGCATTCAGCGACGGTTCGGAAGGTTTCACGTCGATCGTCTACGAAAAGGCGAAGAGCCTGCAGCCGGCCGCCGACAAGTACAAGCTGCAATTGCAGACCGCTACGGTGACGCCACAGCCGAATCCGCAGCTGCCGCCTGACAGCCCGCTGAACAATGCGAAGTTCCTGGCCGCCGTGTTCGCGAACGACGCTGCGGTGGCGCGCAACAACACGCAGGCCATCGACGTCGGCGGCAACACGCTGATCGCGGCGCACGTTACCGACTACAAGGCCGCGGCCGTGCCGGCGTTCGACGCAATCAAGGACGCGGTGCGTCAGAAGGTGATCGCGGCTCAGTCGAACGAAGCCGCGCACAAGGACGGTGTGGCGAAGCTGGCCGAGCTCGAAAAGTCGAAGGCCACGACCGGTTTCTCGTCGCCGTTGAAGGTGTCGCGCAACGACGCGCAGGGCGTGCCGCCGGCTGCATTGAGCGTAATCTACAAAGCGGATGCGCAAAAATTGCCGGCCTACGTCGGTGTGGACCTCGGCGATGACGGTTACGCGATCTATCGCGTGAATGCGGTGGTGGCGGGTGCGGCGATCGATCCGCAGCGTCTGGCTGCCGCTCAGCAGCAGATTGCGCAAGTCGATGCGCAGTCCGAAGCAGAGGCGTATGTCGAAGCGCTGCGTGAGCGCTCGAAGGTGAAGTTCTACGGCTCGCTCGACAGCGGCAACGCGCAGGCGAACGGCGAATAAGCCTCAAGCAGAACCAGCACGTTGCGCGCAGACCCATGCGCGCAAACACAAAAAGCCCCGCACTTGCGGGGCTTTTTGTGTGACGCTCACCACCTGTCAGAGAGTGTGCCGCGGCGCGTTACAGGCAGCCACTGATCGCACGGGTGGCGTCGCTGCCCGCAGCGCCATTCGTTCGGAAGCCGACCCACGTACCCTTGCCGGTGTACGACGGGCGCACCACAGCGGCTGCGCCATTAGGCGGCTGCTGACCCGGGACATAGACATCCATGGCTTGATCGTTAGCCAGCGTGTTTTGCGACACGACCTGTTGCTGCGAGCCGTCTGCCCATTTCTGCGCAATGCAGCTTGCAACGGCCTTCGGCGGTTGCTGGCTTTGACCGACGGATTGAACGCCAGCAGGCGGTTGAGCGGCGCCGGCAGAGATTGCCACGGCGAAAGCGATTAACGGTAAGTATTTCACGTTATCTCCTCAGAAGCGCTCAGAATCGAGCCGGGTTACACGGGATGCGAAAATGTCTGAGCGACCCTTGCCGATCCGTGTTCCCAAAGTTCTAGAAACAAGTTGTTAGCAAGCTTTTCAGTGCGGCGAACTTGTGCGAAGGAGTGGCTTAACAGCGGGCCACACATTGTTGAGTAGCACTGGCTGTGCCTGCTGTGTCGGATGAATCTGATCCGCCTGGAACATCTCCGGCTTATCCGCGATGCCCGCGAGCAGGAACGGCACTAACGGCACGTGCAATTGCTTCGACAGTTCGCCGTACAGGCCGTGGAACTTTTGCGTGTAGTCCAGGCCGTAATTGGGTGGGACATACATGCCCACCAGTACGACCTTCGCATGACCCTGCTGGGCCTGCTCGATGATCGTACGCAGGTTGTCTTCGGTGGTGGCGAGCGGCACGCCGCGCAACGCGTCGTTGGCGCCGAGCTCGACGATCACGATGCTCGGCTTCAGACGCTGCATCAGCGCCGGCAAGCGAGCCCGCCCGCCGCTCGTGGTGTCGCCACTGATGCTCGCATTAGCGACGCTATAATCGATTCGCTCGTCGGACAGACGCTGGCGCATCAATGCAACCCAGCCCGTGTCGCGGGGCAGACCATACTCGGCGGAGATGCTGTCGCCGAGCACGACGATCACCGGTCGCGTGGGTTCCGGCGCGTTGGCGGCGTGAGCCGGCAAGGGTATCGAAAACAGGGCGGCGGCGGCCACGGCCGAGCCGAATGCTGTAGTCAGCGCGGTGGCGCGAGGGGCTATGGCGAGCACGTTCAACCTACGCTTCACCATGCTAAACAAAACTGATCCAGTCATTGAAGTGCGGGGTTTGTGCAAGAAGGTTAAGGATGCGGCGGGCGAACTGACGATTCTCGACGACATCGATCTTGCTATCGCTGCCGGCAGCAGTGTGGCGATCGTCGGCGCATCCGGGTCGGGCAAGTCTACGCTGCTCGGCTTGCTCGCAGGGTTGGACAGCGCCAGCTCGGGCTCGGTTCGGCTGCTTGGCCGCGAGCTTACCGAACTGAACGAAGACGAACGGGCCGCATTGCGCAGCGGCTCGGTCGGCTTCGTGTTCCAGTCGTTTCAATTGATGCCGCATTTGACGGCGCTCGAAAACGTCACGTTGCCGCTCGAACTGCAGGGCGGCATCGGCACACGCGAGGCCGCGGCGCGTGCGCGCCGTCTGCTGGAGCAGGTCGGACTCGGGCAGCGCATCGGTCATTATCCCAAGCTGCTGTCGGGTGGCGAGCAGCAGCGCGTCGCGTTGGCGCGGGCGTTCGTCACGCATCCGGCCATTCTGTTCGCCGACGAGCCGACCGGCAGTCTCGATGCGGCCACCGGCCATGCGGTGATCGATCTGATGTTCGAGATGAACCGCGCGAACGGCGCCACGCTGATTCTCGTCACGCATGACATCGAGCTGGCGCGTCGCTGCGACACGACCGTGACGATCGACGCGGGACGGCTCGCGTGAACAGGCCGCTCGCGCGCGGTGATCCGTGAGCGTCGATACAAAAGCAAAGCGGGCCGCGACGGCCCGCTTTTTTCATTGCGCCTCATGGTGAGCAGTTGAGCGCCATACAGCAGTACGCGGTAACACGCATCGCGGGGAGCCATGCGCTCAAGCGCGCGCTCAACGACTCACCCAACGAGCCACCCAACTAAGCGCCGCCCCAACTCACCGCTTCAACGCAGCGCGCGCCCGCGCGATCAACGCCGACGTCGACGAGTCATGTTTCTTCTCATCGACGCTCGCCGCGGTCAAATCGGCCTCGACCACCTTGCCGAGAATCTTGCCCAGCTCGACGCCCCATTGATCGAACGGATTGATGTTCCACACCGACGCCTGCACCAGCACCTTGTGCTCGTACAACGCGATCAACGCACCGAGCGAGCGCGCGGTGAGCGCGTCGACGAGCAGCGTGGCGGTCGGACGGTTGCCCGGAAACACCAGATGCGGCGCGAGCTCCGGCTTGTCCGGGCCGGCTACTTTCTTCGCTTCTTCGAGCGTGCGGCCCAGCATCAGCGCCTCGCTTTGCGCAAAGCAGTTGGCGAGCAGCTTCGGATGATGACTGACGAGCGGATGTTCCGGCGTCAACACGGCGATGAAGTCGATCGGGACGATCGTCGGACCTTGATGAAGCATCTGGAAGAACGCATGCTGGCCGTTCGTGCCCGGTTCGCCCCACGTCACGGCGGAAGTCGGATAGTCGACCATCGCGCCGTCGAGCCGCGCGGACTTGCCGTTGCTCTCCATCTCGAGCTGTTGCAGATACGACGGCAGGAAATGCAGCGCTTCCGAATACGGCGCGACCAGATAGCTTTGCGAGCTGAAGAAGTTGCGATACCAGATGCCGATCATGCCGAGCAGCACCGGCAGGTTCTTTTCGAGCGGCGCGTCGCGGAAATGCTGGTCCATTTCGTTGGCGCCGGCGAGCAATTCGCCGAACTGCTGCGGGCCGATCGCGATCATGATCGACAGACCCACCGCCGACCACAGCGAATAGCGGCCGCCGACCCAGTCCCACATCTCGAACACGTTCTCTTTCGCGATGCCGAACCTGACCACTTCCGTGGAATTCGCCGACACGCCGACGAAGTGCTTCGCGAGCGCGCTTTCCGGGCAGCCTTTGTCGATGAACCAGTCGCGCAGCGAGCGCGCGTTGGTCATGGTTTCGAGCGTGGTGAAGGTCTTCGAGACGATGATCGCGAGCGTCTCTTCGGGATCGATCTGCTGCATCACGTTGTACAGGTCGGCGCCGTCGACGTTCGACACGAAGTGCGTGGTGATCTCCGGCGCGGCCAGATGATGCAGCGCGTGCACGACCATCTTCGGCCCGAGGTCCGAGCCGCCGATGCCGATGTTCACGACATAGCGGATCCGCTTGCCGGTGTAGCCGGTCCAGGCGCCGCTGCGCACCTGGTCGGCGAACGCGGCCATCTTCGCGCGCTCGGCCTGGACCTCGGCGAAGAACGGCGCTTTCGGATCGGTGGCGCGCAATGCGGTGTGCAACGCGGCGCGGCCTTCGGTCGGGTTGACCACGTCGCCCGCGAACATCGCGTCGCGGCGCTTCTCGACGCCGGCTTCGCGCGCGAGCTTTACGAGCAGTTGCAGGGTTTCGTCGGTGATACGGTGCTTCGAGAAATCGGCCGCGAGACCGCCGCCCGCGAACGCGAAGCGCTCGGCGCGGGTAGGGGCGGGATCGTTCTCGGGCGCGAACCAGTCGCGCATATGCGCATCGCGAATCTTCTCGTAATGCGTTTGCAGCGAGGACCAGGAGGGGAGCGAGTTCTGGGTCATAGCGTCCGTCTAACCAAGGGGCACGAAGAAAGGCGCGCGCGTGAAGCGCTGCCGAGGATGATGCAACGATGCTGTTAGAGCGATACCGCGCGGCCGGGTTCGACGGGCGCCGCAGTTACTCAGTATAGCGGCGTTGCGTGACAGGCTGAATGGGTTTGGCTTGCGCGCGCAAAAGTTGGGATGGCGTGCTTCATGCGTCCGCTGCCGGATAGAACAGGCGGTTGAGCAAGGTTCGCACCATCGGTGCGAGTTCGCCCGCGGTCAGGCCGGCCGGGCCGTGGCCTTGCGCGCTCAGCGTGTCGGCGGCGAGGCCGTGCAGGTAGACGCCCGCCAAGGCCGCCTCGTAGCGCGGCAAATGTTGTGCGAGCAGCGCGCCGATGATGCCGCCGAGCACGTCGCCGGTACCGCCCGTTGCCAGTGCGGCGTTGCCGGTCGGATTGATCGCGAGGCGGCCGTCCGGGGCGGCGATGATCGTGCCGGAGCCTTTGAGCACCACCACGCTGGCGAAGCGCGCGGCCAGCGCGCGGGCTGCGCCGAGCCGGTCGCGTTGCACGCCCGGCGCGTCGCTGCCGACGAGGCGCGCGGCTTCGAGCGGATGGGGCGTGAGGATGCACGGGTCGCCTTGCACGCCGCGCGCGGTGAGTTCGGCGGCGAGCGCGGGGTCTTTCGCGATCAGGTTCAGCGCGTCCGCATCGAACAGCTTCGGCACGTCGAGTTGCAGCACATCGTGCAGTACACGCGTGGCGCGTTCGCTATGTCCCATCCCGCAGCCGACCGCGAGCGCGTCCATCTTGTCGAGCGGTAGATCGTCGAGCGCATGCAGCATCAGTTCGGGATGCGGCGGATCGTAGGGCGGGGCGCCCGCGCCCAGCAGCGCGGCGTGCACCTTGCCCGCGCCGCAGTAGAGCGCTGCGCGCGCCGCGAGGATCGGTGCGCCGCACATGCCGGTGTCGCCGCCGACCACCGCGAGACTGCCGAAGCTGCCCTTGTTGGTCGCAAAGTCGCGCGGCGGCAGGAACGCGCCGAACAGCTCGGGCGCGTTCAGTTGCACGGTCGTGCGCTGGCTGCAGTCGACACCGATCGGCGCGAGCGTCACGGCGCCGGCCAGGTCGCGGCCTTGCGCGGTGAACAGGCCCGGCTTCGCGCCGATGAAGGTGATCGTGTGGGTCGCGTGGACGGCGGCGGCGCCTTCGCTATCGCCGACGATCGTGCCGGTATCGCTGTCGAGGCCGCTGGGGACGTCGAGCGCGAGCACGCCGCCCTTCCTGGGCCGTGCTTTCGCGCGTTGCGACAACTGCCGGGCGACGGTGGCGAAAACGCCGTCGAGCGGACGTGTCAGGCCGATGCCGAACATGCCGTCCACCAGCCAGCGATAGCCGTCCAGCGAGGCCGGCGGCGCCGTGGTGATCGGCACGCCCGCGGCGCGGGCCGTGTCGAGCGCCCAGCGGGCGTCGTCCGGTTTCACTTCGACCGGCATGCACAGTTCCACGGCAATGCCGGTTTTGTGCAGCTCGGTCGCGAGGATCAACGCGTCGCCGCCGTTGTTGCCGGGGCCGGCAATCAGCCACACGCGCTGCTTTGATTTCGCGATCGACGTGTCGCGGGTGATCTGCTCGTGCAGGAAGCTCGCGGCCGACTGGCCGGCGCGCGCCATCAGCGTGTGCCGTGGCAACGCCGCCGCGGCCTGCGACTCCGCGATCCGCAGATCGGTCAGCGTCAGCAAGGGCAGCGCGCGCTGGTGCGGGTTGATGAGCGTCGGTGGCAGCGTGTTTTCGGCGTCTGTCATGGCGAGGCCTGGCGGTTAGTCTGCCGTGAGGCGAGAAAAAACTTGGGAATCGCTATGTTAGTGCCGATATGTGCGCCGCGCGCGGCTCTTTCGGTCCGGCTTTCGACCCGCTCGCGAGCGGGCCCGTCATTGCAGGGAATTTACTGGAAACGGTCCGCGCGCAACGCGGCCAGCGTGTCGTCGGGCAGACCCGGCGGCTGGCCCGACAGCAGGTCGGCGACCAGTTTGCCCGCTCCGCAGGCGAGGCCCCAGCCCGCCGGGCCATGGCCGGCGTTGACGAACAGACGCGGGTGCAGCGCGTTGCCGATCACCGGCAAGCCGTCCGGTGACAGCAGCTTGACGCCTTCCCACGGCAGCGCGGCGGAGATTCGCGCGGCGCCCGGAATCCAGTCGTGCGTCGCCTGGCCGAGCAGTGCCAGCGCCTCCTTCGTCACGGCTTCGCCCAACGGCTTGTCGATCTGGCCGGCGCTTTGCAGCACCGCGCCGCCGGCGATTCGCAGCCGATGGTTCATCCGGCTGATGCCGATCCGCTTGACCGCGTCGACGATCGCCACGTGCGGCGCGCATTCCTCATGCGCGATCGGCGCGACCAGCGTGTGCAGCCGCAGCGGATGCAGCGGCAGCCGCAAGCCGAGGCGTTCGAGCAGCGCCAGGCTGCCGTGACCGGCGGCCACCACCACCGCGTCGGCGTGGATCACGTCGACTTCACGCGAACGGGGGGCCGTGCCGGGGCGCGGCGCCAGTTCGACGGAGGCGCGCTGGCCTTCGAGGCGGATCGCCGAGACTTCGCAACCCAGCATGAACCGCACGCCGCCTTGCGTATCGAGGGTCTGCTTGATGAGTTTGGTGAACAGCGGACAGTTGGCCGTGCGTTCCTGGTCGAACAGCACGCCGCCGGCGAATTCCGGCTCGGTGCGCACCGAATGCTCGTACGCGGCGCATTCGTCCGGCGTCAGCACGTGATGCGGGACTTCATACTGACGCAGCAGTTCGAGCGCGGCCTGGGTCTGTTCCCATTCGTGCCCGGCGCGCGCCAGGTAAAGCAGTCCGCTCGCCTGTTCGAATTCGAGCCCGAAACGCGTTTCCATGTCGGCCAGCGTGTCGCGCGACGCCTCGATCAGCGGACGCAACCGGCCATACTGGCGATTGAATGCCTCCGGCTCTTGCAACGTGGCGAGTTGCTTGACGAACTGACGCGCCAGCCCGTTGAAGCCGGTTTTGCTGATCACGCCGTTTTTGGCGTTTTGACGGCTCGCCATGAAGGTCGGGCCGAACCAGACATCGAGCGGGGTCGGCAGCACGGTGCCGCCGTGCCCGTAGGTCGCGCCCTGCGCGACGGTCGCGTGGCGCTCGACGACACATACCCGGTGGCCGGCCGCGCGCAGATGATAAGCGGTGGCGACGCCCGCGATCCCGCCGCCAATGACGATGACATCCATGTTTTGATTCGAATTGCCGACGGGACGCCGAAGCGGCGCATTCCCGTTGAGCGTGGCATGCGGCGCGCGACCCGGCATGGCTCGGGCGGCTCGCGCCGATCTGATGAAAGGCCGAATGATAGCAGTCAAACCGCCGACGCGGCCACGCGGTCGGCATCCCGCAGCGGCGCCCGCGCGCGGACCGAAAGCGCACCGCCAGGCCCGCTGGAAGCCTGTTCCCGGGGTATAATCCCGGACTTCCTTTCCGCCTCACGTCGCCTGCATGCGCGACTTTTCGGCATCACTGAGCGACGCAACGTCAAGTCCATGGCCCACTTCTCGTGTTTCCCCGGCGCTTCGGCCCTCTCCGATTTCCGTCAAACCCGCCTGCTCGAAACGCTTACGCACATCGACCCGAATATCACCGGCGTGCGCGGGCAATATCTGCACTTCGTCAACGCCCACACCCCGCTCTCCGCTGAAGACACCGCAAAGGTCGAGGCGCTGATGCACTACGGCGATCCGCTCGAAGACAGCAAGGAGCGCGGCGCGGCCGAGACCTTCCTCGTGGTGCCGCGGTTCGGCACGGTGTCGCCGTGGGCCAGCAAGGCAACCGACATCGCCCATCTGTGCGGCCTCACCCAGGTGCGCCGCATCGAGCGCGGCGTCGAGTACACGGTCGCGCTGAAAAGCGGCCTGCTGGGCGGCAAGAAAGTGCTCTCCGACGAAGCCCGCGCGGCCGTTGCCGTGGCGCTGCACGACCGCATGACCGAAAGCGTTGCGCCGTCGCGCGACCATGCGCTGCATCTGTTCGACGAACTGCCGGCCAAGCCGCTGCAAACCGTCGACGTGCTCGGCCACGGCCGTGGCGCGCTGGAAGCGGCGAACACGGAGCTGGGCCTCGCGCTCGCCGACGACGAAATCGACTACCTGGTCGACGCGTTCACGAAGCTCGGCCGCAACCCCACCGACGTCGAACTGATGATGTTCGCGCAGGCCAACAGCGAGCACTGCCGCCACAAGATTTTCAACGCGGACTGGACCATCGACGGCGAGAAGCAGGACATCTCGCTGTTCAACATGATCCGCAACACCGAGAAGCTGAACCCGCAAGGCACGATCGTCGCGTATTCGGACAACTCGGCGATCATGGCGGGCGGCGTGGCCGAGCGCTGGTTCCCGCGCACGCCGGCTGACCTTGGCGCAAGCGAACTGCCGGAACACTATCGCCGCAGCGTCGAACTCACGCACACGCTGATGAAGGTGGAGACGCACAATCACCCGACCGCGATTTCGCCGTTCCCGGGCGCCGCGACCGGCGCGGGCGGTGAGATCCGCGACGAAGGCGCGACCGGCCGTGGCGCGCGTCCGAAGGCGGGGCTGGCGGGCTTCACGGTGTCGAACCTGGAATTGCCGGACGGCGTCGAAGCATGGGAAAACGCGCGCGACGCCGCGCAGCCGCTCGCGCACCGCAATCCGGCCGACCAGCACGAAGCGTACGGCCGTCCCGACCGCATCGCGTCGCCACTGCAGATCATGATCGACGGCCCGCTCGGCGGCGCCGCGTTCAACAACGAATTCGGCCGGCCGAATCTGGGCGGTTACTTCCGCGCTTATGAGCAGAACGTCGCGGGCCTGGTGCGCGGCTATCACAAGCCGATCATGATCGCCGGCGGCATCGGCAATATCTCGGACCAGCACACGCACAAGCACGATCTGCCGGAAGGCTCGCTGCTGATCCAGATCGGCGGCCCGGGCATGCGCATCGGCATGGGCGGCGGCGCCGCGAGCTCGATGGCGACCGGCACCAACACCGCCGAGCTCGATTTCGACTCGGTGCAGCGCGGTAACCCGGAAATCGAACGCCGTGCGCAGGAAGTCATCAACGCGTGCTGGCAACTCGGCGACAAGAACCCGATTCTGAGCATTCACGACGTCGGCGCGGGCGGTCTGTCGAACGCGTTCCCCGAAGTGGTGGACGGCGCGGGCAAGGGCGCGCTGTTCGAACTGCGCAAGATCCAGCTCGAAGAAAGCGGTTTGTCGCCGCGTGAAATCTGGTCGAACGAAGCGCAAGAGCGCTATGTGCTGGCGATCGCGCCGGCCGATCTGCCAGCCTTCGAAGCGATGTGCGAGCGCGAGCGCTGCCCGTTCGCGGTGATCGGCACGGCTACCGCCGAGCGTCAACTGAAGCTGATCGACGCCGAACTGAAAGACGACGCCGCGCATCAGCCGGTCGACATGCCGATGGAAGTGCTGCTCGGCAAGGCGCCGCGCATGCATCGCGACGTCAGGCGCGTCGAGCAGAAGCTCGAGCCGGTGGATGTCACCGGCATCGCGTTGGCGGACGTCGCAGCCAGCGTGCTGCGTCATCCGACGGTTGCGAGCAAGTCGTTCCTGATTACGATCGGCGACCGCTCGGTGGGCGGCACGACCGCGCGCGACCAGATGGTCGGTCCGTGGCAAGTGCCGGTGGCCGACGTCGCGATCACGACGATGGACTACGCGGGCTTCCGCGGCGAAGCAATGACGATGGCCGAGCGCACGCCGCTCGCCGTCATCAACGCGCCGGCATCGGGCCGCATGGCGGTCGGCGAGGCGGTCACGAACATCGCGGCGGCCCCCATTGCTTCGCTCGACAAGCTCAAGCTTTCGGCGAACTGGATGGCCGCGTGCGGCGCGGCAGGTGAAGACGCAGCGCTCTACGACACGGTCAAGGCGATCGGCATGGAGCTGTGCCCGGCGCTCGGCATCAGCATTCCGGTCGGCAAGGATTCGCTGTCGATGCGCACCAAGTGGCAAGACCGTGGCGTCGCGAAGGAAGTGGTCGCGCCGGTTTCGCTGATCATCTCGGCGTTCGCGCCGGTCGAAGACGTGCGCAAGCACCTCACGCCGCAACTGCGCCGCGTGAACGGAACGGATGGCGTGGGCGACTCCGTGCTGATCGCGATCGACCTCGGCCGCGGCAAGCATCGTCTGGGCGGCAGTATCCTCGCGCAAGTCACGCAGCAAGTCGGCGACACGGTGCCCGACATCGACGATCCGGAAGACCTGAAGCGCTTCTTCAACGCAATCCAGGCGCTGAACAACGACGGCAAGCTGCTCGCTTATCACGACCGTTCGGACGGCGGCCTGTGGGCGACGGTCTGCGAAATGGCGTTTGCGGGTCACGTCGGCGTGTCGCTGAATGTCGACATGCTGGTGCTCGATCCGCATCACGAATCCGATTACGGCGACGCGAAAGACTGGGCGAAGCAGACCAGCGGACGTCGCGAAGACCGCACGATTCGCGCGCTCTTCAACGAAGAGCTCGGCGCGGTGATCCAGGTGCGCGCGGCCGACCGCGACGCGGTGCTGGTCGCGTTGCGCGAGCATGGGCTGTCGGCGTGCTCGCATGTGATCGGCAAGCTCAACGAGCGCGACACGATCGAAATCTATCGCGACGCGAAGAAGATCTACGACGCGCCGCGTACCGAACTGCATCGCACGTGGAGTGAAGTGAGCTGGCGTATCGCGCGTTTGCGCGACAACCCGGCTTGCGCCGACGCCGAATACGACGCACTGCTGGACGCCGCCGATCCGGGCATCACGCCGGTGCTGAGCTTCGATCCGGCTGAAGACGTCGCGGCGCCGTTCATCGGCAAGAGCGCGCGTCCGCGTGTCGCGATCCTGCGCGAGCAGGGCGTGAATTCGCACCTCGAAACCGCCTACGCGTTCGACCGCGCCGGTTTCGACGCGCACGACGTGCACATGAGCGATCTGCTCGCAGGCCGCGCGAACCTGGCGGAATTCGCCGGCGCGGTGGCGTGCGGCGGCTTCTCGTACGGCGATACGCTCGGCGCCGGTGAAGGCTGGGCGAAGGCGATCCGCTTCAACGCGCAACTGGCCGACATGTTCGCCGCGTTCTTCGGCCGCGCAGACACGTTCGCGCTCGGCATCTGTAACGGCTGCCAGATGATGAGCAGCCTCGCGTCGATGATCCCGGGCGCCGAAGCCTGGCCGAAGTTCACGCGCAACAAGTCGGAGAAATTCGAAGCGCGCTTCTCGCTGGTCGAAGTGCAGGCGTCACCGTCGATCTTCTTCGCCGGCATGGAAGGCTCGCGTATTCCGGTGGCGGTCGCGCACGGCGAAGGCTACGCGGACTTCTCGCAGCAAGGCGATGCGTCGAAGGTGGCGGTGGCGATGCGTTATGTCGATCACCGTGGCGAGGCGACCGAGCAGTATCCGTTCAACCCGAACGGTTCGCCGGAAGGCATCACGTCGGTCACGACGGCCGATGGCCGCTTCACGGTGCTGATGCCGCACACCGAGCGCGTGCATCGCGCGGTGCAGATGAGCTGGCACCCGCAAGGCTGGGGCGAGGGCAGCACGGACGCAAGCCCGTGGATGCGCGCGTTCCAGAACGCACGCCGCTCGTTGGGTTGATCAAGGGCGAAGCTGCCGCGTCGGGCGGCGGTTTTGCCTTTTGCGCGGCTTACGCTTCACGCCGCGCTTCGCAGTGTGTGAAGCCTGTCGCGCTTCGCACCGCGCCTCACGCGCTTCGCGCAACGCGAAAATCCCGCAGTCACAAAAACCCGCAGCAATAAAAAAGCCGCCCACGGGCGGCTTTTCTGCTTTCAAGCGAAGCGGTAACTCAACAACCCGCTTACTGAATCTTCGCGTTCTTGCGCAGACCTTCTTCGAACGCCTGCAGCTTTTCCTGCTGGATCTGCTGCACGATCTGCGGGCGCACCTGCTCCAGCGGCGGCGGCGTCGTGTTGCGCACGTCGTCGACACGGATGATGTGCCAGCCGAATTGCGTGTGCACCGGCGTGTCGGTCATCTGGCCTTTCTGCAGTTGCGTGGCCGCAGTCGCGAATTCAGGCACGTAGGCCTTCGGGTCCGACCAGTCCAGGTCGCCGCCGTTCTTGCCCGATCCCGGGTCCTTCGAGTATTGCCTGGCGAGGTCTTCGAAGCTCGCGCCGGCCTTGATCTTCGCGATCAGGTCCTTCGCCTGCTGTTCGTTGTCGACCAGGATGTGGTGCAGGTGATATTCCTTGCCGCCCGCGTCCTTGATCAGCGCGTTGTAGCGCGCGGTGACTTCGGCGTCGCTCGGCGCGTTGTTCTTCACGAAGTCTTCGATCAGCGCGCGCAGCACGACGGTTTGTTGGGCAACGGCGACTTGCGCCTTGATATCCGGACGATTCGGCAGGCCGCGGCGCAGCGCTTCCTGCATCAGGATTTCGCGATTCACCAGCTCTTCGCGCACGGCCATTTGCAGTTGCGGCGTATTTTGCTGGCCCTGGTGAACCAGTTGTTCGATCAGCGCATCGGCGCGCGCTTTCGGAATCGGCGTGCCGTTCACGACAGCGATGTTCTGTGCAAATGCAGGTGCGGCCGCAAACGCAGCCAGCAATACCCAAAGGCGGGTTTTCTTCAAGGTCATCGGAAGTTCCTAGCGGGGCAACAAAGCGAATTCTTCGGGCGTATACGCCGTGATTGCAAGGGCATGAATGCCGCGCTGCATGGCATCGGCCAGCGCATCATACACCATGCGATGCCGCGCCACGCGGGCCTGGCCGGCAAATGCGGCCGCCACGATCGTGACACTGAAATGACCGCCGGCTAGGGCGCCGGCGTGGCCCGCGTGCTGCGCGCTGTCGTCGGTGATGCTGATCGACGCGACCGGCGCGAGCGCGGCGGTCAGGCGCGCTTCGATCAGCGCGGCGCGCTCGGCGGTGGTGGCGTGCATGAAAACATCGCTCATGTCATTCTTCCTTCATGTATTTCGACAGCCACAAACTCTGTCCGACGATGAAGACCAGCAGGCAGCCGGTCGCGCCGAATAGCTTGAAATTGACCCATTGGTCGGTCGTGTAGTGGTACGCGACGAACAGGTTGACGAGCCCGAGCAGCACAAAGAACACTGCCCAGAGGAGGTTCAGCTTGCCCCAGATCGCGTGCGGCAGCGTGATCTGCTTGCCCATCATCGCTTCGATCAGGTTCTTGTTGAAGGCCAGTTGTGAGACGATCAGCGCGACGGAAAACGCCCAGTACAGCACGGTCGGCTTCCACTTGATGAACGTGTCGTTGTGCAGCACGAGCGTTGCGCCGCCGAACACGGTGACGACGCCGAGGCTCACCCACAGCATAGGGTCGACCTTGCGGTGGCGGAAGGCCACCCACGCGATCTGCACCAGCGTGGCGACGATCGCCACTGCCGTCGCCGTGAAAATGCCCCAGATCTTGAAGGCGACGAAGAACAGGATGATCGGGAACAGATCGAACAGGAATTTCATTATCTGGTCGGGTATTCGGAGAGTGAGTCGAAGGGTGAGGGGCGCGGTGCGAAGCGCCCGGTGGTGTGCAAGCCGCGCGAACCCGCCGCGGCGGTTGACAGACGGCGTGCCGGGCCGTGCGCAGCGGGCTTGCCGCGCCAGGACGGCAAGCCCGCGAACCGGGTGACGAGCGTCGCGGCCGGCGGACCCCGATCTCGGACGCCGGCCGGCTACGCGCCGGACTCCGCGCTGCGTTACCTGGGCTCGAATTGTAACGCAGCCGAATTGATGCAGTAGCGCAGACCGGTCGGCGCGGGGCCGTCTTCGAACACGTGGCCCAGATGCGCGCCGCAGTTCTTGCATTGCACTTCGATGCGCAGCATGCCGTGCGAGCGGTCGGTTTTCTCCGCGATCACTTCGCCGTTGATCGGCTTGAAGTAGCTCGGCCAGCCGCAACCGGCGTCGAACTTGGTGTCCGATTCGAATAGCGGCGTGCCGCAGCACACGCAGTCGTAGATGCCGCGCTCCCAGTGATCGTGATAGCGACCCGTGAACGGGCGCTCGGTCGCCGCGTGGCGCGTCACCTGGTATTCGATGTCGGAGAGCTGCTTGCGCCACTCGGCGTCGTCTTTCTGCACGGCGGGCGCGTCGGTGTTGAGGTCGTCGGGCTGGTTCATGGTCGGGTTCCTGTCTCGGGCTTGTTTTGAGGGCTGCTCAGTGGGTGGGCTTGAGCCGGCCTTCGGTCGGCCGTTGGTCGGCCTTCAGTCGGCTTTCCTGCGGCCTTCGTTCAGGCTGCATCGTGGCTTCGGGCGGAGTCAGGCGGCTTCGGCTCATCACACGGAATCAGGCGTAGTCAGGCGGATTCTGGCGCCTGGCGGCGCGTCACGACGAGCAGCTCACTTCCAGCGAGCTCGCCCAGTCCGGCGGCAGCCCCGCATAGGCCTCGTGCTCGGGCTGTTCGTCGAACGGGCGGCGCAGCACTGCCGCCAGACGCTGCACTTCGGAGAAATCCTTCTCTTTCGCGCGGCGGATCGCCGTTTCCGCCAGGTGATTGCGAAGTACGAATTTGGGGTTCACACGGTTCATTGCAATGGCGCGCGCGGCGTCGTCGCGTGTTTCTTCGGACAGGCGCGCGCGATAGTCGTTCGCCCACGCATCGAACGCGGCGCGATCGAGAAACAGGTCGCGCACCGGCGCGTCACCGCTCGCGTCGTGTTTCGACAGGCGCGCCAGATTGCGGAAGGTCAGCGTGAAATCGGCGCGGTTCGCGTGCATCACTTCGAGCAGGCGATTGACCAGCGCGTCGTCGCCGTCGCGCTCGCTGTCGAGGCCGAGCTTCGCGCGCATGCGCCGCTCCAGCGCCGGCGCGAAACGCTCCTTGAAGCCGCCGAGCACGCGCTGCGCGTCTTCGATCGCCTTGTCGCCGCGCACGCTTTCGTCATGCTGTGCGCCGAGCAAGGGCAACAACCCTTGGGCGAGACAGAACAGATTCCAGTAGGCGATCTGCGGCTGCATCCGGTACGCGTATCGGCCTTGCGAATCGGAGTGGTTGCAGATGTAGCCGGCATCGAAGCCGTCCATGAAACCGAATGGGCCGTAGTCGATCGTCAGACCCAGGATCGACATGTTGTCGGTATTCATCACGCCGTGACAGAAGCCGACCGCCTGCCACTCGACCATCAGGTCGGCGGTGGACAGCACCGCTTCGTTGAGCAGCGCGAGATACGGGTCGTCGGCGTCGCGGCAATGCGGATAGAAACGCTCGATCACGTGATCGGCGAGCGCGCGCAGCGCGTCGGTGCGATCGTTCGAATAGAAGTGCTCGAAGTGGCCGAAGCGCACGAAGCTCGGCGCCACGCGCGTGACCACCGCGGCGGTTTCGACCGTCTCGCGCCGCACCGGCTGATCGGAGCCGATCACGCACAGCGCGCGGGTGGTCGGGATGCCGAGGTGATACATCGCTTCCGAACACAGATACTCGCGAATCGACGAGCGCAACACCGCGCGGCCATCGCCCATGCGCGAATAGGGTGTACGTCCCGCGCCCTTGAGCTGCAGCTCGAAGCGTTGCCCGTCATGTTCGATTTCGCCGAGAACCAGCGCGCGGCCGTCGCCGAGCTGGCCCGCCCACACGCCGAACTGATGGCCCGAGTACACCGACGCATAAGGCAGCGCGTCGGCCGGCCACTCACGTGTGGCGTTGCCGGTGAACAGTTCGGCGAAGCCAGGATCGTTCTGAAGACCCGGCTCCATGCCGAGCAGCGCGGCGGTCTCCGCGGAGAACCCGACCATGTACGGCGCGCCGAGCGGCGCGGCGGGCAGGCGCGTCAGAAATGCGCTGCCGAGCCGCGCAAATGCGCCTGGCGGCGAGGTGACAAGAGCGTTGGAAAACTCCGCTAGAGCTTCGGATAACCCTGCAATGCTTGGGGAAAACGACATATTGAGCGCCTCTGGATTAGCCGATATTGTAAGTCCGCGCCCGCGGAGCTGCTGGCCGGGGTTTGAGCAATGCCGCACTCATCATTCGCCGGCCTGCCGGATTTCGCTGTTGGCGCATCCCGATGCGCCCGATCGGTTCCGGCCACAACCCGATTCAAACAGAACAAGCCGAGGAGACCACGCTTTATGACGACGCCGCTGCTGGGCCAGATGATGGATGTGCCGCTCACTGTGTCCTCGTTGCTCGCGCATGCCGCACGGCATTTCGGCAGCACCGAAATCGTGTCGCGGCGCATTGAAGGCGATCTGCACCGCTACACCTACCGCGATTGCGAAAAGCGCGCAAAGCAGCTCGCGCAGGCGCTGATCGCGCTGGGCGTCGAACCCGGCGAGCGGGTCGCGACCCTCGCGTGGAACGGCTACCGGCATCTGGAAGCGTATTACGGTACGACTGGCTTCGGCGCCGTGTGCCACACGATCAACCCGCGTCTCTTTCCCGAGCAGATCGCCTACATCGTCAATCATGCCGACGATGCCTACGTGCTGTTCGACACCACGTTCGCGCCGCTCGTCGACGTGCTCGCGCCGCAATGCCCGAAAGTGCGCGGCTGGATCGCGCTGGCCGACGCAGCGCATCTGCCGGTCATGCAAACGCCGGTGCTCAGTTACGAGACGCTGATGGCCGCGCAGGACGGCAACTTCGCCTGGCCGCATATCGACGAGCGTCAGGCGTCGTACCTTTGCTACACATCTGGCACCACCGGCAATCCGAAGGGCGCGCTGTATTCGCAGCGCTCGACGGTACTGCATGCGTTCGGCGCCTCCTTGCCCGATGCGATGAGCCTGTCCGCGCGCGATGCGGTGCTGCCGGTCGTGCCGATGTTCCATGTGAACGCGTGGGGCATTCCGCACGCCGCGCCGTTGACCGGCGCGAAGCTGGTATTCCCCGGCAAGGACCTCGACGGCAAGTCGCTTTATGAACTGATGGAAAGCGAGCGCGTCACGTATTCGGCCGGCGTGCCGACCGTGTGGCTTGGCTTGCTGAACTATCTGCGCGAGGCGGGCGTGAAGTTTTCGTCGCTCAATCGCACCGTGATCGGCGGCTCCGCGTGTCCGCCGGCGATGCTGCGCACGTTCGAGGACGACTACGGCGTGCAGGTGATCCACGCGTGGGGCATGACCGAAATGTCGCCGCTCGGCACCTTGTCGAAACTGACGTGGGAGCAAAGCCAGCGGCCGCTCGCCGAGCAGCGCAAATCGCTCGAAAAGCAGGGCCATGCGATCTATGGCGTCGACATGAAGATCGTCGGCGAGGACGGGCGGGAATTGCCGTGGGACGGCGTCGCGTTCGGCGATCTGCATGTGCGCGGGCCGTGGGTGATCGACCGGTATTTCCGCAAGGACGAGTCGCCGCTGGTGGACGGCTGGTTTCCGACCGGCGACGTCGCGACCATCGACCCCGACAGTTTCCTGCACATCACCGACCGCTCGAAGGACGTGATCAAATCCGGCGGCGAATGGATCAGTTCGATCGACGTCGAGAACGTCGCTATTGCACATCCGGCGGTAGCGGAAGCGGCGTGCATCGCGTGCGCGCATCCGAAGTGGACCGAGCGTCCGCTGCTGGTGGTGGTCAGGCGCGCGGGCTTCGACGTGACGCGCGAGGAACTGCTCGCGTTCTACCAAGGCAAGGTGGCCCGCTGGTGGATCCCCGACGACGTCGCGTTCGTCGACCAACTGCCGCACACGGCCACCGGCAAGCTGCAGAAACTGAAGCTGCGCGAGCTCTTCCGCGATCATGTGCTGCCCTCCGCGCTCGAGGACGAAAAGAACTGTCCGCTTGGTCCGCTTGCCAGGGGAAACCCCGTCTAACGATAAATTGAACGAGCGTGCTTTTTTGTGTATCCTGCCTGCTGACCCCGGGACAATCGGCCAGAAAGTTGGACAATGAGTTGGGCAATGCGCCAATTCGATTGAACCGGACAGGCGGCGCGTGATGCCGCCTTAATCGCATGATTGGCATCGATCGCATGGAGGCAGGCAGATGGCAGTGGACTACACAACTCATGACGGCGTGGCCGTCATCACGCTGAACAATCCTCCGGTGAACGGCCTCGGGCTGTCGACGCGAGCTGGCATCGTCGAAGGGATCGAGCGCGCGCAGAACGATCCGGCCATCAAGGCCATCGTGCTGACGGGCGCCGGCAAGGCCTTCTCGGGCGGCGCCGACATCACCGAATTCAACACGCCGAAGGCGACCCAGGAGCCGACGCTCGCCACGGTCATCAAGATCGTCGAAGGCAGCGTGAAGCCGGTGGTCGCGGCGATTCACAGCGTCGCGATGGGCGGCGGCCTCGAACTGGCGCTCGGCGCGCATTACCGGATCGCCGCACCCGGCGCGCAGATCGCGCTGCCGGAAGTGAAGCTCGGCATCCTGCCGGGCGCGGGCGGGACGCAGCGTCTGCCGCGCGCGATCGGCCTCGAAGCCGCGCTCAACATGATCGTCTCCGGCGCGCCGGTGCTGTCGGAGAAACTGGCCGACTCGGGTCTGTTCGACGAAGTCGTGCAAGGCGATCTGGCCGAAGCGGCGCTCGCGTTCGCCCGCAAGGTCGGCGCGAAGGAAGGCCCGCATCCGAAGGTGCGCGAGCGCAAGATCGAGCATCCGAACGCGGCCGGTTTCATCCAGTTCGCGCGCAACAGCGTTGCAGGCATCGCAAAGAATTTCCCGGCGCCGCACAAATGTATCGACGCTGTCGAAGCGGGCGTGCAGAACGGTTTCGACAAGGGCCTCGAGTTTGAGCGCGAATGCTTTATCGCGCTCGTGCAGACGCCGGAAAGCCATGCGCTGCGTCACGCGTTCTTCGGCGAACGCGCGGCCAGCAAGATTCCCGACGTGCCTGCCGACACGCCGGTGCGCGACATCAGCACGGTAGCGGTGATCGGCGCCGGCACGATGGGCGGCGGCATCGCGATGAACTTCATCAACGCGGGCATTCCGGTCACGCTGCTGGAAACCAGACAGGAAGCGCTCGACCGTGGCTTGGCCACGATCCGCAAGAACTACGAAGCCACCGTCAAGAAGGGCAAGCTCAAGCCCGAAGCGCTCGAACAGCGGATGGCGCTGATCACGCCCACGCTTTCCTACGACGACCTGAAGCACGCGGATCTGATCGTCGAAGCCGTGTTCGAAGAACTCGGCGTGAAAGAGCAGGTGTTCAAGCGTCTTGACGAAGTCGCCAAACCCGGCGCGATCCTCGCGTCGAACACGTCGACGCTCGACGTCGACAAGATCGCCGCGTTCACGAAGCGTCCGCAGGACGTGGTCGGCTTGCACTTCTTCAGCCCGGCCAACGTGATGAAGCTGCTCGAAGTGGTGCGCGGCAAGGACACGGCGAAGGACGTGCTCGCCACCGTGATGAAGCTCGCGAAGAAGATCAGGAAGACCGCGGTGGTCTCGGGTGTATGCGACGGCTTCATCGGCAACCGGATGATCGAGCAATACATTCGTCAGGCGCTCTTCATGCTCGAGGAAGGCGCGCTGCCCGCGCAGGTCGACCGCGCAATCGAGAAATTCGGCTTCGCGATGGGTCCGTTCCGCATGAGCGATCTGGCCGGCAACGACATCGGCTGGGCGATTCGCAAGCGCCGCTATCTGGAACATCCGGACATGCACTACTCGAAGATCGCCGATCGTCTGTGCGAGATGGGGCGCTTCGGCCAGAAGACCGGCGGCGGCTGGTACGACTACAAGGCGGGCGACCGCACCGCGTATCCGTCGAACGTGGTCGACGAGATGATCGGCGAGTTCTCGAAAGATACCAACGCCGCGCGCCGCAAGATCGGCGACGAGGAAATCGTCGAGCGCCTCGTGTTCGCGCTCGTCAACGAAGGCGCGAAGATTCTCGAAGAAGGCATTGCGTCGAAAGCGTCGGATATCGACATGGTCTATCTGACCGGCTACGGCTTCCCGCTCTATCGCGGCGGCCCGATGCTGTACGCGGATACGGTCGGCCTCTACAACGTCGAGCGCGCGATTCGCCGCTACGCGGCGCGGCCGAACGGCGACGCGTGGCAACTGGCGCCGGGCATCGCGGAGCTGGCCGCCAAAGGCCGTGGGTTCAACGATTGAGCGGGCTGAGCCGGCTGAATGGCCGCTCGAGTGAAATGACTGAGGTGGCGCGCTGCGGCGCTCCAGCCGCCCGGCGATTCGCCAACGCGCCACCATCGACATCTGGAAGTACCGACCAACTTGTATGGGACCAGAGTAACCGCTGAAGCGCCAACTCTGGTCGACCGCAATAACTTGCATGGGATGGGAGACATGTATGACTGACGCCGTAATCGTATCGACCGCCCGCACGGGTCTCGCCAAATCATGGCGCGGCGGTTTCAACATGACGCACGGCGCGACGCTCGGCGGCCACGTGACCCAGGCCGCCGTCGAACGCGCGAAGCTCGACCCGGCGCGCGTCGAAGACGTGATCATGGGCTGCGCGAATCCGGAAGGCGCGACGGGCGCCAACATCGCGCGGCAGATCGCGTTGCGTGCCGGCTTGCCGGTCAGCGTGCCGGGCATGACGGTGAACCGTTTCTGTTCGTCGGGATTGCAAACTATTGCGCTTGCCGCGCAACGCGTGATCGCCGGTGAAGGCGATGTGTTCGTGGCGGGCGGCGTGGAATCGATCTCGTGCGTGCAGAACGAGATGAACCGCCACATGATGGCCGAAGGCTGGCTCAGCAAGAACAAGCCGGAAATCTACTGGTCGATGCTGCAGACCGCCGAGAACGTCGCGACGCGCTACTCGATCTCGAAAGAGCGTCAGGACGAATACGGCGTGCGCTCGCAGCAGCGCGCGGCGGCCGCGCTCGAAGCCGGCAAGTTCAAGGACGAGATCGTGCCGTTGACGGTGCTCGCCGGCGTCGCCGACAAAGCGAGCGGCCGTCTCTTCACGAAGGAAGTGACGGTCAGCAGCGACGAAGGCATTCGCGCCGACACGACGCTCGAAGGCGTGTCGAAGATTCGCACCGCGATGCCGGGCGGCGTGATCACCGCCGGCAATGCGAGCCAGTTTTCAGATGGCGCGTCGGCCTGCGTGGTGATGAACGCGAAGGTCGCGGAGCGTGAAGGCCTGCAACCGCTCGGCATGTTCCGCGGCTTCGCGGTGGCCGGTTGCGAGCCGGACGAGATGGGCATCGGCCCGGTGTTCGCGGTGCCGAAGCTGCTCAGGCAGGCGGGCCTGAAGGTCGAGGACATCGACCTGTGGGAGCTGAACGAAGCATTCGCGGTGCAGGTGCTGTATTGCGCGGACAAGCTCGGCATTCCGCACGACCGTCTGAACGTGAACGGCGGCGCGATTGCGGTCGGCCATCCGTATGGCGTGTCGGGCGCGCGGCTGACCGGGCACGCGTTGATCGAAGGCAAGCGGCGTGGCGCGAAGCTGGTCGTCGTGACGATGTGTATCGGCGGCGGCCAGGGCGCGGCAGGGCTGTTCGAAGTGGTTTGATCCGGTTCAGGCGGAGCTGGGACGGCGGGTGCTGTGGGGTTCGTTGCGGTGGCGACCAATCCGCAGCACTGTTTTTTTATCTGCGCTTTCTCCAACAGCGGTTGCCGGACTCAGTTGCCTGATTCAATTGCAGGCATCACGGCGAAGTCGGGCCACGCGGCGACAGGCTCAACGTTCCTTGATTGGTAAATCGCGTCGTACCCGTCAAGCCGCTCGCGAGCTTGCCGCGCAGAATGTACGGAATCTGCCCCGACTGCGCGGCGTCCGCGAGCGCGAAGGCCTGGCGAACCGCAGCGAAAGCCGGCACGGTCAGTGGCACGGTGACGACGGTTTCGCCGAAGCGCTGCACGGTGCCGCCCTGGTCGCTGACGCCGCTGGCGAACGGCTTGCCGTTCAGTTCGAGTTCGAGCGACACGCCGTTGAAGCTGACCGTGGAGTCGTTGGGATTCTGCACGCGCAGTTTGATATTGAAGCGCATCTCCAGCCCCTGGCTGTCGATCGGCTCGATGCCGGCCACACTGACGCGCAACGGGTCGGCCCCCAACAGGCCGGCGCAGCCATTGAGCGTCAGTGTGATGGTGGTGAAGAGGGCGACGATGATGAACAGGCGGCAAACACTGGACAAACGACCGGACAGCGGCGCGCGCAGGGAGGACATGACCGGCACCTCGAAGGAAGCGGGTTGATCATGCATTGTACCGGGAGGCGTCGCGCGGGCAGAGGCGTTTCAGGCGGCGCGCCGCAACCGTGTTCTGACGAGGCCAGCCAGATGATGCGCGGCCTGACGGATGTAGCTGTAAGTGCCTTTATCGGCGCACGGGGGGAGTACGACGAACGCGCTGATGCCGCACAGCCGCCCAGGTCGCTGAAAGCGTGGGACACCGACGGCACCGTGATCCATTGCACGTTGTTCAACAAGACGCTGGCGCCCGGCATGCGGGTCGGCTGGATCAACGGCGGACGCTGGCATCCGCGTATCGGCATGCTGAAGTTCGCGCAGTCGCGGCACAACGAGCAGTTGTCGCAAGTGGTGCTTGCCGGGTTCCTGGAAACGAGTGCGTACGAGCGGCATTTGCGGCGCTTGCGCGACGGCTTGCGGCTTCAGCGCGAACGGATGGCGGCGGCGGTGGCCGCGTCGTTTCCCGACGGCACGCGCTTCACGCCGCCGCGCGGCGGCATGTTTTTCTGGATCGAACTGCCGCGTGAAGTATCGTCGTCGGCTTTCTTCGATGCCGCGTTGGATGACGGCATTCGCGTGATGCCGGGGACGGTGTTTTCGAACGCGGGGCGTTTCGATCACTTCATTCGGCTGAGTTGTCCGGGTACGGATCCCGATCTGGCCGATCAAGCGGTGCGCAGGCTGGGGCGGTTGGCGGGACGGATGGCGGCGCATGCGCCGACGCGATAGCGGGTATCATTTCCTGCTGCGTGCGCCTACGGCTCCGCGTGCGTTTGGATGCCGCACGATGCGACGGGACGTCATGCAAAGCAATGCAGCGAATGCCGGGCATCAGCCGGGCAAATGGAATTGAAGCGACGCGAACAAGGTGATTCAGTGATCCATCACATTGTGATGTCAAAGCTCAACGAACAAAGCCAGCCTGCCGAAGGCGCCTCGCGCTCCGCCGACTACGAAACCTGAATACGCAATGACCGATTCATCCTCATCACCCAAAGCAGGCAGCCCATCTCTGCCCGAAAGCCCGTTCGTCGACCGCCTCGGCGCGCAGCTGTTGTCGGCCGCCGACGGCGTCAGCGAAGTCGTGCTGCCGTTGCAGGCCGATCATATGAACACGTGGGACGTCGCGCATGGCGGCGTCACGATGACGCTTGCCGACGTAGCGCTCGCGATGGCCGCACGCAGTCTGGCCGGCGACGGCGTCGGCGTCGTCACCGTCGAGATGAAGGTCAACTTCATGCAGCCGGGCCGCGGCGAATTGCGCGCGACCGGCCGCGTGTTGCACCGCTCGACCACCATGGCCTATTGCGAAGGCGAGATTCGCGACAGTGAAGGCCACTTCGTTGCCAAGGCGCTCGGCACCTTCAAATACATGCGCCGCCTGGCCGTCGGCCGCGGCGTGACGCAACAGCGCCTGCGCAGCGACCCGTCGGCGAAGCCCGGCCCCAGCGACGGCTGATCGGCCGATGCAGCGCGCGCGTTCCGGGTAAGCCGCACGCGTCAGTTGTGGCCTTTGTGCGCCGTTCGATTCACGCGCGCCGTTAAATCATTCACCGACCCAATCGGTAACTCAAGGAGACGACCGTCATGCCCCAGATCAACCGTCAACTCGTGCTGGCTTCGCGTCCGCAAGGCGCGGTCACGCCCGACAACTTCAAGCTCGTCGAAACGCCGCTCGCCCCGCTTGCCGATGGCGAATTGCGCGTGCGTAATCACTTCCTGTCGCTCGATCCGTACATGCGCGGCCGCATGAACGACAGCAAGTCGTACGCGGCGCCGCAGCCGCTGAACGAAGTGATGATCGGCGGCACGGTCGGCGAAGTGGTTGAGTCGAAGAATCCGAAGTTCGCGGTCGGCGACAAGGTCGTCGCGATGTTTGGCTGGCAGGAGTACGGCACGTCGAACGGAACCGGCGTGCAGAAAGTCGACGATACGCACGTGCCGCTGTCGGCCTGGCTGGGTCCGGTCGGCATGCCGGGCGTCACCGCGTGGTACGGGCTGAACCGGATCATCGCGCCGAAAGCGGGCGAGACGGTGGTGGTCAGCGCGGCGAGCGGCGCGGTGGGCAGCGTGGTCGGACAACTGGCGAAGCTGGCCGGCGCACGCGCGGTCGGCATCGCGGGCGGCGCGGACAAGTGCCGCTATGTGGTCGAGACGCTCGGCTTCGATGCCTGTGTCGATTACAAGGCCGGCAACCTGTATCAGGACCTCAAGGCCGTGACGCCGGATGGCGTGGACGGCTACTTCGAAAACGTCGGCGGCGAAGTGCTCGACGTGACGCTCGCACGCATGAACGCGTTCGGGCGCATCGCGCTGTGCGGGTTCATCGCGGGCTATGACGGCCAGCCGCTGCCGCTCAGGCAGCCGTCGTTGATGCTCACGCAGCGGCTGCTGGTGCAAGGCTTCATCGTCAGCGAACATATGGACGTGTGGCCGGAAGCGCTCAAGCAGTTGGGCACGCTGGTCGCGCAGAACAAGCTGCAATACCGCGAGACCATCGCGCAAGGGCTCGACGCGGCGCCGGAGGCGTTCATGGGTCTGCTCAAAGGCAAGAACTTCGGCAAGCAGCTCGTCAAGCTGATCTGAGCGCAGCAACGCATACAGGCAAGCGGCGCAGGCAGACAACGCCGCTCAACCCAGGAGTCAATGGATGTTCGAATTCGCAGGCAAGGTGGCCGTGATCACCGGGGCGGCTAGTGGTTTCGGCCGCGCGTTCGCGCAGAAGGGCGCGGCACTCGGCATGAAGCTCGTGCTGGCCGACGTGAATCCCGACGCGCTCGCGCAAACCGTCGAAGCGTTGCGCGAGAGCGGCGCCGAAGCGCTCGGCGTGCCGACCGACGTGTCGAACCCGGCCCAGGTCGAAGCGCTCGCGCAAGCGGCGCTCGCCGCGTTCGGCAAGGTGCACCTGCTCTTTAACAACGCGGGCGTGGGCTCGGGCGGCTTCCTGTGGGAAAGCTCGGCGAACGACTGGTCGTGGGTGTTCGGCGTCAACGTGATGGGCGTCGCGCACGGTGTGCGCGTCTTCACGCCGATCATGCTCGCGCAGAACGAGCCCGCGCATATCGTAAACACGGCGTCGGTCGCGGGCTTGCTGTCGCCGCCCGCGATGGGCATCTACAACGCGTCGAAACACGCGGTGGTGTCGCTGACCGAGACGCTCTATCAGGACCTGCAACTGGCGCAGGCGGCCCGCGTGCAAGCGGCGGCGGGCACACAAGCGGCGGGCGGCCTGGTCGGCTGTTCGCTGCTGTGCCCAGCCTTCGTGCCGACCGGCATCGCCGATGCGGAACGCTCGCGTCCTTCGGAACTGCGCAACGCCAGTGCTCCGACGCGCTCGCAGATCGCCGCCGGCAAGCAACTGCAACGCGCGGTGCAGTCTGGCAAGCTGAGCGCCGCCGATGTCGCCGACATCACCTTCGAAGCGATCGCCGCGCGGCGGTTCTACATCGTCACGCATCCGGCCATCATGGCGACGGTCAAGCTGCGTCACGAGGACATCGAGCAATGGCGCAATCCCACCGATCCGATGTCGCTGAAGCCCGAAGTGAAGAACGCGAGCTAGGCGCTCATCGCATTGCCGGCGCGTTTTGCGCCGGCTCTTTTTAACCTTCGGCGCGCAGGCGCCATCCGACGCAGCACGCGCACCATGCCGCTGAATCCGAAGATCGAGCAGGTGCTCGATATGATCGCGCGGGCCAAGCGCCCGCAGTACCACCACATGAGCGCGCAACAGGCGCGCGCGTCGTACGAAAAAAGCGCGCCGATCCTGGAGATCGCGAGCGCGCCGATGTTCACGCTCGAAGATCTGCGCATCCCGACGCGCGACGGCGCGACCATTCGCGCGCGTCTGTACCAGGCGGTCGAGCCGAGCTGGGCCGAGCCCGCACCGGCGCTGATCTACTATCACGGCGGCGGCTTCACGGTAGGCAGCGTCGATACGCACGACGCGCTGTGCCGGATGTTCGCGCGCGACGGCCAATGCACGGTGCTGTCGGTCGATTACCGGCTCGCGCCCGAGTACAAATTCCCCACCGCGGTTGAAGACGCGTTCGACGCATTGAGCTGGCTGCACGAGCACGCCGCGGAATACGGCGTCGACGCGCAGCGGCTCGCGGTCGGCGGCGACAGCGCGGGTGGCACGCTGGCGACGGTCTGCGCGGTGCTCGCACGCGACGCCGGCATCCGGCTCGCGTTGCAGTTGCTGATCTATCCGGGCACCACCGGCTATCAGCAAACCGATTCGCACTCGCGCCTCGCCGACGGCTTCCTGCTGTCGGGTGACACGATTCAATGGTTCTTCGAGCAATACGTGCGCGACACAGGCGATCGCGACGACTGGCGTTTCGCGCCGCTCGACGGCCAGCGTGGCGCGCCCGATTTCAGCGGTGTCACGCCGGCATGGATCGCGACCGCCGAATACGATCCGTTGAGCGATGAAGGCGATGCGTATGCGCAGAAGCTGCGTGCCTCGGGCAACGAGGTCACGCTCACGCGCTATCCAGGCATGATCCACGAGTTCTTCAAGATGGGCGGCTTCGTGCCCGAGGTCGCGAACGCGCATGCGGATGCCGCGGCGGCATTGCGCGCGGCGTTCGGGGTGGAGTAATTGCTGCTGTTGGTCTGAGGCGTCGGATCGATCGTCAGAAGAGCGCCAGACTATCGCGACGCGAAGCGCCCCTCACGCAATCTCACGCTCGATATTGAACGCGAAGCTGCGCTCGAAATCCCCGGGGCGCACGATCCGATGCGAGCCGTTGTCGTCGCTGCGCTCGGCGACAGCCACGCTGATCACCTCACCATGCGCGGCCACCCGCAACGCGGTCGTGCCGCGCGTGCCATATTCCGGCGATTCGATAAACGCCGCCGACAACACCCGTTCGCGTTCGAGCGGAATGCCGGTGGACGGCAGTTCGTCGTCGCGCGCGAGACGCGGATCGCGCATCAGATCGATCAGACGCTCGAGCGGCGGCATCGCGTCGCGCGTAAGCAGGGTGCTCAGCTCGGCGCGCTTTTTCACCAGCTTCGGCCAAGCGGTATCGAGCACCGCGTTCGAGATGCCGTGCGTGCCCGGCGTGAGCAGAGCGGGCGCGCGCTCCGAGCGGTTGCAATACCAGGCGAGTTCGCGGCGCGCCCAGTCGCCCACCAGCAGATTGAAGCCGTTATAGATGTCGCCGGTTAGCGCGACGTGTTGCAGATACGCGAGCGGAGTCTCATGCAGGCTGCCATTCGCATCGCGCGCCGGACCGCTCAGCCAGTCGCTGACGAGCGTGCCACGGGTCGGCGCGTCGGCGCGCATTTCGTGCGGCGCGCGGTAATTGGTCAGCGCGGCGAAGCGGCCGTCGCGCGACAGTCCGAGCCACGTGCCGCCGCCCACCAGATCGCGGCCGGCCAGCACGGTCGGCGCGTGCTGCCACCAGCCGATCGGTTCGGCCGTGCGGCGAAAGAATTCGTCGCGATTCGCGGCGAGCGTGAGAAGCGGGCCGTCGACCGCGTCGGGCCGCCAGTCGAAAACGATCAGACACATCGGGGGGCGTCTCCCGGTGAGGGGCCGTTGGCGTTGTTGATGAGGCCAGCAAAAAGCGGCGCCTGATTGCGCCGCTTCGGACCGTGCAGGGGTGTTTAGACCTCGGCCGGCAACCCGTACGGCAGCGCGAGGAACCGCAGCGCCGGGCCATCGGCCGCGCCCAGATGCACCGAGCCGCTTTCCAGTGCCGCGAGCTTGATCTCGACCAGCAGATCGACCCCGCCGCCTCGCGCCGACGCCGCATTCACGATCATCCCGCACGGCTGGCCGGGATCGTCCGAATGGAACAGTTCCGCGCCGGGCCTGACGGTTTCGAGTTCGCCGTCCACGTTGGCGAGCGACGTGCGCCGCTTGATCGTGCCGCGATACTGGCTGCGCGCGACCACTTCCTGGCCCGGATAGCAGCCTTTGCGGAAATTCACCGCGCCGAGCACGTCGAAGTTGACCATTTGCGGCACGAACTGCTCGACCACCGGCTGGGTGATGCGCGGCTCGCCCGCGCGGATGTCGAGCCAGTCCCACACCGCCGGCGACACGCGCTGGAGTTTTTCATCGAGCAAGGGCAGGTGGGCCTCGACCTGCGCCTTCGGGCCGACCCACAGATAACGCAGACGCGCGAGCGCATCCGGCACGCGAATCAGCGAGCCCGCCGTCCCGTCCACCTGCACATGCACGCCGTCGGGCAGCGCGTCGAACACGCCGGACAGCGCTTTACGCACGTCGCCGGCGAGACCCACCACCGCCAGCTCGCCGCTCGCGTCGACGAGCTTCGCCTTGGCGCGCAGGATGAACATCGATAGCCGCTTCTGCACCGCGGCCTGCACGTCTTTCGACAGCAGCATGCGGATCGTGTCGCCGCTGCGCCACGTCAGGAGCGACGCCAGCAGCCGGCCCTTGGCCGAGCAGTAGCCGGCCAGACGCGCGCTGGCGGCATCGAGATGCTGGGTGTCGTTGGTCAACTGGCCGTGCAGGAAGCTCGCCGCGTCGTCGCCGGTGGCGTCGATCACGCCGAACTGCGCGAGCGGCATGTACGCGCCGTGATGGATCACGGCGTCGAATTCATCGGCCGACGGGCGCGGCAACACTGGCAGCCCGGCGGGCGCGACGGCTGCCGGGGCGGCCGCGGGGCTCGACGTGAGTCCTGAAGCCGGACTCGAAGCGGTGCCTGAAGCGGTAGCGAGCGGTGTGTTCATGGATTCCGGGAACAGTCAATTCTGACTTTGGCTAAGGCAAACAAGTATTATATGCAGTCCAACCCTGCCACGTTTCGCATGTCCCTTCTGAAGAAATGTTTCGTCGCCGGCTCAATCGTCGTTGTGCTGGCCGCTGCCGCAATCGCTGGCGGTTATCACTGGGCCACCAGTCCGCTCGACCTGACCCCCGCGCAACTCGACGTCACCGTCAAACCGCACAGCAGCCTGCGCAGCGTCGCGCAGCAGCTCAATCGCGGCGGCGTGCCGGTCGAGCCTGAACTGTTCATCGCCATGACGCGGCTGCTGGGCCTGCAGACCGATCTGAAGTCGGGCAACTACGAGTTCAAGACCGGCGTGACGCCGTACGAAGTGCTGCAAAAAATCGCCCGCGGCGACGTCAACGAATACGTGGCGACGATTATCGAAGGCTGGACCTTCAAGCGCATGCGCGCCGAGCTGGACGCCAATCCGGCGCTCAAGCACGACACCCTGGGCATGAGCGACGCCGACCTGATGAACGCGATCGGCGCGCCGGAAGCGTCGCTCGGCAATGGCGAGGGGCTGTTCTTCCCGGACACGTATCTGTTCGACAAGAACACCAGTGACCTCGACGTGTACCGCCGCGCGTATCGGCTGATGCGCGTGCGGCTGGACGAGGCGTGGCTCGCGCGGGCGCCGGACCTGCCGTACAAGACGCCTTACGACGCGTTGACGATGGCGTCGATCATCGAAAAGGAAACCGGCAAGAAGTCGGACCGGCCGATGGTGGCCGCGGTGTTCGCGAACCGTCTGCGTGCGGGCATGCCGCTGCAGACCGACCCGACCGTGATCTACGGCATGGGCGACAGCTACACCGGCCACATCAGAAAGAAAGACCTGCAGACCGACACTCCCTACAATACCTACACCCGGATGGGCCTGCCGCCCACTCCCATCTCGCTGCCCGGGGTCGCGTCGCTGCAGGCGGCGCTGAACCCGGCGCAAAGCACCGCGCTGTACTTCGTGTCGCGCGGTGACGGCAGCAGCATCTTTTCTGACACCCTCGGCGATCACAACAAGGCCGTGGACAAATACATTCGAGGGCAATGATGGCGCGGGGCAAATTCATCACGTTTGAGGGCATCGACGGAGCCGGCAAGACGACTCACCTCGGCTGGTTTCGCGAGCGGCTCGAACAGAAAGTCGCGAGCACCGGCCGCTCGATCGTCATGACCCGCGAGCCCGGCGGCACGCCGCTCGGCGAACAGATCCGCAAGATCGTGCTGCACCAGAAGATGGACCTCGAAACTGAGGCGCTGCTGATGTTCGCGCTGCGCCGCCAGCATCTGGCCGAAGTGATCGAGCCGGCGCTCGCGCGCGGCGACTGGGTGCTGTCGGACCGTTTTACCGACGCGACTTTCGCCTATCAGGGTGGCGGCCGCGGACTGCCGCGTGACAAGCTGGAAACGCTGGAGCGCTGGGTGCAGGGCGGCTTTCAGCCGGACCTGACGGTGCTGTTCGACCTGCCGCCCGAGATCGCCAACGAACGGCGCAGCGCGGCGCGCGATCCGGATCGCTTCGAGAGCGAATCGGCGGCGTTTTTCGGCCGCACTCGCACCGAATATTTGCGCCGCGCGGAAGAGGCGCCGTACCGTTTCGCTATCATCGACTCTTCGCAGAGCATTGCGCGAATTCAGAAGCAACTTGAAGAACTGATCGCAATTCTTTGATTTTAAAAGAATATAATTCCGGTTTATAACGTGTGCAAAGTTGGCGTGACATCTCACGTAATGCTATCAACTGATTGATTTCAAAGAGAAACGATGATTTATCCGTGGCAAGCCGATGACTGGAACCGCCTGCAGCAGCTGCGCGGCCACTGGCCGCACGCGTTGTTGCTGCATGGACAGGCCGGCATCGGCAAGCTGCGCTTCGCGCAACATCTCGCGCAAGGGCTGCTGTGCGAGGCACAGCAGGCCGACGGCGAGCCGTGCGGCACGTGCGTGGCCTGCAACTGGTTCGCGCAGGGCAATCATCCGGACTACCGGATCGTCGTGCCCGAGGCGCTCGCCGCGGAAGCCGGCGTGGGCGCCGCCGCCGACGAAAAAGTCGACAAGGCCGACGCCGACGAAGGCAAGAAGACCCGCACGCCCAGCAAGGAAATCAAGATCGAGCAGATTCGTGGCCTGCTCGACTTCGTCGGCGTGGGTTCGCACCGCGGCGGTGCGCGCGTGGTCGTGCTGTATCCGGCGGAAGGGCTGAATGTCGCGGCGGCCAACGCGTTGCTCAAGACACTCGAAGAACCGCCGGCGGGCGTCGTGTTCCTGATGGTGTCGGCGCGTATCGACCGTCTGTTGCCCACCATCATCAGCCGCTGCCGCCAATGGCCGATGAGCGTGCCGGCGCTCGCCGTGGCGACGCAGTGGCTGGCCGCGCAAGGCGTCGCCGAAGCGCCGGCGCTGCTCGCCGAAGCCGGCGGCGCGCCGCTCGCGGCGCTCGCGCTCGCCAGCGACGAAAACCGCACGCTGCGCGACTGGACCTTGAAGCAACTGGCCGCCGGTCCGGATTGCGACGCCTTCGCCTGCGGCGAGGCGCTGCAGAAGCTGCCCGTGCCGCTGGTGCTGGGCTGGCTGCAACGCTGGATGTACGATCTGCTGGCGCAGCGCACCGCCGGCGCGCCGCGTTATTTTCCGCAGGCGTCGGCGGCGTTGACGCGCTGCGCGTCGCAGGCGGATGCCAGCGCGTTCGCGCGCTTCATGCGCACCGTGACGCGCCAGCGCGCTGTCGAGAACCATCCGCTGAACGCGCGGCTGGTGTTCGAGGAGCTGTTTATCGGCTACCGCGAGTTGTTCGTGTAAGCCTGCCCGTGGGACGCCCCGGCCGCGGCGGGCGCATCGCGCCGCGCCGCTCAGGCTGGTCGTCCGCGATCTGGCCCGTGTTTCGTCCTGTCAATTCGCCTTCCATCTCAACAAAAGCACCATGAGCCTTTCTTACCGCGATGCCACGCTCGACGATCTGCCCGCGATCGTCGCCATCTACAACTCGACCGTACCGTCGCGGCAAGTCACCGCCGATCTCGAGCCGGTCAGCGTCGAAAGCCGGCTCGCGTGGTTTCACGCGCACGGCCCGCACAAGCGTCCGCTGTGGGTGGTGGAAGACCCGCAGCAGCCGGGCCGCGTGATCGCATGGCTAAGCTTTTCGGATTTCTACGGCCGTCCGGCCTATCTGCGCACCGCCGAAGTCAGCATCTATCTCGACGAAAGCGCGCGCGGCCAGGGGCTCGGCAAAAAACTGCTGACGGCCGCGCTCGCGGCCGCGCCGGCGCTCGGCATCGACACCGTGCTGGGCTTCGTGTTCGGCCACAACGAAGCGAGTCTGCGGCTGTTCCGCGGCTTCGGCTTCGACACGTGGGGCTCGCTGCCGCGCGTCGCGGTGCTGGACGGCGTGGAGCGCGATCTGGTGATTCTCGGCAAGCGCCTCGACACGGCCACAGCCGCCGCCTGATTCGCCTCACGCCATTTTTCGCAGGACATCATCATGTTTGTCGACTCGCACTGTCACATCAACTTCGAAGGACTCGCCGACCGCCTGCCGCAAGTGTTGGAAAACATGCGCAGCCATTCGGTCACGCACGCGTTGTGCGTGTCGGTCGATCTGGAGACGCTGCCATCCGTGCTGGAGATCGCCAGCCGGCACGAGAACGTCTACGCGTCGGTTGGCGTGCACCCGGACCACGAGGACATGCGCGAGCCGAGCGTGGCCGAGCTGATCGAGCTGGCCGCGCATCCGAAGGTGGTCGCGATCGGCGAGACGGGGCTCGACTACTATCGTCTGGAAGGCCGCACGATCGCCGACATGGAATGGCAGCGCGAGCGCTTTCGCACCCACATCCGCGCCGCGCATGCGACGAAAAAGCCGCTGATCGTCCATACGCGATCGTCGGCGGAAGATACGCTGCGGATCATGGCCGAGGAGCGCGCGAGCGAGCCGGGCGGCGTGATGCACTGCTTCACCGAGCCGTGGGCGGTCGCGGAGCAGGCGCTGGCGCAGAATTTTTATATCTCGCTGTCGGGTATCGTCACGTTCAAGAGCGCGACCGACGTCCAGGACGTCGCGCGCCGTGTGCCGCTCGATCGGCTGTTGATCGAAACCGATTCGCCGTACCTCGCGCCGGTGCCGTATCGCGGCAAGCCTAATGAACCTGCGTACGTAAGTTATGTCGGACGCTTCATCGCGCAACAACGCGAGATGCCGGACGAGGCCCTCGCCGCCGCGACCACGCAGAACTTCTTCAGGCTGTTCAAGATTCCCGCGCCAGTCGGTGCTTGATTCATAAAGCCGAGCAATATCAAAAGGATAGGGAAGTTTCCTAAAGTAAGATATGAAAAATATTTCGATGTCGACCGCTGCATTCCCACAGACTTCCGCCGTGCGCGGCGCGCTGGCAACGACCCGGCGCGGCGCGTCGCGGGTCGCGCTCGCCGCCACGTTCGCGTGCGCGGCGCTGACTGGGCTGAGCGCGTCGCCGGTGCAGGCCGCGCCGATCGATTCGCTGATCAAATCGGTCAAGTTCGACGACATCGACGGTGTCAACAAGCTGCTCGCCAAGGGCATGGACCCGAACAGCGTCGATAGCCAGGGCATTCCGCTGCTGGTGCTCGCCGCGCGCGAGAAGTCGGACAAGGTCGGCGCGGCGCTGGTCGCCAACCCGAAGACCAACCTCGAGATCGAGGACAAGGCCGGCGAGAACGCGATGATGATGGCCGCGCTGGTCGGCGACCTGAACTTCGTCAACCTGCTGATCGCGAAAGACGCCGAGGTCAACAAGAAGGGCTGGGCGCCGCTGCACTACGCGGCCGCGAACGGTCACGACGATATCGTCAAGGTGCTGCTCGATCATTCGGCCTACGTCGACGCCGGTTCGCCGAACGGCACCACGCCGCTGATGATGGCCGCGCGCGGCGGCCATGTGTCGACGGTGAAGCTGCTGCTCGACAACGGCGCGGATCTGACGGTGAAGAACCAGATCGGCATGACGGCGCTCGATTTTGCGAAGACCTACAAGGAGCCGGACGTCGTCGAAGGGCTGAGCGCGCGCCTGCAGCAGATGCAGAAGAAGTGAAATGCGTGGCGAACCGGACCGGCGGGCTGACCGTCGACCGGGTTCACCGCGCGTATCTGTCTGAACCTGTGCCTGAACCGCGGCCTGAGCCTGTGTCTGAACCGCAGCCCGAACCTCGGGCGGAAGATAGCGGCTGCCGGGCTGCTGCCGCCGCGTAAAACAGTGCAGAATGACGACTTTGGCGCGCCGCGTGGCGTGCCGTCCGGATGCGGCGACGAAAGACCGCCTGATAAACGACCCTCGAAAGGAACACCATGCTGCGGGCTTTGATTTTCGCCAGCGCGTTTGCCGTACCGCTATCGGCAGCCGCGTTTACGGGAGGCGACCTCAACAAGCTGTGCACCAAGACGGATGTGGCATCGCGCAGCGCGTGCGCGGCCTATATCGAAGGCGCCGCCGACGGCATCTTCAACACCATCGACGCGATCGGCGGCACCACCGGCCCGCGAGTCGGCCAGTACTACTGCCTGCCGCCCGACGCGCGCTCGGCGCAGTTGACCGACGCGGTGCGCAAGTACATCGCGGAAAATCCGAACGTCGCGGGCTACAACGCCAGCACGGCGATCTCGCTGGGACTCGGCAAGGCGTTTCCTTGCAAGAGCGGAAGCTGATCCGGGCGGTGGGCTGCAAGCGCGCGTGCCCGCGCGGGTATCCACTGCGGGCGCGTGGGCGTTGTAGTCTGGCGATGCGTTCGTGTCCGGGCCGGACAGTCGCGGGATTGCAAACCCGTTCCGGGCGGTATGCTTCAAATCTGCTTCAAATCTGCTTGAAACCCGGGATCGCCCGTATCCAGAACGGGCGATCCGGGCACCGTTCCCCACTTCGGGGCATGAACACCTAAGATGTCGTTAGATCCACGGGTGTGCCACGCGAACGCGGGGGAACATGCCGCCCGGGACGGCGCGTTGCCGGGTGCGGATGCGCCGGTATCGTCGGCGGGGCGCTGTCGGCGAAATCGCGCCCGCTCCGGCGGCGGGGCGCCGCCTGTTTGCCCGGCGTCCCGGCCCGCCGCGCGCAGCGTGCGACACGGCACGTAACGCCGCGGCCGCGCTTCAGGCGCAGCAGTCCTCGCAGCAGTCCTGTCTATCACTCAAGCCAGGAGGAACATGCCCCCCATGTCTACTTTCGACGACCTCAACCGTGTCGCCGAAGCGCCGTTGCATACGTGGTTCGGCGCCTTGGTCGTGTCGTTCATCGTGGTGGCGGTGGCCATCGGCGTCCATCGGTTCGGCGCGCGCGTCGTGATGCGCATCGCGCGGCCGCATCCGCTGACCAGCGTGGTGCTGCGCTATATCGACAAGCCGTCGCTGTTCGTCCTTGTGATTCTGGTGCTGGAAGGCGTGTGGGCCGAGGCGCCCGATACGCTCAATCACATCGAGCCGTTGCGCGATATCACCGCGATCGCGCTGATCGCGGCGCTCACGTGGCTGTCGGTGCGCTCGGCGGCGGCCATCGGCGAGGCGATCGTGCGCGCCCATCCGCTCGATACTGTCGACAACCTGCAGGCGCGCCGCATCCACACGCAGGCGCGGGTGCTGGCGCGCTCGGTGATGATTCTGATCGTGATCGTCGGCACGGGCGGCGCGTTGATGACCTTCCCGAATGTCCGCCAGGTCGGCGCGAGTTTGCTGGCCTCGGCGGGGGTCGCCGGTCTGGTCGCCGGTATCGCGGCACGGCCCGTGCTCGGCAATCTGATTGCCGGCTTGCAGATCGCGTTGTCGCAGCCGATCCGGCTCGATGATGTGGTCGTGATTCAGGGCGAGTGGGGGCGTATCGAGGAAATCACCGGCACGTATGTGTCGGTGCGTCTGTGGGATCAGCGCCGGCTGATCGTGCCGCTGCAATGGTTTATCGAAAATCCGTTCACCAACTGGACCCGCAGCAGTTCGCAGATCATCGGCACGGTGTTTCTGTTCGTCGATTACCGGATGCCGCTCGCGCCGTTGCGCGAGGAGCTCGCGCGGATCGTCGAGAGCGCGCCCGAGTGGGATCGCCGCGTGCAGGTGCTGCAGGTCACCGACGGCACCGAGCGCTCGATGCAGTTGCGCGCGCTCGTCAGTTCGCTCGACTCCGGTTTGAACTGGGATTTGCGCTGCCGCGTGCGCGAAGGACTGCTCGACTTCATCCAAAGGCACTATCCGCAATATTTGCCGCGCACGCGTGCCGAAGTGTCGGCGGAGCTGGAAACCGCCACGACCGAGGCGGTCGACTGGGTGCCGCGCAGTGCGCAGGCGCCGGCCGGCAGCACCGCCGCGCATACCGAGGCCGATCCGGTGGCCAGCCGTATCGGCCGGCCGAGCGCGGCCGAGGCTGCGCAGAAGGCGAAGGAAAAGGCGTAGCGGACCAGGCGCAAGCATCCAACGCGCACCTGCCCGCGCCGAGCGAACCAAGGAGGATATCCAGAATGGGTCGACTGATCGTCGTGTCGAATCGCGTCGCTACGCCGACGGAAACCAAAGGATCGGCGGGCGGGCTTGCGGTCGGCGTGTTCGGCGCGCTGAAAGATGCCGGAGGCGTATGGTTCGGCTGGAGCGGCGACGTGGTCAGCGAGACCGTCGCCAACGCCGGCCCGACGCTGGAACAGGACGGCGCCGTGACCTTCGCGACCGTCGGCCTCACGCGCAAGGACTACGACCAGTACTATCGCGGCTTCTCGAACGCGACGCTGTGGCCGGTGTTCCACTACCGCAACGACCTCGCCCGCTATGAGCGCGAGGAGTACGCGGGCTACCGGCGCGTCAATGCGTGGCTCGCGCACAAGCTGATCAAGCTG
This sequence comes from Paraburkholderia ultramafica, assembly GCF_902859915.1. Classification (GTDB taxonomy): domain Bacteria; phylum Pseudomonadota; class Gammaproteobacteria; order Burkholderiales; family Burkholderiaceae; genus Paraburkholderia; species Paraburkholderia ultramafica. Next base: position 192,276 of record NZ_CADIKK010000003.1, read on the forward strand.
CTCGAACCCGACGACGTGATCTGGATTCACGACTACCATCTGATCCCGTTCGCCGAGGCGCTGCGCAGCGAGGGTGTCACGAACCGCGTCGGCTTCTTCCTGCACATTCCGTTTCCCGCGCCACAGATCCTGCTCAACATTCCGCCGCACGAAGAGCTGGTGAAGTCGCTGTCGTGCTACGACCTGCTGGGCTTCCAGACCGCCACCGACGAACTCGCGTTCCACGATTACGTGACGCGTCACGCGCGCGGCACGGTGAGCGCGGGCGGTCACGTCGAAGCGTTCGGCCGCAAGCTGCGCACCGGCGTCTACCGGATCGGCGTATTCCCCGACGAAATCGCCGAGCAGGCGAAGCGCTACGAAAGCCGGCAGCATGTGCTCGAGCTGAAGCAGAGCCTCGAAGGACGCAAGCTGATCATGAGCGTCGACCGGCTCGATTACTCGAAGGGTCTGGTCGAGCGGTTCCGCGCGTTCGAGCAGTTGCTGGAACGCTCGCCCGAATGGCGCGGCAACGTCACGCTGGTGCAGATCGCACCGCCGACCCGTTCAGACGTCGCCACCTACCAGAAGATCCGCCAAGATCTGGAATATGAAGCAGGACGAATCAATGGCCGCTATTCGGGCCTCGACTACACGCCGATCCGTTATCTGAACCAGCAGTACGACCGCTGGAAGCTGATGTCGCTGTTTCGCGAGTCGCAGATCGGCTTCGTGACGCCACTGCATGACGGCATGAACCTGGTCGCGAAAGAGTACGTCGCCGCGCAGAACCCCGACGACCCGGGTGTGCTGGTGCTGTCGGTTTTCGCGGGCGCGGCGGCGGAGTTGACCGGCGCGCTGCTGGTCAATCCGCATGATGCGATCGGCATGTGCGAAGCGTTGCAGCGCGCCTTGCAGATGCCGCTCGACGCCCGTCAGCGGCGTCACGAGATCAACATGGCGGCGCTGCGCAAGAACGATCTCGGTGTGTGGCGCGACACCTTCCTGAACGATTTGCGCAGCGTGCCGGCGCAGCAGCCGGGCAAGGGCGGCGGGTACACGTGATGGGGGCGACCCCGCGTCGGATGTAAGCCGAATGTAACAGCACCGAGCAAATGCAAGACCGAGGGCTTTTTGCCGGGCAGTAGGGAATAATGCTCCGATGCCAGTGGTGCACGCAGTCCGTGCGTCACCGTCGCATTGATTGGAGGTAACGGCGCTGTCATACTCGGCGTCGCTGACGCGCACCGCCACGAGGCGCAAGCCGTCAGTTCATGGAGACACAAAATATGAAAATTGCGCAGATCGCCCCCTTGACCGAATCGGTGCCGCCGAAGCTGTATGGCGGCACGGAGCGCGTCGTGTCGTACATCACCGAGGCGCTGGTCGAGCTTGGCCATGACGTGACGCTGTTCGCGAGCGGCGACTCCGTCACCAGCGCGAAGCTCGAAGCGGTCTGGCCGCGCGCGCTGCGTCTGGACCCGGGCATACGCGACCGCATTGCGCCGCATATGCTGTTGATGGAACTGGTGCGCCGCCAGGCCGAAGAGTTCGACGTGCTGCATTTTCACCTCGACTATTACTCGTTCTCGGTGTTCAAACGCCAGGAGACGCCATTCGTCACGACGATGCACGGCCGGCTCGATCTGCCCGAGCAGCAGCCGGTGTTCGACACCTTCAACACCGCGCCGGTGATCTCGATTTCGAACGCGCAGCGTCATCCGTTGCCGCAGGCCAAGTGGCTCACCACGGTCTATCACGGCTTGCCGGAGCAGTTGTACACGCCGCAACCGGTCGAGCAGAAGTACCTCGCGTTTCTGGGCCGGATCTCGCCGGAAAAGCGTGTCGACACCGCGATCCGGATTGCCGGGCGCTGCGGCATGCCGATTCGCATCGCCGCGAAAGTGGACGCCGCCGACCGCGAGTACTTCGAGCGTGAGATCCGGCCGTTGCTGGACTTGCCGTATGTGGAGTTCATCGGCGAGATCGCGGATAACCAGAAGGCCGAATTCCTCTCCGGCGCGCATGCGCTGCTGTTTCCGATCGACTGGCCGGAGCCGTTCGGTCTCGTGATGATCGAGGCGATGGCGTGCGGCACGCCGGTGATCGCGTTCAACCGCGGCTCGGTGCCGGAGGTGATCGACGACGGCGTGACGGGCTTTATCGTCGAGGACGAGATCGGTGCGGTGGCGGCGGTCAACCGTCTGCACAAGATGCCGCGTGCGGGCGTGCGGCAGCGCTTCGAGGAGCGCTTCACGTCGCACCGGATGGCGCAGCAGTATGTGGACGCGTATCAGTCGGTGATTCGCGCGCAAAAGCGTTCGCGCTTCAAGGTGATCGATACGTCGTCGGGAGGTTGAGGCGGCGGGTGCGGCTCATGCGCTGCGTCGGGCAGCGCATCGAGAAGCGCGGCACAGTGAAAAAGAACGGCGGTGTGCGATGCGCACCGCCGTTTTTCATTGCTGCTTCACGCTGAACGATTGAATCGGGCAACGAGCGGATTGCGGCAGCAAAGGCCTGGCAGGACCGCTTGAAAAGCGGTTCGACCGGAAGCTCCACCAAGCCTGCCACCGCGGCGCGCCACGATGCAGTCGCGGCACTGCGCAGGCTTGCGTGTGCCCCGGCCACCGCTACTCATGGAACCGGGCGGTGCGCACGCATGCCTCGCAGACCGGCAAACCGATAGCGCGCTCAGATCTTCAGACGCGATACCTTGGTGCCCTGCAACGACAGGTCGCCCATCAGGCCGGCATTGGTCAGCACGAATACCTGGACCGGCGCGGTTGCCGTGGTCGTGTCGACTGCGCCGTTGGCGCCGATCTTCACCAGTGCGACAGAGGCGTCGGCGCCGACCGACCAGCCATCCGCATTGCGGAATGTGTCCAGCGAGTCCTGCGTCATGAACAGGAAGATGATGGCCTTCGACTGCGCGCCCGCCTGCAGGCCGAACGAGCCGGAAGTCGTGCTGTAGTAGCCGACCGTGCTGCCGCCGACGCGCAGTGCCCCGTCGCCGTGCTGAGCGCCGACGATCAGGCCCGCCTGCAGAACCGACGGGAACACGAGCACGCCGCGCGCCTTCGAGACCAGTTCGCGCGAACCCTTCACGGACGTGAAAAGCCGCGACATTGCGCCGTCGACGTCGGCGTCGATCGAATGGCGTCTGGAGGCGTCGGTGGCGGGCGTGGGGTTGTTGCTGCTGGGCGACGTGGTGGTGCACCCAGCGAGTGCAATGCCTCCGAAAGCGAGCGCAGCGGTAGCCTTCAACATGAAGTTTCGTCTTTGCATCGTTTTTCTCCGTATGGTTCCGGGGCGCAACCTCGGCGATGTTGCCGGATTGCCTTTAAGTTATATCACGCGCAAGCGTAAAAGGCGCACTTCGCCGTCAAGCGAAAAGCCTTGTACGGCGGGGCTTTGCGGCTAACCCTAAGACGTCGGACTGTAATTTTGACCTGCCTCGATACGGACCGGGGAGGCTCGCGCGGCGGGTTCGATTGGCTTGCGGCGCAGCGTGCCTGCCGCGCGCTCACGCGCGCGAGGTGGAATGGCGACCGTGCGAACAGTCCGTTTTTACCGATTTTCAGGACCGGTGTCTGATTTTGAAATCGAATCAAAAGTGTTGCCTGGACGCCGCAGTCCGGTGCGTCGTCGTCGCAAGATGCATCGGGCGGGGCAGCAGGCGCTGCGAAACTCATGCCGTCAGCAGGCGTGCGCCGCGATCTCCTCGGTGATTTCTTCGTCGCGCGATGCGTGGCGTCGCAGCGCGCGCTCATCCATGGTTCGCTGGACTTTTGACCGGCGGCGCCCGCCGCAGCGCGCGGCGCACCATGCCGATCAGCATGCCGAGCAGGAACAGCGCGGCCGCCGGCACGACCCAGTAGCCGACGAACGCGTGCCATAGATAAGCCATCAGGGTCGAGCGGCGCACGCTGTATTCATTGCGCGCGTCCTGCTGGCGCGGCGCATTGGCGGCCAGCACGTCGGCCGGACAGCCGGCCGCTTGCGCGTCGCCGGGTTTGCCGTGGCAGCGCGCAGGCGCGCCGGCCGCGCGTTGTGCGTCGGTGAAATTCCAGGTGGTCAGCGCACGGTCGAGGTCGACGGCGTTGTACGCCATTTCCTCGCGGATCTCGTTGACCGCAACGATCGCCACGGGCACGGCCCAAAATACGATGACGACCAGCCACCGCCTCAACCAGCGGTTTTTATGCTTCGATACCATCCTTGCCTCCGATCGATGCTCAGCAGCACCAACGACAAGATGGCGGCCCGTCTAATAGTTGTATATGGGGGTGGGCCGTCTCCGCAGCCATCATAGAAGAAAAAGGCGCGTTCAGGCGGGTGGACTGCGAAGAGGGGGGCGACGGGAGAGACAGGCAATGGCCGCGCCGGACAATAGCGCGGCCGTGTTCGAGCGATGAGCGCTCGGTCACCGTGTTCGTCACACGGCGCCGCTGCGCTGCGTTCAGTTAGCCGGTGCGGACGACAGGCAGGTCTTCATGAACGCCTTGCGGTCGTCGCCTTTCTTGCCGGCGGCTTGCGTGTTGCACGCCTTCATCTTGTCCTGCTGGGACATCGGCGCGGCGGCGGCCGGCTTCGCGGACAGGCAGGTCTTCATGAACGCCTTGCGGTCGTCACCTTTCTTGTCGCCGGCCTGCTTGTTACAGTCGGCCATTTTAGTTTGCTGGCTGTTCTGCGCGAACACCGGCGAAACGAGAACCGCGCCGAGCACCAGCGTAGCGATAGCGGATTGGATTTTCATGTGACACTCCATCGGTGGTGAAAACGTTTTTGGTCGTCCATGCGCGGGCGTCAACGCCATCCAGGGCCCCCCGGCACGTCCATTATGGCAACTGCTGTCTGCCTGAACGGACAGAAGCGCATTCCGGTTGACAGGCGCTCACGCTCGTTTTCCCCTACGCGAAGGGGCAGGGCAAGGGGCCGGCGCTTGAAGCAGGCGAATGGCGGCAGTGTCGAGTTATGCTATGCAATCCAGATCAATTAATTAAGCTTATTTCAAATGAATTGAGTCGACCACTGTTTGAGATGACTGGTGAAAAATTTAAATGCTATTTGCGTTGCTGCGAATGCAAATGAATAGAAAATCGTCACAAAAGTCGGCCACATGCGATGTGGGTAATGTTGACTCGAACGTGGTTCCGATTGACCGTCTTTTTGCAAGCCATAGGAGGCTCGCCATGCACTACCTGTTGATGTACGACCTCGTGTCCGACTACCTCGAACGACGCGCCGCGTATCGTGACGAGCATCTGCGTCTCGCGTGGGCGGCGGCTGAACGCGGTGAGCTGGTGCTGGCCGGCGCGTTGACCGAACCCACGGACTGCGCGATGCTGCTCTTCAAGGGCGACTCTGCCACTGCCGCCGAAGCCTTTGCCAGAGCGGATCCGTACGTGCGTGCCGGACTCGTGACTCACTGGCGCGTGCGCGAGTGGACGACGGTGGTGGGTGATAGCGCCGCGAAACCTACGCGCTAGAAGCAAGTCAAACAAGCCGCATCAACCATGCGGGAAGGGGCAAAGAGGGCGCACGCGCAAGCAGCGCATGCGCCTCCATCACCGCACGATGCCTTGATGCGTATGCGCTGTTCGCGCGCCGCCCGCGGGTGTTGCACCCGCCATTCGCGGGGATGCCAAATGCGTAAAAATATGGTGTCAATCGAGATTGAAATTCGTAAATGCAATTCAGTGCTGTAGCGTGTAGTTGTGCAATGCAATAGTGCGGTCTGTCGTCGAGATGGCCAGTGCTTCTGTGACAGCAATGCGTGAAATGACGCAGTGAAAAGGACAAGATTGTTTCTATCCGTAACACTTGCCTCAACTGTATTCACGAAAACCCTGGTGATGGTATGCTTCGTGCACAAATTCTCCTATGCACGAGTGAGACCACGTTTTGTGCTTCGCAATAGGGACAAACCGCACCAAGTCAGGGCGGTATTGACCAGCCAACAGAACGTACAAAACATATTTGTGCAACCGAGGGCCGCACACGGATCGTGAAAGTTGAATCCGTGGCCGGCCCAAAGCCGCGGCCCGGCCAGGGCCGCGTGGAGAAAACCCAATGTTTTTCGATGAGCTAAGCAATGACGAATGGGCGCTGCTGGCAGTTCTTGTCTCTGACGAGCCGGCCGTCCGTCTGAACCGACGCGGTCGGCCCCGCGCCGAACCGCGGATCGTGGCGAATGCCGTCCTGTGGATTCTGACCACCGGCGAACCCTGGTCGAAGCTGCCAGGCCGCTATCCGTCGGGTCCCACGTGTCGGCGCCGGTTTGAAGAATGGCAACTGAACGGCACGCTGCTCGAAATGGTCCGGCTGTTGTCGCAAACCGGGCGCACCTTCGCGTACGTCCCCCAGCCGGCGCCGCCCGTCGCGGCCAAACCCGCAGCGCCGGCAGCGGAAACACCCAGCATGCGCGACGAGAGTTTGCGTGGCGTGTCGTGGAAGAGCCCCGAGTCGTGGCAGGCGGCCGGCGTGTCGGGCACGCTGAGCAACTGGCGTTCGGCCGATCCGATCGCCGACATCACGCGCCAGTTGTCCGGCCTCGCGCCTGCGGCGCCGGCGCCGGTGACACGCGCGCAAGCTGCGTCCGCCGCCTCCTTGCGGCCCGCGCCGCGTGCCGCTGTGCCTGCCGGCCTTGGCGAAGCGCGTGCGGTCGGTGCGGCGATGGAACATCTGGATTCGGCGATCGCGTCGGCACGCCGCGCGCACGCGCCGGGCGAACAGCGCAGCCCGCTGTCGATGAGTCTCGCGCCGCGCGGCACGCAGATCGCGGACCCGCACGGCTATCTGATTTACGTCGTGGCCGAGCAGGTGCCCAACGCAATGTATCGCGCATGGGCTGAAATCATGAAGGACGGCAAACGCGTCGAGCGTTCCGGCCTCGTCGGCCCGCGCTTTGCGGATGCGGCTGCGGCGGAGCAGTACGCGCTCGAATGGGCGCGGCAGTGGATCGACCGGGAGCGCGTGACGCAGGCCGCGGCCGAACCTGCCGGCGCGGCTCAAGCACCTTCGGCGCATGCGTCCAGGCAGGCGGCTCGTCCGTTGCCCGCGTTGCGTCATGTGCCGGAGCCCGTGGCGGTGAATCATGGCGCGCCTTTGCACGGTCCGCTCAATGCGTTCCGTGGACCGCTGCGCCGTTCTCCCGGTGAAGCGGCTGCCGCGAGCGCGGCGACCGACAGCAGTGCATCAGATCGTTATCCGTCGTCCTATACAGAACTCATCTCCCACGCGGGATGAGCGCGGCGGTCAGCGCGGCGGCTAGCACGGCGTCGGCATAACAGCAGTTCCCCGCGGCCGTCAGGAGCAACCGCCGCAGGTTCCCGCTTCATTCGTTGTGGTTCCAACTGTGTTACCCGATCACTGGCGTCCATACGTGTCGTCGAAGCGCACGATATCGTCTTCGCCGAGATACGAACCGGACTGGACCTCGATCATTTCGAGCGGCATCTTGCCCGGGTTCTCGAGACGGTGAGTGACGCCCAGCGGAATATAAGCCGATTCGTTTTCGGAGACGATAAAGCGCTCTTCACCTCGCGTGACGAGCGCGGTGCCGCGCACGACGATCCAATGTTCGGCGCGGTGATGATGCATTTGCAGCGAGAGCCGCGCGCCCGGTTTCACGACGATACGTTTGACCTGGAAGCGCTCGCCGGTGTCGACGGAATCGTAGTTGCCCCACGGCCGATGCACCTTGCGATGGTTGGCCGCTTCAAGGCCGCCGTCCTCGCGAATCCGGCCGACGATCTTCTTGACGTCCTGCACGCGCGACTTGTCAGCGACGAGAATCGCGTCGGCCGTTTCGACCACCACGAGATCCTGTGTGCCGACGCAGGCAATCAGGCGTCCTTCGGAATGCGCAAAGGTCGACGTTGCGCCTTCGAACATCACGCGGCCGCGGCCCACGTTGCGCTCGGCGTCTTTCTCGGAGATGTCCCAGATCGCGTCCCACGAACCCACGTCCGACCAGCCCGCCTGCAACGGCACGACCACGCCGGAGGCGGCGCTTTGATCGGTGCCGAGCTGCTCCATCACCGCGTAGTCGATCGAATTCGACGGCGATGCGCTGAACGCGTCGCGTTGCAGACGGAAGAAGTCGCCATCCGCCTTGCCGCCCGCGAACGCGGCTGCGCACGCTTCGTAAATGGCCGGCTGGAAATGGCGGATCGCCTTCAGCCAGGTCGACGCGCGCATGATGAAGATGCCGCTATTCCACCAATACTCCCGCGATTCGATATAACGCTGCGCGAGCTCCAGGTGCGGCTTCTCGACGAAGCGGTCGAGCTGATGCGCGCCGATCTTGCTGGATGCTTCGTTATCCGTAGCGTGTGCGTGATCAGGTGTGCCAAGCGCCGCGCCGATGCGAATGTAGCCATAGCCGGTTTCCGCACGGGTCGGCACGATGCCCATCGTGACGATGTGACCGGCCGCCGCGTGCTGCACGCCGGCAGCCACCGCAGCATGAAATCCGTCGCTGTCGGTGACCGCGTGATCGGCGGGCATCACGACCATGATGCCGTCCTCGTCCTGCGCGGCGATCGACAGGGCGGCCACCGTCAGCGCCGGCGCCGTGTCGCGGCCGACGGGTTCGAGAATCAGCCGGGTCGGCTTGCCGCTGGTGCGCAACTGTTCGGCGGTGGTGAAGCGCTGTTCTTCATTGGCCACCACGACCAGTTGCTCGGTGAGCGGGTAGCCGGATTCGAGTCCGTCGAGCCGGCGGGTGGTGGATTGCAGCAGCGAGTCTTCGCCGAGCAGGCCGATCAGCTGTTTCGGATGCTGTTCGCGCGACATCGGCCACAGCCGTGTGCCGGAGCCGCCCGCGAGAATCACGGGATGAACTTTGAGCTTGACGTTCATGGGCGTAGCTTGCGTGGACCGGGTGTCGGCGGGTGTCGCCGTGACCGGAGCTGTCATGTTGGACTCCTCGAGGCTGGGTGAATGCGTCGAGTTTTATCATGAAGTCAGGAATCAATAAAAGTGCGTTAAATAGAAACTATATAAAACGCGCAATAAAATTATCCGCTTGATGAAGAAATAATGTCCGACGAATTTATAAAAAAGAAAAATTACCAGAAAAAAATAGGCGGCAATTTTTTTACGCCCGATTCTGCGTCAGAATGACACCGCGCGGGGCGGCGTAAGCTTCGTAGGAAACCACGCGAGAAGGCCTGCATCGCCTTACGGCTTAACCTGTTTAACGCCTTTCAAGCACGCAATCCGGTAACAATTGCCGAACAAAACTCAGAAAAAATACTGAAACTTTGACTGATACAATTTGAGATATTTTGCGGTCTTGCAGTACGAATTTTAATATCGCTTTATCTATACTTGTACAAGGGTATTCACTCATTCCGACACAGATTTTTCGATCCGGCCATCAGACATTTTTCCGGATCGGGAAATGGCAGGGCAATCGCACCGGCTCAATCAGTTTCGCGTCGCGCATGAATTGGCGGACGCGCTTACCGGCGTGGTGCGCTCGCTTGCCGGACTGAGCTGCGACGGATTTAACCAACCAACGGACGGCACTTGACTGACGAACTGAGGGACAGCGCATGCTGAGCGTTCTATCGAGAATCATCGACATCGCCATGGTCGCGCTCGGCGCCGCCATCGCGGCGGCCGTGCACAGCGGGAAAGTCGTGTGGCTTGACGATATGCAAAGCGTGTCGCTCGCGTTCGGCTGTCTGCTGGTGGTGGTGTTTTTCCCGGCGCTGGGCATCTATCAGTCGTGGCGCGGCAAGCCGCTGTACGACCTGCTGTCGCGCGTCTCGGGCGGCTGGGTGATGGTGGAAATCACCGGCGTGCTGATCAGTTTCAGCCTGCACCGTGCGGACAACCTGTCGCGGCTGTGGCTCGTGTATTGGGCGATTGCGACGATCGCGCTGCTGATCGTCACCAAGATGGTCGTCTACTCGATCCTGCGCGGGCTGCGCCGCGAAGGCTTTAATCAGCGCGCGGTGGCGATCGTCGGCGGCGCGCCGTATGGGCGCTTCCTGATCGAGCAGATGCGCAGCCGCCCGGAAGCGGGCTTCAGCCCGGTCGTGGTGTTCGACGAGGACAGCACGATCAATCCCTACGAGGACCCGGACGCGGGCGACGCGATCGACGGCGTGCCGGTCGAGCGCGACTATCAGCGGATGATCCAGCTGGTGCGCCAGCGTGCGATCCGCGAGTTGTGGCTGGCGCTGCCGATCTCGAAGGAGAAGGCGATCCATCGCTTCGTGATGGATCTGCGCAACGACTTCGTGAACATCCGCTTCATTCCGGACGTGCGCAGCCTCACGCTGTTCAATCAGCCGATGGTCGAGCTGCTCGGCGTGCCCGCGATCAACCTGGCCGCGTCGCCGATCACCGATCTGCGCGTGCTGCCCAAGCGCGTGTTCGACCGCCTGTTCGCGCTGGCCGCGCTGACCGCGCTGGCGCCGCTGATGCTGGTGATCGCGGCGCTGGTGAAGCTCAGCTCGCCGGGCCCGGTGTTCTTCCGCCAGAAGCGCAAGGGCATCGACGGCAATCAGTTCGAGATCTACAAGTTCCGCTCGATGAAGATGCACAAGGAAGAGGCCGGCAAGATCACCCAGGCCACGCGGCGCGACCCGCGCATCACCGCGGTCGGCGCGTTCCTGCGCCGCACCAGCCTCGACGAGCTGCCGCAATTCATCAACGTGCTGCGCGGCGAGATGTCGGTGGTCGGCCCGCGTCCGCATGCGCTCGAACACGACGACATCTACAAGGATCTGGTGAAGGGCTACATGCACCGCTACCGGATCAAGCCGGGCATCACCGGGTGGGCACAGATCAACGGCTATCGCGGCGAAACTGACCGCATCGAAAAGATGATGGGCCGCGTCAAGCTCGATCTGTACTACATGCAGCACTGGACCTTCTGGCTCGACATCAAGATCGTCGTGCTGACGCTGTGGAAGGGCTTCGCGGGCAGTAACGCTTATTGAGTCCGGCGATCGAGCCCCGGTCATGCAAACGCAACGCAGCGCGTGACCGCACGCCTGAATCAACTCCACCGAATCAACTCCTTTTCCCGAGGTGCAACACATGAACCTGACGATCATCGGTAGCGGCTACGTAGGCCTCGTGACGGGCGCATGTCTGGCCGACATCGGCCACGACGTGTTCTGTCTCGACGTCGATCAGCGCAAGATCGACGTGCTCAATAACGGCGGCGTGCCGATCCATGAACCGGGTCTGCAGGAGATCATCGCGCGCAATCGCAAGGCCGGACGCCTGAAGTTCTCGACCGATGTCGAGGCCGCGGTCGCGCACGGCGATATCCAGTTCATCGCGGTCGGCACGCCGTCCGACGAGGACGGTTCCGCCGACCTGCAATACGTGCTGGCCGCGGCGCGCAATATCGGCCGCCATATGACGGGCTTCAAGGTGATCGTCGACAAATCGACGGTGCCGGTCGGCACGGCGTCGCGCGTGCGCGAGGTGGTCGCCGCCGAGCTGGCCGCGCGCAACGTCAGCCACATGTTCTCGGTGGTGTCGAATCCGGAGTTCCTGAAGGAAGGCGCGGCGGTGGAAGACTTCACGCGGCCCGATCGCATCGTGCTCGGTTGCGACGAGGACGTGCCCGGCGAAAAGGCGCGCGAACTGATGAAGCGCCTCTACGCGCCGTTCAACCGCAATCGCGAACGCACGCTGTACATGGACGTGCGCTCGGCCGAATTCACCAAGTACGCGGCCAACGCCATGCTCGCCACGCGCATCTCGTACATGAACGAGCTGGCCAATCTGGCCGACCGCGTCGGCGCGGACATCGAGGCGGTGCGCCGCGGTATCGGCTCCGATCCGCGCATCGGTTACGACTTCCTGTATGCCGGCTGCGGCTACGGCGGCTCGTGTTTTCCGAAAGACGTGCAGGCGCTGATCCGCACGGCGGCCGACCACAACGCGAACCTGCGCATTCTCGAAGCGGTGGAAGCCGTCAACGACACGCAGAAGAGAATCCTCGCGCACAAGATCGTCGCGCGGCTGGGCGAAGACCTGTCGGACCGCACGTTCGGCGTGTGGGGCCTCGCGTTCAAACCGAACACCGACGACATGCGCGAAGCGCCGAGCCGTCCGCTGATCGCCGAACTGCTGCGCCGTGGCGCGCGCGTGAAGGCCTACGACCCGGTCGCGATCGACGAATCGAAGCGCGTGTTCGCGCTCGATCTGCAGGACGTGCCGCAGCAGCACGCACGCCTGTCGTTCGTGAACGAAGAGATGGAAGCGGCCGAGGGCGTCGACGCGCTGGTGATTCTCACCGAATGGAAGGTCTTCAAGAGCCCGGACTTCGATTCGCTCAAGCAGATCCTGAAGACGCCGCTGATTTTCGACGGCCGCAATCTGTATGAGCCGGATGCGCTGCTCGAACTGGGTATCGAGTATCACGCGATCGGGCGGCAGCACGCTTTGCGCAATGCGCCGGCCAAGGTCGGCGCGCACAGCATGCCGCTTGCCGAAGCCGCTGCGGACCCGCATGCGTTCGCAACCGGCTCCGGCCGTGAGACCGCCGCTGCGAGCCATTAGGCCAGCAGGTCGCCAGGTCACCACGCGCCTCGTCAAGGAGCCCGCCATGTTCGCCAACGTTCTGATCGTCTGCCACGCCAACGTGTGCCGTTCGCCTGCCGCCGAAATGCTGTTCAAGGCAAAGCAGCGCAAGGCGTCGGAGGCGGGGCGGTCCACAGCGCCGATCGCGTTTCATTCGGCGGGCCTGCGGGCGATGAACGGCCACGCGATGGACCCGGTCATGCAGCGCCTGCTCGCCGAGCAGGGCGTTGCGCCCGGCATCCATTACTCGCGGCGCCTCGACCGCCAGCTCGTGCGCGCCGCCGATCTGGTGCTGGTCACCGAACGCGCGCAGGTGAGCGACGTCGAAGCGCTCGATCCGGCCTCGCGCGGCAAGGTCTATCCGCTCGGCAAATGGGAAGACGATTCCGACGTCGCCGATCCGCACGGCGGCGCGGAAACCGATTACAGGGAGAGTCTCGTGCTCATCGAACATCTGGTCATGGGATGGCTGAACAAAATATGCTGATGAAGAAACTCACTGCAAACTCATTCGCGCGCTGCAAATCGAAATTCGCCGCTACGCTTTTGCTGACGTCCTTTCTGTCGGCCTGCGCTACCGCACCGGGCAACTATCTCGACACGTCCCGTCTGAAAGAAGACGACCAGAACCGGCCCACCGAAACGTATCCGGTTCATCTGATCGACGCCAGCGTGATCACCGCGCAGGCGCAAGCCGCCGCCGCGAAGACCCAGGTGCTGCCGACCTCGCGTTACACCGACCCGTCGCAGTACGTGTACCGGCTCTCGCCACAGGACATTCTCGGCATCACCGTGTGGGATCACCCTGAATTGACCACCCCGCAGGGCAGCACGCTGTCGTCGGGCGGCAACACCACGCAGTCGATCGGCGGCGCGTTGCAGCAGCCGTATACGGCCGCGCTGCCGGGCCAGGCCGATCCGTACGGCCAGACCATCGCGTCCGACGGCACGATCTTTTTCCCGTTCGTCGGCCGCATCAAGGCCGCCGGCAAGACCACCAGCGAGGTGCGCGATCAGCTCGCCACCGGCCTCGTGCGCTATATCCGCAACCCGCAGGTCGACGTGCGCGTGCTGTCGTATCGCGGCCAGAAAGTCCAGGTGACCGGCGAAGTGAAGACGCCGGGGCCGCTCGCCATCAGCGACGTGCCGCTCACGCTGGTCGACGCGATTACGCGCTCGGGTGGCACGAACCCGGACGCCGACATCCAGCGCGTGCGCCTCACGCGCAACAACCAGCTCTACGTGCTCGACGCCGACCGCATGCTCGATCGCGGCGACACCACGCAGAACGTGATGCTGCAAAGCGGCGACGTGATCAACGTGCCGGACCGTACGGACGCACGTGTTTTCGTGATGGGTGAAGTGAAGACGCCGATCCAGTTGCCGATCATCCGCGGCCGGATGACGATTGCCGACGCGCTCACGCAGGGCGGCGGCATTCTCAACACCGACGCCAATCCGCGCCAGATCTTCGTGATGCGCGGCATGCGCGAGCATCCGACCAGGCCGGAGGTGTTCCGCCTCGACATGACGCAGCCGGACTCGATCATGCTGTCCTCGCAGTTCCAGTTGCAGCCGCTGGACGTCGTGTATGTGGGCACCGCCGCTTCGACCACGTTCAACCGTGTGTTGCAGCAGGTCCTGCCAAGCGTGCAGACGCTGTTCTACCTGAGGCAACTGACGCGCTGAACGTCTGAGCCGTAGACAGGCCCGCGCCGCATCGCCCTCACGGGCGCGGCGCGGGACCGAAGCAAACGCCGAAGCAACCGATACGGGATCGAATTGTGAGCACTCAAATTTCTCCACACATGGCTGGTCCGATCAAGACCGAAGAAGAAGACGTCGTCCTCGGACAACTGGTGCAGGTGATCCTCGACGACATCTGGTGGCTGCTCGCGATCGCCGCCGTGATCATCACGATGGCCGCCGCGTACTGCATTCTCGCGAAGCCGATCTATTCGGCCGACGCGCACGTGCGGGTCGAACAGTCCGACAACACGTCGCAGGCGCTCACGCAGACGCAGACCGGCGCCGCGATCACCACCGGCTCGAGCTCGCTGCCGACCGACGCCGAAATCGAAATCATCAAGAGCCGCGGCGTGGTCGGTCCGGTGGTGCAGCAGTTGAAGCTGAACTTCAGCATCACGCCGAAGACAGTGCCGCTGCTCGGCAGCATCGCCGCCCGGATGGCGACGCCGGGTCAGCCGGCGCGTGCGTGGCTGGGGCTGACGTCGTACGCATGGGGCGGCGAAAACGTCGAGCTCGATTCGATCGACGTGACGCCGGCGCTCGAAGGCCAGAAGCTGAACTTGAGAGTGATCGACGAGCAGCACTACGAACTGTTCGCGCCCAACGGCGCGCAGCTGCTGCGCGGCCAGGTCGGCCAGCAGGCGCAGGGCGGCGGGGTGACGATGCGCGTCAATCAACTGGTGGCGCGTCCCGGGCAGGAATTCACGGTGGTGCGATCCAACGACCTCGACGCGATCACCGCGTTCCAGTCGGCCATCAGCGTGCAGGAGCAGGGCAAGCAGACCGGCGTGATCCAGATCTCGCTGGAAGACAAGAGCCCCGAACACGCGGCGCTGGTCGCCAACGCGCTCGCACAGTCGTATGTGCGCCAGCACGTGTCGAACAAGCAGGAAGACGCGATCCGGATGCTCGACTTCCTGAAAAGCGAGGAGCCGCGCCTGAAGTCCGATCTCGAACGCGCGGAAGCCGCGTTGACCGCGTATCAGCGCCAGTCCGGCTCGATCAACGCGAGCGACGAGGCCAAGGTGTACCTCGAAGGCAGCGTGCAGTACGAGCAGCAGATCGCCGGCTTGCGTCTGCAGATGGCGCAGTTGACCGAGCGCTACGGCGACGACCATCCGATGCTGAAGGCCGCGCGCGAGCAGATGGCCGAGTTGCAGGCGCAGCGCACCAAATACGCGGACCGTTTCCGCGATCTGCCGGCCACCGAAGTGAAGGCCGTGCAGTTGCAGCGTGACGCCAAGGTTGCGGAAGACATCTACGTGCTGCTGCTCAACCGCGTGCAGGAGTTGTCGGTGCAGAAGGCGGGCACGGGCGGCAACGTGCACATCGTCGACGCGGCGCTGCGCCCGGGCGCGCCGGTCAAGCCGAAGAAGATGCTGATCCTGTCGGCGGCGGTGATTCTCGGGCTGATTGCCGGTACGGGTTTCGTGTTCCTGCGCCGCAATATGTTCAAGGGCATCGACGACCCGGATCACATCGAGCGGGCGTTCCATCTGCCGGTGTTCGGCCTCGTGCCGCAAAGCGTCGAACAGGCGCAGCTCGAAAGCGCGTACCAGCGCGGCGGCGAACGTCTGCGCTCGGTGCTGGCGAGCGCGCGTCCGAAGGACGTGACGATCGAAAGTCTGCGCAGCCTGCGCACCTCGATGCAGTTCACGATGATGGACGCGCGCAACCGTATCGTGATGCTGACCGGCCCGATGGCCGGGGTCGGCAAGAGCTTCCTGACGGTCAACCTCGCGGTGCTGCTCGCGCATTCGGGCAAGCGCGTGCTGCTGATCGACGGCGACATGCGGCGCGGCATGCTCGAACGCTATCTGGGCGGCGCGCAGGACAACGGCCTGTCCGAATTGCTGAGCGGCCAGATCTCGCTTGAAGAGGCGATCCGCAGTTCGAACGTCGAAGGGCTCAGCTTCATCTCGTGCGGCCGCCGTCCGCCCAATCCGTCGGAGCTGCTGATGTCGCCGCGTCTGCCGCAATACCTCGACGGGCTCGCCAAGCGCTACGACGTGATCCTGATCGACACGCCGCCGGTGCTGGCCGTGACCGATGCGTCGATCATCGGCGCGTATGCCGGTTCGACCTTCTTCGTGATGCGCTCGGGCATGCACAGCGAAGGCGAGATCATCGATGCGCTGAAGCGCCTTCGCGCGGCCGGCGTGCACGTGCAGGGCGGCATTTTCAACGGCATGCCGGCGCGTTCGCGCGGCGGCTACAACCGCGGCTATGCGGCGGTTCATGAATATCTGAGCACCTGAGCGCCGCACGCGTTCAGAACCTAGCGCAACGACGATAACAAAGGACATCACGATGAAAGTGACGGTACTGGTTCCGACTTACCGCCGCCCGGCCGATCTGGTGCGCTGCCTCGCGGCGCTGCAACGGCAGTCGCGCGCGCCGGATGAAGTGGTGGTGGTGGCGCGCGCCGACGACGACGCGACACACACCTGTCTGCGTGACCCGGCGGTGCCGGGCAAGCTGCCGCTGACGGTGGCGCTGGTCGAGGTGCCGGGTCAGGTCGCAGCGCTCAATCGCGGGCTGGATGCGGCCGGCGGCGACGTGATCGCGATCACCGACGACGACGCCGCGCCGCACGTCGACTGGGTCGAACGGATCGCGGCCGCGTTCGCCGGCGACGCGCGTCTCGGCGCGCTCGGCGGGCGCGACTGGGTGCACGAAAAAGGCCGCGTGCTGGATGGTGAGCGGCCGCTGGTGGGCAAGGTCACCGCGCACGGCAAGATCATCGGCAATCATCATCTCGGGGTCGGCCACGCGCGCGAGGTCGACATCCTGAAGGGCGCCAACATGAGCTACCGGCGCGACGCGGTGCGCACGATCCGCTTCGACGCGCGCTTGCGCGGTGCGGGCGCGCAGGTGCATAACGACATGGCGTTCAGCCTCGCCGTGAAGAACGCCGGCTGGAAGCTGATGTACGACCCGCGCGTGGCGGTCGATCACTTCCCCGCCGAGCGTTTCGACGAAGACCGCCGCGACGCGCAAACCATGGCGGCATTGCGCAACGCCGCGTTCAACTTCCATCTGATCCTGCGCGACCAGTTGCCGCCGCTGCGCCGCGAAACCGCGTGGTGGTGGTGGACGCTGGTCGGCACACGGCTCTATCCGGGGCTCACGCATGCGGCGCTCGCGCTCGTCTCGAAGCAGGCGGGCCTGAAGCTATCGCGCTGGCGCGCGGTGCGCACCGGCGCGCATGAGGCGCGCCGCGCGCTGTCCTGAGTCACGTGAGCCACGTGAGCCACGTGAGCCAGGCGGCCCCCACAGCATCGCGCACGTTCGCGCATCGGCGCACGGCCCCCGCCAGGGCCGCCGATGCCTCTTTCCACCGGCAGAGCGGAGTGTCTGCATGAGTACGAAAGTTCACGTTCATCTGTTTTACGGCGCCGACCCGCGCTTCTACCGGCCGGGCGACAACATCGGCTGCCTGTACGGCTATCACCACGCCGAGTCCGACGCGTTCAAGCTGACCTATTCGCAGGACGCGCGCGAAGGCAAGCCGGTGCGCCTCTTGCGCCGCGCGCTGAAAGCGCTGCTGGGGTTCGACTTCATCCATACGTGGCGCAACCGCGCCGAGATGCTGCGCTCCGACGTGATCTGGACGCACACCGAACAGGAATGGCTGTCCGCCGCGCTGATGCTGCTGCTGAGCGGACGCAAGGCGGGCACAGCCGCGTCGCCGCTGCTGCTCGCGCAAAGCGTGTGGCTGCTCGACAAGTGGCCTTCGTACGGGATTCTGCGCAGATGGCTGTATCGCAGGCTGATGACTCGCGCCGATCAGTTGACCACGCTCGCCAGCGAGAACGCCGATCTGTGCCAGCGCTATTTCAAGCGTGAAGCGCGGCCGCTGCTCTACGGTCTCAATACACGTGACTTTCCGGTCAACGCGCCGACCCAATGGACGCCGCATACGCCGATCCGCATCGCCGCGATCGGCAACGACCGCGACCGCGATTGGGAGACGCTCATCAAGGCCTTCGGCAACGATCCGCGTTACACCGTGAAGCTCGCGACGCGGCGGCGGATTCCCGCATCGCTGCGCGCGCCGAACGTCGAGATCGCGTTGTTCTCGGGCATCCGCAAGCAGCACGAACTGTATGACTGGGCCGACGTGATCGTCGTGCCGTTGCGGCCCAATTCGCACGCGTCGGGCATCACCGTGATGCTCGAAGCGGCGGCGGTCGGCAAGCCGATGGTGGTGACGAACGTCGGCGCATTGCAGGATTATTTTCCGGGGGACGAGGCGGCCTATATCCCGCCGTTCAATCCGCAGGCGCTGCGCGACGCGGTCGACCGGCTCGCCGCGGCGCCGGCCGAGGCGTTGCGCCAGGCGCAGGCGGCGGCCGCCGGTTTGCTGTCGCGCGATCTGACCACGCAGCACTATGCGATGCAGCACGTGCGGATTACCGAGGACATGCTGCGCGCGCGTGCTCATACCCAAGCGCACGCGCAAACGACAACGCAAGCGCAGGCGCAGGCGCACACGCGCACTCAGGCGCAAGCGCATACCCCGACCGCCGCCCAGGCGCACGCGCCAAAGCAGGCCTATGCGCCAAAGCAGGCGCAGCCCCCGCGCGCTGCCGCGCGCGAATCACGCGGAGGTCTCTGAACGATGTCGACGATTCCGCGCGCCAACGCAGCCGACGCCGCCGCAAGCGGCGTAGCGCGGGTGCTGTCCGGCGGCCCGCAGGAATGGCTGCCGCCGCTGTTGCTGTGGCTGATCACGGCGGTATTGATCGTCGCGCATCAGGGCACGGTGCTCACGCTCGCGTTTCCGGTGCTCGCGATCCTGACGGGCCTGTGGCTGTACTTCAAGAGCCCGGCGCGCTACATCGGCTTCATGTGGTGGCTGTGGTTCCTGAGCCCGGAGGTGCGGCGTCTGGCCGACTGGTCCAAAGGCTCGTTCACGCCGACCAGCCTGATCCAGGTCGCGCCGCTCGCGGTCACGATGATCAGCGCGCTGTCACTGCTGCGCTACTACCGGCTGCTCGCGCAGCGGCGCGGCCTGCCGGTGCTGCTGATCCTGCTCGGCCTCGTCTATGCGTTCATGATCGGCGTGATGTCGAGCGGGCCGCTCGCGGCCATCTACGACCTCGCCAACTGGCTGTATCCGATCCTGATCGGCTTTCACATCATGGCGCACACGCGCCAGTATCCGCAGTATCGCGACACCATCGTCAACACGTTCATCTGGGGCATGCTGGCGATGGGCGGCTACGGCCTGATCCAGTTCTTCATCATGCCGCAGTGGGACGCGCTGTGGATGCTCGGCTCGCAGATGAACTCGCAAGGCGACCCGGTGCCGATGGGCGTGCGCGTGTTCAGCACGATGAATTCGTCGGGGCCGTTCGCGTTCGCGATGATGGGCGCGATGGTCTTCGTGATGGCGGCCACGCACCGCGTGCGCTGGATCGCCGCGGCGCTGGGCTTCTTCTCGTTCGCGCTGAGTCTCGTGCGCTCCACGTGGGGCGGCTGGGTCATTGCGCTGCTGATTCAACTGGTCAAGTCGAACAACAAGGTGCGGGTGCGCATCGTCGCCAGCGCGGTGCTGCTGGCCGGTCTGTGCGTGCCGCTGCTGGCGGTCGGTCCGGTGGCCGAGCGGATGCAGGCGCGCCTGACCACCATCGTCAACCTGAACGACGACCAGAGCTACGCCGCGCGCAACGAGTTCTACGCGAGCTTCGCGAAGACGGCCTTCACCGACGTGTCCGGCGAGGGCATGGGCGCGACCGGCACCTCGACCAAGCTGTCGAATGACGGCGGCCAGCTCGGCCAGTACGGCAACTTCGACAGCGGCGTGATGAACATCCCGTTCGTGCTCGGCTGGCCCGGCACGCTGCTGTACATGTCCGGCATCGTCTGGCTGGTGACGCGCGCGGTGCTCGCGTCGTTCAAATTGCGCGACGACAAATTCGTGTCCGCCTGCCTGAGCCTGAGTCTCGCGACCTTCGCGATGCTGGTGTTCACCAACTCGCTGGTCGGCACCGGTGGACTGCTGCTTTTCATGAGTGTTTTTTCGATCCTTTCCGCGGTCCATTACGAAAAGATGAACCGCAGACGCACGCTATTTCGCCACGGAGGCACTGATTGAGAGTCGCCATTGTCACGCACGTAGTGCGCCATAACGACGGCCAGGGCCGCGTCAACCACGAGATCGCGCGCGCCGCCCTCGACGAGAACATCGGCGTCACGCTGGTCGCGTCGCATGTTGCGCCGGAGTTGCTGGCGCATCCTGAGGTCCGCTGGGCGCCGGTGAAGATCGGCCGCTGGTGGCCCACCAATCTGCTGCGCCAGCAGGTGTTCGCGTTGAAAAGCGCGCTGTGGCTGCGCGCGCATCGGCGCGAATACGACGTGCTGCACGTGAACGGTTTCATCACGTGGATGCCCGCCGACGTCAACACGTCGCACTTCGTGCATAGCGGCTGGTTCGGCAGCAAGTACTACCCGTTCGGGCTCACCAAGGGCATGTGGTCCGCGTATCAGTCGGTGTACACGCGTTGCAATGCGCTGCTCGAACGCTGGGCTTACCGGCGCTCGAAGGTGATCACGGCAGTGTCGCAAAAGGTCGCCGACGAAATCCGCGCGATCGGACTGAAGCCGGATAACCGCGTGGACGTGATCTACAACGGTGTGGACACGCAAGGCTTCGCGGCGGCCACCGGCAATCGCGAGCAATTCGGCCTGCCGAAGGATGCGTTCCTGCTGTTGTTCGTCGGCGACCTGCGCACGCCGCGCAAGAATCTCGGCACCGTGCTGGCTGCGCTCAAGCATCTGCCCGAGCACGTGCAGATCGCGGTGGCGGGCTTCCTGCCGGGCAGCCCGTATCCGGAAGAAGCGAAGGCGCTGGGCATCGCGCACCGCGTGCATTTTCTCGGGCTGGTGAAGGAGATGCCGGTGCTGATGCACTCGGTCGATGCGTTCGTGTTCCCGTCGCGCTACGAGGCGATGAGCCTGTCGCTGCTCGAAGCGATGGCGGCCGGGCTGCCGGTGGTCACGGCGCGCACCGCGGGGGGCGCCGAGATCATCACGCCGGATTGCGGCATCGTGCTCGACGATCCGGACGATCCCAAGGCGCTGGCAGGCGCGGTCGTGCGCCTCGCCGGCAACGACGACGCGCGCCGCGCGATGGGCATCGCCGCCCATCAGCTCGCCACCGGTTTCGGCTGGGCGCGGATGGCCGCGCAATACATTGCGCTGTACCGGCAGTTGGCCGGGCAGCAGGAAAACCGCCGGCGCAACGACGCGGAAGCGTCGGTGGTCGCCAAGACCGACGCGTTGACGCTGAACACGCTGGCCGGACAGAAGAGCGCGGAATGACATATCGCATAGCGGCGCGGCGCTCGCTGCGCCGTGACATGTCGTGCATTCATTCGGCGCTTCATCGACACAACTCTCAGAACGCACAGGGGCAACAACCATGACGACGAGTTCAATCAAATCGCTGCAGATCGGGATGCACTGGTTTCCCGAGCGCGCGGGCGGCCTCGACCGCATGTACTACTCGCTGGTCGGCGCGCTGCCGGGCGCGGGCGTCGCGGTGCGCGGCGTGGTGGCCGGCTCGCCGAAAGTGGCGGCGGACACGGGTGGCGCGATCAACGGCTTCGGCTCGGCCGCGCAATCGCTGCCGTTGCGGCTGATGGCGGCACGCCGCGCGCTGCGGCAGGAGATCAGCATGTCGCGGCCGGACGTGATTTCGTCGCACTTCGCGCTGTACACGTTTCCGGGGCTCGACGTGACGCGCGGCATTCCGCAGGTCTCGCACTTTCAGGGGCCGTGGGCCGACGAGAGCCACGTCGAAGGCGCCGATTCGCTCGGCCAGCGCGCCAAGCGTTATCTGGAGCAGTCGGTCTATGCGCGCTCGTCGCGGCTGATCGTGCTGTCGGAGGCGTTCGGCAAGATTCTGACCTCGCGCTACCGGATCGCGCCGGATCGCGTGCGCGTGGTGCCCGGTTGCGTCGACGTCGAGCAGTTCAATCTGCCGATCACGCCGGCCGAAGCGCGTCTGAAGCTGCAATTGCCGCAGGACCGGCCGATCGTGCTGGCGGTGCGGCGCCTCGTGCGCCGCATGGGTCTCGAAGATCTGATCGACGCGGTAAAGCTGCTCAAGCGCAGCGCGCCCGACGTGCTGCTGCTGATCGCGGGCAAAGGTCGGCTCGAAGGCGAGTTGCAAGCGCGCATCAGCGAAGCGGGTCTCGAGGACAACGTCAAGCTGCTGGGCTTCGTGCCCGATCAGCATCTGGCGGCGCTGTACCGTGCGGCGAATATCAGCGTGGTGCCGACGGTCGCGCTCGAAGGCTTCGGCCTGATCACGGTCGAATCGCTGGCGTCCGGCACGCCGGTGCTGGTGACGCCGGTCGGCGGGCTGCCGGAAGCGGTGGCGGGTTTGTCGCCGGATCTGGTGCTGCCGGAGACCGGCGCGAAGGCGATTGCGCAAGGGCTGGCCGGTGCGTTGAACGGCTCGTTGAAGTTGCCGGATGCGGATGCGTGCCGTCGTTACGCGCGTGAGAACTTCGATAACTCGGTGATCGCGAAGCGCGTGGCGTCGGTGTATAGCGAGGCGATTGCGGCGGGTGGAGTGCACTGAGTTGCATCAGCGTTTGCCGGCCAGGCAGTTGCGGGCAAGGCGGCGGAGATCGTCATTGCGCAAAGCGTGGCGATCTCCCGCTTCGGCGCTACGTTGTACAGGTTGCGAAGCGTAGTCAGGGGCGTTCGCGTGTGGAATGGCAGCCTGAATTCAGGCCGCTTGACTCATGCAGCCGCCGGCTCAAAGTGCGGCCACGGACGTGCGGCCGCGCTTCCTCCTCAGCGAATCAGAACGTTTCGTGATGCTCATTACGGCCGATGTCCGCATGAACCATCATGTGGCACAACTGTTCGAGCGAGGTCTGCGGCTGCCAGCCGAGCGTGTCGCGCGCCTTGTCCGCGCAGCCGATCAGCAGGTCCACTTCGGCCGGGCGATAGAACTTCGGATTCACGCGCACCAGCGTCTTGCCGGTGGCGACGTCGATGCCGGTTTCGCGCTCGTCCTTGCCCGACCATTCGAGCTGATAACCGGCGGCGGCGAACGCCATGCGCACGAAATCGCGGACCGTCTCGGTGCGGCCAGTGGCGAGCACGAAGGTGTCCGGCTGGTCCGCCTGCAGCATGCGCCACATCCCTTCGACGTATTCGAGCGCGAAGCCCCAGTCGCGCTGCGCGCTCAGGTTGCCGAGTTCCAGCACGTCCTGCTTGCCGAGCTTGATCTTCGCGACCGTGTCGGTGATCTTGCGGGTGACGAATTCACGGCCACGCAGCGGCGATTCGTGATTGAACAGAATCCCGCTGCTCGCGAACATGCCGTACGACTCGCGATAGTTGATGGTCGACCAGTGCGCGAACAGCTTGGCGACGCCATATGGGCTGCGCGGGTAGAACGGCGTGCTCTCGCGTTGCGGGACCGCCTGCACGAGGCCGAACATCTCCGAGGTCGAGGCCTGGTAGAAGCGCGTCGTCGGGCTCAGAATGCGCAAGCCTTCGAGCAGGTTCAGCGCGCCGACTCCGGTCACTTCGGCGGTGGTCACGGGCTGGTCGAACGAGACGCCCACGAAGCTTTGCGCGGCGAGGTTGTACAACTCGTCGGCCTGCGCGCCTTCGAGCAGGCGCAGCGTCGAACCGAGGTCGGTCAGATCGTGTTCGACCAGACGCAGATTCGGATGATCGAGCACGCCGAGCTCACGCATGCGCCAGAAATTGACCGAGCTCGTGCGCCGGTAAGTGCCGGTCACGTGATAGCCCTTTTCGAGCAGCAGTTTGGTCAGGTAGGCGCCGTCCTGTCCGGATACGCCGGTGATGATCGCTTTGCGTGGTTGGCTCATAGCTTGCCTTCGATATTGGTAAAAGAAAAAAGGAAGAAGCATTCGCGCCGGATACGGCGCATTTCATCGGCACACTCGGAAGCGCATTCCAGAAGCACGATTCATTTGCGTCACGAACCGGACCTCACGAAGCGCGCTTGAAAAAGAGCTTCAGAGCGTGCCGTCCAGCAGCCGCCGCACCAACGGTTCGACGACCTGATAATCCTGTTCGGCCTTGAGCCGGTACAGCCCCGGCCGCGGATGCGCGCCGTCGGACATCAGCGTCTTCCAGTCGGGCAGACTGCTGACGTAGGCGAACTGGTCGACCAGCGGCACCTGCTGTTCGGCGGCTACGCGGCGCGTCATGGCGACCATCGCGGCGAGCCGCGCGTTGAGCCGGTTGTCGGGCATCGGGTTCGAGGTCTGCAGAACCGGCTCTTTGCCGAGCGCACGGGCGGTCTTCACGAGCGTCGTTTCGGCCGCGTAGAACTGCTCGGGCGTCTGGTTCTGCATCACTTCGTTGATACCGTAGTTGATCAACACGATCTGCGCGGGCGAGGCCGCGAGGCGTTCGCGCCAGGGCAGGCCGGCGGTCGGCCCGGCGCGGCGGTTGCCGGTGCCGTCGCGCAGTTGCGTGGCCAGCGTGCCGCCCACGCCGAAGTTCGTGACGCGCACCCGGTCGCCGTGATGCGCCTGCAAGTCGTCTTGCAGATATGACACGGCGTTTTGCGGCTGCGCGCCACAATGGCCGTCGCTGCAGGTGATGCCGAGTGTGGTCGAGTCGCCGTAGGCGTCGATCTGCACTTGTGCTTGCGTTCCTTGCGGTTGTTGCGCCGCGTTCGCACGGGCCGCAGTGGCCACGGGTGCCAGGGCGAGCGCAATCACCAGCGAGCCCACACGTGCACTCGCACGCGGCCCCACAGGTGCACTCAGTGTCGACGCCGCGGCCTTCACGCTCGCGGCAAGCCATTTACGGCGCCTCATGCGCGGCTTTGCGGCGCTTGCCGCGCAGCCCCGGCTCTCGCGACGCCGCCGCCGGAGGGTGCGTGCGTTTGGGAGTGCGTTTGCGCGTGCGTTTGGGTGCTTGCCGGCATTTGCGTCTTGCCGCGCGAACCGAAGATCAATCGCTTCTCGAACGCGAACCACGTGATGCTCGCATAGGCAAGCGTGATCGCGAGTGCGAGCGCGGCGGTCATATAGCGATTCAGATGCAGCGGCCACAGCACGTACAGCACGCTCAGGTGAATCAGATAAATCGTGTAGCTGATGGTGCCGATATAGACCAGCACGGGATTGCACAGCAGCCGTTTGACGATGCCCTTGCTCTGCAGGGCGATGACCACGACTGAAGTACAAAGCACCAACGAAACGCTGTAGAGCCCGGCGTTCGACAGCGGCGTATTGGCCGCGCGAAACCGCGGAAAGTGCAGATGCAGCCATGCCAGCACGGCCAACGCGGCGAAGAAACCGAGCACCGCGGGCCCCTTGAACGGCTCGAGCGCATTGCGATCGCGCCGCACCGCGACCGCCAGCAGCGCGCCGGCCGCGAGCAGGTCCATGCGGAACGGCGTCAGGTAATAGATCGGCCAGAACGAATCGAACCAGGGCGTGGCCACCGCGCGCAGCACCGGCACCAGCACGATCAGCGCGGCCGCCACGTAGCCGAGCACGCGCTCGGGCACCAGCAGGATCACGAACGGCCAGAAAATATAGAACTGCTCTTCGACCGCGAGCGACCACAGCACATTCAGGCTGTCGTGACCGCTCTGATTGAGCGCGTCGCCGATATTGGCCGCGAAGAACGCGTACCAGTACCAGTGCTGCGCCCACGCGAGGCCGAACAGGATCGACGACACCACCATCAGCAGCAGGTACGGCGGCAGGATGCGCCGTGCACGGCGCGCGTAAAAGTAGCGGAAATACGACTGCTGGCGCTCCTTGCGATCGAGCAGGATGCCGCTGATCAAAAAGCCGCTCAAAACAAAAAACAGATCGACGCCCATCCACAGCGGTGCTTTCAACGCGTGCTGCGCGAATACCGCGAGCACGGCGATGGCGCGCAGGCCGTCGAGCTGCACGATGCGGGAGTGGGAGGGCGCGAGGGGCAGTGCGCTGGCAGTCATGAACCGTCCATGGTGTGAAGCGGATGGGCCGGGCGAAGGATCGCGCGAGGTTCCCTGCGCAACATCAGGAACAGGCGCGTTCGCTTCGCGTCGCAACGGAAGTGCAATCGATTCTAGGGAAAAGAAAATCGCGAAAAAACGGGAATGAATTGGATAAATGAATCAGATTGCAACAGGGTGTTTCGTTATCCATTCGCAATGGATTTATATGCTTGTGTCGCGCAGATGAAGCAATGCGTAATAAGTGCAGATAGCACGTCGCCACATCGGTAAGGATGGAGGCAAACGATCCCGCGTGAGCCGCGCTGGTGCGTATTGGGTTTTTAATCTATTTTTAAACCGATTTCTTTCGCGACGCTTAAAGCATCGAATATTTTTGAATTATTTTCGATTTTCGTCGTGGGGTTTTTTCCGCGTAATGTGAGCCGTGCGGATTGACAGGTCCGGGACGGCGCGCGGGCCGCACGCTGCGTGCCGGCTCTGCATTGACTGTCAGGCATCCGGATTCGAAGCGGCCGCCGTGTTCGCGGCCTGTTTGAACACCGTCTGAGCATCGCCTCGCAGTGCTGCATCGCAGCCGTCCTTCCTGCACGAATCGGCCACACGTTCTTGCGTGGCTTGCGGCGGCTCGACCCGTCACATCACTCGATTTTGTACCCTGCGCGGGCTCATGCCCGTGCGCGGCGTTGACTGGAGGACCTACCTTGCCCCGTTTCACGTTCAAAAGCTGGCTCGCCGTGTTGGCGTGCGCCGCCGGACTGGCTGCGGGATCGGTCAGTTTCACGGCAAGCGCGGAAACCGCGTTGAACGCGAAGACTTCATGGATCGGCAATAGCTTCGGTTTCGGTGACGGCACGTGGGCGCAGATCAACATCACCGCGATTGCGGTCGCGCCCGACGGCAAGGTGTACACGAACGCGCCGTGGGACGAGAGCGGCGCCGAGGCGAGCGTCTATCAGAACGGCAAGATGCTCGGCTTCGCGGGCGGCACGCATGGCTGGGGCAACGGCGGCGGCAACGCGATCGCGGTGAATCGCAAGTATGCGTTCGTGGCGATTGCGGTCGGCAACGAAAAGGGGCGGCTGGTCGAGCAGGGCGTGTGGCCGGAGAAAGGCAAGCAATGGTACGGCATTTCGCGCCGGCAGATCGCCGATCCGAAACGCGCCGCGCCGTTCCAGCCCGCCGCGAAAAGCGCCGACCCGCACGCGCAACTCGCCGCCGGCTTCCTGATGATGAACGAAGTGCCGACCGGCACGAGCGCTGAAATCGGCGGGCTGGCGGCGAACGACACCACGCTGTACGCGGCGAACACCGCGCGCGATCGCATCGAGGTGTACGACGCCGAATCGATGCAGCAGAAAACCACGTGGAGCGTGCACGAGCCTGGCCGCATCGCGCTCGCTGCCGACGGCACGCTGTGGGTGCTGAGCGGCACGCGCAACGACCGCGCGCCGCGGGTTGAGCACTACACGGCCACCGGCCGGCGCATCGACGAAAACTTCACGCTGCCGGCCGATACGGTGGCGGTCGATCTCGCCGTCGACGCGCAAGGCCGCATCCTGATCGCCGATAACGGACCGCGCCAGCAGGTGCTGTTCTTTACGAAGAGCAATGGCCGCTATGCGGAGTCCGGCGCGCTCGGCGAGCGCGGCGGCATTTTCAGCGGCGTCGCGGGCAAACCGGGACCGCAGCGCTTCAACGGACTGACCGGCGTCGGCGTGGATGCGCGCGGCAACGTCTATGTGTCGACCAACGGCATCGGTCCGCGCTACGAGCCGATCGGCGCGGGCCTCGGCGCGACGCTCGAAAGCTACGCGCCCGACGGCAAGCAGAACTGGCAGGTGCAGGGGCTGCTGTTCGTCGACGGCGCGTGGATCGATCCGTCGCGGCCGGACAGCGTCTATACCGGCAACAAGCGCTTCGAACTGGATCTGTCGAAGCCCGCCGGACAGGACTGGAAATACGCGGGCTTCCTGTCGAACCGCTTCAAGTATCCGGACGACCCGGTGTTTCACACCGATCAGTATCCGGGCCTGCCGATCGCGCGCAAGCTGAAGGGCCGCACCTTCCTGTACCTGACGGACATGTATGCGGACCATCTGAAGATCTATCGCTTCGACCCGCGGCACGACGGCGAAACGGCGATTCCTTCGGGCTTCATCGCGGGCCGCGAGCGCGGGGTCGCCAAGGTGCCGAATGCGCCGCCGGGCGGCGACTGGATCTGGCGCGATACGAACGGTGACGGCAGGTTCAATAGCGACGAATTCACCCTCAACACGAGCGGCACCAGGCTCGCGGGTGGCTGGGGCTGGTGGGTCGACACCGCCGGCGACATCTGGCGCACGCGCGACACCAAGGGCATCTACCGCTTCCGCTTCGGCGGGCTGGATGCGAAGGGCAATCCGGTCTACTCGTATTCGAATCTGACGCAGTACCCGGTGCCGCAACCGTTCACGGAACTGCACCGCGCGATCTACGACCCCGCCGCCGACACGATGTACGTAACCGGCTATACGCCCGACACGCCGGTCGATCGCGGCTTCTGGAAAGAAGTGGGCCGCGTGCTGGTGCGCTACGACAAATGGTCGAGCGGCAATCCGGTGCAGCGCTACGCAATCACCTTGCCGTGGCAAACGCAGAGCAAACCCATCGCGACGATCATCGGCCTGACCGTCGAAGGGCAATACATCTTCGGCGTCGAACCGGTCGGCGCGGTGCACGTGTGGGACAAGGACAGCGGCAAGGAACTCGGCGTGATCCGTCCGGGCGCGGAAGTGGGGGGCGCGTCGGGCTGGGTCGATGTGCCCAACGGCATCAGCGCGGCGCAGCGCAGCAATGGCGAGTACCTGGTGTTCGTCGAGGAAGACGCGCGCGGCAAAGTGATGATGTACCGCTGGAAACCTTGATGCAGCGGGTGGCGTGAAGGATTCGTCCGGATCACCAGGCAAATGGTCCGCGCCACGCAAAACCCACTTCAAGCCCAACGTAAAAGCAAACGCCAACGCAAACGCAGTCAAACCCAAGGCATCCGATGGAAAAAGGCATTCTCAAGAACGTAGCGATCAATTTCTTCGGGCTGGTGCTGCCGACCTTCGTCTCGCTCGTGACCGTGCCGTCGTATATCAAGCTGCTCGGCGTCGAGCGCTACGGCGTGATCAGTCTCGTGTGGACACTGATCGGCTATTTCGGGATTCTCGATCTCGGCATGAGCATGGCCGCGCAGAACCACATCTCGAAGGCGCGCGCGTCCGGCGACAAGGACGAAAGCGCGCGCGTGTTCTGGAGCGCGACGTGGCTCAATCTCGCGACCGGCGTGATCGGCGGGCTGATCATCTATTTCGGCGCGTTCCTGTACACCGCGTATTTCACCAAGGTGTCGCCCGAGTTGCAGCACGAGGTCTATATGGCGCTGCCGTGGCTCGCGGTGGCGATTCCGATTGCCAACGTGTCGTGGGTGTTCGCTGGCGCGATCAACGGCGCGGAACGCTTCGGCGTCTACAACACCAACCAGACCATCGGCACCTTCCTGTTCCAGTTGCTGCCGCTCGGCGCCGCGCTGTGGCTGGGCGCGACGTTGCAGAACGTGCTGGCCGCGGCGGTGTTCGCGCGGATTCTGGCCGCGCTTCTGCTGGGCCGCTCCGCGCTGAAGGTGCTGGAAATCCGCCGCATCGAGCCGCCGCAATTCGGCGTGGCGAAGGGGCTGTTCAATTTCGGCGGCTGGATGCTGATTGCCAGCGTCACCACGATGATCGCCGACTCGCTCGATCGCGTGATGCTCGGCACCAGTCTCGGCGCGCGTTTCGTCACGTACTACACGGTGCCGCAGAACCTCGTGACGCGGCTGAACATTGTGCCGACCGCGCTGGTGCGCACGCTGTTTCCGCGGCTGTCGGCGGTCGGCCGCGCGGATGCCGACACCATCACGCAGCAGTCGCTCGAATTTCTCAACGGCGTGTTCACGCCGGTCGCGCTGGTCGCGATGCTGGTGCTCGAACCGTTTCTGCATCTGTGGGTCGGCAATGAGATCGCCAGCGTCGCCGCGCCGGTGGGCCGCATCATGATCGTCGCCGTGTGGCTGGTTGGTCAGGCGAACGTCACGCGAATTCTGATCCAGTCGCAGGTCAATCCGGCCACCGCCGCGCGCGTCGGACTGTTCGAATTGCCGTTGTTTGCAGCGGCTTTGTGGCTCGGCATCACGCACTTCGGCTTGACCGGCGCGGCGATGGCCGTCGCGGGCCGCGCGCTGTTCGACTACGCGGTGCTGCTGCATTTCTCGGCGATCCGCGCGCGCCAGATCGCGCTCGACATGCTCGCCCACCTCGCATTCCTGCTCGCCGGCCTGTGGCTCGCGAGCTTCCTGCCGAGTCTCGCGCTGGCGATCGCCGCCGGCGTACTGATGGTCGGCGCGAACATCGCCTGGTCGATCACGATGACCCCCGCCCTGCGCAATCTTGCGCGTTCACTGCTGTTGCGACTGAATCCGAGGAAAAGCGCATGAACCAGAGAGTCCTTGAAGAAGCCGCGCTGCGACCCGCGACGCGCAGCGCTCTGGCCGAACTCACCAGCGCGCCCGGCGTGCCGGCCACGCCGCGCCGCGCCGCGTTGCGCGCCGATAAAACGGTGCGCATTGCGATCGTGCATGACTGGCTCGTCACCTATGCGGGCGCGGAGAAAGTGCTCGAGCAGATCGTCGCGTGCTTTCCGGACGCGGACCTGTTCAGTCTCGTCGACTTTCTCGACGACCGCAGCTTTTTGCGCGGCAAATCGGTGACGACGTCGTTCATCCAGAAGCTGCCGCTCGCGCGCAGCAAATACCGCTCGTATCTGCCGCTGATGCCGCTCGCGATCGAGCAGCTCGACGTGTCCGCGTACGACGTGGTGATTTCCAGCAGCCACGCGGTCGCCAAGGGCATTCTGACCGGCCCCGACCAGGTGCATATCAGCTACGTGCATTCGCCGATCCGCTACGCGTGGGATCTGCAACACCAGTATCTGCAGCAGTCGAAGCTGACCAGCGGCCCGAAGTCGGCGCTGGCGCGGCTGATTCTGCATTACATCCGCAACTGGGATATTCGCACGTCGAATGCGGTGGACGGCTTCGTCGCGAACTCCGACTTCATCGCGCGGCGTATCAAGAAGGTCTATCAGCGCGACGCGCAGGTGATCTTTCCGCCGGTCGATGTCGACGCCTTTTCGCTGTGCACCGAGAAGGAAGACTTCTATCTGACCGCGTCGCGGATGGTGCCGTACAAGAAGATCGACCTGATCGTCGAAGCGTTCGCGCAGATGCCGGAGCGCAAGCTGGTCGTGATCGGCGACGGCCCCGACATGGAGAAGATCCGCGCGAAGGCGGGGCCGAACGTCGAGATCATGGGCTACCAGCCGTTCAAGGTGCTCAAGGACCGGATGAGCCGTGCGAAGGCGTTCGTGTTCGCCGCCGAGGAAGACTTCGGCATTTCGGTGGTCGAAGCGCAGGCATGCGGCACGCCGGTGATCGCGTACGGCAAGGGCGGGGCGCTCGAAACCGTGCGCGATCTGTCCGAGCCGCGGCCCACCGGCATGTTCTTCGATGAACAGGATGCCGAATCGATCATCGCCGCAGTCAAGCGTTTCGACGCTCACATCAAGCACTTTTCACCGGCGGATTGCCGGGCCAACGCCGAGCAGTTCTCCACCGCGCATTTCCGCGAACGCTTCTTCACGCATGTGCGCTCGGAGGTGCCGGCATTGCGCACGGCGCAACTGCCGCCCTACGTCCCCTATCAAGCAGAGCCGGTTGCGAACGCGCCGCGCATTCTCGCCGTCGATCAAAGCGGCGTGCTCGGCGGCGCCGAGCTGTCGCTGCTGGAAATCGTCAAGGCGCTGCGCTCGCGCATCGAGGTCGTGCTGTTCGACGACGGCCCGTTCCGCACGGCGCTGGATGAAGCGGGCGTCACGGTCAACGTGCTGGATGCCGGCGCGCTGCGTCATGTGAAGAAGCAAGGCGGTTCGTTGCCGAAGGGGCAAGCGCTCAAGGGCTTGCTGTCGCTCGTGCGGGCGACCGCCAAACGTGCGCGCGACGCCGACGTGATCTACGCGAACACCCAGCGTGCGATGGTGATCGGCGCGATCGCCGGCAAGCTGGCGAGGCGCCCGGTAGTCTGGCATCTGCGCGACATCGTCAGCCCCGAGCACTTCGGCGGCAAGCAACTGGCGATCATCAAGTGGTGCGCGCGGCTTGGCCTCACGCACGTGATCGCCAATTCGGCCGCGTCCGCGCGCGCGTTCGCCGAGCTCACGCAGTTCGACGACAAGCGTATCGATGTGGTGTTCAACGGCATCTCCGCCGAACCGTTCGACGCGTTGCGCGCAGTGCCGCAAGCGACCTTGCGCGAGCGCCTGAACTTGCCGCGCGACGCGTTTCTGGTCGGCTCGTTCAGCCGCCTCGCGCGCTGGAAGGGGCAGCACGTGCTGCTCGAAGCGATGGTGCTCAATCCGCAGATGCACGCGGTGCTGGTGGGCGCGCCGCTGTTCGGCGAGGACCAGTACGAGAGCGAATTGCACGCGTTCGTCGCCGCGCACAAGCTCGGCGAGCGGGTGCATTTCCTCGGCTTCCAGCACGATATTCCCGCCTGCATGTGCGCGGTCGACGCGGTCGTCCATACGTCGATCACGCCGGAGCCGTTCGGCCGCGTGATCGTCGAAGGGATGCTGGCGCAGCGGCCGGTGGTGGCGGCCCGCGCGGGCGGCGTGCTGGAGATCATCGACGACTACGAAAACGGCGTGCTGTGCACGCCTGGCGACGCGCACGGCCTCGCCGATACGCTCGCCGAATTGCGCTCGAACGACGATCTGCGTAACAAGCTGGTCAGCAACGGCTATCAAACGGCGCTGAGCCGGTTCGGCACCGCAACCTATGTGGATGGCGTCGCGCGGATTCTGAAGCGCGTGGTGGCGCGTTAAACGGTTGTCGGACGGCCTGGGCGGTGCAGTCTGCTCAGGCGGTCAATGCAGGCTCGACTCGGGTTCGATGCAGGTTCGATGCAGACAGTTTTGACGCGGGGGTAGGCGGGGATTCGGCCAGTCCCTGTCGTTGGCGCAACGGAGCGAAAGTCCAGCGACTTCCGCTCTGTTTTTTTATCGCTGGAGTTTCGCGGCTTTCGGTTTGAAACTGGCCGACCACTTCATCGCCGGCAGTTCGACCAGACGGTAGAACACGTAGGCAACCGGCACGGCCACCAGCATGTAGCCGAACGACGGCCAGATCGACATTTGTAGCGACGAGCGGAACAGCAGCGACGACAGCAGCACGAAGATCGGCAGATGGATCAGATACAGCGAGAAGCTGAAATCGCCGAGGCGGGACAGCAGGCGCGTCCCGAACGGTGCGCGCTGCGGCCCGTTGCGCCGGTCCAACGCCTTGTACAGATAGAACGCGAAGCCGATCGCCCACAACTGGAACGCACCGTACTGACCGAAATGGAACGCCACGCAGCCGAGCGCGATGAAACCCGCGGCGAGCACATAGAGCCACACCGGCGAGCGTGATTGCGGCGCGCTGCGGGCGCGCGCGTCCGCGATCCACGCGCCGAGCGTCCATGAGAACCAGTACGACGTGAAGAACTGGATGTCGTGGCGCTCCAGCACATAGGCCGACACCACATTGACCACCGCGACGATCGCCAGCACGGACGTCATGCCGATCCGCCGGCGCAGCGCGAACAGCAGCGGATAGATCGCATAGAACTGCACTTCGAGCGATAGCGTCCACAGCGCGCCGTTCGATCCATACGTTTTGCCGGCCACCCCTTGCAGCGAAAACAGGTTGACGAGGAACGCCTGCAGGCCGATCTCGCGGATCTTGTGACTGACCGGCGGCAGTTGCAGGCTGAACCAGTCGAGCGCAAAGGTCAGCACCAGCGCGGCAAGCAGCACCGGATAGATGCGCGCAAAACGGCGCACCCAGAAATTGGCGGTGTCGAGCCGGTAGGCGGGATTGCTCGCGAGCCGCAGCGCGCCGCCGCGATGAATGCAGTAGCCGCTGATGACGAAGAAAATCGGCACGCCCGCCGAGCCCCACGCAATCGGGAACGTCAGATAAGCGGCCAGCGCATTCAGACTCAACGAGTGGCCGACGCTCTGGTGAAAAGTCTGCATGCCGACCCAGGCGACCTGGCGGCAATGAAAATACGCGACCAGCAGCGCGGCGAAGCCCCGCATCGCGTCGATCACGTGCTCCTTGCCGGCGCTGTCGGCGCGCGCGTCGGCTGGAGCACGTGACGCCGCGGCGGCCGGGCGAGATGGGGAGATGGGCAGGGATGAGGCGGCGGCATCCAGTGCTGAGTCGCTCATGCGCGGTCCTTATTCTGAACGGGGGGAGGCGGATCGCCGGGCGCCGTACGCGCCCGCGACAGATCACATGCTAGAGCACTGCGGCGGCAAAAAAATCGCTAAAAAACGGCATGCCGAATTGAATTGAATGTCGATTTTGTGACGAATTGTAATTGTGCATAAGCGGATGTGGCATCGAATTATTTAGCGCTTTTGTCGTGCTAATTTAAGGCACGGATTTTCTTGACCAGAGGTGAAGTCATGAACCTGCATTTACTCGCCGGCATTGCCGTGCTGCTGATCCTTGCCGCCGCCTCCGCTTACCGTGAGGCGTTGCGCAACGAGCCGATCCGGCGTTACCGGATGAACCCGGGCAAGCTGCCGCCGGTCGACGAAAGCGAGTGACGTGGAGCCGAAACACATGAAGCGCATGCGACCCGCCCGCGCTTCATCGCCATGCTCGCGCATCTATTGCACCGGCGGCCCAGTCAGCCGATGACGTAAAATTTCCGGAATCGCTGAAAAATAATTCGCTTGATCTAAGTAATTGTTTCCTGTCGTTTTCCACTATCTGGCATATTGAAAGCAAATCGATTTATTTATTCCGGTGGAGAAAAATTCGCACGGGAAACAGGCTGGTTTTTTTGCTAGTCTTTCCGGCGACTCGATTGGCCGCCAGGTCCGCGAACACACTAACTTCTAACCGATGTGGGAATGCCTACCATGCTGAAAGTCACCAAAGCCGTGTTTCCCGTAGCGGGCCTCGGGACACGATTCCTGCCGGCTACCAAAGCAAGTCCGAAGGAAATGCTGCCGGTCGTCGACAAGCCGCTGATCCAGTACGCGGTCGAGGAAGCGATTGCCGCCGGCATCACCGAGATGATCTTCGTGACGGGCCGCAGCAAGCGCGCGATCGAAGATCATTTCGACAAGTCTTATGAGATCGAAGCCGAACTCGAGGCGCGCAACAAGCAGAAGCTGCTCGATCTGGTGCGCAGCATCAAGCCGGCCAACGTCGACTGCTTTTACGTGCGCCAGGCCGAAGCGCTCGGCCTCGGACACGCGGTGCTGTGCGCCGAGAAACTGGTGGGCGAGAGCCCGTTCGCCGTGATTCTGGCCGACGACCTGTTGCATAGCTCGAAGCCGGTGATGAGCCAGCTCGTCGACACCTTCAACCACTATCACAGCTCGGTGATCGGCGTGGAAACCATCGCGCGCGAAGACAGCCGTTCGTACGGCGTCGTTGACGGCCGCGAGTGGGAAGACAATGTGATCAAGCTGTCGGGCATCGTCGAGAAGCCGGCGCCGGACAATGCGCCGTCGAATCTCGGCGTGGTGGGCCGCTATGTGCTGATGCCGACCATCTTCAAGCATATCCGCGCGCTGAAGCCGGGCGCGGGCGGCGAACTGCAATTGACCGACGCGGTGCAATCGCTGCTGACCGAAGAGCAGGTGCTTGCGTATCGCTACTTCGGTACGCGTTTCGATTGCGGCAGCAAGCTCGGTTATCTGAAGGCGACGGTGGAATTCGCACTGCGTCATCCGGAAGTGAAGGCGGATTTCGAAGCGTATCTGCAGGCGTATATGCAGGGCAACGCGGAGGCTGGGGTGCCGGCTCAGTTTACGGCTGAAGCGGCTTGAGTGGTCTGAGTGCTTTGAGCGGTTTAAGCTGCACGAGCGACGTTAGCGGCTTATGAGCAACTGCGCCGACTGCTGAGACAAATGGGCAACGCGCGCAGCCGCAACGCGCAACAAGGTTTCGCGCGAAAATCCGCTGCCAAAGAAAACGGGCGCCGCATCAAGCGGCGCCCGTTGTCGTTTCCACCGGCCCGCACTTCACGCGCGGCCCGGCCAACCCAGCCTCAACCCTGCTGCTTCACTTCCAGCCGGAACTTGTGCAGCAACGGTTCCGTATAACCGCTCGGCTGCTGACGTCCTTCGAACACCAGCGCTTGCGCGGCCTTGAACGCGATCGTGTCGAAGCCCGGCGCCATCGGCTTGTAAAGCGGATCGCCGGCGTTCTGCTCGTCGACCACCTTGGCCATGCGCTTGAACGTCTCTTCGACCAGCTCGCGCTGCACCACGCCGTGACGCAGCCAGTTGGCGATGTGCTGGCTCGAAATACGCAGCGTCGCACGGTCTTCCATCAGGCCGACGTTGTGAATGTCCGGCACCTTCGAGCAACCCACGCCCT
Source organism: Paraburkholderia ultramafica (assembly GCF_902859915.1). Taxonomy (GTDB): domain Bacteria; phylum Pseudomonadota; class Gammaproteobacteria; order Burkholderiales; family Burkholderiaceae; genus Paraburkholderia; species Paraburkholderia ultramafica. The sequence continues at coordinate 229,037 of NZ_CADIKK010000003.1, forward strand.
GGTCGATCCAGCGCACCACGTAGCCGAGAATGCCTTGCGCGTTGTTGTCGATCTCGCTGCGGATCTCGGCGTCGCTCCACTTCGCCGCTTCGACCACCGGAATCGTCAGCAGGCCGTCGAGCAGTTCGTCGCGTACCTTCGCATAATCGGTGCGCTCCAGCTCCTGCTGGATCGCCTGCACGTCGATCTGGTGATAGTGCAGCGCGTGCAGCGCCGCGGCGGTCGGCGAGGGCACCCACGCGGTATTCGCGCCGGCCTTCGGATGCGCGATCTTCTGTTCGAGCATCGCGTGCATCAGGTCGGGCATCGCCCACATGCCCTTGCCGATCTGCGAGCGGCCGCGCAGGCCCGCGCTCAAACCGACCAGCACGTTGCTGCGCTCATACGCGGCAATCCATGTGCTCGGCTTCATGTCGCCCTTGCGCATCATCGGGCCGGCTTCCATTGCCGAGTGCATCTCGTCGCCGGTGCGGTCGAGGAAGCCCGTGTTGATGAACGCGACCCGCTCCGACGCTTCGGCGATACAGGCGAGCAGGTTCACGCTGGTGCGGCGCTCCTCGTCCATGATGCCCATCTTGATCGTGTTGCGCGGCAGCTTCAGCAGGTCTTCGACGCGCGCGAACAGTTCGTTCGCGAACGCGACTTCGGCCGGGCCGTGCATCTTCGGCTTGACGATATAGATCGAGCCGGTGCGCGAGTTCAGCTTGTGCTTGCGATCGTGCAGTGCGCACAGCGTGGTGATGACCGCGTCGAGAATGCCTTCCGGAATTTCGTGGCCGTCTTGGGTCAACACCGCCGGATTGGTCATCAAATGACCGACGTTGCGGATGAACAGCAGCGAGCGGCCATGCAGCACGACCGGCGCCGTGCCGTTCGCGGCGGTGTACACGCGATCGGCGTTCAGCCGGCGCGTGAAGGTCTTGCCGTTCTTCGTGACCTCTTCGGTCAGATCGCCGGTCATCAGACCGAGCCAGTTGCGATACAGCTGCACCTTGTCGTCCGCATCGACGGCCGCGACCGAGTCTTCGCAATCGATGATCGTGCTCACCGCCGCTTCGACGACCACGTCCTTCACATGCGCCGCATCGGTCTTGCCGATCGAATCGTTTGCATCGATCTGGATCTCGACGTGCAGGCCGTTATGTTTCAACAGCACCGCCGACGGCGCGCTCTCGTCGCCTTGATAGCCGATGAACTGCGCGGGCGTCTTCAGCTCGCTCGTACCATTCTTCAGCGCGACGACCAGCTTGCCGCCTTCGATGCTATAGCGCGTCGCGTCGGCATGCGAACCGTTCGCGAGCGGCGCGGCCTGATCGAGAAACTTGCGCGCATACGCGATCACCGCGGCGCCGCGCACCGGGTTGAAGGCCTTCTGCTTTTCCGCGCCGTTCGTCTCGGGGATCGCGTCGGTGCCGTACAGCGCGTCGTACAGGCTGCCCCAGCGCGCGTTCGCCGCGTTCAGCGCATAGCGCTGATTCGACAGCGGCACGACCAGTTGCGGGCCGGCCTGTTCGGCGATTTCGGTGTCCACGTGGTCGGTCGTGGCTTTGACGCTGGCAGGCACGGGCACGATGTAGCCGATGCCTTCGAGAAACGCCCGGTACGCGCGCAGGTCGCGCACCGGGCCCGGATTCGCGCGATGCCAGTTGTCGAGTTCGGTTTGCAGGCGGTCGCGCTCGGCGAGCAGCGCACGGTTCTTGGGCGCCAGCTCGTGCACGAGGGCGTCGAAGCCCGACCAGAATGCGGCGCTGTCGATTCCGGTGCCGGGCAGGGCTTCGGTTTCGACGAACTGGTCGAGGTTGGCGGCGACTTGCAGTCCGCCGCGCGGGTTCATCTGAGTCATCGACTGCTCCATCTTTCTGAATGGGACCGATGAGGGGGCATCGGTCCGCGTTGTTGCCAGGTTATTGCAATGCTATTGCCACGGATTCGCTTCATTGTTGCAAAGGCCGCCGCTGCGAACCGCATCCGGACGAATCCGGACTCAAGCAGCGATGGCCTGAATACCCGCCTTGGCGATCTGCACGTCCTGATCCGACTTGACGCCCGACACGCCGACCGCGCCGACCACCTGACCGTCGACGATCACCGGCACGCCGCCTTCCAGCGTGCCTTGCAGGGGCGCGCTCAGGAAGGCGGTGCGGCCGTTGTTGATCATGTCCTCATAGACCTTGGTTTCGCGACGGCCGATCGCTGCGGTCCGGGCCTTTTCCGTCGCGATGTACGAGCTGGCCGGCGCGCCGCCGTCCAGACGCAGCATTCCGAGCGGGTGGCCGCCGTCGTCGACCACCACGATCGCGACGGCCCACTGATGCTTCTCGGCTTCCGCACGGGCGGCTTCGAGGATGCGGGTCGTTTCGGCAACGCTCAACACGGGTTTGCTCAGCATAATGAATTTCCTGTCTCGGTTATGGTAAGGATGCTTCTACAAGTTCTATCCAGTGACGCACCGGCGTGCGCCCCGCATTGTCCAGGTGCGTCTGGCAGCCGATGTTGGCCGTCACGATCAGCTCCGGCTGGCCGCTTTCCAGCGCATCGAGCCGGTTGTTGCGTAGTCGCTGCGCCAGCTCGGGCTGGGTGATCGAATACGTGCCCGCCGAGCCGCAGCACAAGTGAGCATCGGGCACGGCGGTGAGATCGAAGCCGAGCCGTTGCAGGATCGACTCGACCGCGCCGCCCAGTTTCTGCGCATGCTGCAACGTGCATGGGCAGTGAAACGCGATGCGCCGCCGGGCCTGCGTCGACACCTGCGTCGACGATTCCCCCGGCAATGCCGCCTGCGAATTCATCTGCGCATCCGCAAGCAACTTGTCGAGCGGCGCGTGAGCCAACACCTCGACGAGGTCGCGCGCCAGTTCGCTGACCCGCTGCGCTTTCGACGCATAGCGCGGGTCGTCGCGCAGCAGATGCCCATACTCCTTGACGAACGCGCCACAGCCGCTCGCCGTTTGCACGATCGCCTCGGCCCCGGCCTCGATGGCGGGCCACCACGCGTCGATACTGCGCCGTGCGCGCGCCAAGCCTGCCTCTTGCGCATTCAGATGATAATCGGTCGCCCCACAGCAGCCGGCCCGCTCGGCATTGACGATGCTGATGCCAAGCCGGTCGAGCGCGCGCGCGGCGGCCGCGTTGGTGTTCGGTGACAGCGCGGGTTGCACGCAGCCCTCCAGCATCAGCATCGTGCGCGGATGCCGTAACGTCGGCCGGGCTTTCGGGCGGGCGCTACGCTTGGGGATTTTACGTCCAAGCGCGGCCGGAAGAAACGGCCGCAGCGCGCGGCCGGTCTTCAGCAGCGCGTCGAACCCCGCGGGATGCGGGATCGCACGGCGCAAACCCTCACGCAGCTGGCGTTCGGCGGCGGGCCGCCGGACCCGTCGCTCCAGCTCCGCGCGGCCGATATCGAGCAGCGCACGATAGGTGACGCCGGACGGGCAGGTGGTTTCACAGTTGCGGCAGGTGAGGCAACGGTCGAGGTGCAACTGGGTTTTCTGCGTGACCGGCTCGCCTTCGAGCATCTGCTTGATCAGATAGATGCGCCCGCGCGGGCCGTCGAGTTCGTTGCCGAGCAGTTGATAGGTCGGGCAGGTCGCTTTGCAGAAACCGCAGTGCACGCACGAGCGCAGGATCTGCTCGGCTTCGTCCGCGCGCGACAGGGTTTTGGCGCGGTCGCTGAGATTGGTTTGCATGCTGATGTCCCCCTTCGGAGATTCGCCTTCAGGTTTTCAAAGCTCGGCGTACAGGCGGCCCGGATTGAAGAGGCCGTGCGGATCGAGTTGCTGCTTCAGTTGCCGGTGAAAGCGCAGCAGCGCGGGCGGTAGCGGCATGAACGGCTCGGCGTCCACTCGCGGCGTGAAGCAGATCGCGTGACCGCCCGCCGCTTGTGCGATCTGGCGGATTGTCGCGGCCGGCGCGTCGCTTTTCAGCCAGCGTTGCGCGCCGCCCCAGTCGAGCAGCGTGTCGCCGGGCAGGTCGAACAACGGCGAAGCGTTTGGCAACGACAGCCGCCACAGCGCACGCGGGCCGGCAAAAAACGCCAGACGATGCTCGCGCAAGTCCTCCCAGAAGCGCGGCTCCAGTTCGTTGCCGCCGATGCGATCCACCGCCGACGCCACCGAGCCCACGCCGCCTTCGAGACGCACATGCAGGCGGCCGTCGACGTGACACGCGGCGCTCACCGGCAGCACGGCACGGCGCCACGCCGACAGTTCGCGCAGCGCTTCGCCCGCGTCGAGATCGAGCGCGAGGCAGGCGAGGGCGCGCGGCTTGGGCAGCACCTTCAGCGACACTTCCGTGATCAGTCCGAGGCAGCCGAAGCTGCCGGCAAGCAAACGCGACACGTCATAGCCGGCGACGTTCTTCATCACCTCGCCGCCGAAGCGCAGATGCTTCGCATGGCCCGTGATCACGCGGCAGCCGAGCACGAAGTCGCGCACCGAACCGGACCACGGCCGGCGCGGACCAGCGAGGCCCGCGGCCACCATGCCGCCGACAGTGGCGGCGCCGTCGAAGGCCGGCGGCTCGCACGGCAGCATCTGGCCGGCGGCATCGAGCGTGGCGTTCAGTTCGGCGAGCGGCGTGCCGGCCGACTTCGTGCAGATCACGCGCCGCTACGAGGAGATGATCGCGGCGCATGGCAAGGAGACGAGTGCATCGACTCACGCGCGGCTCGACCACGCGTTTCACCTGGCGATTTGCGAGGCCTCGCATAACCCGGTGCTGTGCATACGCTGAGCTCACTGACCGATCTGCTGCTGAGCTCGGTATTCGCGTCGGTCAACAATCTGTATCACCGCGAGCCGCAAAAGCGCGTGATCGATCGTCAGCATGCGCGGCTTTATAACGCCGTCACCGGCAAGCTGCCCGAACAGGCGCGCAAGGCGGCGGCCGATCACATCGCGAGCGTGTGCGCGAATCTGCGGGAAATCGAACAGGAAGAGCAGCGGCTCGTGCGCGCCACGCTGCGGCTGGAAGGTTGGGAGTAGAGGGCTTTACAATCGAGCCTCGAACCAACCACTCGCGTGCGCGCCACGCGCCCACCACACCATGCCTACCATCAGCGAGCTGTTCGTCTATCCGGTCAAATCCTGCGCGGGCATCGCGCTGCGTGAAGCGCGCCTGCTCGCGACCGGCCTCGAATACGATCGATGCTGGATGGTCACGGATCCGCACGGTGCGATGTTCACGCAGCGCGCGTATCCGCGCATGGCGCTGATCAAGGCCGAGCCAGGCGAGGCGGACCTCGTGCTCAGCGCGCCCGGCATGAGCGAGCTGCGCACGCCGCTCGACGCCGCGCAACTCGACGCGGCGCGCAAGGTGGAGACTTCGGTCTGGAGCGACGCGGCCTACGGCCTCGACACCGGCGCAGCAAGCGCCGCCTGGTTCTCGGAGTTTCTCGGCGTGCCGGCGCGGCTCCTGCGCTTTAACCCCGAGCACGAGCGGACCGTCGATCCGGACTACACCGGCAGCGTCGGCGGCGCCACGACGTTTTTCGCCGACGGCTTTCCGCTACTGGTGGTCGGCCAGGCTTCGCTCGACGACCTGAACGCGCGGCTGAACCACAAGGGCGCGCCGGCTATTCCAATCGACCGCTTCCGTCCGAATGTCGTGCTGACGGGACTCGATGCGTACGAAGAGGACTATGTGGAAACGCTGAACGTCGCTAGCGCGACAGACGGTGAGCAGCGCGTGCAACTGCAAATGGTCAAGCTGTGCGCGCGCTGCCCGATGCCGACCATCGACCAGGCGAAGGGCGCGCCCGACCCCGACTGGCCGAATGAACCGACCGACACGATGAGCCTGTACCGGGCCAAGCCACAGCGCGACGGCGCGCTCACGTTCGGCAACAACGCGCTGGTCGCGAGTGGGGCCGGGGCGTGGCTGCGTGTCGGGCAAGCGGTTGAAGCGGAGTTGGGTTTCGGCGACTGACGAACGCTTCAGGCAGCGTGCGCGATGGCAACATGCGCGAGCGGTTCGCCGCCCTGGATGACCTCTGCCTGATCGCGCCAGGCATCGCGCTCCCCCCACGCGCGCTCGACGCTCTCGCCGATCGCGCTGCCCACCAGAATCACCGCCGGGCTGCTGAAGCCCGCGTGCGTCGCGTCGGCGACGAGCCGGTCGAGGCGGGTCAGCAGGCGCCGCTCGTCGATCCCGCCCGCCCATTGCACGACGGCGGCCGGCGTGTCGGCCGGCAGGCTCGCCAGCAACGCGCTCGCAATACTGCCGATACGCCGCATCCCCATATAGATCGCCAGCGTGGTGCGGGTCGCCGCGAGCGCGGCCCAGTCCGGCTCGCCGTGATCTTCGGTGTGCGCGGTGACGAAGCTCACGCCGTGGCAATGGCGGCGATGCGTGAGCGAGATGCCGAGTCCCGCCGCGGCCGCGAAGCCCGACGAGATGCCGTTGACGATCTCCACCGCGATGCCGGCTTCGCGCAACACCGCCAGTTCTTCGCCGGCGCGCCCGAACAGCAGCGCTTCGCCGCCTTTCACTCGCACCACGTGCAAGCCCTTGAGCGCGTAGCGCCGCATCAGGCGTTCGATGAACGCTTGCGGCGTCGAGCGGCAGCCGCCGCGCTTGCCGACGCGGATCACGCGGGCCTGCGGTGCGAGCGTCACGATGTCGGGATTGGCGAGGTCGTCGAGCAGCACGACGTCGGCGGCCGCGAGCGCTTTCGCGGCTTTGAGCGTGAGCAGGTCGAGATCGCCCGGGCCGGCGCTCAGTAACGTGACCTTGCCGGTGTTCGTGTTCATCGCGGTGTCCTTCGTTTCTGTAGTGTTTCGGTTTTCCAGCCGACGCCAGTCGTCCCGCCAGCGCCAGATAAACAAAACGAAAAACGGCGTCCGCCCGTGATGCTCACGAGGGGACGCCGTTGTCCGTTGCTGCGGTCTGTTTCGTAGCCGGTTTCGTAGTCGGTTCAAGCGGGACGGAGCACGCCATTGTGCTGTGTCCGGTCATCGCGGCCGCGTTGCCTGAATGACTTCGCGCTGGCTCACGCAAGTACCACGCCAGGCATCGGCGACGCACGCGCTATCCCATACCGCGCGTCGCGCGCCGCGCTAAAAACGCAGGGTTTGCGCACCGTTCGCGTGCCCGCGTTGCGCACGTGCACAGTGCTGCGTCGCACCATCCATGTGCCTGGCTGCATCAAAACGCGCCGCGCGTCGGTTTCGCCGCACGGCTGTGCGATTCGCCGCAAAGCCTCGCGCCACGGTCTTCCTGGCCGCATTGCGCACGATTGGCACGGCCTTTGCGTTATGCGTTGCCATCGGATCAACGTGGATCCGGCGCGAGTGCGACACAAAGCACTCGCTGCAGTACAGGTCAGGACAACGGCGTCCCCCGAATTCAGTCATCGACTGGGTTCGCGGGACGCCGTTTTTATTTCCGCAAGCGCTTCGCCCGATACCCGACGGCGACGCCCGACGCTCAGCACATTGAGGACACCGCGCTCATGAAAATCATCGTTATCGGTCACGGGATGGTCGGCCACAAACTGGTCGAGAGCCTCGCGCTTGATGCCGCGCACGGCCTCGACATCACGGTGCTGTGCGAGGAATCGCGGCCGGCCTACGATCGCGTTCACCTGTCCGAATTCTTCGCGGGCAAGACCGCGGACGATCTGTCGCTCGTCGAGCCGGGCTTCTTCGAACGCCAGAACGTGCTGCTCAAGCTGAACGCGAAGGCCGTGGCGATCGATCGCGACGCGCGCACCGTGACGGTGTCGACCGGCGAAACGCTACCGTACGACAAGCTGGTGTTCGCCACCGGCTCGTATCCGTTCGTGCCGCCAGTGCCAGGCCGCGAACGCGCCGATTGCTTCGTGTACCGAACTATCGACGATCTCGAAGCGATGCAGGAATGTGGCGCACGCTCGAAGACCGGCACGGTGGTCGGCGGCGGACTGCTGGGTCTCGAATGCGCGAAGGCGTTGCGCGACATGGGCCTGCAAACGCATGTGGTCGAGTTCGCGCCGCGTCTGATGGCCGTGCAAGTGGACGACGGTGGCGGCCGCGTGCTGCGCACCAAGATCGAAGAGCTAGGCGTGACGGTGCACACGCAGAAGAACACGACGGCGATCGTCGACGGCGAAGCGGGCACGCACCGCATGCAGTTCGCGGACGGCAGCCATCTCGACACCGACATGATCGTGTTCTCCGCAGGCATTCGTCCGCGCGACGACCTGGCGCGCGCATGCGGGCTGACGCTCGGCGCGCGCGGCGGCATCGTGATCGACAACGACTGCCGCACCAGCGATCCGCACATCTATGCGATCGGCGAGTGCGCGCTGTGGAATGGCCAACTGTTCGGGCTCGTCGCGCCGGGTTACGACATGGCGCGCACGGTCGCGAAGCAGCTGCTCGGTGATACGGCCGAATTCGCCGGCGCCGACCTGAGCACCAAGCTCAAGCTGATGGGCGTCGACGTGGCGAGCATCGGCGACGCGCATGGCAACACGCCGGGCAGCCGCGCGTACCAGTTCAGCGACGAGCGCAGGCAGGTCTACAAGAAGCTGGTGGTGTCCGATTGCGGCAAGTATCTGCTCGGCGGCGTGATGGTCGGCGACGCGAGCGAATACGGCACGTTGCTGCAGATGATGTTGAACCGCGTCGAGCTACCCGAAGCGCCTGAATTCCTGATCCTGCCGCAAGCGGACGGCAACGCGAAACCCGCGCTCGGCGTCGAGGCGCTGCCGGCCGCCGCGCAGATCTGCTCGTGCAACAACGTCTCGAAGGGCGAGCTGTGCGCGGCAGTGTGCGCGGGCGCCACCGACATCGGCGCGCTCAAATGCGCGACCGCCGCCGGCACCTCGTGCGGCGGTTGCGTGCCGCTCGTCACGCAGGTGATGAAGGCCGAGATGAAGAAGCAGGGCCTCGCGGTCAATAACCACGTCTGCGAGCACTTCCCATATTCGCGCCAGGAGCTGTATCACATCGTGCGTGTCGAGGGCGTGCGCAGCTTCGGCGAACTGCTCGCGAGGCACGGTCACGGCCTGGGCTGCGAAATCTGCAAGCCGGCGGTCGCGAGCATTCTCGCGTCGTGCTGGAACGAATTCGTGCTGAAGAAAGAGCACGCGTCGCTGCAGGACACCAACGACTACTACCTCGCCAACATTCAGCGCGACGGCACCTATTCGGTCGTGCCGCGCATGGCGGGCGGCGAAGTGACGCCCGACGGCTTGATCGCGGTCGGCCAGGTCGCGAAGAAATATGGCCTCTACACGAAGATCACTGGCGGTCAGCGGGTCGACCTGTTCGGCGCGCGCGTCGAGCAACTGCCGTTGATCTGGGAAGAACTGATCGCGGCCGGCTTCGAATCCGGCCACGCGTACGGCAAGTCGCTGCGCACCGTGAAGTCGTGCGTCGGCTCGACGTGGTGCCGCTATGGCGTCGGCGATTCAGTGGGCCTCGCAGTCGAACTAGAGAACCGCTACAAGGGCCTGCGCACGCCGCACAAGATCAAGTTCGGCGTGTCGGGCTGCACCCGCGAATGTGCGGAAGCGCAGGGCAAGGACGTCGGCATCATCGCGACCGAAAAGGGCTGGAACCTCTACGTGTGCGGCAACGGCGGCATGAAGCCACGTCACGCCGAACTGCTCGCGTCGGATCTGGATAAGGACACGCTGGTCCGCTACATCGACCGCTTCCTGATGTTCTACGTGCGCACCGCCGACCGTTTGCAACGCACCAGCGTGTGGCGCGACAACCTCGAAGGCGGTCTGGACTATCTGATCGACGTGGTGGTCAACGATCACCTCGGTGTGGCCGCCGAACTCGAGTCGGAGATGCAGCACGTGGTCGAGACCTACGAGTGCGAATGGAAGAAGGCCGTCACCGATCCCGAAACGCGCAAGCGCTTCCGTCATTTCGTCAACAGCGGCGAGCCTGACAGCAATGTTCGATTCGTCGAGGAACGCGGCCAGATCCGGCCGGCCACGCCCGCCGAGCGGCAATCGAGGCTCGCGGCGATTCCTGTCGTGGTCGAGACCGTGTGATTTTTTGCGTCGCCTGTTTGCTTCACTTGTTGCCCACTGATTTGCCCACTGATTTGCCCACTAAGCGAGGACTTCCGCCATGAACAACGAACGCGTACCACGCCCCTGGACGGCCATCTGCCAACTCGACGACATCGTGCCGAACACGGGCGTCTGCGCGCTGGTCAACGGCGAACAGGTGGCGGTTTTTCATGTGAACGACGGCAACGCCAACGCCGCCGTATACGCGATCGAAAACTACGATCCGGGCTCGCAGGCGGCCGTGCTGTCGCGCGGGCTGATCGGCAGCCTCGGTGAACGCGTCGTGGTCGCGTCGCCGATCTACAAGCATCACTTCGATCTGCGCACCGGCGAGTGTCTCGAGAGCCCGTCGTATTCCGTCGGCGCGTTCGACACGCGCGTCGAAGACGGCCACGTGTGGGTCGCGGTTTGAGCCGCTGAATTTCTGCAACCTTTTTTTAGAACGACGCCGCCACTCATGTCCTCCACTAGCGTAAAAACCGTGTGCCCCTACTGCGGCGTTGGCTGCGGGATGGTGCTGCACGTCGAGGACGGCCAGGTCGTGAAGATCTCCGGCGACAAGGAGCATCCGGCCAACTTCGGACGGCTGTGCACGAAAGGGCAGTCGGCGCATGTCGCGTTGCGCAAGTCGGGGCGTCTGGAAAGCGCGTTCGTGCGGCATGCGCGCGACGAGGATCCGGTGCCGCTGCCGATGGCGCAGGCGATCAGCACCACGGCGGCGCGTCTGCGCGGCCTGCTCGACGAACACGGACCGGACGCGTTGTCGTTTTACGTGTCCGGCCAGATGTCGATCGAGGCGCAGTACCTCGTCAACAAGCTCGCGAAGGGTTTCGTCGGCACCAACAACATCGAATCGAATTCGCGCCTGTGCATGGCGAGCGCTGGCAGCGGCTACAAGCTCTCGCTCGGTGCGGACGGCCCGCCGGGATCGTACGAGGACATCGATCACGCCGACCTGTTCTTCGTGATCGGCGCGAATATGGCCGACTGTCATCCGATTCTGTTCCTGCGGATGATGGATCGCGTGAAGGCGGGCGCCAAACTGATCGTCGTCGATCCGCGCCGCAACGCGACCGCGGAGAAGGCCGATCTGTTCATGCAGATCAAGCCGGGCACCGATCTCGCGCTGCTCAACGGCCTGCTGCATCTGCTGCACGAAAACGGCCATACGGATGCCGCTTTCATCGCCGACGCCACCGAAGGCTGGGACGCGATGCCCGCGTTTCTCGCCGACTACACGCCTGAGCACGTCGCGCAAATCACGGGCCTCGCCGTCGAGGACATTCGCCGCGCCGCGCAAATGATCGGCGCCGCGAAAGAGTGGATCAGCTGCTGGACCATGGGTCTGAATCAAAGCACGCACGGCACGTGGCACACCAACGCGATCTGCAATCTGCATCTGGCGACCGGCAAGATCTGCCGGCGCGGCAGCGGGCCGTTTTCGTTGACGGGCCAGCCCAATGCGATGGGCGGCCGCGAAATGGGCTACATGGGGCCGGGTTTGCCGGGCCAGCGTTCGGTGCTGGTCGACGCGGACCGCGCGTTTGTCGAAGACCTGTGGGGCATTGCGCCGGGCACGCTGAAGACCGAAGTCGGCAACGGCACGATCGACATGTTCACGCGCATGGCCGCGGGCGACATCAAGGCCTGCTGGATCATCTGCACGAACCCGGTGGCGAGCGTCGCCAACCGGCAGAACGCTATCGCCGGTTTGCGTGCCGCGGAACTCGTGATCGCGCAGGACACGTTCCTCGACACCGAGACCAACCGCTACGCCGACGTGCTGTTGCCCGGCGCGCTGTGGGCCGAAGCGGAGGGCGTGATGATCAACTCCGAGCGCAATCTGACGCTGATGCAAAAGGGCATCGAGCCGCCGGGCGCCGCGTTGCCGGACTGGCAGATCATCGCGCGCGTCGCCTGCGAAATGGGTTTCGCCGCTGCGTTCACTTATGCGAGCGCCGACGAAGTGTTCGCCGAAATCACCCGCGCGTCGAACCCGAAGACTGGCTACGACCTGCGTGGCGCAAGCCATCGCCGTCTGAAGGAAACGCCGTTGCAATGGCCGCTGGCGGCCACCGATTCCGCCGATCGCAATCCGGTTCGCTACCTCAACGACGGCGTGAGCCAAACGTTGAAGGAACTGCCCGACGGCAGCCGTCCACGACTCGTGTTTCCGACCGCGAGCGGCAAGGCGATGTTCTTCGCCCGCGCCTATGCGGCCCCGGCTGAATTACCCGATCGCGAGTACCCGATTGTGTTGAACACGGGCCGCCTGCAGCATCAATGGCACACGATGACCAAGACCGGCAAGGTCGCGATGCTCAACAAGTTGAACCCGGGTCCGTTCGTCGAGATTCATCCCGAAGACGCCGCCACGCTCGGCATCAAGGCGAAGGACCCGGTCGAGGTTCGTTCGCGCCGTGGCCGCGCGGTGCTGCCCGCGCTCGTCACCGAACGCGTGAGCGCCGGCAACTGCTTCGCGCCAATGCACTGGAACGACGTGTTCGGCGACGACCTGTGCATCAACGCGGTGACGAGCGACGCGATCGATCCGGTTTCCCAGCAGCCCGAACTGAAATTCTGCGCGGTCGCGCTGAGTCCGGTCGCGCTCGACACCGTCGAGCCGGTTCTGAATGGCGATGATGAAGTGACCACGGAGACCGATGCAGTTGCCGTTACCGCAAGCGTCAAGGATCAGGACATGCCCCGTATCGATGCACTCACCAGCCTGTTGCAATTGCCACCGACACCCGCGCCGTCGCTCACCGACGCCGAGCGCGCCTACCTGGCGGGCTTCGTCAGTGGTTTGCGTTCGGCCGAAGCGCAGGGTATCGACAGCGTGCCGGTTCTGCCGCGCAGCGCGCCGTTCGATACGGCGACCCGCCTCCATGTGGACGGTCTGCTAGCCGGCCTCTATAGCCGTAGCGCGACGCTCGCGGCCACGCCCGGCGCTGCGCTGCTCGCCAATGCGCAGGCCTATACGCAGGCCGACGCGGCGCAGGCGTCCGGCGTGCGCATTGTGCGCGTGCGGCCGAAGGTGACGCTGCTGTGGGCCTCGCAAACCGGCAACACCGAATCGCTGATCGAGCGCTATGCAACGCGTCTGATGGAGTCGCGCTTCGAAATCCGCACCTCGTGCATGGCGGACTATCAGGCCTCATCGCTCGCCAAAGCGCAATACGTGCTGCTGATGACGAGCACGTTCGGCGACGGCGATCCGCCCGACAACGCGCAAAGTTTCTGGACGCAATTGAGCGCCGACGCTGCGCCGCGTCTGGACGGCGTGCGCTTCGCGGTGCTCGCGCTCGGTGACCGCAACTACGATCAGTTCTGCGGCCACGGCCGCCGTCTCGACGAGCGTCTCGCCGCGCAAGGCGCGCTGCGTCTGATGGACCGCGTCGATTGCGATGGTGAATATCAGGAGAGCGCCGACGCGTGGCTCGAACGCATCATCGTACGTATCAACGAAGAAGATGCGGCGCTGCATGCTGTGCCGGCCGGTGGCATGATCAACGCGGTGGTGCCCGGCGCGGTGCCGACCAAAGCGCGGCCGGCCGCTTCGCGGCTCGTCAGCAATCTGCGCCTGAACCGCCAGGGCACGGCGAAGGACACGCGTTATTTCTCGCTGAACACCGGCGACTCGGGCCTCGAATACGAAGCGGGCGATGCGCTCGGCGTATGGCCGAGCAACTGTCCCGAGCTGGTCGACGAATTGATCAGCCTGAGCGGCCTGAGCGCGGATGCGCCGGTGCACGTGGCGGGCACGGGCGACATGCGTCTTGCGGATGCGCTCGGCAAGCACTACGAAATCGCGCGTCCGGGCGCGGACGCGCTTGCGTTCATTGCCGCGCGCAGCAGCAACGGCGCGCTGCGCGATCTGCTGACGCCCGAGCGCAAGGCCGACCTCAAACAATGGTTGTGGGGCCAGCAGCTCGCCGACGTGCTGCATGAATTTCCGGTGGGTCTTACGGCCGCCGAATTGACCGGCATGCTCAAGCGTCTGCAACCGCGCCTGTATTCGATCGCGTCGAGCCCGAAGGCGCATCCGGGCGAAGTGCATCTGACGGTGTCGGCAGTGCGTTACAACAATGGCCGGCGTCATCGCAAAGGCGTGTCGTCGACGTTTCTCGCCGACCGTGCGGGCGAAACCGACGTGCCTGTGTTCGTGCAGAAATCCGCACACTTTCGTCCTCCTCACCATGCCGACACACCGATGATCATGGTCGGCCCCGGCACCGGCATCGCACCGTTTCGCGGCTTTCTGCACGAGCGGTGTGCACGTGGCGACCGGGGACGCAACTGGCTGTTCTTCGGCGAGCAACATGCGGCCACCGATTTCTACTATCGCGACGAACTCGAAACGATGCGCGACAGCGGCGTGCTGACCCGACTCGACCTCGCGTTCTCGCGTGACCAGGCCGACAAGATCTATGTGCAGGACCGCATGCGCGAACAAGGTGCGCAACTGTGGGCATGGCTCGAAGACGGTGCGCATTTCTACGTATGCGGCGACGCGAACCGGATGGCGCGCGATGTGGACGCCGCGCTCAAGGATGTGGTCGCCACGCACGGCGGCATGAGCGACGAAAAAGCCGCCGACTACGTGAGCCGTCTGGCACGGGACAAGCGCTACGCACGCGACGTGTATTGAGTGGCGGGCCGTTTCGACGCGGCCGGCGCAGTCACGAATTCAAGGTTTCACAGAGTACTCAATCAAGCTTCAAAAGACGGACCCGGATGGCATGGAAGCTGCATGTCATGGCCGGATTTTCAACATCGTGACATGCCGGTGCATGGCGCCCAACGCCATTGCCGGATAGTCGAGAAATCAGTTTTGTGAGGATGTCTGATGAAAAACGTGATGAGCTCCCTGAAGAGCGGAGACTGGCGCGCGCTAGTGGCGTGCTTCCTCTATTTCGACACCGGCTTTACCGTGTGGGTTCTGTATGGACCGCTCGCGCCGTTCATCAGCAAGAGCATTGCGATGACACCTGCGCAACAAGGCTTGCTGGTCGCGGTGCCGGTGCTGTCGGCGGCGATTCTGCGCGTGACGCTCGGCAATCTGTATCAATCGGCGCATGGCAGGCGCATTGCGTTGCTGGGCGTGTTGCTATCGGCGGTGCCGACCATCGTGCTGCCGCTGATGCAGTCGGTGCCGTCTTACGAGATGCTGCTGGTGCTCGGCGTGTTCCTCGGCGTCGGCGGTGCGAGCTTCGCAGTGGCCTTGCCGATGGCAGGCAGCAACTATCCGCCGAAGGTACAGGGCCTGGTGCTGGGGCTGGCCGCGGCCGGCAATATCGGCGCGGTGCTCGACGGCTTCCTGTTCCCGCAACTGGCGACGCACTACGGCTGGCAGATGGCCGCCGGCGGCGCACTGCCGTTGCTCGCGATTGCCGCGATCACGCTGTATTTCTGGGCCAACGATTCGGGCGTGAAGTCGGGCAGCGTGCTGCGTGCGTTCGGCAGCTTCGCGGTGACGCTGGTCGGTTTGATCGTGCTGGTGCTGCTGGTCGAAGCCGGCCTGTTCGGTTCCGGCAAGACCGGCGTGCTGCTATTGCCGGTGATCGGCGCGCTGCTGGCCATCGCGGTGCTGCCCAAGCGTTATCGCTCGGTGCTCGGTGAGCGCGACACGTGGGCGATCATGCTGGTGTACAGCATCACGTTCGGCGGCTTCGTCGGCATGTCCTCGTATGTGTCGCTGCTGCTGACCAACCTCTATCAGTTGTCGAAGATCGACGCGGGCCTGTTCATGGCGCTGCTCGCCGCCACCGGCGCGATGGTGCGCCCGCTCGGCGGCCTGATCGCCGACAAGGTGTCCGGCGTGCGCGCGCTGACGATCCTGCTCGCGATCATTTCGCTGTGCGACTTCGTGTTCGCCGCCGCGATGCCTTCGATGGTCGGCGGCATTGCGCTGCTGTTGTGCCTGTATGTGGCCTTCGGTCTTGGCAACGGCGCGACCTTCCAGTTGGTGCCGCATCGGTGGGCGGGCCGCACGGGTCTGATGTCGGGCATCGTCGGCGCGGCGGGCGGCATCGGCGGGTTTTATCTGCCGGTCGTGATGGGCATCGCGAAGGAAACCACGGGCAGCTATCAGATGGGCTTTGCGACGTTCGGCGCGCTGGCCGCCTGCGCGTTCCTCGCAATCGTCGCGCTACGCCGTCCGTGGATGGCGTGGTCGATGCAGACTGGCGTGATGCACGCGCACGCCACCGAATGATGCAGCACGAACGACGCGACTCGGCGGCACCTGAGAGTGCGTGGTCCCGCGACGCACGCGGGCCTGTGAGTGAACGCGGGCGCGGACGTGGGCGCCGCGGCAGCGCGTGGATGCGAAGCCACGGCGCTGCGCGGCGCGGTGTGCGCGCTCATGATTCTGCCGAACGTGCGCTTGCCCAAGAGCAGAAAGAGCACGACGAACCGTGAGCTACCTTACGAAAAGCCGCAAAAAAATACGCAGGCAAAGACTTGCATATTGGGGAGAGCGTTTCTAATATGCAGTCAGGAGGCTGCATATGAACTCATCGACCGATCGCATCGAAAAACAGATTCTGCTGAAGGCGCCGCGCTCGCGGGTCTGGCGCGCGTTGTCCAATGCCGAGGAATTCGGCACATGGTTCGGCATGAATCTGACCGGCAAGCAGTTCGTCGCCGGCCAGACCGTGCAGGGCAATATGACCTATCCGGGCTATGAGCATCTCGTCATCGACTTGCTGATCGAGCGCGTCGAGCCCGAGCATCACCTGTCGTGGCGCTGGCATCCGGCCGCGATCGATGCGTCGGTCGACTACTCGCCGGAGCCGACCACGCTGGTCGTGTTCGAGCTGGCCGAGGTCGATGGGGGCACGTTGCTGCGTGTCGTCGAATCGGGTTTCGACCGGATTCCCGCCGCGCGCCGCGATGAAGCCTTCCGCATGAACACCGGTGGGTGGGAACATCAAATGGCCAACATCGAAAAGCATGTCGCCAAGGGCTAGAACGGCAACGGCAAGCGCGGGTCTGAAGGTGTCGATGCTGCGACACTCCGCGCCGATTTTCGCGGCGCTCGGCGATGAGACGCGCCTGCGTCTGATTGCCGTGCTGTGTGCGGGTAGCGCGATGTCGATTGCGCAACTGACTGCCGGTACGGAGATCACGCGGCAGTCTGTTACGCAACATCTGCAGGTGCTTGCCAACGCGGGCCTCGTGCGCGACGTCAAGGTCGGGCGTGAGCGCTTGTGGGCGTTCGAGCCGGCCCACCTCGAAGAAGCGCGCCGCGCGCTCGATGCGATCTCCGGGCAGTGGGATCAGGCGCTGTCGAGGTTGAAGGCGATGGTGGAGGAGTGAAGGGTGGCGAAGGCGAGTTCCGGCTGATGTCCACGATCATTGAACGTGGTCGAAACGGCACGAACTCGTTCAATGACCACGACTGTATACGGACCGTGAACACCAAAAACAATTGAACACAGCGAGGCCGGCGCGCCCAGCCGCGCCAGCCCCGCTGACTTGAAACGTATGCGGCATCACCTGCCGCACGCCATCAATACGCAATACACACCGACTTGCTCTCTGTATAGGAATCGATGATCGCCTTGCCATGTTCGCGGCCGATCCCTGACGCCTTGAAGCCGCCGAACGGCATCGCCGGGTCGACCATGTTGTGCGTGTTGACCCACACCGTGCCCGCTTCGATCCCATCCACGAGCCGCAGCGCCTTGTCGAGCTGATTCGTCCAGACGCTCGCACCGAGCCCATACTCGGACGCGTTCGCCTGGGCCAGCACTTCATCGAGGTCGTCGTAAGGCATCGCGACGAGCACCGGTCCGAACACCTCTTCCTTGACGACGGTGAGCGGCTTGCACGCGTGATTGGCAATCACCGTCGGGCGCACGAAGTAGCCGTCGCCGTCCACGCGGGCCTCGCGCGACAGGATCTCGCCGCCTTCCTGTTGGCCTTGCGCAATCATGCCGACCACCTTGTCGCGATGCCGCGCGGAGACCATCGGTCCCATCTGCGTCGCCGTATCGAAGCCCGAGCCGAGCGCGATGCTATCGGCCACCGCGGCGATGCCTTGCACGACTTCATCGTAGATCGAGCGCGCGACATACAGGCGCGAGCCCGCCGTGCAAACCTGGCCGTGATTGAAGAAGATCGCGCCGGCGGCGCCTTCGATCGCCTTGCGCGGGTCGCAGTCGTCGAGCACGATCACCGGGCTCTTGCCGCCCAATTCCAGCGAGGCCCGCTTCAGATCGTCGGCGCATTGCCGGCCGATGATGTGGCCAACTTCGGTCGATCCCGTGAAGGTGACCTTATTCACCAGCGGATGCCGGACCAGCGCCGCACCGGCAGTCTCGCCACGGCCAGTCACCACGTTGAATACGCCCGCCGGGAAGCCCGCTTCGTGCGCCAGTTCGGCGAGGCGGATCGCGGTCAACGGTGTTTCTTCCGCGGGCTTGAGCACCACGGTGCAGCCGCAGGCGAGCGCCGGCGCAATCTTCCACACCGCCATCAGCAGCGGGAAATTCCACGGCACGCTGTCGAAGCGCACGGCGGTGTACGCGGTGGCGATCGGGCAGAAGTCTTCGGGTGCCGGGCTGGGGATCAATCCGTCGACGGGCGCGACGGAGAATCTTGCGCAGATTCCGAATCTCGTCAATTCGGACACCGATAAGCAGCTCTCGGTGATCGTGGGGTTGCGGCACAATTTCTGATCCTGCCGCAACGCCGGCAACTCAATCCGCGAGCCGCCGATCCGCCAGCGCATTCTGGCAATCCGCCAGCACCTGCTGGAGCAATCTCGCTTGCGGGTCGATTTCATCCGTATCGAGGATTTCTTCGACCGCGTCGCGCGCCCAATCAGTGTCGACGAACCGTGCGTGCCGCTGCGCGATCTCGAGCGCGGTGGCCGACAGCTTCGCGATGCTCAGCCAGTCGGCCTCGCGCGAGCGGCGGTCGAGCCACTTATGCGCGGCCTGCACATGAAACGCCGCGTCGGGCCACTCCTCATTCAGGTAATAGGCGCCAAGGCAACCGCATGTGAGCCAGCACAACAGCTCCAAACGGTCACGTGGACTCAGATGATGGCGTACATCACTCATGGCGACGCTCGCTGCTAGAAATTGCTTCCCGGTGAGGACGGCGGGCCGCCATCCTTCGCTTTCAGCAAACATTATCACGCAGAATTCACGAGCGGCAATGCCTGACGTCCCTGGCGCGTACGTTACCCCACCCGCGCCGCGGCGCACGCGCCGGCCGGTGCGGCTAGCCCGGCTAGCGCGTGGCGACGATGAAAAGCCGCGGAAACGGCAGCAACACCGTGCCGTCGGCGAGCGGCGGATAGGCGTTCGCGATTTCATCCCGGTAACGTTGCAGGAAAGCCTGCTGTTCGGCGCCGTCGAGCCCGGCCAGGAACGGCCGCAGCGCGCTGCCCTTGAACCATTCGACCACCGCGTCGGCGCCGCCCGCGAGCGGGTGATGGTAGACGGTGCGCCACACGTCGACCCGCGCGCACAGCGGCTTGAGCAATCCGTAGTACCAGCCGGCGTCGTAGCGCATGGTCCGCTCGACGCCCTTGAGCTTATGCGCCCAAGGGCCGTGCGCCGCGATTTCGCGCAGCAGACGGTGCGCGGGTTCGTCCAGATTGTCGGGCATCTGCACGGCGAGGCTGCCGCCCGGCGCGAGCTTCTTCACCAGCGAAGGAAACAGCCGCTCGTGGTCGGGCACCCATTGCAGCACGGCATTCGCGAGGATCAGGTCGTACGGGCCGGCGGCGTCCCACGTCGAAATGTCGCTCACATCGAACTGGAATTGCGGCAGGCGCTGGCGGGCCGCCGCGATCATGTCTGGGGAGCTGTCGAGGCCGCTGATCGCCGCGCCCGGCACGTGCTCCGCGAGCGTTTCGGTGGAATTGCCGGGCCCGCAGCCGAGGTCCACCGCGATCCGCACGTCCGTTGCCGGCACCGCCGCCAGCAGATCCCTGACCGGGCGCGTGCGCTCGTTTTCGAACAACACGTACTGCTTCGCCTGCCACTCCGTCGTCGCTGTCATCTGATGCTCCTTGTAGGCTGAGTGCGCGGATCGGCAGCGGGCGCTTGCGTTTGCGGCGTTCCGAACCGGTCTGCTCCGATCCAATCCGCCCATTCTCGGCGGCTGCGCAGGCGGAGCAAAATGAATTTATGATTCCGATTCCTTCATTTTTCTAATGAAAATCGACACCTTGGGGGGCCAGGCGTTTGTCGCGATTGCGGATCGCGGCAGCTTCCAGGGCGCGGCCGATTCGCTGCACGTCACGCAAACGGCGATCACGCAGCGGCTGCGCAAGCTCGAAACGCTTGCCGGGCGCGAAGGCTATCGCGACTGTTGCCGCAACGGCACGCCATAAGCCGCTCAGCGCAGGGCACGGTACGGGAGCGCTCCCGACGTGAACGCGGCGCGTCTTGCGCCGAACGCATGCCATCGCATGCCCGCGCCGCTTACAGAAATCCCGCTGAAAAGCTTACGGATTCGCGCTCACGCAACGCTTCTGCATAGCGCGTCCCGACTCACCTACAATGGCCGCTTTTGCGACACAGATCGAAGGTTCGACGATGCGGGTGACAAAATTCGCGCTGGTTTTGCTGACAGCGTTTTTCACGGTGAATGCGAGCGCCGAGATGACGGCCTCGCAATACAAACAATGGGCTCATACGGATAACAACTCCGTCTACGCCGCGTACATTACCGGCACGATCAACGCGCTGGGCTGGGCGAACGGCGACCTGGTGTCGAAGAACCGGCCGCCGCTGTTCTGTCCGCCGCAAACGCTCGCCATCGGCAATCAGAACGTCTATCCGCTGCTCGACGCATTTTTCGCCAACCATCCAGGTATCTCCGACGATTTTCCGATCGGGCTCGCGATTCTCCGTTCGCTTCAAGGGGCGTTTCCCTGCTGACATGGGGGCCTGAGGCCAGCGGCGCGAGCCTGATTCCAGCGACCGACCAGCCAAACGATTCCGACACGAACGGCGCGTGATTGCTCGCGAGCCCTCGTCATGTCGGTCCGTCCAGCCCGGGACAAAATGCGCGCCCATGCGACGAACCCGCGGCAAGCGAGCCCGTCGCCGCACCAGGTCAGACCTGCACGAGCTTCGGAATCTGCACGTCCGGATTGACGTCCGCGTCGTAATCCACGCCCTTGATCTCGAAGCCGAACAAGCGCAGAAAATCGGTCTTGTAGCCGCTGAAGTCGGTGAGTTCGTAGATATTCTCGTTGGTCACCTGGCTCCACAGCGCCTGCACGCGGGCTTGCACTTCGGGGTCGAGCTCCTTGTAATCGGCGCGCAGACGGCCTTCGTCGTCGATATGCGGCGCGTCGCCGTACAGGCTGTCCTTGTAGAGGCCGTACACCTGCTCGATGCAGCCTTCGTGCGTGCCTTTCTCCTTCATGACCTTGAACAGCAGCGACAGATACAGCGGCATCATCGGGATCGCCGAGCTGGCCTGCGTGACGACCGCCTTCAGCACCGACACGCGCGCGTCGCCGCCCTTGGCCGCGAGCTTGGCGCGAATGCCCAGCACTTTCTGGTCGAGGTCTTTCTTGGCCGCGCCGATCGAGCCGTTCCAATAGATGTCGTGCGTGATCTTTTCGCCGAGATAGGTGAACGCGGTGGTCTTCGCACCGTCCGCGAGCACGCCGGCGTCGAGCAGCGCGTCGATCCACATCTGCCAGTCTTCGCCGCCCATCACCGCGACGGTGTGGTCGATCTCGGTTTGCGTCGCCGGTTCGAGGACCGTTTCCTTGATGACTTCCTTGTCCGTGTCGATGCCGCGCAGATTCACCGCCTTGCCGACCGGCTTGAGCGTCGAGCTGAACACTTCGCCGCTCTTCGGATGCGTGCGCTTGGGCGCCGCGAGGCTGTAGACCACCAGGTCGACCTGTCCGAGATCGCGCTTGATCACCTCGATGGTGCGCTGCTTGACTTCATCGGAAAACGCGTCGCCGTTGATGCTGGTCGCGTACAGGCCTTTCTCCGTGGCGAATTTCTCGAACGCGGCGGTGTTGTACCAGCCGGCCGTCCCCGCCTTGGTTTCGCTGCCGGCGCGCTCGAAGAACACGCCGAGCGTGTCGGCGCCGCAGCCGAACGCGGCGCTGATGCGGGCGGCGAGGCCGTAGCCGGTGGATGCGCCGATCACGAGCACCTTCTTCGGACCATTGGCGATGGGACCGCGTGCGTTGACGTACTCGATCTGTTCCTTGACGTTGGCTTCGCAGCCGGTCGGATGGGTTGATACGCAGATGAAGCCACGCACGCGCGGTTTGATGATCATGAAGCACCTCTTGTCGGAATTGGCGACATTATAGTGGCCCTCGATTGCCGCCGGCACGCCATGCCGGTTTGGCCGCCCGCGACGCAAAAATCCGCCGCCGCCGCGCATCTTGGTAGGATTGCGCCTTTCCCGGCAGACGGTAGCATGTGTGAAGCGCCTCATCCCCTCATTTCTGGCGGCCCTCGATAAAGGGCTGACCCTCGCGAACCCGCTCATCGCGCAGGCCTGGTGGCATCTGCGCCATCCCACCCGCCGCGGCGTGGCGTGGGCGTGCGCCGCGCTGCCCGTGCTGCTGCTCCTGTATGTGCTGATCCTGATTCCGTTCACACCGAGCATCGGCGACATCCGCAAGGCGAAGATCGAGCAGCCGGCGCAGATCCTGTCGGCCGACGGCAAGCTGCTCGCCGAGTTCAAGCCGTCCAACCGCGAGTGGGTCAAGCTCAAGGACATCTCGCCGAACGTGGTGAACGCGCTGATCGCCACAGAAGACCATCGCTTCTATCAGCATTGGGGCCTCGACTGGCGGCGTACGGCAGCGGCCGCGCTGCACACGTTTTCCGGTGACCGGCAGGGCGGCTCGACCATCACCCAGCAGCTCGCACGCAATCTCTATCCCGACGAGATCGGCCGCGCGCCTACGTTGACGCGCAAGCTCAAGGAAGCGATCACCGCCTTCAAGATCGAGGCGCTCTATAGCAAGGACGAGATTCTCGAAACCTACCTGAATACGGTGCCGTTCCTGTACAACGCGTACGGCATCGAGATGGCGGCACGCACCTATTTCGACAAATCGGCGTCCGATCTGAACGTTCTGGAAAGCGCGACGCTCACCGGCATGCTCAAGGGCAATAGTTACTACAACCCGGTGCTGAACCCGGAGCGCGCGCTGGATCGTCGCAATACGGTGCTCGCGCAGATGGTCAAGTACGGCAAGCTGACGCCGGCGGCCTTCGAGACGCTCAAGCGGCGTCCGTTGCGCATCGATTTCGAACGTCAGACTGAGCCGCCCGGACCCGCACCGCACTTCGCGCAGCAACTGCGCAAGTGGCTCGCGGCGTGGGCCGATCGCAACGACTACAACATCTATTCCGATGGCCTGGTGGTGCGCACCACCATCGATTCGCGCCTGCAAACCATGGCGACCCAGGCCGTGACGCTGCAGGGCAACCAGTTGCAGGGGATCGCGAACTCGGCATGGGGCACGCGTGCGGGCTGTGCGGGCGGCCGGGATCTGCTGCCGACCTTCCTGCGCGAAACGCCCGACTTCCGCGCCGCGAAAGACGCGGGCCTGAGCGACGAGGACGCGCTCAAGCGCGTCGCGTCGGACCGCAAGCTGGTGCAGTCGGTCTGCGAGTCGAAGACCCGCGTGCAGGCCGACTTCCTCGCGATGGACCCGCGCAACGGCCAGATCCGCGCGTGGGTCGGCAGCCGCGACTTCAGCCAGGATCCGTTCGATCACGTGCAGCAGGCGCGCCGTCAGCCGGGCTCGACCTTCA
Organism: Paraburkholderia ultramafica; assembly: GCF_902859915.1. Classification (GTDB taxonomy): domain Bacteria; phylum Pseudomonadota; class Gammaproteobacteria; order Burkholderiales; family Burkholderiaceae; genus Paraburkholderia; species Paraburkholderia ultramafica. The sequence continues at coordinate 252,827 of NZ_CADIKK010000003.1, forward strand.
AGCCGTTCGTCTACGCGGCGGCTTTCGAAGCCGGCGCCAAACCCTCCGACACCTTCGTCGACAAGGCCGTCGAAATCCCGCTGGCCGGCGGCGAAATCTGGAAGCCGAGCGACGAGGACGAGCCGAGCGAGCGCGCGATCAGCCTGCGCGACGCGCTCGCGTATTCGCGCAACCGGATTACCGCGCAGGTGATGGAGACGGTCGGCCCGAACAAGGTCGCGCGGCTTGCGCGCGCGATGGGCGTGCGCGACAGCGAACTCGACCCGGTGCCGTCGCTCGCGCTCGGCACGAGCCCGGTGACGCTCAAGGAGATGGTCTCGGCCTACGGCACGATCGCCAACCTCGGCGGGTACGTGGAGCCGGTGATGGTCACGCGGATCGAGGATCGCAACGGCGACGTACTGGCCGAGTTCGCGCCGGCGTCGCCGAAACAGGAACTGCCCGCGGATACCGCCCGCACGCTGGTCGACGTGATGCGCGACGTGGTGAGCCGGGGCACGGGTTCGAGCATTCGCAGCCGCTTCGGCGTGCGCGGCGATGTTGCCGGCAAGACGGGCACGACCCAGGGCAATGCGGACGGCTGGTTCATCCTGATTCATCCGCAACTGGTGGCGGGCGCGTGGGTGGGCTTCAACGACAGCCGGGTGACGTTGCGCAGCGACTACTGGGGGCAGGGGGCGCATAGCGCGCTGCCGATCGTCGGCGACTTCTTCCAGCGCGCGCAGCGCTCGAGGCTGGTCGATAGTCGCGTCAAGTTCGATACGGTGCAGGAGCCGGGCTGGTTTGCCGAGCACACCGGCAGGTTGCGCGAGTGGTTCCGGCAGCTGTTCGCGGCGGCGCCGGCCAAGCCGGAGAAGCAGGTTGTCACGCGGGGTCCGGTGCGTCGTGCGCCGGCTGCGGCGGTTGAGGCGGGTGCTTCGGCTGCGGTGGCGGCGTCCGGTGGGTCCTCTGTGCCCGAGACAGCGGTTGAGCCGCATGCGCTGCCGCAACCGCCGTTGCTGCAAGCGCCGGGCTCGGCTTCGGCGCCCGCGAATGGGGCGGTCGACGGTGAAGCGCATGGCGGCGGCGAACCGGCCATTGCGCCGACGCCCACGCCGGATGATGTTGTGCCGCCGGATGCTGGCAGCACGGCTAACGAAGGGGCGTCGACGAACGGTGGTGGCGCATCGCACTGAGGTGGGCGCGGACAGCATCGGATGACAGGACCACGCTCGCGAGAGCGGGCCCGACGGCGACGCCGCTGCGCCCCCGACATCGACGCGGCGGCGGTCCCAACAGCGACGCCGCTGTATCGGCCAGCGCTCTGTCGCGTCGCTAGGACTGCGCCACTTCAGCACCACCCGCCGCCTGCGGACTTGCAACGCCCGACGACGCTTCAAGCGAAGCATCATGATGCAGCAGCAACACCGCCGCGACCCCGACGAGCCCAGCCCCCGACAGACACAACAACCCAGCGCCGAACCCCCCAGTACTATCCTTGATCCACCCCATCGCGAACGGTCCAAAGAATCCCGCCAGATTGCCGAGCGAATTGATCGCGGCGATACCGCCCGCAGCAGCCGCGCCTGACAGGAACGAGGCCGGCAACGTCCAGATCACCGGCAGACAGCCGAAGATGCCGAACCCGGCGATCGACAGCGCGATCATCTTCTGCACCGGATTGTCGAGCCCAGCCGCGGCCGCGATGCCGCCGGCCGCGACCAGCAGCGCGATCGCCACGTGCCATCTGCGTTCGAGCTTGCGGTCCGAGTGCCGCCCCCACAGCACCATGCTGATCACGCCGACGATATACGGCAGCGACGTCACAAAACCCGTCTGCAGATTGGTGAGACCGAACGACTTGACGATCTGCGGCAGGAAGAAACTCAGCCCATAGTTGGTGGCGTTCGCCCCGAAGTAGATCAGCGCGATCGCGAGCACGCGCGGATTGATCAGCGCTTCTTTCACGCTGAACGTGCGCACGGCTTCGCGATGCTCGCGTTCGCGCTTCTGGCGCGCGACCAGCCAGTCGCGCTCTTCGGCGGCGAGCCAGGTGGCGTCCGCGGGTTTGTCAGTCAGATAGAACAGCACACCGAACGAAAGCAGCACGGCGGGCAGCGCTTCGATCAGATACACCCATTGCCAGCCGGCCAGTCCGCCACGGCCGTCCAAGGACAGCAGCGCGCCGGAAATCGGCCCGCCGATCACGGTGGACAGCGGAATCGCCGCCATGAAATAGCCGACCACGCGGCCGCGATACGCGGCGGGAAACCATAGCGTGAGCAGGAAGATGATGCCGGGAAAGAACCCGGCCTCCGCCACGCCCAGCAGGATGCGCAGGCCATAAAACACATGTGCGGCCGAGAGCCCCGTGTAGCGCGCGATGTCGGGGATGAACGCCATCGCGCCGGCGAGAATGCCCCATGTGAACATGATCCGCGCGATCCAGCGGCGCGCGCCGAATCGTTCGAGCAACAGATTGGACGGGACTTCAAAGAAAAAGTACGCAATGAAGAAGATCCCCGCGCCGAAGCCGAACGCACTGGCCGACAGGTCGAGCGCCTTGTTCATCTGCAGCGCGGCAAAGCCGACGTTGACCCGGTCCAGATAGGCGATGAAATAGCAAAGGATCAGGAACGGCACGAGCCGAACCGTTACACGTTTTATGGTGCGTGCTTCGAGTTCCATCGATGTCTCCTCCGGTTTATTCCGGTTCGTTTGAATGACGTCGTTACAGAGTAGACGCTGAAGCGCGATTCAGGAAGTTTTTTGCGCAAGGCTGTGATCAGGGAGTGGATGCAGCAACGAGTGTGCCGCGGCATGAAGAGGAAGACGATGCGCTCCAAATGAAACGACGCTCAGGCTCGCGCACCGGGATGCGTCAGATCCTCCGCTCGACGTCGGAACCACAGCAGGCGTCGACACTCCAACGATTGTTCAAGAGCACGCAACAGTGTTTTCGAGTGATGAGGCTGATCTCTTGCGCGTGAATACGGATAATTACGGTTTGGTAATCGGTCAAAAAAGTACAGGTATTACATGGTCATTCATGATTCGGATCGGATGCCCGAACGGCGCGATGCCTTCTTCCCGCTCGCGGGTCGACACGCGTTGTCCAACCGGGTGCGCGGTCTCATTGCGGCAGTCATCGCATGCGCGAGCCTGGTGGGATGCGCATCGACGGGCGACGTCGTCGCCACCGACAAGCCTGGCATCTATACGGTGGAGGCGAGCGCGACAGGCGGGCGGATGGCGTGGGCGCGCGCGCACGACCACGCCATGAACGAAGCGCGCGACTACTGCGAGCGTCGCGGCATGCAGAGCAGTATCACGACGGAAACCGTCAGCGGCGTGCAAATGATGAGCGAACACGCCTCGTCAGTCAATTTCGAGTGTCATCCGAAGTTCTAACGTGAAGAGGGCACCAAGGTGCCGATCACGCATTCACGATCAGCAATGAGCAAACGCGCTCCGCCCGGAACGCCACCACCAGCCCCAGCATCCCGACCAACTGCGAACGCGTCGACGACGGCGTGAGGTTCTGCGAGTCGCCGACCAGCGGCGCCGCAGCGATCACCGCGCCCGGTCACTTTTTGTCGAACGTGACGAGGCCTTTATCTTTCGTGTCCGCCACAAAAATGGCGAGCAGCTTCGCGGGTTCGGTGGCGCTCGCGTTTCGCGCTCGCGCGGAAGGGCGCGGAATAGTGCTCGCCACTGAAACACTCATGTATCGAAATCGACTTTGACAATATCTGACATTGCAGATAAAGTTCAGCTCACCAACGAGGAGGCCCAGATGAACCACTACTCGCCGGAAAGCTTCAGCCCGACACAGAGCGTGGGCTTCGCGATCAACAAAGCACGTAATGTGCTGATCAACGAAATGGATGCCGCGCTCAAGGAGCTCGACATCACCTCCCAGCATGTGGGCATTCTGCTGTCCATGCGCCGGGGCGTCGCCACTACGCCGTTCGAGTTGTCGAAGCTGCTCGGTATCGACACCGGCCTGATGACGCGCATGCTCGACAAGCTGGAAAAGAAGGGTTTGCTGGAACGCTCGCGCAGCATCGAAGACCGCCGCGTCGTCAACCTGAAGCTGACGAAGGAGGGCGAAGCGATTTCCGGGCAGCTTCCGGGGATCGTCCCGATGGTGCTGAGCCGGCGTCTGAGAAAGTTCACGAAAACCGAATTCGAAGAATTGCGCCGCCTGCTGAACAAGTTTCTCGCCGATTAGGCGCGCCGCAACGCAAACCACGCTGCGAATGCTCGCAGCAGTTTTTTCACCCAATTATCTGACAGGTCAGAAAATGAAATCACAGTTATCCAGGCAGACAGCCGGGTCGCGAGTCGCGAAGGCTGGCGTGACGGTGATCTTCGCGGCCGTGCTGTCGGCTTGCGCGAACTACGCCGGCATCTCGAGCGACAAGCAGATGGCGCAGCCGCAGACCTACGCGACTCAACAAAGCATCCCGCAGGACGACGGTCATTGGCCGGCAGCCGATTGGGCCGACCAGTTCGGCGACGCGCAACTGAAGGCCTTGCTCGCGGAGGCGCTGAAGGGCAATCCGTCGGTCGAACAGGCCCGGGCTCGGGTCGCCGCGGCCGCCGCGTACAGCGACACCGCGAAGGCCAGCACGATGCCGCAAGTCGGCGCGACGTACTCGTTCACGCGACAGCAGTTTTCGAGCACCGCACTCGTGCCGCCGCCGTACGCCGGTTCGTGGCAATCGGAGAACAAGGGGCTGCTGTCCGCTTCGTACGATCTCGACCTGTGGGGCAAGAATCGCGAAGCGCTGAAGGCTTCGCTGTCGCAATTGCAGGCGAGCCGCGCGGACGAGGAGGTCGTCAAGCTGTCTCTCACGTCGGCCACGGCCCGCGCGTATAACCAGCTGGCACGGCTCTATGCGTTGCGCGACATCGCGCAGCAGGAAATCACGCAACGCGAGCAGATCGATCGCATCACTGCCGGGCGTATCGCCAGCGGTCTCGACACGCAAGTGGAACGCAAGACCGCGCAGGCCAATCTCGCCACCAGCCGCGCAACGCTGGCCGCGCTCGACGGCAGCATCCTCACGACCCGCTATCAGCTCGCGGCATTGCTCGGCGCCGGGCCGGATCGTGGTCTCGCGATCACGCGGCCGGCGCTTGGCGTCGGCGATGAAGTACGTCTGCCGGACAATCTGCCCGCCGATCTCGTGAGCCGCCGCCCTGATCTGGTCGCCGCGAAATGGCGCGTGGACGCATTCACGCACGACGTGAAAGAGGCCAAGGCCGAGTTCTATCCCGACATCAATCTGAGCGCGGCGATCGGACTCGACGCGTTCGGCTTCGGCCGTTTCCTGAACGCGGCGAGCCGCACCGCATCGGTCGGCTCGGCGATTCATCTGCCGATCTTCGACGGCGGCCAGTTGCGCGCGCAATTGAAGGGACGTTATGCCGACTTCGATTACGCGGTCGCCACTTATAACCAGACGCTCGTCACCGCGCTGTCCGAAGTCGCGACGCAACTCGCGCAAATCCGTTCGACCGACCAGCAGCTCGACGACGCCCAGGCCGCGCAGGACGCCGCCCGCAGCGCCGACCAGTTGGCGCTGACGCAGTACAAGGCCGGCCTCGCGAATCAGCTGACGGTGCTGAACGCCGACACCACCGCGCTCACCGCCGACCAGCAGGTCGCGAACCTCAGGATGAACCGGCGCGATCAGCAGATCGCGTTGGCCGCGGCGCTCGGCGGCGGTTATGTCGACAGCGCCGATTCCGGCGCGTACGGCAAGGCAGCCACGCCAGTCGCCTCGGCAGCCAGCACCCAACCCGTCGTCGCCGCGCGTTGAAACGCGATCGCGACACTTTCACATCTGTCAGGAGCCACCAAAATGAACGATACGATCAACACCGGCCGCACGACGGTGGAAGCGGACCCGGTCCCACAAGCGCAGGAGCAGCCCGCCACGAAGCGCAAGCTGCTGCTCGCGTTGCTGGCCGCCACCGTCGTGGTGGCGGGAGCGGCCTACGGCGCGTACTACTTCACGGTGGGCCGATATCACCAGTCCACCGACGACGCGTACGTCAGCGGCAACCTCGTGCAACTGACGCCGCAGGTGAGCGGCACGGTGGTCGCGGTGAACGCCGACGACACGCAGATCGTCAAGCAGGGCGCGCCGCTCGTCACACTCGATAACGCCGACGCGAAAATCGCGCTGGGCGATGCGGAAGCGACACTCGGCCAGACCGTGCGGCAGGTCAGCGGCCTCTACGTGAACAACGATTTCTATGCGGCGACCGTCGCGCAGCGCGAGTCGGATCTCGCGCGCGCGAACGACGACCTGAAGCGCCGCCAGGCGGTGGCCGAGACGGGTGCGGTATCCGGCGAGGACATCGCGCATGCCCGTGACGCGGTCAGCTCGGCGCAGGCCGCGCTCGACGCCGCGCGCCAGCAGGCCGAGGCCAACCACGCGCTGACCGACCGCACGTCGATCGAGCAGCATCCGAACGTGCAGGCCGCCGCGTCGAAAGTGCGCGACGCCTATCTGAACTACGCGCGCAACACGTTGCCCGCGCCGGTGACAGGTTACGTCGCGCGGCGCTCGGTGCAGGTCGGCCAACGCGTCGCGCCGGGCACGCCGTTGATGGCGATCGTGCCGCTCGACGGCGTCTGGGTCGATGCGAATTTCAAGGAAGGCCAGCTCAGGCACATGCGCATTGGCCAGCCAGTCACACTGTCCGCCGACGTGTACGGCTCGGGCGTCAAGTATCACGGCCGGGTAGTGGGCTTCTCGGCGGGGACGGGCGCCGCGTTCGCCGTGTTGCCCGCGCAGAACGCCACCGGCAACTGGATCAAGATCGTGCAGCGGCTGCCGGCGCGGATCCAGCTCGATCAAAACGAACTGAACGCGCATCCGCTGCGGATCGGGCTGTCGATGCAGGTCGACGTCGACACGCGCGAAGAGTCGGGCGCGCAGCTCGGCGCGGCGGTCAGCACCTCGTATCGCACCGACGTATTCGCGCAGTACGGCGCCGACGCGGATGCGGAAATCGCCCGGATCATCGAGCAGAACATGCCGGCCAGACGCGAGCTTGCAGCAGGCACGAAGCAAAAGAACACAGCGCGCAAAGCGGGTTGAAGCGGCAGTCGCGCGAGCCGGCTTTTTTTCGTGCATTTAACTGACAAGTCAGATCGTTTTGCCTTCCTCGACAGGTGATGTAATGAATGGATCGGGTAACGTAGCGACACTGCCACCGTTGACGGGCGGCAAGCTGGTACTGGCAACGCTTGCCGTGGCGCTCGCCACGTTCATGAACGTGCTGGATTCGTCGATCGCGAACGTGGCGATTCCGACGATCGCCGGCAACCTGGGCGTGTCGGTGGACGAGGGCACCTGGGTGATCACGCTGTTCGCCGCCGCCAACGCGATCGCGATTCCGTTGACCGGCTGGCTCACGCAACGGGTCGGGCAGATCAAGCTGTTCGTGTGGGCGATCCTGTTGTTCGTGCTGTCGTCGTGGCTGTGCGGGATCGCGCCGAATCTGCCGGTGCTGCTCGCCGCGCGGATCGTGCAAGGGGCGGTGGCCGGCCCGTTGATCCCGCTGTCGCAAGCGATTCTGCTCGGCTCGTATCCGAAGGAAAAGAGCTCGCATGCGCTGGCGTTGTGGGCGATGACCGCGACCGTCGGCCCGATTGCCGGCCCGGCGCTCGGCGGCTGGATTACCGACAGCTACTCGTGGTCGTGGATTTTCTACATCAACATCCCGGTGGGCCTGTTTGCCGCCGGCGTGACCTGGGCGATCTACCGCACTCGCGAGACGCCCACCAAACGCTTGCCGATCGACAAAGTGGGGCTGATCTCGCTGATCGCGTGGGTCGGCTCGCTGCAGATCATGCTCGACAAGGGCAAGGATCTCGACTGGTTCAACTCGCCGGTGATCGTCGCGTTGACCGTGTTCGCGACAATCAGCTTCGCGTTCTTCGTGATCTGGGAGTTGACCGAAAAGAATCCGATCGTCGATTTGACATTGTTCGGAAAACGAAATTTCCTGGGCGGCACGATTGCAATTTCAGTGGCGTACGCGGTGTTTTTCTCGAACCTCGTGCTGTTGCCGCAATGGATGCAGGAGTACCTGAACTACCGCTCGGTGGATGCGGGTCTGGCGACCGCGCCGCTCGGCATCTTTGCGGTGGTCCTCGCGCCGGTGATGGCGAAGATCATGCCGAAATCGGACGCGCGGGTCCTCGCGACGCTGGCATTCCTCGGCTTCGCTGGGGTGTTCTTCATGCGCTCGCAGTACACCACGGGGGTGGATACGTGGACGCTCGTTTTGCCGACCCTGTTGCAAGGGATTCCGACCGCGCTCTTCTTTGTGCCGCTGACCGCGATCATTCTTTCCGGCTTGTCGGCGGACAGGATTCCGGCCGCGGCGGGTCTGTCGAACTTCGCGCGGGTGTTTGCCGGCGCGGTGGGGACGTCGCTGGCGTCGACGGGATGGAACGATCGGACGATCATCCATCACGCACGGCTGGCCGAGCAGACGAGCGTCAATAATCCGACCTTCACGTCCGCTCTGGACTCGTTGCACAGTTCGCTGGGCGGCAGTTCGGCTCAGGCGATGGCGTACTTCGAGCACTCGCTGAACACGCAGGCGGCGATGCTTGGATTGAACGATATTTTCTGGCTGTCGGCGGTGATCTTCGTGTTGATCGTCCCGCTGATCTGGGTGACCAGGCCGGATCGCGCCAGCGCGGCTGCGGCCGCCGGGGCCGGTGGACATTGAGTGTGGAGGCGGGCGGCATGACGGCCGCCCGTCGATGTGGTCTGGCGGTTGGCGCAATCGTGCGCGCCAGATGATCGCGAAGGCGGCGACCATCGCACGCCCGGTCGCAGCGGGCAAACATCAGCGCTTCTGATTCGGCGAGCGCTTGACGAACGGGCCGCCTGAAAAATCAATCGACGCGCGGCCCTGCGGGACCGCCTTCGTGCGGGGACGGCGAGCAGGGCGGCCCGGCGCAGATTCAGTTCGCGCCGTTTCCAGATGCCGCGACATCGTCTCCAGACGTTGGCGAAGCAGGTCCGCCGACGCAAGCCTCCCGGCAAGCAACGCGTCCTTCTCCGACAGCTGCGCGTCCATCACCGCACACCGGGCTGTTGACGCCCCCAGTTCAGCCTTCGCAGTGGCGAGCCCATCCCGGAGAGCGTCACGCTCCGACCGATGCTCAACCTCCTGCAACGTGATCCGTTCATTGGCAGTTTGAAGCTCCTTGCGGGCACGGCTCGCCGCCGTCCGTTCGCTTTCAATCTCAAGCAGCGCCCGCTTTTCAGCCGCCGCCAGCCGCTGTTCGTTCTGAGCGTGCGATCGACGCAGCTTCGCCAGCTCTTCGGCGAAATCGCGTCGTGCGTCCGCCAGAGCGGCGGCGCCCGCCGCGATCTCGTCCTTCGACGCCGCCAGTTGCCCGGTCAGCATGTCGTTGGCGGTCTGAAGCTCGACGAGGCGCGCTTCAAGCCCGCTGATCTGCTGGCCAAGCGTGGCGACACTGCCCGCGGCCTGTTCGGCTTGCAGCGACGCGTCGTTGCATTGCGATTCCATCGCTTGCGCCTGCTGGCGTGCGGCAGCGATTTCAGCCTGCGCATCCTGCCTGAACACGTCCAGCGCGGCGGTCGCGGCGTCGTTCGAGAGCCGCCACAGATTGGCCGCCAGTTCGCCGGCCGCCGTTGCGACTTCGGGCGGCAGGTCCGGGCGTCCCACATCGACCCGGGTCTTTTCGCGCACCTCGACCCAGAACTCGCGCAGCGCCTTGGCCGGCGCGCTCATGCTGCCTTTGCGCACGAGCTGGTACAGCCGGTTCGCAGTCGGCGTCTCGCCGTACCGGAAGAACATCAGCGCGCAAACCTCTCGATACAACGCCTGCGTGTCTTGCGCGCGTTCGCGGACAGCCTCAATGTCGGATTCGAGTGTCATGGGCGTTGGGACAGGTCAAAAGACTGTGTTGATAATACAACGTATTATGCGAATAACGCTACATGCGGCAAGCTTTTACACGACATTAGTACTATAATGTCGTGTACAGTCTATGACTGTCTTGTCTGGTGTTTTCCTCGCAATCCTGGAGTGCCTGAACCGTGTCCAATGCCCAGCTCGCCACCGTGCAGCCCGTCGAGTCGCTCGCCGTTCCGGAAAGTCTCGATGGCCGCGACGGCACCAATCGCGGCGCGATCGAGAATTCGCAGCTGTCGGCCCGCAACGATCTGGATGCCGTGCGCGCGTGGCTGTCGAACTACGCGGACACGAAGACGACCTTCGACAACTACCGCAAGGAAGCCGAGCGGCTGCTGCTGTGGGCCGTCGTGCAGCTCGGCAAGCCGCTGTCGTCGTTGACGCACGAGGATCTGCTGGGATTCAAAACGTTTCTGGTCGATCCGCAGCCGGCGAGCCGCTGGGTGTCGGTCAACGGCGGAAAATATCCGCGCGGCGACGAACGCTGGCGGCCGTTCAACGGGCCGCTGTCGCCGGCCAGCCAGCGTCAGGCGCTGATCATCCTGAACGCGATGTTCACGTGGCTGGTCAACGCCGGGTATCTGCGCGGCAATCCGATGGCGCTGTTGCGGCAGCGCGCCAGGCGCTCGGCGCCACGGGTGACGCGCTATCTGTCGACGTCGCTCTGGGATGAAGTGAAGCTGTTCGTCGAACAACTGCCGCAGGAAACCGATGCGCAACGCGCCTACTACGCCCGCTGCCGCTGGCTGACCACGCTGTTCTATCTGCAGGGCATGCGGATTTCCGAAGTCGCCGGCGGCCAGATGGGCAGCTTTTTCAGAAAGCTCGGCGCGGACGGCAACGATCAATGGTGGCTGGAAACGCTCGGCAAGGGCGACAAGGAACGGATCGTTCCCGTTTCAACCGAACTGGTTCAGGAGTTGCGAAGCTATCGGACACTGAATGGTCTCGCCGTCCTGCCCACCCGGTCCGAGGAAACCCCGCTCGTCATTCCGTTCAAGGGCAGAAACCGTTGCCTGTCCCGTTCCGCGATCCATGATGCGATCAAGGGCATCTTCGGCGGCGCAGCGTCCTGGCTGCGCGCGCGAGGTCCGGAGTTTGCCGACCGCGCCGATGAACTCGAACGGGCGTCGGCTCACTGGCTTCGGCACACCGCCGGCTCGCATCAGGCCGATGGCGGCGTCGATCTGCGCACCATCCGTGACAATCTCGGGCATGTGTCGCTTAACACGACCAGTCTTTATCTGCACACGGAAGATGATGCGCGGCATAAGGAGACGGTTAAGCGCCACCGGATGAATTGGAGTGTGCCCGAAACTAACGACGGTGACGCTGGCGATGCTTGATTGACCGGCATGCCTGTTGACCGGCATGCCTACGGATAATCACCAAACCGCGACGTCGGCTCGCTCACCGTCGACGGCGCCGTATAACCCGGCACGTTCGCGCGAAACGGGCCGGACTAGTCCCCACCCGTCGCAACCGCCCCACCAACCCGCCAATCTCGCCCCATTGCCCGCTAGAATGGCCGCCTTTGCGCGCTTCGGGCGCGCCACAAGGCAAAATACAGGTTTTGCGCGCGCCGCAGGCGCCGCGACTCCGGATGAATCACGCGCCGGCGGCAGGCATGCCGACGGCCTCCGCAAACCTGCACGACAGCGGCCTGGGCAAGCCCAGCAAGGCTTCGCGGCCGCTCGCGTGCGGCGCGGTCAGGACAGCTCGTCCTTTAACAGAGCACCTCAGGAGCATTTATGACCGATTCGAACCCGTCCTTCCTCGGCAGGATTTCCCTTGCCGTCGGCACCTTTTTCAGCATTCTCGGCGATGGCAATTTCGCCGCCAGCGTGCTGCGTCTGCGTCATGGCGGTGCAACCGCGCCGATGCCGGCGCCCGCCGCCCCGGCACCTGCACCCGCGCCGCGACCGGCGCCCACGCTGAAAGAAGCCCGCCCCGACGCCGCGCTGCAACTGCTCGGCCTGTTGCAACGCGACGCGCGCTTCATCGATTTCGTCGAAGAAGACATCAAGAACTACAGCGACGCCGACATCGGCGCCGCCGCGCGCCTCGTGCACGACGGCTGCCGCGCGACGCTGCGCGAGCATTTCACGATCCGTCCGGTGCGTGACGAAGCCGAAGGCAGCCGCGTCACGCTGGCCGAAGGTTTCGACGCGAGCTCGATCCGCCTGACCGGCAACGTCGTCGGCAAGGCGCCGTTCAACGGCAGCATCAGTCATCGCGGCTGGCGCGTCGACGAAGTCCGTCTGCCGAAGCTCACGGACAGTCATAACGCGAAAGTGATCGCACCGGCGGAGGTGGAACTGTGAGCGACGCACGTTATTCGATTGGTATCGACCTGGGCACCACGCACTGCGCGCTGTCCTATGTGGACACGAGCGCCAGCGACGGCGAGAAAACCGCCCAAAGCGTGCTGCCGATCGTGCAGCTCACGGGCCCCGGCGCGATCGACAATCTCGATCTGCTGCCCTCGTTCCTCTATCTGCCGCATCCGGACGAACTGGCGTCGGGCGATCTCTACCTGCCGTGGACCGGCCAGCGCGAATTCGCGGTCGGCGAGTTCGCCCGCAACCGCGGCGCGGCCACGCCGATCCGGCTGGTGTCGAGCGCGAAGAGCTGGCTGTGCCATCCGGGCGTCGACCGCCGCGCGGCGATCCTGCCGAACGACGCGCCGCCCGAAGTCGCGCGCGTCTCGCCGCTCGAAAGCTCGGTGCGCTATCTGACGCATTTGCGCGAAGCCTGGGACCACGCGCATCCCGACGCGCCGTTCGCGCAACAGGACATCACGGTGACGATCCCCGCCTCGTTCGATCCGGCCGCGCGCGAGCTGACCGCCGAAGCCGCCGAGGCCGCCGGCTACGGCCGCATGACGCTGCTCGAAGAACCGCAAGCCGCGCTGTACAGCTGGATTCAGAAGAGCGCCGGCCAGTGGCGCAAGCAGGTCAAGGTCGGCGACATCATCCTCGTGGTCGACGTGGGCGGCGGCACGACCGACCTCTCGCTGATCGCGGTGATCGAGCGCGAAGGCAATCTCGAACTACATCGCGTCGCGGTCGGCGAGCACATCCTGCTCGGCGGCGACAACATGGACCTCGCGCTCGCGCACGTGGTCGCGCGCAAGCTCGCGGCGCAAGGCACCCAGGCCGACGCGTGGCAACTGCGCGCCCTCACCTACGCGTGCCGCTCGGCCAAGGAGACGCTGCTCAGCGACCCCGCCACCGATACCGTGCCGCTCGTCGTGCCGAGCCGCGGCTCGAAGCTGATCGGCGGGTCGATCCGCACCGAACTCACGCGTGCGGAGTTGACCCAGACGATTCTCGAAGGCTTCTTCCCGCAGGTGGACAGCGCGGCGCGTCCGGTGAGCCGCGCGCGCGTCGGCCTGACGCAGCTCGGTCTGCCGTACGCGCAGGACGCGGGCATCACGCGGCATCTGGCGGCGTTCCTCGGCCGTCAGGTCGGCGCGCTGGCCGAGCTCGAAGGTCTGCGCAACTCGGCTGGTGGCGAGGCTGGCAACCCGGCCGTGGCAGGCGCGAGCTTCCTGCACCCGACCGCCGTGCTGTTCAACGGCGGCGTGTTCAAGTCGCCGCTGCTGGTCGAGCGCATCATCGGCACGCTCAATGACTGGCTCGCGGCGGAAGGCGCGGCGCCGGCGCGGCTGCTCGAAGGCGCGGACCTCGATCTCGCGGTCGCGCGCGGCGCGGCCTATTACGGCTACGTGCGACGCGGCCAGGGCGTGCGGATTCGCGGCGGCACCGCGCGCGCGTACTACATCGCGATCGAATCGGCGATGCCTGCCGTGCCCGGACTCGAGCCGCCGGTGCAGGCGCTGTGCGTCGCGCCGTTCGGCATGGAGGAAGGCACCGAGGCCGAGTTGCCCGCGCAGGAGTTCGGCCTCGTGGTCGGCGAGCCGGTGCACTTCCGCTTCTTCGGGTCGTCGGTGCGCCGTCAGGATCAGGTCGGCACGCTGCTCGATTACTGGGGCCCCGAGGAGTTGCAGGAGCTCGACGAAATCCAGGCGACGCTGCCCGCCGCCGGCCGCACCGCGGGTGAAGTCGTGCCGGTGAAGCTGCATGCGCGTGTCACCGAAGCGGGCACGCTCGAACTGGAAGCCATCCCGCGCGACTCCGACGAGCGCTGGAAAGTCGAGTTCGATGTGCGCGGCAACGCGAATGCGTGAATGAGATGAAGCGGTACAGCGTCGGTATCGATCTCGGCACCAGCAACACGGTGCTCGCCTATGCCGAGGCGGGGGCGCAGGATGGCTCACGAGGTGGGTCCCAGCAGATACGCGTGTTCGAGATCGAGCAGCTGGTGAGTCCCGGCGAAGTCGCCGCGCGGCCGCTGCTGCCGTCGGTGCGTTATCACGCAGCCGAGGGCGAACTGAGCGCGGGCGATCTGCAATTGCCGTGGTCCCGTGCGGAGCGCGCGGCCGGCGACGCTGCGGCGCAGCCGGTCGTGATCGGCCGGCTCGCGCGTCTGCTCGGCGCTCAGGTGCCGGGGCGGCTGGTGGCGAGCGCGAAAAGCTGGCTGTCGCACGCGTCGGTCGACCGCGTCGCGCCGATCCTGCCGTGGGGCGCCGCCGACGATGTCCGCAAGGTCTCGCCCGTCGAGGCGAGCGCAAGCTATCTGGCGCACGTGCGCGCCGCATGGAACCAGCGCTTCCCCGACGCGCCGCTCGAACAGCAGGACGTGGTGCTCACGGTGCCGGCTTCGTTCGACGAAGGCGCGCGCGCGCTGACCGTCGAAGCGGCGCGCATGGCCGGCCTGCCCGCGTTGCGGCTGCTCGAAGAGCCGCAGGCGGCGTTCTACGACTGGCTGTTTCATCATCGTGAGCGGCTGGCGAGCGAGCTTGCGCACACGCGTCTCGTGTTGATCTGCGACGTCGGCGGCGGCACCACCGACCTCACGCTGATCGAAGTCGGCATGCGTGACGGCGAGCCGCAGCTCACCCGCATCGGCGTGGGCAATCACCTGATGCTCGGCGGCGACAACATGGATCTCGCGCTCGCGCATCTGGTCGAAGCGCGGCTGCCGGGCGGCGACGCACGTCCGCGTCTGTCGGCGGCGAGTCTGTCGCAACTGGTCGAGCGTTGCCGGGGCGCGAAAGAACAATTGCTCGGCCCGCAAGCGCCCGACTCGACGTCGATCACGCTGCTCGGCGCGGGGTCGAAGCTGATTGGCGGTGCGCGCACCGCGCAGGTCACGCGTGAGGAAGTCGAGCGGGTTATCGTCGACGGCTTCTTTCCGGCGGTGGGCTCGCACGAACGGCCCGGCAGGCCGCGCGGCGCGATCGTCGAGTTCGGGCTGCCCTATGCGACCGATGCGGCGGTCACGCGGCATATCGCGGCGTTTCTTGGCCGTTTCGCGGCGCAATCGCGTAAGGCGTTGGGCGCTGGCTTGTCTGACTCTTCTGGCGCTAGCGGTTCTGGCAGCGAGCACAGCGATGGCGGCGAAGACGCGCTGCCGGTGCCCGACACGCTGCTGCTGAACGGCGGCGTGTTCCGCGCCGAAGCGCTCACGCAACGTCTCGCCGACACCCTCGGCACGTGGCGCGGCGCAGCGCTCAATGTGCTGCACAACGACAACCCCGATGTGGCCGTCGCTCGCGGGGCGGTCGCCTATTCGCTGGCGCGCGCGGGCAACGCGCCGAAAATCGGCGGCGGCTCGCCGCGCAGCTACTTCCTCGTGCTCGACGAAAGCGCCGACGGCAAGGCCGACGCCGACTCCGTGCAACGCGGCATCTGCCTGCTGCCGCGCGGCACCGAAGAAGGCCACGAGATCCTGATCGCGGATCGCACGTTCGCGCTGCGTCTCGGGCATCCGGTGCGCTTTCACCTGGTGTCGTCGAGCGCGGACACGCTCTATCAAGCCGGCGAGTTGACGGATCTCGCGAGCGGCGACTTCGTGCGCCTGCCGCCGATCGCCACCGTCGTGCAGCCGCGCGGCGAGCGCAAAGCGCGTGAAACCACGGTGCGGATCGCGACATCGCTCACCGAGGTGGGCACGCTCGACGTGCACTGCATCGAGCTCGACGATCCGGCGCAACGCTGGCTGCTCGAATTCCAGTTGCGCCGTGAAGACGCGCAGGTGACTCTGCCGGCCGACTCCGCGCCGGCACGTCATCCTGCACTCGACGACGCGCTCGAACAGATCGACCGCTGCTTCGGCACACGCGCGCAAAAGGTCGATCCGAAAGAAATCAAACGGCTGCGCTCGCAGCTCGAACAACTGCTCGGCCCGCGCGAGAGCTGGAACAGCGCCTTGCTGCGCGAACTGTTCGGCGCACTGTGGGAACGCGCGCGCCGCCGCCGGCGTTCAGCGGATCACGAACGGCTCTGGCTGAATCTGGCCGGCTATTGCGTGCGGCCGGGCTTCGGCTATCCGCTCGACGAATGGCGTGTCGAACAGTTGTGGTCGCTGTTCGACGACGGCATTCAGTACGTCAACGAAAGCCAGGTCTGGTCGGAATGGTGGACGCTATGGCGCCGCGCCGCCGGTGGCCTCGACGAGAGCGCGCAAGCGCGCGTGCTCGACGCGATGGCGTATCTGCAAACGGCCGCGCAGTCGCGTCACAAGCTGCCGTTCGATGTCGCGAAAACAGGCATCGCCGATATGGTTCGGCTGAGCGCGTCGCTCGAACGGATTCCGGTCGAACGCAAGATCGAACTCGGCGAGTCGGTATTGGCGCGGCTGAAGAAGCCTGCTGAAAACCATCAAAGCTGGTGGGCGGTTGGGCGTATCGGCGCGCGGCGGCCGTTCTACGGCAGCGCGCATAGCGTCGTTCCGCCGGAGATCGCCGGGCAATGGCTCAGCGCGATACTCGGGCTCGACTGGAAGAAGGTCGACCCTGCGGCGTTCGCCGCCGTGCAGATCGCGCGCATGACCGGCGACCGCTCGCGCGATCTGTCAGAGGACTTGCGCAAAGCGGTCGTACGCCGGCTCGAAGCGGCCAATGCGCCGCGCGCGTGGATCATGATGGTGAGCGAGAGCGTCGAGCTCGATGACGCCGACGAGGGCCGCGTGTTCGGCGAGTCCTTGCCCGTGGGGCTGAAGTTGATTGCGAGTTGAGGCGGTCTCTCTCGCGTGGTCCGGCGGCAGCTACGAAGCAGCTACGAGGCAACTTCGCATACGCAACTAGCGCGGCTCGAAACTCAAGACGGCCTGCGCCGCCGACCGGTTGTCGCGATTCACCAGGCTCTCCGCCAGCAGGTCACGAAAGATCAAAAGCGTGTCGGCGCCGTGCTGCATGCGAAATTCGTCCAACACTTCGGCAATGGCGACGCGCTGGGTCTCCGGATTCAGCATGCTGGCAATGTACGAACTGCCTCTGGCCAGCTCTATCAGATAGATTGACCTGTAGAATTTCTTTTCAGCCTGCTGGCCGGATTTGCGTCCTTTGGGCATCGGTATTTTTTCTCAGCGGTGTCTCGGTGTGCGTTACATGCCGCCAGGTATTCCCTGCCGTTCCCTGTCGGCCAGGTTGAACGCATCCAGCGTTCAGCCGCTATCGCAACGCCGCGCTATGCCATCGTCACCTGATCACGCGGCCGCGCGAAGTACAATCACACGCCAGCCGCGCGCCGCCTGCGTTTGCCGATCAAGCGGGCAGCGCGCCTCATTCAACTGACAATCGCACGCGCCCCGCCGCGCGATGCCGATTGCTCGTGCCGCCGTCAAACCGCTCATGACCACGACCGCCACTCACCATACGACGAACGCCTGGATCATCACTAACGTCCATCAGGCCGACGGCGCGCGCGTCGACGTGTCGATCGCCGCTGGCCGCATCGCGACAATCGGCCCGGACCTGCCGCGCGAGCCGGGCATGGCGATCGAGGACGGCGCGGGCGCGCTGTTGCTGCCCGGTTTCGTCGAAGGTCATACGCATCTGGACAAGACCCACTGGGGCATGAGCTGGTATCGCAACGAAGTCGGGCCGAAGCTGACCGACCGGATCGAAAACGAACGGCGCTGGCGCGCGCAGAGCGGCCATGACGCGGGCGCCCAGTCGCTCGCGCTGGCCCGCGCGTTCCTGCTGGCGGGCACGACGCGTCTGCGGACCCACGTCGATATCGACACCGATGCGGGCCTGCGTCACCTCGAAGGCGTGTTGGCCACGCGCGCCGCGCTGAGCGATCTGCTCGACCTGCAGATCGTCGCGTTTCCGCAGTCGGGGCTGCTCGGCCGGCCAGGCACCGACGCGTTGCTCGATCGTGCGCTGAGCGCGGGCGCCGATGTGCTCGGCGCGCTCGACCCCGCACTGATCGACGGCGATCCGGTTGCGTCGTTAGACGTGACGTTCGGCCTCGCGCAGCGTCATCAGAAGCCGATCGACATCCATCTGCACGAGCCCGGCGAAATCGGCGCGTTCACGCTCGGCCTTCTGCTCGACCGCGTCGCGGCGCTCGGCATGCAGGGCCAGGTGGTGGTCAGTCACGCGTTCTGTCTGGGCGCGCTGCCCGAGCGTGAGCGCGATGCGTTGCTCGCGCGCGTCGCCGATCTGCGCGTCGCGCTGCTGACGACCGCCCCGTCGTCGACGCCGGTGCCGCCGCTCAAAACCTGCATCGAAACAGGCGTCACGCTGTTCGGCGGCAACGACGGCATTCGCGACACGTGGACGCCTTACGGCTCGCCGGACATGCTCGAACGCGCGATGCTGATCGCGATGCGCTACGGCCTGCGCCGCGATGACGAACTGGCGCTCGCGTTCGACTGCGTGAGCAGCACGGCCGCCCGCGGCTGCGGCTTCACGCAGTACGGCTTGCAGCCGGGCGCGCGCGCCGACCTCGTGCTGCTCGACGCGGACACGCTCGCGCAGGCGATCGTCGCGCGGCCGCCGCGCAAGCTGGTGGTGGCCAATGGCCGGATCGTCGCGCGCAACGGTGCGCATGCGCAGCATCGGAACGGCCACTGAGGCGCGCGACATGGCACGCATCGCGCGTATGGAGCGCATGGAGCGCACAGACGGCCGCCGGCGCGGCTCCAATTGCTGAGCCGCACCAACGCCCGGCGCTACACTTCACGCCACTGGCTACAACGAATCCGTTTTCCACATTCAGATGATCAATCTCTTTCAGGCCATGCAGGCTTTCGTCAAGGTCGCCGACGCGGGCAGCTTCGCGCAGGCCGCGGCGCACCTCGGGGTCTCGACCTCGGTCGTGACGCGCCATGTGTCGAGCCTCGAACAGCATCTCGGCATTCGCCTGTTCCAGCGCACCACGCGCAAGGTCGTGCTGACCGAAGCCGGCGCGGCGTATGCCGATGGTTGCCGCGTGCTGCTGGCCGAGCTCGAAGAGGTCGAATCGCGTGCGACCACGACCTCGAAGGAAGTTGCGGGCGACTTGCGGATCGTTGCGCTGGGCAGCTTCTCGCTGTTTCGCCTCACGCCGCTTTTCGCGGAATACCAGGCCAAGTTTGCGCATGTGAATCTGCGCGTCACGCTGACCGAAAAACGCGTCGACCTGCTCGAAGGCGGTTTCGACGTGGGCATCGTGACCGAACACATGATCCGCTCGGAGTCGCTGGTGGTGCGGCGTCTGCTCAACTCGCACGCGGTGCCGGTGGCGGCGGCCGCCTATCTCGCGCAAGCGGGGCATCCGCAAACACCGGCCGATCTCGCGCGGCATCGGGTGATTGCCGCGCCGCTCGACACCAGTCCGCAGAGTTGGGTGTTCAGCAAGGGCAACGGCAGCGACGAAAACATCTCGCTCGATGCGTCGTTCACGGTGAACAGCATGATCATGCAGAAACAGGCGGCGCTGGGTGCGATGGGCATCGCGTTGCTGCCGCTCGAAATGGTCGCCGACGAATTGCACGCAGGCACGCTGGTGCGGATTCTTGACGACTACGCGGTGCTCAATGGCGACGTCGCCGTATCGCTGGTCTATCCGAGCCGCGAGTTCGTGCCGCGCAAGGTCCGGGAGTTCATCGATCTGGCGGTGGGGTACTTCAAGTGAGCTTGCGCAGATGACGAAAACCCGCTCGTCCCCGCGTTCAACGCATCACGGCCGCTCGCCTCGCGCGAGACGAGCGTCGATGTCATACACCACCGGCATCAACGCCGAACTGTTCGAATGTTTCGACGAACGCGCCCATCGGCGCGAGCGAACCGTAATCGACCACCGTGCCGGCCCAATCGAAAATCACCGCTTTGACGTGCTTGACGTGCTTGACGTGCTTGACGTTCTTCACGTGCTTCATTGACTTCGTTCCTCAGGAGATTCAAAAGCTCGCGCGGCGTGCCGCGCATTTTTGTTCATGATCGCCGGTACGTTTGTCCGGGTGGACCAGCAGTGGACCCGCGGTTGACCACCACCCGGCTCACGCCGCTTGCGCCAACGCCTTGCGCTCTTCGAGCGCAGCCGCCGGCGGCGCCGCGTGCTCGACACCCATCGTCTGCAATGACCTCGCGCAAGCCTGCACCACGCGGCGCATCACGTGCTCATCCACCTGACCGATGCAGCCGATGCGGAAGCTGTCCACCACCGTCAGCTTGCCTGGATAGATGATGAAGCCCTGCTCCTTCATCAATTCATAGAAGCGCGCGAATTCGAACGACGGATGCGCCGGCGAGAAGAACGTCACGATGATCGGCGAGCGCCAGCGCGCATTCAGCAGCGGCTCGAAGCCGAGTTCCTGCATGCCCGCGACCAGCACGTCGCGATTGTTCGAGTACCGCGCGAGGCGCCCGGGCTGGCCGCCTTCGAGCTGGTGCAGACGCAGCGCTTCGAGAAACGCAGCCACCGTGTGCGTCGGCGGCGTGAAGCGCCACTGCCCGGTGCGGTTCATCACGTCCCATTGATCGTAGACATCGAGCGCCAGCGAGTGGCTGCAACCCTTGGCCTGCTGCAACGCGCGCTTGCGGGCGATCACGAAACCGAAGCCGGGCACGCCCTCGATGCACTTGTTCGCCGACGACACGAACGCCTCGCAGGCAATCTCGCGTACGTCGAGCGGCACCGCGCCGAACGCGCTCATCGAATCGATCAGCAGCTTGCGGCCCTTCTTCGCGGTGGCGGCGGCGATCTCTTCGAGCGGGTTGAGAATCCCCGAGCTGGTTTCGCAATGCACCGCGACCACGTGCGTGATGCGTCGATCGGCGTCCAGCATGCGTTCCACTTCCGCGCCGCGCGGCGGCAGGTAGTCGCCCTTGTCGAGCACCGTGCACGCGCGGCCCAGATAGCCGAGCGTGGTCGCGATGCGCTTGCCGTACGCGCCGTTGGCGAGCACCAGCGCATGGCCGTCGCGCGGCAGCAGGCTGCCGAGCATCGCTTCGACACAATAGCTGCCGCTGCCTTGCAACGGCACGCAGTCGTAATCGCCGGCGCTGTCGCCCGCCATCTCCAGCAGGCTGGCGCGCAACTGCGCGGTCATCGCGCGGAAATCGCCGTCCCACGAGCCCCAGTCGCGCAGCATCGCCTGCCTGGTCGAGAGTGCCGTGGTCAGCGGCCCCGGCGTCAGCAGATACGGCTCGCCGCTGGCCGGCGCGGCGCATGGCATCGCGCACGGCGCGGTTGAAGACGCTGCGGACGCCGCCGGTGAATGGCCGATCGCGCTTTCCATGGTCGCAACTCCGATATCGCTATGTCGATGCGTGACACAGTACCGAAAGACTGACCATCGGTAAAATCGATATAATCGATGAAGGTATCGTAAAAACTGATTTCATGGCGAGGCACACGTGCAATACGCGCAATTGCGGGCATTTCATGCGGTCGCGGAACATGGCGGGTTTTCCAAAGCCGCGCAGGCGCTGTCGCTGACGCAGCCGGCGGTGTCGGATCATGTGCGGCGGCTGGAGCAGGACTACGGCGTCAAGCTGTTCGAGCGCGGGCCGCGCGGCGTCGAAACTACCGAACTGGGCTTGCGCCTGTTCAGCGTGACGCGCCACATGCTGAGTTGCGAGCGCGACGCGCGGCAACTGCTGGAGTCGGCGGGCGGGCTCGAGTCCGGCTCGCTGTCGCTCGTCGCCGACGCGCCCGATCTGGCGGTCGCGCTGATCGGCGCGTTTCGCAAGCTGCATCCGGGAATCGTCGTGACGCTGTCGATCGCCAATGCCGCGGACTGCATGCAGCGCGTGCTGTCGAGCGCGGTGGACGCGGCCATTACCGCCGCGCCGCAAGTGCACAGCCGGCTGGAGTCGCGTGTGTTGCGGCGCGACCCGCTGGTGGCGATGGTGCCCGCCAGCTATCCGGTCGCGAAGAAACGCAAGCTCAGCTACGCGGAACTGGTCAGGCAGCCGATGATTTTCCGCGAGTCGCAATCCGTCACGCAGCAGTTGCTCGAAATCGAACTGGTGCGTGAGTCGTTGCAGGTGGAACCGGTGATGTACGTCGATGGGCGCGAGGCGTTGGAAGAAGCAGTTGCGCAAGGCATGGGTGTAGGCGTGATCGCACGCGCCGAATTCAACGAGTCGCGGCGGATCAGGATGATTCCGCTGCAGGATTGTCAGGTGCAGATGATCGAATCGCTGACGCGGCTGGCGGAGCGGCCGGGGTCGAATCTGCTGGATGCGTTGTTCGCGGTGCGGTTGCCGAGCCCCACTCCGGTTGATGCTGGAGCGGCCGGATAAAAGCGCAAGCCGCCCGGCAGGCGATGGCTGAGCCTGGGGCGGCTTGCTTGCTGTGCTGCCTGCTGTGCTGCCTGTTAACGCGATCCGCCGCTCGCAATCAGACTTTCGCCCGTCAACCAGCGCGAGTCATCGGACGCGAGGAACGCGACGATATCGGCGATATCGTCGGGTTGACCGATGCGCCCGAGCGGCGTCGTGCTGACGGCCCACGTTTCGAAATCCGAACCAATGATGCCCGCGCTATGCGTGCCTTCCGTCGCGACCATGCCCGGATTCACCGAGTTGACGCGAATCTTGCGCGGACCGAGCTCCTTCGCGAGCACGCCCGTGATGCCGTCCACCGCGCCTTTGGTCGCCGTATACACCGCGCTGCCCGGCGGCGTGATGCGGCTCACCACCGAACTGACGTTGACGATGCTGCCGCCTTCGCCGAGATGCTTGACCGCGGCCTGCGTGGTCAACAGCAGCCCTAGCACGTTCACATTGAAGTGCTTATGGAAGTGCTCTTCGGTGATCTCTTCGATCGGCGCGAATTCATACACGCCCGAGTTGTTGACGAGGATGTCGAGATGCCCATAGGTTTCGATCGCCGCATCGATGATGCCTTGCGCGTCGGCGGCTTTGGCGACGTCCCCGCCAACCGCCACCGCCTTGCCGCCCGCCGCGGTGATCGCATCGACCACGCTGTCGGCGCCCGCTTTGCTGGACGCGTAGTTCACCACCACCGACGCGCCCTGCGCGGCCAATGCCTTCGCAATGGCCGCGCCGATACCCTTCGATCCGCCGGTTACAACCGCAACTTTACCTGTGAGCTTGCTCATGATCATGTCCTTTAAATGGGATTCGCGCCGACGTGCTGTCGCGAAGATTCGCGGGGCTGACGTCGATGAAGCCGGAAATGCAGTGGCGCTGTCACTGCACACAATGTAGGCATGTCGGCCGCACGGATAAAGCGGCTGAAGGCGAATAGTTACGTTGGTTGAAACGAACAATCGGAAATCCGCAGGCGCGGCATGCACACAGGCACACGCACGCGCTCGCCAGATGACAGCGTCCTGTTAAGGCAGTTTGTGAATTCAGCGCTTACGCAGTAGCGCGATCTGGCCGGCGCGCGACGCTCGCCGAAGTGGCGGATCGGGAATTCATCGGTCTCAGCGCGGACAGCGCGTTGCACGCCTACCTTGGGGGAGCGCGCGTTGCTGGCCGGCCAGTCCGTCGGCTTTCGCGCCCACATGCGCACGTTCGACGGCATCTGCTGCAGGGTCGAACAAGGCGCCGGCATCGGTATCGTGCCGGCCACGGCGGCCAGGCGCTATCGCGGCACGCCGGGCATCCACACGATCGAGCTGGCCGACAGCTGGGCCTCGCGGCAGTTGCTGGTCTGCATGCGCGATCTGAACGCGATGCCGAGACCGGAAAAGGCGCTGGTCCGGCACCTGGCCGGGATCTAGCGGTTCGGTTCGGCGCTGTCTGCGTCGCCTTGATATCAGTTCGATTTATCCAACTGGCTATTTTTAATCGATTTGCCTGATTCTACGAAGGTTCTTATCCTTGATGCACAAGCGCATGCGGTTCGACGCATGCGGCGTCCGCACTGCTCGCAGTGCTCCTTGCAGTGCTCATTCTTGTCGGCAAGATCATGGAAAGAACCACCTTCAACGTGCGCGTCGATAGCGTCCGCGACGAAGCGCATGGCGTGCGCTCGTTCAGCGTGTCGCGTCTGGACGGCCAGCCGTTCGACCACTACGAACCCGGCGCGCACATCGACGTCACCGGCCCGTCCGGGCTCATGCGGCAATATTCGTTATGCGGCGACCCGGATCATCGCGACGCGCATCTGTTTGCGGTGAAGCGCGAAGACGCTTCGCGCGGCGGCTCGCGTGCGCTGCATGACGAGGTTGCGGTCGGCAGCGAGCTGACGGTCGGCGCACCGCGCAATCTGTTTCAGCTTGCGCCCGGCGCCGACGAACACATGCTGGTCGCCGCGGGCATCGGCGTGACCCCGCTGCTGAGCATGGCGTACCGGTTGCTCAGGCAACAGCAGCGCTTCGTCCTGCATTATTTCGCGCGCTGCGCGGAGCATGCGGCGTTCTTGCCGCTGCTCTCGCGTGCACCGTTCAGCGACTACGTGAAGTTTCACTTCGGCGTCGCGCGGGAGCAACTCGATGCCGTGCTCGGCGACTGTCTGGCGGGCGCGCGCGAAGGCACGCACATCTACACCTGCGGCCCCGCGCCTTTCATGGAGCGCGTGGTGGCGATCGGCGAAACGCGTGTCGCGCCGGAGGCGATTCACCTCGAACGGTTCGCCGCCGACCCCGCTCCCGCTGTCAGCGGCGAATCCGCCGCGCTCGACGCATTCGACGTGCGGATCGCCAGTAGTGGCGCGGCCGTGCGTGTGGACAAGGACACAACCATCGTCGCGGCGTTGGCGTCGATCGGCATCGAAGTGGACACATCGTGCGGCGAAGGCGTGTGCGGCACCTGCATGGTCGACGTGGTGAGCGGCGCACCCGAACATCGCGACCATTGCCTGAGCAAAGCGGAACGCGCGAGCGGCAAGGTGATCTGCTGCTGCGTGTCGCGCGCGACGTCGCCGGTGCTGGTGCTGGATCTTTAACGCGCCGCGCTTTGCCGCACGTCGGGTAGTTGCTTCAGCAGCGCTGTTTGTACGGTGTCCCACACCACGTCGAGGTTGATGTCGAAGTAGCCGTGGGCAATGCGGTTGCGCATGCCGCGCATGCTGCGCCAACGCACCTCGGGATGCGCCTGGGTGAATTCGGCGTAGCCATCCATCACCTTCGTGGCGGCCTCGCCGAGGATGATGAGACTCATGATGACGGCCTGCTGAGTGCGTTTGTCCACCATGAAGTCGACTTTGCCCAGGCGCTCCACGAAGCTGCACGCATCCGTCGCGGCCTGCTGCATGTGGTCGAAGTAGTCGGGCAGGCGGTTCTCACTTATACCGGCTGCGCCTCCGCAAGCACCTTGGCACGCAATTTCGACGGCAGATCTGCGGGGGTCAGCAGATCAACGTGGACACCCAGCAGCGATTCCAGTTCGTCTTGCAGTCCGCCCAGGTCGAACAGCGTGGCACCGGGCAACGCATCGACCAGCAGATCAAGGTCGCTGCCATCCTCGTCGGTGCCATGCAGCGCTGAGCCGAAGATGCGCGGGTTCGCCGTGCGAAAGCGGCTCGCCGCTTCGCGCACTGCACTTCGCTTGAGATCAAGCACAACGGACGGTCGCATGGGACACTTTTCCTTATCGAAACTCATCGAAATAGTAAGAGGTTGAGAATACCGTTTCAAGAACTATATTCGGGAATCGCAACGCTCGCTGCGCACTCAAAACAGATAACCGATGAACAGCAGCCTGAACATCACCACCGGATCCAGCTCGGGCCGTTCGTTATTCGCGCAGTACAGGTGCGCCACCTTCTCGCGGATGAATTCGAAATCCACCGACGCGACGATCTTGCGCAGCAGGTAGTCCTTCGACATGAGCTCTTCGAGCATAACCATCTCGAGTTTGTGTTGCACAGTCGGTTTCGTCAGCATGCCGCATTAAACGGCAAAGCCTGGCTCAGGGCCAGGCTTTGCGGGTACTTTGTCAGCAATCTGAGGTGCTGCCTTCGCAGCACCTTCTTACTCTTCCTCTCTTACCGGTCGTCGTCGCGAATCGACGACGCATGCCGGCACAGCGCACGCACCTCGACATCCATATACGGAAACAGCGGCAACTGGCTCAGCAGGTCGTGCAGATGCGCGGGGCTTTCCACATCGAACACGCTGATATTCGCGTAGCGCCCGGCGATGCGCCACAGGTGCCGCCATACGCCTTCCTGCTGGAGCCTTTGCGACATCGCTTTCTCGTCCGCCTTCAGACGCGCGGCGCGTTGCGCATCCATATCGGGTGGCAGATTGACGGTCATCTCGACGTGAAACAGCATGCTTGCTCTCCTGGTATGATCGATTGGGTGGATCGATACGGTGATCGGTAAACAAGGACCCTGGCTTACGCGGCAAAACACACGCCGCGCAAACCAGGGTCGACAGATTCCTGCAGTAGTACGCTCAGGCGCTTTCTCTCATCGCATCCGCAGCATCAGGCTTCGGCGCGCACACGCTCCACTTCGGCGCCCGGCAGATTGTCGCGTTCGTTGAACAGCGTGAAGTCGAAATCGATCAGCGCGAAGTTGCCTTCCACGCCGTACGGTTTGCCTTCGGCGCCTTCCGCCTGCCTGACGGCCGGCACGAGGCCGTCGCGCGTGGCGAACGCGAAGTCGTCCCACAGATACGGATCGCCGTCGATGTTGATCTGCGTCGTCAGCTTGCGGCAGCCCGGCGCGGACACGAAGAAGTGGATATGCGCCGGACGATGTCCGTGACGGCCGAGCTGATCGAGCAACCGTTGCGTTTGCCCTTGCGGCGGCACGCTATAGCCGACCGGCACGACGCTGCGGAAGCTGTATTTGCCCTCGGCGTCCGTGCGAATCGAACGGCGCAGATTGAACGCCGATTGCGATTTGTCGAAGTACGAGTAGTTGCCGAGATGGTTCGCGTGCCACACTTCGACCAGCGCATTCGCCAACGGCTTGCCGTTTTCGCCGAACACGCGGCCGCGCATCACCAGCGTCTGGCCAGGATCGGTGCCGTCATCGAGCCGCGCATGTCCGACGGACTCAGGCGCGCCCGCCACATACAACGGCCCTTCGATCGTGCGCGGCGTGCCGCCTTCAATGCCGGCCTTTGCTTCCGCTTCGTCCAGACGCACATCGAGAAAATGCTCGAACCCGAGACCCGCGGCCAGCAGACCCAGCTCGCCGCTCTTGCCGGCTTCGCCGAGATAGTTCAGCGCGGTCCAGAATTCGTCAGGCTGCACGTCGAGATCTTCGATCGTATAGAACAGGTCTTGCACGATCCGGTTGACGATCTGCTTCGTGCGCGGATTGCCTTCACTGGTGGCGCTGTCGTTGATCTTTTGCAGCAGCGTGTCGATGGCTTGCTTGTTCATGGGGTATCTCCTAAGTTTGATGTTCTGGATGGCTAACGGATGAGCCAGCCAGTCGGCCTTCAGTTCGTGGTAACGCTTGCGCCTTTGCGCGTATCGCGCCGCAGACGGTCGATCTTGTCCCAGTCGAGCGTGATGCCGAGACCTGGACCTTGCGGCAGATGCAGCGCAAAGTTTTCGTAGCGCAGCGGCTCGGTCAGGATTTCTTCGGTCAACAGCAAGGGACCGAACAGCTCCGTGCTCCACTTCAACTCGCCGAACGTGCTGAAGAGTTGCGCCGAGGCGATCGTGCCGACCGCGCCTTCGAGCATCGTGCCGCCATACAGGTCGATGTTCGCGGCCGACGCAATCGCGGCCACCTGCGCGGCGCCGCTCAAGCCGCCCGATTGCGCGATCTTCACCGCGAAGACATCCGCGGCACGCGCGCTGGCAATCGCGAACGCATCCGCCGGGCCGTGCAATGCTTCGTCGGCCATGATCGGCACTTGAGCGAGTTCGGTCAGACGCTTGAGACCCGCGCGATTGTCCGCGGCGATCGGCTGCTCGATCAGCGTGACGCCGGCATCGGCGAAACGTCGGGCCGCCCAGATCGCTTCCGATTCGGTCCACGCCTGGTTCACGTCGACTCGTACTTCGCCGCGCCCTTCCAGTGCTTTTTTGATCGCGACGACATGCGCGACGTCGTCAGCCACCGCGCGCGAACCGATCTTCAACTTGAACACGCGATGACGCTTCACTTCATACACGCGCCCGGCTTCGTCGATGTCGCGGTTCGTATCGCCGCTCGCGAGCGTCCACGCCACCTCCACCGAATCACGCACGCGCCCGCCGAACAACTCCGACAACGGCACGCCGACGCGTTGCGCCTGCGCATCGAACAACGCGGTTTCAACCGCGCACCTGGCAAACCGGTTGCCTTGAAACAGCTCGCGCAGCTTCGCCGTCGCGGCGCCCGGGCGGGTCGCGTCCATACCCTTGAGCAGCGGCGTGAAATACGTGTCGATGTTGACCTTGATACTCTCGGGGCTCTCCTCGCCATACGCGAGACCACCGATGGTGGTGCCCTCGCCCACGCCGACCACGCCGTCCGCGCAACGGATGCGCACCAGCACGAGCGTCTGGCAGTTCATCGTTGCAACCGAGAGGCGGTGTGGACGAATCGTCGGTACGTCGACGAGGATCGTCTCCACGCTCTCGATCTTCACGGGTGTTGCTAACATTCGTTGCCCTCCTGAACTGCTGTACCGGGGAGCCCCATATTAGAAACAAACCCGCGCGGCAGTCCAACACCGATTCCGACTACTTCAATACTTTGACGGTATGGCGTGCCGGACCAGGCTGAGAAGTCTCATGCCGAGCATCACTGGTGGGACTGGTACGCTCCTTATCTGAGCGCGCGTCAGAACGGCCGCAGTCCTGAGGATGCAGTAGCGCAAGCCGACCGTTATATGGAGCAGGTCCTTCGTGTTCTCCCCCGATGACGCCGTTCGAGTGACCGAACTCTCCAGGTACGTCCACCGCCCGGCGCGTGACTGTCTTCTCTAGTGACCGCCGGGGGGCAGCCATGCCCGGACCTGCTGCGTGAGGTGACCGGCACGGGCATCATAAGCAAACGTTCCGATGCGTTTGAGCGATTCATAAAAAGCCGCACTGATTCGCTGAATGTGGCTTTTGTTTCATAAGGTTTTTTTAAATGCCTTTTTCGCGCAGCGACGCGACATACTGCCTGGCTGCCTCGTTGCCATGCGCGAGCGCCCGTGACCCAAGAGAAAACCCCAACTGCGACTCATGAGCGACTGCGCTGCGGTCATCATCAAAGAGCTTGGCCGCGCGGCGCAGATGTTGCGCCGCTTGCACATGCAGTTCCGACGCCGCTGCGTGATGTTGCGCGGCAGTCAGGCCACTCTCGACAGCGCCCGCCGACGGCGGACCGCCCGCATGCTTCGCAGCGGCATTGGACTCGTCAATCGCAAACAACGCATGGCCCTGCGCCAATACCGCCTGATGAGCGGCATGATCGTAATCCTTGCCCGCCTCGTAATACTGCGATGCCTCCCGATGAAACCGCGCTGCCTGCTCATGATGCAATGCGGCAGCATCGAGATGTCCCTTTTTACTTTGTTTGGTATTCATGGCAACTCCCGTGTAACGGCGTCCCTTCAGCGATGACCGACCGCATACGACTCGCGACCGGCCGGAATCCATGGCTGAAAGTTACTCGCTTCGGCGTTGCCTGGGTTTCTTTTTGCGGGCGTTGCGCGTTTCCAATCATCCGGGATGCCGCCCGGCCGTCATCGTCATTGCGAGAACCAGCAACTGTCCAGGATCATTGCGCCGTGGTCCGCATGGCCCGATACTCGCGTCGCACGATATCCATCAACTCGGCGACCGACGTGCTGGCGGCCTCCCTTTGGTAAGTCACGCGGCCGCGCTGCATCAGCATGACGCGATCCGCAATATCAAGCGTCTGCGCGTAGTTGTGCATGATCATGATGATAGACAGCCCGCCCTTCTCCTTGAGCCGCAAGATCAGGTCGATGATCAGCCCGGCTTCGCGGGCGCCCATCGCCGCGAGCGGCTCGTCGAGCAGCAGAATCCTTGCATTCGAATTGACCGCGCGCGCGACGGCAATCGCCTGCCGCTGCCCACCGGATAGCTGCTCGACCGGCAGATCGACCGAAGGCACCTGCACGCCGATCTCTTCGAGACATTCGGCCGCGCGACTCCGCATGGCGCGGTTGTTCAACAGCCGCAACGGCCCCCGGCGGATGATCTCCCGATTCAGGAACATGTTGTGATAAATACTCAGTGAATTGGCCAGCGCCAGATCCTGATACACGCATTCAATGCCCAGCGAACGGGCGTGATCGACCGAGCGCAGCATCGTTTCCACGCCGTGCACAAAGAGCTTGCCGCTTGTCTGCTGATGAAAGCCGGTCAGAATCTTGATCAGCGTCGACTTTCCGGCACCGTTGTCGCCCAGTACGCCAAGTATTTCGCCGGGCCTGAGCGTCAGCGTCACACCGTCGAGTGCCGTGACCGCGCCGAAACGCTTGACAATGTCCTCGCCGCGCAGGACCTCCGCCAGCTCCGACATCACAGCTCTCCCTTGCGCGCGAGACGGACGACGTGGATGTTGAAGATCATCGCCGCGAGGATCGCCGCGCCGAGAATCATGTTGAAGGTGAACGCGTTGATACCGATCAGCGTGAACCCGTCGCTAAGGATGCCCAGCACGGCCGCGCCTATCAGGCCGCCGATGATCGTGCCCGATCCGCCGGCCAGTGGCGTGCCACCGATCACTGCTGCGGCGACAGCGAGGAACATGATCTGGTTGCCGCCTGCTTGCGGATCGATCGAGGTAATCCGGAAAGCCTCGAGGATCCCGGTGAAGCCCGCGAGCACCGCGGCGATGATGAAGTTGCCGAGTTTCAGGCGTCTGACATGAATACCGGCTTCGCTCGCGCCCAGCGGGTTCGCGCCTCCTGCAATCGTATGCAGACCCCAGCGCGTATGGCGGAGCAGGACGTGCATGACGGCGGCGATGGCGACCGCCCAGATGATCTCGCTGTAGCCCCATGCGCCCATGATTGCCGAAAATATCGTCCCTTCCGGCGGGGAAACCGGTGTGCCCCGTGAAATCGTCAGCGTGAAGCCGTTGACGAAAAATAGCGTACCGAGCGTGGTGACAAACGATGGGATGCGCAGGTACACCGTCACCGCGCCGTTGACCAGCCCGACTACGGCTGCCGCGAGCAGCCCGGCCAGCACGGCGACCCAGACAGGCAGACCGGCTTCGTTGGCGAAGTACATGACGAAAGGTGCAAACGCGAAGACCATCCCGGCGGAGAGATCGATCTCTCCGCCGATCATCAACATGATTTCGCCGAACGCAATGATCGCCACCGGCGCGATGAACTGCGACAGGTTTTCGAGGCTCGCGCCGGTCAGCAAAAAGTCACGATTGGCGGTTTCGAAATAGGCACAGAGAATCAGCGCAACCGCGAGGATGCGAATCTCGCTGGAACCCCAGACCGGCCTCGACCAGAGCCGCCGGCGTTCGCGAGGTTTCGAAGTTGCCGTCACAGAAGACGTCACCCTCTGATCGCACCCGTGCGCGGCACGATCTGCGGCTTGGTGCTCTTGCCTTCATAGCGTGTCGACGTGTTCAGGTAGGGCTCAACCGTGTCTTTAGTGACGAACTTCAGGCCCGTGTTGACATTGGCCGGCCCAACGAGCCCACCGGACGAGAGGAACACGAATGCCTGAACCACGGTATAAAAGCCTTGCACGTAAGGCTGCTGATCGATCGTAAAGTCCAGAAAGCCCTCGTGGATCAGTTGGACCGTGCGTGGCAACAGATCGAAACCGCCGCCGTGCACGCCCTTGGCCGGCAGGTTCGACGCTTTCATCACCTCGGCAACGCCCTGGGTGCTGCCCGCGTCGACCGCGAACATACCCTTGAGGTCCTGGTGACCCAGGTAGAACGACTTGATTTTCGAGAGCTCCTCGTTGACCGTCGCGCCGGTCGCGATGGTCTGCACGTCGATCTTCTTGCCGGACTTCTTGATCGCGGCGACCGCGCCATCGAGCCGCGGCTGAATGTTGAGCTGCCCCGGCGTCGCAATGAAGATCGCGACCATGCCGCTATCGATCAGACTGACGATACGCTCACCCATCTGATACCCGGATAGATACAGATCCTGGCCAATATAGGCGAGGCGCGGACTGGACGTGCCCTGGGGCGCATCGGCGTTATAGGCGAAGACCGGAATGCCTGCGTCGAGCGCGGCCTGGATCGGCTTGTCGAACGCCTTCGGATCGACGATCGGCACGGCGATGGCGTCGGCTTTACCGGCGATCGCCGCGTTGACCGCATTCACCATCTGCGCAATGTCGGCATTGGCCGAGCCGGTCCATTGAAAGTCCATCCCGAGCAAAGCCGTGGAGTCCTCAATGCCATATTGCGTCGGCACGAAGAACGGATTCGTCGTGACATGGTTGACGAATACGATCTTCCAGCGCTTGTGTTCCGGGAACGGTCCCGCTTGCGCAGCCTGGGCCGGAGTCAGTGCTCCGCCAAGCAAGGCCAGCGCCGTACCGAGGCCCGCGCCTTGCAGCAATCCGCGGCGCGTGAGTTGCACCTCCCCGTTGCCTTCCTGCTGTTCCGCCATGTCAGTCTCCAGTCTTTCAGTTATTGAATAACTCACTGCTCACTGTGCATGACGGCGCAGGCCTGGCAAGCGCCGGTGCCGGGCCCCACCACACCTCACAATACGCGTGTGCATGCGCGTGCGCCTGACGACCCTGAGAAAAATCCTATATCACGCGTTTTTACCCTCAATCGATGTATACCCTTAACTAGTCCGACTATTTGACAGGCACTCGCACACCGCTCGCGGAGGCGCACTTGATCCGGACAACGGCTTGATGTCGCGGGTAAGGATCGGCGCGGCAGGTCGCGTCAATAGTATGACTATCGGCCTGCGCTTTGAATCGCAGTTGCAAACCGCGATGTGCCGGCGATCGCCGTCTGTGACCGCCCCATGCACAACCGCAAGCAACATCGCCGCGATATTCGCACTAAAGGAATCGGCGCTGCGGTCGCTCTCTTCGGACGGGTCATGCGGGGTGGTGGCTGCCGACTTCCAGAATGCTCTCGGCATCCGCACGCGCGTTTTCGAGTTGAACCAGGCTTGCATGCCGCGCGCCTAACGGGTCACGATTCTGGATAGCGGTGAGGATCGCCTTGTGCCGCGGCAATGACAGAGCGTGCGTGTCGGGATGACGGCTCGTCAGTCTGATCGATTCCGACAGCGCGAGCGACAACATGTTGCCGATGTACGCCAGCATGTCGTTATGGGTAGCCATCATGATCGCGCGGTGAAACTCCAGATCGGGATCCAGCAGCGCACTCGCGGTTTCCGCGTGTTCCATCCGGTCATAGGCCGAGGCGATGCGCGCAAGGTCGTCGCTGGTCGCGGCGGTGGCGGCGAGCGCCGCCGCCGCGGGCTCGATGATGCGGCGCACGGTCAGCAGCGAACTGAAGAACTCGCCTTCCGGCACGCAGTTGATGGTCCAGTACAGGACATCCGGGTCGAGCATATGCCAGTCCGCGCACGGCTTCACGACACTGCCTACACGCGGTTTCGATACGACCAGCCCCTTCGCCACCAGCACGCGGGTCGCCTCGCGCAACACCGGGCGGCTGACGCCATAGCTCTCGCACAGCACGGCTTCCGCCGGCAACCGCTGGCCTGGCTGCAGCTTGCCGCTGACGATGCCCATGCCGAGCTCTTGCACGATGCGGCCATGCAGGCTCTTGCGCTGTTGCAGATGACGATAGTCCATGCTCAGAGGTCGCGGTCGTGCACCGTTGGTTCTGCTCCGATCTATTCAGCGTTCGAGCCGGCACATACTCCGTTGCCGACCCGGATAGGGTTCGCTGTATGGAGAGCCGATGCGTGTTCAAGCATAGCACGCGATAATGGCGTACGCGGTGACGTCCAGGGTAGCGCCGCAGCGCAGGCTTTTTCGAGCTGGGGCCGAGCCGGTGTTTGATCCGGCGGGAGTGTGATGCCTGGGTGCCACCGTGTCGACAGCATGATTGTCTTTATAAAAATGACGATTTGTCATGAATTGCAGTTGACCTGCTTGCAGACGGATGAAATCGATCGATGACGAAACCGCCACCGCGATCACCAGTTTCATGACCAGCGACGACGCGTTCTGCCGCTCGCTCGGCAACGGCCACAGCCTCGCGGTGCTGGTGCCGGAACTCGTCGATCTGGACCGCGACGACGGCGCGCCGATTCCCGAACGCTTCGAGGGGCTTGCCGCGTCGCTCGCCAAAGATCACACGCCGGACCAGGTGCGCCGCATCGTGCGCTCGCTGATGGGCGTCGGCTTCAATCTGAATCTGTTTCCGAACCTCGCGTTGTCGATGGCGTTTTTCCGCGTCCTGCGGCCCATTTCCGCGAATGAGACCGAAATCCGTCACGTCGCGCTCGCGATGGACGGCGGTCCCGAAGAAGCGAACCGCGTGCGTCTGCGCATTCACGAACACTTCCAGGGCCCGTTCGGTTTCGGCAGCCCCGACGACGCCGAAGCCTGGGAGCGCGTGCAGCGCGGCTCGCACGCCGGCCCCGATCTGCCGATCCTCGTGAACCGCGGCCTGAATCGCGAGAGCACCGCGCCGAACGGCGAGAAGACCGCCCACGCCACCGACGAAACCGGCATGCGTGAAGCGTACGCGCAATGGCGCACGATGATGGAGCAAGCATGATGGACGACCGCAACACACTGTTCTCTCAGAAGACCTTTGCCGACGCGATCGAACTCATCTGCGTTGAGTTTGCCACTGCCGATCGAGGGTTCACCGCTGAAGGCGGGTTTGCAGATCATCGGACGCAAGGGGCAGGACGAACAGGTGTGCGCGATCGCGGCGCGCTTCGAAGCCGCCCTCGCCGCTTAGACAAGCTTGGGTCTTTGGCAACATCGGGCAACCCCAGGCAACGCATGCAGCCGCGTCCGTAGCGGCCGCTTGCCGCTTTCTCACGGAGTTGAAGTCATGCAGAAAAGAGTCGTACTCGTCACCGGCGCGGCGCGCGGCCTGGGCGCTGCGATTGCCGCGCGCTTTCATGCGGCGGGTTACGCGGTCGCCATCGGCGACATCGCGTTCGATGCCGCGCAAGCGCTCGCGCGCGATCTGAGCGCCGACGGGTCCAGCGCATTCGCGCTGAATCTCGACGTCACCGCGAAAACCGCGTTCGAAACCGCACGCGATGCGATCCTTAAGCGTTGGGGGCGCGTGGACGCGCTGGTCAACAACGCGGGCGCATCCAAAGTCATACCCGTGATGGAGATTACCGCCGAGCAGTTCGATCAGGTCATCAATGTCAATCTGCGCAGCATTTCGCGGGCGGTCAGCGACTCGATCCGCTTGCGCAGCTCGCGCTGCTTCTGGCCGGCAACATGCCGTTGCGCGGCGAGCTTCAACGCACGCTGCACGCGATCGAGCATCTGCTGCGAGTTATACGGCTTCTCGACAAAATCGATCGCGCCGTTCTGCAATGCACGCACGGACATCGGAATATCGCCGTGTCCGCTGACGAAAAGGATCGGCAAGGTTGCGCCACGCTGGTTCAATTCCGCTTGCGCGATGCGCTCGCGAGTCTGCAAGGCGAGATCGTCGATCTGAAGGAAGTCGGCTCGCACTCGGTGATGTTCGTGAAGACCACCCACATCGGCGTGCGTACCGATGGCGATGAGCTGATCTACTTCGACCGCAATTTCCATCGCATCAAGCGGGTCGCGTCGTGCTGAACGCGGGGAATGAGCAACCGGGCCCCTCGGCGCAAATTCCGTCAAACGCCCCGCATTAACGCTCCTTCTGCATCTGAAGCCAGCTATACCACGCGTCCATCCCTTCCCCGCTTTGCGCCGATACCTGGAGGATCCGCATCTGGGGATTGACAAGCTTCGCGTAGCCGATGCACCGATCGACGTCGAACCGCAAATAGGGCAGCAAGTCGATCTTGTTCAGCAACAACAAAGAGCAAGCCCTGAACATATGTGGATACTTGATCGGCTTGTCCTCGCCCTCGGTCACCGACAGAATCAGCACCTTGGCCGCTTCACCGAGATCGAATAGCGCCGGACACACCAGGTTGCCGACGTTCTCGATCATCACCACCGAATGCAGCGGCGGATCGAGTTGCGTCAGCGCCCGCGACGCCATCTCCGCGTCCAGATGACATCCGGTGCCGGTATTGATCTGCACCACCCGCGCGCCGGTCGCGCGAATTCGCTCGGCGTCGTTGAGCGTGGCCTGATCGCCTTCGATCACCGTCAGCGGCAACGTCTCGCCCAGATCGCGGATCGTGCGTTCGAGCAACGTGGTCTTGCCCGCGCCTGGCGAACTCATCAGGTTCAGCGCGAGGATCGAGCGGCCGGCCAGCCAGCCGCGATTGCGTTCGGCCAGTAGCTGGTTTTTTGCGAGGATGTCCCGTTCCAATGTGATCGACGTGCCTGATGTTTCGTGGCCGCTGTCGTGGCGATGGTCATGTCCGTGGTCGTGCTGGTGCGCGTGATCGGCTGCATGCAAGTGCGAGTGCGGATGCGAATGGCCATGCGAGTGCGTGTGAAAATGCGCGTGGTCGTGCGCATGCTCAGCCACTCGCCGATACGCGGTCTCCCGCGAGCCCACTGCTCCCGCGTCCTGCGACTGCCCCTCCTGCGCATCCGGATCGACCACCGCCGCGCTCCGCTTATTCCCGCATCCGCATGTCGTGCACATCACCCCACCTCCATCTGCCGGATCTTCAACTGCTGCCCGGAAATCAGTTCGAGATTCTCGCTGCCGCAAGCGCATTGCCCGAACGGCACCGCGACGTCGAGCGTCGCGCCGCAAGCGAGGCAGCGTGCCTGCCCGGGCATCTCGACGATCTCCAGCGCCGCGCCCTCCACGACCGTATCCTTCGCGCACACGTCGAAGCAGAAACGGATCGCCTCCGGCATCACCGCCGACAACTGGCCGATCTCCAGCGTCACGCGTCGCACGCGCGCGCCGTGCGCCTGCTCCGCGCAAATCTCGACGACGCTATTGGCAATACTCAGCTCATGCATCGCGCGCCTCTGTCGTCCACCTAGCAGATCCGTGGCAATTGCTCGCCCACCAGCATATCGACGATGCGCTCGCCGCCGAACACCGTCTGCATCACCACGAGCCCGCCAGCGTCGCCCGGTTCGACCGTGCCGATCGCCGCCGCCTCGCGTCCCGCCGGATGCGCGCGCATCACCGCGAGCACGCGTTCGGCGGCGTCGGCGGGCACGACGGCCACCAGCTTGCCCTCATTGGCCAGATACAGCGGATCGAGGCCGAGAATCTCGCACGCGCCCTGCACCTGCTCGCGCAACGGCAGCGCCGCTTCGCGCAGCCGTATCGTCACGTTCGAACTCTGCGCGAACTCGTTGAGCACGGTCGCGACGCCGCCGCGCGTCGCATCGCGCAGACAGTGAATCCGCGGACACGCGTCGAGCATCGCGGCGATCAGGCCGTTGAGCGGACCGCAATCGCTCTCGATATCGGCTTCGAGTGCAAGCTGCTGACGTGCGACCAGAATCGCCGCGCCGTGATCGCCGAGATAGCCGTTCACGATCACCACGTCGCCAGCACGCGCGTTGCGCGCCGCAATCGCAACGCCGCTGCGCACCACGCCGATGCCGGCGGTGTTGATGAACAGCTTGTCGGCACAGCCGCGCTCCACCACCTTGGTGTCACCAGTGACGATCGCAACGCCGGCTTCGCGCGCGATCCGCTGCATACTCGCCGCGACGCGTCGCAAGAGGTCGACCGCCAGCCCCTCCTCGATCACCACCGCGCACGACAGATACAGCGGCGTCGCCCCGCAAACGGCCAGATCGTTGACCGTACCCGACACCGCCAGCGTGCCGATGTCGCCGCCGGGAAAGAACAGCGGGTCGACCACATAGCTGTCGGTGGTAAAAGCCAGACGGTCGCCGTGCGCGGCAAGATCGGCGAGCCCGAACACGGCCTGATCTTCGAGCGCTGCGAGCGTGGGGTTGTCGAAGGCCGGGACGAACACGTCTTCGATCAGATCGCGCATCGCCCGGCCGCCGCTGCCGTGCGCGAGATTGACTGAAGCATCGCGCACGCGGCCCACGCGTGGCGGCACACCGGGTTCTTCGATCGGAGAGGGAGCGCGGTCGTTCATGTAACGCCTCGCGCGGTGGATGCGGCAACGGTATTGGCGATCAAAGGTGGCGCAGCGGCCGTTGCACCAGCGGCCCCCAGACATCCCGCAACAGCCTCGGCGTTCGCCGCACCGGCCGCTTGCCGCGCGCTGCGCCGCGCGTCGATCCGCGACGTGTCGATGCGCCCATAGTGGTAGTACGCGGCGCACGCGCCTTCGCTCGACACCATCAGCGAACCGAGCGGCGACTCCGGCGTGCAGGCGGTGCCGAACACCTTGCATTGATGCGGCTTGATCACCCCCTTGAGCACCTCGCCGCACTGACACGCCTTCGGGTCCGCGATCTTCACGTTCGGCACCGCGAACTTGCGCTCCGCATCGAACGCGGCAAACGCCTCGCGCACCCGCACGCCCGAATGATCGATCGAGCCTAGCCCGCGCCATTCGAAGAACTCGCGCATCTCGAACACCCGCGTCACCGCCGACAAGGCCTGCGCATTGCCGTCCTCGGGCACGATCCGGCCATACTGATTCTCGACTTCACAGCGGCCCTCGGCGATCTGCCGCAACACCATCCACATTGATTGCAGCACGTCGAGCGGCTCGAAGCCGGCCACCGTGACCGGTTTGCGATAATGCCGCGCGATGAAGTCATAAGGCCGCGTGCCGATCACCATGCTCACATGCCCCGGCCCGAGAAAGCCGTCGAGGTGCAGGTCCGGTGAATCGAGAATCGCCTTGATGGTCGGAATGATCGTGATGTGATTGCAGAACAGCGAGAAATTCCCGACGTTCTGCGCGCGCGCCTGCAACACCGTCATCGCGGTGCTCGGCATGGTGGTCTCGAAGCCGAGCCCGAAGAAGATCACCTCGCGATCCGGATTGAGTCGGGCGATTTTCAGCGCGTCGAGCGGCGAGTAAACCATTCGCACGTCGGCGCCATCGGCTTTCGCTTTGAGCAGGCTCTTCTTCGAGCCGGGCACGCGCATCGCGTCGCCGAACGTCGTGAAGATCACGTCGTCCCGCTCGGCGAGCGCCACGCAATCGTCGACGCGGCCCATCGGCAGCACGCATACCGGGCACCCTGGCCCGTGCACGAACTCCACCGCATCGGGCAGCAACTGCTGGATACCGTAGCGGAAAATCGTATGCGTGTGGCCGCCACACACTTCCATGATTTGCAGCGGCCGCTGTTTCGCGCGTTCGATGCGCGACACCAACTGGCGAATTTCCTTCGCCAGCGTTTGCGCTTTCTCCGGGTCGCGGAATTCGTCGACGTATTTCATTGCTCGTCGGCCCCGGACAAGCCGCCGCGATCGTCGGCGAGCAGCGTGTGCACGAGGTCCCACAGGATGTGATAGATCGCGACGTGGGTCTCCTGCACGCGATGGATGCTGTCGCTCCTCACCACGAGGCAATGGTCGACCGTCGCGCTCGCGGCCATGCGTCCGCCATCGTGACCGGACAGGCCGATGGTGAGCAGGCCCAGCTCTTTCGCTTTCGCAAAAGCGCTCAGCAGGTTCTCCGAATTGCCGCTCGTCGACACGCCGATCAGCGCGTCGCCATGCCGGGCCTGCGCAACGAGTTGCCGCACGAAAACATGATTGAAGCCGACGTCGTTGCCGACCGCCGTCAGCATCGCCATGTCGGCCACCAGATTGAGCGCGGTCAGCGCGGGGCGTCCGGTGGTCACGGGGTGCAGGAACTCGACGGCGATATGCGCGGCGTCGCAACTCGAACCGCCGTTGCCCATCGTGAAGAGCCGGCCGTCGCGGCGATAGACGTCGGCGAGCGCATGCGCGACCCGTACGAGAGCGGCAGCGTTTTCGTCGAAGAAACGCGCTTTGACGTCGACGCTGTCGCGCGCCTTGAGCTGTACCGATTCGAGTAAGGCCGCGTCGAGCCGGTCCGCGTCCTGGCGGGCGCCATGCAGGAACGGATATAGCGTCTGTAGCGGTTCATCTTCGGGCATGGCGGTCTCCGTTGGTTTCCGGGCGCGCGTTCACGGCGCGCTGCGCAGTGCATCGCGCGGCTGAGCGTGCGGCTTTTCGGGCCACGGTTCGTCGCGCATTTCGGCCATCTCGCCCTGCGCGACGCCCAGCTCATGCAGCAACGCGAGCGTGCGCGCCGCTTCCTGTTCGTCGAGCCGGCTCATCGCGAAGCCCACATGCACCAGCACCCATTCGCCGACGCACGCACTCGTCGGCCGTGTCGCGTCGATCACGAAGGCGATGTTGATCACGCGCCGCACACCGCCCACGTTCACGAGCGCAAGATCGTTCGCCGCGTCCGTGATTTCGACGATCTGCCCTGGGATGCCCAGACACATGCTGCTCTCCCCTTTATCCCTGTTACCCCGGTTACCCGGTTATGTGTTGCATGGCGCGGCTATCGGATCGGCCGCTCACACGGCGTCGCTCCGCTGCGCTGCCGCCACAACCGCCTGTCCAATCGACAAACCGCCGTCATTGGCCGGCACCTGACGATGCGTCAGCACACGAAAGCCCACCAACTCCAGCCGGGTCACAACCTGTTCGAACAGCACGCGGTTCTGAAACACGCCGCCCGAGAGCGCGACACTGCGCGCGTCGGCAGGCTCCGTCAGCAGATCGGCAAGGCACTCGACCATGCGTACGATCGCGATCGCGAGCCCCTTGTGAAAGCGCGCCGCGACCACGGGCACCGAGGTGCCGCGCAACAGATCGTCGAGCAACGCTTCCCACATTGGCCGCGGTTCGATCGAGCGCAAACCGTCGGGCATCACGCTGGTAATTTCAAACGGGTACGCGTGGGCGTCGCTATCGTCGCGCAGCGTGTGCGGATCGACCAGCGCTTCCAGTTCGATCGCGGCCTGTCCCTCGTACAGCACGCGCTCGCGGCACACGTCGAGCGTGGCCGCGACGGCGTCGAACAGACGGCCCGCGGAACTTGTGAGCGGACTGTTCACGCGCTGCGCGATCATCGTGTCGAGCGTCGCGCGCGGTCGGCTCTTCAAAAAATGCTGCACGTCGAGGCCGCCGTAATGCCGCGTGAACGCGTGCCAGTCGAATGCCGCGCGCAGCTGCGCGTACGCGTTGCGCCACGGTTCGTCGATCGCGCGCGTGCCGCCCGGCATCGCCACTGGCTTGAACCGGCCGAGCCGCGTATAGCCGCGATAATCGGCGAGCATGAATTCGCCGCCCCACAAGGTGCCGTCGACGCCGTAGCCGAGCCCGTCGAGCGCGACGCCGAGCATTGGCGGCGCGTCGAATGCGACGCCGTTTTCGGCCATGCAGGCCGCCAGATGCGCGTGATGATGCTGTACCTCGACCACCGGAATCTGCATGCTTTGCGCGAGGTCGTAGCCGATCTTGCGCGACAGGTACTCGGGATGGAAGTCGAGCGCGACGAGCTGCGGTTCATGTTCGAACAGACGCAGATACTGCGCCACCGCGCGGCGATAGTCCGCATAAGTCAATGCGTCTTCGAGATCACCGATGTGATGAGACACGATCGCCTGAGCGTCGCGGGCAATGCAGAACGTGTTCTTGAGTTCGCCGCCCATCGCCAGCACCGCCGGGGTGTCGGCGAAACCCTCGGGCAACAGCAGCGGCGCGGGCGCATAGCCGCGCGCGCGCCTCACCATGCGCGCGTCGTCCTGCACCACGCGCATCACCGAGTCGTCGACCCGGCGCGCGATGTCGCGATCGTGCATCAGAAAGACATCGGCGATCCGGCCAAGACGCGCACGCGCATCCGTGTTGTCGATGCACGGCGGTTCGTTGCTCGTGTTGCCGCTCGTCACGACGAGCGCGGAGTCGATCGATTCGATCAACAGACGATGCAGCGGCGTGGACGGCAGCATGAAGCCGAGCGTGCCGACACCCGGCGCCACGCTCGCCGCGACGCATTCAGGGCCGTCGGCGCGCAGGATCAAGATCGGTCCGCCCGCGCTCGCGAGCAGCGCGCATTCGGCTTCGTTGGGCGCGCAATAGCGGCGCAGCGCTTGCAGATCGCGCGCCATCAGCGCGAAGGGTTTGCGCTCACGCCGCTTCAGACGCCGCAAGCGCGCGACCGCGACTTCGTCGCCGGCATCGCAGGCGAGCTGAAACCCGCCCACCCCTTTGAGCGCGACGATCGCACCGTGCTGCAACAACAGGCTTGCCGCGCGGCACGGGTCGTCGCCTGCGACGCGCGCGCCATCGCGGCTTTCCAGCCAGACGCGCGGGCCGCATGCGGGGCATGCGACGGGTTGCGCGTGAAAGCGCCGGTCAGCGGGATCGTCGTACTCGGCGCGGCACGCGTCGCACATCGAGAACTCGGCCATCGTCGTGTTCTCGCGATCGTACGGAATTGCTCGGACGATCGACAGACGCGGTCCGCAATGCGTGCAGTTCGTGAACGGATAACGATAGCGGCGATTCGCCGGATCGGCGATCTCGGCGGCGCACTCGGCGCAGATCACCGCATCGGGCGTGACGCCCGTCTGCACCGGGCCGCTCACGCTCGGCACGATACGAAAGTCGCTCCCCTCGGCCGCCTCGTTCAGTTGATGCCGCTCGATCGCGTCGATACGCGCAAGCGGCGGACACTCGGCGCTCAAACTGTCGATGAAGTGCTGCAGCGTCCACGCGTCGCCCCACGCATGAATCAGCACACCGTCGCTGTCGTTGCGCACGTCGCCGATCACGCCCCACTCATGTGCAACCCGCCACACGGTCGGCCGGAAGCCGACGCCCTGCACCAGTCCGCGCACGCGGATTTCCTCGCCGACCGCTCCCGGCACGACCGGATGCGAGGTCGAACCCGGCCCCGCAGGCTGTGAATGGATGCCCATCGCCCCCTCCCTCGCAGCGCTCGCCTACATGTTGCGAATGCGGATATAGCGCTTGATGTCCTTCATATTTGCCAATACACCGACCACCAGCACGGGCACGAACAGGAACTTCAGCAATCCTTTCATGACGTCTCCCACTTCTGTCATTTCACCGGAACCGCCCGGTCTTCCACGCGTGTCTTCTGTCGGCATGACTGATCAAAAACGCCAGGCATGTCAGGCCGACAATGCGGAGAGCCGCTCCAACCTGGCGGTCACGAGCCGCACCACCACGTCTGCCGCCGGCTCCACGGCGGCTTCCACCGCACGGCTCAAACCCATCCGCCCTTCGTTGCCGTCCTCGCAACCGAAATCCTGCGGCTCGCAGCCGAGCACGACCACGTTCTCACAACCGCCGCCGAGCATCCGCAGCGTTTGCAACACCTTGAGCGGATCCATCTCATGCGGCGACATCAGGACCGGCACCGCATAGGGATCGTTTTGCTCCGCGCCGGCCGGCTCTTGCAGCGACGGCTCGATCACGTACAGCGTGCCGGGCGCGCCACCGCGCTGCGTCGCGTCGATCAGGATCGCGCTGTCCACGCCGTCGAGGAGCGCGTAGCACAGGTCGATGCCGCGAATGCCGAAGTCCGCGATGCTCACGCCCGCGGCGAGCGCCGGCAATTCGCCCGCCGCGAGCCGTGTTTGCAAACGACGCACTACTTCGACGCCGAAGCCGTCGTCGCCGAGAAACACATTGCCGATGCCAGCCACGAGAATCGTGTTCATTGCAGGCCTCGCCGACTGCGGGCAGGCCGATCGAGCGGCTCGATCTCGTCCGGTCCGAAAAAGAAGCGATGACCGGGCATGCGCTGCATGCCGAAGTCCTTGCCGGGATCGTCGTCGATCGTCACGGCAACGTGCACGTGGTCGTCGAAATCGCGTTCGATCGATTCGATCGTCGCGATCATGCCGCTCAGCGCGATGTCGAAGATGTCCGCGCGTCCGCGTGGGTGCAAGCGCACCTGATCGCCGACCCGGATCTCCACGCCCGCCACCCGCACGCATGCAAGATGCGGCCGCGCATCGAGTTCGGCCCACGGCGAAACGGGCCGCGCGGCTTGGTCCGGCGATGCCGATGTGAACGTGGACGCGCCCGCAGCGGCCGCGTCGAACCCGCGCCCCTGCCGCAACGTGCCGTGCAGCTTGCCCATCTGCTCGGCGCCGAGCCCCTCGGTGCGCGCGAGCAACGCACGGGCGCGCTCGTCGATGGCGATCATTTCGCGCTTCTCGTCGTCGGTCATCGTCAGAATGCGCAGCGTGAGGATCTCGTCGATCTCGGTCGCGTCGAACAGATCGCCGGCGCTTTCCGGCGCGATCTGCGGAAAATCGTAGAGGATGATCGGCGACGCGAGCATCGTGTCGGGCCGCTGTTCGTCGCCGACCAGCACCGGCCACACGCCGATATTGCGGCACGCGGCACAGGCCGCCGCCAGTTCGTCGGGCGGATCGATCGACGAGAGCCACGTGCCGCGCTCGATGGTCAGCACCGTATGGCACGACACCAACGCATACAGCGATGCGGCATCGCGCGTCAGGCTGCGCGCATGGTCGAGCGGCGTCTCGTTGACGATGCGCGTTTTCAGCCGGTAGACGCCACTTGCCACGCTCGCCGCGCTGATTTCGACCCGCCCTTGCAGCGCGGCGCGAGTCCGGCGCAGTGCGCCGCGCAGCGTGCCGAGCCGGTCCGCGAGCGGTTCGAGTTCGCTGCCGGCGTCGAATGAAAATGCAATCTCGCGCGGCGCTTGCAGCAATTCACCCAGCACCAGCACGGGCAACGCGATG
Organism: Paraburkholderia ultramafica; assembly: GCF_902859915.1. Classification (GTDB taxonomy): domain Bacteria; phylum Pseudomonadota; class Gammaproteobacteria; order Burkholderiales; family Burkholderiaceae; genus Paraburkholderia; species Paraburkholderia ultramafica. The sequence continues at coordinate 297,741 of NZ_CADIKK010000003.1, forward strand.
TGCCGCTCGGCCGCTTCCTGCCACGGCGTATAGCGCCGTTCGTCGATGTCGAGCACCGGCACGCTGCGCCACGCGGGTTCGCCCGACTCGGGCCGCACCGCGGCGTCCGGCGCGACATCCAGCACCAGCCGCTCGATCACTTGCAGAAAGCCGGGCCGCACCGCCACGCGCGTGCGCTCGTCGCCGCGCAGCAGACATTCACTCTGCGTGACCCACGGGTCGCTGCCGGACGCCTCCGCATAGGCGCGCGGATAAACGCCGCCGAAGGTCCAGCGTTGCCGGTTCTTCACCGAAGTCGGCCGGTACGGATACAGCATGTAGCCCTCGTACAGCACCGCCTGCACCACCCTCTCGACCGGGTTCACGATGTATCCTCCTCGAGGCCGTCGAGCAGGCTCGTCACCGCCTGCTCCCAACTCGTGAGACCGCGCCGGGTCTTGAAACGCGCGAGGCGGTCGAGCACGTCCCGCTGCAGACAGAGCCACGAGCCGTTCGGATAGTAGCGAGCCATCATGTCGCGCCACAGCGCCACCGGCAGACGGTACGCCGCTTCGTTGTGCCACGGAATCGGCGCGACCTGCAACGCGTGATCGGCGTCGCGATAGAACGCCGTGCCGCTGAATTGCAGCATCAGCGGAATCTCGCCTTCTTCCAGGCCATGGAAATATTTGGTGGCGGCCACGTTGAAGTCGTAGCAGCACGGCACCGGCAGATTGAGCCGGCATTCGCCGGCAAACGGTGGCGCGACCGCCGACGCATGCGTCCACAGCATCGTGCGCAACGTTTCGCCCCAGCGTGGCGGCACGCCGAACAGGTCTTCGAGCCGGTATTGCTCGGCGGGCGCGTAGCGGCGTTGCGTGGCTTCGATCTGAATCTGGCATTGCAGCGTGATGCTCGCAATCTCCTCCTGCGCCGGGGTGTTCACGATGCGCAGTTTGAACATCAGCAGCGGCGCGGCGGCGAACGGCACCACCTCCACCGATTCGACAGTGAACGCGAGATCAGGCATGGAGCAGGCCCTCCGGCACACGGCCCTGTGTCTTCAATGCGGCGAAGAAGCGATGAATCGAATCCCACGCCTGCCGTCCGCCCGACACGCCGCGCCAACGCGCGCGAATCACGCCGGTCAGCGCATAGCATTGATCGATCGGCACGCGGAAATACTCACGCGCGCCTTCGCTGCGATTGACGAGCAGCGCTTCGACGTCGGGCGCTAGGTGCGTGAGCCACGGATTGTCGGCGACGAGTTCGTCCCACGCGTGCAGGTCGAGCAGCGATTGCGTGCCGCCGGCCGGTCCGGGATACAGCGCGACGACGCGTTGCGCGGCGCTGTCATAAAAGAAGAACGCAATGTCGATCGGAAGCGCCAGCGCGTCCCACTGCGCGTCGCTCATCCGGAAGCCGTCGAGATAATGCGCATCGCGCGGCACCGGGCGATAGCGCGCGTTCTGCTGACTACCGAACAGCAGCGCACACGCACGGCAGCAGCAATACAACTGCCGCTTCGCGGTTTCGAACAGATGCGGATGATCGGACAGCAGCGTCGCGCCGCACAACTCGCAATGCGTGTCGTCGGCCTGGCGCACGAAATGGCGCACGCTCGCGACCCAGCCGCGCGTGCTGGTAGCGGCGGCGGTCATTGCGCGCCGGCCTCGGTCCGGCTGGCTATCTCGGTGTGATGCGGCACAAAGCGCAATTCGTGCACGTTGACGTCGGCGAGACCCGCGATGTCGATGCGCATCGCTTCCGGCGCGGCGTCAAAGATGGCGCGCTCGATTTCCTGCTGCAGTTCGCTCACCGAGTTGTGCTTGCCCTGCAAGCGGCCGGCCACCCGCACGCGCACCGCTTCCTCGGCGGCGTCGAGCAATTCGATCCGAATGCCCTGCACACCGAGCAGCGGCCGCAGTATCTCGACCGCACGCGACACGCGCGTCGCCAGGTCTTGCGGATGCAGACCGTGCAGCAGCAGCAAGGCCGACACGCCGGCGTCGCGCTCGAACGCTTCGATCAGCGCGTCGTCCATCGCACCGGACGCCGCGACGATCTCCATCAGACGCGTGAGCCCATTCGTATGCAGATCGAGCACGACCTGCAGCAACTGCTGGGCGCTCTCGCGCGCATGCGGATCGTCGAGCGCTTCCAGCGCCGCGATCAGTTCGTCGATGCGGCGTTGCTGGGCGTCGACCGCGCGTTGGTCGCTGCCTTGTGCGCTCACGTGTGCGCTCCCTGCATCACCCCGAAGGTCGGCGAATGCGATACATCAATGGTCTTGCCGTCGCCGACATACATGTGCACGCCGCACGGCAGGCACGGATCGAAGCTGCGCACCGCGCGCATGATGTCGATGCCCTTGAACTTGTCGGGTCCGTTGTCTTCGAAGATCGGCGTGTTCTGCACCGCGTCCTCATAGGGTCCGGGCGTGCCGTAGATATCGCGCGGATTGGCGTTCCAGGGCGTGGGCGGATATGGGTGATAGTTGGCGATCTTGCCGTCGCGAATCACGAGGTGATGCGAGAGCACGCCGCGTACCGCTTCATGGAAGCCGCAGCCGATGCCTTCTTCCGGCACCGTGAAGTCGCTGAACGTGCGGGTGCGGCCCGCGTGCAATTCGGCGAGCGCCTGCTCGGCGAAGTACAAGGCCGCCGCCGCCGAATACGCCTGAAAATACGTGCGCGCGCGATCGCGTTCAAGCGCATTGCTCCACTTCGGAATCTTCCATTCGAATTCGACTTCGGGCTTGAGCGCGGTCTTCGGCAGATAGATCTTCACGCTGTGACCGGTCGCCTTGATATAGCCGATATCGACGAGCCCCGCCAGCGCCGTGGTCCACAGGCGCGCAATCGGACCACCGCCGGTATCGAGCGCGAGGTGGTCGCCGCTGCGCTTGTCGAGCCAGCGCGGCGACATCACCCACGTGTAGTTGCCGTCGAATTTGCGCTTCTGCGGATGCGGCAGCGTGGTCTGATTCCACGGATGCTTGCGGTCCACCGGATTGCCGAGCGGATCATTCTTGACGAAGGTTTCTTCGTGATCCCAATCATCGTAATAGGAACTGCCGAGCAGAATGCGAATGTTCAGGTTGATGTCGACCAGATCGGTCGTCACCAGTTCGCCGTCCACCACCACACCCGGCGTGACGAACATGCCGCGGCCCCATTGCGACATTGTGTTGTAGTTGTAGTCGCATACGTTCGGATCCTGGAACGAGCCCCAGCAGCCGAGCAGAACGCGGCGCCGACCCACTTCCTCGTAACCGGGCAGCGCTTCGTAGAAGAAGTCGAACAGATCGTCGTGCAGCGGCACGACCTTCTTCATGAACTCGACATACTTCATCAACCGCGTGAGGTAGTCGGTGAAAAGCTGAATGGTCGGCACCGTGCCCACGCCGCCGGGATACAAGGTCGACGGATGCACGTGGCGCCCTTCCATCAGGCAGAACATTTCGCGCGTATAGCGGCTCACCATCAGCGTCTCGCGGTAGAACTCGCCGGTAAACGGATTGAGCGCGGTCATGATGTCCGCGATGGTTTTATAGCCGTGTTTGTCCGCGTGCGGCGCGGCTGTTTTCTGCGCCTTCGCCCACACGCCGGGGTTGGTCTCCTTGACCATCGTCTCGCAGAAATCCACGCCGACCAGATTGTCCTGGAAGATGTTGTGATCGAACATGTACTCGGCCGCTTCGCCGAGGTTGACGATCCACTCGGCGATCGCCGGCGGCTTCACGCCGTAGGCCATGTTCTGCGCGTAGACCGAACAGGTCGCGTGATTGTCGCCACAGATGCCGCAGATGCGGCTCGTGATGAAATGCGCGTCGCGCGGGTCCTTGCCCTTCATGAAAATGCTGTAGCCGCGAAAGATCGACGACGTGCTATAGCACTCCGCGACACGCCGGTTCGCGAAATCGATCTTCGTGTAAATCCCCAGACTGCCGACGATCCGCGTAATCGGATCCCAGTTCATTTCCACCAGCTTGCCGGGCGTTGCCTCGGTGCGGGTGGTCGCTTCAGGTGCGGTGCTGACGGCCATGACCTTCTCCTGCTGACGATACTGACGATGCCGACGATAGCGATAACGCGCGGCTAACGCGCATGCCGCCCGCTCAACGACGGTAACCGGTGGTGAGTTCCGAACGGTTGTGACGCCATTTGGGCTCGTCGTTGAGCGTGTTGTTGGTCAGCTTGCGCAGGCCGCGAATCAGCGGGCCATAGCTCTTGATCAGATTCGACGACAGCACCGCACCGGGCGGCTCGTCCATGAACGGCATGAACTTGTCCGGAAAGCCCGGCATCGTGCAGCCGATGCAGATGCCGCCCACATTCGGACAGCCGCCGACGCCCGCGATCCAGCCGCGCTTCGGCACGTTGCATTGCACGACCGGCCCCCAGCAGCCGAGCTTGACGATGCAGTTCGGGCTGCCGTATTCGGTCGCGAAGATCGCCTGCTCATACGAGCCCGCCCGGTCGCAACCGTCGTGCACGGTGCGCGTAAAGAGCCACTTCGGACGTAGCGCGTCGTCGAGCGGAATCATCGGCGCGAGGCCCGCGAGTTGATACAGCAGGTACAGCAGCGTCTCCATGAAATTGTCCGGCTGCACCGGACACCCAGGCACGTTGACGATCGGCAGGCCCGCTTTCGACTTCCAGTCCCAGCCGAGATAATCGGCGAGACCCATGCAGCCGGTCGGATTGCCTTGCATCGCGTGGATGCCGCCGTAGGTCGCGCACGTGCCCGCGCCGATCACCGCGAGCGCGTGCGGCGTGAGCCGGTCGAGCCATTGCGGAATCGTAATCGGCTCCTGCGTATCGGGGTCGGTGCCGAGCGCGGCCCAATAGCCTTCGCGATTGATACGCTCGTTGGGAATCGAGCCTTCCATCACCAGCACGAAGTTGTCCAGTTCGCCGCGCGCGGCCTGATGAAACGGCCTGAGAAACTCGTCGCCGTTTTCATACGCGAGTACGGGATTATGCAAATGCACCTTCGGCAAGCCGGGAATCGCGCCGAGAACCACGTCCTCGATGCTGGGCTGGGTCGCGGCGGTAATCGATACCGAATCGCCGTCGCAGCCGAGGCCCGCGGTGATCCAGATGATGTGCACTTCCTTGAGAGCCGGCGCGTGCTGAGTCTTGCGCCCATAGGGGACGTTTTCTGCTTCTGCCATGATGTGTCTCCACTGCGGTCCACGTTCTTTTTAGACAGGCAAAGAGATGTGGCGAGTGCCGCACGGCAGTCACGTGTCCAGCAATCGATCGAATTTTTTACCGTGGGGAGCGGTTAAAAGGACCGGATTTGCTGCGTGTTTTAGTTCGAATGTGCCCACCGTGATGAGCCCAAAAACTTGTTCGAGTATAGTTCAGCGAGGCGGAATAGCCAGTTTTCGCAGCTTGCTCACGAACCGTGGACTATTACGCGCTCGCTGCAAACGCTCCGCAATTCTCTGACGATAACCGTCCTTTTAAGGGTTCGGGCCATCGTCTCATGCGAGAACATCGCGTGTCAGGAATGGATCTCCAGTTCTTCGAAGCGCTTCCCTTTGTAAACCGCTGCAGACAATAACCAGTTGGCCAGAAACACGCCGATGATCGCGTAGCCGATCATGCCGAAGTTGTCGTTGAGCGTGCCCGCGGCCTGCCAGAATCCGCCACTCAAGCCCAGCTTGTCGGCCAGCAGTCCGAGTCCTTCGATACTGCCGACCAGCAACGCCATGCGCCGCGTCAACGCTTGCACGGATCACGCGGCGCATCACGGCGTCGCGCTACTTCACGTCGAACCCATAGTCGCCATGCGTGCGATGACCGTCCGACGCCACGGCCACCCAATGCACCGTGTAATGCCCCGCTGCGAGGGATGGCAATGGCACTGTCATCGTGGTCGACTGATGCTGGTCGACCGTGGCCTTTTGCGTGGAGACCTGCTTGCCGCTCGCATCGGTCACCGTCAGCGAGCTGAATGCCGGTTCGAGCGGCCCGTCGAAGATCACGCGCACCTGAGCAGGCGACGCCACCGTTGTGCCCGCGCCCGGCTCCTGCTTCTGTGGAAACACATGCGCAAAGGCAGCGCTCGCAAGCGTGAAGCCGGCGACCAGCGTGGTCAGTTTCGTGGCCGCACACAGCGCGCCTGCCCCAGCTTTTTTCAGTACGTGGTTCATCGTGCCTCTCCTTTTGCGTTACTGAAACAGTGGCTTGCCGATCGTGGTCGGTGCAATGTCGTCGAAGAACACATGCGCCTGCACCAGAATGCCGACGTGCGAACCGCTCGCATGATTGATCGGGATTTGCGCCTCCACGCCGAACTGCCCATAGCGGTTGATCCAGATAAAGCCCGGATTGACCGTGCCGGTCGTCTGCCCCTGGCTTCTCGACAACGGAATTTCCACCAGTGGAATCAGGTTCGCCAACGGCAGCGGCAAACCGGCGTCGTGCACGTGCTGCTGCAGATACGGCAGGCTGTATTGCACCGTGAAGCCGTAGTTGAACGCGTTCGGTTGTCCCGCGCCGGTGGTCAGCGCGGGGGCCGCTTCGGCGGTGATCGCAATGGGCCGCAGATAAGCCAGCGACGCCGGCAGATCGCCCATGCCCTTGCCGACGTAGACGGTCGGCGAGATCGTCGAAAAGTTATCGGCGATCGCACGGCTTCCGGTACCGCCGAGTTCGGCGGTCACGCCGATCGACGTCATCAATTCGTGCGCATCGTTGACGTACAGCAGGTACTTCAAGCCGACGCCGAAATTGTTGAAGCCGCGCGCCGTCGGATTGTTTTGCACGACATAGCTGCCGTCGACTGACACCGCGAGGCGCGACGTGATCAGCTTGTCGTATTCGAAGCTGAAGGTATTGATGCTCTGGTCGCCGTCGTCGCCCGGCACGCGTTGATGGCCGTACTCGAAGTTGGCTTCGTCGCCGACGCCGGGGTCGTCGACCGCCAGCGTCGACGGAAAGATGCGGTTGCCCGCAATCGAATGGGCACTGACGGGTGACGGCGTGCAGAGCACGACGCTGGCGGCGGCCGCGACAAGCGACGCCGCGCGTAGCGGCCGGATGCTGCGCGTTGTTCGGGTTGGCATGATTGATCCTGTTTGATAGGTCGTGACGATGCCGGCGCGCACAATCGAATGGATGTGCGGCGGCAGCCGCGATGCGGGTCAGCGAATCGCGCCGTAGTGACTCGAATCAGGATGCGAACGGAGGCGCGCGGGGCCGCGCGAAGGTAAGCGGTTCGACGCGGCGAACGCTCTCGAAGCGGGTGGCGACGGTGTGCTGGCGCGCCCGCACGGCGACGACGAACAACGCTTCGACACTCGGCACCGCGGGCAGATAGGCCAGCAGGCTGCAATAGCGGCAGGCATCGCCGCCGGCCATCTGCGCGTGCTTGCTGGCGGCGTCGTCCCGCATCAATGAGATGCCGTTCATCGACGTTATCGAGCAATGCTCGCCCGACATCGCATCGTCATTCGCGCGTGCGGCGAGCGTATGCGAGATCGTCGGTGCGAGCGTGGCCATCAGGATCGCGAACAATCCCAGCCAACTGTCGATCTTGCGAAGGAAACGACTCAAGATCCGCCCGGCGATACGATGAAAAGCTGTGGCGGATTATGCCACGCTCATTCACGCATGCCGGTCGCCGGCACGTCCGTTAAGCGGGGCACGCACTAACGCGCCGCAACTGCACGGCAACTGCACGGCAACGCGCAACGCCGCGCGTCATCCTCCACAGCCGGCTCAGCACGTTTGCCACGCTCGCACGCAGCGCCCCACCGCGCGCAATTCGCCGCGCCGGGTCAATAGAGCAAACTGCCAACGGCAAACCCGCCGCGTACAGTGGACAATGGGTCATCCCGGCTTGCGGCACGGAGTGTTCATGAAAGCGCTGCGTCAGCGTCCCCCGCACTTTCCCGGCGACCATACGCATGCCGAATGGCGCGATCACACACTGCCGTACGTCATCGTGGCGGCGCTCATCGTGCTGGTGATCACACTGATGGTCTGGGTGGCCGATCCGGCGCCGCCGAAAACCATCACGATCAGCGCGGGCCCACGCGACAGCTCATTTCTCATCACCGCGAATCAGTACAGGAAAATCCTCGCGCGCAATGGCATCCGGCTGAACGTGCTGGAGTCCGACGGTTCGGTGCAGAACCTGCATCGTCTGCTGGACCCGAAACAGCATGTCGATATTGCGCTGGTGCAAGGCGGCGTCGCCGATGGGCTCGACATCTCGTCGCTGATGTCGCTCGGCAGCGTGGCCTATATCCCGGTGGTGGTGTTCTATCGCGGCACCGGCGTGACCCAGCTTTCACAACTGGAAGGTAAAAGGATCGCGATAGGCCGCGAAGGCAGCGGCACGCGTATGCTGGCGCTCAAGCTGCTGGAGGTGAACGGCATCGGGCCGGGCGGCGACACCGTGCTGGTGCCGAGCGACGGCTTGCAGGCCGCCACCCAACTGGTCGCGGGCGAGGTGGACGCAGCAATCCTGAACGGCGACTCGGCCACGCGCGATCTGATGCTGCGCCTGCTCAAGGTGCCCGGCATCTCGGTGATCAACTTCGAAGAAGCGAGCGCGTATACGCGGCTGTTCCCATACCTGGACCAGATTGACCTGCCGCCCGGCGTGCTGGATCTGAAGTACCGGATTCCGCCGGAAACGGTGCATCTGATCAGCCCAACGGTCGAACTCGTCGCGCGGACGAATCTGCATCCGGCCATCTCCGACCTGCTGATCGAAGCGGCGCAGGAAGTGCATGGCATGCCGGGCTTGTTGCAGCACGCGGGAGAGTTCCCGAATCCGACCGCCCGGGAATATCAGATCAGCGAGGACGCGCAGCGCTACTACAAGACGGGCAAAAGTTTTCTCTACCGCACGCTGCCGTTCTGGCTCGCGAGTATTGGCGACCGCACGCTGGTGCTGTTGCTGCCGGTGGCGGTGCTGCTGTTCCCGGCCATGCGCCTGATCCCCGCGCTGTACCGGTGGCGTGTGCGCTCGCGCATCTACCGCTATTACGGTTCGCTGATTGCGATCGAGCGCGACGCGCTCGCCCATTCCACCGACGAGGAGCGTAAGCTGCTCGTGGCGAAACTGGATCAGATCGAGGCGTCGTTGAACCGGCTGCGCATGCCGCTGGCCTATGCCGACGCGTTCTACGTGCTGCGCGAGCACGTCGGCTTCGTGCGCAGCCGGCTGGCGGCTGCGGAGCGGCAAGGCAGCACCCCGTAGACGGGGTGGCGAGGGTTTTATGCTTCGGGGGCGGCGGCGGGGGTGACGGGCGAGCTTGCGGGTTCTGCAACCACCGCTTCGCTATTCGCGAACGGTCCCGTAGCGCTGGCCTGCGGTTTGCTGCCGGACTCGTCCGGCGCACTCGCGGCCACGTCGGCCGACGCGCTCGCCGCTTCAGCCGCCGGCGCATCCGCTGCTGCGGCGGCGGTCGCCTTCGGTGCGCCCTTGCCCGCGCGATGCGCCTGCAGGCGCTGCGCGCCCGCCGCTTCCTGCGCGGTGACCAAGCCTGCCTCGGCGCCCGTCAGATCGACGCGTGCCGCGCCTTCGACGAGACACTTCCAGTAGCGGCTGCCACGGCACCACGTTTTGATCGCGTCGCGCAGCTCGGCTTCGCTCAGCGACAGCTCCTTCGCGTGCACGACCAGGTCTTCGAAGATGCCGACCTTCAGCGGCAGCTTGGGCGCCGGATTCTTCGGGAAGGCAATCGGGAAGCGCTTTTGCAGACGCCCGATCGACTTCACCACCGGGTCCACCGGCTTGGCATCCACCGCCGGCTTCGCTTGCGCGGCCGCCGCGGGCGCGGCGCGGTTCGGCTGCGCGGGCTTGCGGGCAGGCCTCGCGTCCGGCCTGGAAGCTGCCTTGGAATCCGCCTTGGAAGCAGGCTTGGAATCCGCCTTGGAAGCCGGTTTGCCACCGGACTTGGCGGCAGGCGCAGCCCCGGCGCGTGCAGCGGCCAGTTGCTTCTTCAGTTCAGCGAGTTGTTCGAAACCCATAGCGCACAATCGATCGAGAAAGAACAGATTGTAGCAGCGTGTGGAAATGCGCTTGTGACAACCCGGCAACGCCGGATTCGCGTGCCGCCGCGACGGCGCCCCCAGATACGCCGACAGGCGATGTTCCCGGCCTGCACGCCCCGCCGGAACATCGTCAAATTCTGAGCGCGACGGGCGCCTCGGCATCATGCGCCTTCAGTCCGAACACCGCGACGCACAAGCCGGGCCGGCCCTCGTTATTGCGCAACGACAGTCCAAGCTGATGCCGCTCGGCGATCCGCGACACGATCGCGAGGCCGAGGCCGCTGCCCTCGCCCTGCGCTTGCTCGCCGCGATAGAAGCGGTCGAACACGCGTTCGAGTTCGGCCTCCGGGATGCCCGAGCCGCTATCGACGACATCGAACCCGACCCGCGCGCCCGCGCGCTTGAGGATCACATCGACACGGCCGCCGCGTGGCGTATGCCGGATCGCATTATTGATCAGGTTGCCTAACAGAACGCTCATCCCGTGCGGCTCGGCCAGCACCGTGTAAGCGTCGTTGGGCGTGCGCGCGCCTTCGCATTCGAGGCCGAGATCGATCTCTCTCGTCTCCGCCAGCAGCGACAGATCACCCACCGCCTGCTCGCCGATCCGGCGCAAGCTGACCGGCACCGTCGACGTCACCGGATGCGCGTCTTCGCGCGCCAGCGTCAACAATTGCTGCACCAGGTGAATGATCCGGTTGACGCGTCCCTCGACGCGTTCGAGCGTCTGCCCCTCGCCCTTCAACGAGCCGTCGCGTGAAGCCGCCTGCAATTGCAGCTTGAGCGCGGCGAGCGGCGAGCGCAGCTCGTGCGCGGCATCGGCGATGAAGGTGCGCTGCGCTTGCGACGCGGTGTGCAGCCGTTGCAGCAGATCGTTGAGCGCTTCCACCAGCGGCTTGATTTCGACCGGCACGGTGCCGTCCAGACGCAGCGGCTCGAGCGAATCGATCGAACGGGTCGACAGCGCGCGTGACAGGCCGCCGATCGGCGCGAGCCCGCGCGCCACCACCAGCAGCACCAGCACGATCGTCACCGGGACCAGCACGGCAAGCGGCCACAGCGTGTGCAGCGCCAGTTGCAATGCGAGGTCCTCGCGCACCGAGATCGGCTGCGCCACCTGCACATAACGGTCCTTCTGATCCACGCCGAACGTGCCCCAGTGGTAGTCGCCGCGCTCGACCGTGCTGAAGCCAGCCGGCAAGCGCGCGAACACCGGCGCCTGCATCGAGTGATAGATCAGCTCGCCGCCACGGTCCCAGATTTCGATGACGACCCGGTCGTCGGCCAAGCCGCCCAGGTCGGGGTTGCGATGCTCGCCGTCGCCCGCGCCGGCCAGGTTCGACGGCAACGACAACGCTATCGTGCGCAGCTCGTAGTCGAACAGCTCGCTGGCTTCGTCGCGCGCCGTGTGAAAGATCGCGAAGCCGGCCACGGCCGAGGCCGCGGCCATGCCAAAGATCAGCCAGCCCAGCAGCCAGCGGCGAATCGACGTCATCAACACCTCTTCAGACGGTAGCCCACGCCGCGCACGGTCACGACCTGCTCCGCGCCGATCTTGCGCCGCAAGCTGTGCACGTGGACCTCGATCGTGTTGCTGCCTACTTCCTCGCCCCAGCCATACAGCTTTTCCTCCAGCTCGGCCTTGGTGAACACGCGCGTGGGTTCTTCGATCAGCGCCTGCAGCAGTGCGAATTCGCGCGGCACGAGCGGCAATGGCGCGCCGTCCCTGGTGACTTCGTGCGCCGCGGGGTCGAGCGTGAGTTCGCCGTGCGCATACACGGGCTGCTTCTGGCCGGTGCGCCGGCGCAACAGCGCACGCGCGCGCGCGGCCAGTTCGTCGAGATCGAACGGCTTGATCAGGTAGTCGTCGGCGCCGGCGTCGAGGCCGCGGATGCGTTCGTCGACGGCGTCGCGCGCGGTCAGGATGATGACCGGCGCAGCGCCGCCGCTCTTGCGATAGGCATTGAGCACGTCGATGCCGTCTTTCTTCGGCAAGCCGAGATCGAGCAGCACGAGGTCGTATACGCCGTTGCCCAGCGACAACTCCGCCGCGCGGCCGTCTTCGGCCCAATCGATCGCATAGCCGGCGCGGCGCATCGCGCCCAGCACCGTTTCCGCAATCATCTCGTCGTCTTCGACCAATAGCAGCCGCATGTGCTCTCCTCCGTCCAGTTTTGCCCGCATTGTCCGGGCCGCCAGCTTAACGCTGCCTTATGGCTGCCTGATGGTTAGCTGATGGCTACCCGAGCGGGTTACTGAAGGGACGCTTAGGCGACGCTGAACGCTGAAATTCATGTTAAGCGTTACTTAAGCACCTCATCCGCAAAATCGCCCCAGTTTCGAGGCGTCCGCTCGCGGTTGCGTCATCTCTTCATTCAGGAGCCGGATTTTGCCCGTTTTCGATGCCGCTATGGCGGCTGTCCGCCTGTCGCCACAGTTGCGCGCGCTCGTGCCCCTCGGCGCGCTGCTGCTGGGCGGCTGCACGTGGTACCACCGCGAGCCGCTCGCGCCGCAGAACACGGCCACCTCCGCCCATTCGCTCGAACGCATCCAGATCGACGCGTCGCGCATGCCGCTGCCCGAGCTGGCCGCGCATCGCTTCGATCCATCCGACGGACTCGACATCGACGAAGTCGCGATGCTCGCAGTGGCCAACAATCCCGAGCTCAAGCTGGCCCGCGACGATCTCGGCATCGCCCGCGCGCAAGCTTACTCGGCGGGCCTGCTGCCCGATCCGCAACTGAGCGTGTCGAGCGATTATCCGGGCGCTGCCGGCGCCACGCGCGCGTTCAATTATGGCCTGAGCGTCGACGTGATGGCGATCGTGCTGCGCAGCGCGAACCGGCAATCCGCCGACGCGACCGTCGCGAAGACCGATCTCGGCCTGCTATGGCAGGAATGGCAGATCGTCGCGCAAGCGCGGCAGTTGTTCATCAAGACGCGCTTCCAGCAGGACACGCTGCCGCTGCTGCAACAACAGCGCGAGCTCGCGCGCACGCGCTACGAACGGATGGCCGAAGCGCGCCGCGACGGCAACCTCACCGACGACACGCTGAGCGCCGCGCTCACCGCATATAGCGACGCGCGCAAGCAATACGCCGACGCCGAACGCGCCGCGCAGCAGACGCATCACGATCTGAACGCATTGCTCGGCCTCGCACCCGAAGTTCAACTGCAACTGACCGGTAGCGAAGACATCGCCCCGCTGACCGATCCCACGCTCGACGCGGCGCTCGCCTCACTTGCGCAACGCCGTCCCGATCTCATCGCGCTGCAAGCAGGCTACGAAGCGCAGGAACAGAAATATCGCGCGGCGATTCTGAGCCAGTTTCCGAGCCTGTCGGTGGGCTTCGTGCGGGCGCGCGACACGTCGAACATCTACACCAGCGGTTTCCAGATCAACCTGAGCCTGCCGATCTTCAACCGCAACCAGGGCAACGTCGCGATCGAAAAAGCCACGCGCCAGCGGCTGCGCGACGAATATCAAACGCGCCTGAACCAGGCCTACGCGGACGTCGCGCAGATGCGCGCGGACCAGACCATCCTCACGCGGCAATTGCAGCAGACCGAGGCCGCGTTGCCCGATGTCGACATCGCCGCGCAGCATGCGGCGGCCGCCTACGCCGAACACAACCTCGCGCTCGGCGCATACACCGACGCGCAAAGCGCCGCGCTCAGCAAACGTGTCGACGTCGCGACGTTGCGCGAGTCGCTCGCCGAACAACGCGTCGGCTTGCAGGCGCTGCTGGGCAGCGCGATTCCCGACGCCTTCTCCTGCGCTCAGAACTTCATCGATACTCATGCGAAATAGCCCACTCCCAACGCCACGGCCACGCGTCGTTGCTGTTGCGCTCGCGCTCGCCTGCGCCGCACTGCTGGGCGCGGCCGTTCATGCTGCTAGCGCGGCCAGTGCCGCCGATAGCCCCGCCGCAGCCGACACCGCCAACCAACCCGCCGTCTCCGTGCAAACCGTTCGCGTGCAGCGCGCCGAGATCGCGCAGCCGGTGCGCGGCTTCGGCATCGTCGCGGCATCCGCAGCCAGTCTCACGACGATCAATCTGCCGTACCTCGCGCGCATCGTGCAGATGCGCGTGCAGTCCGGCCAGACCGTCACGCGCGGCACGCCGCTGTTCGTCGTGCAGGCCGATCCGGCCGCCGTGCTCGCCGCGACCCAGGCGAAGAGCGCGGTGACGCTCGCGCAAGGCGAGCTCGCGCGCACCCAGTCGCTGTACGACAAGGGACTCGCCACGCAGTCGCAACTCGCGAGCGCCCGCAAGGCCGCCGACGACGCGCAGCAGGCGCTCGCCGCGCAGAATCAGACCGGCGTCGCGAGCGGCAACAAGGTCGTGACCGCGCCGCTCGACGGCGTGGTGCTGCTACTGTCGGCAGCTCAGGGCGACCAGGTGCAGGCCGGCGCCGCGATCCTGCAACTGGCCGCCGGCAATGGCCGCGATGCGCGCGCGAACCTGATGCTCGGCGTCGAGCCGTCGGACGCCGGCGCGATTCACGCGGGCGACGCGCTCACAGTGCGCGGCCTGTCCACCGCGCTCGCGAACACGCTGGTCAATGGCCGCGTGGCGCTGGTCGGCGCCGCCGTCAATCCGCAGAGCCAGTTAGTGGACGTCGGCGCGAACGTGCCGCTCGGCCAGAGCCCGTTCATTCCAGGCACGCGCGTGCGCGCCGAGATCGCGACCCGCCCCGGCACGCACTGGATCGTGCCGCGCGCGGCCGTGCTGAAGGACGACCAAGGCGCGTACGTATTCCAGATCACGCCGCAGACCAAGGCGCGCCGCGTCGCGGTGACCATCCAGGTCGAGAACGGCGGCCAATACGGCGTGGACGGTCGGCTCGACGCTGCCCAAGGGCTCGTGATCAGCGGCAACTATGAGTTGAAGGACGGCATGGCGGTGCGACTCAGCGGAGGCGCGCCGCGATGAATTTCGGTCAATGGATGCAGGCGCACCGGCGCTCGCTGCTGTTCGTGATCGCGTTGCTGGCGATCGCGGGCGCACTGACCGCGTTCCGTCTGCCGATCTCGCTGTTCCCGAACGTCGCGTTTCCGCGCGCGGTGGTCTCGCTCGACGCGGGCGACCGCCCCGCCGAACAGATGGCCACGCTCGTCACGATGCCGGTCGAGGAAGCGCTGCGCCGCGTGCCGAACGTGCGCGACGTCCAGTCGAGGACCAGCCGCGGCGCGGCGGAAATCTCGCTGAACTTCGACTGGGGCACCGACATGGCGCAAGCCACGTTGCAGGCGCAGTCGGCCATCAGCGAGATTCTCGCGACGCTGCCGCAAGGCACCTCGATGCAGGTGCGGCGCATGGACCCGACCGTGTTTCCGGTGCTCGCCTATAGCCTCACGTCGAGGCAGCAGTCGCTGTCCGCGCTGCGCGATCTCGCGCAGTTCCAGATGCGGCCGTTGCTGTCGTCGGTGGAAGGCGTCGCGCGGGTCGACGTGACCGGCGGCGCACAGGACGAGTTCGAAGTCGCGATCGATCCGGCGCGCCTCGCCGCGTACAAGCTGTCGCTCGCCGACGTCTCGAAGGCGATCGGCGCGAGCAACGTGCTGATGGCCAACGGCCGCATCGAGGATCACGACAAGCTGTACCTCGTGATCACCAACACCACCATCACGCAACTCGACGAACTGCGCGACGTGGTGGTGTCCGCCAACGGCGCGACGCAGATTCGTCTGGGCGACGTCGCGACGGTCCGCCAGGGGGTGGTGCCGCAATGGATGCGCGTTACCGCCGACGGCCAGGACGCGGTGCTGCTCAACGTCTTTCAGCAGCCCGGCGCGAACAGCGTGGCGATGGCCAAGGCGATTCGCGCGAGGCTGGCCAACTTCCAGCAGCAGATGCCGCCGGGCGTGCATCTGTCGAACTGGTACGACCAGAGCGAACTGGTGATCGCGTCGGCCACCAGCGTGCGCGACGCGATCATGATCGGCGTGGTGCTGGCGGCGCTGACGCTGTTCGCGTTCCTGCGCAACTGGAAGATCACCGCGATCGCCGTCGCACTGGTGCCGGTGGTGATGGCCGCGACGATCCTGCTGCTCGACGTGTTCGGCATGGGCTTCAACATCATGACGCTCGGCGGCATGGCCGCCGCGGTCGGCCTCGTGATCGACGACGCGATCGTGATGATCGAGCACATCGTGCGGCGCATGCGCGAAGCCGGCGCGCGCGCGTTTCACGGCCGCGTGATGGCGGCGGCGCTCGAATTCACGCGGCCGCTGGCCGGTTCGTCGGCGGCGACGCTGATCATCTTCGTGCCGCTCGCGTTTCTGTCGGGCGTGACCGGCGCGTTCTTCAAGGCGCTCTCGGTGACGATGGCCAGCGCGCTGTTCATTTCGTTTCTCGTCACGTGGCTCGCGGTGCCGATTCTGTGCGACCGCTGGCTGAAACCGAAAGACGCCGAGGAGCATCAGGAAACCCGCTTCGCCGCGTGGATGAACCGGCGTTACGCGACGCTGGTCGAGCGTGTCACCACGCGGCCGGTGCTGGTGCTGCTCGGCCTCGTGCCGCTGATCGTGGTGGCCGCGTTCGCGTTCACGCGGGTCGGCAGCGGCTTCATGCCGAGCATGGACGAAGGCGGCTTCGTGCTCGACTATCACACCGAGCCTGGCACCTCGGTGACCGAGACCGACCGGCTGATGAAGCAGATCGAGAGCATCATCCGCGCGAATCCGAATGTGTCGACCTATTCGCGCCGCACCGGCGCGGGCCTCGGCGGCGATCTGAACGAGCCCAACAAGGGCGACTTCTTCGTGCGGCTGAAGTCCGGCCAGCGCGAGCCGATCGACACCGTGATGGAAGAAATCCGCTCGCAGGTCGAAGCGCAGGTGCCCGGCGTGAGTATCGAACTCGCGCAGTTGATGGAGGATCTGATCGGCGACCTGACCGCGGTGCCGCAACCGGTCCAGATCAAGATCTTTTCCGACGACGCCAACACGCTCGACACCACCGCGCGCAAGGTCGCCGCGCGGATCGGCAAGATTCAGGGCGTGGTGGACGTGAACGACGGCATCAACCCGGCCGGCGACGCGCTCGAATTGCACATCCTGCCGGCCGCGGCTGCCGCTGAAGGCATGGACCCGCGAGCGATCGCGCAGGCCGTGTCCGACATGGTCGAAGGCAATGTGGCGACGCAGTTCCAGAGCGGGCCGAAAACGGTCGGCGTGCGCGTGCGGGCGGCCGGCGCGATGAAGCTGACCGATACGCAACTGGGCCAGTTACAGATGCGCGCGCCGGACGGGCATCTGTTCGCGCTGAATCGCGTCGCCGATCAGGTGACGGTGACAGGCCAGCCGGAAATCAGCCGCGACAACCTGAAGCGGATGGTCGCGGTGACCGCGCGTATCGACGGCCGCGATCTGGGCTCGACCATCGCCGACGTGCAGAAGGCGCTCGGCGACGGCAGCTTGCTGCCGACGGGCGTCTACTACGAGCTGGGCGGCTTGTACCAGCAACAGCAGATCGCGTTCAAGGGCTTGCTGACCGTGTTCGGCGCGGCGATTGCGCTGGTGTTCGGCTTGCTGCTGTTTCTGTACGAGCGCTTTCGCGTCGCGCTGGCGGTGATGGCGATGCCGTTGCTGGCGGCGGGCGCGGTATTCATCGGTCTGTGGATCACCGGCATCGAGTTGAACATCTCCGCGATGATGGGGATGACGATGATCATCGGTATCGTCACCGAAGTGGCGATCTTCTATGTGTCGGAGTTGCAGGGGCTGGCGCGCGATGAAGAGATGCCGTTCGACGAGGCGTTGCTGAGCGCCGGCCGCAATCGCCTGCGTCCGATCGCGATGACGACGATCGCCGCGATCCTCGCGCTGCTGCCGTTGGCGTTCGCGCTGGGGCAAGGCTCGGCGATGCAGCAGCCGCTCGCGATTGCGATCATTTCAGGGTTGATCGTTCAGTTGCCGCTGGTGCTGTTGTTGTTGCCGGTGCTGCTGAAGTTGCTGATGAAGAAGCAGGCTATCTAGCGCAGACCAAACCCGCTACGTCAGCACATCGGCAAATCCGCCGACCCTCGCGCCCAACGCGCGAATCGCGGCGGCCACCTTCGGCGACAGCAGCGCCCGCAACTCATCGGCATGCCGATAATCGCGCATGCCGTGACTCAACGCGGACTCGCCGGCCAGCGCCGGATGGCAATAGATCTCGGCCACGCCGTGTGGCAGGTCGGCAAGCGCCGCGAGCCACGCCGCCTCGTCCATGCGTCCGCTGCCGGCGATCCCGACCACGTAATCGTTGTGCGCGATGCCCGCGCGGTCGAGCCGCGCCCTCACCTGCGCGATCCACGGCTTCAACCACCACGGTGCGTTCGGCTCGAACGGCAGACGCATCGCTTTCATGCCGTATTCGCGGCCGATCGCCAGGATCAATCCGAGCACGGTCGGATGCAGATGAAAATGCTTGTGTGTGTTGACGTGGTCGAGCGTCAGCCCGGTTTGCGCAAAGGCGTCGAACTGTGCGCGAATCTCCCGCGCGAGCTGTTTGCGCACATGCGGCAGAAAGAAAAACCGTACGCCGTCGCGCACCATGTTGTCGCCGAAACGGCCATGCTCGTCGAGCAATGCGCGAATCGCCGCGCGCGGCATGAGCGCCGCGCCGTCGGCCAGCACCAGATGCAGACCGACCCGCAATTGCGGAAGCTCGCGAGCACGCGCCACCGCGTCGCTGGCGGCCGGCGCGCCGATCATCAGGCTCGCCGCGCTCAGCACGCCATCGCGATGCGCCCACTCGACCGCCTGGTTCACGCGCTGATGCAGGCCGAAATCGTCGGCGGTGACAATCAGCCCGCGTGGCTTAGCCGCCATCCGACGTCTCCATCGCATCCATCACGTTCAGGCGAGAACTGCGCGCCCCCGCCGACGTCTCGACCGGCACACGCACGCCGCGCCACATCACATGCGAGCCGAACGCGCCGGCTAGCCATTGCAGCGCCAGCAGCATATCGCGTAACGGCACGAGCGGCAGGTCGCGCCAGAACGTGCGCTGATGACGCGCGGCGCGCCAATGCAGCAACAGGCGCGCGCCCAGGATGGCCGCCGTGCCGGCCGCGCTCGCGAGCGAGGCGACAGCATGCGAGTGATCGCCTGAACCCGTCGCGAACGAGCTGGTCAGCCACGCGCCGGTCAGCAGCCACGGCGTCGCGAACGTGATGACGAGCGACGCGAAGCCCAACGGGTTCACCGAGCGGATCGTGCGCAGCCAGCGCGTTTCACGCAGCCACAGCGCGGCGAAAGTCGGCTCGATCACATCGGTGGCCACCATCACGCGCGAGAGCACCGTTTGCAGTCCCAACGCGCGCACGTGTTCGGCTAGCCAGTAATCGTCCGCGAGACAGTTTTTCAGCGCGGCGAAACCGCCGATGCGCTCGAGCGTCGCGCGGTGCAACGCGAGCGTTGCACCGAAGCCGAAGCGGCGCGAGCCCGCCGCGTGAGCGACCCGCACCGACGGCGCGAACCACTCGTTGATGAACAGCGCGCCCACACGCGGCCAGAACCCGCCGACGCCCCGCGCGGTGTACAGACAGGTGACGACGCCCACGCGCGGATCCGAGAGCGGCGCGGCGACGCTGTCGAGATAATCGGCTTCGACGGCGATGTCGCTATCGGCGATCACGATCACGTCGTGACGGGCCCGCTCCGCCATGTTGATCAGATTGCTGACCTTCAGGTTGCTGCCGTGCACGCGCGTATCGATCGCGAGCTCGATGTCGCGCGCCGGATACGCGGCCTGCAGACGGCGCACCACCGCAATCGCGGGATCGTCCGGCGACGACACGCCGAGCACCAGTTGAAAATGTCCATGGCGCTGATCGCAGAAGGTCCGCAGATTTTCGTAGAGACGCGGCTCCGCGCCGCACAGCGGTTTGAGCACGCTGACGCCGACCTGCACAAACGGATGCGGCGGCTGCGCCACGCACGCGGCGGCATCAGGGGATTGAGAGGAATGGCCTGGATGAGCCGCCGCCTTGCGACGCGCGCTGAAGAACGGCATCGCCACCGCCGCCAGCGTCGCGTAGAGCGAGGCGCCGGTGCAGCCGGCCAGCAGGATCCATAGGCATGCTGTCAACGCGTGCGCCGCCATCGCCCGTATCCGTCAGTGCCCGGCCAGCACGAACGGTTTGCCCGCCAGGCGCAGATGAAGGATGACAAGCCAGCGCCGCGGACAATCCGGCGTCACCGCAAACTCGACCGGCAACGCGGACCGGTTGACAGGCAGCGCGTGGTGCCGGTCGATGGCAAGCGCGAAAGCCGCCTGCGCGAACTCGCGCGCGACGATCACGCCGCCGACGATCAGCGCGATCGCGAGCAGACGGAACGATGCGGACTCGAAGAATTGCTGCGACACTGGCAACACCGGCAGCGCGACGCAGACCACCGCCTCGGTGCCCACGGCCGTGAGCGAGGCGACCAGCAGATGGGCTCGCAACATGTCGATGGTGACTGGCTTCATAACGTGGTCTCGTGACCTGACGGGATGCAGTGCGCGCTTCATTGGCGTGATCCATCGACGCAATCCGCCGGCATAAAAACGCCGGCAGCGCATTCCGTCGATGTGCTTACGATCAGGCTGCGATGCCCTGACAAAACGCATGTGCCGCATGCTCATCATGGCCGCGCGACCGGGGTCTGTTGAGGGGCGATAGTATCGATTCAAGCTGAAGGAATCCTTAAGCATCGGCACGGTATAAAGCCCTTAATGAACAGCATGGTTAAACTTCGGATGCCCGAAGCGGCGCTTGCATAATAACGCTTGCCATTATGCAATGAACACCCCAATGGAACCCCTACATTAATGCGCATACTACTCGTAGACGACGACGACCTGATCGGCTGCGGTGTCGAAGCGGGCTTGCGTCAAGCCGGTTTCACGGTCGACTGGGCACGCGACGGCCACAAGGCCAGCCTCGCGCTCGACACCACTGAGTACGCGCTGGTGATACTCGATCTCGGTTTGCCGCGCGTATCCGGCATGGAACTGCTCAGGCGGCTGCGCGACGCCGGCAAGGACGTGCCGGTGCTGGTGCTGACCGCGAAAGGCACGGTGGTCGACCGGGTCGGCGGTCTCGAAGCGGGCGCCGACGACTACCTCGGCAAGCCCTTCGACCTGACCGAACTGATCGCGCGTTGCCGCGCTTTGCTGCGCCGCGCGCAAGGCCGCAGCGTCGAGTTGATCCGCTATCAGGGCCTGACGGTCAATCCGGCCGCGCAGACGGTCGAAGTGGGCACGACGCGCGTGCCGCTCACGTCGCGCGAATGGGCGATCCTGTTGCAGTTGCTGATCAATCAGGGAATTCCGCAGTCGCGCTCGCGGCTCGAAGAAAGCCTGTATGGCTGGCAGGAAGAAATCGAAAGCAACGCGATCGAGGTGCACGTGTCCAACCTGCGCAAGAAACTCGGCGCGGGGCTGATCAAGACCGTGCGCAATATCGGCTACGTGGTGGAGAAAGAATGATGGGCGCGTCGATTCGCCGGCGCCTCGTGCTGCTGGTGCTCGCCAGCATCGTGCTGATGTGGGGCATCGCGCTGGTGTCGAGCTATCGTCAGGCCACGCGCGAAGTCGGCGAATGGGAAGAGGCGCGCCTCGCGGAACTCGCGCAGATTCTCGCGCTGCTCGATCAGCCCAATCTGACCACGCTCGCCAACGCGCGCATCGACGTGCGCGAAGAAGAAAAAGGCGGCGACCCCGGCGCCAACGATCTCGATGACGATGACTCGCTGCCGCGGGACGCCCTCTTCCAGGTGCGTAACGCAAACGGCGAAGTGCTCGCGGGCAGCCCGCAACTGCGCACGCTCGACGCGTGGGACCTGCCGGTGCCGGCCGTCAGCGGCGCGCAGGACATCACGCTGGGCGGCCAGAGGTATCACTCGTTCACGCTGCGCGACACCGCGCTCGGCCACACGGTGCGCGTGTTCGAACCGGCCAATACGCGCAGCGACCTGGTGAGCGGCGTCGCCAGCCGGATCGCGCGCCCCACCCTGATCGCGTTGCCGGTGCTGGCGCTGCTGGTGTGGTTCAGCATCGGCTGGAGTCTGGCGCCGCTGCAGGTGCTGTCGGGCGCGATCCGCTCGCGCGACATCAACCGGATGGAGCCGGTCGACATCGGCCGCGCGCCGCTCGAAGTGCGGCCGCTCGTCGATGCGATCAATCTGATGCTGTCGCGTTTGCTGAATTCGCTGGAGCGTGAACGCGCGTTTACCGCCGACGCCGCCCATGAGCTGAAGACGCCGCTCGCCGCGATCAAGGTGCAGGCGCAAGTCGCGCTGGCCGAACCGGACATGGCGTTGCAGCGGCTCGCGATGGAACGCGTCGTCCAAGGCGTGGATCGCAGTGCGCGGCTCGCGGAGCAGTTACTGCTGCTCGCACGGCTGGACGTGCATGAGAAATTGTCGACGGCGCCGCTCAAGCCCGCGACCGTGGCGAAGAACACGCTGCTCGCGAACGAACGCAACGCGCAGCAGAAGAACATCAGCGTGATGCTGGTCGGCGACATGCGCGCCGAGATCAATGCGGAGCCGGTGCTGATCGGCATCCTGCTCGACAATCTGCTCGATAACGCGATCAAGTACGGGCGCACCGGAGGCAGCATCGAAGTCGCGGTCAAGCATGCCGACGACCGCGTGCAGGTGACCGTGCGCGACGACGGCCCCGGCGTCGCGGCGGACGATCTTGCGCGTCTGACGAACCGCTTTTTCCGCGCAACCGGCAATCAGGCCACCGGCAGCGGCTTGGGCCTGTCGATCGTCGCGCGCATCGCCGAGCATTTCGGCGCGCGGTTGCGTCTTGGCGCGGGGATCGGCGAACGGGGTCTTGCGGTCGAGGTATCGTTTCCCGCCTATGCGCAGGCACCAGCGCACTGACGCGCTGGCAAGCCGGCCTAGTGCCGGCTCGTCTCGCCCACGGCGGAGCGTGCTTCGGCACGTTCCACGCGCGCGCCCCGTGGCGCAGGCTCGGGCACGCGATTCGACGACTCGGCGAACTGCCATGCGATCAGCCCGGGCACGAACATCAGCAGGTCGCGAATCCGCCGCGCGGCGGCCAGCGCCAGACAGGTGGACGGATCGAGGCCGAGCGCGCCGCCGATCAGAATGAAGCCGCCTTCCTGCACGCCCAGCCCGCCGGGCACGAAGAAAGCCGCGCTGCTGATCGCCTGGATCAATGATTCGATCACGACCGCTTCGACCAGCGTGACCTGCACGCCGAGGAAATGCAGCGCGAGCCAGATTTCGAGCGACGTCAGGAAGCATTGCAGCGGCTGCCAGAAGAACAGATAGCGCAGCACCACGGCGCGCCGCCGCCAGATCAGCTTGATCGACTGATCGATCTGCGCCGACTGGCCGACCAGCGTCGCGAGCTTGCCGCTCGTCATGTGATTGAGTGCGCGCGTGACGCGCTCGAACGGATTCGCGTGCTGCACCAGCGCGAACAACAGCAGCAGCGGCGCCAGCACCACCACGCCCCACGCCAGTTGCCCGGCGAGCCGCAGCGTGTCGGAGTGCGCGTGGGCGAACAGGAAACCGATGCCGACCATCGTGAACAGCAGTTGGCTGATCACCGTGAGCTGCATGTCGACGATGATGCTGCCCATCGCTGTCGGCGGCCGCACGCCCCAACGTTTGAGCATGCGGAACGCCACCACTTCGCCGCCGATCCGCGCGACCGGCAGCATGCTATTGACCGATTCGCGCACCCAGACCACGTGCAGCATCTGCAGCAGGCTGGGGCGATTCGCGCCGCGAATCAGCGAGCGCCAGTCGCACGCGTTGGCGAGCATCGGCAGCACGTGCGCGAGCGCCGCCACCACCAGGCCCGCGCCGGCGGCCCGCAGCGCGCCGAGCACGGCGCCGGGATTGTCCCGCCAGACGAGCCACAGCGACAGCAGCAACCCAACCAGCGCGGCCACACGGCCGAAGTGCTTCATCACGCGGCCACCTCGCGCGTACGCTGCACCGCCGCGCTCAGAGCCGCGCTCACTACGTCCGTGTTGCCCTCACCCCGCTGTTCGAAAAAACCGTGCATTATTGCCAACCCAACTTGCCGTTCATCCATCATTCATCCTGTGCCGCCGACAACAGACCGTCGCCGTCCACCTTGAAGCTGAAGCCCCGCCAGGTCACCCGCGATGACCGGAAGCTCGCAACGAAAATCGCAAACGATACGATATCCCATAACGGCAGCAGCCACAGATCGCGGCACGGTTGCCGCAACGCGCGGTCGGACAGCAACTTCAGCGCGAGCCGCGCGAGCATCGCGGCCAGCGCGAGCGACCATGCCCAGATCGCGCCGGCCGAGAACGCGATGGCGAGCAGCGCGAACGCCAGCGGATGAACCAGCGCCGAACCGAGATGGCCGAGCGGATCGATCCGGCGAATCGTGCGGCTCCAGCGCAGCTCATGTACGACCAGTTGCGTCGCGCTCGACTCGACGCACGCATGCGAAATCGTGAACGGCGGAATCACCACCTTCTCGCCGTTCATGCGCACCGCCTCGCCGATCGCGTGATCCTCGGCCAGATGATGGACGAACGGCATGAAGCCGCCGATCTTTTCGAGCGTGGCGCGCCGCATCGCGATGGTCTGCCCGAAGCACGGCCGCGCCAGCCCGAGCGCGAGGCCGGTCACGACGCCGGGCAGGAACTGGTAGTTGGTGGCCTTGGCCGACAGGCGCGGCCAGAAACCCGGATCGGGTTGTCCGCGATACGCGCAGGTGACGAGCCCCACGCCGGGCTTCTGTAATTCGCCGATCACGTTGCTCAGGTAGCTGGGCCCGACGCTCACGTCGCTGTCGGCGAACACCAGCACGTCGTGCCGCGCATGCGGCAGCATATTGAGGATGTTGCTGATCTTGCGGTTCGGGCCGTACAGCCGCGCATCGGCCACCACGGTAATGTCCGCTTCCGGATGCAGCCGCCGCAGTTCGTCGACGGTTTGCAGCGCGGGGTCGGCCGAGTCGTGCACGCCGAATACGAATTGCACGGGCCCCGGATAGTCCTGCTTACAGAAACTCGCCAGATTGGCGAGCAGCGCCCACTCCTTGCCGTGCAGCGGTTTGACGATCGTCACCGGCGGAAAGCTGGTCGGCTCGGACACTGGCCGGGCGAAGAAGCGCCCGATCAGCACGCCGGCCAGCACCGTGTAGCCGATGCCGAACACCGCCGCCGCCGCGCACGCGCAGGCCAGCGTGACGGCGAGCAGGTGCGTGGCGCTCACGCCTGGTGGGCGCGCAGGAAGCGGAAGAACTCGACGCCTTCACGCAAGCGCCGTTTCATCATGTCCCAGCTCGTCAGCATCTCGCGCAGGATTTCCCAGATCTTCGACGGGCGGAAATAGAAGCGCTTGTAGAAGTTTTCGAGCTGGTGGTACATCTCGTCGCGCGACAGGTGCGGATAGCCGATCGCCGCCAGTTGCACCCCTTCCTTGCTGACGAGATTGATGACCTTGTTCTCCGCGAGCCAGCCGTTCTCGACCGCCTGGTTGTAAAGCGTGGTGCCGGGATACGGTGCGGCGAGCGACACCTGGATCGTCAGCGGATTGATCTCTTTCGCGTACTCGATGGTCTTCTGAATCGTTTCCGGCGTCTCGCCCGGCAAGCCCAGAATGAAGGTGCCGTGAACCTTGATGCCGAGCGTGCGGCAGTCTTTCGCGAAGCGCCGCGCGATGTCGGTGCGCAAGCCCTTCTTGACGTTCAGCAGGATCTGGTCGTCGCCGGACTCATAGCCGACGAGCAGCAGGCGCAAGCCGTTTTCCTTCATGATCTTCAGCGTCGCGAAAGGCACGTTCGCCTTCGCGTTGCACGACCACGTCACCCCCAGCTTGCCCATGCCTCGCGCAATTTCTTCCGCGCGCGGCTTGAAGTCGGTGAACGTGTCGTCGTCGAACATGATCTCCTTGACTTCCGGCATGTTGTCGCGAATCCATTTGACCTCTTCGAGCACGTTCTCGACCGAACGCACCCGATAGCGGTGACCGCCGACGGTTTGCGGCCACAGGCAGAACGTGCACTTCGAGCGACAGCCGCGGCCCGTGTAGAGCGAGACGTACGGATGCTTCAGGTAGCCGTTGAAGTAGTTTTCGATCGTCAGATCGCGCTTGTAGACCGGCGCGACGAACGGCAGCTCGTCCATGTTTTCGAGGATCGGGCGTGCCTCGTTGTGTTCGATCGAGCCGTCCGCCGCGCGATAGCTCAAGCCCTTGATCTGCGCGAACGGAACGCCTTCGGAGATTTCCTTGCAGGTGAAATCGAATTCTTCGCGGCAGACAAAATCGATCGCCTCGGTCGCGGCGAGCGAGTTGTGCGGATCGACCGCCACCTTGGCGCCGACCATGCCGAGCAGGATCGACGGCTTGCGTTGCTTCAACTCCTGCGCAAACAGCGCGTCGGTGGGAAAGGACGGTGTGCTGGTGTGAATGACGACGAGATCATATTGCTGCGCGAGCTCGAGCGTGTCGTTCACCGACGCGCCGTTGGCAGTTGCGTCGAACACGCGGCTGTCGGGGATGAGTGCGGCCGGCTGCGCGAGCCACGTCGGATACCAGAACGAGCGGACTTCACGCTTGGCCTGATAGCGCGAACCCGCGCCGCCATCGAAACCGTCGTATGACGGAGCCTGCAAGAACAGAGTTTTCATGGGGACTCCAGCAAGCCTGAGCGGCGTTTTCAATTTTCTGTCGGGAAACTATCGGAACCATTGCTCGCGGCGTGGCGAGTAAGTGGCGCAAATGGTACGGAGCAAAGCTGAAGGAAACCTGAAGGATAATACTGCGTTCCCGCTGCCAGCGGCATTGTTCTTATCTTTAGTTTCGAGCGGCGAGCGCTTGTCTTTCAGATATGTTAGATGGATTGGAATGCGCGGTGATACGCGTGCTGTCTCTGGCTCAGCGGACAATATGTCTTGCCCAATCGAGCCAGCCAAGATTGAGGGCAGCGTTTACCACTACGCCGAGTGCCGAGGCGATCGCCGCGATCATGGTCCAGAACGCCGAGCGCCGTGCGCTCAGCGCCGACGTATGCGCGGCCGTGGCCGCATCGCGCGATGCGCTCGCCGCCGCTTGCGCGAGATGCGACGACGACTCCATCTGCGCGAGCGACTTCAGCGCGAAGCCGCGCTCTTCGTCGTGCGCGGCCGTTCGCGCCTGGAGATCCTTTTCGAACAGATAGCGATGGCAGAACGGCGTGAGCGGATGATCGGGGTTCTGCGCGGCGAAGAACCTCGCATAAGGTTCGCCACCGTTATCGGTTATCTCCTTGTATGCGCTGTCCTTGTTCACTAATTCCTCGCTTTTCGGCAGGCCGCGCCGCGCCGGCGCTTGACATGATCGTGCCACATTCGCGGTACAGGACGCCCGAGTCAAGAGCGGGACCCGTGGTTGTAGAATGGCCGGACTCACCTCGACCCAGCGCGTGACCCATGGGCAAACATAAATACGCGGTTGTGGGGCTCGGCGCCTTTGGCAGCACGGTGGCCCGAGAGCTCGAAAGTCTGGGCAACGAAGTCCTCGGCATCGACGAAGACGAGGCCCGGGTCAATCCTGTCGCCGATGAGATATCGCACGCTGTCATCGGCGACGGTCGCGACGAACGGACCCTTCGCAATCTCGGGCTCGCCGAATATGACGGCGTGGTCGTCGCAATCGGCGAGGATCTTGAATCCAGCATTCTCTGTACGCTGGCGCTGAAGAACCTCGGGGTGCAGCAGGTCTGGGTCAAAGCCACCTCACCGGCACACCACCTCATTCTCGAGAAGCTGGGCGCCGATCGCATCGTCAACCCCGAGCACCATGTCGGCGTGCATGTCGCCCGCACCATGATCTACCCGCATGTACTCGACTACATAGCGCTGGGTGACGATGATTACGTGGTGGAATTCGAAGTTCCCGAGCAGCTCGACAGGCATTCGGTGAGCGAATTGCAGTTACAGGAACGCTACGGCATCGAGGTGCTGGCTTTCAAGCGTGCAGGCAGCGTGTCGACCCGTGCCGGGGCGGATCTTCTGTTGTCGCGCGACGACCGGCTAGTGTTGCTCGGACGCATAGCCGCGCTGCGGCGTTTCTCACGGGAGAAGCTTTGAAGCATTGGTCTTTTCATTCGCCATGGGGGACCCGCGCGTCATCGATCCTTCGTCTGCCACCGACCGTGGTATTAGCCCTGGTGTTCGCTGGGCTCATCATTGCCGGCGCGGCGATCCTGAGTTTGCCGATCTCGGCCACACAGCCCCTGCGCTGGATTGACGCGTTGTTTATGGCGACATCCGCCGTGACGGTAACAGGACTTAGTGTCATCGATGTCGGAACGGGGCTCACCCGTTTCGGGCAGGTGGTTCTGCTGGTCCTGATCCAGCTCGGCGGGCTTGGCATGATGACCTTTACCGTGATGGTCCTGTCGTTGCTGGGGTTGCGCCTGAGCATCCGCCAGCAGATGCTGCTTAAAGAGGATCTGAATCAAACCTCGCTGGGGGACCTGATGCGGCTGGTGCGAATGATCGCCGGCGTCGTGGCCATCATGGAAGCCATCGGGACCGTGTTGCTTGCGGCGCGCTTCGTGCCGCCATTCGGCTGGTCCGAGGGCTTGTTTTGCGCGTTGTTTCACGCGATTTCCGCATTCAATAACGCCGGCTTTTCTCTGTTCCCGGATAGTTGGACACGCTGGGCGACCGACTGGTGGAGCAATCTGGTGATTACCGCGCTGGTCATCGTCGGCGGTCTTGGCTTCAGCGTTCTGGATGATCTGCGCGCGCGTCGCCGCTGGACCTACCTCAGCCTGCACAGCCGGCTCACGCTGGCCGGTACGGCAGTGCTGCTGGCTCTGGGGTTCGTCGGCTTCGCGCTACTGGAGTGGCACAACCCGAAGACGCTGGGTTTGCAGGCGAGCGTCGCCAATCGGCTGCTGGCGTCTTTTTTTCAATCGGCGATGACGCGCTCGGGCGGGTTCAATACGATCGACATCGCATCGCTCCATGACAGCACAACGCTACTGTTTGTCGGCCTGATGTTTATCGGCGGCGGAAGCACGTCGAATGCCGGCGGCATCAAGGTCAGCTCTTTCATGGTGCTCGCAATCGTGACGTGGGCGTTCCTGCGAAAATCGGACTCCCCGAGCGCCTTCGGCCGGACGATCCCCACGGCCGACGTTCTCAAAGTTCTAGCCTTGTGTTTTATCAGTTCAAGCATCGTTGTATTTGGCACCTTCGCACTCACCGTGATTCAGACCCAGCCATTTCTCGATCTGCTATTCGAAACCGTCTCCGCACTTGCGACGGTAGGGTTATCCCGAGGCATCACTGGCGAACTGCATGACCCCGCAAGAATGATCGTGACTGTGATGATGTTCATTGGACGCATTGGCCCGCTCACACTGGGTCTGACGCTGGCGCGCAACATGGCAAGCCGCTTGCGCTATCCTGAAGGCCGGGTGTACCTGGGCTGAGGCGATTGGCCTCGCCGCGTCGACCCGACGCAGCCGGCCCCACGCCACGCGGCGTACGAACCGGCCACCCTGCTCCTTCAAACCGGCTTGATATCCGCCGCTTGCTTACCCTTCGGCCCCTGCTTGATTTCAAAGCTGACCTTCTGGTTTTCCTGCAACGACTTGAAGCCCTCGGAGCGAATCTCCGAGAAATGGGCGAACAGATCTTCGCCACCGTCATCGGGTGTGATGAAGCCGAAGCCCTTCGCGTCGTTAAACCACTTCACTGTACCGGTTGGCATGTCGATTCCTCGTGCATCTGGGTTGATCAGGCTGTATTCACCGTCTTTGGCCTGCCGCTTGCGAACCTTGCCGCGCGCTGATTTTGCCGGCGTCAGCACAGTTCACGGCGGCTGGCCCGCGCCGGTTCCTGCCACTGCTGCTTGACTTTACGCCTGTTTGCGCGTCGCCGCTTCGACAGATTTTGTGTCGCCGCGACTGCCGCGCCGCAAGCCGCGTGCCGCGCGCCGGAGTCGGGCGGAGACCGGGCCGGCCGCCGATGCGATCGCGCGCAATCAGATAAGATGATTGCTATCGGCAGTCCATCCATGGCTGCGCAGGTCCGGATTCGTTGCTCCGCGACCGCGCGGCCTGTCGTTTATTCCACTTACAGGAACCCAGCATGGCCACTTCGAGCTATACCGATACCCGTCTTCTGATTAACGGCGAATGGTGCGACGCCGCCAGCGGCAAGACCCTCGACGTCATCAACCCGGCCACCGGCCAGGCCATCGGCAAAGTGGCCCACGCCGGCATCGCCGATCTCGACCGCGCGCTCGAAGCCGCGCAACGCGGCTTCGAAGCATGGCGCAAGATCCCGGCCAACGAACGCGCGACGACCATGCGCAAAGCCGCCGCGCTGGTGCGCGAGCGCGCCTCCGACATCGCCCGCCTGATGACGCAGGAACAGGGCAAGCCGTTCGCCGAAGCGCGCGGCGAAGCGCTGGCCGCCGCGGACATCATCGAATGGTTCGCCGACGAAGGCCGCCGCGTGTACGGCCGGATCGTGCCGTCGCGCAACCTCGCCGCGCAGCAACTGGTGCTCAAGGAGCCGATCGGCCCGGTCGCGGCGTTCACGCCGTGGAATTTCCCGGTCAACCAGGTGGTGCGCAAGCTCAGCGCGGCGCTCGCCTGCGGCTGCTCGTTCCTCGTCAAGGCGCCGGAAGAGACCCCGGCGTCGCCGGCCGCGCTGCTGCAGGCGTTCGTCGAAGCCGGCGTGCCGGCCGGCACGGTCGGCCTCGTGTTCGGTGACCCGGCCGAAATCTCCAGCTACCTGATCCCGCATCCGGTGATCCGCAAGGTCACGTTCACCGGCTCGACGCCGGTCGGCAAGCAACTGGCCGCCCTGGCCGGCGCGCACATGAAGCGCGCGACGATGGAACTGGGCGGTCATGCTCCGGTGATCGTCGCTGAAGACGCCGACGTGGCGCTCGCTGTGAAGGCAGCCGGCGCCGCGAAATTCCGCAACGCAGGCCAGGTCTGCATCTCGCCGACCCGCTTCCTGGTGCACAACAGCATCCGCGAAGAATTCGCCGCGGCGCTGGTCAAGCACGCTGAAAGCCTGAAGCTCGGCGACGGTCTCGCGGAAGGCACGACCCTCGGGCCGCTCGCCAACGCGCGGCGCCTCAGCGCAATGAGCAAGGTGCTCGACGACGCGCGCAAGACCGGCGCCAAGGTCGAGACGGGCGGCGAACGGGTGGGCTCCGAAGGCAACTTCTTCGCGCCGACCGTGCTGACCAACGTGTCGCTCGAAGCGGATGTGTTCAACAACGAACCGTTCGGCCCGGTCGCCGCGATTCGCGGCTTCGACAAGCTCGAAGAAGCGATCGCCGAAGCCAACCGTCTGCCGTTCGGCCTCGCCGGCTATGCGTACACGAAGTCGTTCAGCAACGTGCATCTGCTGTCGCAGCAGATGGAAGTCGGCATGCTGTGGATCAACCAGCCGGCCACGCCGTCGCCGGAAATGCCGTTCGGCGGCGTGAAGGATTCGGGCTACGGTTCGGAAGGCGGTCCGGAAGCGATGGAAGGTTATCTGGTCACCAAGGCGGTGTCGGTGATGGCCGTTTAAGGCCGACAAGGGCGGGCCAAGGCAAGCTAAGGCAAATTGACGCGAGCCTGTTAGCCCGCACTGTTTCGAATCACTGTACCGGGTCCGCGAGTCAACGCTCGCGGACCTTTTTTATTGCCATGGACAAAGCCACGCTTGAACTCATGCAGCCCACGCTGACCGGCACGACCGTCGAACTCCGGCCGCTTCAACGGGAGCACGCGCAAGCGCTGCCCGACGCCGCCGCGCACGGGCAACTCTGGAACATGAAGCTGACCGTGGTGCCGGGACCGGACACCATCGACGGCTACCTCGCGACCGCACTCGCTGGATGCGAGGCCGGCACCATCATCGATGACGAATGGCCTGGCGTGAAGGCGATGCTCGAAGAGAAGCTGAAGCGCTAATCAGCGCACCGTCATAGATGGCCCGTTCACGCCGCAATCGACCGCGAACGGACCATCCCGGCCAACAAGCTCAAACGCGCGCGTCCCGCTCATTGAGCGGCGCAGCCTGCGCCGCCGCCACGAACTCCTCACGCAACGCATCGCTCGCCTGATGCCGGCGCACCCACAGCGCGGTGAGAATCGGCACGAGAATCGCGGTCACCAGACAGGCCGTCGCGACCATCGCGGTAGCTCGCGAACGAATGGGCCGCGCAACGCATCAACGTGAACGCGATCGCGCCCGGCTACATGGCGACCGCGAACACGGCGGCGTTGCGCGACGACGCGCAGCGCAACGAAGAGATTGTCGGCCGCATTCCGGCGGGCCGCTGGGGAACGCCTGACGATCTCGCGGGGCCTGCCGTATTTCTCGCCTCGTGCGCGTCGGACTACGTGCATGGGCATACACTGGCGGTGGATGGCGGCTGGCTGGCACGCTAGCTCGGCAGAAGCGCGCACGACGCGGTATGCTCTCGCGCCTGGCAGCGTGATTGACGGTGTGTGCCGGCAATGCACGTGAGCAGCGCAGGTTGGCAGCGCAAGGTAGCAGCGCGGGTTCGCATAGATAGGGATGACGGACATGGCAGCAACAGGCAAACAGCGCAAAGACGACGTCGCCGCGCAGATGCAGGACGCGGAGAGAGTCGACTGCGGCGGCGGCGAACGGGGCGAATCGGCGTCGTCGATCGGCCGCGTATTCGCGATTCTGGGCACGATCGGCGACAGCGGACAGATCGGCATCAGCGAACTGTCGCAACGGCTCGCGATGTCGAAGACCACCGTGCACCGCGTGACCCAGACGCTGAAGGCGCTCGGCTATGTGACCCAGGAAGTCGAAACCGAACGCTACCGGCTGACGATCCGTCTGTTCGAACTCAGCGCGAAGGCGCTGGAAAGCGTCGATCTCGTGCGCGAGGCCGACGTCGAGATGCGGCGCATCGGCCAGGTGACGCGCGAAGCGGTCCACCTCGGCGCATTCGACGAAGACGCGATCATCTACATCCACAAGATCGACGCCGACTACGGGTTGCGCATGCAGTCGCGGATCGGCCGACGCAATCCGCTGCACAGCACGGCGATCGGCAAGGTGCTGCTCGCGTGGATGGACCCGCTTGATGCGCGCGACGTGCTCTCGCACGTCGAATTCCGCAAGTCGACCCAGAAGACGCTCACCTGCGCCGAAGCGGTGCTCAGCATCCTGCCGCACGTGCGCGAGCAAGGTTATGGCGAGGACAACGAGGAACAGGAAGAAGGACTGCAGTGTATTGCGGTGCCGGTGTTCGATCGCTTCGGCCGCGTGATTGCCGGCCTGTCGATTTCGTTTCCGACCATGCGCTGCGGCGCCGACACGAAGTCGCACTACGTCGCGCTGCTCAAGCAGTCGGGTCTCGCGATCTCGACACGGCTCGGCTATCGCGAAGCGACGGCGCACGCCGCCGCTGGATAGCGGCGCGCGGCTAGCGGTGAGTGGCTAGTCGCGAGTGGCCATCAAGGCAACATCCGCTGCAACACGCGATCCTTCAGGATGAAGCGGTGAAACAGCGCCCCTGCGATATGCAGCGCGATCAAAGCGAACAACACCCACGCCAGATAGCCGTGAATGTCGCCCATTGCATAGCCGACCGACGAACCGACAGGCGCAATCGCCGGATAGGGCAACAGCCCGAACAGCTTGACCGACCAGCCGCGCGACGACGCGTTGGCCCACCCCAGCAAAGGCACAGCCAATAGCGCGAGATAGAGCAGCCCATGCGTGATATGCGACACCACGCGGAGAAACGGCGACACTTGCGCCGGCGCCGGCGAATGTACGAGACGCCAGATGATCCGCAGCAGCACCACGGCGATCAGCGCTGCACCCACGCCGAGATGCCAGGCGATCAGTCCTTCCGGGCGCGTGTCCTTTTGGATATCCGGCATGGTCCAGCCGATCACGAACTGCGCGGCGATCAATATGACCACCAGCCAGTGAAAAAACTTCGCCAGGCCGTTATAGCCCGCTGTGTAGTAGCGCAAGGTGCTTTCGTCGGATCGCATAATCAGAGTTGTTTGACCATCGTATCGCTATCGGTTGAAGACAGCCTCCTCGCATCGGTATGCGGGAATGCTGGGCGAAAGTATTACGAATGCTACAGATCGAACCTTAACAGAAGCTGATGGCGCCCCGCCCCGTCCTGTCTTGAAAATAGAGATGGGCACGCAGGACAAGCGAGCGGTCGTCCACGATGCCGCCTCACGTCCCCAGTCTGCAACTGAATGTATCCGCCCGACCTATCCGCGGCGAAACGCGATGTCGTCCACTTACCGGCTGTTGATGCGTCAATCGTTCAACACGTCCAACCACGCGCAATGCCCGAAGGCGGCGTTTTTTTCATAGCGTGCTCAATAGCTTGCCACCGGTCCCGCGATCTCCCAACGGCTCGATATGGCGCGCCGACATCGCTGCGCTTGCGCCCGGCACCTGTGACCAACACGCGAGCGCATCGACACGTCCTGTTACACACAAACACAACGGAAATACCGCCGCTCAGTAGAGTTCGGGTCACAAGCAATAGGGAGCAACGTCATGAAAAGAATATTTGCACTGGCCATCCTGGCGGCAACGCTCGATGGCGCGTTGAGCGGCTGCATCGTGGTCCCCGATGGCGGCTATCACGATCATGACCACCATTACGACCACGATCGCGATCGCGACCATTACTAAGCGCATCACGCGCAACAACCCCCACTCTCAATCGTAGAACCCGAGAATAAAACATGAGCAATTCACGAACCCGCTGGTTGTCGTTGGGGATCGTTGCAGGCTTGGGAATCGGTGCATCGTCGGCCGCGCTGGCCCACATCGATGTCGGTGTGAACATCGGCGTTCCGGGTGTCGCTTACGCGCCCGAGCCGGTGTATGCGCCGCCACCGCCGGTATACGTGCCTGCGCCGCCAGTGGTCGTGGTGAGCCCGGGCTGGTACGGCGAGCGCTATTACGACGGCCACCGCTACTGGGAACGACGCGAGTGGGAAGAGCATCATCACGACCGGCGCGAGTGGCATGACGCCCGCGGTCCGTACGGCGACCCGCGCGGCCACGACAACGGTTGGCATGGCCATGGCCATGGCGACGACCACGACCACGGGCACGGCGATCACTGATGCACGGGCGACGGCCGCGTCGATGACGCAGCCGTACCGCGCTGGCATTCGCGCCCCCCCTTTTGCAGGAGCGACGATTTGCTACGCAACGATCCAAGACGAGTAACGGCGCACATCGATGGCACGCTCATCAGCGCCGAATACAGCGAACAGACCGGCCAATTGTGTTTGCGCCAGGACGGCACACTGTTGCGCGAATGGTTTCCGCCTCATTCGTGGATGGCGATTGCGTCGGTGGCGGGTGCGCGGCATTGGGGCACGCGGCCTAGCGACGACGATCTGCTCGCGCTGCTGCGCAACGAGATGGCGTTGCTGAACACGCCCTAGCGCGCGTTGTAGATCGGCGGCGAGTAGGAGCTGACCGTCGTGTCGGTGCCGCGGCCGGCTTGCCACGTACCGTGGTTGCCCGCGCCATATCCGCTGTTATCGGTTTGATCCGCGTGCTGCTGACCCGCGGCTTGCGTCTGCGCAGCCTGCGGGTCCTGCGAAACAGGCTGACTGGCCGACTGCGCGAACGACGCAACCGGCGCGGCGAGAACGACAGCGAGAGCAACGGCGTGAATGAACGACTTCATGAACCACCTCCGGGGATTGTCTCCGCATGCGCTGCTGACGTGACTCTTATTGCAGCGGTGGAGCCAGTGTAGGTGCCTGGCGTGACCGGATAAATCCGCTAATCCTGAATTCACTGTTGTGTTTCAGATCACAATGGAAGCCGCTGCTCATCGAGAAGTCATCGCGCCCGGGTGCGGCGGCACGTTATCGAATTCCCGCCGACAGGATTGAGCAGCCGGTCTCCCATGGCGCGACGCCCTTTTACAACGCAGCTGTCATTTGACCGCGACAGCAGCCACGGCCCCGTCAGACGACGCTTCGTCGGACGTCGCGCGCCGCATCATCAGATACACGCCGCTCGCCGCGATGACCGCCGGCACGGCCAGCAGGCTAAACACCGCGCCGAACTGCCAGCCGAGCCCCATCAGCGCGGCGCCGACCAGCGCGCCCGCCACGCCGCCGACGCGGCCGATCCCCAGCATCCACGCGACGCCGGTCGCCCGCGCACGCGTCGGGTAGAAATTCGCGGCCAGCGCCGACATCGACGTGACTGCACTGGTGGCCACCGTGCCGGTGAGGAAGATCAGGGTGCCGAGCCAGACCTGATGGCCGACGCCGCGTCCGACCAGCAGGACCAGCACGCCCACCAGCACATAGGTCAGCGCGACGACGCGATGGCCGGCGAAGCGGTCCATGATCCAGCCGACACACAGATTGCCGAGCACGCCGCCGAGCGGAAAGAGCGACGTCATCAACGCGGCCTTTTCGCCCGAGAAGCCGGTGTCCTTGAACAGCGTCGGCAGCCAGTTGGTGAGCAGGTAGTAGATCAGCAGCCCCATGAAATACGCGAGCCACAGCATCAGCGTGCCGAAGCGGTAGCGTGACGAGAGCACGATGGCGAGCGCCCATTGGCCACGCGCGCCTGGCTTGCCGCGCTCATTCGCGCTATTCGCACTGCCCGCCGTGGATTCACGGCCTGCGCGCGCATCCACCGCCACGAAGCGGCATCCGTCGAAGCGATTCTGCCGCGCAATGCGTTGCAAGATCCGCGCGATGCGCTGATCCGCCTGCCTGCGCACGGCGAGAAACTGCACCGACTCCGGCAGCATCAGAACCAGCAGCACGGTCAGCACGATCGGGCCGACGCCGCCCGCCACCAGCACGCTGGGCCAGCCGAAATGCGGAATCAGCCATGCGGAAGCGAGGCCACCGATCGCGAGTCCGCAGGAAAAACCGCAGAACATCGCGTTGACCGCGACCGCGCGGATTCGCGCGGGTGCGTATTCGGACATCAGCGTGACGGCGTTCGGCATCGCCGCGCCGAGACCGAGTCCGGTGAAAAAGCGCAGCAGCGTCAGCGCTTCGATCGACGTCGCGCGAGCCGCCGCGAGACTCCACACGCCGAAGAAGAACACCGACAACACCAGCACCGTCTTGCGCCCGAGACGATCCGCGCAAGGACCGGCCGCGAGCGCGCCGATACCCAGCCCGACCAGTGCCGCGCTCATCACCGGGCCGAGCGAGCTGCGCGCGATGCCCCACTGCTGCACCAGCGACGGCGCGATGAAGCCGACCGCGGCCGTATCGAAACCATCCGCCGCGACGACCAGAAAGCACAGCACGAGAATCGTCCATTGAAATGGCGAGAAGCGCTGTTCGTCGATGAAGGCCTGAACATCCACACTGCGGTTGGCGCTTGTCATTTGACGTCTCCTTGCGCGTGGGCAAAACGTGTTTCAGGGTCGTACGGGTGCAGGACTTCCGCCCTGCCTGGTTGGGGCTTCTTCATTGCGATGTCTCCGTGACAGGACAAGGTGATGTTTTTTATTGTTCGGAATACTATGGATAATGCGGTTGCCGGTGCCTGACCCGCATCCGGCTCGCGTGGGCTGTCAGCCGTCGGCTGCGCCGTACGCATGCCAGCGGCCATCCACGCTCAGCACCGTGCCGGTGATGTAGCTCGCGGCGTCCGACGCGAGGAAGCTGATGGCCCGCGCGATTTCCTCCGGCCGCGCGAGCCGGCCCATCGGCGTGCGCCGCGCCCAGCTGCTGCGCGCGTTCGCGAGCACGCTCCGCCTCCTGGTCGGCGACGGCCACGCTATAGCCCTGCTGCGCGAAGCGTTGCGCGGTGGCCCAGCCGATGCCGTTCGCGCCGCCTGTCACGAGCGCGACGCGTCGTGTTTGATCGATCATGTTGTGTCTCCTCCTGAATGACGCGCATACCGCTAGCGAAGCATCGCCAGACTCCTGAAATCGACGCGCCTGATGATCCGGCTTTCCTGCGCGACGATCAGATGCGCCGATGCCTGCAGATACGCGGGCCATTCGGGATCGGCGTCGCGCGCGGTGCGGCGCTGGTCGTAATCGGCGATGCTCTCGTAGCCCCACAGATGCACCACCTGATTCAACGCGCCGATGTCGCTCATATAGAAGCCGACCGGCGCACCGAGATACTTCAGCTGGATCGGCATGGCCAGCCGGTCGAAGACGTCGATGAATCCCGCCATGCCGCGCGGCCGGATCGTATAGATGCGGTGATCGACGAAAGGTTTGCCGCTGCTCATGTGCCAGTCCTCAATACCGTGATGGTTGCGTCGGCGCGCTTGCCGGTGTTCGCATCGGTTTCACTGACGCCCGCCAGATGGCGGCCGGTGATATAGCCGAAGGTCATGATCGGGCCGAGCGTGATGCCCGCGCCCGGATAGTTGCCGCCCATCACGCTCGCGCGATCGTTGCCGACCGCGTAGAGGCCGGAAATCGGCGCACCCGCTTCGTCGAGCACCTCGCCTGTCACCTTGGTCGAAATGCCGTCGAACGTGCCGAGGTCGCCCATCACCACCTTCAGCGCGTAATACGGCCCGTCGCCGATCGGCGCGACGCATGGGTTCGGCCGATGCTCCGGGTCCGCGAGGTAGCGGTTGAACGAGGTCGTGCCGCGGCCGAATTCGGGGTCTTCGCCGCGCATCGCATCGGCGTTGTAGCGTTTCACCGTCGCTTCCAGCGCGGCGCCGTCCAGTCCCGCGTTGCGCGCGAGTTCAGCGAGCGTGCGGCCGGTATTCAGATAGCCGTTGCGCAGCAGCGGCCCGAGCGGGACCGGCGCGGGCTTCGCGAAACCGAGCCCGTATTTGCGGATCGTCGCGTGATCGCAGATCAGCCACATCGCGGTTTCACGCTCGTTCGCGCACGCTTCGATCATCGCCGCGCCGACGTCATGGTAAGAATTCGCTTCGTTCGTGAAGCGTTTGCCCGCGCGCGTCACGCCGATGATCCCTGGCTTGTAACGATCCAGCAGATGCGGAAACACGCCAACGCTGCCATCGCGCATCGGCACGCGCGAGACCGGCATCCAGGCCGCCGGCTGCGGGTAGCGGATCGCCACTTTCGCGCCGAGCCGTTCCGCCATGCCGACGCCATCGCCGGTATTGCCGGGCGGCACCGGCGACACGTGTTCGCCGCCGCGCCGCACGTGCGGGTACGCTTTGGCGATGCGCGCCACGTCATGCGAAAAGCCACCGCACGCGAGCACGACGCCGCGCCGCGCGGCAATGCGAATCGCGCCGTCCGGTCCGCTGACGAGCGCGCCCGTCACGCGTTGGCCCGCGACGGTCAACTCGCGCGCCGCGGTGTTCGTGTGAATCGGAATGCCGAGGTCGAGCGCGGACTTCGCCAGACGCGCGGCGAGCGCGTTGCCGCTCGTGATCTGCACGCCGCGCCGGTACAGCGCGAGATCCTTCAGATGGCTGGCGAGACGCTTCGCCACGTAGAGCGCGGAAGTCAGCGAACGCGTCGCGTTGAAGAAGTGCTTCAGGTCGGCGTTCGACGAGTTGAACATCATGCCGATGAACGTGATCGTTTTCAGCGGCGGCCGCAGACGCACGATGTCCTTGCCGAGCGCACGCGCATCGAACGGCGCGGCCACCACCGAGCGGCCGATATCAACACCGCCGCCCACGTTCGGGTGATAGTCGGGATACAGCGTCGGCACGAATTTGACGGTGGTCTCGCGCTCGAAGAAGTCGAGCATTCGCGGGCCGGTGTCGAGAAACGCGTCGACGGCGGCAGCGTCGAAAAATGCGCCGGTCTCGTTGCGCAGATAGGTGAGCGCCGCTTCGCGCGTATCGCTCACGTGGTTGCTGTTCGCGTGACGGTTGCCAGGAACCCACAGCACGCCGCCGGAAAACGCGGTCGTGCCGCCGAAGAACGGCTCCTTCTCGATCACGATCACATCGAGTCCCTGCCTGCGCGCGGTGATGGCCGTCGCGAGACCGCCCGCGCCCGAACCGATGACGAGCACGTCGCAGGTCAGCGCAGCTTTGCTTATAGCGTTAGTCATGATGTGCGTCCTTGTGCGAGGGCTTAGCGGGCAGCCGGTGTGGCTTCGAAGCCGGGGCGCGGCACGAGATCCATCAGCATGCTTTCGAGCCCGCCGTCGACGACGAGCTCCGCGCCGTTCACATACGCGGCGCGAGCGCTGGCGAGAAACGCGACGACGTCGGCGATGTCGCCGGGCTCGCCGATGCGGCGGCTTGCCGTCATCGCGCTGCGGCGGCGCTCGATATCACCATGCTCATAGAACGCAGCGGACAGCGGCGTGCGGATCATGCCCGGACACACCGTGTTGCTGCGGATGCCGCGCGGCCCCCACTCCGCCGCGAGCTGCTTCGACAGCATCGCCACGCCGGCTTTGCCGGGGCTATAGGCGCCGCTGTAGGTTTGCGGATGATGCGCGGCCACCGAAGCGACGTGCACGATCGCGCCCGCGCCCTGCTTCAACATGCCGTGGCCGAACTGTTGCGAGCACAGCATGTAGCCGGTCAGGTTCACGCGCAGCATCGCGTTCCAGGCGTCCAGCCCGATCTGTTCGATACCGCCCGGGCGCAGCAGTCCGGCATTGTTCACCAGCACATCGGCCACGCCGTACGCTGATTCGACGCCCGTCACCGCGCCGCGCACGCTGTAGATGTCACCGATATCGCAGGCCAGCGCGAGCGCCTCGATGCCCTTCGCGTTCAGCGTGTGCGCAAGCGCGCGGCACTTTTCTTCGTCGCGGTCGAGCAGCGCAACCCGCGCGCCGGCATGGCCCAGCACGTGAGCGATCGCGCTGCCGATGCCGCCGGCCGCGCCGCTCACCACGCAGACCTTGCCCTCCAGTTCGAGCCAGTGCTGCACGCCTGCATCGCCGTCGCTCCGATTTATTTGCTTAGTCATCCGAATCTCCATGATTTTGATCGCCGGTACGGTACGCGGGCTGGCATCGCCGCCGCGCTGTTAACTTAAACCGTGCCTTTCATGTAAAAAAGTATAGCGACGCGAGTGCGGCGGAGATTGGACAAAGACAGCGCATCGCAGGACAATTCGTACACCGCAACTATCGTGCATGGGACCAGAGTAAACGCTAAAGCGCCAACTCTGGTCGACAGGAGACAAAACGGCATGAGTAAAATCCCTAACTACGACTTGTACGGAGAGTCAGCGCGGCCGCCGTGGTACGACGCGTTCAATTTCGAATGGATTGTCGAGCGCAGCCGTCCTAACGACTGGCACATCGCCGCTCACCGGCACGACGCGCTGCTGCAGATTCTCTATATCCGCAGCGGCACCGGCCACGTGCTGATCGAAAACGAGAAGCTCGCGATCGAACCGCCGTGCCTCGTGCTGCTTCCCGCGCAGACCGTGCATGGTTTCGTGTTTTCGCCGGAGATCGACGGGCTCGTGATTACCGCTGCGCAACGGGCGCTGGAATCGATCTCGAAGGCGGTGTCGCCAGGGCTGTTACCGGTGCTGCAACGGCCCGCGCTGATCCCGGTGCGGCCCGAGGTCGGCGACGGCACGCTGATGCCGCTGTTCGGTTTGCTGGAGCAGGAATTTCGTGGCAGTGCGCGCGGCCATATCGCCGCGGGCATGTCGTTGATGATTGCACTTTTTGTGCAAGTGGCGCGTTTGACCGACGCCGCGTCGGCGGCCAGCACGACGGTCAACGACCGCCGCGCGGCGCAGATCAAACGGCTGCGCGAACTGGTCGCCGCGCACGTTCGCGAACATCAGCCGATCGAGTTCTATGCGGGGAAACTCGGCGTCACGGCCGCGCAGTTGGGGCGCATCTGCCGCGACGAACTCGGCCATTCACCGTTGTCGCTCGTCAACGATCATCTGATACGTGAAGCGCAGCGCGATCTGGTCTATTCCGGCTTGACCATCAAACAGATCGCGCATGCGCTCGGCTTCGAGGACGCGGCGTATTTCAGCCGCTATTTCCGCAAGCAGACCGGCGTCACGCCTACGGAGTTTCAGGCTGCGGCGCATCGGGATCTATCGCTCAACTAGCGCCCGTGCGCCGCGCGCTACCCGCTTACACGGCGGCGACACCCACGTAGTTCTCCGCCATCGCGGTGGCCGCCGCACGCGAGGTCGTCACGTATTCCAGTTCGGCCACCTGCAACTGCTGCTCGAACGGCGATGCGCCTTCAATGCGGTGCATCATGCTGGTCATCCAGTACGAGAAGTGCTCGGCGCGCCAGATGCGCTTGAGCGCGGTTTCGCTATAGCTGTCGAGCAGATCGGTGCGGTTTTCTACGTAGAACGCGTTCAGTGCCTGGGTCAGCACACGCACGTCGGCCACCGCGAGGTTCAAACCCTTGGCGCCGGTCGGGGGCACGATATGCGCGGCGTCGCCGGCCAGGAAGAGCCGGCCATGCTGCATCGTGGCCGACACGAAACTGCGCATGCCGACAATGTTCTTCTGAAAGATCTTGCCGTCGACGATCCGCTGGCCGTCGTGCGAATCGACCCGTGCATGCAGTTCTGCCCAGATGCAATCGTCGGACCAGTTCTCGACCGAGTCCTTCGGATCGCATTGGAAGTACATGCGTTGCACGTTCGGCGAACGCGTGCTGACCAACGCGAAGCCGCGTTCGTGACGCGCATAGATCAATTCGTCCGACGACGGCGGCCCTTCGCACAGGATACCGAACCAACCGAACGGGTAGACGCGTTCGTAGTCTTTGCGCAGCGCCTGCGGAATCGACGCGCGCGAAACGCCTTGCGAGCCGTCGCAGCCGATCACGAAGTCGCATTGCAGTTCGCAAGTTTCACCCTCGTGGCGATACCGGATCGACGGCTTGTCGGAATCGATGCCGTGAATCGACGTCTCCGACACGCCGAAACGCAGCGCCCCGTTCGCGGCCACGCGCGCCGCGACCAGATCCTTGAGCACTTCGTGCTGTGCGTAGACCGTGATCGAATGGCCGGTGAGTCCGGTCAGATCGATACGCCGGCGCTTGCCTTCGAAAGCCAGTTCGAAGCCGTGATGCAGCGCGCCTTCGGCCTTCATACGCGCGCCGACGCCGGCTTCGGTCAGCAGGTCCATCGTGCCCTGTTCGAGCACGCCGGCGCGGATGGTCGATTCGATCTGGTCGCGATTGCGCGTTTCGAGCACGACGGAGTCGATACCGCGCAAATGAAGAAGGTGGGAAAGTAGCAGGCCCGCAGGCCCGGCACCGATGATGCCAACTTGAGTGCGCATGAGTTGTCCCCTGAACGCGGCGATTGATTTGCGCTCAGTGTGACAATCCGACGCGGTATCGCGCAACGCGATATGGCGCATAGGCTGTATCGTTTATGGCGATAGACGGCGTACCCGCGACACTGGCGTTGACGGGTGTCAACGCGCGCTAACGCCGTCCAGGCGGAGCTTGTGGCGTATTTGGGAGATCGCCG
Source organism: Paraburkholderia ultramafica (assembly GCF_902859915.1). Taxonomy (GTDB): domain Bacteria; phylum Pseudomonadota; class Gammaproteobacteria; order Burkholderiales; family Burkholderiaceae; genus Paraburkholderia; species Paraburkholderia ultramafica. Next base: position 341,128 of record NZ_CADIKK010000003.1, read on the forward strand.
CGCAATCACATTGTGTTGCGCGGCCTCAAGGTAAACCCCGATCTCTTCTGCTACGCAAGAAACAGCCGATACACCGGGTTTTGCGTCTCTTCCCAGTTCGGATAGCCGAGGGTCGCGAGGAAACGCTCGAACGCCTCGGTCTCGCTCGCGGGCACCTGGATGCCGACCAGGATCGAGCTGTAGTCCGCGCCCTGGTTGCGGTAGTGGAACAGGCTGATGTTCCAGTTCGGC